>DATMFR010000001.1:0-219576 GCA_035556695.1 Roseomonas sp.
CCGCCGTGTCCGAGGTCCTGGCCGGCGGCTGGCCCACCGCCCGGCCGATCCCGCTCTGGGACGGCAAAGCCGGCGCCCGCATGGTGGCGCATCTGCGGGAGGTGCTGGCCCCCTCCCCCGCCCGGAGCGCCGCCTGATGCCCGACGGCTCCACCCTGCTGCGTCAGCCCGCCGCCTTCACACCCGCCGAGCCGCCGCTGGCCTGCCTGCTCTCGGCGGCGCATCCGCCCACCGACGTGCGCGTCGTCGGCAAGGAGGGCGCCGCCCTGGCGGCGGCCGGCTGGCGCGTGCTGCATCTCTGCCCCGGCGGTCCCGAGGCGCCTGCGATGCATGAGGGCGTGGCCATCCGCACCTATCGCCGCGCCGGTGGCTGGCGCGGGCGGCTCGCCAACATTCCGGCGCTCGCCCGGCTGGCGGCGGCCAGCGGCGCCGCCGTGCTGCATGCCAGCGAGCCCGATGCCTGGCTGGCCGCGCTACTCGCAGCCCGCCGCAGCGGCGCCCGCGTGGTGCTGGACGTGCACGAGCACTATCCCTCCCGCCTCGACCCCCGCCTGCCCGCGCCGCTGCGCCCGCTCGGCCGTGCCGCCATCCGCTGGGCCTGCCGCCGCATGGCCCTGCGCGCCGATGCCGTGGTGGTGGCCAAGGACGGGCTGGATGGCGACTTCGCCACCCCTGAGCGCATCGTGCCGGTGCGGAACTACGCCACCGCCACCCCCGTCACCCCGCGCGCGCACCAGCCAGGACCGCTGACCCTGGTGCATCTCGGCGCGCTCGGCCGCGCGCGCGGCGCGATGGAGATGCTCGATGCGCTGGCGCTCTGCCCCGAGGGCACGCGGCTCAGCCTCGTCGGCCGCTTCACCGATGGCTCCGGCCCCGACTTCGCCGCCCACGCCGCCGCCCTCGGCCTGAGCGGAGTCGTGGCGCAGCATGGCTGGATGCCGCATGCCGAGGCCCTGGCGCAGGCCGCGCGCGCCGATATCGGCCTGGTGCTGTTCCAACCCGGGGTGGAGAACCACCGCCTCGCCCTGCCGCACAAGCTGTTCGACTGCATGCTGGCCGGCCTGCCGGTGATCGCCCCCGCCTTCGCTGAGGAGGTCGCGGCGGTGATCCGCGAGGCCCGCTGCGGCCTGCTGGTGGACACCGCCGACCCCGCCGCCATCGCCGCCGCCGTGGCCAGCCTCGCCGATCCCGCCCGCCGGGCCGGGCTGGGCGCCCGTGGCCGCGCCGCCGCGCTCGGCCGCTTCGGCTGGGCGGCCGAGGCGGAGCGGCTGGTCGGCCTGTACGAGCGCCTCGCCCCCCTGGCGCGCGCGACGAAATGACCGGCAGCCTCACGCTGCGGAACGGGAGGCCGCGCGGCGATCCTTCACCCCCGGCGGTGCGGCGCCTATACGCGGCAATCATGGCCCTCCCCCGCATCCTGCTGAACCTCGGCCTCGATTCGCTGCTGGCCGCCCTCGCCCTGCCGCTCGCCGTCTGGATGGCCGCGCCCGGCGCCTGGCCGCCGCCGGCACTCTGGTGGCTGGCTGCGCTGCCGGGGGCGGTGGTGGCGCTGCTGCTGGCCGGCGTGCCGGTGCGGCTGCCGCAGCAGTACTGGCGCTTCGCCGGACTGAAGGACCTCGTCGCGGTGGTCGGCGCCGGCATCGGCGGCGCCATGCTCTTCGCCCTCGGCCTCTACGCGACCAATGGCTGGGCGCCGGGCAATCCCGCCTTCCCGCTGATCCATGCCGGCACCCTTTCCGCCCTGCTGCTGGCGCCGCGCATCCTGGCGCCGCTGAAGCAGGTGCACCGCGTCGGCCCGATCAGCGAGGCGCCGGCCCAGCCGGTGCTGCTGGTCGGCACCGGCGACGCCGCCGACCTCTTCATCCGGGCGCTGCTGCAGCAACGCGCGCCGGGCTACCGCGTGATCGGCATCCTGGCCCGCCGGCCGCGCGCCGCCGGCCGCCGCATCCATGGCCACCCGATCCTGGGCGGCCTGGAGGAGGCGGGCGAGGTGCTCGACCGCCTGCGCGCCGAGCTGCGCCTGCCCGGCGCCATCGTCCTGGCCGACCCCGACCTGCAGGGACCGGCCCTGGAGGAGCTGCTGGACGCCGCCGACCGCCACGGCGTGCCGGTGAAGCGCGCGCCGCGCCTGACCGCGCTCGACCCCGCCCGGCGCGACGCCACCGTGGTCCGCCGCTTCGACCTCCGCCCGGTCGCCATCGAGGAGCTGCTCGACCGCCCGCAGGTGCCGCTCGACCGCGAGGGCATGGCGCGGCTGGTGCAGGGCCGCCGCGTGCTGGTCACCGGCGCCGGCGGCACCATCGGCGGCGAGCTGGCGCGGCAGGTGGCCGCCCTCGGCCCGGCGCAGCTCATCCTGCTCGATCATGGCGAGTTCGCCCTCTACGGGATCGACCTGGAACTGGCCGAGAACCATCCCGGCGTGCCGCGCCGCGCCGTGCTGGCCGATGTGCGCGATACCGCCCGCATCGCCCGCGTGATGGAGACTGAGCGGCCCGAGCTGGTCTTCCACGCTGCCGCGCTGAAGCACGTGCCGATGGTGGAGAACGACCCGCTGGAGGGGCTGCTGACCAATGCCCTCGGCACCCGCGTCGTCGCCGATGCCGCGCGCGCGGTGGGCTGCCGGGCCATGGTCTTCATCTCCACCGACAAGGCGGTGAACCCGACCAGCGTCATGGGCGCCAGCAAGCGGCTGGCCGAGATGTACTGCCAGGCGCTCGACATGCAGGCGCGCCACGGTGAGCGCGGCGGCATGCGCTGCGTCACCGTCCGCTTCGGCAATGTGCTCGGCTCCACCGGCTCGGTGGTGCCGCTGTTCCGGCGCCAGCTGGAGCGCGGCGGGCCGCTCACCGTCACCCATCCCGACATGCGCCGCTACTTCATGACGGTGCGCGAGGCGGTCGGGCTGGTGCTCCAGGCCAGCGTCGTCGGCGTGGCCGACGCGGAGGATTTCCGCGCCGCCGGCGCGTCGGGCGCCGGGGAGCGGCAGGACCAGCCGAGGGAGTTGGCCGATGGCGGCATCTTCGTGCTCGACATGGGCAAGCCGGTGAAGATCGTGGACATGGCGCGGCGGATGATCCGCCTCGCCGGGCTGCGGCCGGACGAGGATGTCGAGATCCGCTTCACCGGCCTGCGCCCGGGCGAGAAGCTCTACGAGGAGCTGTTCCACGGCCAGGAGCCGCCGCGCCCGACGCAGTTCCCTGGCCTGCTGGTCGCCACCCCCCGCACCGCCGATGCCGCGCTGGTCGGCCGCGCCATCGACGAGATTGCCGCCGCCGCGCGCGGCGGCAATGCCGAGGCGGCGCTGGTCCAGCTCGCCCGGCTGGTCCCCGAATTCGACCACAACCCCGGCACAGCCCCCGCAGCCCAGGCATGACCCTCTCCAGCGATTCCGCCGCCACCCTCCAAGGCCTCATGCCAGGCCGGTCGGATTCGCTGGACCTCCTGCGGCAGGCCGCCGAGGCCATGCGCCTGCCGGATGATCCCGCCGCCGAGCTGGTGACGCGGCTGGAGGCCCGCACCGCCCGCATCGGCGTGGTCGGGCTCGGCTATGTCGGCCTGCCGCTGGCGCTGCGCTTCGCCGAGCTGGGCTTCCCCGTCACCGGCTTCGACACCGACCCGACCAAGGCCGAGGCCATCGCCGCCGGCCGCAGCCCGTTGCACGGCATCACCGATGCCCGCGTCGCCGCCGCCGGCCTGCTGGCCTACACGGACATGGCCGCGGCGCGCGGCTGCGATGCGCTGATCATCTGCGTGCCGACGCCGCTCGGACCGCACAAGGAGCCGGAGCTGGGTGCCGTGCGGGCGGCGCTCTCGGCGCTCGCGCCGCATCTCCGCCATGGCCAGGCCATCGCACTGGAGAGCACCACCTATCCCGGCACCACCGAGGAGTTCGTCCTCCCTGCCCTGGCCACCGCCGGCCTGACGGTGGGGAAGGACGCCTTCGCCATCTACAGCCCCGAGCGGGAGGACCCTGGCAACCCCGAGGGCACGGTGGGCCGCGTGCCCAAGCTGGTGGCCGGCGCCACCCCCGCCTGCCTGGCGGTGGGCAAGGCACTCTACGGCGCGGCGGCGGGCGCGCTGGTGCCGGTCTCCTCGCTGCGCGCCGCCGAGCTGGTGAAGCTCTACGAGAACGTCTTCCGTGCCGTGAACATCGGCCTGGTCAACGAGCTGAAGCGGATCAGCCACGCCCTCGGGCTGGATGTGCAGGAGGTGATCGATGCCGCCGCCACCAAGCCCTTCGGCTTCATGCCCTTCCGGCCCGGCCCCGGCCTCGGCGGCCACTGCATCCCGGTCGATCCCTATTACCTCGCCTGGAAGGCGCGCGAGCTAGGCGTGCCGAGCGACTTCGTGGAGCTTGCCGGGCGGGTGAACGATGCCATGCCCGCTTATGTCCTCAGCCGGCTGCGCGATGCGCTGGATGCCCGCGGCACGCCGCTGCGCGGCGCCCGCGTCCTGCTGATCGGCCTCGCCTACAAGCCCGGCGTGGCCGACACGCGCGAGAGCCCCGCGCTGGAGATCCTCCGCCTGCTCGCCGGGCGCGGCGTGCAGGCGGCCTATCACGATCCACTGGTGCCGCGCCTCGCCGCAGCCCATGGTGCACCGGGACTGGAGAGCCAGCCGCTCGATCCCGCCTTCGTCGCCGCCCAGGATGCCGTGCTGATCGTCACGCCGCAGCCGGGGATCGACTTCACGGCCCTGCGCCACCACGCCCGCCTCATCGTGGACACCCGTGGCGTCTACCCCGATGCGGCGGTGGAAACCGGCCTCGCGTTGCCCTTTGAAACGCGCGGTGATTTCCCACGTCCGGCGGAACCGGCCTATCACCCCGTCATCCAGGCCTGAGCCCCGCGCCCGGGCCGCACTGACGGAGCGATCCGCTGATGACTGCCGAGACTTCCCCGCGCCCGATCTCCCTGTTCGACATGAAGGCGCAGCAGGCGCTGATCCGTCCCGAGATCGACCGCCGCATCGCCGCCATCCTGGACAGCGGCGCCTTCATCAACGGTCCGGACGTGCGCGAGCTGGAGGCGAAGCTGGCCGAATTCGCCGGCGTGGCGCACGCGGTCGGCGTCTCCTCCGGCACCGATGCGCTGCAAATCGCCATGATGGCCGAGAATATCGGCCCGGGCGACGCCGTCTTCCTGCCTGCCTTCACCTATACCGCCACCGCCGAGGTGCCGCTGGTGCTCGGCGCCACGCCGGTCTTCGTGGACATCGCCGAGGACAGCTTCAACATCGACCTTGAGGACCTGAAGCGGCGCATCGCGCTGGTGAAGGAGGAGGGCCGCCTGCGCCCGCGCGCCGTGGTCGGCGTCGATCTCTTCGGCCGCCCCGCCGACTGGCCGGAACTGGAGAAGATCTGCCGCGCCGAGGGCATGTTCGCCCTGGACGACGCCGCCCAGGCCTTCGGCGGCGCGCTGGACGGCAAGCGCCTCGGCGGCTGGGCCGATGCCACCGCCCTCAGCTTCTACCCGACCAAGACGCTCGGCTGCTACGGCGACGGCGGCGCCATCCTGACCAACGACGCCGCCCGCGCCGAGCTCTACCGCTCGCTGCGCACCCATGGCGAGGGCAAGACCCGCTACGAGGTGGAGCGCACCGGCATGAACGGCCGGCTGGACACCATCCAGGCCGCCATCCTGCTCTGCAAGCTGCCGCTGCTGGAGGAGGAGCTGAAGGCCCGCACCCGCATCGCCGGCTGGTATGCCGCGCGGCTGGCGAAGCATGTCGTCGTGCCGGGCGTGCAGGCGGGCGCGGAGAGCGCCTGGGGGCTCTATTCCATCCTGCTGCCGGATGCGGAAACGCGCAGCCGCGTGCAGGCGGCGATGCAGGCGCGCGGCGTGCCCAGCGCCATCTACTACCCGAAGCCGCTGCACCATCAGCCCGCCTATGCCGCCGCGCACGCCGCCGGGCTTCGGCAGGCGCCGCCGCTGTCGGTCAGCGAGAATGTCTGTCAGAGCATCCTGGCCCTTCCGATGCATCCCTATCTCGATGAGGAGCAGGTCGGCCGCGTGGCGGAAGCGGTCATCGCTGGGCTGTAAGAGAAGAACCAGGGGCGCTGCCCCTGGACCCCGCTGGGGGAACTGAGTTCCCTCAGGCCCCCGCATTTGTGGAAACGGGGGCTCAGTAGGGCACCGGCACGAGGCCGTGCCGCAGCATTACCTCGCGCACCCGCGCCGGCTCGGGCGGCACGCCCGGTGCGATCAGCGTGGCCAGTTCGCGGAAATAGGCGGGCCCGACCAATCCCGGCGTCAGCACCGCCAGGGCAAGGGCGGTCTCCTCGTGCAGATTGGCGAAGTGGTGCACCGCCCCGCGCGGGATGAAGAGGGTTTCGCCTGGGCCGACCTCGTGCCGCGCGCCATCCAGCCTCCAGGTCAGCACGCCGGAAAGGCCGTAGATCATCTCGTCATAGTCGCGGTGGTAATGCGCCACCGGAACCCTGGCCTTCGCCGGCACGGCGAACTCGAACATGTCGAGCGCGCCGCGGGTCTGCTCCTTCGTCTGCAGGAACCGGATCTCAAGCTGGCCGATGCGGATCAGTTCCACCATGGATGGCCCTCCTCATCCCGTAGCATGCCGGCCGTCCCGCCCTTCAGGCCGCGCGCCCAACCGGCTCCGAGCCCGCCACCGCCTCCAGGAAGGCCCGCCAGCGCGCCAGCACCGGCGCTTCCGCGTAGTCGCGCTCATAAGCGGCACGCCCTGCCGCCGCGAGCGTCGCGGCGCGTTCCGGTTGCGCGGCGAGCGCGGCGATGGCCTGCGCCAGCGCCGCCGCATCCTCCCGCGGCACCAGCAGGCCACTCACGCCCGGCGTGATCAGCTCGACCGGCCCGGCCGCATCGCCCGCGATCACCGGGCGCCCCGCCGACCAGGCCTCCAGCACCACATTGCCGAGCGGCTCATGGCGGCTCGGGCAGACGAAGAGGTCGCAGCCCGCCAGCAGGGCGCCGGCATCCTCGCGCCAGCCCAGCAGGGCCACACGGTCCGCCACCCCCAGCTCGCGCGCCAGCCCCTCCAGGGCCGCCCGCTCCGGGCCGTCTCCGGCGAGTGAGAGATGCATGCCGGGCAGTTGCGCCAGCGCCCGCAGAAGTGTGTCGAAGCCCTTGTTGGGATGCAGCCGGCCCATGGCCAGCAGGCGCGTCACGCCAGCCGGGGCCGGCAGCATGGCAGGGATGGCGCCAGCCAGGTCGGGCACGAAATTGGGCAGGGCATGCGCCCGCTCTGGCGGCCAGCCTTCCTGCAGGAACCAGTTCCGCAGCCCCTGCGTGTTGCCGAGGATATGGTCGCAGCGGCGGTAGTAGCGCAGGTCGTAATAGCCGCCGAGGCGGCCGGCCAGCGGCCATGGCCCTCCCATCAGCCGTCCGCGCGGCACGAAGCGGTTGGCGCGGTTCTGCCAGGCGACCACCACATCCGGCCGGAATTCCCGCAGCAGGCGCTCCAGCCTCGGCCCGGTGCGCAGGTCGAGATAGCCGCCGAAGCCCAGCTCCACCGGCTCCAGCCCCCCCGCGCGCAGCCGGGCGGCGCGGCCCGGCTCGCGGCGGATCACCGGCAGGATGTGCTCGCCGGCCGCGGCCTGGGCGATGCAGAGCCGCTCGAAGAAGCCCTCGGCACCGCCCAGCCCGGCGCTGCCCAGGACATGCGCGACCCTCATGCTGTGGCGCGGCCGCTCAGTGCCGCTGCTCGCGTCCGGTGAGGCGGCGGAGGAAGTGGGACAGCCCGTGCCGCTTCCGCTTGCGCTCCAGCTCGGAGGCGTCCCGCAGCCAGGCGACCTGCACCACACGGCGCTCGCCGACGAAGGGCGTGTGGCCGTGCCAGGAATGGTCGGACCGCAGGAAGGCGAGCATGTTGCCCTCCTCCGGGCTGACCTCGGCGACGTAATCCTCGAAGCTGTCCGCGCCGCGCAGGATGCGCAGGCGGCCTTCCGGCGCGCTCCAGCCCTCGTGCAGATAGACCAGCAGCGTGCACACCTTGCTGGCGCTGTCGGTATGGATGCGGCCCTCATGCGCGGCGGAAAGCCGGCGCACGGTGATCAGCCGGGGGAGGCCTGTAAGATCCACGCCGAGCTTCTCGCTCAGGGTGGCGGCGATCTCGGGGCCCTCCAGCTCGCGCAGCAGCGCGGCGAAGGCACCTTCCGGCGTGAAGCTGTCGGTCGGATGGAAGCCGGTCTGCCGCAGCATCGGAAAGTCGTGCCGCAGTGCCGGCAGCGCCTCTGGCCGCAACGCGCCATGCGCAATGACGAAGGGATAGGGATCGGTGCGCAGGGGCGCGGCGCGCAGGCTGTCGAGGTTGAGGGCGCCCAGGGAAGGCGATGCCGTTGTTCCCCCGGCGACGCCCGTGGTGCCCATGGCGGAAGCGTCCGCAGTCGAGCTCATCGCCTTATCCTCCCGAAGGGTCAGGTCCGCCGCGGTGAAGAAGTTCCGGCAGCGGTACTGCTAGAATGCCCGGAACCCATATGGAGGCAAGCCGCCACGGATATTAAATAACACGTTCATGATGAGTAATGATTAATGTTCTTCTCGGGAAAACAGCATCCAGGCGAACATCGGGAGCTTTATTAACCGGACCTCCACCATCCCGTAGGAGTTGATGCCCTTCACCATGGTTTCTGCGCGCCTCCGCGGCGTGTCGAAGGCAGGGCAATATTTCTGTGGCGAAGGCCGTTTCCGGACCGCATCGGATCTTCACTGTAAGCACCCTCTCGGGAAGGCGGCAGGGCGAGGCGGAAGCATCCCTGCCTTGCCCCACCTGCTCACGCCGAACGGACGGACCAGGTGAAGCTGCGGGTTTCGCCCGCCGCCAGGGTGACGATCCCCGGCTTGGTGCTGAACTCGCCGTCCCAACCCACCGGACTGGCCGTGCCGTGCCAGGGCTCGATGCAGAGGAAATCCGCCCCTTCCGGCTTCGACCACAGGCCGAGGTCGCGGTAGCCGTCCCAGGCCACCTCCAGCGCCGGCCCTTCCTCCGCGGCAAAGCGGACCGACCGGCTGGCCAGGCCGGGCAGGATCACCGCGTCCCGTGCGAACAGCGCCGGTGAGAGCGGCAGTTCCCGGCCCTGCACCGGCGAAGGCTCCTCCGGCCCCAGCAGGCCCTGCTGCAGAAAGCGCGCGGGGCCGGGTTCGGGCGCCTCGAAGGTCAGCCCGTGTTGGTCCTTGGGGATGCCCGGGGCGAGGGGCCAGCGGAAGGCGGGATGCGCGCCGATGGAAAAAGGCAGCGGCCCGCGCCCCGGATTGGCCACCGTGGCCGTGACGGTGAGCCGGCCGCCCGCCACGGCATAGGTCAGATCGAGCGCGAAGGCGAAGGGGAAGAGGGCTTTGCTCTCCTCGTCCGAGACGAGGCGCAGACGGCACTGCTCTGGCTCACGCGCGACCCATTCGAAGCGGCGGTCGCGGGCGAAGCCATGCTGCGGCAGCCGGTAGGTTTTGCCGGCATGGCGCAGCGTGTCGCCCGCCAGCTTGCCGACGATGGGAAACAGCACCGGCGCGTGGCGCCGCCATTCCGGCCCGGCGTGCCACAGCAGCTCGATGCCCACCGCATCGCGCAGGCTGATCAGCTCCGCCCCATGTGCCTGGATGGTGGCGGAAAGCTCGCCGTCGCCAATGCGGTGCCGGTCCGTCACGGACCGGCTTCCTCGGCGCGGCGCTGCTCATAGGTGCGGGCGTGCAGCATGATGACCTCGTGCAGCACAGGCTCGATGCCGGCGCGGCGCGCGCCCTCCAGCAGCTCGCCCAGGATGGCGTCCGACTCGATCCGCCCGCCGCCTTCAAGGTCGCGCAGCATGCTGGCGGTCAGCTTGCTGGCCGGGTCGGTGAAGATGGCCTGGATGGTCTCCAGCACCTTGGGCGCCAGTGGCGCGCCGTGATGCGCGGCGATGGCGGCGTTGCGCTCCAGCAGGATGCGCAGGAAGTCGGTACCCCCTGGGGACCGCAGGATCTGCCCCACCGTGCCGCGCATCAGCACCGTGGCGCCTGCCAGCGTGCCGAGCATCACCAGCTTGGCCCAGAGTGCGCCGCGGATATCGGGGCTCGCCTCGGCCTGGATGCCGCCCTTGGCGGCCAGCGCGACAAAGTCGGTGACGCAGGGCGTCATGCGTCCGTCCATCTCGCCCACCGTCAGGGCGCGCCATTGCGCGAAGTTGCGCACCTCGCCTTCCGGCGTGAGGGTGGCCTGGATGCGGGCGACACCGCCGAGCACCGCCGCCTCGCCGAAGGCCTCCTGCAGCCGGCCGATATGAGCGAGTCCGTTCAGCACCGGCAGGATAGCCGTTTCCGGCCCCATGGCGGGGCGGATGGCGGCAATGGCGTCCTCCAGGTCATAGGCCTTGCAGGTCAGCAGCACGAGGTCCCAGCCGGGCTGCACTTCGCTGGCTTGCAGCGCCGTGACGGTGCGCCGGGTGGTGCCGAAGACCGGGCAGTGCACGACCAGCCCGTTCTGGCGCAATTGCTCCTGCCGCCGCGCCCGCACGAGGAAGGCAAGGTCCGCCCCCGCCTCCAGCAGCCGGGAGCCGTAATAGCCACCGAGCGCACCCGCGCCGAGAACCAGGATCCGCATGGCCTTATCCTTCTTGTGCCGCCGATCGGTCCGGCCGCGCCCAACTGACAGAAAAAAGATGGGAGTCCGGGGGAATTCCTTCCCCCGGCCTTCCTCCTACCCGACGCGGTTGCTGACCAGGTCCTGCACCACGGTCGGGTCGGCGAGGGTGGAGGTATCGCCGAGGCTATCGGTCTCGTTGGCCGCGATCTTGCGCAGGATGCGGCGCATGATCTTGCCCGAGCGGGTCTTGGGCAGGCCGGGCGCCCACTGGATGGCATCGGGCGCCGCGATCGGGCCGATCTCCTTGCGCACCCAGCTCACCAGCTCCTTGCGCAGGGCTTCGGAGGGTTCCTCGCCCGACTTCAGCGTCACGTAGCAATAGATGCCCTGGCCCTTCAGCTCGTGCGGCATGCCGACCACCGCCGCCTCGGCCACCTTGGGATGGGCGACGAGGGCGCTCTCGATCTCGGCGGTGCCCATGCGGTGGCCGGAGACGTTCAGCACGTCGTCCACGCGGCCGGTGATCCAGTAGTAGCCGTCGGCGTCGCGCCGCGCGCCGTCGCCGGTGAAGTAGCGGCCGGGGAAGGTGGAGAAATAGGTCTGCTTGAAGCGCTCGTGGTCGCGGAAGACGGTGCGCATCTGCCCGGGCCAGGAGTCGAGGATGACGAGGTTGCCCTCGGTCGTCCCTTCCAGGAGGTTGCCCTCATTGTCCACCAGCGCCGGCTGCACGCCGGGCAGCGGCAGGGTGGCGGAGCCGGGCTTCTGGTCCACCGCGAAGGGCAGAGGAGAGATCAGGATGCCGCCGGTCTCGGTCTGCCACCAGGTGTCCACCACCGGCAGGCGGCTCTCGCCGACGGTGCGGTAGTACCAGAGCCAGGCCTCCGGGTTGATCGGCTCGCCGACGCTGCCGAGGATGCGCAGCGACTTGCGGGACCATTTCTTCACCGGCGCCTCGCCCTCGCGCATCAGGCTGCGGATGGCGGTCGGCGCGGTGTAGAAGATGTTGACCTGATGCTTGTCCACCACCTGCCAGCAGCGGTCGATGCCCGGCCAGTTCGGCACGCCCTCGAACATCAGCGTGGTGGCGCCGTTCGCCAGCGGGCCATAGACGATATAGGTGTGGCCGGTGACCCAGCCGACATCCGCGGTGCACCAGAAGACCTCGCCTGGGCGGTAGTCGAAGACCAGCTCATGCGTGAAGCCGGCCCAGACGAGATAACCGCCGGTGGTGTGCAGCACGCCCTTCGGCTTGCCGGTGGAGCCGGAGGTGTAGAGGATGAACAGCGGGTCCTCCGCGTTCATCGGCTCCGGCTCGCATTGCGGCGAGGCCTGGGCGCAGAGCTCGTGGTACCAGTGGTCCCGCCCGGCCTGCATCGGCACGTCGCCGCCGGTGTTCTTCACCACGATGACGTTCTGCACCGTCGGGCAGGCCTTCAGCGCCTCGTCGGCATTGGTCTTGAGCGGCACCTTGCGGCCGCCGCGTCGGCCCTCGTCGGCGGTGATCAGCAGCGTGCTCTCGCAATCTTCGATGCGGGAGGCGAGGCTGTCGGGCGAGAAGCCGCCGAACACCACGGAATGGACCGCGCCAATGCGGGCGCAGGCGAGCATCGCCACCGCCGCCTCGACGATCATGGGCAGATAGAGCGTGACGCGGTCGCCCTTCTTCACGCCCAGCCCCTTCATGGCGCTGGCCAGGCGGCAGACGCGCTCATGCAGGTCGCGGTAGGTGACCTTGGCGTCGGTGTTCGGATCGTCCCCCTCCCAGATGATCGCCACCTGATCGCCGCGGCTCTCCAGGTGCCGGTCAAGGCAGGAGACGGAGGCGTTCAGCACACCGTCCTCGAACCACCTGATTAAAATATCGCCGGTGAAGCTGGTGTTCTTGATCTTCGTGGGCGGCGTCATCCAGGCGATGCGCTTCGCCTCCTCGCGCCAGAAGCCCTCCGGATCGCGCAGCGCCTCGGCCGTCATGGTCCGGTAGCGCGCGGCATCCACCTTGGCGCCCTGCGCCATCTCGGGCTTCACCGTGATCACCGCATCATCGGGCATATCTCATTCCTCCCCGCTCCGCTTCCCGCCCAGGCGGCGGTGCGCCGCGTATTAAGGGCCTATTGGGCCAAGCTGCCCTGAGGCACGTCAAGTGCCGCGAAAGGCAGCCGGTTTCAGGCACCTGCATCCGCCGGTACCCAGACGGTGCCCGCGGCGTCGATCCGCGCCTCCACCGCCTCCAGCGCATCCCCGGCACAAGGGCCGGAGACGCAGAAGCCATCCTCGATGCGGAAGCGCGCCCCATGCACGGCGCAGACGATCATCCGGCCCGGGCCATCCAGAAAGCGATCCGGCATCACCTCCAGCGGCACGCCGATATGCGGGCAGGAATTCACATAGACGAAAACCCGCCCACCCCGCCGCACCGCCAGCAGGCCGATGAAGCTGCCCTCCGGCCCGGGAAAGCCACGGGCCTTCCCATCGGGGATCTCATCCAGCCGGCAAAGGGCGCGCGCATCGCTCATCCCAGGCGGGATGGCGCAGGCGTGGGCGGAAGGCAAGCAAGGCGGGGAACCTTCGGCTCCTGCACCTTTCTTCGGAAGAGAAGCCTCTCCGGCTTCAGCTTTCATTCACCAGCCGCGCGCATTCTGAGCAGGCGGAGGGAGGCACAGATGCCACGATTGCAACGCCACGTCTTGGCGCTGGGACTGCTGATGGGCCTGGCCTCGCCAGCGCAGGCACAACTCCGGCCCGATTTCGACGGGTATGGCCGCTATCTCGGCCAAAGCGAGCGCCAAGGCGGCGGCACACACTACTACGATCCCTGGGGCGGGTATGAAGGCCGTTCCGAGCGCTCTGCCGGAGGCAATGTGCGGCGGTACTACGACCGGGAGGGGCGCTATCTCGGCCGCGAGGATATCGAGCGCGATTTCCGCCGCCGCCGCGGTGGGGCAGGCGATTCATCCTCCCAGGGCAGCGGCGTGCAGGTCTATGTGGACCCCACGCCCTTCCTCCAGGAGCAGCCGCCGGACCCGGCGGCGCGGCCCGATTTCCAGCGCGGCCGCACCCCCTGGTTCGGCGGCCGATAGGCCGGAGCGCTCAGCCCTTCGGGCTCGGGTTCTGCTGTTGCTGCTGCTGCTCGTCCTGGCGGCGCTCCGCCTGATGCCGGCGGTGCACGCCGACGGCGCAGCCGGCAGCCGCTCCCGCCACCGCGTGCCCCTTGCCCACGAAATGTCCGACCGCACCTCCCACAGCGCCCCCTTTGACGCAGCCACCTTCCTTGGCGGCGGCGGGAAGGGCGGTGATAAGGCCCAGGGCAAGAATGGCAAAAGCGGTGAAGCGCATGATGGGACGACTCCGGTTTTCCTCGCCTCCTCAACGCCCACCCGCATCCGCCGATGCATGAAAGCGTGGACATGACCGACCTGACGGGCACTTCACCCGGTCCAGGCTGGCCTGAGCAGAAGCAGGGCGGAAAGCGCGACCGGCCAGAGCCGTGCAAGGCTGGGCACGAGCCTGTAGCTCGGGCATCAAATCCGAGATTTGTGAACAAACAACTGATTTCAAAGGAAAATTTGACGTTACCCAGCAAAGCGGCTAGTGGCGCGGCATCGGGGAGTAGCCACCGCCCTTGAGGCGGAACCGGGTCAACAGGCTCGCGCATCCGGCGCGTGGTCCGGCGCGCCGCATTGCGGCCCGGCAAGACCGAGACGCGCCGCGGGGCTGGGCATTCCGCGTGCCGTCTCCGTCGCGCCCGCTGGAGTTGCCGCATGTCTCCCACTGCGATCGCCATCCTGGCCGTCAGCATGTCCGTCGACGCCTTCGCCGCCGCACTGGGCCGCGGCGCGGCCGCCGAGCGCACCCATCTGGGCGATGCCATGCGCGCGGGCATCGTCTTCGGCGTCATCGAGATGCTGACGCCGCTCATCGGCTGGGGCGCGGGCGTGCTGGCGGCCGGCTACATCACGGCCATCGATCACTGGCTGGCCTTCGGCCTGCTGACCCTGGTCGGCGGGCGCATGCTGCTGGAAGCCCTGCGCCGTGAGCCGGAAGCGCCACCCCCCGGCCGCTCGCCCTGGCTGCTGGTGGCAACGGCCATCGGCACCAGCCTCGACGCCATGGCCGTGGGCGTCTCGCTGGCCTTCCTGCAGGTCAATATCTGGGCCATCGCGGCGGCGATTGGCTTCGCCACCTTCTGCATGGCAACGGGCGGAATGCTCGCCGGGCGCCTGCTCGGCACCCGGTTCGGCCGCATCGCCGAGGCGGTCGGCGGTATGGCCCTGGTCATCCTGGGCGGCAGCATCCTCCATTCGCACCTGACGGCGTGAAAGCCTGCGGGCCTTCAAATGGCGGGGTCCGGGGGGACGCTGTCACCCCGGCGGGGGTCCAGGGGGCAGCGCCCCCTGGCCTCGGAGGTCCCTCTAGAGGTCCGCTTCCGCCCAGCCCCCCATCCGGCAGAGCAGCGCCCAGTGCTCCGCCGAGACCGGCATCACCGAGAGGCGGGACTGGCGGATCAGCGCCAGCTCGGCCAGCGCCGGCTCGGCCTTGATGGTGGCCAGCGCCACCGGCCGCGGCATCGGCCCCACCGCCCGCATGTCCACGCAGCACCAGCGCGGCGTCTTGCCCTCCGGCACCGCCTCGGTCGGGTCGGGATAGGCCTCGCGCGCCACCTCGACCACGCCGACGATCTCCTTCCCCACATTGGAGTGGTAGAAGAAGGCCCGGTCACCGACCCGCATGGTGCGCAGGTGCTTCGCCGCCAGGGCATTGCGCACGCCGGTCCAGGGTTCGGTGCCGTTCGCCACCTGCTGGTCCCAGGAGAAGGCGTCCGGCTCGCTCTTGACCAGCCAGTAGGCCATGCGGCGCCTCAGCCGGCGACCTGCTTGCCGTCGGCGAAGACCTGGCGGAAGGCGCGGATGGTGACGCGCTGGAACAGCCCGGCCTGGGCGTAGGGGTCCTCGGCGGCCATCTTCTCGGCGGCGGCGAGGTCCGGCAGGTCAGCGATGATCAGGCTGCCGCAGGGCTTGCCCTCGGCGTCCAGCATGGGCCCGCCCTGCACCACCGAGGCGGCCCGGGCGGTCAGGTATTCGAGATGCGCCGGGCGGGCCGCGGCCCGCTGGTCCAGCGCGCCCGGCTTGTCCTCGTAGATGAAGGCGAACAGCATGGTCAGGCTTCCTTCTGCGTGGCGGCGGCGGAACCGCTCCGCGCGCGGCTGTTGCATGACGTAACCGCGTGCGGCGATGGCTTCAATCCAGCGCCGTGAGGGCCTAGGTTGCGCCCCGTGAGCACCCCGCCGCCCCGACCCCGCCCTGTCGCCCTGGCCGCTTCCCGTGGAGGCGGCACGCTGCACCGTTTCGCCAATCCCGGCCGCTTCCTGCGGCTGACCGACCGGCTGCTGCCCTGGCTCTGGGGCGCGGCGCTGCTCGTGCTGGCGGTGGGCGCCGCCTGGGCGCTGGCCTTCTCGCCGCCGGACTGGCAGCAGGGCGAGACGGTGCGGATCATGTATGTCCATGTGCCGATGGCCTGGCTGGCGATGGCCGGCTATGCCGGGCTGGCCGTGGCCTCGCTCCTTTCGCTGGTCTGGCGGCATCCGCTGGCCGACCTCGCGGCACGCGAGCTTTCCCCGGCCGGCGCCATGGTGACGGCGCTCTGCCTCGCCACCGGCAGCCTCTGGGGCCGGCCGATGTGGGGCACCTGGTGGGCCTGGGACGCGCGGATGACCTCCGTGCTCGTGCTGTTCTTCCTCTGGGTCGGCCATGCGGCCCTGGTGCGCGCCTTCGACGACGAGGAGCGTGGCGCCCGCGCCGGCGCCATCCTGGCACTGATCGGCGCGGTGAACCTGCCCATCATCAAATGGTCGGTGGACTGGTTCAACACGCTGCACCAATCGGAATCCGTCATGCGCCTGGGCGGACCGGCGATGCATGTGGAGATGCTCTATCCCCTGCTGACCTGCGCAATTGGCTTCACCCTGGCCTTCGTGGCGCTGGTGCTGGCCCGCACCCGCGCGGCGGTGATGGAGAAGCGGGTGCGGCAGCTTCAGCTGGCCCAGGCGCGCCGGCACGAGGTGGGCGCATGAGGCCCGGCATGGCGGGGCTGGCCCGCTTGACGCAGGTCAATGAGGCCGGAAAGGCGGTGCCGGTATGACGCAACACTGGTGGCATGTGGTGATCTCCTGGGGGCTCACGGCGCTCGGCTTCGGCACCATGGCGGCGCTGGCGGCACGGCGGCATGCGGCGGCGAAGCGGCGCCTCGCGCTGCTCGGCCCGCGGGAAAGGAGGCAGGGGTGAAGCTCTCGCGCAAGCGGCGGCGGCTGTGGATCGTGGTGCTGGCGGGGCTCGGCCTCGGCACCGCCACCGCCCTCGCCCTCACCGCCTTCCAGGACAACCTCGTCTTCTTCCTGGCGCCGAGCGACATCGCCGCCAAGCACCCCGGCCCGGATCGCGCCTTCCGCCTCGGCGGGCTGGTTGAGGCTGGCAGCCTGCAGCGCGACCAGACGCCCGAGGGCAAGCCGGAGGCCCGCTTCCGCGTCACCGACGGCCCCACCACCGTTCCCGTCACCTATGTCGGCGTGCTGCCGGACCTGTTCCGCGAGGGGCAGGGCGTGGTGGCGCTGGGCAAGCTCGGCGCGGACGGGCTGTTCCGCGCCAGCGAGGTGCT
Source organism: Roseomonas sp. (assembly GCA_035556695.1). Classification (GTDB taxonomy): domain Bacteria; phylum Pseudomonadota; class Alphaproteobacteria; order Acetobacterales; family Acetobacteraceae; genus Pseudoroseomonas. The sequence goes on from DATMFR010000001.1 coordinate 17,175, forward strand.
GGCCCGGCATGACGAGACCTACATGCCCCCCGAGGTGGCCGACGCGCTGAAGCGCACCGGCCACTGGGACCCCGCCAAGGGCGCGCCGCCGCCGGCTGCCTCCTGGAACACGCTGGAGCCGGCGGCCGCGCCGGCCCGCCCGGGAACCTGAGGAGCGCCCGATGATCGGCGAATTCGGCCATTTCGCCCTGGCGCTGGCGCTTGCCCTCGCCCTGGCGCAGACGGTGCTGCCCATCTTCGGCGCGGCGCGCAACGAGCCCCGGCTGATCGCCGCGGCCGCGCCGCTGGCGGTCGGGCACCTGCTGGCGGTGGGCGCCGCCTTCGCCGCCCTCATCACGGCCTTCGTGGTCAACGACACCAGCGTCATCACCGTGGTGCAGAACAGCCACTCGGCCAAGCCGCTGATCTACAAGGTGGCCGGCGCCTGGGGGAACCACGAGGGCTCGATGCTGCTCTGGGTGATGATCCTGGCGCTGTGCGGCGGCGCGGTCGCGGCTTTCGGGCGGGACCTGCCCGGCGCGTTGCGCGCCCGCGTGCTCGGCGTGCTGGGGCTCGTGGCGGTAGGCTTCCTGATCTTCATCCTGGCCACCTCCAACCCCTTCGGCCGCGTCTGGCCGCCGGCGCCGGATGGCCAGGGGCTGAATCCCGTGCTGCAGGATCCCGGCCTCGCCTTCCACCCGCCGATGCTCTACCTCGGCTATGTCGGCTATGCCGTCACCTTCGCCTTCGCCGTCGCCGCGCTGATCGAGGGCCGGGTGGACGCCGCCTGGGGCCGCTGGGTGCGCCCCTGGGCGCTTGGCTCCTGGTGCTTCCTGACGCTCGGCATCACCCTCGGCTCCTACTGGTCCTATTACGAGCTGGGCTGGGGCGGCTACTGGTTCTGGGACCCGGTGGAGAACGCTTCCCTCCTGCCCTGGCTGGCCGGCACGGCGCTGCTGCACTCGGCCATCGTGGTGGAGAAGCGCGAGGCGCTGAAGGTCTGGTCAGTGCTGCTGGCGCTGCTCGCCTTCGGCTTCTCCCTGCTCGGCACCTTCCTGGTGCGCTCGGGCGTGCTGAACTCGGTGCACGCCTTCGCCAACGACCCCGCGCGCGGCGTCTTCATCCTCGGCCTGCTGCTCTTCTATGTCGGCGGCAGCTTCGCGCTCTTCGCCTGGCGCGCGCCCTCCATGGCGCCCACCGGCATGTTCGCCCCCCTCTCGCGCGAGGGCGGGCTGGTGCTGAACAACCTGCTGCTCTGCTCCATGGCCGCCGTGGTGCTGAGCGGCACGCTCTGGCCGATGTTCGCCGACCTGCTCCTCCAGCAGAAGATCTCGGTCGGGCCGCCCTTCTTCAACACCGCCCTGCTGCCGCTCGCGGTGCCGCTGATCCTGGCCATGGCGGCCGGGGCGCTGCTGCCCTGGAAGCGGGCGCGGCTCTGGCCGGTGCTGCAGCGCCTGTGGTGGGCGGCGCTGATCGCAGCCGCCGGGGTGGCCCTCATGCTGGCCTTCACCGGCTGGCGCATCGGCCCCACCTTCGGCATCGGCGGCGGACTCTGGCTGGTCTGTGGCGCCGCCGCCGACATCGCCGACCGCATCGGCCTGTTTCGCCGCCCCGCCGCCGCCTGGAGCCGCGCCCTCGGCCTGCCCCGCGGCGCCTGGGGCGGCGCCCTGGCCCATGCCGGGCTCGGCGTCTCGGTGCTCGGCATCGCCGGCATGGGGCTGGCCACCGACAACCTCGCCGCCGTGCGGCCGGGCCAGAGCCTTTCGCTCGCCGGCTATGAGTGGCGGCTGGACAAGGTGGCGGACGCCATCGGCCCCAACTGGACGGCCCGCCGCGCCACGGTCACGGTGCTGCGGAACGGCGCGACCGTCACCGTGCTGACGCCGGAGCGGCGCTTCTTCCCGGTTGGCCGCACCACCACCACCGAGGCGGCCATCCACACCACCCTCTTCTCCGACCTCTATGCCGTGATGGGCGAGGAGCAGGACGGCGCCGCCGTGCTGCGCCTGCATTACAACCCACTGGCACCCTGGATCTGGTTCGGCGGCGGCATCATGGCGCTGGGCGGTGCGCTCTCCCTGACCGACCGGCGCATCCGCGTGGCGGCGCCGGCGCCGCGCAACGCGGCAAGGGCGACGGCATGACGGCCCGCCGGAACGCTCAGGGGAAACGCCTCGCATCCGACCAAGCGCGGAATCGGGGAGGAATTCTGGCCTGTCCCCAAATCCGACAAAGGGCGGAGGCGGGGGAGAATGAATTCTCGCCCGAAACCCCCTCTTCTTCTTTTTTTTTATCAGTCTTGTGCCGCTGGCCGCAGGCGCTCACACCGGGGCGGGAGCCGCCCTGGCGACGGCCGCCGCAAGGGCGATCGGGAATGTCCTCGCCGGAGCCGCACCCCAAAACTGACAGAAAGAAGATGGGGGTCTGGGGGAATTCCTTCCCCCAGCCTTTTCCCTCCGGAGTTTCCCCATGCCGCTGACCTCCCGCCGCATGCTGATGCTGGCCCCGCTGGGCCTTGCGGCGGCCGGGGGCGCCGGCTTCTACGCCATGCTGCGTGGCCTCGGCACCGGCACGTATGATCCGCATGGCGTGCCTTCGGTGCTGGTCGGCCGCACGCCCCCCGCGTTCAGCCTGCCGCCGCTGGCGCCAGCCGGCCTGCCGCCACTCGCCAGCGCCGATCTCCAGGGCCTGGAAGGCCCGGTGCTGGTGAACTTTTGGGCGAGCTGGTGCGTGCCCTGCGTGGTCGAGCACCCGCAGCTCATGCAGCTGAAGCGCCAGGGCGTGGCGGTCTACGGCGTCAACTACAAGGACAAGCCGGAGGCGGCGATGGCCTTCCTGCAGCAGCACGGCAATCCCTTCGAGCGCCTCGGGCGGGACGAGCCGGGCCGCGTGGCCATCGACTGGGGCGTCTATGGCGTTCCGGAGACCTATTTCATCGACCGCAAGGGCGTCGTCCGCTGGCGGTGGGCCGGGCCGATCACGCCGGAGGTGCTGGAGCAGGACGTCCGCACCTTGCTGCGGCACTACGCCTGATGCGCCGCCTGCTTCTTGCCCTGGTGCTGCTGGCGGGCGCCTGGGCGCCGCTGGCACTCGCCGTCAGCTCGCCTTCCGAGCTGCTGCCCGATCCGGCACAGGAGCAGCGCGCGCGCGAGATCGGGCGACAGCTCCGCTGCCTGGTCTGCCAGAACGAATCCATCGAGGACAGCCATGCCGACCTGGCACGGGACCTGCGCCATATCGTGCGCGAGCGCGTGGCGGCCGGCGACAGCGACGCCGCGGTGATCGACTACGTCCATGCGCGCTACGGCGACTTCGTGCTGTTGCGTCCTCCATTCAACCTGCTGACGGCGGCGCTCTGGGGCATGCCGGTGCTGGCGCTTGGCGGCGGGCTGGTGGCCATCCTGCTGCTGCGCCGGCGCGGCGCGGCGCCCGAGCCGGTGCCGCTCTCGCCCGAGGAACAGGCGCGCCTTGCCGCGCTGGAGAAAGACGCGGCGCGATGATCTGGCTGCTGTTCCTGGTTCTGGCGGCGCTCGTCCTGGCGCCGCTGGCCTTCGCCCTGCTCCGCCCGGCCCGTCTGACCGGCCGCCGCGAGGCCGACCTCGCCCTCTATCGCGCCCAGCTCGCCGAGCTGGAGCGCGAGCGCGCCGCCGGCCGGCTGGAGGAGGGCGCCCACCGCGCCGCCGTGGTCGAGGTGCAGCGTCGCCTGCTCGCCGCCCCGGAGGCCGCGCCCGCCCCGGGCGCCACGCGCGGCGCGGCGCTGCTGGCGGCCTCGCTGTTCCTGATTCCGGCGATCGGCTTCGGCATCTATCTCTGGGGCGGCCATCCCGGCATCCCTGCCGCCCCCTTCCGCGAACGGGCGGCGGAAGCCGCGCGGGACGAGGCGCTGCTGGCGCAGCTGCGCAGCCGCCTGGATCAGCTACCCCCCGAAAGCGAGGCGGCGCGCCAGGGCTGGATCCTGCTCGGCAACGCCCAGCGCGGGCGAGGCCGGCTCACCGGTGCCGCCGAGGCCTGGGAACATGCTCTGGCCAGCCGCTTCGACCCTGATCTCGCCGCCGAGCTGGCCGCCGTGCGCATCGAGCTCAGCCAGCCCGACGCGGCCGTTGCCCTGCTGGACCGCGCGCTTGCCGCGCAGCCGAAGGCGGCGCAGCTCCGCTTCCTGCGCGGGATGGCCGATGCCCAGGCCGGGCGCCCGGAGGCGGCGCGGGCCACCTGGACCGCCCTGATGGCCGATTTGCCACCGGATTCGCCCTGGCGCGGGCTGCTGCGGCAGAGGCTGGACGAACTGCCCTGAGGTTGGGCCACAGGGGGCGCCGCCCCCTTTTGAAAACCCCCGCCGGTTTGGCAACCGCCACCCCGTACTCCGCGAAACGTTGGAAGCCCCGCTTTGCCTTCGGCTGCCATAGGGGCATGTTTTTTTCCGGCTTCAGCCTGATTCCGTGGCAGCATGGCGCCCGGCCAGAATGGCACGCTTGCCGCACAATCTTGTGCACGTAACGGTTGCAGCATTTTCCCGCGCAGCGGCTTTTCTGACCCTGGACAGGCAGGAGGCGGAGATGCGGCGACGGTCCTTGCTGACAGCGACAGGCGCGGCCTTGGCCGGGGCATCGCTTCCCCGCCGGCTCCGCGCCGAAGACGCGGTGGACGTGCTGCTGGTGCTCGCGGTGGATGTCTCGCGCTCGGTGGACGAGGACGAGGCCCGGCTGCAGCGGGAAGGCTACCGCGCAGCGATGACCGATCCCAAGGTGGTGGAGGCGATCCAGGGCGGTATGCTCGGCGCGATCGGCGTCACCTATGTCGAATGGGCGGGCGCCGAGTACCAGCGGCAGGTGCTGCCCTGGCGGCGGGTCGCCGGCCAGCGCGATGCCGAGAGCTGGTCCAGCGCGCTCGCTGAGGCACCGCATGCCTCACTCTCCTGGACGTCGATCTCCAGCGGCATCACCTTCAGCGCGCAGCTTCTCGCCGAGGCGCCTTTCGAGGGCATGCGCCGGGTGATCGACATCTCGGGCGATGGCGTGAACAATTCCGGGCCACCGGTAGAAGGGGCGCGCGATGCCGCGGTCGCGCAGGGCATCGTCATCAACGGCCTGCCGATCATGAACGACCGCCCAACCTTCGGTCGCCGCCCGGCCCTGCCGCTTGACCAGTACTATGCCGAGGCGGTGATCGGCGGGCCGGGCGCCTTCGTCGTGGCGGCACAGGACTTCGAGAGCTTCGGCACGGCGGTGCGACGCAAGCTGATCCGCGAGATCGCCGGCCTGCGGGGCCCGGTGCTCGAATACGCCTGAGGCAACCGGCCCTGCCCCGTTCGGGAGAAAGGGCCGGAGCGGCGCCTCAGCGCTCGACGTCTTCGACGGAGAGGCCGAAGGCGGCCAGCCCCTCGGCCAGCAGGTCTCCGGCCATGTCCATACCGAGCAGATAGGTCGCAGTGTCGGTGCCGGCGCCGCGCTCCTTGGCCAAGCGCAACGCCTCCTCCCATTCCTCGGCCTCGTAGTCGCCGCGGCCGATCCAGGCCAGCGCCACCAGCGCCGCCTGCTCGTCCTCGTTCAGCTCGTCGATGAAGGTGGCGAGGGTGCCCTCGTCGAAGTCCTCCTCCGTCTCGCTGTCATCCTCGTCATCGGTGTCGAACTCGTCGCTGTCCTCGTTCTCCTGGATGGCACGAAGATGATCCACCACGGTGGCAACGGTCTCCAGGCTGACACCCAGGTCAACCTCGGTGCCGTTGTCATCATCCTTCGGGGTGTCGCTCATCGGTGTCTCCTCGCCACGTCCGGGTCTGGCACGCGAAGCCGGCAGCCTGCCCGCCGGTTTCTTAAAATCTTTTGTGTTGGGAGACCTTCAAGACGGCTGGCAAACAATCCAGGTCGGGACTCGTTCTTTCGGCATGCGCCCGACACTCATGCTCCCCCTCATGGCGGCGGGTCTTCTTTCGGTCACCACGGCTTCGATGACCCCCGCATCGCCTGCCCTCAGCCCCAGCCCGGCACCTGCCTTCCAGCGGGTCGCGCTGGGGGACAACTCCGACGCAGGCCCCACCTGCGCCGAGTCCAGCCCCCTGTTCCGCTCCTTCATGCCCTCGCGGGTGGCCTACTGGCCCACGGCCGGGCAGTCGGCCCCGGAACCGCAGGCCGAGGCGGAAGATCCGCCCGCCCCCGCCATGCACCAGGCCCTGCATCTCTGCGCGGTCGAGCGCTTCGATCCGCGGCGGCCCTTCAGCGGCGCGAACAAGGCCGTTTACCACCTCTGACCTCCCAGGCGGGGCAGCCTTGCGCGTCCCGCCGGGGTGATCTTGCGCGAAAGGCTCGCTTTTTGCGCCGAGGCATCCTATCTGTGCGGCGCAACAAGCCGCCCGGCCAGCCCTGCCCGAACCCCGCCGCACCTCTGCGGAAGGGACGCCGGGCTGTGTGCGCAGGCGGCGCAGCCCCGGGACTGCCCGCCTTATGGAATTGCGCAACGTCGCCATCATCGCCCACGTCGACCACGGTAAGACCACGCTGGTCGACAACCTGCTGAAGCAGGCCGGTGCCTTCCGCGCCAACCAGGCCGTCGCTGAGCGCGCCATGGATCGGAACGACCTGGAGCGCGAGCGTGGCATCACCATTCTCGCCAAGTCCACCGCTGTCGAGTGGAAGGGCGTCAAGATCAACATCGTGGACACGCCCGGCCACGCCGATTTCGGCGGCGAGGTAGAGCGTATCCTCTCCATGGTGGACGGCGCCATCGTCCTCTGCGACGCCGCCGAGGGCCCGCTGCCGCAGACCAAGTTCGTGCTGACCAAGGCGCTGGCCCGCGGCCTGAAGCCGATCGTCGTCATCAACAAGGTGGACCGCCAGGACGCCCGCGCCGACGAGGTTCTGAACGAGGTCTTCGACCTCTTCGCCGCCCTCGGCGCCTCCGACGAGCAGCTGGACTTCCACACCCTCTTCGCCTCCGGCCGCCAGGGCTGGGCCGACACGACGCTCGATGGTCCGCGCAAGGACCTCGCGCCGATGTTCGACCTGATCCTGAGCCATGTGCCGGCGCCGAAGGTCGAGCTCGACAAGCCCTTCGCGATGAACGCCACCATCCTGGAGGCGGACAACTTCCTCGGCCGCGTGCTGACCGGCCGCATCGAGCAGGGCGTGGCCCGCACCAACATGCCGGTGCGCGTGCTGCGCCAGGACGGCACGGTGGTCGAGACCGGCCGCCTGACCAAGCTGATGACCTTCTCCGGCCTGGACCGCGTGCCGGTGGACGAGGTGCAGGCGGGCGACATCTGCGCCATCGCCGGCCTCTCCGACGCGACGATCCCCGACACCATCGCCTCCCCCGAGGTGGCCGAGCCGCTGCCGGCGATCCCCATCGACCCGCCGACGCTGACCATGACCTTCCGCATCAATGACGGCCCGCTGGGCGGCCGCGAGGGCAAGAAGGTCACCTCCCGCCAGATCCGCGACCGCCTGTTCAAGGAGACGGAGGGCAACGTCGCCATCCGGGTGAAGGACAGCGAGGAGGCCGACAGCTTCGAGGTGGCCGGCCGCGGTGAGCTGCAGCTCGGCGTGCTCATCGAGACGATGCGCCGCGAGGGCTTCGAGCTGACCATCGGCCGCCCGCGCGTGCTCACCCAGATCAACCCGGAGACGGGCGAGCGCGAGGAGCCTTACGAGGAGGCCGTCATCGATGTCGATGAGGAGTTCTCCGGCGTCGTCGTCGAGAAGATGTCCCTCCGCAAGGGCATGATGCAGGACATGCGCCCCTCCGGCGGCGGCAAGGTGCGCCTGACCTTCCACATCCCCTCGCGCGGGCTGATCGGCTACCACGGCGAGTTCATGACGGACACGCGCGGCACCGGCATGATGAACCGGCTCTTCCTGGGCTATCAGCCCTGGGCCGGGCCGATCGAGGGCCGGGTGAAGGGCTCGCTCATCTCCAACTCCGACGGCGAGGCGGTGCAGTACGCGCTGTTCTCCCTGCAGGAGCGTGGCACGCTGTTCGTGGACCCGGGCGCTAAGGTCTATACCGGCCTGATCCTGGGTGAGCATTCGCGCGAGAACGACCTCGACGTGAATCCCATCAAGGAAAAGAAGCTGACCAACGTCCGCGCCGCCGGCAAGGATGAGGCGCTTCTCCTGACCCCGCCGCGCCGGATGAGCCTGGAGCAGGCGATCGCCTATATCGAGGACGACGAGCTGGTTGAGGTGACGCCCTCCGCCGTGCGCCTGCGCAAGCGCTACCTCGATCCGCATGAGCGCAAGAAGCATGCCCGCCGCGCCGAGAGCGAGGCGGCGTAAGCCATCAGGAGAGGGGGAGCTTCGGCTTCCCCTTTTTCGTTGGCGGATCTGTGGAGGTTTCCATCTCTGGCGGCTTGTCGGCGCGATGGCGGCGTCGTAACGCCGTTCCTGTGCAGAACGATCTCTGGTCATGGCTGACGCGGCGTGCCTGGCCGCTCTGGCTCGCGCATGGGGTGGACTGGCAGGCCGGCGCCTTCCACGAATCCCTCGATCTCAACAGTCTGCGCTGCCCCGCCACCTTCCGGCGGTTGCGTGTCGTCACCCGGCAAATCTTCAGCTTCAGCCTGGCGCACCAGCATGGCCTGCCGCGCGCCGCCGAGGCGGTGGAGCTGGGTCTCGCCTTCTTACGCCGCCGCGCCGCGCATCCCGATGGCGGCTATGCCTGGCGCTTCGCCCTGGACGGACGGGTGCTGGACGACCGGCGCGACCTCTACGACCACGCTTTCGCGCTGCTTGCTCTTTCGGCCGCCGCCGCCGTAGTGCCCGCCGCGGTGCTGCGGCAGCAGGCGCTGGCGCTGGACGCCTTCATCGAGCACCGGCTGACCCATGCCGAGGGCGGCTACCTGGAGAGCCTTCCCCCTGCCCTGCCCCGCCGGCAGAACCCGCACATGCACCTGCTGGAAGCACGCCTCGCGGCTGCGGAGGCCTTCGGGGAGGAGAGCTTCCTCGCCGGTGCCACGCGGCTGGTCGCGCTGTTCCGTCGGCGCTTCATCCAGCCCCCCAGCTGCACCCTGGCCGAATTCTACAGCGACGACCTGGTTCCCCTGGCTGAACCGCATCCCGTCGAGCCCGGCCATCATTGCGAATGGATCTGGCTGCTGGACTGGCACGCCCGTCTGGCCGGCCGTCATGCGGCGCCCCGGGAAGCCGCCGCGCTGCAGGCTTTCGTGGATGCCCATGGACGTGATCCCGAGACCCGGGCGCTGCGCGACCAGGTCAGCAGCGACGGCACACCGCTCGCCGGCGGTGCCCGCCTCTGGCCGCAGGCGGAACGGCTGAAGTCCGCTGTGCTGCGCCGTGCCACCGCGCCCTGGGATGCGCGCGAGGCCACGGCGGTGCTGAGCAGCTACCTGCGACCGGATGGACTCTGGCATGAGCGCCGGTTGCCGGACGGCAGGCTGAGCGATGAGCCGGCGCCAGCCAGCAGCCTCTATCATCTCAGCAGTGCCATTACCTTTGCCCCCCAGGAAGGGCTGCCCTCCATTGCTCCCGACGGCCCCCGCCCGGGATGACGAGGTGTCATCCCGGATAACCGCGCCTCTCATGAACCATCCACGCGGCGAAGCCGGGGGGGAATGAATTCTCTCCCGCAGCCCCCTCTTCTTTTTTTCTGTCAGTTCGGTCGCGCTTGCCGCAGGTGCTGGCGCCGGAGTGGAAGCCGCTCCGGCGACCGCTACGGCAGGGCGCTGACGGAAGGCCCTTATCTCGAGGCGGAGCCGGAAACCGCCAGAAGGAGGCGGTTTGGGGGAGTTCACTCCCCCAACCTTGCTCAGCGAGGGATCTGAGCACGTACTCTCAGTCCTGGAGTCTTCTTCCTTTCAGCCCTTCGAGCACCTCGATCAGCGCGCGCAACCCCCGGTCCAGCACTTTCTCCCGCCGCAGAACCAGCCCGAGCTTCCGCTCCAGTGCCGGCTCCAGCGAGCGAACCACCGTTCCTGGTACCGCCCTCCCTGCGGCGAGCAAGGGCAGCACCGATGCGCCCAGCCCACTGCCCACCAATCCCTTAATGGCCTCCACGCTTCCCAGTTCCATCGCCGGGCGCGGCGACAGCCCGGCGCGGGCGAACCACGCGTCGATCAGCCCGCGCGTACGCCCGCCGGCCTCGTAAAGGATCAGCGGCAGCGCGGCGAGTTCGACGGCCCAGATCGTCCTTTCCCGCTCGGACATCCCTTCCGGCAGCAGCGCCACCAGCGGGTCGTCCAGCAAGGGCGTGACCTGCAGCGCCCGGTTGCGCGCCAGCGGCAGCGTGACCAGGGCGCAGTCCAGCGCACCTTCCTCCAGGCGCCGCACCATGTCGTCCGAGTTGCCGGTCACCACCACCACCTCCAGCCCTGGCAGCCGTTGCCTCAGCGCGGCCAGGAGCGGCGGCAGCAGGTGGATGCAGGCCGTGGCGCCGGTGCCGATCCGAACCCGGCCGACATGGCCTTCCCGGTGCGCCAGCGCAGCGGCCACCGCTTCCTCAGCTGCGGCGACGGCTTGGCGTGCGGGGGCGGAGAAGGCGGCGCCAGCGGCGGTGGGCAGGGAACGCCCGGCCGCACGGTCGAGAAGCCGGACACCGAGGGTGCGCTCCAGTTCCCGCAACTGCTGGCTTGCGGCTGGTTGGGTCAGGCCCAGGGCACGGGCGGCAAGGGAGACGCTGCCTTCGTCCACGACGGCAAGAAAGGTGCGGAGCTGGCGCAGGGTGGGAAGCGGCATAAGCACAACTTATCCGAATGCGCGGCATCAGAAGAGTTTTCTGGGCGGCATGGCCAACGCAGATGCAGCATGGAGGCATTCCTTCCAGCCTCGGACCCTATTGCCGCATGTCGCTCCCTGAAGACGCTCCCGCCTCACGCATCCGCCCGGCCACGGCGGAGGACATCCCGGCGATCACCGCCATCTACGCCCACCACGTGCGGCATGGCCGCGCCTCCTTCGAGATCGAGCCGCCCGACGAGGCGGAGATACGCCGCCGCCAGGAGGCGCTGCTGGCGCAGGATATGCCCTATCTGGTGCTGGAACAGGACGGCACGGTGCTGGGCTACGCCTATGCCGGCCCCTACCGTCCCCGCCCGGCCTATCGGGATACGGTGGAGAACTCGATCTATGTCCGTGCCGACCAGGCGGGGCATGGCTTCGGCCAGCGCCTGCTGGCAGCGCTGATCGAGGCCTGCGAGGGGCGCGGCCTGCGGCAGATGGTGGCCGTGGTCGGCGATAGCGGCAATACCGCCTCGATTGGGCTCCACCGGGCGATGGGCTTCCGCGAGGTGGGGGTCTTGCGGGCCGTCGGCTGGAAGCATGGGCAGTGGCTGGACATCGTGCTGCTGCAACGCGCCCTTGGCCCGGGCGAGACGGAGCCGCCGGTGACGCGCGCATGAGCATGGCGGCATCCACGGCACCGGCCGCGCGCGTGCCGGAGGGCGCCTGGCGCGTGGCCGCCGTGCTGGCGGTGACGCAGGTCGTCCATTGGGGCTCGATGTTCTACGCCTTCTCCGTGCTGATGCCGGCCATCGGCGCCGAGACAGGCTGGCCGCGCGGCACGGTGGTGGGTGCCTTCTCCATGGGGCTGCTGGTGCAGGCGGGCGCGGCGCTCGGCGTCGGTCCCATGCTGGACCGGCTGGGGCCGCGCACCGTCATGACGGCCGGCTCGGTGCTGGCCGGGCTCGGCCTCTGGCTGGCCGGGCGGATGGAGAGCCTCTGGCAGTTCTATGCCGTCTGGGCCGGTATCGGCGCGGTGATGGCAGCGACGCTCTATGAGGCCGCCTTCACCGCCATTGCCGCCGCCTTCGGCCGCGACGGCATGCGGCCGGGCATCGCGCTGGTCACCTTCGCTGGCGGGCTGGCAAGCACGGTCTTCTGGCCGCTGACCGCCTGGCTGGTGGCCGATCTCGGCTGGCGCACCGCCTGCTCCGTGCTGGCCTTGGCGAACCTGGCCTGCGCCCTGCCCCATGCCGCCGCCCTGCCCGGCCGCGCGCCGCCGCCCAAGCCCGGCGTGGCGAGTGGCGACCTGCATCTTGGCGCTGTCTGCCGCCAGCCGCGCTTCTGGGGGCTGGCCTTCGTCAACGTGGCCATCGGCTTCGTCAGCGCGGTGATCGGCGTGCATCTGGTACCGCTGCTGGGGGAGCGCGGCCTCGGCGAGGCGGCACCATTACTGGCAGGGCTGCTCGGCATCGCGCAGGTGGCCGGGCGGGTGATCGAGTTCGGCGGCAGCAAGCGCTGGCCGCTGCGCACGGTCGGGCTGGTCTCGCTGCTGGCGCTGGCGCCCGCCTCAGCCTTGCTGGCCTGGGGCAGCGGCATCGCGGCCATGGCCTGCGCCATCGCCGTTTATGGGCTGGCCAATGGCGTCATGACCATCGTGCGCGGCGCCCTGCCGGCACAGCTCTTCGGAACCGGGCATTACGGCGCCATCAGCAGCGCCCTCGCCGCGCCGGGCGCCCTGGCACGGGCGGCGGGACCTGTCGCGGCGGGCTGGCTCTGGGCCTGGAGCGGCGGTTACACAATGCCCGTCGCGTTGCTCTCCATTCTCTGCCTCCTCGCCGCCCTGGCGCTCGCGGCGGCGGTGCCCGCGACGTCGCGAGGCTGAGAAATGCCGGAAGAATGAACTCTTCCCCCGGAGCCCCTCTTCTTCTTTCTGTCAGCTTTGCCGTCCTCGCCGCACGCGATCACGCCAGCACAGGCGGCACCAAAAACTGACAGAAGGAGGGTGCTTGGGGGAGTTCACTCCCCCAACCTTTGCTTCGGCCAGGACGTGGAGGACAAATCCGAACTCCTCCATCCCTTCTATCCCCGTGGCGCGGTCGCCGACAGCGTGCAGCCGAATCATGACGCAGGCGTTAGCCAACCCGGTTAAAGCTGGAAGGCGGAGAATTCGTGAGCACTGGTCTGATCGCGCTACTGGACGACGTAGCCGGCATTGCCAAGGTCGCCGCCGCCTCACTGGACGACGCCGCCACCCAGGCCACGCGCGCCGGCGTGAAAGCGGCGGGCGTTGTGGTGGACGATGCCGCCGTCACCCCCCGCTACGTGGTCGGCTTCGCCGCAGACCGCGAGCTGCCGATCGTCGGCAAGATCGCCCTCGGCTCGGTGAAGAACAAGCTGATCTACCTGCTGCCCCTGGCCCTCCTCCTGAGCCTGCTCGCGCCCTGGGCGGTGACGCCGCTGCTGATGCTGGGCGGTGCCTTCCTCTGTTACGAGGGCGCCGAGAAGGTCTTCCACGCCCTGCGCCCGCATCAGGCGGAGGCACATGAGGCGGCGGTCGCCAAGTCCGGAGCAGCGGGCCGTGGCATGGAGGAGCAGAAGGTCCGCAGCGCCATCAAGACCGACTTTATCCTCTCCGCCGAGATCATGGCCCTCACCCTGTCCAACGTCTCCGGCCTCTCGATGCCGCTGCAGGCGTTGGTCCTCGCCATCGTCGGGCTGAGCCTCACGGCGCTGGTCTATGGCGGGGTGGCCCTGATCGTGAAGGCGGATGATGTGGGCGTGTCGCTCGCCGGCAACCCGCGCCCTGCTTCCAGCCTGCTCGGCCTGCGCCGCCAGCCGCCGGCGGATACCGCGCCGGGCGGCGCCGACCGGCTGCTGCGGCCGCTGACGCGGGGAATCGGGCGCGGCCTGGTCCGCGGCATGCCCTATTTTCTCTGGCTGCTCGGCATTGTCGGCACGGCGGCGATGCTCTGGGTCGGCGGCGGCATCATCCTCCATGGACTGGAGGGGTTCGGCCTGTCGGCGCCGGGCCATGCGGTGCATGCGGCGGCGGAGGCGGCCGGGCATGCTGTCCCCGCCCTGCCCGGCGCGGCCGGATGGTTCACGACGGCGGCCCTCTCGGGCCTGCTCGGCCTGCTGGTCGGTGCCTTGCTGATCCCATTGGTGCAGTGGTTGGTGGTGCCGCTGCTGGAGCGGCTGCGCGGCAAAGCCGCGCCGCATTGAGCCAGGCCCCCGCGGCAACCAGCCATTCATCTGGGCGGGCTAGAAAAAGCGTCTTCTGTCCGCCGCTGGAGTCCGTCGATGAATGCCCAGGCCGTGATCCATGAGGACCTGCGCGCCGCCATGCGTGCGGAGCTGGAGCCAATGTTCAAGGAGATGCGGAGCTTCGTGGATCGGCGCATCGCCGAATTGAGCGCCGAACTGGCCGCCACCTCCGAGATGGCCGACATGGCGGAGGAGAAGCTCTCAAAGAAGCTGAGCCAGGTGCACGAGCAGATTGCCCAACTCGTTGCCATTCCCGTGGCCAGCACGCGCAACAGTGGCCTGGAGCTGGAGGCCGTTGTCCAGGCCACGGAAACCGCCGCCAACACCATCATGGAGGCCACGGAGGCCATCCAGAGCTGGATCACCAGCGGCCGGAAGGACCAGGCCTCGATTGAGGCGCTCTCCGCGCGGGTGAACTCGATCTTCGAGGCCTGCAGCTTCCAGGACATCACCGGTCAGCGCATTCGGCGCGCCATCCAGCACCTTCAGCAGGTGGAGACCATGCTGGAGCAGATCGTGCCGGGCGTCGCCTCGGACATCCCCCAGGTGCAGATCGCCACGCAGATGCGGACCGTGGGCGCCGAGGCGCAGCAAACGCCCGACCTCCCCCAGAGCGTCATTGATGCCCTGCTGTCCGGTGCACCGCCGGCACCGCCGCCGGCCCTGCCCCTGGCCGAACTGTCCCAGGCCGATATCGACGCGCTGCTTGACAGCTGACGCAGGGTCCGAAGGGCTTCAGCCCAGCAACTGCCCGATCACCCGTGCGGTGTAGTCCACCACCGGGATGATCCGGCCGTAGTTGATGCGCGTCGGCCCGATCACGCCGATGGCGCCGACGATCTGCTCCTTCCCGTCGCGGAAGGGTGAGACCACCATGGAGAGGCCGGCGCTGTTGAACAGCCCCGACTCGGCGCCGATGAAGATCTGCACCCCCTCCCCGCGCTGCGCCAGCTCCAGCAGGCGCAGCATGGTCTCCTGCGCCTCCAGCCGCTCGAACAGCGCCTGGATCTCCTGCACCCGGGCGAGCTGGTCCACATTCTCCAGCAGCTTGGCCTGGCCGCGCAGGATCAGCGAGCCGCCGCCGCCGCCCGCCCAGGTCGCCAGCCCCGACTCGATCATCTGCTGGGTCAGCTCGTCGAGCGTGCTCCGGTTGGCGGCGATCTCCTCGGCCACCGTGCTGCGCGCCTCCTCCAGCGTGCGGCCCGAGAGCCGCGCGTTGAGGAAGTTGGAGGCCTGGGTGAAGGCGCTGGCCGGCAGGCCCGGCGGCACGTCGATGACGCGGTTCTCCACCTGCCCATGCGCGTTCACCAGCACCACCAGCGCCCGCCCGGCGGAGAGCGGGACGAACTCGATATGGCGGATCGGCGCCTCGGTCTTCGGCGCCACCACCAGCCCGGCTGCGCCAGCCAGGCCGGAGAGCATCTGCCCGGCCTCGGAAAGGGTCTCCTCCATGCTCCGGCCCGCGGCGGCGCAGCGCGCGGCGATCGCCTCGCGCTCCTGCTCGGTGAGGTCGCCGAACTCCAGCAACCCGTCCACGAAAAGCCGCAGCCCCTGCTCCGTCGGCAGCCGCCCGGCCGAGGTATGCGGCGCGTAGAGCAGGCCGGCTTCCTCCAGGTCTGCCATGGCATTGCGAATTGTTGCGGGGGACAGCGCCTGGGGCAGCCGCCGCGAGAGGGTGCGAGAGCCCACCGGCTCGCCCGTCTCGACATACAGCTCCACCACCTGACGCAGGATGGCCGCGCCCCGGCTGTTCAGCCCCGGCAGGGCCGAGGCGGCGCCGCGCCGTCCGGTGAACAGGGGAAATGGGCCTCGGGCCAAGTCGGGAACTCCTCTGGTCTGCCGCCGCCGGAAGCTGCCTGCGGGCAGGTCTGCGGCATTTTCAAGCGGAAACGGCGCAATCTTGTCACGTGTGGTCACATCCTGGCCACGAATGCGTTGCATCCCTTGGTAATGGTGTGCCGCAGGGCGCAGACAAGCGCGGAGGGCCTCATGACGGATATGCCTGGATCCCGGCTCTGGCCGCTGGCGCTGATGGGCTGGCTGGCAGCGATCCCGCCGCTGCCGAACGACGCCGATGCCCAGCCGGTGGCCGTGCAGGACGACACCGAACAGCATGGCCGGTGCGACGATGCCCGGCCGGGCGAGCGCACTGCCTGGCTGCAGGCGGCGCGCGCCCGCTACGCCGTGCTCTCCGCCGAGGAGCGGCAGCGCCTCCGCCAGCAACGCGGTGCGGAGGCACGCCGGGGATGAGCAACCCGGTGCTGGTCGGCTTCCTCGTGGTGCTGCTGCTCTTCGCCTTCGGTGCCACTCTCGCCGGGCTGCTGCTGGACCGCGCCGTCCACTATCCCGGCATGGCGGCCGGGCTGGTGGTGGTGGCCATGATCGGGCTCTCCTGGGGGGGCCTTCTGCTGCTGGGGGAATGAGGCGATTCGGCCGACACCTATCCAGCCGCCCGGTCCGGCGGCATCCCCTCGAAAGCGCCGGCCTCTGTCGGCGGCTCTGCGGCGGTTGGTCGCGGTAACGCTGCTCGCGGCGGCGCTGGCCAGCCCGCTCTCGGCGCAGGAAGAGGCCTCCCCGACCGGGCGATGGCTGGTCCCAGATGGGGACGGAGTCATCGAGATCCGCCCCTGCGGGTCCTCCCTTTGTGGCTGGATCACCGGCATGGCGCTCGACAGCCCTGACGAGCCCATCCCGCGCGACGTCTATGGCCGGTCGCAATGCGGGCTGCAGATCCTGACCATGCGACCGGATGGGGAAGTCTGGCGGGGCACCATCATGGACCCGCGCGACGGCGCCGTCTGGCGGGCGGAAATGTGGCTCGGCCAGGATGGCAACCTGCGCCTGCGCGGCTACCTCGGCATCCCCCTGCTCGGCCGGACACAGACCTGGACGCCCTTCACCGGCCGCATCCTCGCCGACTGCCGAATGCCGCTTCCTGCTCCGGGCTGAACCGGCGCCAGGGGCTCCTCCCCTGGCGCCGGGGTGACAGTGTCACCCCGGACCCCGGCACTGATCGCGTGGCGCCTTCTAGCCCTCCAGCAGGCCGTGCTGGCGGAGGAAGCCGAGCAGCGGCAGCAGCGGCAGGCCCAGGATGGCGCTGTGCTCGCCCTGCACCTCGCTGAAGAGCTGGATGCCAAGCCCCTCCAGCCGGTAGGCGCCGACGGAATAGGTCACCGCCTCGCCCTCCGCCGCCAAATAGCGCTCCAGGAAGGGTTCGGAGAAGTCGCGCATGGTCAGGCGCGGCCGCGCCACATGCTGCCAGACGCGCTGGCCGTGCCGCCAGGCCACCATGGCGGTGAAGAGCGTGTGCGTCCGTCCGCGCAGGGCGCGAAGTTGCTCGCGCGCGCCGGCAATATCCTCCGGCTTGTCGAACCAGCGCTCCTCGCAAACCAGGAGCTGGTCGGCGCCGATCACCAGCGCTTCCGGCTCGCGGCGGGCGATTCGCTCGGCCTTGGCCTCGGCGAGCAGGACGGCGGCATCGGCGGGCGGAATCGACTCGGCCTGTGCCGCAGCCTTCAGCGCGGCCTCGTCCACCGCGGCAGGGCGCGCCTCGAAGTCCAGCCCGGCGGCCCGCAGCAGCGCCGCGCGCGTGGCGGAGGATGAGGCGAGGATCAGCCGGGTCATTGGCCGGGCGGCACGATATGCGCCGCCATCTGCTGGTTGCGCCGGGCGTGCCAGGCTTCCATCAGCTGCAGCACCGTGGCCGCCGTCTCCTCGATCGAGCGGCGGGTGACGTCGATCACCGGCCAGCCATGGCTGGTGCAGAGCCGCCGTGCGGCCTGGATCTCGGCCCGCACCGCCTCGAAATCCACGTAGTCGTTGGTGTCCTGCCGCATCCCGCCGGTGCCGATGATCTTCAGCCGGTGCCGCCGGATGTCGATCAGCGCGCTGGTGTCGATGGTCAGGCCGATCACGGGGCAGGGGGGGTCCTCCAGCTCCGCCGGCAGCGGGCTGGTCGGCACGATCGGTATATTGGCCGCCTTGATGCCCCGATTCGCCAGATAGAAGCAGGTCGGCGTCTTGCTGGAGCGGGAGACGCCGACCAGCACGCAATCCGCCTCCTCGATGCCGGCCACGCCCTGGCCGTCGTCATGCGCCAGGACGAAGTGCATGGCGTCGATGCGGCGGAAGTAGTCGGCGTCCAGCACATACTGCGCGGCGCGCTTCTCGCGCGCCTGCTGACCGAGCTGCGCCTGCAGGAGGTCCATCACCGGGTCGAGCACCGAGAGGCAGGGCACGCCGAGCTGCTGGCAGACCTCCTCCAGCGCGTGCCGCAGCGAGCGGTCCACCAGGGTGAACATCACCGGCCCCGGCTCCGCCTTGATGCCTTCCAGCACCTGCTCAAGCTGCAGGTGCGAGCGGACCAGCGACCAGCGGTGATGCACCACCTGCGGGTCGGGGAAGCGGGCCAGGGTGGCGCGCATGATGGAGTTCAGCGTCTCACCCGTGCTGTCAGAGACGAGATGCAGGTTGAAGGGGCGGTGGGACATCGGCTCCGGGGCGTCAGACGGCGTTTCTGGGCGTGGAGAATAGCGGGGAATGCTGTGGAGATTGTGGAAAACTATCGGCCCGCCAAGGGTGGGGTGGGAGAATCGGGGATTGAATCCGCATTTTCAGGGGGTTGGGCATAGCTGGGCACAGCGCGCGGTGCGAGTCCGGGGAAAAAGCCGGAAACCGGCCTTTGAGCTGGGTTTTTCGTCGATTCGCACTTGTGGAAAACTTTGTGGAAAGCGGTGGACGCCTTTGCGTCCCCCTTATCCACAGGCCCTACTGGACCCCCTACCTTTCTTAAAGACTCTTTTTCATAGAAAGGGGCGCCATGGAAAACGCGTCGAAGCCCTTGCTGCGTGCCCTCTCGGGGGAAGCCCTCTGGCCACCGCCCTTCTGGCTGATGCGCCAGGCCGGGCGGTACCTGCCGGAATACCGCCTGCTGCGGGCCCAGGCCGGCGACTTCATCAACCTGTGCACAACGCCCGAGTTGGCAGCCGAGGTCACCCTGCAGCCGGTGCGCCGCTACGGCATGGACGGCGCCATCCTGTTCAGCGACATCCTGATGGTGCCCTGGGCGCTGGGGCAGGGGCTGCGCTATGCCGAGGGGGAGGGGCCGCTGCTGGACCCGGTGCGGGATGCCGCCGGGCTCGCGGCGCTGCGCCCTGAGGCACTGCGGGCGAACGTGGGGCCCATCCTGGAGACGGTCGCGCGGGTGCGGGCCGGGCTGGCTCAGGAGGCGCCGAGAACGGCCCTGATCGGCTTTGCGGGCAGCCCCTTCACCGTGGCCTGCTACATGGTGGACGGGAAGGGCGGCAAGGAGTTCGCCGAGACCCGCCGCCTCGCCTATGCCGACCCCGCCTTGTTCGGCAAGCTGATCCGGATGCTGGTGGACGCCACGGTGGAATACCTGCTGGCCCAGGCCGAGGCGGGCGCCGAGGCCCTGATGCTGTTCGACAGCTGGGCCGGCCTGCTGCCGCCCTCCCAGTTCCGCCGCTGGTGCATCGAGCCGAGCAACGCCATCGTCAGGGCCATCCGCAAGGTCCATCCCGAGATCCCGCTGATCGGCTTTCCGCGCCTCGCCGGCCCGATGATCGTCGAATATGCGCAGCGTGTGGGTGTGGGCACCGTGGCCATGGACACCGGCATGGACCCCCGCTGGGCGGCCGCCAACCTGCCGCCGCAGATCGCCCTGCAGGGCAACCTGGACCCGCAGGCGGTGGTGGCCGGCGGCCCCGCGCTGGAGGCGGAGGCGCGCTCCATTCTCGCCGCGATGCGGGGGCGGCCCTTCGTGTTCAATCTTGGCCATGGCATCGTGCCGCCGACCCCGCCCGAGCACGTGGCGGCGCTGGCGCGCGTCATCCGCATCGGCTGAGGCGGGCAACGGGGGCGGGAAGGGAGCGTTCTGCCGGGATCACCCCAGGAGACGCCTCCCATGCCCGTCCGCTACGATCCCAGCCTGGAATCGCCGCAGCCCGACGAGGCAGAGACCATCGCCGAGCTGACCCAGGCGCTGCGCCGCATCAGCGAGACGACCTTCGAGGACCATGGGCACGCGGTGCGCAGCGTGCACGCCAAGAGCCATGGCCTGCTGAAGGGCGAACTGCGCGTGCTGGACCACCTGCCGCCAACCTTGGCGCAGGGGCTCTTCGCGCGCCCGGCCACCTACAAGGTCGTGCTGCGCTTCTCGACCAATCCTGGCGACGTGCTGGATGACAGTGTCTCCACCCCCCGGGGCCTGGCGCTGAAGGTGCTGGAGGTGGCGGGCGCACGCCTGCCGGGTTCTGAGGCCGAGGCCTCGCAGGACTTCGTCATGGCCAATGCTCCGGCCTTCGCCGCGCCAGACCCCAGGACCTTCGCGAAGAGCCTGAAGCTGCTGGCAGCCACCACCGACAAGGCCCAGGGGCTGAAGAAGGTGGTCTCGGCCACGCTGCGGGGCGCGGAGAAGGTGGTGGAGACCTTCGGCGGCGACAGCGCCCTGCTGAAGAACATGGGGGGCCAGCCGAACACCCACATCCTCGGCGAGACCTTCTGGACCCAGGTGCCGCTGCGCTACGGCGACCACGTGGCCAAGCTCTCGATCGCCCCGGTCTCGCCTGCCTTGACGGCGCTCACCGGCAGCAAGATCGACACGAACGGCTATCCGAACGCGCTGCGCGAGGCGGTCAATGCCTTCTTCCGCGAGCAGGGGGGCGAGTGGGAGCTGCGGGTGCAACTGCTGACCAATCCCGAGACCATGCCGATCGAGGACAGTTCCGTGCCGTGGCCGGAGGCGGAGAGCCCCTATGTGGCCGTGGCGCGCATCAGCCTGCCGCCGCAGAGCGGCTGGGACGAGGAGCGTGCGCGCGAGATCGACGACGGCCTGTCCTTCAGCCCCTGGCACGGCATCGAGGCGCACCGGCCGCTTGGCGGCATCATGCGGGCACGCCGGCCGACCTACGAGGATTCGGTGCGGTTCCGCGCCAGCCGTAATGGCTGTCCGGTTCAGGGGTAAAAAAAAGTCCGGGGGAAGGAATTCCCCCGGACCTCCATCTTTTTTTGTCAGCTTGGCGCTGTGCTTCCAGCAGGCGCTGGAAACTCGAAGAAAAAAGATGGGGTTCTGGGGGAATTCTTTCCCCCAGGCTTTATCTTCTTCAGTGCGAGATGAAGCGCTTTGCCATGCTGGCGTAGAGCGGCCGCCGGCAGACCAGGCGCGAGACCATGAAGGCCAGCAGGGCGGTGCCCATCAGCGGCATGGCGAGGCGTGGGTTGCTGGTCATTTCCAGCACGATGACGGCCGCGGTGATCGGCGCCTGCACCACGCCGGAGAAGTAGCCGACCATGCCCAGCAGCACGACCGCGCCGGCGGGTGCGCCCGGCAGCAGCGCGCCCATCCACTGGCCGATGCCCGCGCCCACCGCCAGCGAGGGCGCGAAGATGCCGCCCGGGATGCCGCTCAGATAGGAGACGACGGTGGCCAGCAGCTTCCAGATGGCGAAGTCGGCCGGCAGTTCGGCGGCGTGGCCTTCCACCAACAGCTTCGCCTGGTCGTAGCCGGTGCCGTAGCTGGTGCCGCCCGAGAGCCAGCCGATGAGGGCGATCATGAGGCCGCAGAGCGCGGCGAAGACGGCCGGGCGGCGCACCGCGAGCTGGCCGACGAGGCGCGGAAGATAGCGTTGCGCCTCCAGCAGGGCGGAGCTGAACAGACCGCCCGCGAAACCGCCCACGACGCCGCAGGCGAGCACCGCCACCCAGGCCGGCCCGATCTCGAGCTGGGCGTGGCTCACGCCGAAATAGACGTAGTTGCCGACCACCGCGATGGCCATCAGGCCGGCCAGCACCACCGCCGTCAGCGTCGGACTGCCGGTGCGGATGCGGGTGCCATGGCTCAGCTCCTCGATGGCGAAGACCAGCCCGGCGAGCGGCGTGTTGAAGGCCGCCGCCACGCCCGCCGCGCCGCCGGAGAGGACGAGGATGTGGATCATCTCCGTCCGCGGCAGGCGCTGCCAGCGGCCCAGGCTGTACATGATGGCGGCGCCGACCTGCGCCGTCGGCCCCTCGCGGCCGATCGAGGCGCCGCTGAGCAGGCCGAGCAGCGTCAGCAGGATCTTGCCGATGCCGATGCGCAGCGTCAGCAGCGCGCCGATGCGTTTTGCATCAGTCTCGTGCAGGGCGGCGATGACCTGCGGGATGCCGCTGCCCTGCGCGCCCGGGAAGAACCAGCGCGTCAGCAGCAGGGAAAGCGCCAGACCAGCCGGTGCCATCACGAAGATCAGCAGAGGCTCGATGGCGATGATGCGGTGGAAGATCCGCTGTGCCCCGTCGGCCAGGGCAGCGAAGCCGACCGCGGTCAGGCCGACCAGGACGGCGCTGAGCCAGAACAGGAGCCGTCGCCGCCACTGGCGGGGAGAAAGCAGCGGCAGGCGACGAAGCCTGCGGCGGTCCAGTGAGGGGAAGCGGTCTGCCCGCATGGCAGTGGGAAGCCTTTCAGGTCGTGGAATGAACGAAGCCGGCGCGAGGTCCTGCTGCGCCCTCGCTACACCCTTGTGCCAGCGAGGGAAATGTCAGGGCAGGGATGCGCAGCGCTCACCCTTGAGGCATTGAGGGGCCAAGGGCGGGTTCAGCCCGGCGCAGTTCCCTTCCACGCTGGATAAGAAACGATGCAGGTTCTGGTTGTCGAAAACTCTCCATTGGCGCCGATCGGCCATTTCGGTGCCTGGCTGGAGCGCCGGCATGGCGCCGTGCTGCGCACCCTTGCCGGACCCGACCTGCCGGAGGACTGGATGCCCGAGGCGGACCTGCTGGTGACGCTGGGCTCGCCCAAGGCGGCCTATGACGCCGATGCCTGGATCGCCCGCCAGCGGGCGTCGCTGGCGCACTGGATCGCGGCGGAGCGGCCGGTGATCGGCATCTGCTTCGGGGCGCAGATGATCGCCTTCGCGATCGGCGGCAGCGTGGCACCCACCGGTACCTTCCACGAGGGCTGGATGGAGACCGCCGAGGTCTCCGCCCCGGAAGTTTCTGCCTCCGTCTGGCGCGGCCCCTGGATCCGTTGGCACGGCGACCATGTGGCACTGCCGGCGGAGGCGGAGGTGCTGGCGCGCTCGGAGGGCACCATCCAGGCCTTCCGCCATCGCCGTGCGCTGGGCGTGCAGTTCCACCCCGAGGCCAATGCCGGCTGCATCGCCGACTGGATCGGCTTCACGCCGCCCGAGCGTCTCGCCGCCAAGGGGCTGCGGCCGGAGGCGCTGCTGGCGCTGACGCGTGAGCGCGACGCCAGCCTCGCGGCTCAGCGAGAGGCTCTTTTTGCGGAGATGCTGGCCCTGGTCGGGCTGGGGCAGGGCGGGCGCGCCGTCCCTGGTGCAGTATAGCCGGGCCTTGTGGACGCCGGCCCGCGGGGAGCGAGCGGGCCGCACCGCTGTCAGAACCTGGGCGGTCGGTTGCGGCGAACCCGCCGCCGCCCGCCTGCGGGCTGCCCGGCCTCCGCATGCCGGGAGCCTGGTGTGCCGCCGGTGCCGGTCAGCAGGCGCTGCAGCGCCACGGCCAGCGCGCCGCGGGCGAGCGGCTTGTGCAGCCGGGCGGTCCGCCCCTGTCCTCCGCCCATGGCCCAGCCACCCGGCAGCTCGTGGTAGCCGCTGGCGAACAGCACGGGCAGGCCGTGCCGGACCAGCAGGTCCGCCACTGGGAAGGCGGCCTGCCCCTGCAGGTTGACGTCGAGCACCGCGGCATCGAGCCGCCCCTCGCGGATGCCTTGCTCGGCAAGCCGCAGCGCCTCGCCGAGGGTTGCGGCCGGCCCGATCACCGTGCAGCCCAGCCGGCGCAGGGTATCTTCCAACTCCAATGCGACCGTTGCCTCGTCCTCCGCCACCAGCACGTGGCGGCCCTCGAGCCCGAAGAGCGCCGCCCGCTGGCCGCTTTCGGCGGGCTTCTCCCTAGCGGCACTGTCCTGAGAGGGATGCAGGATCGGGTTCTGCAGGGCGATGCGGTCGGCTGCGATCCGCAACTGGCAACGCAGCCCGGCGGGCTGCCAGTCAAACCGGATCTGCCCGCCGAGCTGAAGCGCCGTGGCCTCGATCAGCCGCGAACCGAAGCCGCGCCGCGCCGGGGCTTGCGGCACGGGCGGTCCGCCGACTTCCGTCCATTCCAGGCGTAGCCCTCCGTCCGGCTGCGGGCCCCAATCGATCGCGACCTGTCCGCCGGGCTGTGAAAGGGCGCCGTGCTTGGCCGCATTGGTGGCGAGTTCGTGCAGGATCATGGAAAGCGGCTGCACCGCCTCCGGCGCCAGCCGCACCCCGGGACCAGAAAAATTGGCACGCTGTCCGGCGACATAGGGGGCGAGTTCCGCCTCGATCACGGCGCGCAGGTCGCTGCCGCCCCAGTTCGCGCGGGCCAGCAGCGTGTGCGCCCGCCCCAGGGCGCGGACGCGGCCATCCACGGCCGCGGCGAAATCTGCCGGACGCTCGGCCCGCGTCAGCCGAACGATCGACTGCACCACGGCGAGCACGTTTTTGGCGCGGTGGTCCAGCTCGCGCATCAGCAAGCTCTGCTGCTCCTCCGTCGCCCGGCGGTCGGTGATGTCCTCGCCCGAGCCGACCACGGCTACAAGTCTGCCGGTGCCATCCAGCAGCACCGCGTTGTGCCAAGCGACGAGCCGTTCCTGGCCATCCGCGCGGAGCACGAGGTTCTCGTGGGATTCCTCCAGTTCTCCCCGGCCGGAGGCAAGCGCCTGCAGGATGTCCCGCGCGGGCTGGCGCAGCCGCTCGGGCACGAAGGCATCATGCCAGTTCCGCCCCAGCGCCTCCTCCTCGCTCCTCAGTCCCAGCACCTCCAGGCCACGGCGGTTGATGCCACGCACCGTTCCGTCGGCATCGAGCACGACCAGCATGGCTCCGGCCACATCGAAATAGAGCCGCGCCCGGTCGCGTTCAGTGCGCAGCGCCGCCGCCGCTTCTTCCGCCGCGGCGGCTCGCCCCTCGGCGGCGGCGCGGGCGCGCATGCCGTCGGCGGCTCGGCCAAGAGCACTGCGCAGAGCCTCGAATTCGGTCACGGGCGTGGAGGGCAGGCTAGGCGGAACAGGCTGCCCGGTGGCCATCGCCTGCGCCTCGCGCGCCAGCCCCTGCACCGGCCGCAGCAGGCGGCGCGCCAGCAGGGCCGCCAGCATCAGGGCCGCCACGAGCAGCGCCACAGCGGCGGCGAGCAGGTTGATGAGCGGCTTGCGCCAGGCGGCGTCATAGGTCGCTGCGGGCAGGGTGACTATCGCCGCCCATGGCACCCGCTTCAGGCGCTGATAGGCGACGACAACCTCTGTGCCCTCCAGGGCCCGGCCGCGGGCGATCCCGGCGCTGCTCCCCTGGACCACACGGGCAAGCCAGGGTGGTGCGGCGTTGCCGACCGCCTCGGCATGCGCCGTCGAGCGCGCCACATGGCGGCCCTGCTGTACCTCGACCAGCCCGGCAATGTTGCCCTCACTGGCCTCGGCCAGCAGGTTGCCGAGCCGTGCGGGATCAAAGGCAAGGATGAGGACGAGGCTCTCCTGCGCGTTGCCGTCCCGCAGCCGGACGGGCGAGAAGGCGGCCAGGATCGGGCGCTGCGCCACGCCGCCGATGAAGAGGTCGCTGAGGACTACGTGGCCTGTTTCCAAGGCGCGGCTGATCCAGGGAAAGCCGCGCGCCCGCGGCAGGGGCGTGCCGGAAGAGGTCAGCGTGTTGAGCAACTGGGTGCCGTCCGGTCGCACCAGCACCACCCAGCCACCAAAAGCCTCGCTCACTGCGGCCATCTGCGCGCGCAGCTCGATGAAGGCGCGGCTGGTATGGGGTTCTCCGCTTTCCGGGAGGGCGGCACGCATGCCCGGTGAGCCGGCGAGGGTGCTGGCCGCCGTCGCCACCACGTCCAGTTCGCGGTCCACTGCCGTCGCCGTGGCGCGAGCCGCACTCTGCAGACCGGCCTCGGCGGTATGGCGATAGGTGCGGCCAAGCTGCCAGGCGGTTAGCCCACCCCCCAGAAGCGCCGGCAGCAGGAGGGCCATGGCGAAGGCGAGGAGGTGCACCCTCAGCCTCCGGGGCGCTCGCACAGCCTTGCAGAGACGCAGCCGGGCGGCCCTCAGCCACTCGCGAATTCCCATGGCACCCCATCTGCGGTGACCTAGCCTCAGATCATCCGGGGGCCATGCCACGCAAGCCGGGAGAACGCCACTTCGGCGTGAGTCCAGGGCAGCGCAGCCGCCACGCACGCGACTGTGCGCAGAGGGCTGCGCCGCTCTCTACATTCTACCTCTTTGAAAGGTCTACCAGTCCGGCGAATCCTGTCTCGGTGCCGAAGGCGAGATGCGTCCCCGTCGGGTTCCAGGCCAGCGCGGAAACCGGCCCGCGGCCGGGCGCCGCGACCGGCACCACCTTGCCCGAGCCGATCTCGGCCATCAGCACCAGCCCGTCCTGGAAGCCGGCGGCCACCACCTCATGCTGCGGATGGCAGGCGACCTGGGTGCAGAGCACGCCGTCGCCGCCGGCCAGCTCCACCGGCGGCTTGCCCATCGGCCCGCCGGCGAAGAAGGGCCAGAGCACCACGCAGTCCGCGCCCGCCGTCGCCAGCCAGCGGCCCTTGCCGGTGAAGGAAATGGACTTGATCTTCGTGGGGTAGCCGGACATGCGCATGTCCTGCTGGTCGGTCAGGCGCCAGCCGTGCAGGGCGTTCTCCTGCATGGTGGTGACCACATGCGTACCGTCCGGGCTGAACATCACAAGCTGGTGGCTGCCCTTCCAGGGCAGCACGCGCGGCTTGTCCTCCTTGGAATGGACGAACCACAGGCTGGCGCCGTTGTAATGCCCGGCGGCCACGCGCTTGCCCTTGGCGTCGAAGGCCACGCCGCCGACGGTGGAGGGATGCTCCAGCGCCTTCAGCTTCTGCCCGTCGCGGTCCAGCAGGTGCACCACCTTTCCGACCGCCGCGGCGCGCAGGCCGGAGGGATGGGCGGCCAGGTGCTCCACCCACTTCATCATGCCGAAATCGGCCAGCTCCGCGACGCTGCCATCGGGCGCGACATGCAGCAGCTTGCCGTCATCGCCGCCGGAGAGATAGCCGCCCGCCACATCGGGGGTGAGGGCGAGGCAGGCGCCGTCATGCGCCGCCACCTCGCGGAAGCCGGCGGCGGCCCCGGCCGCGTCGGCCAGCCGCAGCGTGCCGTCGGCGAGCGAGAAGGCGACGCTGCGTCCTTCCCGCCCGAAGGCGACGCCCACCACCCAGGCGCCGAACTCCTGCGCCGTGCCACGGCTCTGCAGCAGGAAATCGGCCTCTTCCACGCCGCCGGTGCTGTTCTCGCTCATGCCGCGACGCAGCCTTCGAAGCCGCGGCGGAGCTGCGGGCGGTTCAGGTTGCGGCCGATGAAGACGATCTTCGACTTGCGCGGCTCACCCTCCTTCCACGGCCCGATGAAGTCGCCATCGGCGATCATGTGCACGGCCTGGAAGGCGAAGCGCCGGTCCTCGCCCTTGTAGGCCAGGATGCCCTTGGTGCGCAGCAGGTCCTGCCCCTTGCTCTGCAGCAGGTTGCCGATCCACTGGTTGAACTTCTCCGGGTCGATCGGCTGGTCCACCTCGAAGGACATGCTCATCACGTCCTCGTTGTGCTCGTGCTCGTCGCTGGTGAGGAAGTCCGGCTCGCGCTCCAGGATGCGCTCCAGCTTGAAGGCATCCCGCCCGATCACGCTCTCCACCGGCACGTCCGACTTGGTGGCGCGGCGGATCTCGGCATAGGGGTTGATCGCCTTGATGCGGCGCTCGACCTCGGCGGCCTCCTCCTCGCTGACCAGGTCCATCTTGTTCAGCACGATCAGGTCGGCGAAGGCGATCTGCTCGGCCGCCTCGGCGCTGTCCTCCAGCCGGGCGGCGAGGTTCTTGGCGTCCACCACGGTGACGATGGCGTCGAGCCGCGTGGCGCGCTTGACGTCCTCGTCCATGTAGAAGGTCTGCGCCACGGGGGCCGGGTTGGCCAGGCCGGTGGTCTCGACGATGATGCCGTCGAACTTGCCGCGGCGGCGCATCAGCCCGGTCAGGATGCGCACGAGGTCGCCCCGCACGGTGCAGCAGATGCAGCCGTTGTTCATCTCGAAGACTTCCTCGTCGGCGTCGATGACGAGGTCGTTGTCCACGCCCAGCTCGCCGAACTCGTTGATCACCACGGCGAACTTCTTGCCGTGGTTCTCGCTGAGAATGCGGTTCAGCAGCGTGGTCTTGCCGGCGCCCAGATAGCCGGTCAGCACGGTGACGGGGACGGTCTCGCGGGCTTCGCTCATGTCTTGGGGTCCTGCCGGAGAAAGGTCGTTCGCCGTGTTATATGATACGGTTCCCCCCTCGGGTCACGGGGGGCACCGCAGAAGCGCCGGAATGGCAGCCCTGCCGCGCCGCCATCCCCCCGCCCCCTTTCGGGCCGGGCTGCCCTAATGGCCGCCGAGCAGCTTCCGGACGCGGCTGGCCAGGGCTTCCAGGCTGAAGGGCTTGCCGAGAAGGTGCATCCCCTGCTCCAGGCGCCCCTGGCTGCGGACGGCGGCCTCCGCATAGCCGGTGATGAACAGCACCTTCAGCTCCGGACGCACCAGGCGCGCCGCCTCCGCCAACTGGCGGCCGTTCATCCCCCCGGGCAGCCCCACATCGGTCACCAGCAGGTCGACCGGCCTTCCCGAGCGGAGGATTCCAAGCCCCTCCGCACCGTCCGCCGCGGCAATCGTGGCATAGCCAAGCTCGCCCAGCGCCTCCACCACCAACATCCGGACCGTGGCTTCGTCATCCACCACCAGAACCGTCTCGTCACCCCGCGCGCGCGGGGCCGCCGCGAGGTTGGCGGCCTGCTGCGCCGCGCCGAGCGGCTCGTCGCTGCGCGGCAGGTAAAGGCAGACGGTCGTGCCCTGGCCTGGCGTGGAGTGGATCCGTACCTGGCCGCCCGACTGCCGCACGAAGCCATAGACCATCGAGAGGCCGAGGCCGGTGCCCTGCCCGAGCGGCTTGGTGGTGAAGAAGGGCTCGAACACCCGCTCAATCATGTCCGGGCTGATGCCGCTGCCTGTATCGGTCACGCAAAGCGAGACATAGTCGCCGGCGGACATGTCCCGCCTGCGGGTGAAGCTTTCGTCCAGGTGCAGGTTGGCGGTCTCGATGGTCAGCCGCCCACCCGCCGGCATGGCATCCCGCGCGTTGATGCAGAGGTTCAGCAGCGCATTCTCAAGCTGGTTCGGGTCGATCAGGGTGTTCCACAATCCCGGGGTGCCGCTGACCTCCACCGTGATCTCCGGGCCGGCCGTGCGGCGGACCAGCTCCTCCATGGCGGTAACCAGCTGGTCGAGGTTGGTGGGCCTGGGGTCCAGCGCCTGGCGGCGCGAGAAGGCGAGCAGGCGATGGGTCAGCGCGGCGGCACGGCTCGCCGCGCCTTCCGCACCGTCGATGTAGCGGTCCAGCTCCTGCAGGCGGCCCTGGCCGAGCCGCGTCTTCAGCAGTTCCAGGCTGCCGGTGATTCCTGCCAGCATGTTGTTGAGGTCATGCGCCAGGCCGCCGGTCAGCTGGCCCACCGCCTCCATCTTCTGGCTCTGCCGCAGCGCCTCCTCGGTACGGCTCCGGTCCGCGACCTCCTGTGCCACCCGCTGTTCCAGCGTCTCGTTCAGCTGGCGCAGCGTGGCCTCGCTGTGAGCGGCCAGCGCGCGGCTTTCCGCCAGGGCCGCCAGGTCGGCCTCGCGCCGGATCAGGCTCTCACCCAGCGCGGCGCAGACCGCAACGATGCCGAGGTTCACCAGCGCGAAGCTGCCGGTCGCGAACCAGTCCTTCCCCGGGAGCGTCAGGCTGAAGGTTGGCGGGATGAACAGGTAGGCGGCCAGCAAGGCGGCAAGGGCGGTGGCATAGATGGCGGGACCCCTGCCGAGGAAGAAGCCGATGACCATCAGCATGGGGATGAAGAGCAGAAAAGGCAGTTCCAGAGCCGGTAAGGCAGCGCGCAGGGCGGCAGCGAGCAGGACCAGGAGGGTGGCCGCAAGATAGCGGGCCGGGAGGGCCATGCCTCGATAGGCAAGGAGTCGCGCGAGGAGATCCAAGTCCGCCTTCTCTCAGCCCGCCGCTCCATGCACCGGACAAGCGGCCTCCTGACCTCTGGCGAAGCCGGAGCAAAACCTTGTCAGGGGAGTGCAGGTCAACAAGCCCGGGGTAACAGAGGATGCGCTATATGGACACGGGCCCGTGAGAATCAAGAACTGTCAACTTCTCAGCCCAAACTGAAGAGCAATTGCCTTTCGCAATGGCTTGAGCTTCGCTTTAGCTTCGGATCTGCGCCTTGCACTGTTGAACTACTGCGGCCAGGAGACTGCTGGCGGGCTCGGGGACGACACTGTCAACTCGGTGGCAGGGGGACGGGGAGGGCGCTGCCCTCCCCGCTTCACTTACGCCGCGGCCTTGATGGCGTCGGACAGCGTCCCGAACATCCGGTCGACATGGCTCTTCTCCGCGATCAGCGGTGGAGAGAGGGCGATGATGTCGCCGGTGGTGCGGATCAGCAGCCCATCATCGAAGCACTTGCGGAACACCTCCGTCGCGCGGGCGGTGGGCCGCCCCGGGCGCGGCGCCAGCTCGATGCCGGCGACGAGGCCGATATTGCGGATGTCGATGACGTTCGGCAGGTCGCGCAGGGAATGGGCGGCCTCCTCGAAATAGGGCTCCATCGCCTTGGCGCGGCCCGGAAGGTCCTCCGCCTTGTGCAGGTTCAGCGTGGCGATCGCCGCCGCGGCCGCCAGCGGGTGGCCGGAATAGGTGTAGCCGTGGAACAGCTCGATGCCCTCCGGCGCACCGTTGACGATGGCGTCGTAGATGCCGTTCCGCACCGCGACCCCGCCCATCGGCACGGCGGCATTGGTCAGGCCCTTGGCCATGGTCAGGATGTCCGGCGTCACGCCCAGGCGCTCGCTACCGAAATTGGTGCCGAGGCGGCCGAAGCCGGTGATCACCTCGTCGAAGATCAGCAGGATGCCGTACTTGTCGCAGATCTGCCGCAGGCGCTGGAGGTAGTCCTTGGGCGGCACCAGAACGCCGGTGGAACCCGCCATCGGCTCCACCATGACGGCGGCGATGGTGTCGGCGCCGTGCAGCGCGACGAGGTCCTCCAGCCTGCCGGCCAGCTCGACGCCGTATTTCGGCTGGCCCTTGGAGAAGGCGTTCATGGTGGGGATGTGGGTGTGCGGCAGGTGGTCCACATAGGGCAGCATGGCGCCGAACTGCTTGCGGTTGCCGCCGATGCCGCCCACCGACATGCCGCCGAAGCCGACGCCGTGATAGCCACGCTCACGCCCGATCAGCCGCACGCGCTGGCTCTCGCCGCGCGCCCGGTGATAGGCGAGGGCGATCTTCAGGGCGGTGTCGGCGCTCTCGCTGCCGGAATTGGTGAAGAAGACGCGGTCCAGCCCGTCGGGAGTGATCTCGGCGACGCGTGCCGCCGCCTCGAAGGCGACGGGGTGGCCGAGCTGGAAGGTGGGGGCGAAATCCATCACCGCCGCCTGCTTCTGGATGGCCTCGGTGATCTCCTTGCGGCCATGGCCGGCATTGCAGCACCAGAGGCCGGAGGTGCCGTCCAGGATCTCCTTTCCGTCGGCGGTCCAGTAGGTCATGCCCTCGGCACGGGCCAGCAGGCGCGGATGCGACTTGAAGTACCGGTTGCCCGAATAGGGCATCCAGAACGCATCCAGGTCGTTCGGGCGCGAAATCTCGTTCATGGCCATCCTGCGCGTCTAAGGGCGGAGGAGGGAAAGGCTAGGCGCCTTGTCCATGGATGGCGAGAGGGAAGGCTGGGGGAAGGAATTCCCCCAAGGCCCCATCTTTTTTCTTCGGGTCTGCCGGCGCTTTGTCAGCCTTCGGCTTTGCGCACCGGGGCGTAGAGCGTGCGGTAGGCGACGCCACCCAGTTCGAAGCCCCGCACCACCCGGCGCGTGGCCGCGACCTCCTGCTGCTGCAGCAGGATCGGGATCGGCGAGAGCTCGCGGAAGCGGCGCTGCAGGTCGCGGTAGATCTCCAGCCGCCGGGCTGTGTCCACCTCGCGCGTGGCGGCCTGCGCCGCCTCGCTCAGCGCCTGGTTCCGCCAGTGGTTGCGCCAGGCGACGGTCTTCAGCGGGGCGTCGTCGCTGTCATCGGGGTTCACCAGGAAGGCCTGGGCGTTGGAATTGGGGTCGTAGTAGTCCGAGCCCCAGTAGAGCAGCGCCGCCTCGTGCTGGCGCGCGCGGGTCTTGGTGATGACCTGCCGCTGCTCGCCGGAGAGCAGGTTCACGCGGATGCCGATGGCGCCGAGATCGGCCTGGATCGCCTGGGCGATATCGGCATGCGGCTGGCCGGAGAAGTGGTCGAGCGTGATGCTGAAGCCCTCCCCCGCGCCGGCCGCCTTGAGCAGGTCGCGCGCCCGGTCCGGGTCGTGGCGGAAGGGCTTGTCGGTCAGCGCGCCGGGCATTCCTGCGGGCAGGAAGTTCTGCTGCACGCTCCAGGTGCCGCGCACCAGGTTGCGCTCGATGCCCTCGTAGTCGATCGCCCATTTGATCGCCTGCGCCACTTGGCCCCGGCCCAGCATCGGATGCGCCGCGTTCAGGCCGAGATAGAGCAGGAAGGCGCGCTCCTTGCGGACGAGGCGCAGCCTGTCGTCGCCCTCCAGGCCGCGGATCTGGTCCGGGGTGAGGTTGCGTGCGATGTCGATGTCGCCCTGCCTGAGCTGCAGCAGCTGCGTCGAGGAATCCGGCACATGGCGGATGATGACGCGCTTCAGGTCGGGCTTGGCCGGGCTGCGCGGACTGGCCTCCAGGATGACGCTCTCGCTGGCGCGCCAGTCCCGCAGGACATAGGCGCCCGAGCCGGCGCTGTGCTGCCGCAGCCAGCCGTTGCCGAGGTCGTCGCCCTGGGCGTGGCGCAGCACCTCGGCCTTCTCGACGATGCTCGCCGCATTGGCGTTCAGGCAGTAGAGCACGAAGCTCGGCGCACGCGGCGCGCCGATGCGCAGCGTGACGGTGTGCGGGTCGGTGGCCTGCACCGCCTGTTCGACGCTGTCCGGCGTCAGACCGAACTGGCCGAGGATGAAGGCGGGCGCCTTCTGCAGCCGGATCAGGCGCTGGAAGCTGAAGGCGACGTCCTCCGCCGTGACCGGCCTGCCGGAGGCGAAGACACGGTCCGGCTTCAGGCGGAAGGTGAAGGTCTGGCTGTCATCGCCCACCTGCCAGCTCTCGGCGAGGTCGCCGACCACCTGGGAGGAGTCCCGCGGGTCCACCGCCAGCAGGCGGTCGTAGATGTTGCCCATGATTTCGCCGCCCGAGGCCTCGAAGGATTCATGCGGGTCGAGGCTGGTGATGTCGTCGATCTGCCGGGCGATGGCGAGGATGGTGTCCGGCACCGCGGCCCGGGCGGCGAGGGGCAGCATGGCGGCGCCGAGGGCCGGCGTGGCGAGCAACTGGCGGCGTGACAGCATGGCGTGTGGTTCCCCTGACCCTAGCGGCGGTCAATGCTGCTTCCAGAACCGTGCTGCGCCCGATGGTTTCCTTGCGCTGCCCTAAGCGGACAAAAAGAAGATGGAGGCCCGGGGGAATTCCTTCCCCCGGACTTGTTTTCACTTCCTGAGGCAGCCCTCCGCCAGCAGCCGGAAGGCCGCCGCGCGATGGCTGATCTGGTGCTTCTCCTCCGCGCTCATCTCGCCGAAGGTCTGGCTCTTTCCCGCGGGCTGGAACATCGGGTCATAGCCGAAGCCGTGCATGCCGCGCGGCGGCCAGACCCACTCGCCCGTGGCCCGCCCCTCGAAGCCCTCGGTGTGCCCGTCCGGCCAGGCGAGGACGAGGGCGCAGGTGAACCAGGCCGCACGGTCGGCATGCGGCCGGGCGAGTTCCTCGACGCGCGCCATGGCTTTCCCGTAGTCGCGCCCGCCGCCGGGCTGCTCGGCCCAGTCGGCGGTGTGGACACCGGGGTCGCCATTCAGGGCGCCGACGGAGAAGCCACTGTCATCGGCCAGCGCCACCATGCCGGCGGCCTTCGCCGCTGCCAGGGCCTTGAGCGTGGCATTGCCGAGGAAGGTGCTCTCCGTCTCTTCCGGCACCGGCAGGCCAAGCTCCTTGGCGCTGACCACCTCGATGCCGTGCTCCGCCAGCAGGGCCGCGTTCTCCCGCACCTTGCCGGCATTGTGGCTGGCCATGACGATGCGCGTCTCGGCCAGCTGGCGGCGCGCGCTCACCGCCCGATGGCCCGGCGCTGCGCGGCGAAGAGCTCGTCGGTGCCCTTGCGGGCCAGGGCCATCAGCTCCAGCAGCTGCGCCTCGGAGAAGGGGGCGCCCTCCGCCGTGCCCTGCACCTCGACGATGCCGCCCTTGCCGGTGAGCACGAAGTTGCTGTCGGCATCGGCCGCGCTGTCCTCGGCATAGTCGAGGTCGAGCACCGCCGCGCCCTGGTAGAGACCGCAGGAGATGGCGGCCACCTGGTCACGCAGCGGGTTGCCGGAGATCACGTTCTTCAGCACGCAATGCTCGAAGGCCTGGTGCAGCGCCACCCAGGCGCCGGTGATGGCGGCGCAGCGGGTGCCGCCATCGGCAGTGATGACGTCGCAGTCCAGGACGATGGCCATCTCGCCCATCGCCTTGCGGTCCACCACGGCGCGCAGGGCGCGGCCGATCAGGCGCTGGATCTCCTGCGTGCGGCCGGACTGCTTGCCGCGCGCCGCCTCGCGGTCGCCGCGGGTATGGGTGGCGCGGGGCAGCATGCCGTATTCCGCCGTCACCCAGCCCTCGCCCTTGCCGCGCAGGAAGGGCGGTACGCGCGGCTCGACGCTGGCGGTGCAGAGCACCTCGGTGACGCCCATGCGGATCAGGCAGGAGCCCTCGGCGTGACGAGCCACGCCGGGCTGAAGGGAGACGGCGCGCAGCGCGTCAGGGGCACGGCCGGAGGGGCGCATCGTTGGTTCTTTCCGTGTTGTGGCGGCGAGGGGGGCAGGGAATGCGCCGTTGCGTGCGGGCCTGTCAAATCAGGGCCTGCGGAAGACCAATGCCTCCGCCGCCCGCCGGTGTTGGCCTGCGCAGCCCCTGGCAGCTCTGGCATGACTGAGTCGTTGTGGAACCACCCGGCCGCCCCGGGAGTTTTCCCCGCGAACAGCGCGAGGAGTGAAGCGATGGACCAGTCCTATCCGGTGCGTGCCGAGCATGGCGGCGGCGAGTTGAGCAGCGGCGAACGTGCCCTCTATGTCGTGGCGGGGCTGGTCATGGCCGCGGCGGCGGCGAAGCCGCGCCCCAACCCGCTGCTGAACGTGCTGGCGCTGGGCGCCGGCGCCTATCTCGCCTGGCGCGGGGCGGAAGGAAGCTGCCCGGTGAAGGCGATGCTCACCGAAGGGCATGTCTGAGGAAGAGCGGTTCCGGAGCCGGGGGAGAATGAATTCTCCCCCAGACCCCTTCTTCTTTTTTCTGCCAGTTTTGCAGCACGTCCGGTGAGCGCTCACGCCGGGGCTGAAGCAGCCTCGCGATTTGTGGCCGGCAAGCGGTTAGCAGCGGCCAAGCCGCATTCCTCCGCCTCAAACTGACAAAAAGAAGATGGGGGTCCGGGGGAATTCCTTCTCCCGGACTTTGTCTCAACGCGACCCCTGACGTTCCAGTTCAGCGAGGCAGGCCGCCTCGGTGCGCCGTTCCGTGCCGGCGGCGCGGGCGGCGGCGTAGCTGACGCGCAGCGGGCTGCCCGCCGTGTCGTCACGGTCCAGCACCACGTCGAGATGGCAGAAGGGCGTCTGGAACAGCCAGACCTGCGCCTCTCCCTCCTTGCGGCGCAGGCTGGGCTCGCCGAGCCAGCGGCGCAGCGTCGCCGGAGACTGGCCGAGCAGTTGCGCGGTCCGGCTGGGCATGCCTTCGAGGCGTGGCAGGACAGGGGCGCTGGTCGGCTGCATGCCGGCCAGGTTGGCGCGGTAGTTCTCCAGCACTTCCTGCAGCACGGCCTGCGGGTCGGCGGAAGGGGGCTGCGCGGCGCAGGCGCCGAGCAGCAGGAGGGCGGTCAGCGGGAGGCGGCGTGCCATGGGAGGTTTGGCGCGGACCGGCAGGACCGGCCAGCGCCCCGGATCATTCCTCGCCGACGGAGAGGGGCGCAGGAGCATAGGAGGGCTGCATGTTGCTACCCTCGCTCAGCATCTCCATGCGGCCGGAGAGCTGGCCGCCCTCTTCCACCTGCAGGCGGCGGCAGCGGGCGACGCCCAGCACCCGGCCACTGCTGCGGATCACCAGGTTGCCGCGCGCGGTCAGCGTGCCGTCGAAGGTGCCGACGATCTCGGCATCCTCCACCTCGACCTCGCCCTTGAACACGCCGGACTGGCTGATGAACAGCTCGGTGGCCTGCATCATCTGGCTCTCGATGGTGCCCTCGACCACCAGCCGCTCGGCATCGGTCACGGTGCCCTGCAGGCTGATGCCGCGGCCCACCACCATGGTGCGGCGGTCGGATGGCTGCGGGGCAGGGGCGGGGCCGGCCGCGGGGCGGGTGGTGAGCGGGGCGCCGGCATTCACCGGCGGCCGCGGCGGCACACCCATGCCGGCGGGCGCCTGGCTGGGCTTGGGCGGCAGGTTCATCGGGGCCTCCTGGCTGGTCGCGGGGCGGAACGGCGGAACGGCGAGGTCGGGGTCGCGCGCGACGGGCACGGTGGTCGGCGCCGGGCCGGTCTCCGCTTCGCCTCCCGCTCCGGGCGCGGACGGGGTGGGCTCATCGCGGCGGCGGCGGAAGACGGACATCTGGTCCCCCATGGCACGGGTGGGTGTGGAGCCTCGCGCAGCATCGTCGAGCAGGGCGGTGCGCTTGTCTGCGGGCTATCACGCAAGGGCTGTCATGGACAACGGGGGGCGCGCGAGAATCGTTGATCCTGAGGGCTTTTGCGGCAGGCGCTGAGAAGCGGGGAAAGCCAGCCCGGAGCGGCACCCCGCGCCTCTCCCAGCCCCTTCCTGCGGCCACGGCCGCGCCGCGAGATGTGAGGGCGCGCTGCCACCTTTGCTGCCGGCCGCATGGCTGCTATCGCGACCCTTGCAGGGCTGCCGCGCGCCTTCGAGGCGCCGACGACAGACCCCATCCGCAGCACAGGGCCCGATCTCGATGGCAGCTCCCACTCTCGACATCCTCGGCATCGGCAATGCCATCCTCGACGTGCAGGCGCGGGCGGAGGACGCCTTCCTCGCCGCCCAGGGCATGACGCGGGGCAGCATGGCGCTGATCGACGCCGAGCGGGCCGAGGCGATCTACGCCGCCATGGGTCCGGGGGTGGAGAGCAGCGGCGGCTCGGCCGCCAACACCTGCGCCGCCGCCGCGGCGCTTGGCGCCCGCGTCGGCTTCCTCGGCAAGGTGGCGGAGGATGCGCTGGGCAAGGTCTTCGCGCATGACATCCGCGCCGCCGGCGTGGCCTTCCCCACCGCGCCACTGGCCGACGGCGCGCCGACCGCGCGCTGCCTGATCCTGGTCTCGCCGGACGGGCAGCGCACCATGAACACCTATCTCGGCGCCTGCGTCAGCTTTGGCGAGGCGGATGTGGACGAGGCCATGGTGGCCTCGGCCGCCATCACCTACCTGGAAGGCTACCTGTTCGACCCGCCGGAGGCGCAGGCCGCCTTCCGCCGCGCTGCCGGGGTCGCGCACCAGGCCGGACGGCAGGTGGCGCTCAGCCTCTCCGACCCGTTCTGCGTCGGCCGCCATCGTGATGCCTTCCGCAGCCTCGTCGCGCACCAGGTGGACATCCTCTTCGCCAACGAGGCGGAGATCACCAGCCTCTACGAGACGGACAGCTTCGAGGCCGCCATGGAGGCCGTGCGGCGCGAGGTGAAGCTCGCGGCGCTGACGCGCTCGGAAAAGGGCAGCGTCATCATCAGCGGCGAGGAGACCCATGTCATCGCCGCCGAGCGGGCCGAGGTGGTGGACACCACCGGCGCGGGCGACGCTTACGCCGCCGGCTTCCTCGCGGCACTGGCCCAGGGGCACGCCCTCGCCGAGTGCGGGCGCTGGGGGTCGGTCGCCGCGGCCGAGTGCATCGGGCATTTCGGGGCGCGGCCGCAGCATGATCTGAAGGCGCTGGTCGCCCGTTGAACCCTCCCGGGAGGGGCGCCGCCCCTCCCGAACCCTCCCTGCCGGGGAGACAGTGTCTCCCCGGACCCCGCCTTTTGTGTCGCGAAGGCCCAGGGGGCAGCGCCCCCTGCATTGCCTTCGCAGGAACGCTTCCATGGGCCCCTGGCTCGATGCCTTCGTCGCCACCTTCGGCCTGATCGGCCTCGGCGCGCTGCTCCGCCGCACCCTGCTGCCCGACCTCGCCGTTTGGGCCGGCATGGAGAAGCTGGTCTTCACCCTGTTGCTGCCGGCGCTGCTCACCGCCTCCATCGGCTCCGTGGACCTCGCCACACTGCCGATCGGCGGCATGGCCGGCACCATCTGGGGCACGCTGCTGACCGGCACCGCGCTCTCCCTGCTGCTGGCGCGCCTGCTCGGGCATGGCCATGCCACCGCCACCTCGGTGCTGCAGGGCGGCATCCGCTACAACAACCTGATGGCCTTCGCCGTGGTGGGCGCCGCGCATGGCCAGGCGGGCATCGCCTTCGGAGGCATCGCCACGGGGCTGATCGTGCCCTGCGTGCAGATCGTCATCACCGTGGTCTTCGCCATGGGCGGCGACCGGCGGCCGCATCCGCTGCGGCTGCTGCGGCAGATCGCCACCAACCCCCTGCTGGTCGCCTGTGCGCTCGGCCTGGCCCTGGCGCTGGTGGGCGGGCCGCCGCCGGGGTTGCGCGGGCTGCTGAAGGCGCTGGCCCAGGGCTCCCTGGCCATCGGGCTGCTCTGCGTCGGCGCGGCGCTGACGCTCGGCGCCCTGGCGGCACGGCCGCTGACCCAGCTGCTGACCGGCGTGCTGAAGCTCTTCATCATGCCCGCCATCGCCGCGGCCCTGGCGCATGCGGTGGGGCTGGACCCGCTGGCCGCTTCCATCGCCGTGCTGTTCATGGCCCAGCCCACCGCCTCCACCGCCTATGTCCAGGCCCGTGCCATGGGCGGCGACGCGCCGCTGATGGCGGCGATGATCACCACCCAGCACATCGCCGCCATGGTGACGCTGCCGCTCTGGGTGCTGCTGCTGGCGCACTGAGCCTTGGCGGCGCATCATGCGCCGGCGAGACGATGGGGCCAAAGAATGCTGGGACGACGCGAGGCTGCGCTGGGAGCACTGGGTGGAATGCTGCTGCCGGGACTGGCGCGCGCCCAGGCGCCGGCACCCTCCGCTTGGCCGGAGCGCCCGCTGCGCTGGGTGGTGGGCTACCCTGCCGGCGGCCCGAGCGACACCTTCGCCCGGCTGATCGCCGCCGCCCTCGGCCCAGCCCTGGGGCAGAACATGGTGGTGGAGAACCGCCCCGGCGGCGGCGCCGTGCTGGCCAGCGAGACCGTCGCCCGCAGCGCGCCCGACGGCTACACCTTCCTGCACGCCGACAACGGCAACCTCGTCTACAACCCGGCGCTCTACGCCCGGCTGCCCTATGACCCCGACCGCGACCTCACCGGCGTCGGCTTCATCGGCCGCTTCCCGCTCTTCCTGGTGGTGCGGCCGGAAGGGGTGGCCAGCTTCGACGCCTACCGCGCCCTGGCGCGACAACGGCCCCCGACCTATGGCTCGCCTGCCGTTGCCTCGCCGCACCACCTGGCGATGGAGATGCTGAAGCGCCGCGCTGGCTTCGATGCGACGCACGTGCCCTATCGCGGCGGCCCGGCGGCGATGCAGGACCTGCTCAGCGGCACGGTGGACAGCGTGCTGATCGACTGCGCCACCGGCATCCCCTTCATCCGCGAGAAGAAGGTGCGCGCGCTGCTGGTGCTCTCCGAGGCGCGCTCGGCGCAGGCGTCGCAGGTGCCGACGGCGCGGGAGCTTGGCATCGCGGATGCGGTGGCCTTCGGTTGGCAGGCGATGTCGGCGCCCGCCGGCACGCCGCAGCCGGTCATCGAGCGGCTGAACGCCGAAATGCGTGCCGCCATCGCCTCCCAGGAAATGCAGAGACGGATGCGCAGCCTCGGCATCGAGAGCACCCCCTGGTCTCCCACCGAGCTGAACGACTTCGTGGCGCGGGAGAACGCGGTCTGGCGGCCGCTGATCCGCGACCTGGGCATTCGCCTGGACGGGTGAGGAGCAGGGCACTTTTTCCGCCTCATTGGTGCAACCCGTCGCGGCCCTGCGCTCTGCTGGCCGGAGAGTGTTTCCGCTGGTGGGAAAGCGATGCCGCGTCTGCTGCTCCTGTGCCTGTTCCTTTTGTTGCCGCTTGCCGGCTGCAGCTCACCCGGTGCACAGGTTTCCGCCGAGGCACGGCAGGCGCTGGTCGGGATGCGGGCGGATGACCTGCAGGCCTGCGCGGGCATCCCGACACGGACGCGCCAGCTCTCCGACGGCAGCGAG
This sequence comes from Roseomonas sp., assembly GCA_035556695.1. Classification (GTDB taxonomy): domain Bacteria; phylum Pseudomonadota; class Alphaproteobacteria; order Acetobacterales; family Acetobacteraceae; genus Pseudoroseomonas. Next base: position 57,460 of record DATMFR010000001.1, read on the forward strand.
CTGCTATCCTACGAGCAGCGCAACGCCAATGTCGGCGGCCTGCACCTGAACGTGCCGACGCTCGGCGAGTTCGCCCTCGGCAGCAGCGGCTCCTACTGCCATGCGCTGTTCCGGGTGGCCGAGGGGCGCGTCATCGGGCTGAACTACACGGGCGACAATGACGACGTGGTCGGGCGCGAGGGTGTTTGTGCGCCCATCGTGCGGGGCTGCCTGCGCTATCCCGAGCCGGCATGGGTACCACCCCCTATCGTTGGCCATTTCGATACCGGGGCGGCTGTTGTGCCGCTGGACAGCAAGCCTGAACCTTAAACACCTTTCCGGGCGAAATGGAAACGCACCAACACAACCATAAGTTTGTATCTCCAATATGATTTACAATTTTGGTTGTGACACTCGTGGTTCCTTCCCGGCCTTGAGGGAGGCCTTCAACTCACCGGCGGGGGTTCCGGCAAGGATGAGGCTCCGTTTCAGACCGGCTGACCGCATCGATGAGGGTGGCGCGGGTGGGGGAGACGGCGTTCTGCGCCTCCTTCATGGCGAGCTGAAGCATGGCGCTGGCCCAGCCCGCGGCCGCAACCGGCTGCGGCTAGAGGCAGAGGGCGGGGTGCAGGCCCTCGGCGCCTGGGCTGCGCGGTTTCCGACAGTGGCAAGCCCTGTTGTGCGAGAATGCCGGGACGACCTGCCTTCGTGCCTGTCCTCACATTCGTCGAGCGGCGGAGCCGGCGGAGACCGACTTCTCCCCCAGACTCCCCTTTTTCTTTTTGTCAGCTTTGTCCGCGACCGTTCCCGAAAGGGGGAGTGGTGTACAATTCTCGCCACAGGCGGAGCCGAAAACTGACAGGAAAAGGAGGGGTTTGGGGGAGTTCACTCCCCCAACCCTTGTTCCGTTCGGAGAGTTGTGGGCGCGTTACTCATTCCCCGGACTTTTCACCCACCGCAGCAGCCGCTTGGCGACGTCCTCCCAGCCCGGTTCCAGCATCAGCAGGTGCCCGCCGGGCAGGAACTCGGCGCGGGCGCCGTGCCACAGCGCGCAACGGTGCACCGCATCGGGTGCGATCAGCTGGTCTCCCGCGGCGCCCAGCACCAGCACAGGGCGGCGGTGCAGCCAACCATAGGGTACGGGCTGCGGCATCTGGGCATCGAGTAGCGCGCGGCGGGATTCGCCACCCATCCGCCGCAGAAAGCGCTGCGCCAGGGCCTCCGGCATGGCGGCGCTGAAGAGACTGCGGGCGAGATCCGCGGGCGCGGTGCCGATGGGCTGGTCCATCCGCGCCGCCTCCCTCCAGAGGGTCGGGTCGGTCAGTGCCAGGCGGGCGCTGGAGAGCCAGAGTCCTTCGGGCGGCACCGGCGTCAGCAGGGCGGCGCCACGCACCGATGGCTCCAGCAGCAGGCGCTGCGCCACCAGGGCGCCAAGCGAGTGGCCGACCAGCACCGCCGGTCCTTCCAGCCCTGCCAGCACCGCCCGCGCCTGGCCGAGATAGTCGTCCAGGCCGGCGGCGGTGCGATCGAAGTCCAGCACCAGGGCGGGCAGGCCGGCAGCGGCGCAATGGGCGGCGAAGCCTTCCTCCCAGACCCATCCGCCACAACCGGCGCCATGGAGGAAGAGCAGAGTGGGCGAGCCGGCGGCAGGATAATGGCGCAGCAGGGAGGTCGCGCGGGTTCCAGGGCGCGGGGGCAGCGCGTCGGGCATCAGGCGGCGGCCTCGCCGGGCATGGCCGCCCGCAGCAGCGTCACCGTCGATTGTGCGTCCTCCAGCGGCACGCCGAGCCGCTGCAACGCGAAATCCGCCATGCTCAGCGCCACTTCCCGCTCTCCCATCACCGCCATGCCCACGCCGCCCTCGGCGCGCAGCCAGGCAATCTCGCTGTCCGCATGGGTCCGCACCGCCACCTCGATGGCAGGGTTGGCCTGCCGTGCCAGTTCCATGATCCGCCGTGCCTCCCAGGCGCCGGGCAGGGCCAGCACCAGCAACCGTGCCTGGCGCGGCCGGGCGGCGCTCAGCACCTCCTCCTGCGCCGCATTACCCCAGACGACGTGAATGCCTTCCTTCACCAGGCGCTCGGCCAGCCGCCGGTTCTCCTCGACCACCACCAGGGGCAGCCCGTGGCGGCGCAGCGCCTCGGCGATGGTGCTGCCGACGCGGCCATAGCCCACCAGGATGACGTGCTCCCGCAGCCCGGGCAGAGCGGGGTGGCGCGGCGGGCGGCGGCGGCCGCCCTGCCAGCGGCGCAGCATGCGATTCGCCTCCAGCCGCGGCAGCAGCGCGGCGAAGGCGCGGAAGCTCAGCGGCGTCAGCAGGATGGAGCCGAAGCTGGCCAGCAGGACGGGGCCGCGCGCCGCCTGCGGCAGGATGCCCTGGCCGACCGCCAGTTCGGTCAGCACGAAGGAGAACTCGCCGACCTGCGCGAAGGCGGCGCCGACGATGGCGGCACTGGCCGGCTGCACGCCAAGCGCCAGCAACAGCAGGAAGGTGATGCCGCCGGTGCCGAGCAGCACCACGGCGAGCGCCGCGGCGGAGGCCAGGGGCGCCTCGGCCAGCGCCCCCGGGTCGAGCAGCATGCCGACGGAGAAGAAGAAGATGGCGGCGAAGACGCGTTGCAGCGGCACTGTCTCGGCCGCAGCCTGATGCCCGATGTCGCTCTCTCCCAGCACCATGCCGGCGAAGAAGGCGCCCAGCGCAAAGGAGACGTGGAACATCGCCGTCGAGGCCAGGGCGACGCCGAGCGCAGCGACCACCACGGCCAGGGTGAACAGCTCGCGCGAGCCGGTGCCGGCGACGTGCCGCAGCGCCCAGGGCAGCACGCGGCGCCCGGCCAGCAGCATCAGTGCCATGAAGGCGGCCAGTTCCGCCACGGCGCGCAGCATGGCCAGGCCCAGCCCCTCCGTGGCCCTGCCCGAGGCAGCCGGCAGCAGCACCAGGCCGAGCACGACGATGAGATCCTGCATCACCAGCCAGCCAAGGGCGATCCGTCCCGCTTCGCCGGAGAGCCGGCCGCGCTCCTCCAGCGCCCGCGTGGCGACGGCGGTGGAGGCGATGGCCAGCGCCAGTCCGAAGGCAAAAGCTCCGCCGAGTCCCACGCCCAGCAGCAGCACCGCGACTGCCGCGCCCAGCGCGCCCGCCAGCGCCACCTGCAGCACGGCGCCCGGCACCGCGACGCGCCACACCGCCAGCAGGTCCTGCGCGCGGAAGTGCAGGCCGACGCCGAACAGCAGCAGCCCGACGCCGACCTCGGCCAGGGTGGCGGTGAAGCCATGGTCGGTGGAGAAGCCGGGTGTGTGCGGCCCGATCAGGGCTCCCGCTACCAGGTAGCCCAGCAGCGGCGGCAGCCGCAGCATCCGCGCCGCCAGGCCACAGACGAAGGCGAGGGAGAGGGCGATGACCAGGACGGCGAGCAGGGACGGCGCGGCGTGCATCAGTCACGCAGAGTAGAGGGCCACCGCTGCCCCGGCCAGGGTGCCATCATCGTGCGGATCAATGATGGCAGTTCCGACATGGGATTTCCCTTCCGGTGGCGCCGGCCCCAGATGAGAGGGCAGACCCGGAGGCCTGCCATGCCCGACACACTGCCTTCCAGCACCGCCGACCTGCCGCCCGAAGCGGCGCCGCTCACCATTGGCGGCGTGACCCTGGCGGCGCGCGACCTGCCCCGCCTGGCCAGCTTCTATGCGGCGCTGCTCGGCCTGGAGCCGGTGCCGGAAGGTGCCGGTCTGCGCTTCGAGCTTGCCGGCGCCACGCTGCGCCTGCTGCCCGCGCCGGATGCCCGCCCCGAGCGCGGCGACGAGCCCGGCCTGTTCCACACCGCCTTCCTGATGCCGGACCGTGCTGCGCTGGCCGGCTGGCTGCACCATGCGCTGGCGCTCGGGGTGCGGCTGGACGGCGCCTCGGACCATGGCGTCAGCGAGGCCCTTTATCTCTCCGACCCCGAGGGCAACGGCATCGAGGTCTATGCCGACCGGCCGCGCGCACTCTGGCCGCGTCCACCCGCCCCGGCGGAAGGCGTGGCGATGGTGACGCACCGGCTGGACCTGCAGGACCTGCTCGCCGCCGCAACCGGGGCTGCCATGGAACCAAGGGCCACGCGCATCGGCCATGTGCATCTGCGCGCCGGCGACCTTGCCGCCACGGAGGCTTTCTACCGCGACCTTGGGCTCGAGGTGATGCAGCGCATGCCGCGCGCCAGCTTCCTGGCCAGCGGCGGCTATCACCACCATGTCGCGGTCAATAGCTGGGGCAGCCGCGGCATCCGTCCTGCCGGTCTTAGCGGTCTCGTTGCCCTCACATTGCGCGCGAGCGACGAAGCCGCCTTCCGGCGCGCGGCGGCGGCGATGCCGGAAGGGAAGGCGGTGGACCCCTCCGGGAATACGGTGCTGCTGATTCCATCCGAAGGTTGAGAAAGGGCGGGGAAAAGAATTTCCCCGGTCAAATCTATCGGTTTGACCCATCTTCTTTTTTCCAGTTGGGGCAGCGTCAAACTCGAAGAAAAAAGATGGGGGCCTGGGGGAATTGTTTCCCCCCGCCCTGTTTCAGCAGGTTTCCTCGCTGGTGCGAAAGGCCAAGCTTCCTTATCTGCCCCCCATGCCCACTCGGCGCTTCGCGCCCTGCGGCCCGAGGGTGTAAGGGAAGCCCGTCATGGCACCGAACGAACTCCGCGCCGACCGTCCCCTGGTGGGTGAACGCGCCACTGCTCCCGCTCAACCGGATGTCACGCCGCCCGGCCAGCCTCCTCGCCCGCCTCGCCGGCCGCGCCGGAAGGGTGGCGGCGGGGGTGGCGCCGGGCGCTGGGTGGTGCGGCTGGCCAGCCTCGGGCTGATCCTGGTGCTGGGGGGCGTAGCGGTGGGCGGCATCGCCACCTATGGCCTCTACCGTGAGGCTGCGGTGGACCTGCCGGAGCATGCCTGGCTGGCTGACTACCAGCCGCCGCAGATGAGCCGCATCTACGCCGCCGATTCCCGCCTGATGTCGGAACTGGCGATGGAGCGCCGCGTCTTCGTGCCGATCGGCGCCATCCCGCCGCGCCTGCAGGCCGCCTTCGTCGCCGCCGAGGACCAGAATTTCTGGACCCATCACGGCGTTGACTTCCTGGCCGTCGGGCGCGCGGCGATGATGAACGTGGAGGGCCTGTTCACCGGCAGGCGGGCGCTCGGCGCCTCCACCATCACCCAGCAGGTCGCCAAGAACATGCTGGTCGGCAATGACCGCACCATCATGCGCAAGGCGCGCGAGGCGATCCTGGCCTTCCGGCTGGAATCGGCCATGCCGAAGGACCGCATCCTGGAGATCTACCTGAACGAGATCTTCCTGGGGCAGCAGGCCTATGGCGTCGCCTCGGCGGCGATGAACTACTTCAACAAGGGCCTCGACGAGCTGACGCTGGGCGAGATGGCCTTCCTCGGCGCCCTGCCCAAGGCGCCGAACAACTACAACCCGAACCGCTATCCCGAGGCTGCCAAGGCGCGGCGCGACTGGGTGCTCGACCGCATGGCCGAGGACGGCGCCGTGACCCAGGCGGAGGCGAATGCCGCCAAGCAGGAGCCGATCGTCGCGCGCGGCCGCGCGCGGCCGGACCTGCTGGCCACCGGCCAGTACTTCACCGAGGAGGTGCGGCGCGAGCTGGTCGCCCGCTTCGGGCAGGACCAGACCACGATGGGCGGCCTCGTGGTCCGCACCAGCATGGAGCCGGACCTGCAGACCGCGACCGAGCAGGCGCTGCGCGAGGGGCTGATGGCCTATGACCGCCGCCGCGGCGGCTGGCGGGGGCCGGTGGCGAAGATCTCCACTGCCGCGACGGAATGGATGCCGGCGCTGGAAGGCGTGACCCGCCCCGCCGGCGCGCCGGCAGACTGGCAACTCGCGGTGGTGCTCGGCGTCGAAAGCGGCGAGGCGAAGCTGGCCTGGCTGGAGCACCCCGACGGCCGTGCCCAGGCGCAGCCGCGCCAGGGCACGCTGCCCTTTTCGGCGGTGCAGGGCTGGGCGCGGCCGGTTTCCAAGGATGGCCGGCTCGGTGCCGCGCCGCGCCGGATGCAGGACGTGCTGAGCCCGGGCGACGTGGTGCTGGTGGAGGCCCGGCCCGGCGCGCCCGCCCAGGGCCGCAATGCCGCCCGCCCGGCGCAGCTCGCCCTGCGGCAGATCCCGCAGGTCGAGGGTGCGGTGGTGGCGCTCGACCCGGCCACCGGGCGCGTGCTTTCCATGGCCGGCGGCTTCTCCTTCGAGAAATCCTGGTTCAACCGTGCCACCCAGGCGCTGCGCCAGCCCGGTTCCTCCTTCAAGCCCTTTGTCTACCTGCCGGCGCTGGAACTCGGCATTCCGCCCAACCAGAAGTTGCTGGACGGGCCCATCGAGATCCAGACGCCGCAGGGTCCCTGGCGACCCGGCAACTACGAGGGCAACTTCAACGGCTGGGTGACCATGCGGACGGCGCTGCAGAAGTCGCTGAACCTCGTCACTGTCCGCCTGGCGCAGGAGATCGGCATCGACCGTGTGGCCGAGACCGCGGCGCGCTTCCACGTCATCCCCAACATGCCGCATGTCCTCTCCATGGCGCTCGGCGCCGGGGAGACGACGGTGATGCGCATGGCCGCCGGCTATGCCTCCTTCGTCAATGGCGGCAAGGAGGTGACGCCGACGCTGATCGACACGGTGCAGGACCGCTTCGGCAACGTCGTCTGGCGGGCCGACAGCCGCCGCTGCGACCACTGCGACAGCGGGCCGAATGGCGAGCCGCCGCACCTGCTGGACGAGCGCAAGCAGATCGCCGACCCGATCGCCGCCTATCAGATGGTCTCGCTGCTGCAGGGCGTGGTGCAGTACGGCACCGGCAGCCGGGCCGGGGCAGGGCTGAACCGCCCGGTCGCCGGCAAGACCGGCACCACGAACGACTACATGGACAACTGGTTCGTCGGCTTCACGCCCGACATCGTGGTGGCGGTCTGGATGGGCTTCGACGAGCCCCGCACCCTCGGCCGTGGCGAGACCGGCGGCACCAATGCGGCGCCGATCTTCCATGACGTGCTGGCCTCGGCGCTGAAGGACAGCCCGCCCGTGCCCTTCCGCGCCCCGCCGGGCGTGGCGCTGGTGCGCACGCAGCTCGACAACGGCCAGACCATCCTGGAGCCTTTCCGGCCCGGCACCGAGAACGCCGCCCGCCCGCCGATCGGCGCTGGCGAGGTGGTCACCGATACCCCGGCCGGGGCGGAAAGCGGCCTCGGCGGCCTCTACTGAGCCGCAGAGGGTAAGAGGGGGTAGAGCTTTCCTTCCCTTGGATGCACGCTTTCACGAGGGCCGCGCCACTTCAGGGCGCGGCCCTTTCCGCTTCAGCCAGGGTGCTGACCCAGAGGAAGAAGGACCGTGAGCAAGCCCGGGCATGAAAAGCGGACAGGCTTCTGTCTCGCCCAAGAATTCATGAACAAAAAGTGAGACAAGCTTCTACCTCCGAATCGACACAGACCCTATCTGTTGAGCTATCGTTTGGGTGTTTCTCTCTCTCTGCGGAGACCAGCGGATGGCCAGCCCTTATTTTCCGCCAACCAACAAAGTCATTGGGACGGACGTCGGCGAGACGATCGTTGCAACCCCTCAGAACGACGACGTCTATGCCGGTGACGGCAACGACTACATCGTTGGCGGGCCGGGGAGCGACTATATCGATGGCGGCCCGGGCTTCGACATCGCTGCTTTCGATGGACCCAGCACCCGCTACCAGGTGGTCGTCACCGGTGGCGTGGCGACGGTGACCGACACGTCGGACGGCTCGGTGGATCACCTGGTCAATGTCAACCGGCTCGACTTTGCCGACCAGCAGCTGACTGTGAACCTGCCGGCTTTCTCGCCGATCCGCTACATCGCCTCCAATCCGGATCTGCTCGTCGTCTACCGGGACAATGCCTCGGAAGGCGCCTGGCACTATGCGGAACACGGCTATGCCGAGGGCCGTCAGACCGCCAGCTTCAACGGGCTGACCTATATCGCCTCGAATCCGGACCTGATCCCGTGGCTGGGAGCCTCGGCGAACGACGGCACCTACCACTACATCTATCATGGCTTCGAGGAGGGGCGCGGGCCGGGCAATTTCGACGGGCTGGGCTATATCGCCTCCTATGACGACCTGATCCCGTGGCTCGGCGTCAATTGGGAAGCGGGAGCCACCCACTACATCCAGCACGGCTTCTCCGAAGGCCGGAGCGCCGGCACCTTCAACGGGCTGGAGTACATCGCCTCCTATCCCGACCTGATTGATTGGCTGGGTGCCGACTATGGCCGTGGCACGGCGCATTTCGTGGAGCATGGCTTCTACGAAGGCCGGGTGCGCGACAACTTCAACGCCGTCCAGTATCTGAACAACTATGCCGATCTGAAGGCGTGGCTGGGCGACAACTACGACGCCGCGACCGCGCACTACATCGAGCACGGCTATCACGAAGGCCGCACCGACCACGCTATCATCGCCTGAGGCGATCGAGCGGCTGACAGGACAGGCGGCGCATTTCTGGCGCCGCCTCTGGACAGGGAGGGTGGCGGGATAGTATCCCCCGCCCCTACCCTGCCATCCGAGGGGCCGCCGCCCGGCATGGGCGCGTGCGGCCCCCCTTCCCCCGCGGGAGCGCGTGGCCGGGCTTTGCGGCCATGACTGGCCTCTTCGAGCGAGGGATGACACGATGCGCGCCGATGCCGAGGCCCTGCGCGGCCAGATCGAGGAATCCGTCGCCCTGCTGCGCCGCCACCTCGACTGGGACGTGGCCTTGCGCCGCCTCGACGAGGTGAACGCCCGCGCCGAGGACCCCACCCTCTGGGAGAAGCCGGACGAGGCGCAGGCCGTCATGCGCGAGCGCACCCGGCTGGCCGACCAGATCGAAGGCGTCCGCACGCTGGAGCAGAATGTGCGGGACGCGTTGGAGCTGATCGAGCTGGCTGAGGCCGAGGGGGACGCCGCCACGGCCGATGCCGCCGTGGCCGACCTGCACGCCTATGCCGCCGAGGCCAAGCGCCGCGAGATCGAGAGCCTGCTCTCCGGGGAAGCCGATAACCGCGACTGCTTCGTCGAGGTGAATGCCGGCGCCGGTGGCACCGAGGCGCAGGACTGGGCGCAGATGCTGCTGCGCATGTACCAGCGCTGGGCCGAGAAGCGCGGCTACAAGGTGACGCTGACCGAGGAGAGCGAGGGCGAGCAGGCCGGCATCAAGTCCGCCACCATCCAGGTGAGCGGTCCCAATGCCTATGGCTGGCTGAAGACGGAAAGCGGCGTGCACCGCCTGGTGCGCATCTCGCCCTTCGACGCCGCGGCGCGCCGGCAGACCAGCTTCGCCAGCGTCTATGTCTTCCCGGTGATCGACGACAAGATCGAGATCGAGATCAACCCGGCGGACCTCAAGACCGACACCTTCCGCGCGTCCGGTGCTGGCGGCCAGCACGTGAACAAGACGGAGTCGGGTGTGCGCTTTACGCATATCCCCACCGGCATCGTCGCCGCCTCCACGCAGGACCGCTCGCAGCACCGCAACCGTGTCATTGCCATGGATATGCTGAAGGCGCGGCTCTACGAGCTGGAGCTGCGCAAGCGCGAGGAGGTCAACGCTGCCACCGAGGCCGGCAAGACCGATATCGGCTGGGGTCACCAGATCCGCTCCTATGTCCTGGCGCCCTACCAGCTGGTGAAGGACCTCCGCACCAACGTCGAGAAGGGCAACCCGGACGCGGTGCTGGACGGCGAGCTGGACGACTTCATGGCCGCAGCGCTGGCCACCCGCGTCGGCGCGCATCGCAGCGAGGCCAGCGCAACGGCGCGGTGAAAGTGCTGGGGGAGAAGGGATTCTCCCCCAGATCTCCACTCCTTCTTTCCGTCAGTTTGTCCGCTGGCTGAACACCGTCACGGAGGGCGCGCGGAGCGCGTCCCGAGAGCTTGCAGAAAGGAGGGGGGGGTGGGGAGGAACCCTGTTCCCCCCAGTCTTGCTGAGCAGGACCATCATGACCGACCTTCCTCTCCGCCCGCAGGACCGCCACGACCCCGGCGGCAAGGTGCGGCTTGCCGTCTCCGGTGAGGTGGTCAGCCGCGCCGCCTTCTCCGAGTGCGGCCGCTACCGAACCTTCCTGGAGCGCCGCTGGGATCAAAAGCCCTTCGGCTCGCCCGGCTTCGTCGCCTGGATCATGATGAACCCCTCCACCGCCGACGAGCAGGTGGACGACCCCACCGTGCGCCGCGCGCGGGACTTCACGCGCCGCTGGGGCTTCGGCGCCATGGTGGTGCTGAACATCTTCGCCCTTCGCGCCACCCGGCCGGAGATGCTGTTGGCGGCGGAGGACCCTGTGGGGCCGGGAAACGATGCCGCCATCGCCGAGTGGGCGGCGCGGGCCGAGCGGGTGATTGTCGCCTGGGGGCTGCCGCCTAAGCCGCTACGGGGACGGGGCGCCGCCGTGGCGAAGCTGCTCCACGAGACGGGCGTGCAGCCGATGGCGCTGAAGGTGACGCAATCCGGTGAGCCGGGGCACCCGCTCTACATCGCCAGCAGCACCCAGCCGGTCCCCTGGCCCTGAAGGCCTGCGAGAGGGCGCCGCCCTCTCGCGCTCTCCCGCGGGGGTGAGAGTGTCACCCCAGACCCCGCCAGAGAATGCCTTCAGTGCCCGCGCAGGATCTGGCTGAGGAAGGTCTTCAGCCGGTCGGTCTTCGGGTCGTTGAAGATCTGCTCCGGCACGCCGGCCTCAACGATCTCGCCGCGGTCCATGAACACCACCCGGTCGGCCACCTGCCGGGCGAAGCCCATCTCGTGCGTCACGCAGATCATGGTCATGCCGGTGTCGGCCAGCATCACCATGGTGTCGAGCACCTCCTTGATCATCTCCGGATCGAGCGCCGAGGTCGGTTCGTCGAACAGCATGATCTTGGGCTTCATGCAGAGCGCGCGGGCGATCGCCACGCGCTGCTGCTGGCCGCCGGAGAGCTGCCCGGGGTACTTGCGCGCCTGCTCCGGGATCTTCACCCGCTCCAGGTAGTCCATCGCCAGCGCCTCGGCCTCCTTCTTCGGCATGCGGCGGACCCAGATCGGCGCCAGGGTGCAGTTTTCCAGCACCGTCAGGTGCGGGAAGAGGTTGAAGCTCTGGAACACCATGCCGACCTCGCGGCGGATGGCGTCCAGGCTGCGCAGGTCGTCGGACAGCTCCATGCCGTCCACCACGATGCGCCCCTCCTGGTGCTGCTCCAGGCGGTTGATGCAGCGGATCATGGTGGACTTGCCGGAGCCCGAGGGCCCGCAGACCACCACGCGCTCGCTCTGCGCGACGTTGAGGGAGACGTCCCGCAGCACGTGCATGCTGCCGTACCACTTGTTCACCTTGTCCAGCAGGATGGCCGGCGGGCCATCGGTGCGGGCGGCGGAGGCGATCTGCGGCTCCTGGCCCGCCATGTCCGTCGTGGCGCTCATATGGCGTGGGCTCCATGGAAGAAGGGATTGCTGGTCATGGACGGCCTCAGCGGACGCGGTGGCGGTTCAGCTCCGCCTCCAGGTTCTGGCTGTAGCGCGACATGGCGAAGCAGAAGATGAAGTAGATGAGGGCGACGGCGAAGTAGACCTCGACGCCGAAGCCCTGCCAGGCCGGCTCGATGATCGCCGTCTTGCCGGCGGTCAGCAGGTCGAAGATGCCGATGATCAGCACCAGCGAGGTGTCCTTGAACATGCCGATGAAGGTGTTCACCAGCGGCGGGATCACCAAGCGTAGTGCCTGCGGCAGGATGATGAAGCCGGTCTTCTGCCAGAAGGAGAGGCCCAGCGCATCGGCCGCCTCGTACTGGCCCTTGGGCAGCGCCTGCAGGCCGCCGCGGATCACCTCGGCGAGGTAAGCCGCGGCGAAGAGGATGATGGCCACCTGCGCGCGCAGCAGCTTGTCGAAGTTGACGCCCTCCGGGAGGAAGAGCGGGAACATGACGCTCGCCATGAACAGCAGGCTGATCAGCGGCACGCCGCGGATGAGCTCCACATAGACCACGCAGAGCATCTTGATCGCTGGCATCCGCGAGCGGCGCCCGAGCGCCACCAGGATGGAGAGCGGGAAGGCCAGCGCGATGCCGAAGGTGGAGAGGATCAGGGTGATGACGAGGCCACCCCAGCGCTCCTGCGGCACGTAGGTCAGGCCGAGCACGCCGCCCCACATCAGCACGCCGATGAGGACCAGCGTCACCAGCCAGATCAGCCCCAGCGCCGGCCGCCAGAAGCGCCGCATGGCGGAGACGATGTAGAGGCCGATGAACAGCAGGATGCAGAGCGCCGGCCGCCAGTGCTCTTCATAGGGGTAGGTGCCGAACAGGATGAAGCGGTGCTTTTCCGTGATGACGGCCCAGCAGGCGCCGGCATGGTTGAGGGCACGGCAGGCCTGGGTCTGCGGCCCCTGCTCCGTCACTGGCACCGACCAGATGGCGTTGATGAAGGCCCAGTCCACGAAGCCGATCGCCCAGCGGACGATCACATAGGCCAGCGCCAGGGTGACGGCGGTGGAGATCCAGGAGGAGAACAGGTTGGCCCGCAGCCAGGCCACCGGCCCGACCGCCAGCATGGGCGGGCGGCGCGGCTCGGCCGGGCTCTCCGGCATCTCGCGGGGGGCGGTGGCTTCAGCCGTGATCTCGGCCATGGCTCAGCGCTCCACCGGCGCGATTCGCGCCGCATAGCTGGCCCTTGGGCCAGCGACGCCAGACGGACGAACAACGCGCGGGCGGCGGCCCATTGCGTTCAGGGTCATGGCTCAGCGCTCCACCAGCGCGATCCGCGCATTGTACCAGTTCATGAAGAGGCTGATCGAGAGGCTGATCGTCAGGTAGACGACCATGATGATGGTGATGCCTTCGATGGCCTGCCCGGTCTGGTTCAGCGTGGTGTTGGCGATCGAGACGATGTCCTGGTAGCCGATGGCGACCGCCAGGGACGAGTTCTTGGTCAGGTTCAGGTACTGGCTGGTCATCGGAGGCACGATCACCCGCAGCGCCTGCGGCAGCACGATCTTGCGCATGATCAGCCCGCGCGACAGGCCGAGCGCCTCGGCCGCCTCCCACTGGCCCTTGGCCACTGCCTGGATGCCGGCGCGGACGATCTCGGCGATGAAGGCGGCGGTGTAGGTCACCAAGCCCAGCAGCAGCGCGAAATACTCCGGCGTGACGGCCATGCCGCCGGTGAAGTTGAAGCCGCGCAGTTCCGGGATGTCACCGGTGAAGGGGGCCCCGAAGCCCAGCCAGATCAGCACCGGCAGGCCGATCAACAGCCCAAGCGCCACCGGCCACACCTTGCGCGGCTGGCCGTCGGCCATCTGCTTCGCGCGGGCGCTGCGGGTGTAGATGACGGTGATCACCGCGCCGATGACCAGCCCGAGCAGGGCAAAGCTGTGCGCGTCCTGCCACTCGATCCAGGGCAGCCGCAGGCCACGGTTGGAGAGGAAGACGCCGGTCACCGGGTGCAGCGACTGGCGGGGCGAGGGGAGCGCCTGCAGAAGCGTGTACCAGAACAGCAACTGCAGCAGCAGCGGCACGTCGCGGATCGCCTCGATGTACACGCCGGCCAGGCGGGAGAGCAGCCAGTTCTTCGACAGCCGGGCGATGCCGAGCATCGTGCCGATGACGGTGGCAAGGATGATGCCCACCACCGCCACCTTCAGCGTGTTCAGCACGCCGACGAGCAGGGCGCGGGCATAGGTGCTGGCGGGAGTATAGGGGATCACGTGCTCGGCGATCGGCAGGCCGGCCTCGCGCGAGAGAAAGTCCCAGCCGGTGGCGATGCGCCGCACTTCCAGGTTGTGCTGGGTATTGCGGACGAGCCACCAGACAATGCCGGCCACAACCCCCAGCACCAGCACCTGCCAGACGATGGCACGAAGCCGTTCATCGGCCCAGGAGAGGCGGATACCGCGCTTCGGCGGTGCACGCAGCAGCCTGGGATCGGCGGCGGTATCAGACATGTTGAAGCCCCGTTCTTGATGTCCACCAGGCTCCACCCCGCCGCGGCGTCTTGTGCGCCGGTCGGCGGGGAGAGGTGCGGGGCCGGCTGGCCGGCCCCGCGGTCACTCGGCCCGCGGCTTACCGGAAGGGCGGCGAGTACTGCAGGCCGCCCTGGTTCCACTGCGCGTTCGGGCCGCGCTGGATGCCGAGCGGCTTCAGGTGGCGGTCGAACATCTCGCCATAGTTGCCCACCGCCTTGATGACGCGGACGGCCCAGGCATTGTCCACGCCCAGCATCTCGCCCAGGCCGCCGGTCTTGCCGAGCAGGCGCTGTGCCTCGGGACGGGTATCGCTGCCGGCCGCCTGCTCCACGTTCTTGCTGGTGATGCCGAGTTCCTCGGCGGTCAGCAGCGCGTTATGGGTCCAGCGCACCAGGTCGGCCCAGCGCTGGTCGCCATGGCGCACGGCCGGGCCCAGCGGCTCCTTGCTGATCACTTCCGGCAGGATCTGGTGCTCGTTCGGGTTCGACTGCGCCGAGCGGGTGGCGGCCAGGCCCGAGACGTCGGTGGTGTAGGCATCGCAGCGGCCGGCCGTATAGGCGCCGACGACCTCCTCGACTCGCTCGATCACCACCGGGGTGAACTGGATGTTGTTGGCGCGAGCCCAGTCCGTCAGGTTCTGCTCAGTGGTGGTGCCGGGCTGCACGCAGATGGTGGCGCCGTTCAGCTCCTTGGCCGACTTCAGGCCGAGGCTCGCCTTCACCATGAAGCCCTGGCCGTCGTAGAAGTTGATGGCCGGGAAGTCGAGGCCGAGCGAGGTATCGCGCGACAGCGTCATGGTGGTGTTGCGCGCCATCATGTCGATCTCGCCGGACTGCAGCGCCGTGAAGCGGTTCTGCGCGGTGAGCGGCACGTAGCGGACCTTGTTGGCGTCATTGAACAGCGCGACCGCGACGGCACGGCAGTAGTCCACGTCGAAGCCGGTCCAGCGGCCCTGGCTGTCCGGCTGGGCGAAGCCGGCCAGGCCGGTGTTGACGCCGCAGCTCAGCGTGCCACGGGCCTTGATGGCGTCCATCGTCGCCGCGTTCTGCTGCGCGGGCTGTTGTTGCGCCAGGGCGGGAGCCGCCAGGGCGGTGGCCAGGGCGGCCGTGGCGAGTGTGCGCAGGGTAGCAAGCCGCATGGGCTTCATCAGTCTCTCACTCCCTCTCATTGCGCCATCCGGCCTGCGGCCGGCGGCTCCTCCCTTGGCTGGCGGGTCTGCGCCAGGAGCAGGGCAGCCCTGCAAAGGCCTGCCTTTGCCCGTTAACCGTACAGGAAGATCGGTGCAATCGTGGCGCATCGATTTCTCCCGCGGGAGCGATGCATCGGGGCGGTCAGTGCAAACCCTGTGCCATAAATTGGCGGGAACTGCATCTGCCCAATAGGACGGAGGGGAGTGGGAAACTGGGGCGCTGCCGCAGCAGCGGACAGGCGGCAAGCCGCCGCGCCAAGCGGGGGCGGTGGGCTCGCTGAGGCCGGGGGAGGAACCTCCCCCGGCCGGCAAGATCAGCGGCGCAGGCCGAGGCGCTCGATCAGGGAGGCGTAGCGGCCCTGGTTCTTGCGCTTCAGGTAGTCCAGCAGGCCACGGCGCTGACCGACCAGCACCAGCAGGCCACGGCGGCTGTGGAAGTCCTTCGGGTGGGCCTTCAGGTGCTCGGTCAGCGACGAGATGCGCTCGGAGAGCAGGGCCACCTGCACTTCCGGGCTGCCGGTGTCGCCGGCCTTCGTGGCGTATTGCTGAATCAGTTCCGCGCGGCGCTCGGCGGTGATGGTCGACATCGGCGTTAGCCTTTCATTCTGTGTCGCCGTCCGCGCCCGCAGGCGGCGGGGCGACGAAGGTGGTTTCACCCGGGCCGAGCCAGCGCTCCGGCTTGAGAAGGCCGGATTCAAGCCTGGCAAGGCCCTTCAGGCGCTCCCCCGCCATGGCGCGCACCAGCCCGCCATCGGGGCTCGCCGCGTCCGGGATCCGCCCCATCAGCTCGACCAGGGAAATGGCCTGGCCGAAGGAAAGGCGGGCAATCTCGGCTTCCGTGAGGGCCAGTGCCGGGATGTCGGCCAGCGCGGTCGTCACGGGAAGCAGAAGATCCGGGGAAGGAGGCGGGATATCCTCCGATCCGACCAGCTTGTCCAGCGGAATCGCGGCCTCTTCCAGGAAGGGGCCGACCCGCATCCGCCGGAGGGTGGCGATATGGCCGACCGTGCCCACCGCGCGGGCGATGTCCCGCGCCAGGGAGCGCATGTAGACGCCCTTGCCGGACTGCACGAAGAAGATGGCCGTGTCTGCGTCCGGCCGGCTCTCCAGCTCGAAGCGATCCACCCGGGCCGGGCGCGAGGCCAGCTCGGGGAGCTGGCCGTCGCGTGCCAGGTCATAGGCGCGCGCGCCGTTCACCTTGATGGCGGAGTAGATCGGCGGCACCTGCATGATGTCGCCGACGAACGCCGGCAACGCGGCGCGGATCGCCTCGTCGGTCGGGCGGGCGTCGGAAGTCTCGATCACCTGGCCGTCGGCGTCATCGGTGTCGCGCGCCTCGCCGAACTTCAGCGTGAAGCGGTAGGTCTTGGTGCCGTCCATGACGTAGGGCACCATCTTCGTCGCCGCCCCGAAGGCCAGCGGCAGCACGCCTGTCGCCAGCGGGTCCAGCGTGCCGCCATGGCCCACCTTCTGCGCCTGGAAGGCACGCTTCAGCTTGTTCACCACATCGGTCGAGCCGATGCCCGAAGGCTTGTCCACAATCAGCCAGCCATCCAGCGGGCGGCCCTTCGGTTTGCGGTAGGGGCGAGGCATGAGATCTCTTTTGTGACTGGGCCTGTCTGCGAGAGGGCTCAGCCCTCTCGCGCTCTCCCGCCAGGAAACCGGGTTTCCTGGACCTTCCATTCGGGGGGTGGGGGGATACTACCCCCGCCGCCCACACGCAAACGGACAGAAAAAAGAAGGGGGCCCGGGGGAATTCATTCCCCCGGCCTTCACGTGGCCGGCAACGGGCGCGGCCGCCCGGTGGCGTCCAGCGCCACGAAGGTGAAGACCGCCTCGGTCACCCGGTTGGTATGCTCGCCCTCGCGCTCGCGCCGCCAGGCCTCGACGCGAATGCGCAGCGAGGTGCGGCCGGTGGCGAGGATCTCGGCATAGAGGCTGACCTCGTCGCCCACCCGCACGGGAGAGAGAAAGCTCATCGCCTCCACCGCCACGGTGGCGCAGCGGCCGCGCGCCCGGCGGGCGGCCGCGTTGCCGGCCGCAAGGTCCATCTGCGCCATCAGCCAGCCCCCGAAGATGTCACCCGCCGGGTTGGTATCCGCGGGCATGGCGATGGTGCGGATCACCGGCGCGCTCTCGGGTGGCGTATCGGGACGGTCGCTCAAGGCTCCTCGTCCTCCTCGGCGCGCGGGCCGAGATCCTGCTGCACCTCGGGGCGGCGCAGCACGGCGTCGATCTTCATGGCGTAGTCCAGCGCCGTGTCG
The DNA here is from genome assembly GCA_035556695.1 of Roseomonas sp. Classification (GTDB taxonomy): domain Bacteria; phylum Pseudomonadota; class Alphaproteobacteria; order Acetobacterales; family Acetobacteraceae; genus Pseudoroseomonas. The sequence goes on from DATMFR010000001.1 coordinate 74,858, forward strand.
CGCTGGAAATGCATCTCGGGCGCGAACTTGAGGCGCACCGCGCGGGCCACCTGCGTGCGCAGGAAGGGCTGCACCCGCTTCAGGGCCTTCAGCTCCTCGTCCGTCACCGCCCGGCCCAGCGCGGCGACGAAGCAGGTCATGTGCTTGAGGTCGGGCGAGGCGCGCACCTCGGTGACGGTGATGTGCCGCCCCTCCAGCGCGGGCTCGTGGAACTCGCCGCGCATGAAGACGGCGGAGAGGGCATGCCGCACCTCCTCCGCAACGCGAAGCATGCGTTGGCTGGGGGCGCCGGGCGTGGCGGGCTTTCTGGCCATGGCGAAAAACTCTTCAAACGAAGAAAAGGCCGGGAGAATGAATTCTCCCGGGCCCTCTTCTTTTTTCTGTCAGTTGGCGGCCGGGCGGTGGAGCCCGGCCACAGGCATCAGACGGCGGCGACGGTTTCCGTCTCGTAGCACTCGATCTGGTCGCCGACCTTGATGGCGTCGTAGTTGGCGAAGCTCATGCCGCATTCGTAGCCGTTCGTGACTTCCTTCACGTCGTCCTTGAAGCGCCGGAGCGTCGCCAGCTCGCCCTGGTGGATGACCACGCCGTCCCGCAGCAGGCGGACGCCACAGCCGCGACGGACCACACCTTCGGTGACGCGGCAGCCGGCGATCTTGCCCAGGCGCTTGACCTCGAAGACCTCGAGGATCTGCGCATAGCCCAGGAACTTCTCGCGCTGGATCGGGGCGAGCTTGCCGCGCACCAGCTTCTCCACGTCATCCGCCACTTCGTAGATGATCGAGTAGTAGCGGATGTCGACGCCGTCCCGCTGCGCCATCTCGCGCGCCTGCCCCGTCGCTCGGACGTTGAAGGCCACCACGATGGCGTTGGACGCCTTGGCGAGCTGGATGTCGCTCTCGGTGATCTGGCCGACGGCGCTGTGCAGCACCCGCACCTTCACCTCGTCGCGCGACAGCTTCGCCAGGGTGACGCCGAGCGCCTCGGCCGAGCCCTGGACGTCGGCCTTCACGACGACGGCGACCTCCTTCTGCTCGCCCGCCTGGATGCGCGCCATCATGTCGGCCAGCGTGCCGCGGGCGGCACCAGCGGCGGCGGCCTGCTTGTCCCGCAGCTTGCGCTGGCGGAACTCGCTGATCTCGCGCGCCCGGCCCTCGTCCTCGACGGCTGTGAGCGGCTCGCCGGCGGCCGGCACGCCCGACAGGCCGAGGATCTCGACCGGCAGGCTCGGACCGGCCTCCTTCAGCTGGCGGCCCTTGTCGTCGAGCATGGCGCGCACGCGGCCCCACTCGGCGCCGACCACCACCATGTCGCCCTGGTGCAGCGTGCCCTTCTGGACCAGCACCGTGGCCACCGCGCCGCGGCCCTTGTCGAGCTTCGACTCGATGACGGTGCCCTCGGCGCCGCGGTTCGGGTTGGCGCGCAGGTCCAGCACCTCGGCCTGCAGCACGATGGCTTCGAGCAGCTTGTCGAGGTTGATGCCCTTGGTCGCCGAGACCTGGATCTCCTGCGTGTCACCACCCAGGGACTCGACCACCACTTCGTGCTGCAACAGCTCGTTGCGCACGCGGTCGAGGTTGACACCCTGCTTGTCGATCTTGTTGACCGCCACGATCAGCGGCACGCCGGCCGCCTTCGCATGGTGGATCGCCTCGATCGTCTGCGGCATCACGCCGTCATCCGCCGCCACCACCAGCACCACCATGTCCGTCACACTGGCGCCGCGGGCGCGCATGGCGGTGAAGGCCTCGTGGCCCGGGGTGTCGATGAAGGTGATCTTCTGGCCACCCTCCACCGTCACCTGGTAGGCGCCGATGTGCTGGGTGATGCCACCCGCCTCGCGCGCCGCCACGTCGGTCTTGCGCAGCGCGTCCAGCAGGCTGGTCTTGCCGTGGTCGACATGGCCCATGATGGTGACGACGGGCGGGCGCGGCAGCAGGTCCTCATCCGCGTCCACCGCGCCTTCCAGGCCCAGCTCGACGTCGGACTCGGAGACGCGCTTCACCCGGTGGCCGAACTCGTTCACCACCAACTCGGCGGTGTCGGCATCGATCGTCTGGGTCAGCGTCGCCATGACGCCCATGCGGAACAGGGCCTTCACCACCTCGCCGCCACGCGCGGCCATGCGGTTCGCCAGTTCCTGCACGGTGATCGCCTCGGGGACGACAACCTCGCGCACCACCTTCACGCCCTCGGAGCGGAGGCGCTGCAGCTCCTGCTGCCGCCGCTCACGCTCGCGGGCGCGGCGGACGGAAGCCATGGAGCGGCTGCGCTCGTCCTCGCCCTCGATGGCGGCGGCGACGTCGATCTTACCCTCGCGCCGGCGCTCGCCACCCAGCGTGCTCTTCTTGGGCGGCGGGGCGGCAGGCTTCTTCGCGGCGGGCGGCAGGCCAGGACGACGCGCCGGGCTTGGGCGCTCCTCCTCCTCCTCGCGGCCACGCAGCGTCAGGCGCGGCGCGGCGGCGCCCGGCGTGGCGGCACCCGGGGCGGCCGGACGGCGCGGCGCGCCAGCGGCGGCGGGGCCACCGGCAGGGCGCGGGCCCATCGGGCGCGGACCGGCACCGGCGGCGCGCTGCGGCGCCACAGGCGGCGGGGGCGGTGCATTCTTGCGCGCCTCCTCCTCGGCCTTGCGGCGGACTTCCTCTTCGGCCTTCAGGCGCGCTTCCTCGACCGCGCGCTGCGCGGCTTCCTCGGCCTCGCGGCGCTCCTCCTCGGCCTTACGGGCAGCTTCCTCAGCGGCGCTGCGCAGCTGCAGGGCCTGGCGCTCGCGCTCCTCGCGCTGGCGCTGTGCCTCGGCGCGGCGATGCTCCTCCAGCACGCGCAGGCGGGTGGCCTGCTCCGCCTGGTTCAGCGGGCGCCCGGGGGCGGAACCGCTGCCGCCGCGCTGGGCAGGACCGGAGGCGGTGCGCTGCGGACCGCCGGCGGGGCGGGGCCCACTGGCCTGCGAACCGCCCGCAGGGCGGCCACCGCCGGTCTGCGGACCGGCCGCGCGCTTCTTCACCACTTCGACCTGCACGGTCTTGCCGCGGCCATGGCTGAAGGATTGCCGCACCGTGCCGGCGGCCTCCGTCTTGCCGAGCTCCATCCGCCCACCCGGGCGGAGGCTCAGCCGGCCCTTCGCCGTATCCTGCTCATTGTGATCGCTCATTCGTTCGCCTGAACCCGATCCGTCCTGTGCCATCGATCCTATCGCGAGCCGTTGCCGGACTCACGTCCCTGCTCCGCTCGCGATACCGGAGACAGCAGCCAGACGGCCCGCCTCCTGCACCAGTTTCTCGGCAATCGCCCCACGGGCGACCGCCACATGCACCGCATGATCTCGTCCGAACACCGCACCCAACTCCTCTGCTGTCAGCACGACCACGAGCGGCACGTCGCGCCGCCCGGCCAGCCTTGCCCGCTCGCTGGGGCTGCCGTCACTCGCCTCGACCAGCACGGCGGCGCGCCCGGCCTGCAGCCATTCGCGCGCCTGCTGGAAGCCGCACACCGCCTGACCGGCCCTGCGCGCAAGCCCCAGCTGGTCGCGCAGGCGACTTCTGAGGCCAGTCTCGATCCGGGCGCGAAGGTCGGAGGGCAAATGCACCTTGCCACGGGCCGCCCTCGGAAAGGCGCCCCGGCTCAGCGCGCGTTCTAGCACATCGGCCCGCGCACTCAACCACATTCCCCGCCCGGGCAGGCGGCCAGCCAGATCCGGGACGATTTCCCGCCCCGGGCCGATGACGAAGCGGATCATCGCTTCCTTCGGCAGGCTCTCCCGCGTCACGATGCAGCGGCGCAGGGGGCCCTTCGGTTCCGGCTCCGGCCCCTCCCCCTCGGGGAGGGGGTCCGGCATCAGCCCTGGATCAGTGTTCGTCACTCTTCTCCTCGGCGGCCGCACCCTCTTCTTGCTCCTGCGCGAACCAATGCTCGCGCGCGGCCATGATGATGGCGTTCGCCGTCTCCTCGTCCACCGCCTCGGTGCCGAGAATCTCGATCAGCTCGTCGGCGGCGAGGTCGGCCAGGTCGTCGAGCGTCTTCACGCCCTTCTCGCCCAGCGTCACCAGCATGGCGGGGCTGAAGCCGCCAGCCTCGGCCACCGCATCCTCGACGCCCAGCGCGCGGCGCTTCTCGTCCAGTTCCTCGTCGCGCCGCTCAAGCCAAGCCTGCGCCCGGCGCTTCAGCTCGGCCGCGACGTTCTCGTCGAAGCCCTCAATGGCGGCCAGATCCTCGTCCGACACCTCGAGCAGCTCCTCGACAGAGCTGAAATCCTCGCTGACCAGAAGGCCGGCGATGACGTCGTCCACGTCCAGCGCCTCGACGAAGAGGCCGGTCCGCTTGCGGAACTCCTCCTGCCGGCGCTCGCTGGCCTCGGCTTCGGTCAGGATGTCGATGTCCCAGCGGGTGAGCTGGGAAGCGAGGCGGACATTCTGGCCACGCCGCCCGATCGCGAGGGATAGCTGGTCATCGGGGACCACGACTTCAACCCGCTTGCTGTCGTCGTCCAGCACCACCTTGCTGACCTCGGCGGGCGCGAGCGCGTTCACCACGAAGGTCGGGTTGTCCGCGGACCAGGGGATGATGTCGATCTTCTCGCCCTGCAGCTCGGCCACCACCGCCTGCACGCGCGAGCCGCGCATGCCGACGCAGGCGCCGACCGGATCGATCGAGCTGTCGCGGCTGACCACCGCCATCTTGGCGCGGCTGCCGGGGTCCCGGGCAACCGCCTTGATCTCGATGATGCCGTCGTAGATCTCCGGCACTTCCTGCGCGAAGAGCTTCGCCAGGAAGCCCGGATGCGTGCGGGAGAGGAAGATCTGCGGGCCGCGCGGCTCCTCGCGCACGTCATAGATATAGGCGCGCACGCGGTCGCCGTTGCGGAAGGCCTCGCGCGGGATGGTCTCGTCCCGGCGCAGCAGGGCCTCGGCGCGGCCGAGATCGACCATCAGGTTGCCGTACTCGGTGCGCTTGACCACGCCGTTGATGATCTCGCCCACGCGGTCCTTGTACTCGTTGAACTGCTTGCCGCGCTCCACCTCGCGCACCCGCTGCACGATCACCTGCTTGGCGGTCTGCGCGGCGATGCGGCCGAAGTCGATGGGCGGCAGCGGATCGACGATGAACTGGCCGACCTCGATGCCCGGCTGGATCTTCTGGGCGATGCGCAGGGGGATCTGCGTCGCCTCGTTCTCCACCGGCTCCTCGGCCACCACCTCGGTCCAGCGGGAGAGCTTCACCTCGCCCGTCTTGCGGTCGATGACGGCCCGGATGTCCTTCTCGTGCCCGTACTTGGCGCGGCCGGCCTTCTGGATGGCCTGCTCCATCGCCTCCAGCACTTCGTCGCGCTCGATCATCTTCTCGCGCGCGACGGCCTCGGCGACCTGCAGCAGCTCAGGGCGGGCAATGGCGACGTCTGCGGCCATGGTCCTCAGTTCCTTTTGGCGAAAGGCGAGTCGCCACCATCCGCGCCGGGAGCGTCTTCCTCCCCGCGCGCGCGGGCGGCATCAGCCGCGGTTGCGGCGATCAGTTCATCGGTGAGCACCAGCTTGGCGCGGCGCATGTCGGCGCGTGGCAGGGCGACATCGGTGCCGTCCTCCAGCCGCAGCCGCGCGACCTCCTCATCGGCGCCGAGGATGGTGCCGCGGAAGCGGCGGCGCCCCTCGAAGGGGATGCTCATCTCGGCGGTGGCCAGGTGGCCGGCAAAGCGCTGCCAGTCCTTGGTGCGGGTGAGCGGACGATCGATGCCGGCGGAGGAGACCTCGAGGTTCCACTCGCCGGGGAAGGGATCGTCCACGTCCAGCACGGCGCCGACGGCGTGGCTGATCGCCTCGCAATCCTCCACGCCGATCATCCGGCCATCGGCGCGGTCGGCCATGATCTGCACGGTCGGCGTTTGCTTGCCCTGGATCAGCACGCGCACGATCTCGTAGCCCATCGCGGTGAGCGTGGGCTCGATGGCGGCGGCAATACGGGCTTCAAGGCCCCCATGGATGGGCGAGTCGTCTTCCAAAAACAAAAAAGGCGGCCCGTAAAGGCCACCCCCCTGGCTGTGCAGCGAAGATGTCGAGCCGATTATATAGAACCGGTCTGCGGAAATAACAAGAAATCCGGCCTCAGCCGCCGGTGAGGCGCGCCAGGTGCGTCACCCGGCAAAGGCCATGGGTGCGGCGCGAGAGCACGGCGCCGGAGAGGCGGTTGTCGTGCACCTGCGCCAGGCCGAAGCCATGCAGGCGGAGCAGCAGGAAGTGCCCGGTGACTCGCACGAGATAGAGCCCCGACTCCAGCCGGCCGGGGCGCGCCATGGCGAGCAGGGTGGGGCGCCCCTCGACACTGCGGGCCGCCGCCTTCACGCCGGTGCGGCCAAGGGCCGCCACCACGTCCCGCCAATAGGCGGTGACGACTTCCTCGCCCGGCGTGTAGCGGGTGGGCGCCACCTCATGCAGCAGGGTGCAGGCATCCGCGTAGGAGCAGCCGGAAGCGAGCGCGATGACAGCCGGGCCGCACCAGGGAACGCAGCCGCCGCGCTCCGCCGTCAGCGTCTCCGCTCCGCGGCGTCCGGCTTCCTGTTCCGGGTTGGGGAGGCGAGGGAAGTCCATGCCGCGCACGGTGTCGTGATGAACCGGCAGGGTCAATCGCATTGTGGGATGCTGCTTCAGTCCGGTGCGGCGCGTGGCCATTATGCCACGCCCAGCGTCAGCCTCGCCGGCGCCAGCTCCAGTAGAGGGGCTGCCGGCCTTCCCGCAGCGCCTTGGCCTCGTAGCGGGTTCCCGGCCAGTCCGTGGGGCGGGTGTCGGTCAGGAGGGCGCGCTCGAACAGGTCCTGCTCCCCCATCACCTCGGCGACCCAGCTCTGGTAGGTCGGATCATCGGTCGCGATGCGCCACTCGCCGCCAGGGCGCATTGCCCGCGCCAACACCGGCAGGATGGAGGGATGAACGAAGCGGCGCTTGGCGTGGCGCGCCTTCGGCCAAGGATCGGGGAACATCAGGAACAGCCGCGACAGGGCGCCTTCCGGCAATTCGCGCAGCAGGCGGCGGGCGTCCTCGGTCCAGAGCCGCAGATTGGGCGGCAGCGGAGCGGTGGCCTCGCCGCCCTCGGGAACCAGGCGTGTCAGCAGCGAGCAGATGCCGTTCTCGAAGACTTCGCAGGCGATCAGCCCGGCCTCGGGATGCGCCGCGATCTGCGCCAGCGTGTGCTCGCCGCCGCCGAAGCCGACCTCCAGCCACAATTCGCGCGGGCGCACGGGGAAGCTGGCCAGCGGATCGGCAGGGTCGAGCGCAAGTCGAGGAGCGGTGTCCTCCAGCAGCAACTGCTGGCGCGCGCGGAGCGGATGGCCGCGGCGGCGGCCGTAGAGGCGATCGGGGACGGGAGGAGGCGTCTCGCTCATGGGGGAACCGTTGGAATGGGGCGATGCGCCGGGGCCAAGGAGGCGCCGCCTCCTTGGAACCCCCGCCGGGATGACCGTGTCACCCGGACCCCGCCATCAGGGGCAGGTCCAGGAACCTCAGGTTCCCGGTGGGGAGAGTGTGAGAGGGGCAGCGCCCCTCTCACGGATCAACGGCCGAAGGCGCGCTTCAGCTCGTCCGCGAGGTCAGTCTTCTCCCAGGTGAAGGTGCCCTTCTCCGGGTCCGGCGTGCGGCCGAAATGGCCGTAGGCGGAGGTGGGCGCGTAGATCGCCCGGTTCAGGTGCAGGTGCTCGCGGATGCCGCGCGGCGAGAGGTTGACCATCTCGTTCACCACGCGGGCCAGCTTCGCCTCGTCGATGTCGCGGCCGGTGCCGTGCAGGTCGAAATAGACCGAAAGCGGCTTGGAGACGCCGATCGCGTAGGAGACCTGGATGGTGCAGCGCTCGGCCAGGCCGGCGGCGACCACGTTCTTCGCGAGGTAGCGGCAGGCATAGGCGGCCGAGCGGTCCACCTTGGTCGGGTCCTTGCCCGAGAAGGCGCCGCCGCCATGCGGGGCCGCGCCGCCATAGGTGTCCACGATGATCTTGCGCCCGGTGAGGCCGCAGTCGCCGTCCGGGCCGCCGATGACGAAGGTGCCGGTCGGGTTCACGTAGAACTCGTCCTCCGGCACGGTCCAGCCACGGGGCAGGCTCGACTCGACGACCGGCCGCACCAGGGCGCGGACCTGATCCTGGGTCAGGCCTTCCTCGTGCTGGGTGGAGACGACGACCGAGCTGACGCCGACCGGCTTACCATCCACGTAGCGGAGCGTGACCTGGGACTTGGCGTCCGGCAGCAGGCCGGCGACCGACTTGTCGTTGTTCCGGCGCAGCTCGGAGATCCGGCGCAGGATCAGATGCGCGTAGTAGAGCGGCGCGGGCATCAGGTCCGGCGTCTCGGTGCAGGCATAACCGAACATGATGCCCTGGTCGCCGGCGCCCTCGTCCTTGTTGCCGGCGGCGTCCACGCCCTGCGCGATATGCGCGGATTGGGCATGCAGGTGGCAGGCGATCTCGGCATTCTTCCAGGAGAAGCCTTCCTGGTCGTAGCCGATGTCATGCACCGCCATGCGCGCGAGATGCATCAGCAGCTCGGGCGTCACGCTCGCCGGGCCGCGGGTCTCGCCGGCCAGGATGATGCGGTTGGTGGTGACCAGCGTTTCGCAGGCCACGCGGGAATAGGGATCGGCCTCCAGATAGGCGTCCAGCACCGTGTCGCTGATGCGGTCCGCCACCTTGTCGGGATGGCCTTCGGAGACAGACTCCGAGGTGAACAGATACTCGCCCTTGTCGCGCATGGCCTAATTCGTCCTCTTGTCGCGCTGGCGACCGGTTCGCCCCGGCCTGGCTGGATCTCCGCAGAACGCGGCCCGGCTGTTTCGCAAGCGGGGGACAGGGGGTCAAGTGCGCAGGCGACGTAGCAGGGACGCGTGGGAGGGCCTCCGGGCCGGCGGCCTCCTTCCATAGGGAAGGGCAGACAGGCGACGGAGCTCCACGCAGACCGGGCGGCACCGTGGCATGAGGTGCCGTGGCTGACCCTGGCGGGAGCACTCTGCTCTCCAGCGCATGAGAGGGCAGATGAGCCGAATGGAGGACGCCCTGAAGCAGGCGGAGCGCCATGTCCGGGAGGGCGAGGCGCGGGTCGCCCGCAGACCGCGCTGATCAAACGTATGGCAGAACGGCGGCTGGACCCCGCCAGGGCCGAACAGGTTCTCCAGAACCTGCGGACCGCCTCCCGCTGGCGCGCGGCCACCTTCGCCTGGAGCGGCAGATGCGCAGCCGGCGGCGGCGTACGGCGCCAAGTGCGGCCTCCGTCTCCTCTGCCGGATTGAGGTTCCTGGCCGGACACCAGCCTGTTCTGATCTGCGCAGCAGCATGCGGTCGGCCGGGATGAGGCAGGGCGTGACCAGCGGCCACAGGGCAGCTTCGGCGTGGCGTTGGCGGCACCCGGCTCCAACCTGCCGCCCCTGGTATAACTGCACAGGCCCGCTTCTTCGGCTGGACGGTCCGTGCCCCGTCATTGCCGGAAGCTGTAGCGCATCTGCGGAGGCTGGTCTCCTCCAGTAGAGAGGGAGGAACGAGCCTCCTCGCTGCGGCTTGCTTTCAGGCCTCGTGCTGCGGGCCGTGGTTCATGCGCGGGGTCGGACGGTTCTCCTTGCCGGGGCTGCCACGACGGATCAGGGCGGCGCGGACGCGCTCAGCCAGCTCGGAGCGGCGGTAGGGCTTGCCGAGCACGTCCATGGCGGGGGCCCGCGCCTCGGCAACCAGATCCTCGTTGTAGCCGGTGGTGAGCAGCACGGCGATGCCGGGAAGGCGCGCGCGCACCCGTTCGGCCAGCACGATGCCGTTCATGCTGCCGGGCATCAGGATGTCCGAGAACAGCAGGTCGACGCGCGGGGTGGAGGGGTGGTCGAGCAGCCGCAGGGCCTCGTCGGCATTGCTGGCGACCAGGATGTGGTAGCCCAGCATCTGCAGGTGCTCGCGGGCAAGCGCCAGCACGTCGTCGTTGTCCTCGACGATGAGGATGGTCTCGGCGGAAGAAGCCTTGTGCAGGATGGAGCCGGCAAGGTCGGGCGAGGCGTCGGTGGCGTCTTCGGCAGGCTCGCTGGCGACGGGAAAGAGTATCCGGACAGTGGTGCCGCGGCCGGGCTCGCTCTCGATCTCCAGCTTGCCGCGCGACTGCTGCACGAAGCCTTGCACCATGGCGAGGCCGAGGCCGGTGCCGCGCCCGGTGCCCTTGGTGGTGAAGAAGGGTTCGGTGGCGCGCTCCAGCACATGCGCCGGCATGCCGGCGCCCGTATCGGTGACGGAGAGGGCGACGTACTGGCCACCAGGCAGACCGTTGGGCGCCAGGGTAACGGTGCCGGTGGCGATGGTCATGCTGCCGCCCTCGGGCATCGCGTCCCGCGCGTTGATGACCACGTTCAGCAGTGCCATCTCAAGATGAACGGGATCGACCATGACCGGCGGCAGGCGCCGGCGCTGATGGAACTGCAGCTCGGCACGGCTGCCGGCGGTGCTCTCCAGCATGTTGCCGAACTCGTCGATCAGGCGGTTGATGTCGACGCGCTTCGGTTCCAGGCGGGTCTTGCGGGCGAAGGCGAGGAGCTGCTTGGTCAGCTTGGCGCCGCGCTCGGCGGCGGAGCTGGCGCGCTCGACATGGTTGCGCAGCTTCTCGTCCTGCAGCCGGGTGCCGAGGAATTCCAGGTTGCCGGCGATGACCTGCAGCAGGTTGTTGAAGTCATGCGCCAGGCCGGCGGTGAGCTGGCCAATGGCCTCCATCTTCTGCGCCTGGCGGAAGGCCTGCTCAGAGGTGCGGCGGCGGGTGACATCGAGCTGCGAGGCGAAGAAGTAGAGGAGCGTGCCGTCCTTGTCATAGACCGGGGCGACGAAGACGCCATTCCAGAAGGGGGTGCCGTCACGCTTGTAGTTGAGCAACTCGACCGAGACGGGCCGCTGCTCGGCGATGGCCTCGCGCAGTTCGGCGACAGTCTCGCGGTCGGTCTGCGCGCCTTGCAGGAAGCGGCAGTTGCGGCCGACGATCTCCTCCTCGCGGTAGCCGGTGAGATCCAGGAAGGCGCGGTTGGCGAAAGCGATCGGATTGTCGGGCTGGTTGGGGTCGGTGAGGATCATCGGCATCCGGGTCATCTCGACCGCGGCGAAGAAGACGTCGCCACGGTCGTCGAGACCCGGCCGGGTGATCGTCGCTTCCTGCCAATGGTGAAGGCCGGGACCGCCGGTTGGCGAGTGAGACGCCTGCGAGGAGTCCTTATCAAGCTGACCGGCGGCGGGGATGCCGGCGCTCTGCCTGTCGCCGCTACCCTGAACGTCGGGCTGCGGCCCGCCCGTCGCCGAATCCTGCTCACGCATGCTTGCCTCTGACCTTTCGAGGAAATCTGTGGTCAGGCTGTGGAACGCCAAGGGGGAAAAGTGGTTGAGACGGCGGCCCCGCTCAAGCCATCCCAAGCACGTGTTTCATGTCGTAGAGGCCTGGCGGCTGGCGCACGGCCCAGTGCGCGGCACGGACGGCGCCGGTGGCGTAGACGCGGCGGTCGAAGGCGCGGTGGGTGAGGGCGATGTGCTCGCTGCCGGCGGCGAAGAGCAGGGTGTGCTCACCCACCACCTGGCCACCGCGCAGGGCGGCGAAGCCGATCGGGCCGGTGGCGCGGGGGCCGGTATGGCCGTCACGGCCGCTCTCCATGCCGACTTCCTCCAGCGTCTTGCCGCGCCCGCGGGCGACGGCGCGTCCGAGGCCGATGGCCGTGCCCGAGGGCGCATCCACCTTCTGGCGGTGGTGCATCTCGACAATCTCGGCATCGTACTGCTCGGGGGGGAGGGCTGCGGCCATGCGCTCGGCGAGGGCGAAGAGCAGGTTCACGCCCGGAGCGAAATTGGCGGCATAGACGATGGGGGAGGTCCTGGCCGCCTCGGCCACCGCCGCCTCCTGAACAGCGGAAAGGCCGGACGAGCCGAGAATGAGGGCCTTCCCATGCCGCGCGGCAAGGGCCGCATGCGCCTCGGCGGTGGTGGCATTGGTGAAGTCGATTACCACGTCGCTGGCTGCGAAGAGGGCATCGGCGCCGCCATCGCGGCCGATGCCGCCGGCGAGCTCCGCTCCGGCGGCGGCGACCTCCTCAGTGAGCAGCTTGCCCATGCGGCCGGAGATGCCGGCGATGCCGATGCGGAGCGTCATGGCGGGGGACCCCTTCGAAGGCAGAAAAAAGGCCGGGGGAAAGAATTCCCCCGGGCCCCCATCTTCTTTTTATCTGGCAAAAAGAAAAGAAGGGGAGGGCAGGGGGAATTCCTTCCCCCTGCACTTCCCCTCAGCGGCCGAGGCCGTCCCAGAACTCCTTCACCTTGGCGAAGAAGCCCTCGCTCTCCGGGCTGCTGTTGCCGCCCTGACCGACTTCCTTCTCGAACTGCTCCAGCAGCTCGCGCTGGCGGGGCGAGAGGTTCTGCGGCGTCTCCACCGCGACCTGGACATACATGTCCCCCCGCGCGGCCGAGCGCAGCACGGAGAAGCCCTTGCCGCGCAGGCGGAACTGGTCGCCCGTCTGGGTTCCGGCGGGGATGGTGACGCGGGCACGGCCGCCATCGATGCTCGGCACCTCGACCGCACCGCCCAGCGCCGCCTGGGTCATGCGCAGCGGCACGCGGACGTAGATGTTGGCGCCATCCCGCTGGAACAGGCTGTGCGGGCGGATGCTGATATCCACGTAGAGGTCGCCCGCCGGGGCGCCGCGCAACCCGGCCTCGCCCTCGCCGGTGAGGCGGATGCGGGTGCCGTCCTCCACGCCCGGCGGAATGGTGACGTTGAGCGTGCGCTCGCGCTGCACGCGCCCGGCGCCGCCGCAGACCTTGCAGGGGTTCTTCACCACCCGCCCGGTGCCGTTGCAGGTCGGGCAGGTGCGCTCGATCAGGAAGAAGCCCTGCTGCGCGCGCACCTTGCCGGCACCGCCGCAGGTCGGGCAGCTCTGGGCGGCCTGGTTCTTGCCCTCGGCGCCCGTGCCGTCGCAGGCATCGCATTGCACGCTGGTGGCGACACGGATGGTCTTGCGGACGCCGGCGAAGGCCTCCTCCAGGGAGACCTCCATGGAGTAGCGCAGGTCGGCGCCGCGCCCGGCCGCCGCGCCGGTGCTGCGGCCGCGGCCGCCGGCGCCGAACTGGCCGAACATCTCGGCAAAGATGTCCTCGAAGCCGCCGCCGCCTCCGCCGAAGCCGCCCCCGCCGAAGGGACCGCCGCCGAAGCCGCCGGCGCCCGGGCCGCCGCCGCCGCCCTCGAAGGCGGCATGGCCGAAGCGGTCATAGGCGGCGCGCTTCTCGGCATCCTTCAGCACGTCATAGGCTTCGTTCAGGTCCTTGAACTTCGCCTCGGCTGCCTTGTCGCCCGGATTACGGTCCGGGTGGTACTTCATCGCGAGCTTGCGATAAGCCTTCTTCAGCTCATCCTCGCCCGCATCCCGGGCCACGCCCAGGGTCTCGTAATAGTCCTTCTTGGCCATGACGTGGCCTGTCCCCCAAGCTCCGGAACGAAGATGCGCCCGGCTCCATCGCCGGAGCCGGGCGCCCGCAGGTCAGCGTGCGGAGCCGAGCTCCGCCGGGCGCCTCACTCCGGCTTCTTCTTGGTGGGGTCGATCTCCTCGAACTCGGCGTCCACCACCTTCTCACCGGGCTTGCCCTCGGCCTGGCCGGTCTGGCCGGCCTCTGGCGCGGTGCCCTCGGCCGGGTTGGCCTTGTAGATCGCCTCGCCCATCTTCATCGCCGCGGCGGAAAGGCGCTCGGTGGCGCTGCGGATGGCCTCCGCATCCTCGCCGTCGCGGGCGCTGCGGGCCGCCTCAAGGGCTGCCTCGGCCTCGCCCTTCTCGGCGGCGCCGACCTTGTCTCCGTTCTCCTTCAGCGACTTCTCGGTCGTGTGGATCAGGGCCTCCAGCTGGTTCCGGGCCTCGACCGCCTCGCGCCGCTTCTTGTCGGCCTCGGCATTGGCCTCAGCCTCCTTCACCATGCGCTCGATATCGGCGTCGGACAGGCCGGACTTGGCCTGGATCTTGATCTGCTGCTCCTTGCCGGTGGCCTTGTCCTTCGCGCTGACGGAGACGATGCCGTTGGCGTCGATGTCGAAGGTCACCTCGATCTGCGGCACGCCGCGCGGGGCGGGCGGGATGCCCTGCAGGTCGAAGTTGCCGAGCAGCTTGTTGTCGGCGGCCATCTCGCGCTCACCCTGGAACACCTTGATGGTGACCGCGGTCTGGTTGTCGTCGGCCGTCGAGAAGGTCTGGCTCTTCTTGGTGGGGATCGTGGTGTTGCGGTCGATCAGCCGGGTGAACACGCCGCCCAGGGTCTCGATGCCCAAGGAGAGCGGGGTCACGTCGAGCAGCAGGACGTCCTTTACCTCGCCCTTCAGCACGCCGCCCTGGATGGCGGCGCCGATGGCGACAACCTCGTCCGGGTTGACGTTGCGGGCCGGCTCCTTGCCGAAGAACTGCTTCACGGCGTCGATGACCTTGGGCATGCGGGTCATGCCGCCGACCAGGATCACCTCGTCGATCTCGCCGGCGGACATGCCGGCATCCTTCAGCGCCTTGCGGCAGGGCTCCAGGGTGCGCTGCACCAGATCATCGACCAGCGCCTCCAGCTTCGCGCGCGTCAGCTGCAGCACCAGGTGCTTCGGGCCGGTCGCGTCGGCGGTGATGAAGGGCAGGTTGATCTCGGTCTGCTTGGCGGAGGAGAGCTCGATCTTCGCCTTCTCGGCGGCCTCCTTGAGGCGCTGCAGGGCGAGCTTGTCGCCGCGCAGGTCGATCCCGTTCTCCTTCTTGAACTCGTCGGCCAGGTAGTCAATGACGCGCTGGTCGAAGTCCTCGCCGCCCAGGAAGGTGTCGCCGTTGGTGGACTTCACCTCGAAGACGCCGTCGCCGATCTCGAGCACGGAGATGTCGAAGGTGCCGCCGCCCAGGTCATAGACCGCGATGGTGCCGGCGTGCTTCTTGTCCATGCCGTAGGCGAGCGCGGCCGCCGTCGGCTCGTTGATGATGCGCAGCACCTCGAGGCCGGCGATCTGGCCGGCTTCCTTGGTCGCCTGGCGCTGGCTGTCGTTGAAGTAGGCGGGGACGGTGATGACGGCCTGCGTCACCTTCTCGCCGAGGTAGTTCTCGGCCGTCTCCTTCATCTTGCCCAGGACATAGGCGCTGATCTGCTGCGGGGCCATCTTCTGGCCACCGGCCTCCACCCAGGCATCGCCATTGTCGGCGCGCACGATCCTGTAGGGAACGAGATCGACGTCCTTCTTGACCATCGCGTCGTCGAAGCGGCGGCCGATCAGGCGCTTCACGGCATAGAGCGTGTCGGTCGGGTTGGTCACAGCCTGCCGCTTCGCGGCCTGCCCGACCAGGCGCTCGCCGGTCTTCGAGAAGGCGACCATCGACGGCGTGGTGCGCGCGCCCTCGGCGTTCTCCAGCACCTTCACGTCGCCGCCTTCCATGATGGCGACGCAGGAATTCGTCGTGCCGAGGTCGATGCCGATGACTTTGCTCATGCAAGTTCTCCTCTGCGGCGGATGGAGGCGGCCCGGTCCTGTGGCGCCGCAACCATCCCCTTGCTCATCAGGCGGGTGATAGGGGGGTCGCCCGGGAGATGGGAGGCTCCGGGCGACTGTGACTGCGATGTATTGAGCCGGGCGCCGCCCGACAAGGGCGGCGTTGCGGCACTGCGCAAAAATTGTGCAGCCGGGCAGGCGAGATAGGCCACCCGCTTGCCGTTGCGCGAGTCGGTGGCCTCGCCGAGCCGTCGGAAGCCGAAGCGGGCGTGAAAGGCCAGGCTCTCCGGGTTGGGCGGGTCGAGGTTCACCTCGCAACCCAGTTCAGTCAGCCCGGACGCGGCGGCGCGCTCCGCCAGTGCCGCGTAGAGTGCCCGGCCGAGGCCCTGGCCCTGCGCCGGGCCGTCCACCACGATACGGTCCACATAGGCCGCCGCGGGGGCATGGGCGCGGATCCATGCGTGGTTAGGCCCGCGCGCCGGCCCCTCGGGCCCGAAAGCGAGCAGAAGGGCGCGGGCGTCCCCGCCCTCCCAGGCGGCCAGGGCCAGCAGCGCCCCCTCTGCCAGCGTCGCCAGCTCCGGCAAGGTGAGCGCGTTCACCGCCGGGGTGTGGCGGTTGTTCAGCGCCAGCAGCGCGGGCAGCTCGGTCGGCAGGATCGGGCGCGCCGGGCTCATGCCGTTTCGGAGATGCCCTCGCCGGCCACCACCACCATGGCGGGCTTCAGCAGCCGGCCGTTCAGCGTCCAGGCCGGGGTCCAGGACTGCAGCACGGTGCCGGCGGCAACACCCTCCGGCGGCGGCTGCTGCGCCATCGCCTGGTGCAGCTCGGGGTCGAAGGGCTTACCGGTGGCGTCCTGCCGGACGACACCGTTGCGTTCCAGCATGGCAAGGAAGGCGCGCTCCACCCCCTCGAAGCCGCCACGCAGCTTGGTCAGCAGCTCAGCCTCGCCTTCCTGCAGGGGGGGCAGGGCGTCGAGGCCGCGGCGCAGGTTATCGGCCGCCTCCACCACGTCGCGCGCGAACTTCTGCACGGCGTACTGGCGGGCGTCCTCGACCTCCCGCTTGGTGCGGGCGCGCAGGTTCTGCATATCTGCCTCGGCCCGCAGCCAGCGGTCCTTCATCTGGGCCAGCTCGGCCTCAAGCTCGGCGATACGGGCCAGGGTGTCGGCCGGCTGCTCCGGGGTGGGCTGCGCCTGGGCAGCGTCGGCCGGGGTTTCCGGGGCGGGGGTCTGGTCGTTCATCGCGGTGTTGTTCTTTTCCGTCATGTCAGAGGTCTGCAAAGCCGTTCACGCCCCCACCTAGGCAGGCGCGGCCGGCAGAACAAGGAACAGCGCGGGCGGCGAGGCGTCATCCTGCCATTCCCTGGCCGCCGCCGGAAGCCGGGACAGCCCGCCGAATTCATCGGGGCGAGGCTTGACCGCGGGCTTTTGCATGGCATCTCCCGGACATGTCCCCCCAGCCCCGTCCCCGCGTCGCCATCGTGCTGTTCAACCTCGGGGGGCCGGATTCCCCCGCGGCGGTCCGGCCTTTCCTGGAAAACCTCTTCACCGACCCCGCGATCCTACGGGTGCCGGGCTTCATCCGCCCCTTGCTCGGCAAGTTCATCGCTGCGCGGCGCACCAAGGCGGCGAGCGAGAACTACGCCATCCTCGGCGGCAAGTCGCCGCTGCTGGAGCTGACCGTGGGGCAGGCGCGGGCGCTGGAGGCGGCCCTCGCGGATGAGGCGATGGAGGCGCGCTGCTTCGTCGCCATGCGCTACTGGCACCCCTTCGCAGAGGAGACGGCGCGGCAAGTGAAGGAATGGGGGGCGGACGAGATCCTGCTGCTGCCGCTCTACCCGCAGTATTCCACCACCACGACGGGCTCCTCGGCGGAGGACTGGGAGGCGGCCTGCGCTCGCATCGGGCTGCTGCGGCCGACCCGTGTGCTGTGCTGCTGGCATTCCGACGAGGGCTTCGCCACGGCCACCGCCGCCCTGGTGCGCGCGGCTTATGAGAAGGCGCGCGCGGAGCTGCCGCCCGCCGTGCCGCTGCGCATCCTGTTCTCGGCGCACGGCCTGCCGGAAAGCATCGTCAAGCGCGGCGACCCCTACCAATGGCAGGTGGAGCGCAGCGTGGCGGCGGTGATGGAGCGGATCGGCATCGAGGGCCTGGACCACGCGATCTGCTACCAGTCCCGCGTGACGCCGCAGAAATGGATCGGGCCATCCACCGAGGAGGCGCTGGAGAAGGCGGCGCGGGACAAGGTGGCGGTGCTGGTCTGCCCGATCGCCTTTGTCTCCGAGCATTCCGAGACGCTTGTGGAACTGGACGTCGAATATGGCGAGCTGGCCCACAAGCTTGGCCTGCCCGGCTATTTCCGCGTGCCGGCGCAGAACAGCGATCCCGGCTTCATCGCTGCCCTGGCCGAGCTGGTGCGGCGGGTGCGGGCGAGTGAGCGGCGGCTCTGCTCCTTCGCCGGCGCCCGGCAGTGTCCCAAGGCCTTCGGCGACTGCCCTCACGCCCGGGCACGCGCGCTGGTGACGGGGGTGGGCGCCTGATGCGCGCGATGCCCGCCCGCCCTGCCGCCGTGCTGTTCGACTGCGACGGCGTGCTGGCCGATAGCGAGGCGCTGGCCGCCATCGTGGTGGCGGAGGACCTGGCCGGGCGCGGCTGGTTCATCACCCCCGAGGAAAGCCGGCGCATCTTCCTCGGCCGCGCCGTGCCGGACATGGTGCCGGTGATCGAGGCGCAGTACGGCCGCCTGCCGGACAGCTGGCCGGCCGAGATGTCCCGTCGCCTGACCGAGCGGATGGCGGTGGACGTGGTGGCGGTGGAGGGGGCCCTCGCGGCGCTCCGGGCGGTGGTGGAGGCTGGCCTGCCCTGCGCTTGCGCCTCCAACTCATCGCGCGACGAACTGGCGGCCAAGCTGCAGCGGCTGGGGCTGGTGGAGGCCTTCGGAGGGCGGACCTTTTCCTTCGAGGACGTGGACCGGCCGAAGCCCTATCCGGACCTCTACCTGGCCGCGGCGGCGGCTTGCGGCGCGGCGCCGGAGGATTGCGTGGTGGTGGAGGACAGCCTGACCGGCATCCGCGCCGGCATCGCCGCCGGCTGCCGCGTGCTGGCCTATGCCGGTGAGATGCACCCGGCGCTGCTGGCCTCGCAGGGCGCCGAGCCGTTCCGGCGGATGGCCGAGCTGCCGGGCCTCTTGGGGATCGGCTGATGTCCTTCGATGTTCTGGCCGAGTACTACCTTTGGACCAAGTCGCTGCACCTGATCTCGGTCATCGCCTGGATGGCGGGGCTGTTCTACCTGCCGCGGCTCTTCGTCTACCACACCGCCAGCGCCCCGGGCTCGGCGGAGAGCGAGCTGTTCAAGGTGATGGAGCGCCGCTTGCTGCGCGGCATCATGAACCCGGCGATGATCGCCGCCTGGGTCTTCGGTACGACCCTGGTGCTGACGCCGGGCGTGGTGGATTGGAGCGCCGGCTGGTGGCACGGGAAGATGACCGGCTTCCTCGGCATGACGCTGTTCCACCACCATCTCGGCTATGCCCGGAAGGACTTCCTGGCCGACCAGCGGCGGCACTCGGAACGATACTGGCGCGCGATGAACGAGGTGCCGACCGTGCTGCTGATCCTGATTGTCGTCATGGTGATCGTGAAGCCGTTCTGAGGGCCGGGGCGGGCGCCCCTCCCGCCAAAATCCGGCTTTCCGCCCGTCTGGAGAGGGAGGCATCAGCGCCTCGGCCTGCCGCAAGATTCCGCCTGCTTCCACCCGCCTCGGGCGCCCAGGCAAAAAACTTCGGAAAAAGCTTGACGACCTGCTTCAAAAGCCCATTTGAACCATTGACGAGAAGGGAAGGTTCCTCGTAGCGTCCCGCCACTTCCCGTCCTGGCGACACCTGGGTTTTCGCCCAAGCTGGCGCCGAGACTCCCTCCTCCTTATCTGGGACATGGCCGGCCGCCCTGCGCGCGCGGCCCCGCCTTGCAGGCGGAATCTCCTGCGTGGCCTCGGAAATGTCCCCCTGCTTCCCGCCGGAACGGAACGCGTCCGACCCATGCATCTTTCTGAACTCAAGGCCAAAAGCCCCTCCGACCTGCTGACCTTCGCCGAGTCCCTGCAGATCGAGAACGCCTCCAGCCTGCGGAAGCAGGACATGATGTTCGCGATCCTGAAGCAGCTGGCGGAGAACGACCAGGCGATCCACGGCGATGGCACGCTGGAAATCCTGCCCGACGGTTTCGGCTTCCTGCGCTCGCCGCAGTCGAACTACCTGCCCGGCCCGGATGACATCTACGTCTCGCCCGCGCAGGTGCGCCGCTTCGGCCTGCGCACCGGCGACACGGTGGAGGGGCAGATCCGCGCCCCGAAGGACGGCGAGCGCTACTTCGCCCTGCTGAAGGTCAACACCGTCAACTTCGAGCCGCCCGAGGCGCTGCGGCACCGCATCAACTTCGACAACCTCACGCCGCTCTATCCGACGCGCCAGCTGAAGATGGAAAACCCGCAGGCGGAGAATGTCGGCAAGGGGGTGCAGAAGGATTACACCTCCCGCGTGATCGACCTGGTCGCGCCGATCGGCATGGGCCAGCGCGCGCTGGTCGTGGCGCCGCCGCGCACCGGCAAGACCGTGATGCTGCAGAACATCGCCCGCAGCATCAGCATCAACCACCCCGACGTCTTCCTCATCGTGCTGCTGATCGACGAGCGGCCGGAGGAAGTCACGGACATGGCGCGCACCGTGCGCGGCGAGGTGGTGGCCTCCACCTTCGACGAGCCGGCCACCCGCCACGTGCAGGTGACGGAGATGGTGCTGGAGAAGGCGAAGCGCCTGGTCGAGCACAAGCGGGACGTGGTGATCCTGCTCGACTCCATCACCCGCCTCGGCCGCGCCTACAACTCCGTCGTGCCCTCCTCGGGCAAGGTGCTGACCGGCGGCGTGGACGCCAACGCCCTGCAGCGGCCGAAGCGCTTCTTCGGCGCGGCGCGCAACATCGAGGAAGGCGGCAGCCTCACCATCATCGCGACCGCGCTGATCGACACCGGCAGCCGCATGGACGAGGTGATCTTCGAGGAGTTCAAGGGCACCGGCAACTCCGAGGTGATCCTGGACCGCAAGCTCTCGGACAAGCGCGTCTTCCCGGCGATCGACATCAGCAAGTCCGGCACGCGCCGCGAGGAGGTGCTGATCGACCGGCCGACGCTGACCAAGATGTGGGTGCTGCGCCGCATCCTGAACCCGATGGGCACACAGGATTCGATGGAGTTCCTGCTGGACAAGCTGAAGTACAGCAAGACCAACCAGGACTTCTTCGACGCGATGAATACCTGAGGCCATGGCCGGGGCAGGCGCCTTGAGCCGCCCGCCCCGGCTTGGTTCCCTGCGCGAATCAGCCTCGCGCGATCAAAGAGGCGATGTCCGAAGCGGCGCGGGCGTCGTCGTGCCGGGTCATGGCGTGCCGTGCATCGGCCAGCGTCTGGATGTTCCGGTGCCAGCCCTCCTCGCCGTCACGCCGCGCATTCAGCAGCATGGTCTCGGCAAGCTCCAGCTGGTCACGCGCCGCGACCGGCCGCTTGTCCTTCAGCGCCTGCTTCGCCTCGGCGATATGGGCGTCCACTGCTCCAGGCATCGAATGCCGCGCGACCGTCGGCGGGGCCGCCGGCACGGCAGGCACATCCGTCAGGCGCGGTGACGGGGCTGCGGGTTGGGTATAGGTGATGCCGGCGGCACCGGGCGCATCCGGCAGGCCGCCATTGGCGAAAGAGCGGTCGGCGCCGTCGCCCTGCACGGGCTGGTAGGTGATCTGCGGCTTGCCGTGCTCCACGCCTGTGACCACTGGTACGCCGTTGCTGATGCCCGGCGAGGCCCCTTCGGGGCTGTAGCTCAGCACAGGCTTGCCGTGATCCCTGAAGCCTGCGATCTGCGGCACACCATTGGAAAGCCCCTGTGCCTGCGCCAGGCCGGTACCGACACCAAAGGCCAGCGCGGCAATGCCAAAGGCGGCTGCGGGCTGCGAGAATTTCAGCATAGCGGGTTCTCCTCGTCGGGAGGCGCTGCCGAACAGGCTGCGAGCGTCTCTCGCGCCCTTCATCTGTGCTGTGCCGGATGAAGGATCATGGGGCGCCTTGATGAAAGAGTCTTCAGACTTCGTCACGCTTCGAATGCGCCCCTGCTGCGCGGCTTCTCGCCTGTTCACAGGATGGCTTCGCGCTAGGCTTGGGCCTCCGGACGGAGGAAGGCGCATGGAAGGCAAGTCCTGGCAGGGTGTCTCGGTGGTGGAACTGGAGCGGGCCTCGCACACCGCCGTGCCGGCATTGCGCACCGCCTTCGACGGACCCTTCCTGCTGCGCGCCTTCCTGGGCGGCACCGGGCGGGCCAATGCGGTGAGCTCGCTCGATCCCGCGCCGGACGTCAGCCTTTCGCTGCGGCTGGACCGGATCGAGGCGGCTTACCGGCGTGTCGGGCTGCCGGTGCGGTTCCGTTCGACGCCGCTGGACCCGCCGGGCCTGGAGGAGGCGTTGCTGGAGCGGGGCTACGTGGCGGACAAGGGGTCCCGCGTCATGGCGGGGCCTCTGGCGGCCTTCGCGGCGCCGGAAGGCGGGCTCGAAGTGGCGGAGCAGCCCAGTGATGAATGGGTCTCCCTGATCGCCACGGCAGAGCACCAGACGCCGGCGCGCCGGGCGGAGAAGCTGCAGGCGGCCGGCATGATGCTGGTGCCCGCCGCCTGGATGCTGCTGCGGGCGCCAGATGGCCGCGCGGCCGCGGGGGCCCAGGTGGCGGCGGACGGGCGGTTGCTAGGTTTTTTCGATGTCGCAACGGATCCGAGTTTCCGCCGCCAGGGCATGGCTCGGCGGCTGCTCCGTGCCGCGGCAGCCTGGGGCCAGGCACAGGGCGGGGTGACGGGCTGGCTTCAGGTTTCGGCCGACAATACGCCCGCCGTCGCGCTCTACGAGGCGCTGGGGATGCGGGAGGTCTACCGCTACCGCTACTTCCTGCGGGCAGCCTGAGAGGCTGGAGCCGGAGGTACCGGCCCCAGCAAGCCTCAGGGAATGAAGACGGTGCTGCCGGTCGTCTTGCGGGCCTCCAAGGCGCGATGCGCCTCGGCGGCGTCCTTCAGCGGATAGGTCTGGTTGACGTTGATCTTCACCGCACCCGAGAGCACCACTGAGAAGAGGTCGGTGGCGGTGGCGACCAAGTCTGCGGGCTTGGCTGTGTAGGTGGCGAGCGTCGGGCGGGTCAGGAAGAGCGAGCCCTTGGCGGCCAGAATGCCAATGTCGAAGGGCGCCACCGGGCCGGAGGCATTGCCGTAGGAGACCATCATGCCAAAGGGGGCGAGGCAGTCCAGCGACGGCATGAAGGTGTCCCTGCCGACACTGTCATAGACCACCGGCAGCATGGCGCCGTTGGTGATCTCCTTCACGCGGGCGGCAAGGTCGTCCTGGCCGGAGATCAGCACATGGTCGGCGCCATGGGCGCGGGCCAGCTCCGCCTTCGCGGGGGTGGAGACGGTGCCGATGACCGTGCAGCCAAGCTGCTTGGCCCACTGGCACATGATGAGGCCGACGCCGCCGGCCGCGGCATGCACCAGGATGGTATCGCCCGCCTTCACGGGGAAGGTGCGGCGCAGCAGGTATTGCGCCGTCATCCCCTGCAGCATCATGCCGGCGGCGGTCTTGAAGTCGATGCCGTCGGGCAGCTTCACCAGCCGGTCCGCCTTAATGGTGCGGGCCTCGCAATAAGCACCGATCGGCATGGCATAGGCGACGCGGTCACCTACGGCCAGCTCGGTAACCTCGCTGCCCACCGCCTCGACCACGCCGGCGCCTTCCATGCCGAGCGTCGCGGGCAGGGAGGGAATTTTGTAAAGGCCGGTGCGAAAATAGACGTCGATATAGTTCAGGCCGACGGCGTGATGGCGGACCAGCACCTCATCAGGTTTGGGCGCGGGCAGGGGAACCTCCTCCCACACCATCTTCTCAGGGCCACCAGGTTCATGGATGCGTATGGCGTGGATCATAGGAGTGTCCCTTGCTGGCGCCGTGCACGGCGTTCGAGGTCCAGGAGATAGCGCTTGGTGACGAGGCCTTCGCCGCCGGAATAGCCACCCAGCGCGCCGTTGCTGCCGACCACGCGGTGGCAGGGAATCAGGATGGGAATGGGATTGGCGCCATTGGCCTGCCCGACCGCCCGCGGCACGGAGCCAAGCTGGCGAGCGATGTCGCCATAGCTGCGCGTCTCGCCAGCGGGAATGGCCTGGAGGGCGGCCCAGACCCGTTGCTGGAAGGCGCTGCCGAAGGGCACCAGGGGCAGGTCGAAACTTGTCCGATGGCCATCGAAATAGTCCTGAATCTGGTCGCGCGCGGCGAGGAGCAGAGGCGTTTCCGCCTGGTCCCGGCCCCGCCCCCAGTCCAATGCGACGATGGCCTCATCCTCCTCGGACAAGGTCAGCGCGCCGAGGGGGGTGAGAAAGGAAAGCTGCGGCATGCGGTGCTGATTCGACACGCTCTGTCCGCAGCGTCAAGTCGTGAAGGCAAGGAAGGCTAGTTCAGGGCAAGCGGCGCAGTGCAGCTGCTAGCGCCTCTGGCCGCAGAACCGGCAAGCCACAGGTGCCGCTGCGGCAGGGATAGGCGGCGGGCTGGCCCTCAACGGGCCCCCGGCCGAAGGCAGGATGGCCTTCGGGCAGTGCCGCCGCCTCCGGCACGCGTAGCACCGCTATGGCCGGATCCGGTAGGGCTAGGGCGGCGGCGGCCAGTTGATTGGCGGCGGGATCGGCGGGTCTGCCGGCCACGGCGACGGTGGCGCCGTTCTCCAGCAGGTCAGCGGCGGCCAGCAATGTGGGCATGGCGAGTAGCGCCTGCGTCAGCCCACTGAAGGCGCTGATGGTGGCTTCCGCCCGGCGGCGCCACTGCGCCTCGCCTGTCAGGTGGTAGAGGCGCGCCTGCAACTCGGCCATCAGGCCGTTGCCAGCCGGGGCGGCATTGTCGCCAGCGGTGCGGCCGCGCACCAGCACGTCGGTCGCGTCATCGGCGGAGGTAAAGTAGCCACCACCGGGCGCGGCGAAATGTTGCTCGACCGTCTCTGCCCATGCGATGGCGTGGCGCAGGAAGGCCTCGTCCCCCGTCGCTTCGAACAGGGCCAGAGCGGCGCGGGCCATGGTCGCGTGATCCTCAAGCAGGCCAGGGGCAGAGCTGCGGCCATCTCGCCAAGCATGGTGCAGGCGGCCCTCAGGGGTGGCGAGGCGCTCCGCGATAAAGGCGAAGGCGCGGCGGGCAAGAGCCAGCCATTCAGGGTGATCGAAAACAGCGCTGGCACGGACGAGGGCAGCGATTATCAGGCCGTTCCAGTCGGCCAAGATCTTGTCGTCACGGCCTGGGGCGATGCGCTTCGCGCGGGCGGCGAAGAGGACGGCACGGCACTCCGCAAGCGTGACTTCCTCCGCTTCCGGGAGCGGATCGGGATGGGCGGTGCGGTTCAGGATCACCTTGCCCTCCCAGTTGCCTTGCTCCGTGACGTCATAGATGCGGCGGAAGAGAGCGGCATGCTCGCCGAGCAGGGCGTCGATCTCGGCTGCTTGCCAGACGTAGAAGCGGCCTTCCTCGCCTTCGCTGTCGGCATCCTGGGTGGCGGCGAAAGCACCGCCCTCGACCAGCATCTCACGCTCCAGCCAGGCGACGGTCTCGGCGGCACGAGCGGCGTAGAGGGGGGTAAGCTGGCGAGCATGGGCGAGGGCCAGCAGTTCAAGGATCTGCGCGTTGTCGTAGAGCATCTTTTCGAAATGCGGCACCAGCCAGTCGGCATCGGTGCTGTAGCGCGCGTAGCCGCCGCCGAGATGATCATAGATGCCGCCTTGGCTTATCCGGTGCAGCAGCAGGTGGACGGGGTCGGCACAGACCGGCTGGCCGAGTGCCTCGGCCATTTGCAGCAGGAAGCGGTAGATCGGCGGGTTGGGAAACTTAGGGGCACCCTGCATTCCGCCGGCCAAGCGGTCCTGCGCGTTCAGCAGGGCCTGAGCCACTGCGGCGAGCTCCTTCGGGCCGGGCAAAGCGCCATGATTGGCCTCCGCCATGCGGGCTAGGCCCTGCTTCAGGGCAGCGACGTTCTGCGCCACCTTGCTGCCCTCCTCCCGATAAGCCTCCGCGATGCCCTGAAGGATCTGTCGGAAGGAGGGGCGGCCCCAGCGGGGCTCGGGCGGGAAATAGGTGCCGCCCCAGAAGGGAGCGCCCTCGGGGGTGAGGAACATGGTCAGGGGCCATCCCCCCTGTTCGCCGAGCAGGTGAAGGCTGCTCATGTAGAGCGCATCGATATCCGGCCGCTCCTCGCGGTCCACCTTGATGTTGACGAAGAGGCGGTTCATCAGCGCCGCCGTTTCCGGATCCTCGAAGCTCTCATGCGCCATGACGTGGCACCAGTGGCAGGCGGCGTAGCCCACGGAGAGCAGGATGGGCCGGTCCGTCGCGCGCGCCTCCTCCAGCGCGGCGGCACCCCAGGGGCGCCAGTGGACCGGGTTCGCTGCGTGCTGGAGCAGGTAGGGCGAGGTCTCGTGACGCAGCAGGTTCTCGGCGATCTCGGGCATGGCTCTGGCCGCTCCGGTAGGTCATCGCTACATGGGCGAAGCAAGGGGGGCTTCACACCCCAAGGAGCGCATCCGTGAGTGAGACCGATCCGCCGCCCTTTTACCGGGCCCATGTCTTCGTCTGCTGCAACCGCCGTCCGGAGGGGCATCGCCGCGGGTCCTGCGCGGCCAAGGGCAGCGAGGCGCTGAAGGACTACATGAAGGCGCGTGCCAAGGAACTCGGCATTCCCGGCATCCGCGTGAACCAGGCAGGATGTCTCGACCGCTGTGAGTTCGGGCCGGCCATCGTGATTTATCCCGAGGGGATCTGGTACCGCGCGGAGACGCGCGAGGACGTCGACGAGATCCTGCAGGCGCATCTGGTCGAAGGCGGGCGCGCACAGCGGCTGATGCTGACCGAGAAGGATGTGGTGAAGAAGGGCTAACGGCAGCGGTTGCCGGCCCTTGGTCCTTTTCGGCGGGGTCTGGGGGAATACGATTCCCCCAGCAGGGTCCAGGGGCAGCGTCCCTGGCCAATCCTTTGGAGTTCAGCGATGGCTTTCGACACCATCTTCGCCCTGGCCTCCGGCGCCGGCCGCGCGGCGGTGTCGCTGCTGCGCCTCTCGGGTATGGAGAGCGGCGCCATCCTGGCGCGGTTGGCCGGCGAGCTGCCACGCGCGCGGATGGCGAGCCTGCGGCGGCTGCGGCACCCCATGACGGACGAGGTGCTAGACGAGGCGCTGGTGCTCTGGTTCCCCGGGCCAGGTTCCTACACGGGCGAGGATGCTGCCGAGCTGCATCTGCATGGCGGGCGAGCGGTGCGCGAGGGTGTGGTGGAGGCGCTGCTGGCCTGCGGCGCGCGCCCGGCCGAGCCGGGCGAGTTCACGCGTCGCGCTTTCCTCAACGGAAGGATGGATCTGACGGCGGCGGAAGGGATCGCCGACCTGATCGATGCCGAGACGGCGGCGCAGCGGCGCCAGGCGCTGCGGCAGGCAGGCGGCGCACTGGCGGCACGCTATGCCGGCTGGAGCGCGCGGCTGACGCGGCTGCTGGCGCATCAAGAGGCGGCAATCGAGTTCGCCGAGGAGGGACTGCCCAACACACTGGAGGCGGAGGTGCGCGCGGGGGCGGCGGAACTGGCAGCCGAGATCGCGGCGCATCTGGATGATGGCGGGCGCGGCGAGCGACTGCGGGAAGGTCTCTGGGCCGCCATCCTGGGGGCGCCGAACGCGGGAAAGTCCTCCCTCCTGAATGCGCTGGCGGGGCGTGAGGCGGCCATCGTCTCGGCGAGGGCAGGAACCACGCGGGACGTGGTGGAAGTGCGGCTGGACCTCGGTGGCGTGCCGGTCTGGCTGGCCGACACGGCCGGGTTGCGCGACACGGCGGACGAGATCGAAGCGGAAGGCGTGCGCCGGGCTAGGCAGCGGGCCGAGGAAGCGGATCTGGTGATCGCCGTTTTCGCCGCCGACCAACCACCGGATGCGGCAACGCTGGCCCTCGTGGCGCCAGGTGCGCTGGTGGTGGCGAACAAGACCGACCTGGCACCGGCGCCTGCGCAGATTGGCGGCGTGGTGCCGGTGGCGATTTCGGCGCGAGGCGGCGTGGGGCTGGAACGGCTGCAGTCGGTGCTGGCCGAGGCGGCCGCCGCGCGTGCGGGGCTTTCGGAGGAAGCCAGCCTGACCCGGCCACGACATCGGGCGGCCTTGAGTGAGGCGGTTTCCTGGCTGGCTGAGGTGGAACAGGCGCCCTTGCCGGAACTCACGGCAGAAGCCTTGCGGGCGGCACTGCGGGCGCTTGGGCGGCTGACAGGGCGCGTGGGCGTGGAGGCTGTTCTCGACCTCGTGTTCGGGGATTTCTGCATCGGAAAATAGGCCGCGGGGCGCTATAGGATGGCGCCATGCACGACGATGCTTTCGATGTGGTGGTGGTGGGCGGCGGACATGCCGGCACCGAGGCGGCGGCGGCTGCCGCCCGCTGCGGCGCCCGCACCTTGCTGCTGACGCACAAGCTGGAGACGCTGGGCGAAATGTCCTGCAACCCCGCAATCGGCGGGGTGGGGAAGGGGCATCTTGTCCGCGAGGTGGATGCGCTCGATGGGCTGATCGGCCGAGCCGCCGATATGGCAGGCATCCATTTCAAGCTGCTGAACCGCAGCAAGGGGCCTGCCGTGCGGGGACCCCGCGCGCAGGCGGATCGGGTGCTGTATCGGCGCGCCATCCGGGCCCTGCTGGAAGTGCAGCCGGGGCTGTCCATTCGTGCGGCGGGGGCGGAGGGCATTGAGCGGGATGCCCGCGGGCACATCACGGCCGTTCTGACGGCGGATGGAGAACGGATCGGCTGTGGGGCGCTGGTGATCACCACAGGCACCTTCCTGCGCGGCGAGATCCATATCGGCGAGCGGCGGATTCCGGCGGGCCGTGTCGGCGATGCGCCGGCGGTCGGGCTGGCGGTGGCGATCGAGGCGCTGGGCCTGCCGATGCGGCGCCTGAAGACGGGAACGCCGCCGCGGCTCGACGGGCGGACGATCGATTGGGCGGCCTTGGAGATGCAACCAGGAGATGCGGAGCCGGAGCCGCTCTCCTGGATGACAGAGCGGATCGACAACCCGCAAGTGGAGTGCGGCATCACCGCCACCACGCCGGCGGGGCACGCGCTGATCCGTGCCAACCTGCATCGGGCACCGATCCATTCCGGGCAGATCCAGGGCGTGGGGCCGCGCTATTGCCCCTCCATCGAGGACAAGGTGGTGCGCTTCGCCGAGCGGGAGCGGCACCAGATCTTCCTGGAGCCGGAGGGGCTGGAGGATCACACCATCTACCCGAATGGCATTTCCACCAGCCTGCCGGAGGATGTGCAGCGTGCCTTCATCGCGACAATCCCCGGGCTGGAGAAGGCAACCATTCTACGGCCAGGCTACGCCATCGAGTACGACCATGTGGACCCGCGGGCGCTGCGGCCGACGCTGGAAGTGCGTGATATGCCTGGACTGTTTCTGGCTGGGCAGATCAACGGCACCACCGGCTATGAGGAAGCGGCGGCGCAGGGACTGCTGGCCGGCATGAACGCCGCCGCGCTGGCGGGTGGAGTTCCAGCGGAGCGGGTGCTGGCGCGCACCGAGGCCTATCTGGGCGTGATGGTGGACGACCTGGTGCTGCAAGGCGTGACGGAACCCTATCGGATGCTCACCGCACGGTCGGAGCACAGGCTTGCCCTGCGCGCCGACAACGCGGGACTGCGGCTGACGGAGAAGGGCATTGGCTGGGGTGTGGTGGGTGCGGAACGCGCGGCTCGCTTCCGCATCTTCGCGGCCTCGGTGGAGGCGGCCTTGGCGCGAGCCCGGCTAGAGGGCGGTACGCCAGCGGCACTGAAGGCAGCGGGGATCGGCATTAACCAGGACGGCCGTTGGCGCAGTCTCCTGGAAATTCTGACGTTGCCGGAGGTGGATGTTTCGGCTGTCGATCACGCCTTTCCCTGGCTGCAGGAGCTGCCGCCCGGTGTGCGGGCGCAGGTGGAGGCAGAAGCCCTCTACGCGCCTTATCTGCAACGTCAGGCTGCCGAGTTGCGGCTGCTGGAGCGGGAGGAGAAACTCGCCATACCGCGCGGCCTGGACTTCGCCGAGGTGCCGGGGCTTTCGAACGAGATGCGGCAGCGCCTGGGGGCGGCGCAACCGGCGACCCTGGGCGGGGCCGGGCGTGTTCCCGGCGTGACGCCCGCTGCCCTCGCGGCTCTCGCTGTTCATCTGCGGCGGCGGCAGGAGCGTTTCACGTGAAACGGATGCTGACAGTGGATCTGCCGCCAGTCGAGGTTTCACGTGAAACGGCGGGGCGCCTCGATGGCTTCCTGGAGTTGCTGCTGCGCTGGAATTCGCGGATCAACCTGGTGTCCGGCAAGGATCTCGGGACCCTGCGGGAGCGGCACTTGGCGGATTCCCTGCAATTGCTGCCGCTGGTGCCGGCGGGCAAGGGGGCGCTGGTGGACCTTGGCTCGGGTGGAGGGTTCCCCGGAATGGTGCTGGCCGCTGCCCTGGAAAGGCCGGTGCATCTTGTGGAGTCGGACCGGCGCAAGGCAGCCTTCCTTCAGGCTGCGGCGGCCGAATTGGGGCTCTCGCATGTAGCGGTGCATCCGGTGCGTATCGAGGCGCTTCGCCTTCCGCCGGCAGCGGTGGTGACGGCGCGCGCCTTGGCGCCGTTGGCCGTCCTGCTGCCCTGGGCCGCCACGCTGCTGGCGCCGGAAGGTGTGGCGCTCTTCCCGAAGGGGCGCGCGGCTGCCGAAGAACTGGCTGCTGCCGAGGCGGCGGGCTGGACAATGTCGGTGGAGCAGTTCAAGAGCAAGACGGACCCCAACGCCATTCTCTTCCGCATGTCTGGAATCCGCCGTGCCGGCGCCTAAGCCACCCCTCCGCCGTATCGCGCTTGCCAACCAGAAGGGCGGTGTCGGAAAGACGACAACCGCCATCAACCTGGCAACCGCCCTCGCCACCAAAAAGAAGGTTCTGGTCATCGACCTGGACCCGCAGGGCAATGCCTCGACCGGACTCGGGCTGCCGCGCGGCGAGCGCGGCGCGGGGTCTTACGCGCTGCTGGTGGGGCAGAAGCCACTCGCTGAGCTTATGCGGCCGACCAAGGTGCCTGATCTCTTCCTGCTGCCGGCCGACAATGATCTGGCCGGCGCCGAGATCGAACTGGTCGGCATGGACAAGCGCGAGCACCGGCTGCGCCTGGCCTTGGAGGAGGCGGGAGAGACGCTGAAGGGCTTTGACTTCATTCTGATTGACTGCCCGCCCTCGCTCGGCCTGCTGACGCTGAACGCATTGGTGGCAGTGGAGTCGGTGATGATCCCGCTGCAGGCCGAATTCTTCGCGCTGGAAGGCGTCTCGCAGATTACGCGGACGATCGACCGCGTGAAGCGTGTCTTGAACCCGGTGCTGGCGCTCGACGGCATCGTGCTGACCATGTTCGACCGCCGCAACAATCTCTCTGAACTGGTGGCGGCCGATGTACGGGCCTTCTTCCGTGACAAGGTGTTCGAGACGGTGATCCCGCGCAACATCCGCGTCAGCGAGGCGCCCTCGCATGGCCTTCCGGTGCTGCTCTATGACCCGCGTTCGTCGGGGGCGCAGGCCTATGTGAAGCTGGCGGCCGAGATGCTGCGCCGCGAGCGGGCTCGGGGAGGCAAGGCAGCATGAGCGCACGCAAGTCACCACGGCTCGGCATGGGGCTTTCTGCCCTGCTGGGCGACCAGAATGCGGCAACGCCGGCCAGCCCCGGCGCCAGCATCCCGCGTACCCTTCCGCTGGAGTCGCTGGAGCCTGGCCCGTTCCAGCCGCGCGGGCCGATCGACCAATCCGGCCTGGCGGAACTGGCAGCCTCGATCCGCGAGCACGGTGTTTTGCAGCCGCTGCTGGTGCGCCCCAAGCCCGGGCAGGCAGGGGCCTATCAGATCATCGGCGGGGAACGGCGATGGCGTGCGGCGCAGCTGGCGCAGCGGCACGAGGTGCCGGTCTACGTGCATGAGCTGGACGACCGTATGGCCATGGCCGCCGCGTTGGTCGAGAACCTGCAGCGCGAGGATCTCAACGCGCTGGAGGAGGCGCGGGGCTATAAGCGGCTACTGGAGGAGTTCGGGCTGACGCAGGATGGTCTCGGCCAGGCGGTGGGCAAGAGCCGAAGCCATGTGGCCAATACGCTGCGTCTGCTCTCGCTGCCGCCCAAGGTTCGGGAGATGCTGGATCGCGGCAGCATCTCGGCCGGACATGCACGCGCCCTGCTGACCGCGTCGGATCCGGTGAAGCTGGCGGAGATGGTCGTCACGCGCGGGCTGAACGTCCGGCAGACCGAGGCTCTGGCGGCGGCGGCCGAGCGAATGAAGCCAAGTCCGCGTCCTGTGCGTGCCGATGCGGACACGAAGGCTTTGGAACGCGACCTGATTGCGAGGCTAGGCCTCAAGGTTGCCATCCAGCACGGCAAGCGCGGCGGGCGGCTAACCATCAGTTATCGTGACCTGGACCAGTTGGACGGCCTGATCAAACTGCTCGCGCCGCAATAGCGGTGCCGTTGCTTCCTTGACTTTCCAGGCGTTGGACATGGACCTGCCCGGGCGAGAGCGTCGCCTGGGCAAGCTCCAACAGGTGCTGATGATGGCTTAGCAGGATCACCTGGGTGGTCCGGCTGAAATCCAGCAGGGCTCGGAAGGTGGCAGCAGCGCGACCTTCATCGAAGCTTTGCAGGATGTCGTCGCCGAGGAAGGGCAAGGGCGTGCCCTGCGCAACATGGTCTTCAACCGCGACAAGTCGCAGCGCCAGGAAGAGCTGGTCGCGCGTGCCTTCGGAGAGTTCATCCACCATCGTTTCCTCTCCAGGGAAATCACGCTGGCGAATTACCAGATGCGCCATACCTTTCTCGTCTTCCCGGGAGATCACGGAAGGGTAGGCGCCATCTGTGAGCAGGGCGAAGGCGGTGCTGATGCGGCGCAGCAGACGATCATCGCCAGCTACCTGCACCGCCCCTAGAGCTGTGTCGAGCATGACGCTGGCCGTGTGCAGCAAAAGGGCGTTCTCCAGAGTTTCGCCGATCTGGGCAACGGCCACATGCTGGTCCTGTACGGCCTGAGCGAAGGCGGCCTCATTGCCCAATGCGTCAAGGACGGCCTCCACTCGCGCCGCATCGGCGGCCGCCTGCTCCGCGAGGGCCTGTTGAGCCGCCTGGATCTCTCGCGCTTGAAGCAGCTCCGCCTCGGTCGCCTCGGGGGTAATGGCAGCCACCTCCTGGCGAAGAGTCTCGAAGGGAAGTCCGTCGCCTGCGGCCAGCACGTCATGTAGGGCCTCGGTCAGCCGGCTCTCCTGGCGCTCCCGCTCACTGGCAAGAAGGATTCGTGCCTCCGCCCCCTCCAGGGAGTCGGCGTGGAGGGCGGCGATGGCGGCTCGCAATTCGGCCTCGGCGGCATGTGCCTGTCGCATTGCGGCTGCAAGCGCCTCGGCCGCCTCGTCGCGCTGTGCTGCCAGCACGGTGCGACGCTCGGCTGTTGCGCGCCCGGCCTGCAGACGCTGGCCGAGTGCCCGGGCGACAGTGAGCGCATCCGCAGATACGGTCGTGCCCAGCTCCTCCGCCAAGCGCTTGCAGGTCACGGTGAAGCTGACGATCTCGTCGCCGATGGCAGCGATTCGCTCTGCTCGCTGTTGCGCTTCCCGCACCAGAGGCGCCAACTCTTCCAGCAGGCGGAGAGCCTCCGCGCCATCTTCCGGATGCTCCCGCGGATTTCGGCCGAGTTCGGTGAGAACTGTCTGCCAGTCGACACGCCAAGCAGCCATCCGCTCTTGAGCCGCCGACAGGGCACTCTTTGCCGCAGTAAGGCTCCCCTCTGCGGCCTGGCGCTGCTCCTGTAGCCGGGCACGGTCATTCTCGGTGCGGCGGGTTTCCCGCTGTCGCGCCTCGGCCTCCGCAAGAAGCGTGCGCAGGTCCCGCGTCATCGGGCCGTTTGGCATGCCGAGAGCCTGCCGCAGGCGGTATGTATCGGCCGTCTGACGGACCCTGATTTCGTCCTCCGCGGCACGCGCTGTGGCGAGCTGTGCCGCCTCGTCCAGGGCTGCTGTGCGCTGCGCCAGAAGCTGCTCCAGTTCGGCCGCGCTCGTGGCGGTTGGGAGCGCAAGGGGGCGCAGCAATGACGCCCATTCCGCCTCAGCCTCCTGGGCCTGCCGGCGCGCAGCGGCCTCGGTGGCGCATGCGCGGGCCACCGCCTCCTCATGCTGCGCGATATCACGATCCAGCCGCTCGGCGGCGCTGACACGCTCGGTTTCCGCATTGCGCAGGTCCGCCAAGCGGTCCGCCTCCGCCACAGCGGCCGCATAGGCAAGCGGCAGGGGCTGGCCGTCGGCAAAGGCCTTTTCAGCCGCCGGGTCGCGCTGTTCGCCGTCGAAGAGGCGGCGATAGATCAGGGTCCATCCTGCATCGCGGCGCGCGCGCGCTGCAGCCAGCGCCGCAGCATCGGGTAGCGGGCCTTCACGGTTCAGCCCCGCACGCTCCTGCCGTGTGGCGAAAAGGGCTGCCTCCAGGCGTTCCCGCGTCGCGACCTGTTCCCGATGGACTGCCTGGGCGATGCCATGGCGTTCGGCCTGCTGGCGGAGCAGTCCGAGCTGAGGAGCTTCCAGGGCACGCAGTGTGGCGAGATCGCGCCAGGCTAACGGCAGCCGTGCGAGGATGGCCTCCAGGCGCGCATTAGCCTGCGCAGTGGCATGCGCCGCCGCACTTGCAACCTTTACCGGATCGCCTTCGGCGACAATGGCGCTGACCAGCACCGCCAGGATCTCGGCATCGCGCGGAGGGGGCAAGCTGGCCAAGGCTGCCTGTGCCTTCTGCCGTGCTGCCTCCTGCTCAGCAATCGTGCGCGGCAGTGCGGCCAATGCGTCCACATGGCGGGCATAATCGCGCAGCAGTCGCTGGGCGCGGGCAAGCACGGCTGCAGGTGGCACAGCTTCGGTGGCATGAGAGGCCGGGCAGTCCAGTCCTAGGGCATGCAGCAATGCCCTGATCCGCGCTTGCTCGCTGCGCTGCTCCGCTTCAAGGGAGGGTAGAGCCCGGAATGCCTTCTCGACGGCGCCGGCTGTCTCCAGCAGTGCAGTGATACTCTCTGCCCGCGCCAGAACAGCCTCGTCGGGCGCAATGGAGGCAGTGCGCGCGGCGAGTTCCGCGTGCCGGTGGTGGAGCATGTCCCTTGCCTCGGCTGCCTGGGCAGCTGCCTGACGAGCTTGGGGCAGCTGGTTGCGCAGTTCGGTGGAGAGGTGCGGCGCCTCGGGATGCGCTGAAAGCCAATCCGCGGCTGCGGCATGCCGCGCCAGCAGGGGACGCAGGCGCCGCACGCGTTCCAGTCGGTACAGCGACTGTGCCGCCTCCGCAGCCGCGCGGCTGGCGGCCTCCCGGCGCTCACGCGCGGCAGCCAGGAGGCGCTCCTGTTCTAGCCAGCGTTCAGGCCGCACCAAATGCTCTCGAAGGAGGCGGCGGCTCCCTACAAGGCGGTCCAGTGCGGCATAGAAGGGGCGCTGCGCCGATTTGCGGGCGGGAGCGAGCTGGTCCCGCAAGCCAGCCAGTTCTTCGCGCAGCCGCTGCGCCGGGCGCAGCCCGCCGGCGGCTTCCAGTAACGCCTCGGCCAATGCACCGCCGGAGGCAAGCAGGCCCTGGCCGCCGGCGCGCAGGCGCTCCGTATCCAGCGCGAAGAGCCGCTCCAGCAGAGCACGGTCCGCGCCGCCCAGCAGGCGTGCCAGAAGGGCGGGCTCCAGTGGGGCGTCCTCCGGGCCGAGCAGGGTGTTGCCGCGCCCCTTCCGCCGGGTGAGGCTGAAGGGTGTCCCGTCAGGAAGCGCGCCCTCGGCACTGATCTGCATGCCGGCATAGCCGTGGCGGAAGCCCATCGGCGTCTGCGCGCCGATGCCGAAGAGCAGGTCGCCGAAGGCGCCGCGCAGCACCGACTTTCCGGCTCCGTTGGGTGCCAGCACCAGGTTCAGGCGCTCCGGTGCTGGGTCGAACTGCAGGATGGTATCCTGGAAGCTGCCGTAGTGGCGCAAGCTCAGCCGCGTCAGGCGCATCGGGTCAGTCCTGCGCCAGTCGGCTCAGCAGAAGCTGACGGGCGCGCTGAAGAAGCTCGGGCGAAAGGCGCCCTTCAGCAGCCTGCACGGCTGGGTGGTCAGGGCCCAGGGCCTCCCGCAAGCCGCCGGCCCGGTCCAGCAGGGTGGCGGCATAAGCCTGTGCGGCGGCGGTCATTGTGGCGTTCTCCGCCCCGCCGGACAGCGCCTCGATGGCACCAAGCAGCCGGCCGGTAGCATCCCCCGAGGGGCGAGCCGTGGTGGACCCGGAGAGAGGCCGAGTGTTGACGCGCACCGCCTCAATCCAGAAGGCTTCCTCTTCCGCCACCTCCAGCCCTGCGGAGCGCACCCGCTCGCGCGTGCCGAGCGGATCGCGGGCCAGGGCGGCATGGGCGGCGCAATCGCCCTCCAAGGTCAGGCGCAGCGCCAGGAGGCGGCCATCGGCAACGTCGATGGCAGCACCAAGGGCATGGCGGATGCGCTCCAGCGCCTGTTCCATGTCCATGACGCCGCCGCAATCCACCGCGAGGCGGTGCCAGCGCACTGTGTCGAGGGGGCGATGCGCG
Source organism: Roseomonas sp. (assembly GCA_035556695.1). Classification (GTDB taxonomy): domain Bacteria; phylum Pseudomonadota; class Alphaproteobacteria; order Acetobacterales; family Acetobacteraceae; genus Pseudoroseomonas. Next base: position 110,973 of record DATMFR010000001.1, read on the forward strand.
ACTTCCGCCACGCGGCCTTCCCGCACCGTGACGAGTGTGGCGCCTTTGACGCCCGCTTCGTTGACATGGCGACCCTGGATATTGCCGGGGAAAACGATCCAGGGATCGCGCAGAAGCTCTTCCCGCGTGTGGATGTGTCCCAGTGCCCAATAGTCGTAACCGTGCCCTGCCAGCTGCTCGACGGTGCAGGGTGCGTAGCTGGCGTGGCCGGGACGCCCGGTGGCGGCGGTGTGCAGCAGGCCGATGTTGAACAGGCCAGGAAGAGGGGCAGGATAGCTGCGCGCGAGATTGTCCTGCACGTCGCGGGTGGCGAAGCTCTGGCCGTGCACGGCAACGCCGATCTCCGGCAGTTGCAGGGTCTGCGGTGTGCGGGCGGCGAGCAGGGTCGCGCCCTCCGGCAGGCGCAGGTTGCGCGTCAGGACGCTCTCGGCATCGTGGTTGCCACGGATGGCCACGACACGGATTCCCGCACGCGTCAGCCGACCCAGCGCGGCGACCAAGGCTTGCCCGGTGCGGAAATCCTGCCAGTCGCCATCATAAAGATCCCCGGCGATCACCACGAAGTCCACCGCCTCGGCAATGGCGAGTTCGACAAGGTTGGCGAGCGCTTCCCGGCTGGCCCGGCGGATGCGCTGGGCCGGCGCGGCGAGGTCGGCATCAAGGCCGCGGAGTGGGCTGTCGAGATGCAGGTCAGCAGCGTGAAGGAAGCGGAAGCTGGTCACGGGAAGCCTGATGGGCAGAAGAAAATATCAGCAGGGGCAGGGATGGGGCAGGATGGGGAGGAAGGCAAGTCAAGCCCCGCAAGGCTGGGGAAGGAATTCTCGTGGCCCCCTTCTTTTTTCTGCCAGTCTCCTGCGCGGGCGGACCGCGCAGCCCCGACTGACAGAAAGACGATGGAGGCCGGGGGAGCTTCTTTCCCCGCGCTTTTTCTTCCAAGCGCGGTTCAGTGGCGAAGCCTCCCCATCCGGAGCACAACCCCCCCCGTCAGGGCGGAGCCGTAGCCTGCCGGAGGCATGCTCGCCCGTTCGATCGAGGTGAGTGGAAAGCAGCAACTCGCCTGATCCAGCGCGGTGAGCAAGCGGTCGAGGTCCTCAAGGGTGCCGAAGCGCAGGTCAACGCCCGTGAAGTCGGCAACATCGTAGCCCGCACGGCATGGGGAAGGGATAGACAGGGGAAAGCCAGATGGCATCCACGTCCAGCCAGGTGAAATGATCGAGCCGTGAGAGGATGCCAGGCAGGTCGCCGGTGCCGTTGCCATTCGTATCCCGAAAGGAGTGGGGCCGGATCTGATAGATGACGGCGTGCCGCCACCATTCCCCACTTGCCGGGGAAGGTCTGGACCGTCATCCGCCCCTTCCTTGGGGATGGTGCAGTGCCTTGTGTCTCCCGAGAGCAGCCATCCCGGGCGGCCATGCTGCCGAACGATGGGCTGTCCTGCCTGATCCCATGGGCCGGCCACTCGTTGTTCTGTGCTGCGGTGCCTTGTCAGCCGCCCGCAAGAAACCGGTCTCGCCGCGCTGGGTTGCTCATGCGGTGCGATAGGGGGCGGCCGCCTCCGTCGCGATGCGCAGCGGCAGGCGGAGGCCACACAGCATGTCCGATACCCTCTGGTGGCAACACGGGATCGTCTACCAGATCTATCCGCGCTCCTTCCAGGACAGCAACGGCGACGGCATCGGTGATCTGGAGGGCATTCGCCGCCGGCTCGACCATCTGCTCTGGCTGGGAGTGGATGCGCTCTGGATCTCCCCGATCTATCCCTCACCGATGGCCGATTTCGGCTACGACATCGCCGATTACTGCGGCATCAGCCCGATCTTCGGCAGACTGGAGGATTTCGACCGGCTGCTGGCGGAGGCCCATGCGCGCGGGCTGAAGGTGATCCTGGATTTTGTGCCGAACCACACCTCGGACCAGCACCCGTGGTTCCGCGAGAGCCGCGCCTCGCGCGACAACCCGAAGCGCGACTGGTACATCTGGCGCGACCCGGCGCCGGATGGCGGCCCGCCGAACAACTGGCTGGCCAATTTCGGTGGCAGCGGCTGGACGTTCGACGAGGCGACAGGGCAATACTACTACCATGCCTTCCTCAAGGAGCAGCCGGACCTCAACTGGCGCAACCCCGCGGTGCGGCAGGCCATGCTGGACGTGCTGCGCTTCTGGCTGGACCGCGGCGTGGATGGCTTCCGCGTGGACGTCATCTGGCTGCTGATCAAGGACGAGCAGTTCCGTGACAATCCGCCGAACCCTGCCTGGCAGCCGCACCAGGCCGGCATCGACCGGCTGTTGCAGCGCTACTCCGCCGACCGGCCGGAGATCCATGACGTGGTGGCGGAGATGCGCGGCGTGCTCGATGCCTATTCCGCACGGGTGCTGATCGGCGAGATCTACCTGCCGCTGGAGCGGCTGGTGGCCTATTATGGGCGGGACATGCGCGGCGCGCATTTGCCCTTCAACTTCCAGCTCGTCTTCGCCGCCTGGAGCGCGCAGGCGATCGCGCGCATCGTGGCGGAATACGAGGCGGCGCTGCCGGATGGTGGCTGGCCGAACTGGGTGCTCTCCAACCACGACCAGAAGCGCATCGCTACCCGTGTCGGCGCCGCAGGAGCGCGGTTGGCGGCCATGCTGCTGCTGACCCTGCGCGGCACGCCCACGCTCTACTACGGCGACGAACTCGGGCTGGAGAACGTGCCCATTCCGCCCGACCGCGTGCAGGACCCCTGGGAGAAGAACGAACCGGGGCTCGGCTTCGGACGCGACCCGGCGCGCACGCCGATGCCATGGGACGCTTCGGCGCAAGCCGGCTTCACCACCGGCCAGCCCTGGCTGCCGATCAACCCGGACCACGCCACGCGCAACGTCGCGGCGCTGGCGAAGGACGAGCGTTCGATCCTCATGCTTTACCGGCGGCTGATCGCGCTGCGGCAGGCGCGGCGCGCGCTAAGCGTCGGGCGCTACGAGGAGGCCCATGTGGAGGGCGAGATCTTCGCCTTCCGGCGCCATGCCGAAGGCGAGGCGCCGCTGCTGGTGGCGCTGAACTTCGGCAAGGTTCCGCAGCGCGTGGCGTTGCCGGCGGGGGCGCGGCTGCTGCTTTCCACAGGACTGGACCGCAGCGAGGTGCCGCGCGACGGGCTGCTGGGGCCAGAAGAGGGCGTGATCGTGGAACTCACGTAAGAGATCGGGGGGAAGGAATTCCCCCCGACCCCCCCATCTTCTTTCTTCGAGTTTTTGGGCTGCCGGCGAGGGCGCTAGAAACTGACAGAAAGAAGATGGGGATCTGGAGGAATTCCTTCTCCCAGATTGTTTCTTACAGGCTTCCCGCCAGCGCCGCTGCCATCCGCCGCGCGAACTCCGCAGGCTCGCGCGGCACGTCGCCGTCCTGCACCCGCGCGAGATCAAGCAACGTGCCGGCAACCTCCTTCAGATCGGTATTGGATTCCGCCAGCGCGGCAAGGCGCCGCACCAGCGGATGGCGCGGGTTGATCTCCAGCACGGGATGCTCGCCGCCGACCGGGCGGCCAGCGCGGCGCAGCAGGCGCTGCAGGGCAAGGTCCGGACCATGGGCGGGAGCGGTCAGCACGGCGGCGCTGTCCACCAAGCGGTCGGTGGCGCGCACCTCCGAGATGTCGGCCTCCAGCGCGGCCTTCAACAGCGGCAGAAGGCGCGTGACATCGGCCGGCGCCTCGCCCTCCGGCGGAGGGGTGCCGAGGCCGGAGAGGTCGATATTGCCCTGGGTGATGCTGCGGATCGGCTTGCCCTCGAACTCGCCGAGCCGCTCGGGCCAGAAGGCGTCCATCTGGTCGGCCAGCAGCAGCACCTCGACGCCGCGGGCGCGGAAGCCTTCGATCTGGGTGGACTTGGCAAGCGCCTCGATATTGTCGCCGACCAGGATGTAGATGGCCGACTGGCCTTCCGGCATGCGGGCGACATAGTCGGGCAGCGAGGTCCAGCCCTCCACGGCGGAGGAGCGGAAGCGCAGGAGGGGCGCGATCTCCTTGCGGTGCTCGGAATCCTCCCAGATACCTTCCTTCAGCATCGGGCCGAAATTCTGCCAGAAGGCGGCGTAGCTCTCGGCATCCTTGGCGCGGCTTTTCAATTCGGAGAGCACGCGGCCGGTGACGGCGCGACGGATGCGCGCCAGCACCGGCGTCGCCTGCAGCATCTCGCGGGAGACGTTGAGCGGCAGGTCCTCGCTGTCCACCACGCCCTGCACGAAGCGCAGGCAAGCGGGTAGCAGCTCCGCCTCGTCGGTGATGAACATGCGGCGGACATGCAGGCGCAGCCGGCTCTTGCGGTCGCCCTCGAAGGCCTCGAAAGGCTTCATGCCGGGGATGAAGAGCAGCGCGGTGAACTCGGTCGTGCCCTCGGCGCGCCAGTGCAGGGTGGACCAGGGCTCGTCGAAATAGTGGCCGAGATGGCGGTAGAAGGCGGTGTAGCTCTCGGCGCTGATCTCCGACTTCGGCTTGCGCCAGAGCGCCGTGCCCTCGTTGGCCGGCTCGTCCTTGCCGTCCTCGGCGATGGTGATGGGAACGGTGATGTGGTCCGCCCATTTGCGGATGATGGCGTGCAGCCGGAAGGGCTCCAGGAACTCCTCGGCATCGGCGCGCATGTGCAGGACGATGTCGGTGCCCGGCGCCTCGCGTGTGGCGGGGGCAAGGGTGAAGGCGCCCTGGCCCTCCGACTCCCAGCGCCAGGCCTCCTCGCTGCCGGCGCGGCGGGAGACCACCTCCACCCGCTCGGCGACGATGAAGGCGGAGTAGAAGCCCACGCCGAACTGGCCGATCAGGCTCGGGCGGTCGCTCGCCTTGCTCTCGGCCAGCGCCTGGCTGAAGGCGCGCGTGCCGGAGCGGGCGATGGTGCCGAGATTGCGCGCCAACTCCTCCTTGTCCATGCCGATGCCGGGATCGGATATGGTGAGGGTGCGGCCGGGCTTGTCGGGGAGGATGCGCACGGCGGCATCCGCTGGCAAGGCCGGGATCGGCTGGGTCAGGGCTTCGAAGCGCCGGCGGTCCACCGCATCGGCGGCATTGGCCACCAGCTCGCGCAGGAAGATCTCGCGGTCGGAGTAAAGCGCGTGGACCACCAGGTCCAGCAGGCGTCCGACCTCAGCGCCGAACTCGTGGCGCTCAACGGTTTCACTCACGGTCGCCCTCCAAGGCTCGAAAGCAGTTCCGCGAGCGATATGCAAAGCGTTGCCGCTGCTTTCAAGCGGGCGGGCCGGCGGTCGCGCCGAACCGCTCCCGCAGCATCTGCGCGAAGGCAGAGGCGAGATTGGAGAGTGGGGCGCGGGCCGGGACGAGCAGCAGCAGATCTTCCGTCAATGTGGGCTGGAAGGGACGGAGGACGAGGCGGTGCCGGAGGTTCGCCTCGGCGCTGAGGCGGTCCAGGAGACAAAGCCCGACCCCCTGCGCCACCAGACCGCAGGCCGTGCTGGCCAGTGGCGTGTCCACCTGGATGCGGGGCACCGCGCCATGCTCCTGCAGCAGCGCATCGAGCCGCACGCGCAGCCGGTTGACCGCGGCGAGCGCGACGAAGGGTTCGCCATGCAGGTCGGCTGGGCGCACCACGGAGCGCCGCGCCAGCGGGTGGCCGGGCGGGATGACGCAGACGGCCTCGCTCGTGCAGAGCCGCTCCCGCCGCACGCCGGGCGTTGGCGTCTCGAACTGTGCGAGGCCGAGATCGGCGCGGCCGCTGGCCACCGCCTGGGCGACGCCGGGGCTATCCATGGTCTGGAGGGAGAGGGAGAGGCCGGGGTGGCGGCGCAGGAAGGCGGCGACGAGGGCGGGCAGGTGCTCGCTGCTCACCGCATGGCTCGCCGTGACGACCAGATGGCCCTTGCGCATGGCGTGCAGGTCACGGGCGAAGCGTGTCAGGTGGTCGAGCCCGATGAAGGCGCGGCGCACCTCGGCATAGAGCGCCTGGGCCTCGGGCGTCGGCAGCAGCCGCTGCCGCTCGCGCAGGAAGACACGGAAGCCGAGCTCCCGCTCCAGTTGCGCCAGCACCTTGCTGACCGCCGGCTGGGTGACGTGCAGCCGCTCGGCGGCCGCCGTGACCGTGCCGGCCTCCATCACCGCGCGGAAGACCTCGCACTGACGCAGGTTCATCGCCGGGCCATCCATAACCTTGCGGAATGAAGTCGGGAGAATAAGTGCTTTGACGGCTTTGTCACGCCCTGCCACCGTCCAGGGCGGGACAGGAACCCAAGCCGCGCGGCGTCACCACCAGCAAGGTCGGGATGCCATGAGATCACCTCGCACTGTGCCCCACGCCGCCATCGCCCCTGTTGGCGCAGCCGGGCGGGCCTGAGGATGGCCGCTCCTCGCTTCATGCGGCTCGGGCTGAACATCGTCGCCAACGGCGCGCATGCCGCTGGCTGGCGCATGCCTCAGGCCCTGACCGACGCCTGCACGGACATCCGGCTGTGGATGCGGATGGCCCAGGCGGCCGAGCGCGCGCGCTTCAACTTCATGTTCTGGGCCGACGGCATCGCCGTGCGCCACTCGGCCAAGAGCGACGAGGAACTCTCCTACAACGCGCGCATCGACGTCTTTGAGCCGCTGACGCTGATCGGCGCGCTCGCCGCCGTCACCGAACGGCTGGGCTTCGTCGCCAGCGCCTCGACGACCTTCAACGAGCCCTATCACATCGCCCGCAAGTTCGCCTCGCTCGACTACGTCACGCGCGGGCGGGTGGCCTGGAACGTCGTCACCTCCTGGAGTGAGCAGGAGGCGCACAACTTCGGCGCCGACCGCCTGCTGGAGCATGACAGCCGCTACGAGCGGGCGGAGGAGTTCGTCGATGTCGTCTTCGGCCTGTGGGACAGCTGGGAGGACGACGCCTTCATCCGCGACAAGGCGAGCGGCCGCTATTTCGACCCGGCGAAGCTGCACAACCTGAACCACCGCGGGCGGCACTTCACGGTGAAGGGGCCGCTGAACGTCGCGCGCCCGATCCAGGGCTATCCGGTGATCGCGCAGGCCGGTTCCTCCGGCCCGGGGCAGAACCTGGGCTCGCGCATCGCCGACCTGATCTACACCGCGCAGAAGACGCGGGAGAGCGCCAGCGCCTTCTATGCCAGCGTGAAGGCGCATGCCGCCGCCGCCGGGCGTGACACGGAGCAGATGCTGGTGATGCCGGGCATCCTGCCCGTTCTCGGCCGCACCCGGCAGGAGGCGCAGGACCGCTTCGAGCAGTTGCAGGAGCGGGTGCATCCCTGTCTCGGCCTGCCGATGCTGGCGGAGACCTATGGCGACCTCTCTGGCCTCGATCCGGACGGGCCGCTGCCGGAGCCGCTGGCGCGCAGCAACGCGGTGAAGAGCGGGCATGAGGCGCTGATCCGCCTGGGCCGGCAGCCCGGCATGACCATCCGCAAGCTCTACCAGATCCAGGCCGGCGCCTCCGGGCACAACATCGCCGTCGGCACCCCCGCCGACGTGGCCGACCTGATGCAGGAATGGTTCGAGAACGGCTGCTGCGACGGCTGGAACATCATGCCGGCCTTCCTGCCCGAGCCGGCCCACGAGGCCTTCGAGTGGCTGGTGCCCGAGCTGCAGCGCCGCGGCCTGGCCCGCACCGAATACCTGGGCGACGGCACGCTGCGCGGCAGCCTCGGCCTGCCGCGCCCGCCCTTCCGCAGCCGCGGCGCCCTGGCCGCCGCCCAGACCCCCCTTCCCGTCGGAGCCTGACGCCATGCCCAAGCCCGCCCGCGGCCTGCGCGCCGCCTTCGCCCCAGCCCTGGCGCTGGTCCTCGCCTGCGCGCTCGCGCCGGCGGGGGCCAGCGCCGCCGGCGACCCGTCGCTGGCCGAGACGCCGCAGCCAGACCTGGTGAAGATGCTGCCCGCCTCCGCGCCCAAGCCTTTCACCGTCGCGGTGGCGCTCGGCTCCCCGCCGGACGACTTCCGCGACGCCGAGGGCGAGATCGCGGGCTGGGAGATCGACATCCTACGTGCCGCCACCCAGGCGCTGGGCCTGGAGCTGGAGCTGCGGCCGACCACCTTCGATTCCCTCATCCCCGGCCTGCAGGCCAAGCGCTTCGACGCCGCCACGGGCCAGATGGGCGTGACGGTGGTGCGCCAGAAGGTGGTGGACATGATCGGCACGCTGACCGGCAACGAGCTCTTCGCCGCCAAGGCGGAGAACCCGATCAAGGTCGAGAGCCTGGACGACCTCTGCGGGCGAACGGTCGCCACCACCCGCGGCTCGCGCGAGATGGTCTTCGCCGAGGAGCACCAGCCGAAATGCGCCGCGGCCGGCAAAAAGCCGATCAACGCGCTGGCCTTCAACGACGGCAACGGCGCGGCGGAGGCGATGATGAGCGGGCGGGCCGACCTGTTCTGGCTCGGCTCCACCGCCGTCAGCTACTTCGTCGCGCAGTCCAAGGGCCGCGCCAAGGTGGTCGGCCACTATACCGACACCAGCTATATCGGCATGGCCCTGCCGAAGGGCTCGGAGATGGCGAAGCCGCTGCAGGCCGCGGTCAACCACCTGATCGCCGACGGCACCTACGGCAAGATCGTCGCGAAATGGGGGCTTGAGGACGGCGCCGTGAAGGAGGCGCCGCTCAACCCGACCAACGCACCGAAATGAGCGTGACCCAGCCTGCATCCGGGCTGCCGGTGGCCAGCGAGGCGCCGGCGCAGGAGGTGGTGCCGCTGCGCCACCCCTGGACCTGGGCGGCGACCGCCGTGGTGCTGCTGGTCGCCCTCGGAGTGTTCTACAGCGTCGCCGCCAATCCCGGCTTCCAGTGGCCGGTGGTGGCCGAGTACATGCTGGACCGGCAGATCCTCGGGGGCCTCGCCCTGACGCTGGAGCTGACCGTCGCGGCCATGGCGATGGGCCTGGTGCTGGGCACCGCGCTGGCGGTGATGCGGCTCTCGGCCAACCTGCTGCTCTCCAGCCTGGCCTGGCTCTACATCTGGTTCTTCCGCAGCGTGCCGGTGCTGGTGCAGCTGATCTTCTGGTACAATTTCGGCGCGCTCTATCCGCAGATCGAGTTGCGCATCCCCTTCGGCCCGCTGCTCTACAGCGCCAGCACCAACGCGGTGATCACGCCGCTGACGGCGGCGCTGGCCGGGCTCGGCCTCGCCCAGGCGGCCTATACGGCGGAGGTGATCCGCGCCGGCATCGCCTCCGTGCCGCGCGGGCAGACGCGGGCGGCGATGGCGCTTGGCATGCGCCCGGCGACGATCTTCTGCCGGGTCATCTTTCCGCAGGCGATGCGGGTGATCATCCCGCCTGTCGGCAACGAGGTGATCTCGATGGTGAAGGGCACCTCGCTGGTCAGCGTCATCGCGCTGGCCGACCTGCTCTACACCGCGCAGCTGATCTATGCCCGCACCTACGAGACCATTCCGCTGCTGATCGTCGCCTCGCTCTGGTACCTGATCGTCGTCTCGCTGCTCTCGGTGGGGCAGCATTTCCTCGAACAGCACTACAGGCGCGGCGCATGAGCAGCATGGGACAGGCGCGGCTGGCGATGGGCGAGCCGATGGTGCGCATCCGCGGGCTGACCAAGAACTTTCACGGCAAGCCGGTGCTGCGGGACATCGACCTCGACGTCGCGGCCGGCAGCGTGATGTGCATCATCGGCCCCTCCGGCTCCGGCAAGAGCACGCTGCTCTCCTGCATCAACCACCTGGAGCGCATCGATGGCGGCCGGCTCTGGGTGGGTGGCGAACTGGTGGGCTACCGCGAGCATGGCGGCAAGCTCTACGAGCTGCCGGAACGGCAGATCGCCCGCATGCGCCAACGCATCGGCATGGTGTTCCAGCACTTCAACCTCTTCCCGCACATGACGGCGCTGCAGAACGTCATGGAGGCGCCGCTGCGGGTGCTGCGCATCCCGCCCGAGCAGGCGCGGGCGCGGGCGATGCAGCTGCTCGACCGCGTCGGGCTGGCCGCCAAGCACGGGCGGCATCCTTCGCAGCTTTCGGGTGGCGAGCAGCAGCGCGTGGCGATCGCCCGCGCGCTGGCGATGGAGCCGCAGCTCATGCTGTTCGACGAGCCGACCTCCGCGCTCGACCCCGAACTGGTGGGCGAGGTGCTGGCGGTGATGAAGGACCTCGCGCGCTCGGGCATGACCATGGTGGTGGTCACGCATGAGCTGGCTTTCGCGCGCGAGGTGGGCGATGCGCTGACCTTCATGGATGGCGGCCGGGTGGTCGAGCGCGGCGCGCCGCGGGCGGTGCTTTCCGATCCGCGCGAGGCGCGCACGCGGGAGTTCCTCTCGCGCGTGCTCTGAGGCGATGGCGGCTCCGCTCAGGAGCCAGGGCGCAGTGTTCGTCGAGGCAGGTGGCGATCAGCCGTTCATGGGCCACGACGGTGCGCCGGTAGCGCGCCGGCTCGGAATGCCACCAGTAGCGCAGCAGGGGCGCGGCATAGCCCGGCAGCGCCAGCGGATGGCAGGAGACGTCCACCTGCCGGTTGCCGGCGATGCGCCGCAACTCGGAGAGGGCGCGAGGGAAGGGATGCGGCGCGACGGCTTCGCGCTGGATCAGCCCGCCATTGCCGAAGGAGGCGCCTTCGCCTGGCGGCCGGCGGTCCACCAGCAGGACGCGGAAGCCCCTGCGGCGGAGATGCAGGGCGACGCGGACCCCCCACCCTCCCCGTTCTCCCTGCTTCTCAGTCCGGGCCGCTTCTGGACTGCAGCAACGCCGGCGACGCAGTCGATTCGATCCGTGCCCGGCCTGTTCCGAAAAGTTCTGGGCCGTGCCCGAGGCCGGCCAGTGCGTGCGGCACCGGATCATGCACGCGCACGGAGCGCGGCGGCAGGTCGGAGGTAGCCACGGCCTCCGGAACGATGGCAGCCTGGACCCGGGCCCTTCGTCAAGCGGAGAGGCCGAAGAAGAAACGAACCGAGGAAAGCCAGGTCCATGCTCTTGCCGTCGCGCCGCCAGATCCTCGCCGCCAGTACCCTGCTGCTGGCTGCCGCCCCGCGCCCGGGGCGGGCGGAGGACTACCCCTCCCACCCCATCACCATGGTGGTCGGCTATCCCCCGGGCGGCATCAGCGACACCGCGACCCGCCTGATCGCCCAGCGGATGGAACGGGAGCTAGGCCGTCCGATGGTGGTGGAGAACCGTGCCGGCGCGGCAACCGCCCTGGCCTCAAACTATGTCGCGCAGGCCACGCCGGATGGCTACACGCTGCTGATGGGCGCCACCACCCTCGCCATCAACCCGACCCTGCAGCCCAGCCTGGAGCCAAAGGACCCGCAGAAGGCGCTGGCGCCCGTCGGCATGGGCTACCAGTCGGCCTTCGTGCTGCATGTCCATCGCGACCTGCCTGTGCGCTCGGTGGCCGAGTTGATCGCCTACGCCAAGGCCAATCCGGGCAAGCTGAACTTCGGCAGCTCCGGCAACGGCGCGGTGAACCACCTGGCGCTGGCGCGCTTCAACAACGCCACGGGCACCGACCTGCAGCATGTGCCCTATCGCGGCGGTGCGCCGGCGCTGATCGACCTGCGGACGGGGCGCATCCAGGGCATGTTCTCGGCCGTGCTGGAGGCCCTGCCGGCCATTCAGGAAGGCGCCACGCGGGCGCTCGGCGTCAGTTCGGCGGAGCGGGTTGCGCTGCTGCCGGAGGTGCCGGCGGTGGCGGAAGCCGTGCCGGGCTTCGAGGCGGTCTACTGGCAGGCGCTCTTCGCTCCCGCCGGCACGCCGCAGCCTGTCCTGAAGCGGCTTGAGGCGGCGCTGCGCGCGGCCACGGAGGATGCCGACCTGCGGGCGCGGCTGGCGGAGCAGGGGGTCACGCTGCAGACCGGCGATGCCGGGTTCCTGCGCGACTTCCTGGCGCGGGAGACGGAGAGTTGGAGCAAGGTGATCCAGGCGGCACATATCCGCATGGAGTGACAAGCGCTGGGGGAAGCACAGCTTCCCCCAGGCCCCCTTCAGTCTCTGCCAGTTGGGCTTGGCGAAAACTGAGGTGGGGGTCTGGGGGAACTCAGTTCCCCCAGCGGGGTCCAGGGGCGGAGCCCCTGGAGGACGTTCTACTCCAGGCGGATGCCGCCCTCGCGGATCACCGGCGTCCAGCGGTCGTATTCCCGCTGCAGGAAGGCAGCGAAATCCTGCCGCGAGCCGCCGACGATGCGGCCACCCTGCACCTCCTCCACCGTGCGGCGGATGTCGGGCAGGGCGGCGATCCTGGCGAAGGTGGCGTTGATCTTGTCGGCCAGGGCGCCCTCCATGCCCGCCGGTGCCGCCAGCCCGTACCAGACCGCCACCTCGAAGCCGGGAATGGTGTCGCGCATCAGCGGCACATCCGGCAGCAGCTTGCTCGGGCCGGCACCCAGTGCCACGGGGCGCACCTGGCCGCCCTTGATCATCGGCAGAGTGGAGGAAAGGGAGGGGAAGCAGAACTGCGCATCGCCCCGCATCACCGCCGTCACCGTCTCGGCGCCGCTGCGGTAGGGGACATGAACCATGCGGATGCCGGCTTCGCGCCCCAGCAGCGCCATGAAGAGATGGCTGCCATTGCCGATGCCGGCGGAGGAATAGACGAAGCCCTCCGGGTCCTTCTTGGCCGCCGCGATGATCTCCGCGACGGTCTTCTGCGCGACGGAGGGGTTGGCCACCATCACCGCATCCAGGTTCACCAGGTGCATCAGCGGGGTGAAGCTGGTCATCGGGTCGTAGCCCGCCTTCGGGTTCAGCTCCTTGCCGATGGCATTGGCGCCGATATCGGCCGCCATCAGGGTGTAGCCGTCGGCCGGCTGGGTGGCGACATAGGCGCCCGCCACCATGCCGCCGGCGCCGGAGCGGTTCTCCACCACCAGCGGCTGGCCGTTGGCGAACTCGGAGAAGCGCTGGCTGAAGGCGCGGATCAGCGTGTCCACCGCCCCGCCGGCCCCGAAGGGAACCACGACGCGCACGGGGCGATCCGGCCAGGCGGCGACGGGATCGGCGGCCAGGGCGGGCGCCGCGAGCATGCTGGCGGCGATGCCGCCGAAGGCCCGGCGGGTGATGTGCATTGTTTTCCTCATGGACGTTTGCGGGAATGCGTCGTTCTTTGCGCCGCCCCATCGCGGGCGGCGCGCGCAAAGGCCTATTCGGCGGCGCGGGAGGCTTCCGGCCGCGCCCAGCGGCGGTCGAACTCCCAGATTTCGGGGAAGCCCATCAGCTCGTTCATCTTGCCGAAGTCGTAGATGACCCCCTCGGGCAGCGCGTTGGTGTCGCCGTGCTGCAGCAGATGGGCGTAGGAGTGCTCCAGCGCCGCCGCCATGGTCAGGAAGCCGACCGCGGGGTAGATCGCAATGCTGTAGCCGAAGGAGGCAAGCTTCTCGGCGGAAAGGATCGGCGTGCGGCCACCGCCGTCCACGTTGTTGGCCAGCAGCGGCGCGTCGATCTCGCCGCCGATGCGCTTCATCTCCTCCTCGGTCTCCGGGCTCTCGATGAAGATGATGTCGGCGCCGGCCTTGCGGTAGAGCTGGCCACGGCGGATCGCCTCGTCGAGGCCGAGCGTGGTGCGCGCGTCGGTGCGGGCGATGATGAGGAAGTCCTCGCTCTTGCGCGCCTCTGCCGCCACCTCGATCTTCAGTGCCATCTCCTCGGCGGGGACGACGCGGCGGCCCGGCGTGTGGCCGCACTTCTTCGGCACTTCCTGGTCTTCGAGCTGGATGGCGGTGACGCCGGCGGCCTCGTAGCCCATGACCGTGTGGCGCACGTTCAGCAGGCCGCCATAGCCGGTATCGGCATCGGCGATGACCGGCGTCTTGCAGCCCTGGCTGAAGCGGGCCATCCGGCCCACCATGTCGGTGAAGGTAGCGACGCCGGCATCGGGGATGCCGAGATGCGAGGCCACCGTGCCGTAGCCGGTGGCGTAGAGCGCCTTGAAGCCCATGCGGTCGGCGATGCGCGCCGAGATCATGTCGAAGATGCCGGGCGCGACGATGAACTGCTTCGCCGCCAGTGCGGCCTTGATGCTGGGATCAGCCATGGGAGGGGGTCCTCTCTTGAACGTTCTCTTGGGGGCGCGGGGTGGCTCAGGCGGTGGCGAGGGCCTGCCGCACGCGCGGCACCAGCCCTCCGGCGGTGAGGATGGCGCGCACCTCATCGCCGAGCGGCAGGCCGTGCCAGTGCTGCCCCCCCTGCGTGACCATCATGTCGTCGAGCGTGATGCGCGCCGTCTCGCCCTCATGCAGCGCCGCTGCCGCCTCCGGGCAGAGGATGACGGGCAGGCCGAGATTCACCGCGTTGCGGAAGAAGATCCGCGCCGCGCTGACGGCGACGATGGCCGCGACGCCCGCCGCCTTCAGCGCGATGACGGCATGCTCGCGCGAGGAACCGCAGCCGAAATTGCGCCCGACGGCGAGGATGTCGCCGGGCTGCACGCGCTGCACGAAGCCGGGGTCCAGCCCCTCCAGGCAGTGGCGGCCCAGCTCGGCCGGGTCGCGCAGGGCGAGGTAGCGGCCGGGCAGGATGACGTCGGTGTTCACCTCGTCGCCGAAACGGTGAACGCGGCCTTCGAAGCTCATGCTCATGCGGCGCCCTCCAGCATCGCGGCGACCTCGCCGGGCGGGATGATCTCGCCGGCGATGGCGGCGGCCGTCGCCACCCAGGCATTGGCGAGGAAGACCTGGCTCTCCGGGTGGCCCATGCGGCCGCGATAGTTGCGGTTGGTGGTGGCGATCGCCGTCTCGCCCGCCGCCAGGATGCCCATATGCCCGCCGAAGCAGGCGCCACAGGTGGGCGGCGAAACGGCCGCGCCCGCCTCGGCGAAGACGTCCAGCAGCCCCTCGGCCAGCGCCTGCCGCCAGATTTTCTGCGTCGCCGGCACCACCACCATGCGCACGCCCGGCGCCACCTGGCGGCCGCGCAGCAACTCGGCCACTTGGCGCAGGTCGGTCATGGTGCCGTTCGAGCAGTTGCCGACATAGACCTGGTCCACCTTCTGCCCGCGCAGCGCCTCCACCGGCACGCCGGCGGCGGGGGAGGGGGGCTTGGCCACCAGGGGCGAGAGCGCGCTCAGGTCGATGGCGATGCGCTGGCGATAGGCGGCATCGGCATCGGCCGTCACCGCCGGAACAGCGGGCACGCCGCGGCGTGCCATGTCCTCGGCCGACTGCGCGTCGCCCTCGAAGACACAGGTATCGGCCCCCGCCTCCACCGCCATGTTGGCGATGGCCATGCGCGCATCCATCGGCAGTGCCGCAAGGCCGGGGCCGCCGAACTCCAGGGCGGCGTCCGCCGCGCCGTCCGAGCCGATGCGGCGGATCAGCTCCAGGATGACGTCCTTACCGGTGACATAGGGCCCGGGCGCGCCGCTCAGCTCGACGCGGATGCTCTCCGGCACGCGCATCCAGAGCTGCCCCAGGGCCAGGGCGCCGGCGAGGTCGGTGGAGCCGAAGCCGATGCCCAGCGCGTTGAAGGCGCCGGCGGTGCAGGTGTGGCTATCGGCGCCGAAGACGATGCTGCCATGCCCGACCAGGCCCAGCTCGGCCAGCAGCGTGTGCTCGATGCCGCCGCGGCCCGGCTCGTAGAAATGCGCGATGCCGTGGCGGCGGGCGAAGTCCCGCGTCATGGCGATGGCGCCGGCGGCGGTGATGTCCGGGGCGGGCGCGAAGTGGTCGGCCACCAGCACGATGCGCGCGGGATCGAAGGGGCGGGCGGCGCCCATGGCGTCGAACTGCTCGAAGGCGAGCGGGCCAGAAACGTCGTTCAGCAGCACCACGTCGGGGCGCAGGGTGACGATGCTGCCCGCCATGGGGCTGCCCTCGACGGTATGCGCGGCGATGATCTTCTCGGTGATGGTGCGGCCGCTCATGGCCGTAGTTCCGGCTTGTGCATGGCTCGTTTCCTCCTGCCAGGCCGCTTCCGGCCCTATTCATGCAATCGATAGCACAGAATTATTGGAGGTGAAGAGTCGGTTTCGAAGGGTGATATAAAGCCATCGATTGCGCATATCTTGCAGCGCCATAGCCTGCCGTGTATCGCCTGGGCATGAAGGAGAGCCCACCCCCGCTCCCGCCTGAGCCGCCGCGTGCCGGCCGCGCGACGGTCGCGAGCCTGGCCCGGCGGGCGGGCGTCGCCACCTCGACCGTCTCCCGCGCGCTGCGGAACGACCCCCGGATCTCGCCGGAGATGCGAGAGCGGATTGCCGCGCTGGCGTTGGAGGTGGGTTACACGCCGAATGTCCTGGCGCGCTCGCTGGTGGGCGGCCAGAGCGGCTTGATCGGCCTGGTGCTCGGGCCGGTCGAGAATCCCTTCTACGCTGAGCTGATGCAGAAGGCCGTGGCTCAGGCGGCGGCGCGCGGCTGGCGGCTGCTGCTGCTGCATGCCGGGCCGGGGCCGATCGAGGACGCGACGGCCGAGGCCCTGCTGCAGTACCGCGTGGATGGCTGCCTGATCACCTCGGCGGAGCTATCCTCCCGCGCCGCCGCCATTTGCGCGGCCAACCGGGTGCCGCTGGTGATGGTCAACCGCGTGGCCTGGGAGCATGGCAGCGCGGTCTCCTGCGACAACCATGCCGCGGGCGCGCTGCTGGCCGACCTGTTGCTGCGCGCCGGGCACCGCCGCCTGGCGGTCGTCACCGGCAATGCCCGCACCTCGACCAGCACAGAGCGCGCGGAGGGCTTCGCCCGGCAGGTGGCGGCCGCCGGGCTGCCAGCGCCACTTCGCCTCGGAGGCGATAACAGCCATGCCATGGGCTACCGAGCCGGGCAGGAGATCGCCGCCATGCCGCCTGAGGCGCGACCGGACGCGGTGCTCGGCGTCAGCGACATCCTGGCCATGGGCGTGATGGACGCCCTGCGGGAGGCGGGGATCGGCGTGCCGGAGGCGGTCTCCGTGGTCGGCATCGACGGCATCGGGGCTGCCCGTCGGCCCCCCTACAACCTCACGACGGTGGCGCAGCCACTGGAGGCCATGGTCGAGCGCGGACTCGACCTGCTGCAGGAGCGCATGCAGGGCCGAACCCGTGCCGAGGAAGTGGTGCTGCTGCGCGGAACGCTGATCCGCGGGCGCTCCGTGCGCGAGTCTGCGGAGACGCCCGGCAGCGCCTGAGCTGGCTTGGCGGGCGGTGCCTCGCCCGCCGCGCCCGGCTTCAGATGAAGGTCAGCAGCCGGCGCGGCGTGCCGACCATGATGGCGTCGATCTCCGCCTCAGTGTAGCCGCGCCGGCGCATCAGCGGGATGACCTGCTTGTAGATATGCGCGTAGCCGTGCCCGCCATTCTCGGTGAGCTGCACGGTGTGGCAGATGTCGTGGCTGATGACGACCTGGTCGCCATGGCCGCGGTCGATCACCTTGCGGATGTCGCGCAGGCGCTGCGCGTCGTTCGGCATGTCGATGTCGGGGTTCGGCTGGTAGTAGCTGCTCTCCTGCCCGAACAGGTCCCATTCCAGGATGACGCCGGCATCGGCAAGGCGGAACAGCCGGTCGTCGTCGAAGATGGTGCGGTCGATATGGTCGATGATGGTGCGCGAGAGGTCGGCGCCATGCGCGCGCAGGAACTCGACCAGCATCCAGGGATGGTCCTCGTGCCGGGCGGGATGGATGGTGAGCGCGGCGCCGGTCTCCTGCTGCGCCAGGCAGGCGGCGTGCAGCATCTTCTTCTCAAGGTCGGTCCAGGGCCACTGGCAGCCGATCTCGCCGAGCAGCCCGGCGCGCACATCCGTGCCCCAGGCGCCGAGCTGGATCTGGTCCGCCATCTCCTGCGCCAGCTCCTCGACGCTGCGATGCTCGTTCGCCGGGTCCTGGTAGTCATGCACGTAATGGCCGCATCCCATGACGATCTGCGTGCCGCTCTCGCGCGAGGCCTGTGCCAGCCCCTCGGGGTTGGGCATCAGCCCGCCGATGGTCAGCTCGACGATGGTGCGGCCGCCATGCTGCACCACTTCCGCCGCCGCACGCGTCGCCACGCCGACGTCGAGCTGCGTCGAGTTGCGGTAGTCCTTCACCATGCGGGTCTGCAGGTCCCACCACTGGCCTAGGTCGAGCGAATCCGCCATCGGCTTGTCCCGCAGGGGCGGCGGCGTGATGTTCCAGATCAGGTGCTCGTGCATCAGCGTGGAGCCCAGCTCGGCCGGGTCGATCAGCCCCAGCACCGTCTGCGCCTTGCCCCGCATCTCGTCGCGCGTCAGCCTTGCCATGTTTGTCTGCCTCTCCAGGGTTGGGTCGGTTCGAAGCCGCTCAGCCGCGCCGCACGTTCCAGGCATAGGGCGCCGAGCCCGGCAGGAAGCCGCTCAGATCGGAACGGTAAGCGGTGCGCATGAAAAACTGGCCAAGCGGCACGATGGGCGCCTGCTCGAAGGACTGGCGCTGGATCGCCTCGGCCACCGCGGCGCGCGCCGCATCGTCGGGCGCATCGAGCCACTGTTCGGCGAGCTTCTCGACCTCGGCGTTCTCATACCAGCCGAACCAGCCCTTCTCGCCCTGGCCGCGCAGGATCGGGTTGATGGCCGGCGTGTAGACCGAGAGCGACGGCCACCAGGTGTGGAAGATGCTCCACCCGCCCTGGTCGACCGGCGCACGGCTGCCGCGGCGCTGCACCACGGAGCCCCAGTCGGTTTCCACCAGTTCCACGTTCATGCCCAGGCGCTGCAGCAGGTCGGCGGTCACCAGGCCGAAGGGGGCCATGCTCGGCATGTCGGTGGGATTGATGATGACGACGCGCTCGCCCTTGTAGCCGGCCTCGCGCAGCATGGCCTTGACGCGTTCGAGGTCACGCTTGCCCTTCAGCGGCTCGGCCCCGGCTTCGGTCCCGTAGGGCGTGCCGCAGGGCCACATGGAGTGGCAGGTCCGGAACAGCTCCGCGTCATTGGCGGTCACGGCGCGCATGTAGTCCTCCTGGCTCACGGCGAAGAGGATGGCGCGACGGATGGCGGGATTGTCGAAGGGGGCGTTCAGGCAGTTGAAGCGCAGCGTGCCGACATAGCCGGCCGGGTCATTGACCGCGACCGTCACGTTGCGGTTGCGCTGCAGCAGCGGCACCAGGTCCGGATGCGCCTGGTCCCACCAGTCGACTTCGCCGGCCTGCAGGGCGGCGGCTGCGGTCGCGGCATCCGGCATCACATGCCACTCGATGCGGTCGAAATGCGCCACCTTGCCGCCGGCGGTGCGCTCCGGCGCCTCTTGCCGCGGCACATACTGCTCGAAGCGGGCATAGGCGACGCGGCTGCCGGAGACATACTCGCCCGGCAGGAAGCGGTAGGGGCCGGAGCCGATCATCTCCTGCACCTGCTTGAAGGGATCGGTCTTGGCCAGCCGTTCCGGCATCATGAAGGGCAGGGTGGCATTGGGCTTGCCCAGCGCCTCCAGCATCAGCGGGAAGGGACGGTGCAGGCGGATGCGCAGCGTGCGGTCATCCCTGGTGCCCCATTCCGCCACGCGCGCTCCAAGCGATTGGCCGAAGGTGTCGCGCCGGCACCAGCGCTGCAGGCTGGCGACGCAATCCCGCGCCAGGACCGGCTCGCCATCATGCCAGCGCAGGCCGTCGCGCAGGCGGATCTCCCAGGTGAGGCCGTCATCCGAGACGGTGTGGCCCTCTGCCATCTGCGGCCGCACGTTCAGCGCGTCGTCCATGCCGTAGAGCGTATCGAAGACGTTGAAGGCATGGTTGGTGGTGACGGCCGCCGTGGTCCAGATCGGGTCCAGCGAGGTCAGGTTGGCCTGCGGCACGAAGCGCAGCACGCGCGGGCTGGCAGCCGCGGCGCGCAGGGGGCGCGCCAGGCCGGCGGCGGCCAGCCCTGCGGTGGCCGCGATGAAGTGGCGACGGTGCATCGGCAATCTCCCTCGTTTCGCATGAGCGCGGCGCGCCCGGCAGCCTGCTGCCGGGTGACCTGCGCCCCTCCCTTCCGCCGGTTGGCCCGGCCGCTCCTTGTCGTTGTGGTCCGGAGGCCCCTTGGGGTTCAGCCGGTGATGCCGCCGGCGCGCAGCAGCGCAGCGCGGGATTCGGCGAACTCGCCGACCGCCGCGACGAAGCGGTCCATCTCCGCCTCGCCCACCGGCAGGCTGAGCGCCACCATGCCGCGCCGCGCCAGGTAGATGCCGGCGGCCAGCATGTCGAAGAAGAACAGCTCGCGCAGCTCCTCCTCGGCGGGGCTGGCGGCATAGGGGCGGTCCGGCAGGGGCTGGCGGAAATGCACCGTCATCATCGAGCCAAGCCCGGTGAAGCCGAGCGGCACGCCGGCTTGCCGGCCAACATCGTTCAGCCGCGCACGCAGCGCCTCGCCGCGCCGGAACAGCGCCTCCGCCGCCTCAGGGGTGAAGATCTCGCCCATGGCGACGCCGCCCGCTGCCATGGTCAGCACGTTGTTGTTGAAGGTGCCGGCATGCGGCAGCGTGGTGTCGAACTGCGCCATGATGTCAGCGCGGCCGCCGAAGGCGCCGAAGCTCATGCCGCCACCGATATACTTGCCGAGCGTCGTCATGTCCGGCGTGATGCCGAGCCGCGCCTGCATGCCGCCGCCCGACATGCGGGAGGTCATCACCTCGTCGAAGATCAGCACGGCGCCGGTCTCATCCGCCAGGCTACGCAGGGCGGCCAGGAACTCCGGCCGCGCGGGGATGCAGCCGCCGCTGCCCAGCATGGGCTCGACGACAATGGCCGCGAGGTCGCCCGCATGGGCGCGGGCCAGTCGCGCGGCCTCCTCGCTGTCGTTGTAGGGGGCGTGGATGAAGGGCAGCGGCAGGGTGGCCGCATTGGTGCCGGAGGCCGGGAAGGTCAGCACGCCGCCGTGGTAGCCGCCGCGCATCACCATCGTGGTGCCGCGCCCGGTGAAGGCCCGCGCGGCGGTCAGCGCCATCAGGTTAGCCTCGGTGCCGCTATTGGTGAAGCGCACCTGCTTCAGCGAGGGGAAGCGGCCGCAGAGCATGCGAGCCAGCCGCTCCTCGCCCTGGCCGACCGCGGCGAGGTTGATGCCTCCCTCCAGCGTGGCATGCAGCACACGATGGATGCGCGGCTCGGAATGGCCGAACAGGCCCGCGGTGTACTCGCCGCACAGGTCCAGATAGCTGTGGTCGTCCAGGTCCCACAGGCGGCAGTCCTCGCCGCGCACCATGGTGGTGGGAAAGGGGCCGTAGATCAGCACGGAACGGGTATTGCCGCCGGGAAGCACCTCCCGGGCCTTCGCGTGCTGGGCGGCACTGCGCGGGCGGGCGGCGGCATAGGCCGCGCGGGCTTCCGCGAGGGCGGCGCCAAGGTCGCTGTTGCGGCGCAAGGTGGCAGCCGAACTCATGCCGTATCTCCTCCAGCGGGCGGCAGCACGGACCCGGGCGACTTCGGGCCGCCGGGCATGCGCGCACGGGCTAAACAGGAATGGCAGCCGGGCGGGTGCCCTTGCCATCTTGGAATCAATGCTATTGTGATCACGAAATACCATCAACTGGAATCTCAATGAATCTGCCCGAAGCCGACCCGGAGGCGCCGCCGCTGGAGGAACAGGCTTACCGCCGCCTCCGCCAGGCGTTGGTCGAAGGCACCTTCGCGCCGGGCGACAAGCTTTCCCTGCGGCGCATCGCCGCGGCATTCGGCACCAGCCCGATGCCGGTGCGCGCTGCGTTGCGGCGGCTGGCGGCCGAGCAGGCGCTGGACATGACCCCCTCCGGCACCGCCATCGTGCCGCGCCTGACGCGTGCGGCCTTCCTGGAACTGGGCGAGGTGCGCGCGGCGCTGGAGCCGCTGGCACTGCGGCTGGCAGCGCCGCACCTGGATGCGACGACGCTGGATAGGTTGGAGATGCTGCTGGCCGAGCATGCGGATTCACGGACTGGCGGAAAGCCGGAGGACTTCCTGCGGGGCGATCGTGAGTTCCTCTTCACGCTCTACCGCCGCGCCCAGGCGCCGTTGCTGCTGGGCATGATCGAAAGCCTCTGGCTGCGGCGTGGCCCGCTGTTCTGGGAAGCGCGCTGGATGCTGATGAGCCGGCCGGCCGAGGCGGCGCACCGCCATGCGCAAATCCTGGCAGCCCTGCGCGCCGGCGACGGCACCCGCGCCGCGGTCGAGTTGGAGAGTGAGATTCGCGAAGCGACGGCCTTCCTGCTGGGGGAGATCCGCTTCGCCGGCGATGCCGGCAGGGGGGCGGAGGTGCTGCCTGTGCTGCGGCCAAGTCGCTAGGCGGACGTCTGGCCTGGATCCATTTGGTGATGGCGGCGATGCGGAGGAGTGCGGCGAGGAGGTTCTGGGCCAATTGATCGCAGCAGCGGCCAGACGGCGCACTGCTTTTCCGCGGCAACCGGGACGGCGACCCGACCAACTCTCTCGCGTATTGCGATGGCGAGGAGGCCGCGACCAACAGCTTGGCCAACCGCCCGACCAGCACGGTGGGCGACCTCGACGGCGGTCGCCCAGCGGGTCTGATTGCCGAACCGCGCGGCGGCACGACATACGTGGTGTTCAACGATCCGCCCTGTGCTAGCTGCTGGCTGCGGGCGCAGGGCTGGCGGTCCAGCGCCGCCGCTCAGGCCAGGTCAGGCAGGAGATGGAAAGGGTCCCTGCAGGCTAACGGGATGCTCCTCTTCACCCGCCGGCGAGAGGACTGGCCCGCCGCCCCTTCCTCCTGACAAGCGATTGCTGCCAGGCAGAGCGGTGTCATTGCCCCAGGTCCGCAACACGCTCCAGGATGCAGGCCGCTTCAGGGCACAAAGGGGAAGACCGCGCCGGTATCCACCTGGCGGTAGGGCAGGGTGGTCAGGTCGGCGGGCCCCCAGTCCGGCGTGTCGACGATGATGATGGCCTCGGCCAGCTTTTCGTAGACGGCGCGGAAATGCGTCTTCGAGCGCAGCACGATGAGCCGGTAGTCCAGCGTGCGCAGGCCGAACTGGATGAACAGGTCCTCGTCCACCGTCAGCGCCGGGCGGCTGACCAGGCTGAGCATCAGCCCGTTCACGTCCAGCACCGCAGCAAGGCCGAGTTGCACCAGCCGGCCATGCATGTAGGGGCCGGTGGTGCGGTACTCCTTCTCTCCCGCGAAGAGCACCCGGCCTGTCACCCGCACCGGCCCGCCGGCGCGCGGCGAGGAGTGGCCGCCGACATCCAGCGTCACCGTCGCGCCGACACCCACCCGGGCGGCTTCGGCGGCAGCGCGTGGGTCCCAGATATAGGGCACGGCGGCGCCTTGCGTGCCGCGCTCCAGCAGGGCGCGGAGCAGGTAGGTGCTGTCGTTGCAGCGGTCGGCATGCTCCAGCAGCACCACCGGGCGCGTCGCGGTCTCCGCCAGCGCCAGGGCGCGCGTCACGCCTTCCTCCAGCCCCAGCACCATTTCCCCGTGCATCAGGGCGTGGCGCTCCGCATGAATGCGCCGCGTGAGGTCTTCCACGGCCTGTCGGGCGCGGGCCGCATCATCGGCGACCGCCAGCACGGAAAAGCCGCAATTCGGCACGTCAGCATAGGAGAAGCCCGCGAAGACAGAGACATCGAGATAGCCTGGAGCCTCCTCCGCCATGGCGACCGAGGCCGCCACGATCTCCGACAACGGCGCAAGGCCGGTGGCGCTGAAGATGCTTGGCACCATCACGCCAGGCTTGCCGAAGGCCATGGCGGGGCGCAGCCCCTCGCGCACCATGCGCAGAAGGCAGCGGGCGGCGCGTGCGCCGGTCTCGCCAATATCGGTATGCGGCGAGTAATGATAGCCGAAGACGGCATCGGCCAGCCGGACCAGGTGCTCGTCGATATTGGCGTGATAATCAAGCGCCACCACGACTGGCACGCTGCGGCCGACCACGGCGCGCACGCGCTCGACGATCTCACGCTCCGGATCGAGGCGGGTGGGCGTGGTCATGGCGCCATGCAACGCCAGCAACACGCCATCCAGCGGCCCGGCCTCCTGCAGCGCGGCGCAGAGCCGGTCGGCATAGTGCAGGAAGGCTTCGTCCGTGGCGGGGCCGGCGGCGCCCCCATCCGCGAAGACGATGGGCAACATCTCCGCGCCTGCCGTCTCGCAGACGGCGAGAAAGCCACCGCAGAGGGTGTTGGTTCCACGGAACCGCTCCAGCAGTGCCGGGCCGGCGGCCTCCACCGCCCGGAAGTCCTCCAACTCGGTCAGCAGGGGGAGAAAGCTAACCGATTCCAGGGCGAGGCCACCGAGGGCAATGCGCATGTCCTATTCCCTTCAACTGCGCCGGCGTGGCAGGCGATCTGGCTTCCCGGAGCCTGGAGGGCAGGCTGCCCAGGAAGTCGTACAAGGCTCTGCGAGCAGCTTTGCAGAACGTTCGCGAACTGTTCCCGGCATCCGCGCGGGATGCAACGATTGTTCGTTCTTCTGCATTGGAGAAGTCGCGCGGCACCGTCGTGGCACCTTGCCCTGCTGGGTGGATACACGGCCCCACGTGCCTGTGGCTGAGCAATAAGTGTCTGCGGCACCGCCAGCAGATGTTTGATTGCTCTTGACAAGGAGGTGACGCAAACATGTCGGCGTTGCCCGGCGTTTCCTGCTGGAGTAAGGCCCTTTGGGCTTGCTGGGTAAAGAGAGGCGCGGATGGTGGAGCATCGCGGCATGTATAGCGGCGCCTCGCTTTCTTGTGCGGCGGTCGTTCTGCACCGGCCCGATCCTGAGATTCTCGGGCGGCTGGCGGCTGGAGTTCATGGATACCGCCTGATCGCCGTCGCCAACGGCCCACTTTCCCCCGCAGCTCAGGCAGCCCTGGCAGGTGTCGACCTGCGACTGATCCGGAATGAGCGTAATCTAGGACTTGGCGCCGGCCTCAACGTCGCCACGCGCGCGGCGGCGGAAGAGGGATTCGACCATGTCCTGCTCCTCGACCAGGATAGCGAACCGCCTCCCGGCCTGATCAAAGCGCTGACGGTCCGCGCTGATGCCCTGGCCCAGGCGGGCGAGCGCGCGGCAGTTCTTGCACCCCGCCTTCTGCCTCCCGCCGAGGGAAATTACCGAACGATCCGCTACGCCTGGCGCGGCCGGGCACGGGCAGGTGGGCTGGTGCCGGTCGACTTCGCCCCGACCTCCGGCTCTCTGACGAGCCTCGCCGCCTATGCCGAGATCGGCCCCTTCCGCGAGGACTTCTTCATCGCGGGCATCGATGTTGAGTGGGGGTTCAGGGCCTGGAGCAGGGGCTGGAGTTCCTATGTGGCGACCGAC
Organism: Roseomonas sp.; assembly: GCA_035556695.1. Taxonomy (GTDB): domain Bacteria; phylum Pseudomonadota; class Alphaproteobacteria; order Acetobacterales; family Acetobacteraceae; genus Pseudoroseomonas. Next base: position 135,999 of record DATMFR010000001.1, read on the forward strand.
CTTGCCATGCCCCATCGCTGGGGAGAGGCGGCCTCGCCCGAGGAAGCGACGACGCCGCAGATCCTGCGCCATGCCCCTGTGCGCAACTATTACTATGCCCGCAACGTGGTGGCGACCGCCCGGCTGCCCTATGTGCCGGCTCTCTGGCGGGCGCGCTCCTGCGTCAGCTTGGTGGCCCAGATTGGCCTTCTCGCGCTCAGGGGTGCTCCGAGTTCGCTACGGCCGGTCCGGGCAGGCCTGAGGGACGGCGTTCTGGGCCGCATGGGTCCCGCGCCGGCAGGGTTGGGATAAGCATCGTCCACCGCCACCGGAAGACAGGCGCCGCACCTGGCTCATAAGGGGCTTCGGGGCCTTCTTGCGTGAACTCTCCAGCCGATTGGGCTGCCTCGCCCGACGAGGGGCGCCGGCGCCCTGCCGATCCGCCTTGGCAAGCCACCGGCTACGCCGTCAGAGCACCGGCTAGAAGGTCCACTCGCGCGGGCGAAGGCCGACGATCCGCTTCTCCGCGCCGGCCGGAACGGGTATCCCCAGCGACCGCACCAGGACAAGGAAGCGGCCTCCCACGCTTTCCAGCGAGTAGCGGTTGCGCATCACGGCGCGGCCGCCCGTGGAGAGCTGCTTCCAGAGCGCCGCGTCCTCATGCGCCCGCACGATGGCCGCCGCCAGCGCGTCGGCGTCGTTCCCCAAGAGGACGTTCTCTCCCTCGACGAGCCCCATCCCTTCCGAGGCGATGGGAGTCGCCACGCAGGGAACGCCAGCGGCCAAGCTCATGGCAACCTTGCCCTTGATACCGGCGCCGAAGCGCAGCGGCGCGACCGTGAGCCGGACGCGGGCGAGCACCGGATGAAGATCCTGCACGAAGCCGCGCACGATGACGCCCGCACCGGGGTCGTCGAGCTGCCGGACCTTCGCCGGGGCATTGCTGCCGATGATCTCCAGCTTCACCGTCGGCAGGGCGTGCCGCACCTTCGGCCAGATTTCGCCAACCAGCCAGTCAGCTGCGTCAATATTGGGGGTGTGCAGGAAGCCGCCGACGAAGAGGACACCCGCCCGCTCCCTGAAGCCGGGAACCTCGCTCGACACCCCGCGGGCGAAGGGGATGACATGAATCGCCGCCTCCGGCGCGAGACCGGAGAGAAGACGCCCCTCCTCGTCACTGAGCACGATCGTCGCGTCAGCCTCGGCCATGCAGCGCAGCTCGTCCTGGCGGCGCTGCGCGGCGGCCTGTGCCTTGTCGGATGAGCCTTCGAGCGCCGCTTCGCGCTCCTCCCGGAGGAAATGCAGGTCGACGGTGTTGAAGACGATGCGTGCGTTCGGGGCGCAGCGCCGGACATGCGCGAGAAAACGCGCCGCCACATGGATGCGGTTCAGCAGGATCAGGTCAAAGTCACTCGCCACGTCCTGCAGCATCTGCTCGGGCGAAGCGACCGCCTCGCCGGCGAGATACCGCACGCCCGCCTTGCGCAGGGCTTCCGCATAAGGCGCATCGCCTGGGCGCTCGACCACCGGCATGAAGGCGGCCTCGTACCCCATCGTCTGAAACAGGCAGAGCTGGTTCCAAAGATCCAGTGAGCCGGAGTCCTGATCGGGCGTCGGGACCATCCAGTCGATGAACAGGACGCGCGGCGGCGCGCCCGGTGCGCGCCGCTGAGGTGCGGCGGCCGGTGTCAGTGTGGCGCGCAGGCGGCGCCGCAGGCCCGCCGTCGCCCATCCAACCCTGCGGACAGGCTTGGTGATGCGCCAGGAGGTCGAGGCGAAGACCTCCTGAATCTGGCGGGCACGCTCCTCGATCTGCGCCTGCAACTGCTGGGCCTCGCGCTGCAGATCCGCGATGGCACCGCGGGCCTGGGCCAGCTCCGCCTCAAGCTGGGTGCGCTGCGCAGCCAGCGCCGGCACCTGATCAGCCTCGCGCTGCAGATCCGTGATGGCACTGCGGGCCTGGGCCAACTCCGCCTCGAGCCGGGTGCACTGCTCGACCAACACCGGCACCTGCTGGGCCTCGCGTTCCAGGTTGGCGATGGCATTCCTGGCCTGGGTCAACTCGGCATCAAGATGGGCACGCTGCTCGGTCAATGCCGGGATCTGCTGGGTCTCGCGCTGCAGATCCGCGATGGCGCTGCGGGCCTGGACGAGTTCCCCCTCAAGGCGCGCGCGCTTCTGCAACTCCTCGTTCAGCCGCACGATCTCGGTATCACGCACCACGACCTCGCGCCCAAGCGCGACGGCATGCGCCGCATGGCCTTCCGCCTGCCGGAACCAGGAGGCGTCATCGAGCGCGCTGGCGGAAATGGGGGGCAGGGGGGCGTCGGATGCGAAGGCGATCAGGTAGTGGGCCCTCGGGTTGCCCGCGGACTGGTGATAGACACGGCCATCGGTGGAGGAGAACAACTCGATCGGCGCAGGGGCGCCGCCCTCCGGTCCGATCAACGAGCCGGCGAGGGAGTCCTGCTCAAGGATGACCACATTGGCGAAGCGGCCGCTGATCAGGCTCTTGAACTCGGGGCGGTCGAGTTCGTGCAGATGGAACTCGTTCTCGTGGCCATCGGCCTCGGTATAGATCTTCTTGTCGGGCGAGGAGATGATCAGCAGCCCGCCGGGGCGCAAGGCGCGGCAAATGCCGTTCAGGAAGCTGTCGTGGTCAACGAGATGCTCGATCGTCTCGAAGCTGACGATGACGTCGAAGGCATTCTCCTCGAAGAGCTGGGCGGCGTCCCCTTGCCGGAAGGAAACGTTGGCCGCACCATAATTGCGCTCGGCGAAGGCGACGGTTTCGGGGTCGAGGTCCACCCCACGCACGCTGCGGGCAACGGTCCCAAGCAAGGCCGAGCCGTAGCCCTCGCCGCAGGCGACGTCCAGCACGTCCTGGCCGGCGCAGTAGCGTGCGGCGAACAGGTAGCGGTGATGGTGCTGGTGCCGGATCGGGCCGGAAATGTCCGAGGTGTAGCGCTCGCCGGTGAAGGGAAGCTGCTCGGAAGGCTGGGGGAAGGCCAGGTTGTCCCCGTCCTGCGGGGGCTGCGTCACGTCGTCCATCGCCTTACCTCAGATGGCTCAGAAACGCGCGCGTCGCCGCGCTGCGCAGCACGGCGTCGTAGAAGACCGGCGCGGAAGGGAGGCCGGCGCGGGCGCATTGCAGCAGGGAGATAAGGGCGCTGAGCCCCTTGGCCTCGAGTGCCGTGACGAAGGGCGCGACGCCGTCCGGCTGCATCCCCCCGATGATCCGCGGGCCCGCCTCGAACAGCGCATTGGCCCAGACGGCAGCAATCTCCAGGCGGATCTTGTCGAGGCTCTCGCCGATCGTGTTGCGCGGATGCACGCGGTACTGGATGTGCGTGACCCCGCGGTCGATCGCGACACGCCCGCGGCTGAAGCAAGCCATCAGGAAGTCGAGATCGTGGCAGTAGCGCAGGTCACGGAATCCGCCCACGCCCCGCCAGAACGCCCGGGAGAACACCATGTTGGAGGTGGTGGCGACCCAGTTCTCGTGCAGCAGCGACAATTGGGGAAGGCCATGGGCATCACGGAAGGCAAGTGCCCGGCGCATCCAGTCGGCGGCTACGCCGGTCTCCTGCAGCCTCCCCTTGTCGTCGATGATCTGGGCTTCGCCCACGATGAGGTCCACCGTCGGGTCGGCGGCCGCCAATGCGCGGCAGCGGGCAAGCTTGCCGGGGGCGAACAGGTCGTCCGAGTTGAGCACGGCGACATAGTCACCACTCGCCATCCCCACCAGCTTGTTGATGGTGGCGTGGGCGCCGATGTTCTCATGGCCAAGCGCCCGCGCATTCGGCCGGCCCGCCAGCACCTTCTGCGCCCGCGCGAGCCCGTCATCGGAGGAGCCGTCGTCGAGCACGATGATCTCGTCGGCCGGAGCGGTCTGGCGCAGCACGCTGTCGAGCGCGGCCTCGATATAGGCGGCGTGGTTGTAGAGCGGGATGACGACGGAGATCTGCGTCATTACTGGATGTCCGTGTCGAAGAGGGGAAAATACCGGGTCTTGTAGCGCAGGTCCCGCGTCCGCTCCTTGATCGGGCGGGCGGGATTGCCGGCGACGATGACATAGGGCGGCACGTCACGCGTGACGACCGCACCGGCTCCGACCACCGCGCCCTCGCCGATCTTCACGCCCGGGCAGATGATCGCGCGCGCGCCGATCCAGGCGTGGTCGCCGATCTCCACCGGGCCTTCGAGGCAGACGAAGTCCGGGTTCTGCGGGTCATGCGTGAGGGTCTGGATCAGCGTGTAATGGGAGACGTTGACGTTGTTGCCGATCTTCAGCGGCACGCGGCCGTCCAGATAGCAGAAACGGTTGATGACGGTGTTCGAGCCGATCTGCACCCCGTAGCCGGTGACGAAGCTGCCTGCGCAGATGGTGGAGTCCGATCCGATCCGCACGTTGCAGAAGCGGCGCAGGAAGGCGTGCCGCACGCGATAGGGCATCCAGTTCATGAAGAAGTGGTTGCCCAGCCAGAAGGCCAGGGCTGGCTTGTAGCGGTAGCGCACATCGTGGAAGAGGCGGCGCAGACGGCCCTTGGCGCGGGTCGGCAGGGAAGGGGGCGCGGGAGGGGGCGGCGCCGCGGCGGGCATTGCAGGTGTTGCGGCGAGCTCGTCCATGATCTCGCGATAGCGCGTGAGGACGCTCTCGAAGCTGTGCCGCGCGTGCAGCTTGGCGCGGCCGCGCAGGCCCGCCTGTTTCCATTCATCGCGCTCGGCGGCGAAGCGCAGCATGGCGTCGGCCAGCGGCTGGGTCAGGCGATAGTCCTGCGGCGCATAGGCCAGCCGGTCCAGTTCGGCGGAGTCCAGCCTGAGGAAGTCCGGGTACTCCGTGGGCAGCAGGATGCCGATATCGTCCTTCTCGATGACCTCGCCCGCGCCGCCCGTGTCGGTGAGGATCATGGGCTTGGCGTAGTGCATCGCCTCGTTCATGGCGATGCTCCATCCCTCGATGAAGGAGGGGAGGAGGAAGGCGTCGCTCACGCCCATCGGGTCGGCGATGTCCTCGAAATAGCCGGGCATCAGGATGTGCCGGTCGAGGCCCTCGCGCTTCAGATAGGCCTTCAGCTGCTCGACATGCGGAGCGAAGATCTCGTTGCCGACGCAGAGCACGCGCACGTCCTGCCGCACCGCCAGGACGCGCTTCATCGCCGCGGCCATCAGGTAATGGCCTTTGTGCAGGTTGTAGGAGGCCGGGTTGAGGAAGACGTAGTCGTCCTCGCCAATTCCGAGCTGCGCGCGGGTGAGCGTGCCCTGCTTGTCGAGCGGGTACTTGGAAAAGTCGAGCCCGTTGGCCACGGTCACGATCTTCCCGGCCGCGATGCCGAGACTGGCCTGCGCGTATTCAGCCGCCTTGCGGGAGACGGCGATATACTTGGCGACGTAACGGTCCCCGGCGCGGAAAGCCGCTCGCGCCTCCTCCGGCAGGAAGGCATAGACGTTGTGGATGAAGCAGATGATCGGAACGCCGCGCGCGGCCAGATAGGGATAGCCGGCATCCGAGAAGTGCGCCTGGGCGACCGTCGGACGGAACTCCTCGATCAGCGCCGGATAGGCCTCGTCAAGGCGGTCGGCCGGCAGGCGGCGCACCGCGACGCCGGCCGCCTGCGCCTCCCGGGCCAGGCTACCCAGCGGGCCGCAGGTCACGATCAGCGGCTCATAGCCATGCCGCTTCAGGCCGACGGCAACATCCAGGACGACCTTTTGGAGGCCCCCTTTGTCGAAGGAGGGGAGTTCGATCAGAACGCGGCCGGCCATCGCCATCTGGTACCTGTGCGGGCGGCCGCCGCCGCTGCTCGGGTCGGATCGGCCAAGGAAGGCGGCTTTTTAGGGGATTTCCGGCGGCTGTGCCAGCCGGGTCAGCGGGGGACGAGCGGACGGCCCGAGAGCGAGCGGGCTTCGTAGCCCGCCGCGAGCCCGGACAAGACGAAGCAGCGTTCGACCGCATGGTGGAGAGTGCCGTCAAGCTGCCCCGCCTCGGCCTCAAAATCCTCCGTCCGCAGTCCGAGCCGCCGCAACGGTTCCAGGGCCGCCGGACGGAACCAGAACATCGACCCTTCGAAGAAGCCGACCCGCGCTGGCGCGCCCATGCGCGCGCAAAGCGCCTCGACGCGCGCGCGGTTCCTCATCCAGTAGAGGGGGCGGGTCCGAAAATAGGAAGCAAGGCCGACGAAGCCGGTGGCTGGCTCCTTGAAGCACTCCAGCACGCGGGCGACATTGCCGCGCGACCCCGCAAGCCCGACGAAGAAGATGCGGCGCCGCAGATCGCCGTGCCGGAGGTGCGGGCTCCTTTTGCCATGGATCTTCAACACTGCGTCAAAGCCATCCAGCCGGCCCTCGGCGAGGAGCTTCATGAAGGGGGCGATGTCGCGCCCCCGGTTCTCCACCTCCAGCACCTCGACCTTCTCCCGCCCCTTGATGTCCTGCCGCAGGCGCGCGGCCTGGGCAGGTGGCGCGGTGATCAGAAGAGGCGAGCCGGGCGGCAGGGTGGCCTGGACTGCCAGCGCCTCGTCCAGCAACTCGGGGTAATAGAGATGCACCACCACCGCGGCCCTGCATGCTGCTGGCGCACTGTGGCCTTGCAGCCGCCAGGCGCGCAGCCGCTGGACGGGTGGAGAAAGAAACGCAGCTCCCAGGGCCATCTCCGCAGCCCGCTGTGCCATGATGGCGGGGCGGCGAAGGAGCTTCCTGAGCAGGCTGGCCTGTGGGACGGCAGGGGAGGGAAAGGCGTCGGTCACAGGGCCTGAATGGGGCGACGGGCGCTCGGTTGAATTACCCGCTTAAGCTTACCCTGTCCCGCTGCCCGGATCAACCGCATGGCGGGTCCAGGCTTGACCATGCCCGTGCCGGGTCATTAATCACCCCTCGGTCCCGGCGCCGGGATTTCGTCCGGCCGTATCTGGAGAGGTCGTCTTCTCTTGCTCCAACAGGCATCTGTGCACGGCGTGGCATCCGGGCTCCGCACGATCATCACGTCGCGCCGACTGATCTGGACCTTGGCCAAGCGGGAGGTTGCGGCACGCTACCGTGGCTCGGCCCTCGGCCTGGTCTGGCTCGTGCTGCTGCCCCTGCTCAACCTGATGGCCTTCACCTTCGTGTTCCGCACAGTGCTGAAGGCACGCTGGTCCGGGGCGGGGATGGAGGAAGGGGTCGGCGCCTTCTCGGTCTACATGTTTGCCGGCCTGACGATCTTCACCATCTTCTCCGAGGTGATGACGCGCTCGCCGGGGCTCGTGCTCGAGAACGCCTCCTACATCAAGCGCGTGGTCTTCCCGCTGGAGATCCTGCCGATCGTCGCCCTGCTCACGGCGCTGGTCAACGCGGCGGGATCGATGGTGATCTGGCTTGTGTTCTATATCATCACATTCGGCGCCCCCCATCCGGAGGCATTGCTCCTGCCGATCGCGCTGGCGCCGATGTGCCTCGTCATTCTCGGGCTGAGTTGGTTCGTGAGCGCGGTCGGCGTCTACCTGCGCGACCTGCGCCAGTTTGTCGCGCCTGTGGTCACGGCGCTGCAGTTCCTTTCTCCCGTCTTTTACCCGCTGGCGGCAGTTCCGGAAAATGTGCGCTGGATCTTCGACATGAACCCACTGACGGTTCCACTCGAACAAGCGCGCGGCTTGCTGTTCCAGGGGGACATTCCAGGCCTCCTCTCAACGCTCCTGGCGCTCGCCGTCAGCGCGATGGTCGCGCTGCTCGGACTGTGGTGGTTCCAGAAGACCCGGAAAGGATTTGCGGATGTCGTCTGACGTCGTCATCCGGGGCAAGGGCATCAACAAGGTCTACAATATCTTCCGCAAGCCGGAGGACAGGCTCAAGCAGATGATCTTTCGTCGGAGGAAGTTCTTCGACGAGTACTGGGCGCTGAAGGACGTGGACCTTGAGATCCGGCGCGGTCAGACGGTGGCCCTGATTGGCCGCAACGGCTCAGGAAAATCCACGCTGCTGCAGATCATCACCGGGACCCTGCAGCCCACCAGCGGCGTCATGGAGGTGCAAGGCCGGGTAGGCGCCCTGCTGGAACTCGGGGCGGGCTTCAACCCCGAATTCACGGGGCGCGAGAACGTCTACATGTCCGCCCAGATCCTGGGGCTCTCGCGTGAGGAGGTGGTGGCGCGCTTCGACACGATCGCGGCCTTCGCCGACATCGGCGACTTCATCGACCAACCGGTGAAGCTCTACTCGAGCGGCATGTATGCGCGGCTCGCCTTCTCGGTCATGGCGCATGTCGATACCGACATCCTGATCGTGGATGAGATTCTCGCCGTCGGTGACGCCGCCTTCACCCAGAAGTGCATGCGCTTCATCCGGAAGTTCAAGGAAACGGGGACGCTGCTCTTCGTCTCGCACGACACGGCCGCTGTCCTCAATCTCTGCGACACCGCGATCTGGATGGATGCCGGCATGGTGCGCGCGCGCGGCGGGGCGCGTGAGATCTGCGAAGCCTATCAGGCCGATGTGGAAGGCTCCAAAGGGCACGAGAACGATTTCCGTATCGGCGGCTCGCGCAAGGCTACCGCCGGCCAGGAGGCATTTCCGCGCGACCATCGCGAGGAGGCCCTCGCGGAACTCGGACTGAAGGGCAAAGGCCAGGTCTTCGCCTTCGATCCCGATGCCCCCTGGTATGGGCAGCGGGGCGCCACGATCGAGAGCGTGCGGCTCCTGGACGCGAACGGCGCGCCCCTGTCTTCCTTCGAGGGAGGCGAGGATGTCCGTCTTGAGATCCGCTGCCGCGCCGAACGCGCGGTCGACCAGCCGATCATTGGCTTCAACGTCAAGGATCGCCTCGGCCAGAGCCTCTTCGGCGACAACACCTTCCTGACCTACCGGGATGTTCGGGTGTCGCTCGCGCCGGGAGAGATCGTGACCGCCGAATTCGACTTCCGCATGCCCTATCTGGCTGCCGGCGATTACTCGCTCTCCGTGGCGGTCGCCTCGGGCACGCAGGATGACCACGTCCAGCACCACTGGATTGATGATGCGGTGCTCTTCAAGGTGACAAAAATCTCGTCCAAGGGCCTGATCGGCATCCCGATGCGCGACATCCGCCTGTCGGTCTCTCAGGCGGCCCCATCTCCGAAGGCGGAGTGACGGATCTGGCCGGGTGAAGAGGGCGTAAGGTCATCCCCTCCACCCGCCGCTCGAAGCCCGCCTCGCTCTCAGGCAGAGGATGGCAGGCGCAGAGACCGGGCCGGAATTACTTCTTCCGGCCGTAGACCACCACGCGCGAGCCACGCCGGAACTGCTCATAGTCGCCTTCGGGGCTGGGCAGCACCATGACTTCCGAGAAGCCGAAATTCTTCATGAGCGAGACGAGGGCGTTGAGGGATGGAATCAGCGCCACTTCCGTGGAGCCACCTTCGCGGCTGCTGGCATAGTCTGGCGAGAGGGCGAAGACACCCTGAACCGGCCTGACGTTGTAATAGGCGCCATCCTCGATCGGCCCGCTGATGTCGTAAGGATAGACCTGGGTTTCGATCAGGATGTGCTTGCGGCTCATCTGGCTGGCGAGGCGCAGGGTGTGGATCGGATTCTCGAGATGGTAAAGCAGCCCGAAGAGCAGCACGAAGTCGGCAGTCTGTGCCGGATCGAACGCCATGGTCTGCAGATCGGCCTGCACGTACTCGACATTCGTCGCGCCGACCGCTTCGGTGATGATGCGCGCCGAGGAGATGCTGGAGTCCCTGAACTCGTATCCCCGCACCCGGCTGAAGTGCTTGGAGAGCGCGATCGAGTAGAAGCCCTCATGGGACGCGAGGTCGAAGGCGCTCAGCGAGCCGGCATCCGGCACCTTCTCACGGATGACCCAGAGGAGCTTCTCCAATCGCGACTGGTGGATAGGGAATACATGCGGCGAGAGGTCATGCTGGGTCTTCGTGCCATCGGGCAGGTCGAACTCGTAGAACCAGCGGCGGCTCTTGATCCACTTCAGTCGCTCAACGGCAGTTTCATCCATTCCGCTTATCCTTGACGAGGTTCAGAAGAGTTCAGGAGGGAATCCACCGCAGAAGCTCCTGGGCAGCAAGCGGGGCCAGGCAGATCCTGACTGAGATTCCCGGGCAAAAGGGTGGGGTCGTGGAGAATGCCTGCCTGCCGCTTGCTCAACCGGCCCTGGAATGATGTGGCCGGAGGTGGAATGCAAGCATCTGCAAGCGTGGCCGGAGCCGCCACGAAGGCGCCGCCGGCCGCGAAGAAGACGAAGCGTTGCGCCGAGCCGGCTTGGCCATCCCGAGGTGGTTTCCGGTCAGGGTGATTCGGTGTGGCCAAGCGGGTATAAGGCGGAAAATTTTCGCCAGCATGCCAGCGCAGGTAGTCTCCGATTTTAGCACCGCCTGCCGCCAAGCTCGCGGTCGCATGCCCGCCCAGGAAGCCTTCATGGAGCCGGGTGCCTGCTAAGCCACTCTCACGAAAACTTGCACGGCGGTTTAGTGGGAGCCAGCGAGGACAGGCAGATCCGCTGGTATGTCACTCAGCTGATACTTGGCAAGGATGGAAAGGCCCGCATTCCGTGTCAGGCGGGTGCTGGCCCTGCTGCGGCAGCTGCGTTTCACAACAGTCCGTTCCACCCTGGCGCGCTGCGCGCCGAATGGAGCAACGGCTTGACCCCGCTCGGGGTGCTGCGTCCTCTGCCCACAGGAGGCTGCTCAAGGGGCTGCTCGCAGGGCACGCTCATGGCGCGGTGCGGGCAGCACCTACTGCATCCGGATGCCGCGCGCCTGCACGAGATGGCGCCACTTTTCACTTTCGCTGCGGAAATACGCGTCCCAGGCTTCCCTGGGGCGTGCTTCAACGGTCAGGGCCATGGACTGCAGGCGCGGCTGCATGTCCGCGGCGCGAAGCGCCGCGGCGCAGGCGTGGTTGAGCTGGCGCAGGACCAGCTCCGGCGTGCCGGCGGGAACCATCATGGCGACATGCTCGACCACTTCGAAGCCGGCGTAGCCGAGCTCCTGGAAGGTCGGCACCTCGGGAGCCAGGGGGCTGCGCGTGGTCGTCGTCGCGGCCAGGGCGCGCAGATCGCCGGCCTGGATATAGGGCATCACCGCTGCCGCCGGCATGAACAGCATGCCGGCCTCACCGGCCAGCGCCGCCTGGATGGCCGGCCCTCCGCCACGATAGCCGATCTCGTTGACCTCGATGCCCGCCATCTGCAGGAACATCTCTGTTGCCAGATGCGAGGTGGCGCCGATCCCGGCATTCGCATAGTCCTGCCGGCTGCCGGGCTTCTTCGCCAGAGCGATGTAGTCCGCGACCGAACTGGCAGGCGAGTTGCGCGGCACCATCATGAACAGGGGACTGGAGACCAGCAGGCCAACGCCGGTGAAAGCATTCAGCGGATCGTAGGAAAGCTGATAGAGATGCGGCGCGATGGCATAGGTGCTGTTGGGGACGATGATGGCCGTATAGCCGTCGGGCTTGGCGCGGGAGGCCGCTGCCATCCCAATCGTGCCACTGGCGCCGCCCCGGTTGTCCACCACGAAGGCCTGGCCCAGTTCGGCCGTCAGGCGTTGCGAGAGGACACGCGCAAAGACATCCGTTGGGCCGCCGGGTGGCCAGGGAACGATCACAGTGACGGCCCGGTTCGGCCAGTCCGGCGTCTCCGCCATGGCAGGCGCGCCGAGCGCCATCGAGCCCAAGACCAGTTGCCTTCTGCGGAGCATGCCGTGTTCTCCTCCCTGGCCGGGGTTCACCATGTCCTGGCCGGATGCTGTGGCATTCTTCTGCCAAATCCGCGCCGGTGCCGGAAGCCGGCTGTGCTGCCACAAGGCAGGCGCGCGCCGCCCCGCGGGGAGGCGCTGCCGCTCAGGCCTCTTCGAGCGAGGTAACGTAGCTTAGCCCGGCTTTCTCCAGTGCCGGACGCGGGTTGTAAAGGCCGGGGCCGAGAATGCTGCTGGCGAGCCTGGCGTGCGCCTCGCCCTCCTTCTGGCGCTTCTCGGCTGCGCCAGCAGGGTCGCCGCCTCGGTGCGCGGGATGGTCACTGCGCGGGCACAGATCAGCGGCATGTTCGCCGAGCCCATGGAGGCTTCCCTATGTGGTCGCGACCGGCAGGCGCTGACCCGGATGACGGCCAACGGCGTCATGCGAGCACCTCGACGGCGTCGGGGAAGATGGTCTGGTAGGCCTCACCGTAAGTCATGGCCTTGCCGGAGTTGCGGCCGCCCTGCATGCCGCGGTTCAGCGCCACGCGCTCGTAGTAGTGCCAGAGGTGCTTCTGCGCGGGAAGCTGCTCGAAGGCCTTCCACTTGATGTCCCACACCGCGGTGATGTTGAGAATGCGGTCGGGCTTGAAGCCGCATTGCTCAGGCTGGTGCGGCTCGAACTGGAAGACCTGCGGCGCGGCATAGGTGACGCCCTGTTCCGGCTTGTGTCCGGCTGCCTGGGCAATGATGCGCGCTTCCTGCGCGAAGCGGGCGGCCTCCGGGTGATCCACGTTGTAGGGATCGGCCAGCGCATGGGTCAGCACGAAGGCGGGCTTCACCTCGCGATAGACGTCGACCAGCCGGTCTAGCATGGCCTCGGTGAGGCGCAGCGGATAGTCGCCGGCGTCGAAGAACTCGATCTCCGCTCCCAGCACTGCGGCGGCGGCCTGCGCCTCGGCGCGTCGGCCCGCCTTGCACGCCTTCAGCGTCATGCCTTCCTGCTTCCAGGCGCCTTGGCTCTCGCCGCGCTCGCCATAGGAGAGGCAGACGATCTTCATGCGGTAGCCCAGTTTTGCGTGCAGCGCGATGGCGCCGCCGGCGCGCCAGACGAAGTCGCCGGGGTGGGCGGTAACGATGAGGCCGGATTTCTGCGCGTCGGACATGGAGCTTTTTCCTCTTGGCGTCGCCAGTAGAGAACGCCATTTTTGGTGCAGTATCCTTATCGGTTTTGCCCGCACTTATCTGCACTGGCCGTGCTGGCCAAGCCGCGCTGCTCCAGCTCGGCGATCTGCGCAAGCCGACACACAGCAAAGGCCTGGACTGGCTTGGGTCGCGACTGGTTGGCGCGGCAGAAGCAGTCTGGCGGGGCGTGGCGCCGCCGGAAGCGGCATCGGCACCATTCGTGGCACGCCGCCCGGCAGGTCGCCTGCCACCGTCAGCCTTGGCATCACCCGGCCCAGGTCCGGAGACGTGCAGCCTCTCGTACTCAGCCGCGCGCGCCCTGGGATCTGTTTCCTGGGCGTGGAAGTCGGCCCAGGTTCTGCGCGATGGCAGAACAATTATGCGCAACGGGCCGGGATCTGGTACGGCCTGTTAATGCATTGCTCCTAGAATCTCGATACGCCAGGGCTGTGCGGCAACCCAGGAGGAGAGCAGGTGGTCACGGTGGCAGTGGGCACGCCGGAACTGAAGGACGAGGCTGGGCAGGTGGCGGCGGCGCTGCAGAACCAGGACCAGTCCCTGCTGGCGTTCCAGTGCGTGGTCCTGCGCGCCATTGCCTCCGGTACGCCCTTTGCTGCGGTGGCTGACCTGATTTGCCGCCAGGTCGAGGCGATCGCGCCTGCGGTCACCTGCTCGGTGCTGACGGTGGACCCGCAGGGCCGGCTGCATCCGTTGGCCGGCCCCGGCCTGCCCGAAGCCTATTGCAGGGCACTCGATGGGCTATCCATCGGCCCGGAGGTGGGTTCCTGCGGCTCGGCAGCGCATGGGGGCATGCCGGTCGAGGTCCATGACATCGGCAATGATCCACGTTGGGCGAAGTATAAAGCGCTGCCGCTGGCAGCCGGGCTTCGGGCCTGCTGGTCAAGCCCGATCAAGACGGCGGACGGCCGCGTCATCGCCACCTTCGCCTTCTACTACCGCAGTTGTCGCGGCCCCAGCGCGCTGGAGCGGCGGATCGTGACCGCCTGCGTCGATCTCTGCGCCCTGGCCATTGAGCGCGAGACGGTGACGGCGCATCTGGACGAGACCAATCGCCATCTGCAGGTGGCGCTTGAAAGCATGACGCAGGGGCTGGGCCTGTATGACGCGCAGGACCGTCTGATCCTGACCAACCGGCGCTTCCGCGAGCTTTACGGGCAGGCGACAGAGTCGCTGAAGCCCGGCATGCATCTCCGCGACGTGCTGGCCGACAGCATCGCCGTCGGCAACTATCCCGGCTGCACCGCGGACGAACTCTGGCAGATCCGCAAGGCCTTCATCCGCCGCCGTGAGCCCGGAAGATTCCTGCAGAAGCTGGGTGATGGGCGAGTGATTGCCGTCTCGCACCAGCCGCTGGCCGATGGCGGCTGGGTGGCGACCTATGAGGACGCGACGGAGCGCGAACTGTACCAGGAGCGCATGGCGCATCTGGCCCAGCACGACATGCTGACCGGGCTGCCCAACCGGCTGTTGTTCCAGGAACGGCTCGAGGCCGCGTTGATGCGCCCTGGCGCGGCAGGGGGATGCGCGCTGCTTTATCTCGACCTCGACAATTTCAAGGCGATCAACGACACGCTGGGCCATGCGGCAGGGGACATGTTGCTGCGGGTGGTGGCCGCCCGGCTACGGGGATGCGTGCGCGAGAGTGATGTTGTGGCACGCCTGGGCGGCGACGAGTTCAGCATCCTGATGACTGCCCCGGAAGGGCTGGAGGAGGTGGAGGAACTGGCCCGGCGCATCGGTGGGGCCCTGCGGATGCCCTATGCACTGGATGGCCAGACCGTCGTCAGCGGCACGAGCATCGGCGTCGCGGTGGAGCCTGCGGAAGGCGCCAGCGCCGGACAGATGCTGCAGAACGCCGACCTGGCGCTCTATCGCGCCAAGGCGGATGGGAAGGGCACGCACCGCATGCATGAGCCCTTGATGGACGAGCACCTCCGCCGCCGCCAGCAGCTTGAGCTGGACCTGCGGACGGCGATCAGGGCGGGCGAGTTCGAGCTTCACTACCAGCCCCTGTTCGACCTATCGACTCGGCGCATCTGCGGCTTTGAGGCGCTGTTGCGCTGGCACCATCCCACGCGTGGGCTGGTGCTGCCTGCGGAGTTCATCCCACTGGCCGAGGAAACCGGCCTGATCGTGCCGCTGGGCGAGTGGGTGTTGCAGCAGGCTTGCCGCGACGCCGTCAGCTGGCCGGCAGGCATCCGGCTGGCGATCAATCTGTCGCCCGCGCAGTTCAGGAGCGAGGCGCTGGTGGAGCAGGTGGCGGCGGCGCTGGTGCAGTCCGGTCTGCCGGCAGAAAGGCTGGAACTGGAGATCACCGAAAGCGTGCTACTGAGCCTCAGCCCCACCACGCTCGGCATGCTGCACCGCCTGCGCGCGCTGGGCCTGCGCATCGCGCTCGACGACTTCGGCACCGGCTACTCCTCCTTGAGCTGCCTTCATCATTTCCCCTTCGACAAGATCAAGATCGACCGCTCCTTCATCTCCGGCACTGGCCTGGGCCGGAACGCGCTGGCCATCGTGCGCGCCGTCGCCAGCCTCGGGCAGGAGCTGAGCATGGCGACAACGGCCGAGGGGGTGGAGACGGAGGGGCAGTTGGAACAGGCGCGCGCGCAGGGTTGCACGGAGGTGCAGGGCTACCTGCTCGGTCATCCGAAGCCGGTGGCCGAGATCCTGGCGATGCTGCAAGTGTCAAGCTGACGGAAAGGAGCTGAGGGGCAGGAGGAATCCTTTCCCCGGAACCGCCCCGCGGCGCTCTCCGAGACCTTGGATCCTCGCTGTCGCCCGCACTGGCGCGTTGGGCCGCCGTCCCTTGGGGGGCCTGCGCCTAGCGTTGCCTCCCGCCGCTGCCTCGCGGCGACCCTTGCGGCCGGCGGAACACTGCTGCATCGAGCTGCTGCGCACGCGGTTGCCGTGCCGCCAGAGGGAGGAAAGAGCCATTCATGAGCGCCGAAGAAAGCCTGCCCGCGGGGTTACGGGAACGGTTGCGCGCGCGGCTGGGCCCGAAGGGTATGGTGGAGGAGGCCAGCGACCTCGCACCGCATCTCAGCGACTGGCGCGGGCTCTATCATGGCCGCACGCCCTGCGTGCTGCGCCCGGCCAGCACGGTGGAACTGTCGGAAGCCGTGGCGCTCTGCCATGCGGCGGGCGTCCCGATGGTGCCGCAGGGCGGCAATACCTCGATGTCCGGCGGCTCGGTGCCGGATGGCTCCGGACGGCAGGTCGTGGTTTCGCTGGCGAGGATGAACCGCCTCCGCGCGCTTGACCCGGTGGACATGACCATGACGGTGGAGGCCGGCATGGTGGTGCGCACCGTGCAGGATCTGGCCGCGGAGGCCGGCTGCCAGTTTCCGCTGGCCTTCGGCGGCGACGGCACGGCGATGGTGGGTGGCATGCTCTCCACCAATGCCGGCGGCAACACCACGGTCCGCTACGGCAATGCGCGCGAGCTGACCCTGGGGCTGGAGGTGGTGCTGCCGGATGGCCGCGTGATCGACACGCTGCGCCGGCTGCGCAAGGACAACACGGGCTACGCCCTGCGCCAGCTCTTCATCGGGGCCGAGGGCACGCTCGGCTTCATCACCGCTGCCGTGCTGCGCCTCTTCCCGCCGGTACGCGACAAGGCGCTGGCGCTCTGCGCCGTGCAGGAGCCGGAGGCGGCGCTCGCCCTGTTCCGCCGCTTCCGTGACCGTGACGAGACCGCGCTCCGCGCCTTCGAGTACATCAGCGGCTCCGCGATGCGGCTGGTGCTGTCGCGGATCGAGGGGACCAGCCTGCCGCTCGCCACCCCGGCGCCGCACTACGTGCTGATCGACCTCGCCGCTTCCCGTCCGCAGGCAGGATTGCGCGAACTGCTGGAAGGCGTGCTGGAGGAGGCGCTAGAAGCCGGCGAGGTGGCGGATGCCGTCATCGCGGAAAGCGAGGCCCAGCGCCAGGCGATCTGGCGCCTGCGCGAGGAAGCGCCGGAGGCGCAGCGCCGCGCCGGCGCCAGCATCAAGAGCGACGTCTCCGTTCCCGTCTCCCGCGTGCCGGAGCTGATCCGCCGCTGCTTCGAGGCCATGCCGGCCATCGTGCCGGGCGCCGAGCCGGTCGCCATCGGCCATCTCGGTGACGGCAACATCCACATGAACCTGCAGCAGCCCGCGCATCTCAGCGCCGTGGAGTTCATGGCGCATGGCGAGGCGGTGATGAACGCGGTGAACGAGATCACCGGATCGCTGGGTGGCTCCTTCTCCGCCGAGCACGGCGTCGGCCGCATCAAGGTGAAGACGCTGGCAAAATGGCGCGGCGGCGCCGAGTTGGAGACGATGCGCCGAATCCGCGCGGCGCTGGACCCGGCCGGGCTGATGAACCCCGACGTGCTCTTCCCGCCGGCGGCAGGGCATAACGGCTAGAGAAGGCGGAAGGGCGTCCGGGCTTCTTCAGACTTCTGGCTGAAGCAAAGCTTGGGGGAGTGAACTCCCCCAAGCCCCCTCCTTCTTCTGTCAGGTTTGGGTCACGCCCATACCGAAGGCCGCCCGCGATGTCCTGCTGGTGGCCGTCGCCGGGGCAGCTTCCGCCCCGCGCGAGCGCGTACCGCCAGCGCAGCAAGACTGAGAGAGAGAAGAAGAAGAGGGGCGTGGGGGAGAATTCATTCTCCCCCAGCTTCACTGCCTGACAGATCTGGAGACAAACCCGCACCCTGTCTTCTTCCATTCTTCGGGAGGCAGGAAGGCGTCGCGCCGTCAGGCGACGGGGGGCGGCAGCTCCTGGGGGCTGGGCGGCGCCAGCGGCGGAACATCCGGGCCAGGCCCAGGGCTGGGAATGCCGGGTTCAGGAGGTGAGATGTCGGGTCCCGGCGGGCGCGGCTGCGGGATGTCCGGCCCGGGACCGGGGGCCGGCGCCCCCGGATTCGGAGGAGCGATGTCGGGTCCGGGCGGGCGTGGCTGCGGGATGTCGGGTCCCGGCTCCGGCGGACGAGGCGTGGGCGGCTGCGGCCTTGGTGGTCCTGGCGGAGCCGTCGGGTCCTGCGCGACCAATCCCGGGCTTTGTCGAATCATGGCATGGCTCCCTTATGGTGGTGCAGGCGCAGCGCCGACGGCAGGATTCTCGCGGCGCCGCAGCCCAGTCGTCGTTTCCGAGCGGATAAAGGGGCGGAAATCGCCCTAGCGCGGCTGCACGCCTGGATTACCCCCCGGTGATCCCGGCGGCGGGATGACGGGGGTGGTGTTCGGCTGCGGGGTCGGTGCCGGCACGTGGATTTGTGGGTCAATCCCGGCTGGAGGCGGAATGACGCTGTCGCCTTGGCGCGGCTGAGCCGGCTGATCGCCACGTGGAGGCTCGATACGCTCCGGGACGGTCGGGCCTGGGGTGTTGGGGGGAACAGCCGGCTGCGCCATCGCACCGCCAGCGAGCAGGACCACTGCAAGACCGCCGAGATAACCGCGGATCTCTCTCATGCCGGATGCACCATCCCGTTTCTCCCCTTGTCCGTCAGATGTGCCGATAGCCCAGGGCAGATAGAAAAAACGCCTCGCTTGGCGCAGCGGTTGCAAGTCTGGAGGCCCGCTGCCCTCGCAACACAAGCTGGCGAGGGCGGATTGCGGGCGGTGACGCATACTAGTATACAAGTATTCAAGTTGTGCTGCCGCGGAGGAAATGTGCCCCCAGTCTCCACCGAGCTGCGCCTGCACCGCCGTGCCCCGATCGGGCGCGAGTTGTACGGCATGCTGCGTCGGCAGATCCTGACGGGGGTGCTGCGGCCGGGCGAATCCATCCCCGAGACCACCCTGGCGGAACGGGCCGGCGTCAGCCGCACCCCGGTCCGCGAAGTGCTGCGCCGCCTGGCCGATGAGGGGTTCGTCACCATCATCCCGCAGGTCGGCACCTATGTGGCGCCGATCCGCCTTTCTGCCGTCTACGACAGCCAGTTCATCCGCGAGACGCTGGAGTGCCGCACCATCCGCCTCGCGGCGGAGAACCTGACGGAAGCGGATGCGGCAGTGCTGCGCGCCAACCTCGCCGCGCAACGCGCCAGCCTGGAAGCCGGTGAATCCGACGCCTTTTTCGATCAGGACGATGCGCTGCACGCCGCCTTCGTGCGCATCGCCGGCCGCCCGGCGATCTGGGAGGTGATCCAGGGCGTGAAGGCGCAGCTCGACCGCGTTCGCTACCTCTCGCTGCAGAGCGGCGACTGGCCGCCCATGCTGGTGGAGGAGCACGCCACGCTGGTCGGCCATGTGCTGGCCGGCGACGCCGGCAGGGCGGAGGCGGCGATGCGCGCGCATCTGCGGACCGTCTTCGCCACTATTGAGCGGCTCAGCCGCGTCAATCCCGATTTCTTCGAGAAGCCCGCGCCGTGACGCGCGGACCGGCCGCCGCGCGCGGCTGACACCACAGCGGGAGCTGGAGCGAGAGCATGGTCGCCATTGCGGTGAAAACGCCACATGTCCTGGAGCTGTTCGAGGCCGTGCCGGCCGCGCCGAAGCGGGGCGAGGTTCTCGTGCGCGTCGAGCGCGCCGGCATCTGCGGCTCCGACCTGCACATCTACCACGGCACCAATCCCTTCGCGAAATACCCGCGCATCATCGGGCATGAGTTCGCCGGCACGGTGGAAGCAGTCGGCGAGGACGTGAGCGACCTCGCCGCCGGCGACCATGTGGTGGTGGACCCGGTCGTGAACTGCGGCCACTGCTATCCCTGCCGCATCGGCCGGCCGAACGTGTGCAGCAACCTGGAAGTGTTCGGCGTGCACCGCGATGGCGGCTTCCGTGACCGCCTCGCCGTGCCGCGTGCCAATGCGGTGAAGGTGGACCCGAACCTGCCTTTCGCCCTCGCCGCCCTGGCCGAGCCCTTCTCGATCGCCGCCAACGTGCTCAGCCGCACTGGGATCAGCGCGGAGGACTCCGTGCTGGTCTATGGCGCCGGCCCGATCGGCCTGACCGTGCTGCAGGTGGCCAAGCTGCATGGCGCGCGCTGCATCGTCGCCGACATCGACGACGCCCGGCTGGAGCGCGCGCGCGGTTTCGGCGCCGATGTGGTGGTGAACTCGCGCAGCACGCCGGTGCCGCAGGCAGTGGCCGGCGAGACGGACGGTCTTGGCCCCACCCTGGTGATCGACGCCGCCGGCGTGCCGGCGCTGCTGGAGGAGGCCTGCCGCCTGGCCAGCCCGGCGGGCCGCATCGGCCTGCTCGGCTTCTCGCCCGAGCCCTGCAATATCAGCCAGCAGGAGATCGTGAAGAAGGAGCTGACCCTGGTCGGCTCGCGCCTGAACCGCAAGCTGCTGCCGCAGGTCGTGCAGTGGCTGGAGAGCGGCCAGCTGCGCCCCGAGGCCATGATCACGCAGACCTTCGCCGCCGCCGACGCGCGGGAAGCCTTCGAGCTCATCGAGAAGCAGCCCGGCAGCACCGTGAAGGTGCAGCTGGCCTTCGGCGGCTGAACCGGATCCAAGGAGGAACCAGGACAATGACCACCATCACCCGCCGCGGCGCCACCCAGGGCCTCGCCGCCATCCTGGCGCTCGGCGCCGCGCCCCCGGTGCTCGCGCAGTCCAAGACGGTGCTGAAGCTCGGCCACCTCGCGAACGAGGACAACACCTGGCACAAGGCCTGCCTAAACTTCGCCGAGGAGGTCGCCAAGCGCACCAACGGCGCCCTTGAGGTCCGTGTCTTCCCGAACGAGCAGCTCGGCAAGGAAACCGACCTGATCAAGGGCATCCAGCTCGGCACGGTGGATTTTACCATCACCGGCGAGTCGCTGCAGAACTGGGCACCCTCCGCCGCGCTGCTGGCGGTGCCCTATGCGGTGAAGGACGTCGCGCATCTCGACAAGGTGGTGCAGGGCAAGGTCGGCGAGGCCATTGCCAGCAACATCGAGGACAAGACCAAGCTCCGTCCGCTCTGCTACTTCGCGCGCGGCCCGCGCAACCTGACGGCCAACCGCGTCATTGCCAAGCCGGAGGAGCTGAACGGTCTCAAGCTGCGCGTGCCCAACGTGCCGCTCTTCGTGAAGTTCTGGGACGCGCTGGGCGCCAAGCCGACGCCGATGGCCTTCTCCGAGGTCTTCACCTCCCTGCAGAACCACACGATCGACGCGCAGGAGAACCCGCTGGCGCTGATCAAGTCCGGCAGCTTCTACGAGGTGCAGAGCGTGGTGAACCGCACCGAGCACGTCGTCAGCTGGATCTACCTGGTGGGTGGCAGCCGCAAGCTCGGCCGCCTGCCGGAGGCGCAGCAGAAGGCGGTTGCCGAGGCGGCGAAGGCGGCGCAGGCGTATGAGCGCGGCCTGTTCCTGGCGGACGAGAAGCAGCTGGAGCAGGACCTGAAGGCGAAGGGCATGAACTTCGCCGAGGTGGACAAGGAGGCCTATGCCGCGAAGGGCCGCCCCGCGGTGGCCGCGGCGCTCTCCGACGAGATCCGCCCGCTCTACGAGCAGATCCTGGCCACGGCCTGACCGGCCGCCGGGGGCGCCTGCTGCGCGCCCCCGCCTTCGCCTGTGGGGTGGCAGTTCAAGGACAACACAATGCGCGCTCTCATCGGGGCGGTGCTGCTGGCGGTGCGGACGGTCTGCCGCATCGGCACGCTGGCCGCCTTCGCCGTTTTGGTCGGCGTCGTCGTCATTCAGGTGCTGGGCCGCGTGCCCGGCGTGCCCACCTTTCCCTGGACGGAGGAGGTGGCGCGCTTCGCGCTGGTCTATCTGGTCGGCTTCTCCTGCGGCCTCGCGGTGCTGCGCGGCGAGCTGGTCAATGTGGACCTTTTCGTCGCCCCGCTGCCGCCGCGGGGGCGCTGGGTGGCTGAGCGGCTGTCGGACCTTGTGGTGCTCGGCTTCTCGCTGGCCATCCTTCCCGGCGCCTGGGACTACGTCGCCTTCAGCGAGGGCGAGCGGGCGCGCTCCCTCGATATCCCGATGCTGCCGATCTACGCGGTGATGCTGCTGATCCCGGCCTCGCTCGCCTTCTTCTCCGTGATGCGCCTGCTCGGCTTCGGCCAGCAGGGCTCGCCAGCCCATGGTGAGACCGTCTGATGCTCGTCGGCATGCTCTTCGGGACCTTCGCGGTCTGCCTCATCCTCGGCGTGCCGGTGGGCATCGCGCTCGCCCTGTCCTCCGTGGTGTACCTGCTGGGCGCCGACATCGACCTCTCGGTGATCGCGCAGTACTCCTATGCCGGGATGGACAGCTTCGTGCTGCTCTGCATTCCCGGCTTCGTGCTGGCCGGCAACCTGATGAACGGTGGCGGCATCACCGACCAGATCGTGCGCTTCGGCAACTCGCTGGTCGGCCATGTGCGCGGCGGCCTGGGCCTCGCCAACGTCACGGGCTCGATGATCTTCGCCGGCATCTCCGGCACCGCCGTCGCCGAGACCGCCTCGATCGGCGCGGTGATGATCCCGGCGATGCGCAAGTCCGGCTATGACGCGCCCTTCGCCGCGGCCACCACGGCGGCGGCCTCCACCGTCGGCCCGATCATCCCGCCCTCGGTGCCGATGATCATCGTGGGCACGCTGACCGGCCTATCGGTCGGCAAGATGTTCCTGGCGGGCGCCGTGCCCGGGCTGCTGCTTGGCCTGGGCATGATGATCACCGTCTACATCCTGTCCCGCAAGCGGGGCTATCCGAAGGGCACCTGGCAGGGCTTCGGCGAGGTGCTGCGCTCCTCCCGCGCCGCCTTCTGGGCGCTGCTGATGACGGCGCTGATCCTCTACGGCATTGTCGGCGGCGTTTTCACGCCCACCGAGGCCTCGATCGTCGCGGCGATCTATGCCTTCGTCATCGGCCTCTTCGTCTACAAGGGCTTCCGCCTGCGCGACCTGCCGGGCATCGTGCTGGAGAGCGCCATCGGCTCCGGCGCGCTGATCCTGCTGGTCGGCTTCGCCAATGTCTTTGGCTGGATCCTGACCAGCGAGCAGATCCCGCAGGCCATCGCCCAGGCCATGCTCTCGGTCACCGACAACAAGTACCTGATCCTGCTGATGGTCAACGTGCTGCTGCTGATCGTCGGCACCTTCATGGAGACCATCGCGGCGCTGATCATCCTGTTTCCGCCGCTGCTGGCGGTGGCGCAGGCGGTGGGCATCGATCCCATCCACTTCGCCATCGTCGTCGTGCTGAACCTGATGATCGGCCTGACCACGCCGCCCGTGGGCGTCTGCCTCTTCGTGGCGGCGAACATCGCCAACGTCTCGTTGGGGGCGATCAGCCGGGCCATCTGGCCGTTCCTGGTCTGCAACATCATCGTGCTGTTGCTGGTTTCCTACGTGCCCTGGATCTCGCTGTGGCTGCCCAGCCTGTACTTCAACTGAGCGGAGGCCCGAGATGAGCGAAACCCTCCCGCGCCTTTCCCCGGGGCGCCTCGCCGCCCTGCCGGCGGGTGTCGCCCGCCCCGGCTACGACCGAGCCGCGCTGCGGCCACGCATCGTGCATCTCGGCCTCGGTGCCTTCTTCCGCGCCCATGGCGCCCATTACACCGAGGACGTGCTGCAGAAGTCCGGCGGCGATTGGGGCATCGTCGGCGTCAGCCTGCAGCGGCCCGACCAGCGCGACCGCCTGGCGCCGCAGGGCGGGCTCTACACCACCCTCCGCCGCGACGCCTCGGGTGATGCTGCGCGCGTCGTCGGCTGCGTGCGGGAGGTGCTCGTGGCGCCGGAGGACCCGGCGGCGGTGCTGGCCCGCATGGTGGCGCCGGAGTGCGCCATCCTCAGCCTCACCGTCACCGAGAAGGGCTATTGCCACGACCCCGCCAGAGGCCGCCTGAACCGCGAGCATCCGGACATCCGCCATGACCTCGCGGCGCCCCATGCGCCGCGCTCGGCGGTCGGCTTCCTGGTCGAGGCGCTGCGGCTGCGGCGTGAGCGCGGGTTGCGCCCCTTCACCGTGCTCTGCTGCGACAACCTGCCGCAGAACGGCCGGTTGCTGGCCGGGCTGGTGCGCGACTTCGCCACGGCGCGCGATGCTGCCTTGGCCGAGTGGATCGCGGCAGAGGTGCGGTTCCCCTGCAGCATGGTGGACCGCATCGTGCCCGCCATGGTGCCGGAGGATCTGGAGGCCGCCGCCCGCGCCATCGGCTGCCGGGATGCCGCCCCGGTGGTGCACGAGCCCTTCCGGCAATGGGTGATCGAGGACCGCTTCGTGGATGGATTGCGGCCGCGCTGGGAAGAGGTGGGTGCGCAGCTCGTTGCCGAGGTCGAGCCCTACGAGCACATGAAGCTGCGCCTGCTGAACGGCGCGCATTCGGCGCTGGCCTATCTCGGCTATCTTGCTGGTCACGAGACCATCGTGGACACCGTCTCCGACCCCGCTTTCCGCGCCTTCGTGCAGCGGCTCTGGGCGGAGGAGATCATCCCTGAGGTGCCGCCGCCGCCCGGCGTGGACCTCGCCACCTATGCCGGCGAGCTGCTCGACCGCTTCAGCAACCCGGCGATCCGGCATCGCACCTGGCAGATCGCCATGGACGGCTCGCAGAAGCTGCCGCAGCGCCTGCTCGGCACGGTGCGCGAGCGGCTGGCAGGGGGCCGCCCCATCCCGCTGCTGGCGCTGACCGTGGCGGGCTGGATTCGCTATGTCGGCGGCCTGGACGAGCGCGGCCATCCGATCGACGTGCGCGACCCGCTGGCCGCGAAGCTGCGCGAGGCGCTGGATGCCGCCGGCACGGAGCCGGCAGCCGGGGTGCGTGCCGCGCTCGGCTTCAGCGCCATCTTCGGTGACGACCTGCCGCAGAACACCGCTTTCGTGCAGGCCGTCACCGCCGCCTATGCCCGGCTGCTGCAGGATGGCGCCCGCGCCAGCCTCGCCGCCTGAACGCCCCGACTTTCGATCCTGCGGAGAGCACCATGGAAGAAACCTGGCGTTGGTTCGGCCCGGACGATCGCGTCACCCTGCCGCATATCCGGCAGACCGGTGCGCGCGGCATTGTCAACGCCCTGCATCAGATCCCCTATGGCGTCGTGTGGAGCGAGGAGGAGATCCGCGCCCGGCAAGCCATCATCACCGCCGACCCCTCGCTTGGCCTCTATTGGCGGGTGGTGGAAAGCCTGCCGGTGCATGAGGCGATCCGCCGCGGCAAGGGTGACCTGGAGCGGCTGTTCGAGAACTACCGCATCTCCCTGCGCAACCTTGCGGCCTGCGGTATCCGCACGGTCTGCTACAACTTCATGCCGGTTCTGGACTGGACGCGCACGGAACTCGCGCATCCCCTGCCCGGCGGTGCCACCTCGCTGCGCTTCAACTATCATGAGTATGTCGCGCTCGACGTCTTCATGCTGCAGCGGAAGGGCGCCGAGGAAGGCGTGCCGGAGGCGGTGCTGACCCGCGCCAAGGCCTGGCACGACGCCGCTTCGGAGAGCGACAAGGCGAAGCTGCTGGCCAATGTGATGGCCGGCCTGCCCGGTGCCTATGACCGCTACGACATCCCCGGCCTGCGCGCTGTCCTGGAAAGCTACGGCGAGACCCCGCCCGAGGCGCTGCGCGAGAACCTCGCGCGCTTCCTGAGCGCGGTGATTCCGGCCGCCGAGGAAGCCGGTGTGCGGATGTGCATCCATCCCGACGATCCGCCGCGCCCGCTCTTCGGCCTGCCACGCGTGGTTTCCACCGAGGAGGACATTGCCGCCGTGCTCGCCATGGTGGACTCGCCCTCCAACGGCCTGACGCTCTGCACGGGATCGCTGGGTGCCGGTCCGGTCAACGACCTGCCGCGCATCGCCCGCCGCTTCGCTGACCGCATCTGGTTCGCGCATTTGCGCAACGTGGCGAAGGAGCCGGACGGGTCCTTCATGGAAGCCGAGCATCTCGGCGGCGACACCGACATGGTGGCGGTCGTGCAGGTGCTGCTGGAGGAGCAGCAGCGCCGCAAGCAGGCCGGCAGCGAGGAATGGCGCATTCCCTTCCGGCCCGACCACGGGCACGAAATCGCCTATGACGAGGGCAAAGGCACCTTCCCCGGCTACCCGCTGATCGGCCGCCTGCGCGGGCTGGCGGAAATCCGCGGCGTCATGACCGCCCTGGCGCAGGTGAAGGGTCTGCCGCTGTAGAAAAGCCCGGGGGAACGAATTCCCCCGGACCCCCATCTTCTTTTTTGTCAGTTTGGCGTCACGCTTTCCGCCCGCGCAGGAACTCGAAGAAAAAAGAGGGGGGGGTGGGGGGAATTCATTCCCCCCAACCTTACTGCACCAGGGCGGTGAAGCTGGGCTTGTCGAGCAGCTGGTCGATTGCCGCGCTCATGGCCCGCTGTGTGATCTCCTGCAACGGCTTCGACGCGCTGAACACCCCAGTCGTCGGCATGATGAGGTCGCCGCCGACGAAGGCAGCCTCCTCCTGGTCCACCAGGACAGGCATGCCGCCGGCCATCGGGCGCAGGGTGATGCGGAACTGGGCGGTGGCCGCGCGCCGGCTGATCTGGCGGGCCTCCAGCGCGAGGATGTCCACTTCAAGCCCATAGCGCGCCGCGGCGGCGTCGGGCGCCAGCAGGCCGCGCGCCTGCAACGCATTGGCGAAGGCTTGCCGGACTTCCTCCACCGCGGGCAGCTGCGTCCTCAGATCCTTCACCGCGGCACCGTAGCTGGTGCGCACGGCGCCGATCCAGTGCGGGTCTGTCTGCGCCTCCTCGCGCCGGTCGGTGACCTGCGTGATTGCCACCACTGGCCGTGCCCCGGGCTGCGGGGCAGGAGACGAGGGCGGCGCATAGGCCAGATCAGCCTGACTGGCACCACAGGCGGCGAGGCCGAGGCAGAGAAGAAGGGTGGCACGGCGGCGCATGGGTGAACCTTTCGCGGCGGACGTGGTTGAGCGGGTCATTCGGCGGCCATGGCAGGCAGTCGCGGCGCCACGCGTTGCAGCTTGCCGCCACGCAGGCGGTAGCCCAGGCGGTGCGCCAGGCTGAAAATGCCATAGGCCGCCTTGAAGGCCAGCACGGGGAGTTGCCGGCTGGTATTGGCGTGCACGTCGCCGGCCAGAAGGCTGACCAGGCCGTCGCGCATGCGGAAGCGGTTGGAGGGCTGCATGAACATGTCGCGCAGCACCGGGCGGTTGATGCGGTAGATCAGCCAGGACATCGAGCCGATGGCGCGATGTACCTTGCGCTCGAAGGTCTCCAGCAGCGGCGTGGCACGGGCGGGATCGTCCAGCCAGGCATCCACCGCCTCGGCGCCCAGCTCGGCGCTGGCCATGGCCAGCATCACGCCGGAGGAGAAGACCGGGTCGAGGAAGGCGAAGGCATCCCCCACCATCAGCCAGCCCTCGCCACGCATCCGCTGCGCACGGTAGGAGTAGTTGCCCGTCGTGGTGACGGGCGAGGCAAGCTCCGCCTCCTGCATCCGCGCGCGGATCGAAGGGCTCGCCTCCAGCGACTCGCGCAGGAAGTCCTCGAAGCTACCCTTGCGGCGCTTGAAGAACTCCGGCGTGCCGACGACGCCGACGCTGGTGATGCCCTCCGGCAGCGGAATCATCCAGCACCAGCCATCATCGAGCAGATGGATGGTGATGTTCCCCTCCGGGCAGCCCTCACAGGGGGCGACGCCGCGGAAATGGCCGTAGATGGCGGCGGTGTTGGTGTGCGCGTCGCGCTGCTTGCCGCCCTGTTGCTTCGCCAGCAGCGTATCGCGGCCAGAGGCGTCGATGACGAAGCGCGCCTGCCAGACATGCTCCTGCCCCTCCGCATCGCGCGCCGTGACGCGCGAGCCCTGGGCGCCGCCGAGCGCGACATCGGTCACCAACATGCCCTCATGCGCCTCCGCCCCCCTTGCGGCGGCGTTGCGGAACAGGAGTTCGTCGAGTTCGGCGCGGCGCACTTGGTAGCTGTGCGTATAGGCCTTGTTGAGCCCGTCGGCGAAGGAGAAGGAGATCTTGTTGCCGTGCTCGTCGGAGACGAAAGAGGCGCCAGGCTTGAACACGCCGATCGCGCGCACCGCCTCCGCCACCCCGAGCTTCTCGAAGATGCGCAGGTTCTGCGGCAGCAGCGATTCGCCGATGTGGAAACGTGGATGCCGCGCCTTCTCCAGCATCACCACATGCCGCCCGCGTGCCGTCAGCAGCGCCGCCGCCGTGGAGCCGGCCGGGCCACCGCCGATCACCAGGACGTCGCAGCCGCCGCCTGCCGGGGCATTTGCCGGGGTGGAGGGAGGCGTGAAGGCATTGGACAACATCGGTAGAGGAACCCTCAGTTGCGGTGCTGGTGATGGCTGCAGCGGCCCCACCGGCCGGTGCAGCAGTGACGGGACCTTTGAGCTGGGACATCATGGCGCATTCTCGCCGGAAGAGGAGATGGTTTGATGCGGGGAATGACTCGTCGTGGGCTGGCTGGTTCCCTCAGCCTGCTAGGCGTGGCCGGGCTGGGGCTCGCCGGCTGTGCCCGTACTGCTCCGATCTACAATGTCAGTCATGCCCGTTTTGTCGGCTCGGCGCCCCTGGCGGAGCGCTCCGAGCAGATCCGCCGCGCCGGCGCCGGTCTGGGCTGGATCATGGAGGACGAGGCCCCCGGCGTCATCCGGGGCACGCTCAACCTGCGCACCCATCAGGCTGTGGTGCAGGTCACCTATACGCCGACCGACTTCTCGATGCGCTACGTCGACAGCACCAACCTCAACTACGACGGCGCGATGATCCACCGGAACTACAACGGCTGGATCCAGCGCCTGGAGCAGCACATCATCGCGCAATCCGCGGTCTAGCCGGGCGTGTGGCGCCGGCGCCGTAGGCTCGCCGGCCTCAGGCCAGCCCGCCATTGATCGAGATGGTCTGGCCGGTGATGTAGCCTGCGCGGTCGGAGGCGAGGAAGCCGACCAGCTCGGCCACCTCCTCCGGCTGCCCGGCGCGTCGTGCAGGCACCAGCTTCGCGATCTGCTCGCGGTTCATCACCGCGGCGATGGCCGGGCTCTCGATGATGCCGGGCGCCACCACATTGGCCGTCACGCCGCGTGGCGCGCATTCCAGCGACAGGCTGCGCACGGCGCCCGTCAGCCCCGCCTTGGCGGCCGCGTAGTTCGCCTGCCCCCGGTTGCCCATGATGGCGGAGACGGAGGACATGGCGATGATCCGCCCCCAGCGTGTGCCGATCATCGGCAGCAGCAATGGCTGGGTGACATGGAAGAAGCCGTTCAGCGAGACGCCGATCGCCGCATGCCACTGCGCGGCCGCCATGCCGGCCATTGGCGCGTCATCATGCGTGCCAGCATTGTGCACGAGGATTTGGACCGGGCCACCCGCCAGCAGCGCCTCGGCGGCGGCGGCCGTCGCCCCGGCGTCCGTCAGGTCAAAGGCCACCGCCTCCGCGCTGCCGCCGGCGGCGGTGATCTCGGCCGCCAAATCCCTGGCGCGGGCGGCGCCGGAATGCGCGTGGATGATGACATGCGCGCCATCGGCTGCCAGCCGCCGCACGACGGCGGCGCCAATCGGGCTGGCCCCGCCGGTGACCAGGGCACGCCTCATGCCGCCTCCGGCAGGATCACCGCCGCCTGGCCGGACAGCAGCACCCGCCCTGCCGCCGAAACCTCGAAGGCATAGATGAAGGAGCGCGCCTCGCGCGCCACGGCGGTGGCGGAGACGCGCAGATCGGCCTGCTGGTCGTCCAGCCGCGCCACGGCGAGCGTCACGCCGCGCAGGCTGGCGAGATAGCCCGCCGGCTGCGCCTCGCCGGTGCCAGTGAGGGCGCCATGCAGCGCCATGGCCTGCAGCGCGTATTCCACGCCCGTGATGGCCGGCAGCAGCCCGCCCCGGCGCAGCGGATTAGCCGGGTCGCGGTGCGAGACGGCGTGGCAGAGGATGCTGTCGTCATCCCAGCGCTCGGCGCGGTCGAGCAGGCACATGGTGCCGGCATGCGGCACCCGCGCGGCGATGGCGGCGTGGTCCAGGGGTGGCTTCAGCACGGCGCCAGCTCCGCCTCCAGTCCCATCCCGTCCAGCAGCGCCCAGGCAAGGCGCGCCGGCTGCCGCGCCGCCAGCGCCTCCAGCAGCGGCAGGGCGCGTGCCGCCGGATTGGCCGCCTCCAGCGCCGCGCGGAGGCCGCTGCGAGGGCAGGCTTCAGCGGCGGGTTCCTCCGGCAGATGGCGCAGCGCCAGGGTCGCGCGGGCGCCGGGCTCTCCCTCGGGCAACAGCAGCATGGCCACGGCGAAGGGCACCGCGGTGGGGCGGCAGGCATCCAGCGGCGCGTTCAGGGGCGCGTCATAGGCGCAGAACAGCACCGGGCGTCCCCAGGCCGCCACCTCGGTCGCTGCCTGCAGCAGGCCGAGGGGGAAGGTGTCGTCATGGCAGCCCAGGCTGACCGAGGGCCGCATCGAGCCGGCGCCGATCCCCCAATAGCCGGCGGCGGCATTGTGCACGGAGTTGTGGAACAGCGTCGGCGAGACGTCGCCGCCCGGCGTCGCCAGCGCGTCGAGGATGGCGCCGACCACCGCGCCGTCCCCGTTCGAACTGGCGAAGACCGTGTCCAGCATCTCGGGCGTGAACCCCGACTCCGCTATCGCTTCCGCGGTGGCGGCGAGCGCCAGCCGCACCACCAGGCTGGCGCGGCGGCGCTCGGCGGGGGCGAGCATCGCGGGCGTGGGCACCGTGGGCGGCGCCTCCTGCCAGGGTACCGCGCCGGCCAGCACGGGCTCGCTCGCCACCCAGCCCGGCAGGCCAGGGCCGAGCAGGCCGAGCCCGCCGATCCCGCAGCGCACCGCCGCCGGCACGATCTCCGGGGCGCCGCTCATGTGCGGCCGATGATCAGGCTGCAATTGCTGCCTCCGAAACCGAAGGAATTGCTTAGCACGCGCCGCACCGGCGCATGCCGGTTGGCGGTCACGACATCGGCGCGGAATTCGGGGTCCGGGGTTTCCACGCCGAGGCAGCCCGGCACCAGCCCGGCCTCCACGCAGATTGCCGCGATAGCGGCTTCCAGTGCTCCCGAGGCGCCGAGCGTATGGCCCGACCAGCCCTTGGTGGAGGAACAGGGTGCCGCGGCGCCGAAGAGGTGCGACACCGCGCGGTCCTCCATCGCGTCATTCGCGCGGGTGCCGGTGCCGTGCAGGTTGACGTAGTCGATCGCCTCCGGCGCCAGCCCGGCCGCATCCAGCGCCGCGCGCATGGCGGCGACGGCTCCCAGCCCTTCCGGATGCGGCGAGGACATGTGGTGCCCGTCGCTGCTGGCGCCTGCCCCCAGCAGCCGCAGGGAGGCCACCGGCGCGTCCTCCGCCCGCTGTAGCAGGGCGAAGCTTCCGGCCTCGCCGATCGAGATGCCACCACGGTCGGCGGCGCAGGGGCGGGTGGGGCCCTGCGCCAGCAGCGCCAGCGCGTTGAAGCCCTGCAGCGTCATCCGGCAGATCGTGTCCACCCCACCGACCACCACGGCATCGCACTGCCCGGTGCGCAGCAGCGCCGCGCCCTCCAGGAAGCTGCGCGCGCCCGAGGTGCAGGCGGTGGAGAGGGTCATGGCCGGGCCGCGCAGCCCGAGCCGGGCCCGGACATAACGGGCCAGCGAGAACAGGTCATGCGTGCCGGCGAAGTCGAAATCGGCGGGCAGGGCGGTCTCCCCCGGGGCACGGCGGCGATAGGCCGCCTCCGTCTCGGCGATGCCGGCCGTGCTGGTGCCGAGCACGACGCCGATGCGCGCAGCCCCGTGGTGCTCCCGCACTGCCAGCACGGCCTCAGCGAAGCCGTCGGACCGCAGCGCCAGCTCGGCCAGACGGTTGTTGCGGCAGGTGAAGCGCTCCAGCGCCGCAGGCAGGCTGACGTCCTCCAGCCCGGCCACGCGGCCGACCCAGGTGCCGGGCAGATCGTCCTCGGGTGCCGAGGGAGCGAGCCCGCTGCGCCGTTCCTCCAGGGCCGCCCGCGTGGCGGCGAGGCCGGCGCCCATGGCGCTGACGGCGGTGAGGGCGGAAAGGGCCAGGGGGGGAAATGAAGAAGGATGGGTGGTCAAGGATGCGTCCGGAGGCGGGGTGCCAGGGCAAGGGCCAGGGTGAAGGCGGCGGCGACGCCGAGGGCCACGGTCAGGCCGATGCCGCGCAGGACCGGGGTGCTGCAGAAGGCCAGCAGCCCGAAGGTGAGCAGCGTCGTCACCGTGCAGTTCAGCACCGAGCCAAGGGTGCGCTCGGCCTCGGCCGCCGCATCGCCGGGGGCGGCCGGCGTGGCGCTGCCGAGGAAGAGGGCATAGTCCATCCCCACCCCCGCCGACAACAGCAGCGCGACGAGATGGAAGGGTGTCAGCAACTGGCCACCAAGGCCCAGCAACGCCAATGTGACCAGCAGCGCCCCGGAGATCGGCGCGGCGGTGCGAAGCGCGGCGCGCAGCCCGGCCATGGCGCCGCCGCGCTGCCGCCCGAGCGCCAGGGCAAGCAGCGCGAAGACCGCCAGCCCGCCCAGCGACGCCCAGCGCAGCGCCTGCGCGGTGGTCGCCGCCACCACGCCCTCCGTTTCTGCCTTCACCGCGATGAGCAGGACGTCCGGACTGCCCAGCCCTTCCACGGCCTGGCGCAGCGCCGGCATGTCGCGCACGCCGCTCGGCACCACCAGCCCCTGCCAGGCGCCGTCCCGCTCCGAGAGCAGCAGCGCCAGCCGCGCGGAGAGGGCGGGGGCCTCGGCAAGCCCGCCCGGGGTGAGCGGCGGCAGCGCCCGGCTTTCGGCGACGCCGGCGAGGAAGCGGTCGAAGGCATTGGCGCGGAAGGGCAGGCCCGCCGCTGCTTCCGCGACCCGCGCGCGCAGCGCCTCCGGATCGGGCAGCATGGCCTGCCGGGCGCGCTGCGTGGCCATGCTGGGCAGATAACGCGCCGGGCTGTCGAAGCCGCCGATCGCCCCTTGCGCCACCAGCGGATCGAGCGCCTGCCCGACCCGCTCGGCGGCGCGCAGCACGGCCTCGGCGTCACTGCCGCGCAGTGCGATCAGCGTGCCGACATCCGGGGCGCCGAGCTGGCGGCGCAGTTCGGCATCGAGGTCGCGCTGCGCCTGCGGCACCGGGCTCAGGCGGTTGAGGTCCTGGTTCCAGCGCGGCCCACCCATGGCGAGCAGCGCCAGGAGCGCGAGTGGCACCGCCAGCAGCGGCCAGCGGGCGCCGCGCAGCCCGGCCAGGGCGTGCGCCAGCGGCAGGGGCAGGGGTCTTGGCCCGATCGCCTGGCCGGGCAGCAGCCAGGGCAGGCCCCAGCGGGTGACGACGACCCCCGTCAGCAGCCCCGCTGCGCCGAACAGCCCGAGCTGCGCCAGCAAGGGAAAGCCTGAGGCCAGCATGGCGCTGAGCCCCAGCGTGGCCGCCGCCGCCGCCAGCCGCAGGGTGGGCCAGATGCGCTGCGCCGTCTCCTCCAGCCGCTCCTGCGGGCGGCGCTGCGTCACCAGCAGCACCGGATAGTCGGCGATGATGCCGAGCATGGTCATGCCGAAGCCGAAGGCGGCACCGTTCACCGCGCCGAAGGCCAGGGCCACCGCCAGCGTGCCGGCCATTGTGCCGGCCAGCAGCGGCACCGCCACGGCGGCCAGCATCAGCAACGAGCGGTAGCGCCACCACAGGAAGGCGGCGATCAGCAGGCCGGAGAGCAGCGAGATCATCTGTACGTCGGCCCGCACGGCGGCCGCCGCGGCAGTGCTGAACACGCCGGGTCCGCTGACCAGCAGCCGTGCCCCCTCGGCTGGCCTTGCGGCCGCGAAGGCCTCGTGGAAGGCCGCCACGGCCGCCGCCTGCGCATCGAGGTTCGTGCCCGAAGCCTTGCCGCGCGCGATGATCAGGGCGCGCGGCGGGGCGGCTCCCTCGGCAAACCAGACGCCCTCGCGCAGCGCCACATGGCTCTCGCCCATCCACGCCCCGAGCAGCGCGAAGAAGGCTCCCGCCGGGTCGGCGAAGCCGAAGCGTGCCAGCAGTGGCGAGGCGGCGGAGCGCAGCCCGTCCAGCAGCGCTGCCATCTTCTCATGCAGCACCGGCGTCTCGAACAAATCAAGGCTGGTGGCGGGGGAGAGAAGGTAGCGGTAGCGAAATAGAAGGTCCCGTTCGCTTTCGCTGAGATCCTGTACACCGTTGCCGACAAATGCAAAGCGGCCGGAGGCGCGCAGCCCCTCGGCCACGGCGCGGCTGAGCCGGGCGAGCTCCGGCTCCGGCGCACCCTCGATGCCGGCCAGCAGGAGGGTGGTGGCGGCGCCGCTGCGCAACTCGCGCAGCAGGAACTCGGTGCCCGGCGTGCTGCCAGGGGGCAGCAGATCGCTCATCTCGGCGCGGAAGGTGATGCCGCGGAGCAGAACGCCGCCCAGCAGGGCGAGCACAAGCAGCGCGCCAAGCAGCCGGGCGGCGGGGTGCCGACTCATGCCGGGCAGAGGTCAGGGGAATGAATTCCCCCGAACCCCCTTCTTCTTCTTGTCAGTTTGGGCGCGCCTGGGCCGCAAGTGGGGAAACTCGAAGAAAAAAGATGGGGGGCCTGGGGGGAATTCATTTCCCCCAGCCTTGCCGGCGCTGCCATCTCAGCGCCCGGCTGGGCGAGGGGAGATGACCAGCCGCGTCGTCCCTTCGTTGCCCTGGGTGACGAGCGAGGTCAGCTCGCCGCCACGCCCGGCGACCTCCACGGACTGCAATGCCGCGCGCACGCGCAGGGAGCGCGGCGTGAGCCACATGCGCCAGCCCGTCGCCTCGGGGCGGAACTCGATCTCGAAGTGCCGCTGCAGCGTGGGGAGGTCCCCCGCCAGGGTGGCACGGATGGATTCCACCAGCGGGCGGATCTCCGGCACGTCGTCCAGCCCCATGCTGCGCTGCAGGTTCTGCGCCGGGCGGGCAAGGGAGAGCCGGTCGCCCTCCACGCGCAGAATTTCCTCCACCGGCGCCAGGGTGTGCTTCTCCAGCCGGTCCGGCGCCATCCATGCGAGGGTGCCGGTGCTGCGCAGCGGCTCGTCCAGTTCCGGGATCTGCTTGGTCTCGGTGAAGTCGGCCTCGCCGCTGCGGCGGGCAGCCAGCGCGGCCATCACGGCTTGCAGCGTGGGCGTGGCCTGGGCCAGCGCGGCGCCGGGCCAGGCGAGCAGGGCGGCCAGGCGCAGCGCAGCGCGGCGGGAGCAGGGGCGTAACGTCATCCGGCCTCCATCTCCTGCCAGAAGTCGTAGAAGTTGAACCAATTGTAAGGGAAGGCGCGGGCGATTTCCTCAAGCCGCCCGGCATAGTGCCCGATGGCGGCGGCGAGGTCCTCGCGGCGCCGGGCGCGGTCCAGCACGATCCGCTCGGCGAAGGGCTCGAAATGCACCTCGTAGCGGCGCGGCCCGGTCCAGACGCCGTAGGCCAGCATGACAGGCGCGCCCAGCACGGCGGCGAGGATGTGCGGCCCCTCCGGGAAGGCGGCGGCGCGGCCGAGGAAGGGGACCTGCGCCACCTTGTCCCGGTGCGGCGTGCGGTCGGCCAGGATGCCGACCAGCCCGCCGCGCTCCAGGCATTCCTTGGCGCGCAGCATGGCGTCCGGGCGGCCGAGGGGGATGATGCCGGTGCGCGTGCCCGCCGCCTGCCGCGTGAAGAAATCCATGCTGATGGCGGCGTGCTGGGCATGCATCAGCGCGACCACCTCCACGGGGCAGCCGGTGTCGGCGACGGCCCGCATGGCGTCGAAGCTGCCGAGATGCGCGCCGAGCAGGATGCAGCCCTCGCCCTTGGCGATGCGCTCCTTCAGCAGGTCCAGCCCGACGACGCGGATCTCGTAGCCCTCGCGTCGGCCATCGAGCAGGAAGACGCGGTCGAGCAGGGTGGCGGAGAAGGTGAAGTAGTGCCGGAACTGGTCGGCGAGGCGGGGCTCCCGCCCCAGGGCGCGGCGCAGGAAGCGCCGGGAGGCGGCCCGCTGGCGGGGCGAGGAGATAAAGAAGTAGGCGGTGATGGGGTAGAGCAGCAGCCAGGCCGTGCGCCAGCCGAGCCGGGTGATGATCCAGCCCATCAGCTTCAGCGCGGCGGCGTTGCCGCGCTCCCGCTGGGTGGTCCAGGTCATGCGGTGGCCGGCTCCAGGGCGGCCTCGCCGCTCATCGCCAGCGCGCCGCGGCAATGGCACTGGAAGGCGACGCGCCCGGGGGCGGCGCTGCGGAACTCGACCTCCACCACCTCATCCGGCGCCACCGGGGCGGTGAACTTGGCGCGCAACAGCCGCGTGGGCGTGCCATGCCCTCCCTCAGCCAGGGTGGCGAAGACAGCGTCCAGCAGCACTACGCCGGGCACCACCGGCCGGCCGGGGAAGTGCCCGGGCAGGCAGGGATGGCTGGCGGGAACGGCGAAGCGCCGGCGCCAGGGAAAGGATGGGCCGGCCATCAGGCGGTGCTGGCCAGTTGCTGCCGCAGGGCCGCCAGGGCGTGCTGTGGCAGCTTGCCGACGGCGTCACGCGGTAAGGCGGGAACCAGCGTCACGGCGCGCGGCAGGAAGACCGGGTCCACCTGATGGCGCAGCTCGGCCAGGACCGCCTCGGCGCTGCGCTCCGGCGCCACGGCATAGACGGCGAGCCGCGCGGCGGGATTGCGGTCCAGGTCCTCCGGCACGACGAAGACGCCGTCCCGCACGCCCTCGATGCTGTTGAGCAGGGCATTGAGGCGGGCCAGCGAGGCGCGCTTTCCGCCGAGCTTCACGATATCCGTCCGGCGGCCCAGGAGGCGGAAGCGGTCCTCTCCCTCCAGCTCCACGGCATCGGCCAGTGGCACTGGCTCCGGCAGCCCGGCGACTTCGGCGGCCATCGCATCCTCCGTCGTGCGGCGAAGGGCGACGCTGCGGTAGAGCCGCCAGAGTGGCCCTTCCACGGTGCGGCGGCTGGCGATCGAGCCCATCTCGGTGGCGCCGTAGATTTCCAGCACCGGCACTTGCCAGGCCCGCTCCACCGCCTCGGCGAGGCTGGCCTCCAGCGGCGCGGTGGCGGAAATCACCGCTTCCAGTTTCGGCATGGCCTGGCCGGAGCCGAGCAGCGCGCGCATCTGCAGCGGGGTCGTCACCAGCACGCGGCGGCCAGGGGCGGCGTGCAGCGCCTCGGCGACCTCGACGGGGTAGAAATGCGGCCCGGCATGGCTGGCTGTCGCGGCATGCAGCGGCAGCACCATGGTGGTCTCGAAGCCGTACATGTGCTGCGGCGGCACGGTGGCGACCACGGTGGTCTCCTGCCCGTCCGGGTGGTTCAGGCCGAAGCGCTCCCCGGCGGCCTCGGCCGCGGCAACCAACGCGCCCCACGGCTTCGGATGCGCCCCTGGCACGCCGGTGCTGCCGGAGGTGAAGCCGATCGCCGCGATCTGCCCGAGCGGGATGCGCGGGTTGGGGCCGGCCGCTCCGACAGGGGCCGCCGGGGCGACGCGGATCGCCTCCGGTGGTGCCTCCCAGCCCGGCTCATCCCCGGCATCGGCCAGGGTGTAGAGGTCCGGATAGGCGGCGGCGATCTCGCGCTGCCGCCGGGCCGAGCGGTCGCTGGAGAGCAGCATCACCTGCCCGCGGCTCACCGCCGCGGCGAAGCCGACCAGCGCGTTGTAGCGGTCAGCGCAGAGGCTGAGGACGTAGGGGCGGTCCGGCAGACGGGCAGCCAGCGCCGCGACATCGGCCAGGAAGCGGCCGCAGGTGACGGGCTCCGCCCCCCGGCGGAACAGCACCGCCTCGGGAGGGCGGGCGGTCAGTGGCGCGGTCGGGATGTCGTCACGCATGGCGGGAGAGGTGGGCCGAGAGGATGGCGCGCAGGGTGCGGGCCGGGGTGGCGAGGCCGAATTGCGGGAAGCGCAGGGTGCGGATCACGTGCTCACCGAGGAACAGAACAAGCATGAAGGCCGCCGTGCCGCCCAGCACCGTGCCGCTGTCGAGCGGGGCGCCGAGCGGTGGAAGGCCGAGCAGCAGCACCGCATGCAGCGGCGCCAGAACGGCGAAGAGGCTGGCCCAGAGCAGGGTCAGGGCACAGGTGTAGCCGGCGCATTCCGGCGGCAGGCGCCCGAAGTCGTGCCGGGTGTAGCGGGTGATCAACGGCTCGCGGCCGGGCCGCAGCGTGGCGCCGAAATGCGCGCAGAGCAGCAGGTCGCCCGCGGGTGGCAGCAACCCCGCCAACCGCTGCGGCGCCAGCGGGCGGAGCAGCGGCCAGGCGAGGGCGCAGGCCGCGGCGGCGGCGGCCAAGGCCAGCCAGACCGGCCGGGGCAGGTGACGGCCGGCCGCGAGGATGAGGGTCAGCAGGCCGAGCAGCAGGGCGAGCCCGGCATGGCCCGACAGCCGGGCCGCGCCGATGGCGGTGCCGGCGAGCAGCATGGGAGCGAAGCGCCAGGCAGCCCGCAGCATCGGCTCAGCGCTGACGGTTCTTTTCGATATGGGCGGAGAGGTTGCGCAGCGAGGCGAAGATCTGCCCGTTCCGCTCGTCGTCCGAGCGGAGCTGGAACCCGTAACGGCGGGAGATGGCGAGCGCGATCTCCAGCGCGTCGATCGAGTCGAGGCCCAGGCCCTCGCCGAAGAGAGGGGCCTCAGGATCGATCTGGCCGGCGCCGGTCTCAAGATGGAGGGCTTCGACGATCAGGGCGGCCACCTCGGATTCGATGGCCAACTGGGAACTCACGCAAAAACCTCCTTCACGCCTGGACCGGTCATAAGCCGCGGAACATAGGGCGCGAAAATCAATCCTGCACAAGAGGAATCGCCGGAACGGCGCCGAATTTCGTGCCGGCAAGGCGGGCAGAAAGGCCGGGGGGAATGAATTCCCCCCACACCCCCCATCTTTTTTCTTCGAGTTCCCGCGCGGGTGGCTCGCGCGATGCAAAACTGACAAAAAGAAGACGGGGGTCCGGGGGAATTCCTTCCTCCGGCCTTTTTTCCTTCAATCGAAGGGCGAGGCGGAGGAGGCCACGCGCGCCTCCGATTGGTAGAAGGACCAGGCGAAGCCCAGCGCGACGGAGGTGTTCCACTTCTCCCGGAACAGCGGACTGTCGTCATTGGTGGCGCCGTGGAAGGATTCGAGCCTTCCTCCCGCCACCACGGAGAGCCGTTGCGTCAGCGGCATGCGGTAGGAGAACTGCAGCCGGGTGCCGAGATAGCCGGGATCGGCATCGTAGGCGGGGCGGCCGGGGCGCGCGTATTGCGGCTCGACCCGGTAGAAATAGTCCATCATCCGGCCGGTGGCGAAGATCGGCCCCAGCCCGACGCGCAGCCGCGCGCCAGTGGCGAGCAGGTTGAGCCGCTCATAGGCCAGCTCCGGCGCGACCACGAGGCCGCGGTAGTGGACCGAGGACCAGTCGGTGGAGAACACCGCCCGCACCGGCAGCTCCAGGTTCACCCGCTGGCGCACCATGCGGTCCTGCCAGAGCGTCAGCCGCAGGGCAGGGCCGATCTCGCCCTGCCAGTCCAGGTCCGGCATGCCCTCGCGCGCGTCGTTGTCGGAGGAGGAGGCGGGAAAGGCGCCGGAGAGGCTGAGGTCCAGCCCGA
The DNA here is from genome assembly GCA_035556695.1 of Roseomonas sp. Taxonomy (GTDB): domain Bacteria; phylum Pseudomonadota; class Alphaproteobacteria; order Acetobacterales; family Acetobacteraceae; genus Pseudoroseomonas. The sequence goes on from DATMFR010000001.1 coordinate 175,115, forward strand.
TGCTCTCGGTGTTGTAGAAGCGCCCGCGCACGCCCTGCGAGTCGCTGCGCAAAATCTCGCCACGATAGATCACATAGGGGAAGAACAGGCCCTGGAAGTGGTTCTGCGCGGCGGCCGGATAGTCGGGCAGCCAGCCGCCGCCGCCGGCGAGGCCGGCCTCGATTTTCGGCTGCAGGCGGGCGTCGGGCGCCTCCTGCGCCCGGGTGGTACCAGGCGCGAGCAGCGCCAGGCTGAACAGGAGTCCCCGGAGCAGCCACCTCATCCATTGGTCCTTTCCGCAAGCATCAGCACGTTGGGCAGGGGGGTCCCGCTCCAGCAGGGGCGCACCGTGACCTGGAAGCCGGCCTCCGCCAGGGGGGCCGCAAGGGTCCCCAGGGGCAGGGGGCGGATACGGGCGCCATACAGGGGCCAGTGCGCGGCTTCCATCACCAGCCCGAAACGGCTGCGCCAGCCGCGTGCCGGATCGAAGGCGCGGATCACGATGCGGCGGCGCGCGGCCGCGGCGGCGCGGGCGAGCAGGGCCATCTGCGCCGCTTCGGGAAGCTGATAGAGCACGTCCACCAGCAGCACGGTGTCGCAATCCGGCAGCTCCGCGGTCAGCAGGTCCGCCACGGCGAAACGCGCCGCCAGCCCGGCGGCGGCCTGCCGCGCCTCCGCCAGATGGGCGGCGTTGCCGTCCAGCCCGGTGACGCGCGCCGCCGCGCCGCCGAGCAGCAGCGCCAGGGCGAGCTGCCCGCGCCCGCAGCCGAGATCGGCCACATGGCCGAAACCCTCCGCCCCGGCGAGGCCGAGGATGGCGGCGGTTGCCGGGTCGCGCCGCAGCTTCACGCGCACATAATGGCGGGTGAAGCGCGAGGCCGCCGCGTAGCGGCGCGACACCTCGGCGAGCAGGGCCGCCGGCGCGGCGGAGGAGGCGGACACGCGAATGCTTCAGCCGGGGCGGCGGCCGCCATAGGCCCGGAAGAGGCCGAGCGAGGTCTCGCAGCCCACGGCGGCGAAGCCGGCCTCCCGCAGGTGGCGCAGGATGGTCTCGGCCGGAACGCAGGCCTCGATCGTGTCCCAGTAGTACTGCATCAGCGTGCCGGAACGGCCGCGCGGCGCGGTCAGGCGGCAGAGCGCCGGCACCACCTGCCCGAGATAGGCGCGCGCGGCGGCATGGCCCCAGGCGCTGCCGGGGCGGCCGATCTCCAGCAGCAGCACCCGCCCGCCCGGCCGCAGCACCCGCAGGAACTCGGCGAAGGTGGCGGCGAGGTCGGCCACGTGCCGCAGCGCATAGCCCATGCTGACGAAGTCCAGACTGCCATCGGCCAGCGGAAGTGACTCGGCGCGGCCCTGCAGCAGCGGCAGGGAAAGGCTGCGGCGCGCCTCGGCCAGCATGCCGGCGCTGGGGTCGAGACCCATCACCAAGCCCGAGGGGCCGGCGATGCGCGCCGCCTCGCGTGCCACCAGCCCGGTGCCGGTGGCGACGTCCAGCACCCGCATGCCGGGTGCGAGGCCGGCCTGCCGCAGCGCCTGCCGGCGGTACCAGGCGCCGGTGCCGAGGGAGAAGACGCGGTTGATGCGGTCGTAATGCGGCGCCGTGTCATCGAAGAGGCGGCGGACGAAGCCGGCGCGCTGGGCCGCCTCCGGGTAGTAGGCCGGCAGGGTGGGGTGCGGGGCGGCCTGGCGCGGGGATTCGGTCAAGGGCGGTCTCCCAGGGGCGTCTCCCGCGCAGACCATGCCGCGACGCTGGAGTTCACAACCGATAGACCGGCTCCGGGGCGCTCGGCTAGGGTCCGGGAAAACCGGGAGGCCGCCGCTGAACGAATCCGCCATCCATCCCTCCTCCCGCTCGCAGGGGCGGTGGGCGCCGCTGCGCGGGGCCTGGGAGACGGTGGTCTTCTACGGGCTGCTGCTGCTTTTCGCGGTGATGTGCCTGCTCTGGAGCCTGCCGGCGGCGCTGCTGCACCGGCTGCTGCCCGCTTCGCTCGGCCGGCCGCTCGGGCAGTGGGGCATCTCGCGCGGCTTCTGGCTGTTCCTCGGCGCCATGCGGCTGACCGGCGCACTGCGCTGCGACCTCTCGGCGCTCGACGCACTGCGCGGTGAGCCTGGGCTGATCATCACGCCCAACCACCCCTCGATGCTGGACGCCGTGCTCGTCACCTCCCGCCTGCCACGCGTGGTCTGCATCACCAAGGCCTCGTTGTGGGACAACCTGCTGCTCGGCGGCGGGGTTCGGCTGGCCGGCTATGTGCGAAACGACGCCACGCAGCGGATGATCCGCGACGCGGCGGCGGCGCTGCGCGATGGGCGACAGCTGTTGATCTTCCCCGAGGCGACGCGCAGCCCGCCATGCGCCGGGCCGATGACGCCCGCGCCCGGCCCCTTCAGCCGCTCCTTCGCGGTGATCGCCCAGCGCGCCGGCGCGCCGGTGCAGACGGTGGTGATCGAGACGGAGACGCCCTATCTGCGCAAGGGCTGGCCGCCGCTGCGCCGGCCGCCGCTGCCGTTGCGCTGCCGCGTGCGGCTCGGTCCGCGCTTCCTGCCGGATGGCCGCGCCCAGGAGCTCAGCGGCGCGGTGGAGTGCAGCCTCCGCGCCTCCCTCCCTGGCGCGGAGCGCCAGGATGTGGCCTGAAGGCGGCATGACTCCTGCCTCGCGCACCCATCTGGTCCTGATCCCCTCCTACAACACCGGCCCCATCCTGACGGAGACGGTGCGCGCCGCTCGTGCCTGCTGGAACCCGGTCTGGGTGGTGGTGGACGGCAGCACGGATGGCAGCGACGCGCCGCTTGACGCCATGGCAGCGGCCGATCCCGGGCTGCGCGTGCTGCGGCTGCCGCGTAATGCCGGCAAGGGCGCGGCGCTGCTGCATGGGCTGGAGGCGGCGCAGGCGGCGGGCTTCACCCATGCCCTGGCCATGGACGCCGATGGCCAGCATCCGGCTGGGCACATTCCCATGCTGATGGAGGCCTCGGCACGGCGGCCGGAGGCGCTGGTGCTCGGCCAGCCGCTCTTCGGGCCTGAGGCGCCGGCGCTGCGCGTGCGTGGCCGGCGGCTCTCCAACTTCTGGGCCAATCTGGAGACGCTCTGGGTGGGGCTGGGCGACTCGCTGTTCGGCTTCCGCGTCTATCCGGTGGCGCCGCTGGTGGCGGTGATGCGCCGCACCCGCTGGATGCGGCGCTACGACTTCGATGCCGAGGCGGCGGTGCGGCTCTGCTGGGCCGGGCTGCCGCCGGTGGGCATCGCGGTGCCCGTCCGCTACCTGAAGCCGGAGGAGGGCGGCGTCTCGCACTTCCGCTACGGGCGGGACAACATCCTGCTCACCGGCATGCATGCACGCCTGGTGCTGGGTTTCCTGCTGCGGCTGCCCCTGCTGCTGGCGCGGCGGGCCCGTCCACGGCCTCCGGAAGCGGTACAGGGCTGAGCCCGGCGGCACGCAGCCGCGCCAGCAGCAGGGGCAGCACTGCCAGGACCACCGGACGGCCCTCGGCATCGGGGCGGCTGTCGCCATCATGCAGCAGCAGGATGTCGCCGGCCGCCGCCCGGTGCAGGCGGCGCAGCACCCGTGCCGGATCGCCGATGGCGCCGTCGGCGCCCCGCCGGGTCCAGGAGGCGTAGCGCAGACTGGTGCCCGCCAGCACCAGGGCCGTGAAAGGGCTGTGCAGCCCGACCGGCGGGCGGAAGAAACGCGGCGCCCCGCCCGCCTCCGAGATCGCCGCCTGCGCGCGCAGGATCTCCCGCCGCTGCCCGGCGGGGCCGAGCGCGGCGAAGTGCAGGGGATGGCTGTCGGTATGGTTCTCGACGCTGTGGCCGCGCCGCAGGATCTCCCGCACCAGCGCGGGATGGCGGGCGGCGCGGCGGCCGATGAGGAAGAAGGAGGCGCGGGCCTGATGCGCCTCCAGCAGGTCGAGCACCCGCGGTGTGGTCTCCGGGTCTGGGCCGTCATCGAAGGTGAGAGCAAGCTGCCCCGCCTGTCGGCAGGCGCCCGGCAGCCGGTTCAGGTTGGCCCCGAGCAGCCGCGAACGCGGGCACATGCCGGCGAGGGTCAGCGCCAAGTGGTTCGCGGCCAGCCCACCCAGCACCCAAGGCCAGGCCGCGGGCGCCAGCCCGAGGGCGCCGAGGCCACCGGCATGCAGCAGGGCCGAAGCGCGAATCAGGGGGCTGGGCTGCCAGCCTGCAAGGGCCGGGGGGAGGCCGCGTTTCCGGGCGATGATGGCCCTCCTTCACCGTGTGGAGGGCGCAGTTAAGGGGGCGCCGCAGTGCGCCGGTCAAGCGGGCGCGGTGCTGCGTCGCCGGACAAAGCTCAGCGGCTGTCTTGCCTGGGCGGTGGGGCGGTGTCGCCAGGCTTTCTTGCCAGATCTTCCAGCTTCCGCTTCACCTTCAGATCCTCGGCGCTGGGCGCTGGCGGCGGAGAGGCGGGCGCGACGCCCTCGGGCACCGAATCGCCGGGATCGTGGCGGTTGTCGTCACCGTGTCCGGCCATGGGCTTCTCCTTTCTCTCGAATTGCTGCGAACAAAGCGCCTGCCGACCGGATTCAGTTGCCTGCCGCCGCAAACGGTATGCCTCTGGCCCGTTACTCCTCCAGGCAGCCCGAGAGCACCAAGGAGGGCAGAATGGCCCAGCCAACCACAGGCGGCGCCGCGCGGAAGCGGGGCGGGCGGGCATGAGCGCCTATGGCACCGACCAGGCCAGCGCCAGGCGTGGCCGGCTGCTGGCCCGGCCCGGCCCCGCGCCGGAGATGCCGCCGTTGCCCCCGGGCCTGCACGGGCTCGGCCTTGCCCGGCGGCGGGACGGGTTCCTGCGCGTCCCGGAAGGGGCAGGCGAGGAGCCTCTGCCATTGGTGGTGATGCTGCACGGGGCGGGCGGTCACGCGGCTGGCGCGTTGCGGCTGATCGAGCCGGCCGCTCCCCGCGTGCTGCTGCTGGCGCCGGAAAGCCGCGCCGCGACATGGGACGTCATCATGGGCGGCTTCGGCCCCGACGTGGCCTTCATCGATGCCGCACTGCGGGAGGTCTTCCTGCACCACCGCGTGGACCCGCAACGCCTTGCCTTGGCCGGCTTTTCCGACGGTGCCTCCTATGCCCTCTCCCTAGGCCTGGGAAATGGCAACCTGTTCACGCATCTGCTTGCTTTTTCGCCGGGTTTTGCCGCGCCGCCGCCGGCGGAGGGAGGGCCGGATATTTTCATCTCGCACGGGGTGGAAGACGACGTGCTGCCGATCAATGCCTGCAGCCGGCGCGTCGTGCCGCGCCTGCGCCAGGCCGGCTACTCGGTGGAATACCGCGAGTTCGCCGGCGGCCATCACGTCCCCGAAGATCTGGCGGCCGAAGCGGTGCGGCGGGTGGTGGGCGGCTAAGGCTGGGGGAAGGAATTCCCCCAGACCCCCATCTTTTTTCTTCGAGTTTCCTGCGCTCGCGGCGAGGGCATTCCCGCTCGCCCTTGTGGTGTCCGTCGCCGGGGCGGCTCCCGCCCCAGCGTGAGCGCATGCCGCCTGCGCGGCAAAACTGACAGGACAAAGAAGAGGGGGTTCCAGGGGAGAATTCATTCTCCCCCGCCTCTGCCCTTTGAAGAATGCGATAACCGACCCTTGTCTTTCTCATGCCTGCCAGTCGGGCGGAGCGTCGATGGCGGTCTCATCCGGCATGCGGAGGGGTCCGGGGGCCGGGTCCGCCGCGGGAGCGCCAAAGGCGCGGCGCAGCAGAAGGTGCATCGGCAGGAAGACCAGCGATGGCAGGGTGAGCATGAGCAGGCCGAGATACAGGCGGGGCGATAGGGTGTGCTGGGGCCGGCTTCCCAGCCCGAAGGCCCAGTTGATGTTCTTCTCAGGCGCGGTCAGCCGATAGGTCAGCAGCAGGGCGGTCCAGGTCAGCAGCGTCTGGAGTGGGAGGGCGCGGCGATCATAGCCGAAGCGGGCCAGCATCCAGAGCAGCGTGGGCGGCAGGGCGAGGTGGAACAGCGAGAGCGCCCGCAGCCTGCGTGGCAGGCGGCGGTCGAACATATAGCCAGCCAGGTCCAACAGGCGGCCGCCCGCCATGAAGTCCACCGACCAGGCCAGTTCCAGCGGCAACACGCCCACTGCCGGCATGCTGGCGAGCAGCCGGTCCTCGCGGAGCACCGCCAAGGTGGTGCAGGCGAGTGCCAGGTCGGAGAGCCAGAGGAAATTGTCGGGTCCATAGGCGCGCCGGTAAACCGCCGCGATGACCGGGGTGGCCGTTCCGTAGCCGAGCTTCAGCCAAAGTGGCACAGCGGGTTCGCGACCCGGCGGTGCCGTGGGCGGCGCGGCCGGGCTGGGCCTTCGGCGGCCTGTCGCTTTCGCGACCAGCCAGGCGGCGCCGCCCAGGGCCAGGGCGCCGGCCAGGAAGGCGGCCGATCGGCTGCCGGATGCATGCATGCGTTGGACCATCTCTGAAGACCCTTTCCGCCTCTCACCAGGGGCATGCGGGTCACGCTCAGGTCATGGACGCCAACTTCGGCCTTGCTCGGCGGTTGCGTGGAAGAGGCGCATCGCGCCGGATACCGGCCGGTGGCCGAAAGCGAGAGGAATGATGCAGAAGCAAGTGGACCCGAAGCAGAAGGCGCAACCTGGCTATATCGATGTGCGGACGCCGCGGCGCCGGTGGGCCTATATCATCCCGCTGGTGATCATCGTGCTGGCGATCCTGGTGCTGTTCTCCTACTGGTGAACCGATGGGCCGGCCGAGCCGGTGCCATGCTCCCGCCGGGGCGCTGGCCCGGCGGCCTGCTTCAGCACCTCTTTGGGAATGGCGCTTTTCGCTCCCATGAGGTTGCCGTTGCGTTCTGACATGGAAGCTTCTCCGAAGCGGCACGGAAGCGTCATGGAGAGGCGTTAGGAGGCCCCCGGACTGAATTGGGGGCCGGAGTGTCGGGAATTGCGGTCGAGGGACTGACGCGCCGCTATGGCGAGCATGCCGTGCTGAAGGGCGTGAGCCTGGAGGTGGCGGCGGGCGAGTTCGTCGCGCTGGTCGGCCCGTCCGGCTGCGGCAAGTCCACGCTGATGCGGCTCATCGCCGGCATTGACGCGCCCGATGCCGGGCGCATCCGCATCGGCGGTCGGGACGTCACGCCGCTGCGCGCCGCGGCGCGGGACGTGGCGATGGTCTTCCAGTCCTACGCGCTCTATCCGCACCTGACGGTGGCGCAGAACATCGCCGTGCCGCTGGCGATGCGGCGGCTTTCCGCCTGGCAACGCCTCCCGCTGCTCGGCCCGTTGCTGCCTGGCAGCCGCGCGGCGGGGGGGCATATCGCGGCGGAGGTGCAGCAGGCGGCCGAGGCCCTGGGTCTGGCCGCATTGCTCGACCGGCGGCCGGGCCAGCTTTCCGGAGGGCAGCGGCAGCGCGTGGCGCTGGCGCGCGCATTGGTGCGCCACCCCGCGGCCTTCCTGATGGACGAGCCGCTCTCCAACCTCGATGCCGCGCTGCGCGTACAGACGCGGCGCGAGATCGTGGACATTCATCGCCGCGCCGGTTGCGCCACGCTCTACGTCACGCACGATCAGGCCGAGGCACTGACCATGGCCGATCGCGTGGCGGTGATGCAGGCGGGCGAGCTGCTGCAGGTGGCCAGCCCGCAGGCGATCTATGACGACCCCGCCGATCTGCGCGTGGCCACCTTCATCGGCTCGCCGCGCATCAACACGCTGGCGGCGGAGGCGGACCTGGAGGGGCGCGTGCGTATCGGTGGGGTGCCGCTGCGGTTGCTGACGCCCGCACCCGGCCCGCTGACCCTGGCGCTGCGGCCGGAGCACCTCACGCTGGCGGAGAAGGGCCTGCCGGCGCGGCTGGAGACGGTGGAGTTCCTCGGCGAGAGCCTGCTGCTGCACCTGCGCGCCGGCGCTTCCCCGCTGGTGCTGCGCCTGCCGCCGGAGCAGCGCCCCCGCCTCGCCGCGGGCGCCGAGGTCTTTCTCGGCTTCGACCCCTCGCGCGCGCTGCTGTTCGGACCCGATGGCAAGCGCCGGCCGGCCCGCGTGCTGCGCCCGGAGGCGGCGCTTGTCTGAGGCCAGGCTGCCCAACCCCGCCGCCGCCGCGCCGGCCCGCCACCATCATGCGCGGGCGGAGGCCATCGCCGCCTGGGCACTCAGCCTGCCGGCCATCCTGGCCTATGTGCTGATGCTGCTGCTGCCGACGCTGGCGGCCGTTGCGCTTGCCTTCACCGATTACGAGCTCGGCGCGCTGGGCTTCTCCTGGATCGGGCTCGGCAACTTCGCCGAGCTGCTGCACGACCGCGGCTTCCTGCAGTCGCTGGGGAACACGGTCTTCTATGTCGGCGTGGTCGCGCCGGGCTCCATCCTCGGCGCGCTGGCCCTTGCCCTGCTGATCGAGGCGGGCTCGCGCGGGCGCACGCTGTTCCGCGCCATCTTCTTCCTGCCAGTGGTCTCGCTCAGCGTCGCCATGGCCTCGGCCTGGCAATACCTGCTGCACCCGACCATCGGCCCGCTGAACGCGCTGCTGCGCCAGGCCGGCGTCGCCGGGCCGGAATGGCTCTCCTCCTCGGAATGGGTGATGTGGTCGCTGGCCGGCATCGGCATCTGGGAGAATATCGGCTTTAACCTCGTGCTCTTCCTGGCCGGGCTCACCGCCATCCCGCGCGAACTCTATTCGGCCGCCGAGGTGGATGGCGTCGCCAGCGCCTGGGGGCGCTTCCGCCTCGTCACCTGGCCGCTGCTCGGCCCGACCACGCTCTTCGTGCTGACCATCACCATGATCCGCACCGTGCGCGTCTTTGACACGGTGAAGGTGCTGACGAATGGCGGCCCCAACCGCGCCTCCGAGGTGCTGATCTTCAGCATGTACCAGGAGGGCTTCACCTATTTCCGCCTGGGCTATTCGGCGGCCATCACGCTGGTCTTCCTGGCCATCGTGCTGGCGCTGATGTGGCTGCAGACGCGCGTGCTGGACAGGCGGGTGCATTATGGCTGAACGGCGCGTCCCCCTGCTGCGCGACCTGCCGCGCCTCGCCGTGCTGGCACTGCTCGGCCTGCTGCTGCTGATGCCCTATCTCTGGATGGTCTCGGCCAGCCTGAAGCCGGCGGACGAGATCTTCACCGCCGCGCTCCGCCTCTGGCCGACGCGTCTGGCGGTGGCGCAGAACTACGGCACGGTCTGGCAGCGCCTGCCGGTGCTGCACTACCTCTGGAACGGCGTGGTCGTCTGCAGCGGCATCCTGGCCTTCCAGCTGCTCTTCGCCGTGCCCGCCGGCTATGCGCTGGCCAAGCTGAACTTCCGCGGGCGCGAGCTGCTGCTGGGCGCGGTGATGCTTGGCCTGCTGGTGCCGCCGCACGTGCCGGCGCTGCCGCTCTATCTCGGCTTCAGCCAGGTCGGGCTGCTCGACAGCTACACCGCGCTGATCGCGCCCTCCACCATCTCCGTCTTTGCCATCTTCCTGTTCCGCCAGTTCTTCCGCAGCCTGCCGGACGACCTGATCCAGGCGGCGCGGCTGGACGGCATGGGCGAGCTGGAGATCGTCTGGCGCGTGGTGCTGCCCAATGCCTGGCCGGCCGCCACCGCCTTCGCCATCTTCTCCGTCGTCGCGCACTGGAACGACCTGTTCTGGCCGCTGATCGTGGTGAGCGATGGCGCGCATGCGACGCCGGCGCTCGGTGTCCTGTTCTTCCGCACCAATGAGGGCGACGACGATTTCGGCGCGCTGATGGCCGCCGCCGTGATCATGACCGCCCCCCTCGTTCTGGCCTTCCTGCTGGCGCAGCGGCGCTTCGTGGAAGGCATCGCCACCACCGGCCTCAAGGGCTGAGGAGAGCATCGCGATGACCACCCCGATCGGCCGCCGCGCCACCTTCCTGCTGGGCGCCGCCGCCCTTGCCGCGCCGCGCCTGGCGCGTGCCCAAGGGACGACCGAAATCACCGTCCACTACGCCCAGCCCTACATCTACAAGGCCAGCTACGACGCCATCCTCGACGCCTTCGGCAAGCGCGAGCCCTCGATCAAGGTGAACGTCATCACCACACCGAACTACGAGGAGGGCGCGCAGCTCCTGCTGCGCCAGGCCGCGACCAACCAGCTCCCTGATCTCTCCTACCAGGGCTTCAACCGCCTGCGCGTCTTCGCCGAGCGCGGCATCGCGCAGGACCTGGAGCCACTGCTGAAGGAGGAGGCTTCCGACCCGGCGACGCTCGGCTACACGCCGAACATGCTCGACCTCGCGCGCTTCGGCGGCATCCAGGCCGGCCTCGCCTATGCCGCCTCCAATCCCGTCGTCTACTACAATGCGGAGCTGGTGCGGCAGGCCGGCGGCGACCCGGACAACTTCCCGACGGACTGGGACGGCGTGCTGAGGCTCGCCGGCCGCATCGACAAGCTCGGCGATGGCGTCGAGGGCATGTGGTACACCTGGAACGGCGACGACTGGATGTTCTCCGCGCTGCTCTTCGGCCATGGCGGCCGGATGCTGACGCCGGACGAGCGCGATGTCGGCTTCGCCGGGCCTGAGGGGATGGCCTCGCTGAAGCTGCTCGACCGCATGGTGAAGGAGGGCGGCATGCCGAATCTCAGCGCCGCGGCGGCGCGGCAGGCCTTCGCCGCCGGCAAGCTGGGCATGATCTTCCAGACCACGGCGTTGGTGCGCGGCACCAAGGAAGCCGTGGGCGACAAGTTCACCCTGCGCACCACCGGGATGCCGGTGATCGACAAGGAGAAAGGCCGCCTGCCGACTGGCGGCGCCGCCGGCATGCTGGCCGCCAAGGACCCGGCGAAGCGGATGGCCGCCTGGAAGTTTCTGCGCTTCTCCACCAGCCCCGAGGGACAGGCGCTGATGGCGATGAACACGGGCTACCTGCCCTGCAACGCCATTTCGGTGAGCGACCCGAAATATCTCGGCGCCTTCTACCGCGAGAATCCGCTCTTCCTGCCCGCCGTGCGGCAGCTCGCCATCTCGGTCCCCTGGTATGCCTTCCCCGGAAGCAACAGCGTGCGGGTGACGCAGGCCATGGTAGACAACATGGCCCGCATCGTCGAGCAACGCGCGACGCCGGAGCAGGTCCTGCCGGAGATGGCGGATCAGGTGCGCCGCATGCTGCCGCGGAAGTCCTGAGCGCATGGCCTTCCGCATCGCGCAGATCAGCGACACCCACCTCTCCGAGGCGCATCCGGCCTTCACCGGCAATTTCGAGACCCTGGCGGCGCATCTGCGTGCCGCGGGGGCGGACCTGGTGGTGCATACCGGCGACGTCTCGGCACATGGCGAACGGGCTGCGGACGACCTGCACTTCGCCCGCGCCCGGCTCGGTGCCATGGGGCTCGACTGGGTGGCGCTGCCGGGAAACCATGATGTCGGCAACGACCCTGAGCTGCGCGACGCCTCGCCCGCCAATGCCGAGCGGCTGCACCGCTGGCTCGCTGTCTTCGGGACCGATCGCTTCCTGCGTGACGTGCCGGGCTGGCGGCTCATCGGGCTGAACAGCCTGATCACCGGCGCGGACCTGCCGGAGGCGGAGGCGCAGTTCGCCTTCCTGGCCGAGGCGCTGGCGGGGGCAGCGGGGCGGCGCGTCGCGCTGTTCCTGCACAAGCCGCTCTGCGAGTTCACCAGCACGGAGAGCACGCCCTCCTACTGGTCGGTGCAGCCGGCGCCGCGCCGGCGGCTGCTCGGCCTGCTCGCCGGGCATGACGTCGCACTCGTCGCCTCCGGCCATGTGCACCAGTGGTGGGACCGTGGCGTCTGCGAAGGGCTGCGGCAGGTCTGGGCGCCGGCCGTGGCCTTCTTCGTCGGCGACGAATGGCAGGAGCCGCGCGGCGAGAAGCCGCTGGGCTATGTCGAACACCTCCTGCACGAGGACGGCCGGCATGAATGCCGGCTGGTCGCGCTGGAGGATCTGGCGCGGAACGATATCGGGTTCATGCCCGAGGTCTATGGGCCGCAGAAGCCGTTGGCCTGAAGGAGAAAAGGCTGGGGGAATGAATTCCACCAGGCCCCCTTCTTTATTCTGCCAGTTCACGGGGGCGGGGGAGCGTTCCCGGCCGCTGTCGCCGGGGTGGTTTCAACCCCGGCGTGAGAGCATGCCGAGCACGGCCAGACCGACAAAAAAAGAAGAAGAGGGGGTCCGGGGGAGAATTCATTCTCCCCTGGTTCTGTCCTCTGACGATGCTTCCGGTTCCCTAATCTTTTCATCCTCCGCATGCCGCCCTAGCGTCTCCGGTGCATCCCATGCAGAGGAGACGTGGATGAGCCAAGCCCAGGAGGAACGGGACGCAGAGCTGGATTTGCTGCTGCGCCGCGCCGGCATCACCATTCCCCCGGAGCGCTATGCCGGCGTGCTGAACGGCTACCGCGACCTGCAGGCGGCGCTGCCGCTGCTGCGCAGTGCCCGCACCGCCGCCGCCGAGCCGGCCGGCACCTTCGTGCTGGACACCGTGACGCGGGAGCGCACCCCATGAGCGACATGCCCCTGCACGCCTTGCCGATTGCCGAGGCCGGGCGCCGGCTGCGCGCGGGAAGCCTGACCTCCGTGGCACTGACGCGGCACCATCTCGACCGCATCGCGGCGCTCGATCCCGTGCTGCACAGCTTCGTGCTGGTCACCGAGGCGCGCGCCATGGCCGACGCCGCGCGCGCCGATGCCGAACTGGCGCAGGGCACCGATCGTGGCCCGATGCACGGCATTCCCTATGCGCTGAAGGACATCTACGACACCGCCGGCATCCGCACGACCTGCCACTCCAAGCTGCTGGCCGAGAACGTGCCGCAGCAGGACAGCGTGGTGGCCCGCAAGCTGGCGGAGGGCGGCGGCGTGCTGCTCGGCAAGCTGGCGACGCATGAATTCGCCCTTGGCGGCCCGAGCTTCGACCTGCCTTTCCCGCCGGCGCGCAACCCGTGGAACCTGGAGAACGTCACCGGCGGCTCCTCCTCCGGCTCCGGCGCCGCTGTCGCCGCCGGGCTGGTGCGGATGGCCATGGGTTCCGATACCGGCGGCTCGATCCGTGGCCCCGCGGCCTATTGCGGCCTGGTCGGCCTGAAGCCGACCTACGGACTGGTCAGCCGGCGCGGCGTCTTCCCGCTCTCCTACACGCTGGACCATTGCGGACCGCTCGCGGCCAGCGTGGAGGATGCGGCAATCACCACACAGCTCATCGCCGGCTACGACCCTAACGATCCGGCCAGCGTGGACCGGCCCGTGCCGGACCTCCGCGCCGGACTGGAGAAGGGTGTCGCGGGCCTGCGCATCGGCCTGCCGCGCAACCTCTACCGCAACGCGGCGGAACTGACGCCGGCGACCAGCGTCGCGCTGGAGCGGCTGGCCGAGTCGCTGGCCGCGCAGGGCGCCATCGTCGAGGAGGTGACGCTGCCGGACTATGACCTGTTCAGCGCCTGCGGCCGCGTCCTCATGATCGCCGAGGCGTATGCGATCCACGAGGCGGACCTGCGCAGCCGCCCACTGGACTATGGCGCCCTCTTCCTGGCGCGCGTCGCCCTCGGCGCGACGCTCAGCGCGGCCGACTACATCCAGGCCCAGCGGCTGCGGCGCGAATTGTCGGAGGCGGTGAACCGGGTGGCGCTGCAGCGGCACGACCTGCTGCTGACCGCCATGGCCCTCGGCCCGGCACCACGCTTCGACGAATATCCGCCGGATCGGGCGGGGCCGATGAACATCCAGTCCATTCCCTTCAACGTCACCGGCAACCCGGCGCTCTCCATGCCCGTGGGCTTCAGCGAGGACGGGCTGCCGCTCTCGGCCCAGCTCGTCGCGCGGCCCTTCGAGGAGGCACTGCTGCTGCGCGCCGGGCGCGCGGTGGAGAAGATCACCGAGGGCTGGGGCGTGGCGCGGACGCCGCCGATGGCGCTGGAAGCCGCCTGAAACCGCCGCCGCAGCCCGGGCGGCTGCGGCGGGGCGCCTTGCGGTCGCGGCTCAGCGACGGGCCGCGACCAGCAGGAAGGCGGGGCGCTCGCATTCCACCGCGAGTTCGGGCCGGGCGGCGATCTGCGCCGGAGTCGGCCCCCATTCCTGGAGATGGGCGAGCGCGAAGCCCAGCCCGATCAGCAGGTTCACATAGGTGCCGATCATGCGGTGCTGCTTGACCACCCCTTTGGCGAGCCAGTCCGTGCTGCGGGGACCCTCGTTCAGATAGGCGTCCACCGGCCAGGTGCTGCGGCCCTCTGGGCCCGTGGTCCAGCCGGGCTGGCGCGGCGCGGTGTAGATCGGGTGCTCCACGGAGAAGACCAGCATCCCGCCCGGCGCCAGGGCACGGTGCACCTGCGCCATCAGGTCCGGCAGGGCCTCGATGTAGTGCAGCGCCAGCGAACTGTAGGCGAGGTGGAAGGCCGCTTCAGGGAGGCGGAGCTGCTCCAGATCGGCCCGTTCGTAGGTGATCGCCGGGTCGGCGGTGCTGGCGCGGGCGCGCGCCAGCATCCGCTCCGAAACGTCCAGGCCGAGGACCACCGACGCACCTTGCCCGCGCGCCCAGCGGCAGAACCAGCCGAAGCCACAGCCGAGATCCACCACGCGGCGCCCGCGCAGGTCCGGCAGCATGGCCTGTAGGGCGGGCCATTCTGGAGCGCCCTCGAGTCCCTGCACCGAGCGGCCCAGCCGGCTGTAGCCCGCGAAGAACTCCGGATTGTCGTAGATGTTCTGCGTCATCGTCCATGTCCTCGGCGTCCCCGATGGTGGGGGAGGGCCGCTGCAGACGCGCAAGGGAGGCCCATGCGCCTCCGATGGGGCATGCTGATGGCCCGTTGCGCGCGAGAGTCAGCGCGCGTGCCGCCTCCTCGTCCCGCTTCCTGCGAGGCGGCCCAGTCTGGAGGCGATCAGGATGCCGGTCGCGCACAGGGAGCGAGCGTCACATGTCGCTCCGAGGCGGGTCAAGCACGGGCGCCTGCGGCGCCTCTGCCGGGAAGCAGGCCGCGCAGCTCGTCTCGCAGGCTGATGGGCCGTTCGGGATCGACGAGGTCGGACTCGGCGATGATCTCCTCGTCGGCGGTCAGGGGGCGCGGATGCAGCGGGACCAGCCGCTTCGGCCCGTCGTTCAGCGCCTCGATGGCGCGGATCAGCGAGCCCTCTTCGGCCTCCAGCGCCGCCGCCACGGCCTCCGCGCTCCGTCCGAGATGCTCGGCCAGCAGGTCATTGCGCTGCCGGGTGATGAGGGCGCGGGTGCGTGCCGCATCGGTGCTGGCCTCCGCCTCGATGGCCACGTCGCATTCCGTGTCGTAGCCCAGCGAGCGGTTGTTCAGGTTGGCCGAGCCGATCTTCAGCAACGTGTCGTCCACGCAGAGGATCTTGGCGTGCACATAGATCGGCTGGCCGGCCGCGTTGACGGGATGGAAGATGCGGAAGCGGCCATGCCGGTCGGCCTGCTGCACCAGGCGGAGCAGCCGGCTGCGGGCCGAGTCCATCGCCTTGGCCTCCAGCCAGCCATCGGCCGAATCGGGATTGATGACGACCACCTCCGGCCCGTCCGGCTCGCGCAGCCGGGCGGCGATGGCCTCGGCGACGCGGCGCGAGGCGAAGTACTGGCTTTCGATGTAGAGCGTGCGGCGCGTGGCGGCGATGGCGCGGAGGGTCAGCGCCTCCACCTCGCAGATCTGCGGGTAGTCCTTGTAAGCCGCGATGGTGCGGGCAATGCCGACCTGGGTATCACGGAAATTCGGCGCCAGGTCCTCCGGCCAGGGGTCGTTGTCGAGCGGCGGGGCCTCAAGCCGCTCGCCGGTGGCGCGCTGCCAGCGCTCGCGCGCCAACTCGGCCAGGCGGCGGGCGAGCGGGCCGTCCACGCAGGTGGTCGCATCGTGCCAGGGGCCGAGGGGGCTGCCGCGGGGGCTCTGCCGCGCCGGGCAATCCTGGTCATGCGCGCGCGTGTCCCAGCGGCCGACCGTCATGTCGATGCCCCCGCAGAAGGCCAGCGTGTCGTCGATGACCATCAGCTTCATGTGGTGCGCGGCGCCGGTGGGATGGGCGCCGTCCAACTTCAGCCGGATCTTGCGACCCGCCAGCCAGCTTAGCAGGAAGAAGGGCGTCTCGCCCCGGCCAAGGGTGCGCAGGAAGCCGAGATCCCATTTCAGGATGCGCACCCGCAGTTCGGGCCGCTGGTGGGCGACCCAGTTCAGGAAGCGGCCGATGCGGTTGGGGCCGGGCAGGGTCTGCCCCTCCGGCTCCAGCGCCACGCGGGCGTCGAAGTCCCAGCCGATGAGCAGCACGTGGTGGCGGGCTTTCAGGATGGCCGCCTTGGCGGCACGGAAGAAATCCGCCCCGTCGATGATCACCGCGAAGCGGTCGGCGCGTTCAAGCGCCCAGCAGGTCTCGCCGGGTTCGAGGAGCCGCGCCGGAGCCTGCGAGCCGGTAGCATGACCCTCCGGCTGGTGGACCGCAGGCAGGCGATGGCTGATGCTGGACGAGCCGTTGTGCAGGAGCATCCCGGATGCCCTCCTTTCAGACGGCTCAAACGCGGAGCCTCGTCTTGCGTTCTGCGACGCTTCAGAAAAATCTGGTCCGCGCGACGGACGCCGCCCCAAGGGTTCTCGTGTCCGACTGTTCCCGCCTGGCACCCGCTGGTCAATCCCGTAGCAGGGCGAACTCCACCAGGAGCGGGAAGTCCGGCCCCCGTTTCAGCGCCTTGGTCGGCAGATCGTTGCCGAGGTCGCGTGGGCGCCATTCCCGGCAGTGGAGCAGCCGCAGGCCAAGCGCTGCGAAGTCGTTGAGATAATCAGCGAAGCGGTGCGGAACGCTGGGCATCCGCACCTCTCCGGCGGCGTCACGGAAATGGGCGCCGATGCCACCCAGCGTCATGAAGGGATGGATCTCCATGACGGCCAGCCGGCCGCCGGGCCGCAGCACGCGCCGCGCCTCGGCGAGAGGCGGCGCCAGGGCGGCGACATGCTCCAGCGAAAGGCAGAACAGCGCCAGGTCCGCCGTCGCGTCGGGGAGGGGCAGGGGTTGCGCCATGTCCTGCTGCCAGAGCTGCAGGGCCGGGTCACGCGCCCGGGCCTGCGCGAGCATCCCCGCCGAGAGGTCGCAGCCGCACAGGCTACGGGCGCCGTGCTGGCGCAGCAGGGAGAGATTTTGCCCGGTGCCGCAGCCGAACTCGACCACGTCGAGGCCGCTGGCCGTCGTGGCCAGCCCGGCCATGACGCGGCGGGCGGCGAAGACCATGGGATTGTCATCGTGGTCGTAGCTGGTGGCCCAGCGGTCATAGGCGGCGGGGACCGGCAGGAAGGTGCTGGATTCGCTCATGGTGCGGCATCCCGTTGCTTGGGGCCGTGGCGCCCGGTGCGGCATCCATGCCGCGTTGTGGCGCGGGGAGAGGCTGCTGGCGACCGGACATGCTCGACCCTGGCGGGAACCCGTCCCGCGCGGGGCAAGTTGTTTTCCGGCTTAAGGCCGTTCAGCTCCGCCAGAGCGCGGGCAGCCTAATGCGTTCCCACAGGTGGTGGCAACCGGCGCGCCGCATCGAAGGGAATGTGGGGGGCCGGGGGGCATCCGATGCCCCCGGCGGGGGTGGTCCAGGAGGGGCGGCGCCCCTCTTGGCCCTGGCTTCCTACTCCGCCGCGAGGGCCTGCGCCTCGGCGACCCGCTCGGGGAGCCGCGCGCCAAGCCGGGCATAGACCTCGCCCAGCCGCTTCTCATAGGCCTCGCCGCTGAACAGGGCGGCGCGGCGCGGGCCGGCATCCGCCAGCCAGCCGCGCAGCTCGGCATTGGAGTCGAGCGCGCGGATGCCTTCGGCGATGGCGCGGACGTCGTAGGGGTCCACGGTAAGGGCGCTGTCCCCCACCACCTCGGGCAGGGAGGAGGTGTTGGTGGTCAGCACCGGCGTGCCGAGCTTCATCGCCTCCAGCGGCGGCAGGCCGAAGCCCTCGTAAAGCGAGGGGAACAGGGCGGCCCTGGCGCCGCGGATCAGCGAGACCAGCAGGCGGAAGGGCGCGTAGTCCAGCAGGATGATCTTGCGCTTGGTGCGCAGGATGCTGCCCTCCTGCACCTGGTAGCGGATATGGTCGTCGAACAGGAGGCGCAGCTCCTCCTCGCTCTTCCAGGCCTGCTTGCCGACCAGCACCAGCGGCAGGTCGGAGCCGGAGGCGAGGAAGGCCTCGATCATGCGGCCCACGTTCTTCTTCGGCTCGATGGCGCCGAAGAAGAGGAAATAGCCTTTCCACTCCAGGCCGAAGCTGCCGCGGATCTCGTCGCGCGCCTCGGACTCGGGCTTGTCGGTGAACTTCCGCGGCAGCTCGACGGACTGGTAGGTGTTGGTCACCTTCTCCGGGTCGGCGCCGAGCAGGTTGATGATGTCGCGCCGCGAGGCCTCGCTGACCGTGACGATGTGGTCGGCCTTGCGCACCAGCATGCGGTTGAGGCGGAAGTAGCGCCGCTTGTGGTCCAGCGTGGTGTAGGGCAGGCGCAGCGGCACGAGGTCGTGCAGGCAGTAGATGTTCTTGGCGCCCACCACCTGCATCGGCAGCGGATAGGTCCAGTGCATGATCTCGGGCGGGCGCGGCATCCGCACGCGCAGCCGGTTCTTGAACAGCTTGAAGTGGTTGATCGCCTGGACGAAGCCGTTCTCGACGTTCCAGAGATGATCGAAATGCGGCAGGCGGCTCTCGAAGGTGGTGGCCACCACCCGGCCAGTGACGGGCACGCCGGTGGCGTATTCGCCGAAGGGGCCGAGCACGGTGCGCCGCGCGTTGCGCACCCAGCGAAGCAACGGCGGCGCCTCGCCGACCCGGTTGTCGAAGAAGGCGATCTCGCGGATCAGCTCGTTGCGGCTGGGGCTGGCGCGGGTGCCGTAGAGCACGCCCACCTCCGCGCCCATGGCGCCGAGGCGGAAGCTCAGGTTACGGGCATAGGTGGCAACCCCGGTGCCCTGGTCGAGCGCGAGATTGTAGCCATCGAGGTAGATGCGGGGCTGCATGAGTTGAATTTAGCCGAGCCATGCTTCGTAGAGAAAGCGAAAGCGGTGTTGCCCGGTACTTGACCGGCCGGCCAGCGCGGGCCGTAAGACGGAGGCAGGTGGAAGGGGCAGGCCATGGACGAGGATGCGGAGCGGCAGGCGGAGAAGCTGCGCCGGCAGGCCGACAACCTGCGCGACCGTGGCGCATGGCAGGCGGCGGCGGCGGCCTATGCCGCCTTCCTGCGCCTGCGGCCCGACGATGCCGGCATGCAGGTACAGCAGGCGCATTGCCTGAAGGAAGCGGGGCAGGTGGCGCAGGCGCTGGCGCTCTACCGCTCCGCCGCGCGGCTGCGGCCGGAGGATGCCGACATTCCGCTGCAGATCGGCCATGCCGAGAAGCTCCTGGGCGATCGGGAGGCGGCGCGGGAGGCCTATGCGCGGGCCCTGGCCCTGGATTCGGCGGCGACGGCACCCTGGGTGGAATGGCTGGCGCTGGTGGCGCATGAGCCGCGCCACGCCGCGCCTGTCGCCGGCGGGGTCGTGCTGGACCTGACCGACCTGGCGAACTGGATCCACCATGGCCGCCGGGTGCCGAGCGGCATCCAGCGGGTGCAACTCGGCATCGCCCTGGCGGCGCTGGCCGGGCCGCAGCCGCCACGCCTCTGCGCCATGCCACCGGAGGGGGACGGCTGGCGCGACCTGCCGCCCGCGCTGCTGCACCGCCTGGCGTATCTGATGGCGAGCGGCACGGAGGTGGAGGCGGCCGATTGGAGGGAGGCCGCCGGGCTGCTGGGGACGCTGCTCAGCCAGGCGCCGCCGCTCCATTTCGCGCCCGGGGCGGTGCTGGTCACGCTGGGCGGGACCTGGGGCATGCCCGGCTTCCTCGCGGCCCTGCGCGAGGCCCGTGCGCGCGACGGGCTGCGCCACGTGCCGCTGCTGCATGACTGCGTGCCGCTGCTGCTGCCCGAGCAGTGCCAGGGCAACACGGTGCAGGGCTATGCCCGCTGGTTCGCCAATCTGGCGCTGCATGCCGAAGGCGTGCTGGCGGTCTCCCGCTCCACCCGGGACGATATGCGGCGCCTGCACGCCGCGCTGCTGCCCGAGCTGCCGGTGCCGCCTGCCGCGGTGGTGCGGATGGACGCGGCCCCCCGCCCCGTGCCGCCCGGCCCGGCCCCGGCCCACGCGCTGCTGCGCGGCCGCACGCCCTTCGTGCTGTTCGTCTCGACGATCGAGGGGCGCAAGGACCACCGCATGGTGTTCAGCGCCTGGCTGGCGCTGCTGCGCCGCCTGGGGGCGCGGCAGGTGCCGCTGCTGGTCTGCGTCGGGCAGCCGGGCTGGCGGGCGGAGGCGGCGCTCACCTTGCTGGAACAGGCGCCGGAGCTGCGTGCGAAGGTGCGCATGCTGGAGGATGTGGACGACCGGCTGCTGGCGGCGCTTTACGACCGCAGCCTGTTCACCCTCTACAACAGCCTGCATGAAGGCTGGGGCCTGCCGGTAACCGAAAGCCTGGCGCATGGCCGGGCGGTGCTGACGCCCGGCCATTCCGCCCTGCTCGAATCTGGCCAGGGCGGCGCCGTGTTCTTCGTGCCGGGTAGCGAGCCGGACCTCGTTGAGAAGCTGGTGCGGCTGATCACCGACGCCGCCTTCCGCGGCGAGGCCGAGACGCGGGCCGCCGCCGTGCGGCTGCGCAGCTGGGGTGCGGTCGCGGCCCAGCTTCTGGCCGAGGCGGAGCGCCTGGCCCTGCGTGCCGGCGGGCCGCCCCGCCTGCCGCTGGCGGCCGGTCGGCTCCACCCGCTGCGCCGCCTCGCCGCGAGCCGACCTCGACTCGCCATGGCGGTGGCGGAAACCGTGCGGGACGGCGAGGGCTGGTACCCGCTGGAGAGCTGGGGCTGCTGGACCCGCCCTGGCACCGCTCTCCTCGCCCTGCCGCTCGGCGCCGGGCAGGGCGGAGCGCTGCGCCTCGAACTGGAACTGGAGGGTGCCGAGATGGAGCAGTCGGTGGAGCTGCAGGCGCTGCGTGACGGCGCGCCGGCGGGGCCGCCGGTGGTCGTGATCGTGCCGGCCCGCAGGCGCGTCGCGGCCGGGCTGGACGTGCCGCCTGGCGGCGAGGCGCTGCAACTGGAGATCCACTGCCGGGAGCCGGGGCAGGATGTGGGGGGACGCCCGGTCGGCGTTGGCGTGCGGGCTTTCGGCTTCGCCCGGCTGGAGGAGCCCGGCGAGCGGCTGGCCCTGCTGGAGGCGCGCCACTTCGTGGCGGCCACCCCGCTGCACGAAGCGTGAGGTGAAGCCTTGGGGGAATGAGTTCCCCCAGACCCCCTTCTTTTCTGTCAATTCCCACGCTGGCGGGAAGCGCGTGCCCAAACTGACAGAAAGAAGATGGGGGTGCGGGGGAATTCATTCCCCCGCCCTTTCCTACCAGCGGATTACTGGAAGATCCGTACCGAGAGGGCCGACTGGTAGATGAGCTGCAGCAGGTCGCGCGCGATCTGGAAGCTCTTGGCGCCGAGCTGCGGCAGGACGATCAGCTCGTCACCCGGACGCGGCCCCTCGCGCGGGTCGAGAATGATCTGGCCGCTGGCGCGCCGGATCATGACGCCGCCACTGTCACCGCGCTGGGTGTAGCCGCCTGCCTTCTCGACATACTGGTCGATCGTCAGCTTGGGCTGCCACAGCACCGCCTGCGGCGTGATCACCTCGCCCGCCACCAGCACGGTGTCGGAGCGCTCGGGGATCACGATGGTGTCGCCATCCTCCAGTCGGACGGGCGAGCAGCGGCCGCCATTGTCCATCACCACCAGGCGCCCCTCCGGCTGGATGCGCCGGCCGCGCTGGATGTAGTTGGAGACGAGCTGCGCCTCCTGGGTGCGGATCTCGGCCACGCCGGTGGTCGAGGAGGTGGCGGTGAAGAGCTGCCGCTCCAGCCGGTCCAGCGCCTCGTTGATGGCGCGGCGCTGCTGCGCGGCGATGCGCTTGCGCAGCAGGTAGACCGACTGCGTGTCGGCCAGCGCCGGGTCCACCGCGATGTGGTCGAGCATCTGGCAGAGGGTGATGTCGCGGTCGGCCACCAGCACCGAGGGGCCGATCCGGCTGCCCTCGACGAAGACGCGCACGGTGGGCGCGGGCGCGTCGGTGATGAAGGTGACGATGTCCTGGTCGAGCAGCGACTGCTTGCGCAGCTGCGCCACGTCCACGTAGCGCGACCAAGGCTGGCCGTTGCGCGTGCCGCGGATGACGGCGTTGGTGGCCGAGGGCAGCGGCCCGGCGAGGTCCAGCAGCTCGCCGCCGCTCATCGCGCGGCCGTCCACCTCGAAGAGGAAGTTGTTGCGCACCGCGCCATCGGCGGAGATCGTCGCGCCCTGCTTGCCGACGACGATGGTGTCGCCCTCCTGCAGGAGCAGCTTGGGCAGCTGGCCGCGCAGCAGGAAGGGATAGAGGTCGATCCGCACCAGCGCCTTGCCGCCACGGTTGACCACGATGTTGCGGTAGGAGCCGCGCGCCGCATCAACGCCGCCGGCGCGCAGCAGGAAGTCGAGCACCGTCTCCGAGCCGGAGCCCAGGTGCCGGCCGGGCGTCCTCACGAAGCCGGTGACATAGACGCCGATCTGGCTGGCGGAGAGCAGCACGGCATAGACCTGCACCTGCTGCGTATAGACCCGCCGCACTTCCCCCTCGATGGTGCGCTGCAGGTCGCCGGCGCGCACACCGCCGAGGCGCAGCGGGCCGATGGAGGGCAGGAACAGGTTGCCCTCCGGGTCGATCGCGCCGACCACCTCGGATTCAACAGGCCCCCAGACGCGCACGCTGACCCGGTCGCCCGGGCCGAGGCGGTAGTTCGGGTTTGAGCTTTCGGAGGGGGAGGGGGCGCCGCGGCTGAACAGCGCGGCGCCGAAGACCGTGTGGCTCGGCCCCGCGGGACGCAGCGGATCGGCCAGCGGGCCCTCGACGGTCGCGCCCGCCTCGGCCTCCGTCGTGCTGCCGGCGCGGTTGACGATGTTGCTCTCCGGTAAGAGCTGCGGCACCTGCTGCGGCTGCCCCATGAGGGCGGGCACCGGCGCGGGAAGATTCTGGCTCCGGGCCGGCGCCCCGCTGGCTGCCAGCAGGATCAGGGCGGCGGAGAGCAGCGCACGACTAGAGGGCATGTTCACGAATTCCTGCAACCAGCATCCAGCCAATGCCATAGAGAGCCGAAAGCACCACGAAGACGCTCAGCACGATCCGCCAGGCGCGGGGATAGAGAGGGTATTCGGCGAGGTTCGGCTCGACCACGCGCGAGAGGAAGAGTTGCTGCCGCTGCGCGTCGAGCCGTGCCGTCTCCAGGGAGGCGGTGGCGGAGGCGAGCTGCTTGTCGGCGAACTCCCGCTCGAGCTGCAGCCGCTCATAGCTGGCGAGTTGCCCGGGGAGCGCCGCACTGCCCTGCGTCATGCGCTGGCGCTGGGCTGCGATCTCGGACTGCAGCGAGCTGATTCGGTTCTTCAGGTTGAGGATATGCGAGTTGTCGGGCCGCATGAAGGCGGACTTCTCCTGCAGCTCGGCGCGGGCGGCGGTCAGCGCGCTTTCCAGCGAGCCAAGCCCTTCCAGGCCGATGGCGGCGCTGCGGGTCGGATCCACCGCCTGTTCTCTCTGCCGCCATTCCGTCAGCGCGACCTGCGAAGCCAGCACGCGCTGCTCGGCGCGCTTCAGCTCCTCGTTCGCCACCCGCAGCGTCTCCTCGCGGGCGCGGGCGGAGAGCTGGTTGACGAAGGCTTCGGCCAGCCGGAGCTGCTCGTCGGCGATCAGCTTCGCATCCTCGGGCCGGAAGGCGCGGGAGCGCAGGGTGGTGATGCCCGAACTGGAGTTATTCTCCACCGTGTTCATGCTGAGATGATAGAATTCGAGGAACTCCGCTGGCGGATCGGCGATCCAAAGCCGTGACAGGATATCGGCCTCCGGGCGCCGGTAGAGGCCGGTCAGGTCGATGTTCCTCTGCAGTGCGTAGAGCGCGTCATGCGACTGCAGATAGTCGCGAACGGCCAGCGACTCCTCGCCCGACTGTTTGAAGCCGGCAGCGCCGATCATCTGGCCAAGCGCGGTCGCGGCGCCGTTGCTCTCCTGACGGCCGCGCACCAGGAAGCGCGCTTCCGAGACATACTGCCCGGCCGCGAAGAGGTAGAGGTAGGTGGCGGTCAGCAGGGTCGGCAGCGCCACGAGCAGCAGGTAGAAGCGGCGCCGCCACAGCGCGCGCACCAGCGGTGAGCGGCGCCGCTTGCCAGCGGACGCGCTCGGGGGAATGCCGGCCAGGCCTGCGTCAGAGGCCCTGGTAGGCGGCGATAGCTT
The DNA here is from genome assembly GCA_035556695.1 of Roseomonas sp. Lineage (GTDB taxonomy): Bacteria > Pseudomonadota > Alphaproteobacteria > Acetobacterales > Acetobacteraceae > Pseudoroseomonas. Next base: position 199,243 of record DATMFR010000001.1, read on the forward strand.
CATCGACGTCCTCGTAGAATTCCAGCATGCCATTCCGCAGGATCGCGGCCGTGTCGCAGTAGCGCTTCACGTGCGAGGCATTGTGCGAGATCATGATCATCGCGGCGTTCTGGCGCCGGATGCCGAACACCTCGAGGCATTTGTTGGCGAAGCGCGCATCGCCGGCGGAGAGGGCCTCGTCCACCAGGTAGCACTCGAAATCCACCGCGAAGGAAAGCGCCATCAGCAGGCGCGAGCGCATGCCGGAGGAGTAGCTCTTCACAGGCTCATGGAAATAGGGGCCGAGTTCGGAGAAGTCGGCAACGAACTCTTCCGTGCGCTGTAGCGGCATGCCGTAAAGCCGTGCGATGAAGCGCGCATTGGCGATGCCGGTCAGGCTGGTGTGGATGCCATAGCCGCCACCGAGCGGCCACGAGATCGACATGCTGCGGCGGATATAGCCGCGTGTCGGCGCCTCAACGCCGGCCAGCACGCGCAGCAGCGTTGACTTGCCGGCGCCGTTGCGGCCGAGGATGCCGACATGCTGACCGCGACGGAAGCTCGCATGGATGCCGCGCAGCACCTCCTTGTGACCATGCCGGCTCTCAAATACCTTCCAGACATTGTGGAGCTCGAGCATGGCGTTTCAGTCAGAAACGCTCAGGCGTGGCCGGGACACCCGCAATCCGGCCATCCCCAGAAGATTGAGCATAATCACCCAGAGTAGGACGTAGCTAACATCGTAGTAGGGGATGATGCGGTCGCCGAACTGCGCCCAGCGATTCATCTCATGCACATGTACCAGGGGATTCCAAAGCAGTAGGTCGCGTTTGTCTTGCGGCACCATATCAAGCATGAAAAAAGCGGCTGAAAGCGGCAGCATCAGATAGGTGAAGGGGTGCACGAGGTGCTCGACCCATTCCCAGACCACCTGTGCCGAGCCGAGCACCATGGAGAGTCCATTCGCCAGCAGGGCGCTGAGTATCAATCCGAAGACAAACAAGGCCGGCTCATGCGGAGGCTCGTCGAAGAAGATCGTGGCGACCAGCATGTAGAGGGAGATGATAGTGCCGCAGACCATCATCTCCATAATGTTGCGTGCCAGCATCACGTCGAGCAGCGTGATACGTCTGTGATGTAGCAGCGAGATATTGGCCTGAATGCCGCTCGAGCCACGGTTCACGATGGAACGGAACATCATGAAGGGCACGTAGCCCATGGCGTAGAAGAGGAAGACGGGTAGGTCGTTCGGCAGCTCCGAGCCGCTCAGCCAGTGCAGCATCGAGATCGTGCCGGAGAGGATGATCGGCTCCGCCATCAGCCACAGGATGCCGAGCCGGCTACGGCCGACGCGCGTCAGCATCTCGCGGATGAACAGGCCGCTGATGACGCCGAGCTGTGCCGCCGCAGGGCTCATCTGCTCGCGGCGGGGCACATCACCGATCACGGGCGGCCCACCGCTCCCCCGCGCAGCAGCGGCCGCGCCGCCGCCCAGCCCGTGGGCTCCTCGCAATAGAGTGCGGCACGGGGCGCGGCGCCCGCGCCGACGGCCAACTCACGGCAGGAATGTCCGCTCGCCGCGAAGTAATTGCGAACCAGCCGCACCGTGACAGGCGCGCTGCCCGGATTCGGTGCAAGCACCGCCTGCTGGCCGGGCTGTGCCTGCGCCGCAAAGGCGGCCAGCGGATCGGCCGGGCGCGGGGGCGGCAGCGCGGCGGTGGCCGGGCTCGCCTCCAGACCGGCGCCGCCCCGTCCGGGAAGGCTGCCACAACCAGCCAGCATCAGGGCCAGAAGCATCAGCCCGGACAGCGGCATCCGGGTGGCGAAAGGGAGAAGGCCAAGTTTTGGCTTCCCGATCACGCAGGCTTGCACACGATCTTGCATGCGCGGAACCTAACCCACAGGAACCCCGCTGGCAAAACATCCCGTGATCGCGTGGTTGAAATATCTTTAAAGATGACATTCACGTCTTACGAGACCTCATCCGCCTGCGACATTGCCTTTCCGGGGGCCGCGTCATGCGACGCGTCGCGGCTGGTGGCATTCTGGCCCGAGCACCGGCTGGTTTCCCCGGCTGAGGCATCGCTTTGGATCCTGCCAGAGGACGCCCCCGCTCCACCCGGCCAGATGCCGAGTCTCCGCTACGCCGCGGGCCCGCTGCGCTCTCCTCGCTTCAACGGGCGGCGGGCGCCGGTGGCGCTGCTGGTGCAGGGGAACGAGGCGCCGCAGGGAGGGACTGCGGCACTGGAGCGAGGCCGCGCCGTGGCAGCCCGTATCGCCGCTGAGCGAATAGGCGGCGAGCCCGGCCTGCCTGATCCTGGTGCCACAGGGCTGGGCCTGCCGTTGCGGGACGCCGTCCTGATACTCGATCCCTGCGATCCCGCCGGAGCATCCGCCGCGCGCAAGGCGCTGGAGGCTGGTCTGACCGCCGCCCGAGGCCGGACTGTGCTGCTGGCGCGCGACCCTGCCGCACCGGCCGAAGCGGTGTCGCAACTGCAGCCACCCGCCGGGGCGCGGGTCCTGGCCTCCCGCCTTGCGCCCTGGACCCTTCTCGACCTCGCCGCGGATCTCCACGGCGCCTCGCCCGAGATGGCCCTGCTCGCCGCGGCCGCCGGGGTACCGGTCGGCGGCGAGGTGCTGGACCCCGGACCGCCCTGGGCCGCGCTGATCGCTGCCACCCGTTGCGCCGATCCTTTCCTGCATCGCCCGTGGCGCCTGGAGCAGGCGCTCGACCAACTGGCTGCCTGGCGGGTGGCGCAGCAGGAGAACCGGCGCGTCGCCGTCTGCTTCGGCATCGCCGCCTGGAAGCGCCAGCGCGTGGCGGCGCTCTTCGCCCATGCCGGAGGCGCGCCGGACTTCGTCCGCCGGCCACGCCAGGCCATCGCGGCCGCGAAGCGGCAGGGCGGGGCGGTGGCCGCCTGGGCCGGCGCCATGCCAGCGGGCTTCCGCGAGGCCTGTGCGCGCGAGGGGGTGCCGGTGCTGACGGTGGAGGACGGCTTCGTCCGCTCGCGGGGTCTCGGCGCCCGCTTTCTGCCCGGCGCCGCCTATGCGGTGGATGACCGCGGCGTCTACTACGACCCCGCCCGGCCCAGCGCATTGGAGCACCTGCTGGCCACCGCCGACTTTCCGCCGGACCTGCTGGCGCGCGCCGCCGCACTGCGCCAGGCGATCGTGGCGCGCGGCGTCACCAAGTACAATCTCACTGGCGCCGCTCCAGTGATCGCCGCCGCGCCTGACCGGCCGCGCCTGCTGGTGCCCGGCCAAGTGGAGGACGACGCCTCGGTGCGACTCGGCGGCGGTGCCATCCGCGGCAACCTCGCCTTGCTGAAGGCGGTGCGCGCGGCGCATCCTGGGGCCTTCATCATCTACAAGCCGCATCCCGACCTGGAGGCGGGCTTTCGCAAGGGGCGGCTGAATGCGGAGATCCTCGATTCGCTGGCCGATCAGGTGGTGACCGGGGCACCGCTGACCGCCCTTTTCCCGCAGGTGGACGCGGTGCACACCCTGACCTCGCTCTCAGGCTTCGAGGCGCTGCTGCGTGGCGTGCCAGTGGTCACCTGGGGGCAGCCCTTCTATGCCGGCTGGGGCCTGACCGAGGACCGCAACCCGCCGCCCCGCCGGGGCCGCGCCCTGTCGCTGGATGCGCTGGTCGCCGCCGCGCTGATCCTTTTCCCCCGCCATGTGGACCCGGTGACCGAGCTGCCCTGCCCGCCGGAAGTGATCCTGGAGCGGCTGGACGACCCCTCCGCCTGGAAGCTCTCGCCCTTCACCCTGCACCGGGGCTTCGAGGGCTGGCTGCGAGGCACCGTCGCTCGGCTGCGGCGGTGGCGATGAGGCGCGGTTTCCGCAGCGTCGTCATCACCGGAGCCTCGCGCGGGCTGGGTGCGGCGCTGGTGCGGCGCTTCGCGGCGCCGGGGGTGACGCTGGGGCTGATCGGGCGCGACCGTTCGGCGCTGCAAGCGGTGGCGGCGGAGTGCACGGCGCTGGGTGCCACGCCGCGCATCGGTGTGCAGGATGTGCGCGACGCCGCCGGCATGGCTGCGCTGCTGACGGCGTGGGATGCCACGGCGCCGGTGAACCTTGCCATTGCCAATGCCGGCATTGCCGCCGGCACCCGGCCTGACGGTGCGCCCGAAGGCCTGGCCGCCGCCCGCGCGCAGGTGGAGGTGAACCTGCTCGGCGCGCTCAACCTGCTGGACCCGCTGCTGCCGGCCATGCGCCGGCGGCGCGCGGGGACCATCGGGCTGGTGGCCTCGCTTGCGGCCTTCCGGGGCCTGCCGGACAGTCCGGGCTACTGCGCCAGCAAGGCCGGGCTCTGGGCCTATGGCGAGGCGCTGCGGGCCGGGCTGGCGCCGGAGGGCATCCGCGTCACGCTGGTCGCGCCCGGCTTCTTCGACAGCGCCATGGGTGCGCGCTGGGTCGGGCCGCGCCCGCTGTCGCTCAGCGCCGAGGCGGCGGCGGAACGGGTGGAGCGCGCCTTGCGGCGCGGCGCGCCGCAATGCGTCTTTCCGCGGCCGCTCGGCTGGGCGCTGCGGCTGGCACCGCTGCTGCCGGTGCAGATGGTGGACGCCCTGGTGCGTCGGATGGCTTTCCAGGTGCGGGCGGAGTGACGGCGGGGGCAGGTCGAGCCGAGCGGCGCAGGAGCAGTGCGCTGAGCAGGCCGAAGGCGGCGAGCTGCCCGGCCGCGGCGAGGAAGGCGACCGTGTAGCTTCCGCTCCAGCCGACCAACGCGGTGAAAGCCAGTGGCCCGCAGATCGAGCCGATGAAGCCGAACAGGCTGGCGGCGGAGGTGACGTCGCTGACCAGCGCGGTGGGGGCGACGCGCGCCAGCTCGGCGATATGCACGCCGTTCCAGCCGATGGCGGTGAAGCCAACCAGCGCGGCGCAGCCATAGAGCGCCCAGGGGCCGGCGCCGCCGGCGGCGAGCAGCAGCGCCACGGCCAGTGCCGAGAGCACCGATTGCACCACGAGGTGGTGGAGCGCGTTGCCCATGCGGTCGGCGGCCCAGCCCAGCACCACCCGGCCGAGCATGCTGGCACCCTGCATCACCGCGACGATGCGGCCGGCCTCGGCCAGCGAGGCGCCGTGCGCGGCCACCATGTAGGTTGCGGTGAAGGCCATCAGGCAGGCCTGCATCACCGAGAAGGAGGCGCCGAGCGCGGTCAGCAGCGGCAGCGAGGGATGCGCGCGCAGGATCCGCACCGAGCGCAGCAGCGCGGCGGGGGCGAAGAGCGCGCGGCCCCAGCCGGGGCGGCCGGCGCCGCGGTCGCTGTCCAGCAGGCGGCGGAAGGGCTGCGCGACCAGGATGGCGGCGAGCACGATGCCGACCACGATCCAGAGCGCGGCCGAGAGGCCCTGGCTGACCACCAGCGGCGCCATGGCAAGCCCGGCCAGCGCGCCGCCCAGCGGCACCCCGGCCTGCTTGATGGAGAAGATCAGCGTGCGGTGGCGCGGGGGCGCCGCGCGGATCAGGATCTGGCTGCCGGCCGGGGTGTTCGGGCCGGTGCCGAAGCCAATGGCCAACGCGCCAAGCAGGCTGGCCAGGCCGAGCGGCTGTGAGAGCATGAGCAGACCAAGCGCCATGCAGGCCAGCCCGATCTGCAACGTGCGAATGGCGCCGAAATGCCCGAGCATCGGCCCGCCACAGGCCAGGAACCAGCAGATGCCGCCGGACAGCAGGGCGGAGACGAAGCCGATGCTCTCGGGCGGCAGGCCGGCGCGCGCCATCAGCGGCGGACCCAGCAGCGGGATGGCGGTGGAGGCGAAGGAACTCACCGTCTGCACGATCAGCGTCGCGATGAGCGCGCTGGCCCATAAAGGCAACATCAATCCAGGTTCCGCTTCCTCCGGCGGGGATTTATGCGCCCCGCTCTTCGCCAGTGTGGCGGAACCGCGCCGTGGCGCCAAGGCGGCAGGCGGAACCGGGGGAGAACGAATTCTCCCCCGGCCCCCCCATTATCTTTCTTTTCCATCAGTTCGTTGCACTGGCGGAGCGCAACCGCGCCGGGGCCGGAGCGGCCCCGGCGACTGCGGTCGTTGCCACCGACGGAACCGAAAGCTGACAGAAGAAGGAGGGGGTCTGGGGGGAGTTCGCTTCCCCCCAGGCTCTTTCAGTCGAGCAGTGTCTTCAGCACCGCATAAAGCGCCGACTTGCGCTCGAAGCCGATGCCCGGCGCATCGGGCATGCGGATGCGGCTGTCCTGCACCGGCGTGTCGTCGGCGAAGCCGCCGAAGGGCGCGAAGACCTCCGGGTAGCTCTCGTTGCCGCCGAGGCCGAGGCCCGCCGCGATGTTCAGCGCGAACTGGTGGCCGCCATGCGGCACGCAGCGGCGCGGCGACCAGCCGTGCTGCCCCAGCATCTCCAGCGTGCGGAGATATTCGACCAGGCCATAGGAAAGGGCGGGGTCGAACTGGAGGATGTCGCGGTCCGGCCGCAGCCCGCCATGGCGGATCAGGTTGCGCGCGTCCTGCATGGAGAAGAGGTTTTCGCCGGTCGCGATCGGGCCGCTGTAGTGCTCGGCCAGCGCGGCATGAGTGCTGTAGTCCAGCGGGTCCAAAGGCTCCTCGTACCAGCGCAGCCGATAGGGGGCGAGGGCGGCGGCATAGGCGAGGGCGGCATGCAGGCCGAAACGGCCGTTGACGTCCACGCAGAGGCGGGAGCCGTCGCCGCCGAGCAGCTTCAGCACCGCCTCGATGCGGCGGAGGTCATCCGGCAGGGCCTCCTTGACCGGCACGCCCGGGGCGCCGCCGATCTTCATCTTCACCACCGAATAGCCCATGCCGAGATAGCGCTTCATCTCCTCGACGAGCTGCTCCACGCCCTTGCCGGGGTAGTAGTAGCCGCCGGCGGCGTAGATCCAGGCGCTCTCGTCGGCCTGGCCCTGACGGTAGCGCTCGGCCAGCAGGCGCCAGAGGGGGACGCCCTCCAGCTTTGCCGCCGCATCCCACAGCGCCATGTCCAGCACGCCGACCGCAACGCTGCGCTCGCCATGCCCGCCGGGCTTCTCGTTGCGCATCATGGCGGACCAGGCGCCGGCCGGGTTCAACCCACCCTCGGGCGTGGCGAGCAGGGCCTCCGGCGCCTCCAGCAGGCGCGGGATGAAGCGCTCCTTTAGCAGGCCGGGCTGCGCGTAGCGGCCGTTGGAGTTGAAGCCGAAGCCGGTGGCGCTGCGGCCGTTCCCGTCCTCGACCGTAATGGCGACGATGCTCGCCGTCATCTTGGAGAAGTCGATATAGGCGTTGGCGATGTCGCTGCTGATCGGCGCGACGCCGTCGCGGATGGCAGTGATGCGCATGGGTCAGATGGCCTTTTTGGCGCGCAGGGAATCGATCTCCTCGGAGGCGAAGCCGAATTCGCGCAGCACCGAGGTGGTGTGCTCGCCGCGCTCCGGCGTCGGCCGGCGCGGCGGCTCCACGCCTTCGATCTGCATGGGCGGACGCACCAGCGTGATCTCGCCGAGCTGCGGATGCTGCACCGGCCAGGCGAGGCCGAGATGCTGCACCTGCGCGTCGGCGAAGACCTGGTCCATGCTGTAGACCGGGCCGCAGGGCACGCCGGCGGCGTTGAATTTCTCCACCCAGTTGGCGGAGGTGTCGGTCTCCAGCTTGGCCTGGAGGACGGCGTTGGTCTTGGTGCGGTTCTTCGAGCGCAGCGCATCGGTGGCGAGGTCGGGGTCGGCCGCCTCCTGCTCGATGCCGAGCACGGCGACGATGCGCCGCCACATCTCGCCGCCGCCGGCAGCGATGTTGATGACGCTGTCGCTGGTGCGGAACAGGCCGGTCGGGATGGTGGTGGGGTGGTCGTTGCCGGCCTGCTTCGGCACCTCGCCCTTCATGGTCCAGCGCGTCGCCTGGAAGTCCATCATGGCGACCATGGCCTCCAGCAGGGAGGTGTGCACCCAGCGGCCCTTGCCGGTCTGCTCCCGCTCCAGCAGCGCGACCAGGATGCCGATGGCGGTGTAGAGCCCGGCGGTGAGGTCGGCCACCGGGATGCCGGCGCGCACCGGGCCCTGGCCCGGCAGGCCGGTCACGCTCATCAGCCCCCCCATGCCCTGGGCGATCTGGTCGAAGCCCGGGCGCCTGGCATAGGGGCCGTCCTGCCCGAAGCCGGAGATCGAGGCGAGGACGATGCGCGGGTTGATGGCGGCGAGCGACTCGTAGTCGATGCCGAGGCGCTGCTTCACATCCGGGCGGTAGTTCTCCACCACCACATCGGCCTGCGCGACCAGCCGCTTGAACACCGCCAGCCCGTCCGGCGACTTCAGGTTCAGGGTGATGGAGCGCTTGTTGCGGTGGACGTTCTGGTAGTCCGGGCCGTGCGTGTCGCCGCCCAGGCCCTTGCCGGTGTCGATCTCCTCGGGCGCCTCGATCTTGATGACGTTGGCGCCCCAGTCAGCGAGCTGGCGGACGGCGGTGGGGCCGGAGCGGACCCGCGTGAGGTCGAGCACGGTGAAGCGGGCGAGCGGCAGCATGGCCTTGGGTTCCTCCGTCTGGCGTGCCCCGGATGCGCCCCTGGTGGGCGCGTGGAGCCGTGGCAGGCAGAGTAGCCCTGTGCGCCGCCGCGGGAACCCCCGCCGGCTTCAGCCGAGCGGGCTGTCGGAGAGGCGGGCGAAGGGGCCGTAGAGGTCGCAGAGGTCGGTGGCGTCGGTCAGCCGCTTGTACCGGAGGGGAGAGAAGGGTTCCTGTGGCTGGACGGCCAGCAACTGCTTGCCCTGCCGGTCCAGGAAGAGGCGATGGCCGAAGCTGTCACCCCGATGAATCACGTAGATGTCACGCATCTCCGCCGCCTTGTCGGCGATGTCGTTCAGCGCCCAGCGCCGCCAGGCGACCCCCCAGCCCTCCTTGGTGCGGGTCAGGGCGCGCGGGTCCATCTCGGCATGCCGGGCGAAGAAATCGGCATGGTTTTCCGCCAGCCGCTCCAGCTCGGCGCGCAGGCGGGCAACGATGGGGTTGAGGCTGGGCGGAAGCTCCGCCTGCTCGCGATGCACGTCGGTGCCGCCATAACCGGTGAAGCGCGTCCGGTTGTAGTCGGCCAGTGGTGAGACGCTGCGCGGGCCGCCCGGTGCCACACCCGGCAGTTCCGGCGCCGCCGGCGCTTTCCACAGCTCACTCATGCACCCTGCCTCCTGCTGGAGGGAGGTTTTTGGCAGGGAAAAGGTGAACGAGTCGTTCGCAGCGGGGCGGGAAGAAAAAAGGCCGGGGGAAGGAATTCCCCCGGACCCCCGTCTTCTTTTTGTCAGCTTGGCGCGGCGCTGGCCGCCCGCCTGGGAAACTCGAAGAAAAAAGATGGCGGCCTGCTCAGGCCGCGACGGTGTAGCCCTCCTCCGCCACCAACTCCGCCACGCGCCGGCGCGGCAGGCTGGTCGTGGTGCGCACCGTCTTGCCCTGCAGATCCACCGCCACCTCGGCCTTCGGATCCTCGGCGTGGATCGCCTCGGTCACGGCGCGCACGCAATGGCCGCAGGTCATGCCCTGCACGTTCAGGGTGTGGGTCTCAGTCATGAGCTTTTCTCCAGTTCGTCCAGGATCGGGCAATCGGGGCGGGCGTCGCCGTGGCAATGCGCCGCCAGGTGGCGCAGGCTGGCTGCCATGGCCTGCATGGCCTGCGCCTTGCTCTCCAGCGCCGCCACATGGGCGAGCGCGATCTGCCGCACATCGGCGCTGGCACGGTTGCGGTCGCGCCAGAGGGCCAGGAGCTTCCGCACATCCTCCAGCGGGAAGGCCAGCGCCCGCGCATGGCGGATGAAGCGCAGCACCGCGAGGTCGGCCTCGGCGTAGTCGCGGTAGCCATTGGGGAGCCGCTGCGGCGTCACCAGCCCCTGCGTTTCGTAGTGGCGGATCATCTTGGCGCTCACGCCGGAGAGCCGCGCCGCCTCGCCGATATTCATGTCCGCACCTTCCAGCGGGTCAGCAGCAGCGCGTTGGACAGCACCGCCACGGAGGAAAAGGCCATCGCCGCGCCCGCCAGGGCAGGGGAGAGATAACCCAGGGCTGCCAGGGGGATGCCGAGCGTGTTGAAGCCGAAGGCCCAGACCAGGTTCTGCCGGATCTTGGCCAGGGTGGCGCGGGTGATGGTGAGGGTGGCGGGCACCAGCACCGGGTCCGGGCGCAGCAGGGTGACATGGGCGGCGGCGATAGCGGCATCCGTGCCGCTGCCCATGGCGATGCCGAGATCGGCGGTGGCGAGGGCCGCGGCATCGTTCACGCCGTCCCCCACCATGGCAACGCGCGCGCCGCTCCGCTGCCAGGCAGCCACCTGCTCCGCCTTCCCCTCGGGCAGCACCTCGGCCGCCACCTCGGGAATGCCGAGGTGCTGCGCCACCGCCTGCGCCGCGGCGGGCCCGTCGCCGCTGACCATCGCCGTGCGGACATGCTGTGCCGTCAGGGCGCGAACGGCTTCGGCGGCACCCGGACGCGGCATGTCGGCGAAGGCGAACAGCGCCAGTGCGCGCCGCCCGGCAGGATCGATCAGCCAGGAGAGGGTCTGTCCCTCGGCGGCGGCGGCCTGTGCGGCGATGGCAAGCTCACCGGTACCGGCGCCGCTCTCCGCCAGCAGGCGTTGGCTGCCCAGCACCAGGCGGCGGCCCTCCACCACACCCTCCACGCCGCGTCCGGGCAAGGCGCGGAAGGACTCGGCCGGCAGCGGGTATCCGCCGGCGGCCTCCAGCACCGCGCGCGCCAGCGGGTGCTCACTGCCGGCCTGCAGGCTGGCGGCGGCGGCCAGCGCCGCCTCGCGCGTGGTGCCGGGCGCCGGGTGCAGGGCGGCAAGGCGAGGGCGGCCCTCAGTCAGGGTGCCGGTCTTGTCGAAGGCGACGAGCGTGATGTGCCCGGCCTGCTCGATGGCCGCGGCATCGCGCACCAGGATGCCGGCACGCGCGGCCGCGCCCGTGCCGGCCATGATGGCGGCCGGGGTGGCGAGGCCCAGCGCGCAGGGACAGGCGATGACCAGCACCGCGACCGCGTGCAGGATGGCGGTCGCCACGCCGCCGCCGGCCAGCAGCCAGCCCAGGAAGGTCAGCGCGGCGATGCCCACCACCACGGGAACGAAGACGGCGCTCACCCGGTCCACCAGCTTCTGCACCGGGGCGCGGCTGGCCTGGGCCGCCTGCACCAGCGCCGCCACCTGAGCCAGCCGGGTGTCGCCACCCACTGCGGTGGCGCGCAGCACGAGCCGCCCGTCCAGCGCGACGGTGCCGGTGGCGACGCTGTCGCCCGGGTTCTTCTCGACGGGGCGGCTCTCGCCGGTCAGGGCGCTCTCGTCCACGCCGGAGGCGCCTTCCACGACCGTGCCATCAGCGGGGATGCGCTCACCGGGGCGGACCACCACGCGGTCCTGCACATGCAGCGTGGCGATCGGCACCTCCTCCTCGCGGCCATCGGCGCCGAGGCGGCGGGCGGTGCGGGGGCGCAGCGCCAGCAGCGCGGCGATGGCCGCGCCAGTGGCACGCTTGGCGCGGGCCTCGAAGAAGCGGCCGAGCAGCACGAAGGCGATGACGACGGCCGAGGCCTCGAAATAGAGGTGATGCTCGCCCTGCAGCCACTGCACGAGCGAGAGGCCGTAGGCGGCGCTGGTGCCGATGGCGACCAGCAGGTCCATGTTGCCGGTGCGCGCCTTCAGCGCCGCCCAGCCGGCGCGGTAGAAGCGCCAGCCCAGCCAGAACTGCAACGGCGTCGCCAGCAGGAACTGGACCCAGCCCGGCGGCATCCAGTGCTGGCCGAACAGCATCCCGAGCATGCCGGCCAGGAAGGGGGCGGTCAGGGCGAAAGCCACCGCCAGCTCGGCCAGCTCCCGCCGGGTGCGGGCCTGCTGGGCGGCCTCCTCCGACTCGGCCTCGGCGCTCAGAACGCTGTAGCCCGCCTTCTCCACCGCCGCCGCCAGCAGGGCGGGGTCGAGCCCGGCCAGGGTGCGCAGATGCGCCCGCTCGGTGGCCAGGTTGACCGAAGCCTCCAGCACGCCCGGCACCTTGCGCAGCGCCCGCTCGACGCGCCCGGCGCAGCTCGCGCAGGTCATGCCGCCGATGGCGAGGTCCTGCGTGGTCTCGCCGACGCCGTAGCCGGCCTTCTCCACCGCCGCCGTCAGCTCGGCGAGGCTGGCAGTACCCTCCGCCTCGGCACGCTCGCTGGCCAGGTTGACGCGGGCGGCCCTGACGCCCGGGACGCGCTTCAGGGCGCGCTCCACCCGGCCGGCGCAACTGGCACAGGTCATGCCCGTGATGGGCAGCGAGACGGTCTGGGCGGGAAGGTGCTGGTCCGGCATGCCGCGAAGATGGGGATTCCCATAATGGGAAGGTCAAGGGGCGGATTGACGCTGCCCGCGCGGCGCGGAAACTCCCGCCTCATGCACCGCATCGCCCTGCTGCTCACCCTCCTTGCCGCTCCCGCCGTCGCGATGGCCCAGGCGCCGGCGGCGGAACACCAGATCCAGATCGTCAACCGCACCGGCCAGGATGCCACCGCGCTCTATGCCGTGCGCGATGGCCGGGCCAACTGGGGCCAGAACACGCTCCCCCGGCCCATGCCGACCGGAAAGGTCTTCACCCTGCGCACCCGCGCCGAGGCGGGCTGCCGCTTCGACATCCGCATGGTGACGGCCGACCGGCGCGAGGCCGTGCTGCGCGACCGCGACATCTGCGCCGAGCCGCGCGTGGTGGTGGAAGCCAACGACCTGCGCGCCGCTCCCAGCCAGCCGGCACCGGGCGCGCCGAACCCACGGGCGAAGGTTTCCTCCGGCACCGGCTTCGTCGTGGCGACGGACCGGGTGCTGACCAATCAGCATGTCGTCGGTGGCTGCAACCGCATCTTCGTCCGCACCGCCGACGGACGGATGCTGCCCGCCGTGCCGCCCGCCAAGGTGGATGCCGCGCTCGATCTCGCCCTGCTGGCGGTGCCCGGCAATCCCGGCGAGGTGCTGGCCTTCCGCGGCGCGCCCGAGGTGCGGCGGGGCGAGGGGGTGATCGCCTATGGCTTCCCGCTGCCGGGGCTGCTCTCCTCGGACCCCAAGCTGACGCGGGGCGAGGTGAACGGGCTGGCCGGGCTCGGCAACAATGCCAGCCACTACCAGATCAGCGCCGAGGTACAGCCGGGCAATTCCGGCGGGCCGCTGCTGGACCTGCACGCCCATGTGGTGGGCGTGGTGGTGAGCAAGCTGCACGCGCAGAACATCGCGAAGCGCATCGGGGACATCCCGCAGAACGTGAACTTCGCGGTGAAGGGTGACGCGGCGCAGGAATTCCTGCGGCGGGCAGGCTTGGCGCCCGCCACGGGGACCAGCCAGGGCCAGGAGATGAGCGCGGCGGATGTGGGAGAGATCGCCAACCGGGGGACGGTGTTCATCCGCTGCGAACGATAAGGCCGAGGGGGCGCGCGCCCCTCGGGCTCCCCCGCCAGGGGCCAGGCGGCCCCTGGCCCCGGCATCAGTGAGGGAGAAACCGCAATGAGCACGCAGAAGCCGGCCCTGGTGGCCCTGGAACATGCCGAGACCGGGGCCTGGGAGGCAGCACATCAGGTCGTGCAGGCGCATGAGGGTGACCCCGGCTGCGACTGGGTGCATGCGCACCTGCATCGCTGGGAAGGCGATGCGGGCAATGCGGCCTACTGGTATCGCCGCGCCGGCCAGCCGGTGGCGCGCGGCGACCTGGCGGCCGAGCGTGCCGCCATCCGCACCGCGCTGGAGAGCTGAACGGCGGGGGGGCCAGAGGGCGGCGCCCCCTGGACCTCAGGCCCGGAACGCCACGCTCCCGGTGGCGCTGACATCGTACCCGCTCAGCCTTTCGGCCCGCGCGGCGAAGCCCGGCGTGCGCGCGAAGGCCAGCAGCGCCTGAAGCTGCGGGCCGAACCAGTCCTGGGCGCGGGCCACCAGATCGAAGCGCTCGCGCACCAGTGGGAGAAAGTGCAGGCCTCGTGCCGCCGCCTCGGCGCGGATGCCGAAGCCGGCCTCGGCGCGGCCGTCGGCCACGGCGGCGGCCACCTCGTCCTCCGCCATGGCGGGCTGCGGCAGGAAATGGATGGCCTCCAGCCGGATGCCGGCCTCCGCCAGCAGGTGCATCAGCAGGAGATGGCTGCCCGCGCGCGACTGCCGTCCCATGACCCGGATCTCCGGCCGCGTGAGGTCGGCGATGCCGGCGAGGCCCCGCGGATTGCCGGCGGGCAGGATCAGGCCCTGCTCGCGCCAGGCCCAGACCAGACCGACCGCCTGCGCCTCCGGCAGGAGGTCGCGCACGGTGGCCTCGTTGAAGGCCCCGCCATCCGGATCGGGCAGATGGGTGGCGGCGGCGAGGGCGCGGCCCTCCGCCAGGGCCTCCAGCCCCGCCAGGCTGCCCCCAACGGCGATCGCCAGGCCGCAACCGGCCTGCCGCACCGCCCAGTCGAGCAGCGGATCATGGCTGCCGGCCAGGATCGGCGGCGGATCGAGCCGTGCGGCCTGGGGGCCGGCCTCCCGCGTCATCCAGCGCAGCAGCAGCGCGCGGGGAAAGACCCATTTGCCCGCCAGGAACACCGCAGGCAGGCGGCGCTGGCGGGCGAGGTCATAAAGTGCACGTTCAGAGAGACGGAGCAGGAGGGCCGCCTCTTTCAGTGTCAAGAAGTCCGGCATGATGCGGCAAGTTTCGGCAAATGATGCATGACGATGTCCGGCGGACGGGATTGGGGACGGCGTTTGCCGTGTCATCTTGCTCTAAGCACAACGCCAGCCCGGGACCAGAACCATGCGCCGCCGTTTTCTCGCTGCCCTTCCCCTGCTGCTTGGCCTGCTGGGCGCATTGCCGGCGCCGGCCCAGGAGGCCAGCATCACCGTCGCCTCCACCACCTCCACCGAGCAGTCCGGCCTGTTCGGCCATCTTCTGCCGATCTTCACCAAGGTGACCGGCATCCATGTGCGGGTGGTGGCGCTGGGCACCGGACAGGCACTCGATGTCGGGCGGCGCGGCGATGCCGACGTCGTCTTCGTGCATGATCGCGCGGCGGAGCGGAAATTTCTCGAGGAGGGCTTCGCCACCCAGCGATACCCGGTCATGTACAACGACTTCGTGCTCGTCGGACCGAAGGAGGACCCGGCCGGGGTGAAGGCCGTGGGCGCCGACATCGTGAAGGCGCTGCAGCGCGTGGCGGAGAAGAAGGCCCCCTTCGTCAGTCGCGGCGACCGCTCCGGCACCCATGCGGCGGAACTACGGCTGTGGAAGATCGCCGGCATCGATCCGGCACAGGGGCAGGGGACTTGGTACCGCGAGATCGGCCAGGGCATGGGCCCGGCGCTGAACACCGCGGCAGCGGCCGATGCCTACCTGCTCTCTGATCGGGGCACTTGGATCAGCTTCCGCAACCGTCGTGACCTCGCCATCCTCACCGAGGGAGACAAGCGGCTGTTCAACCAGTATGGCGTGATGCTGGTGAACCCGGCGAAGCACCCACAGGTGAAGGTGAAGGAAGGCCAAGCCTTCATCGACTGGCTGATCTCGGAGCCCGGCCAGAAGGCCATCGCCAGCTACAAGATCGACGGGCAGCAGCTCTTCTTCCCGAACGCCGACGATCTGGAGGACTGAAGGCCGGGACGGGGGAGAGAAATCTTCCCTCCCGAGACGGCTGCCCGCAGTCGGTTACTCCGGCTGCGTGGTGGGCGAGAGCCGCACGCCGCCTGTGTGGAAGGCATCCGCGGCGCTGCGCTGCACCTCTCCTTCCAATACCAGGGCGGCGACGACGGCGATCGCGGCGGCGGCAAGAATGCCGCTGATGAAGGCTTTCATGACGGGCGCTCCGCTTTCCGGAATGGCTCGCCTGAAGCTATGGGCGGCACCGCTCCCTGCTGCAAGAGGGCTTCGGCGAAGGCAAGTTCCTCGGGCGTATTGGCGTTGTAGAAGGGATCGACCGGCGAGGCCGGCCACTCCGCCTCGGTGCAGCCGAAGCGAGCGGTCCAGCGATCGATCTTGCGCTCGCCGCCTTCCAGGGCCGCGCGAAGCTCGCCGCGCAGCGCCACCGGCCAGAGGCCGACCGGCGGGTGCGCCCAGCCGCCCGAGCGGGCGCAGGCCAGCGGCACCCCGGCGGCCGCGCGGGCCTCATGCAGCCGCGCCACCAGCTCACCGGGAATGAAGGGCGAATCGCCGGGCACCGAGACCACCCAGGCGAGGCCGGGCCGCCTCTCCGCCGCCCAGTCGAGCGCCGCCAGGATGCCGGCCAATGGGCCGGGATAGTCCGGCAGGCCATCCGCCACCACGGGCAGGTCCCAGCCGGCGAAGCGGGCGGGGTCGCCATTGGCGTTCAGCAATAGGGCGGCGACCTGCGGGCGCAGCCGTTCGAGCACATGCCCCAGCAAGGGCCGGCCGCCGAGGGGCCGCAGCGGCTTGTCGCCGCCGCCCATGCGGCGAGCGAGCCCGCCGGCCAGGACGACACCCAGCGTGTCAGGCATCATGGCTCTCGGCCTCCCGGCTGTTCTTGCGCCAGTGGCGGGGGCTTTCCTCGCCATCCCGCCTCGGGTCGGCGTCGAAGACGATGCGGTGCTCCCCGGCCAGGGCGATGAAGCGGCTGCCCTTGCAGCGGCCGACCAGCGTCAACCCCACCTCGCGCGCGAGTTCGACGCCCCAGGCGGTGAAGCCGGAGCGGGAGATCAGGATGGGGATGCCCATGCGGACGGTCTTGATGACCATCTCCGAGGTGAGGCGGCCGGTGGTGTAGAAGATCTTGTCCGCGCCTGCCTCGCCGTTGCGGAACATCCAGCCGGCGATCTTGTCCACCGCGTTGTGACGGCCGACGTCTTCCATGTAGACGACCGGCTGGTCGGCCTTGCAGAGCGCGCAGCCGTGGATGGCGCCGGCCTCCAGATAGAGCGTCGGCAGGGTGTTGATGGCCCGCAGCAGGCCATAGAGCCAGGACGTTCGCAACTCGGCCTCGGACGGCAGGCGGGCCTGGGAGAAATTCTCCATCAGGTCGCCGAAGGCGGTGCCCTGGGCACAGCCGGAGGTCAGCGTCTTCTTCTTCAGCCTGGCCTCGTGGTCGGTCGGCCGCTCCGTTCGCACCACGACGACGCCGAGATCCTCGTCATGGTCGATGGCGGTGACGGTGTCATCCGGGCGCAGCATGTTCTGATTGAGCAAATAGCCCAGCGCCAGGTCCTCGGGCCGGTCGCCGATCGTCATCATGGTGACGATCTCCTGGCCGTTCAGGTAGAGCGTCAGCGGCCGCTCGACGGTGACGCTCACCTCGACCGGCGCACCGGTCTGGTCCAGCCCGCGCACGCGGCGGGTCAGGCGAGGATCGGTCGGGTCGGGGCGGACGCGCAGCGTGTCGGACATGTTGGAGAGATGCGCCTGCACCGGGTGCCGCTCAATCCCTGAGAGGAAGGTCGGGGGGAAAGAATTCCCCCCGAGCCCCCCATCTTCTTTTTGTCAGTTCGGGGCTGCGCTTTCCGCCCGCGGGGGGAGCTCGAAGAAAAAAGATGGGGGTCTGGGGGAATTCATTCCCCCGGCCTTTTTCACTCCCCGCCACCCCGCAGCGCCAGCGGACGCATCAGGAAGGCGGTGCCCCAACCCCAGCCGCCATTGATGGCAAGCCATTGCCACCAGGGATCCTCGAAGCCGGGCACGCGCGGCAGGAAACCCATCAGACTCAGGCCGAAGGCGCC
Source organism: Roseomonas sp. (assembly GCA_035556695.1). Classification (GTDB taxonomy): domain Bacteria; phylum Pseudomonadota; class Alphaproteobacteria; order Acetobacterales; family Acetobacteraceae; genus Pseudoroseomonas. The sequence continues at coordinate 216,830 of DATMFR010000001.1, forward strand.
GAAGAGGAAACCCGTCAGCAGGTCCGGCAGGGCGTGCACGGCGCGCAGCGCCAGGGCCAGCACCCCGCCGCCCAAAGCGCCGACCAGCATCAGCGCATAGAGCGCCGGCAGGCCGCTGCCGGGCAGCGGCGCGAAGAGGAAGCCGCGCTCCGGCACCAGATGGAAGACCTGGTGCAGCACGAACAGGCTGGACTGATGGACGGCCGGGATGGCGAGGGCGCCGACCGTCAGCCCGCCGGCCAGGGTGCGGCGAATCCAGAAGGGGATCGGGCGCAGAAGCAGTTGAACCAGCAGCAGGGCCGCCGCACCGAGGCCGGCAGCATGGCCGAGCATGGAGAGCGTGACATCGTCCAGCGCAGCGGCGGGCGGCAGAGGCTTGGTGCCGCCGTTTCCGCTCATGATCCTCGCCACCAGGAAAAAGCCCAGCCCGAGCAGCGCGCCGCAAAGGGCGATGCGGAGCAGCCAGCGGAACCATGCCATCCGAAGCCGCCGCGACTCAGTTCAGGACGGGCAGGGCGGCGCGACGACGGCCCGCTGGGGCGGGCTCCCCCTGTGGCGGTGCCGTTCTGGCAGCGGTGATCAGGCCCATGGCCGGCGCTCCTGTTGTCAGGAGGGGCGGTAGGGCGGCAGGCGGTGGCGTGCAAGCGGAAGGTGCGACGAGGGCATGTGGTTCCCGCTTCCGGTTCGCGGTGTCAGAAGGCCGCCAGCCATGCCGCCGCGGTCGCACCATGGGCGATGGCGACAACGGCGCCCGTGCCTTCGCCCGGAAGGAACGCCTCCAGCGGGCGGAAGTGGATGGCGAGGGCGTTCTGTCGCGCCATGACCCGGGCCTGATTCTCCTGCGCGGGCGTGAGGATGCGGATCTCGGTGGTCTCAGGCATGGTGGCCTCCTTCAGGCCCGCAAAACGGGGCCGAAGGCATCGGCGCTGGTGGCGCGGACCACGGCCGCGAAGAGGCGGAGGGCGTCGGGGCCGCCCTGGTCAAGCAGCGCGCCATCCTCCATTTCGCGCGCCAGCAGCTCGGCATGGCCCGCGAGCGTCTCGGCAGCGCGGCGCAGCGCTTCCTGGGACAGGGCGAGCTGCTGCTGTTCGGAAAAGTCGTGCCAGTTGATGGGCCGTTTGGACATGGGAGAGGAGTCCTGTAGCTGGGCCATCCTGGCATCGGATCCGCCTCGGTGGCGGCGCGGTCAGGATGCCGCGCACGCCTTAACGGCCGCTGAATCCGGGTGTCCTCCCCGTTATGTTATGCCTCCCGGACCAGCTCGTAGAGCGCCACCGCCGCCGCGACCGAGACGTTCAGGCTCTCCACCGCGCCGGTGATCGGCAGCCGCACCAACTCATCGCAGGTCTCGCGCTGGAGCCGGCGCAGGCCGGTGTCCTCGGCGCCGAGCACCAGCGCCACGGGGCGATCCTTCGGCTTCGCCTTCGCCAGCTCGCTGGTCGCCTCGCCGGCCAGGCCCATCACCCAGTAGCCGGCGCGCTGCAGCATCTGGATGGCACGCGCGAGGTTCACCTCGCGCACCACGGGGACGACCTCCAGCGCGCCGGCGGCGGCGCGCGCCATCGCGGCCGTCTCGGGCGGGGCGTTGCGGTCCTGCATCACCACCGCGGCCGCGCCGAAGGCCGCGGCGGAGCGCAGGATGGCGCCGACATTGCGCGGATCGGTCACCTGGTCGAGCAGCAGCACCGGGCCGCGCGAGCGGGCCAGCGCCTCCTCCAGCGGAGTGGGCGGCAGCGGCTCGCAGAGCAGGGCGGCGCCCTGGTGGACGGCATCCTCGGGCAGGAAGGTCTGGAAGCGGTTGCGCTCCGCCCGCTCGGCCTGGACCGGCCAGGGCTTCGGCCGCTGGGCCAGCAGCGCCTGCTCGGCCTCGGTGGTCAGCAGCAGGCGGCGCAGGCGGCGGCGCGGATTGCCGAGGGCGGCCGCCACGGCGTGCAGGCCGTAGAGCCAGTGCGTGCCGGCCTCCGGGCGCTCGCGGGTGGCGGGGCGTTCGGGGGTGGCGTCGGGGCGTGGGCCACGCGGCGGGGGGCGATCGCCGCCGGCCGGATGCGGCGGGCGGGTGTGCGGGGCGGGGGCCGGGCCTTCGGCGCGGCTGCGGGAGAGGGGGCGCGGGCCGGCAGGCCGGCGGGGCGGGCGTGACATGGCGGCATCCTGCGGATCGGCGGCGCGGAAGCAAGCGGTCCGGCGCGGATTCTTCATGCGATCCGTTCAGGGTGCGTTGACAGCCCCCACGAAAACGGGATAGAGCGCGGCGCTCCCGACGGCCGGGAAAGCGCGGAGGGGTGCCCGAGTGGCTAAAGGGGACGGACTGTAAATCCGTTGGCGCACGCCTACGTTGGTTCGAATCCAACCCCCTCCATACCGGCCTGCTCGCGACCGGCGTCGCGACGCAGCCGGGGCGAAGTCCCGGTTGTAAGGCGCCACGGCGCGGCGTAGGTTTCGGACGCCGTGCAGTGCGGGTGTAGCTCAATGGTAGAGCCCCAGCCTTCCAAGCTGGTTGTGCGGGTTCGATTCCCGTCACCCGCTCCATGCCGGAGCGGGCGGTGGGCCATGGGCCAGACCAGTTATCGCGCGCCGGTATCGGCGCTGGACCGACAGGGTGACCGATAGATGGCGAAAGCTAAGTTTGAGCGGAACAAGCCGCACTGCAACATTGGGACGATCGGGCACGTTGACCATGGCAAGACGTCGCTGACGGCGGCGATCACCAAGGTTCTGGCGAAGTCGGGCGGTGCGTCGTTCACGGCGTA
>DATMFR010000002.1:0-28837 GCA_035556695.1 Roseomonas sp.
TGGGGGTACGGGGGAATTCCTTCCCCCGGACTATTTTCAGGCCGTCGGACGCAGCATCTCGAACAGGCTGGTCACCTCGGCATAGTCGCCGCGGTAGCCGCAGCGGGCCACCGGATGCGCCGCCGCGGTATCGAAGATGCCGTCCTTCAGGAACTCGCGCCGGATGTGCACGCCGACCACCTGGCCGATCACCATCCGGGCGCGCAGCGGCCGGCCCTCGACATCCGACAGCGCCACGACCTGCAGCAGCTTGCATTCCAGCGCCGCCGGCGCGCGGGCGACGCGCGGCGGCCGCACGCGGGTGGAGGGCGCCGACTCCAGCCCGGCCCGCAGCATCTCGTTCTCGCCATGCGGCAGGGGGGCGGCCGTCTCGTTCATCGCCTCCGCCAGTTCGCGCGAGACGAAGTTGCAGACGAACTCGCCCGTAGCCTCGACATTGCGCAGGCTGTCCTTCGGCCCCTCGCTGCCGAAGGCGACGATCGGCGGGTTGGAGCTGAAGCCGTTGAAGAAGCTGTAGGGCGCGAGGTTCACCCGCCCCTGCTCGTCCAGGCTGCTGATCCAGCCGATCGGGCGCGGCGCCAGGATCGCCTTGAACGGGTCATGCGGCAGGCCATGGCCCTCGCGCGGATCATAGAAGTGGGTGGCATCGGTCATCGGCGTTGCTCCAGGCGGTTGGGCGGAGCAAGCCCTGACGCGCGGCACTTGTCGAGGGGGGCGTCTTGCCGCAGGGCGCGGAGGGGTGTTTGCTGGCCGTCAAACGGTCCGCAGAGGCCGCCGCCAGTCCGCGCCCCGCCCTCAGGAGACAGGTCCCATGCACCGTCGCACCCTGCTCGCCAGTGCCGCCGCGGCCGCCGTGCTGCCGCGCCCCTCCCTGGCGCAGCCCGCCTCGGCGCGCGTGCTGAAATACGTGCCGCAAGCCGACCTCACCGTCACCGACCCGGTGCTGACCACCGCCTACATCACCCGCACGCATGGGTTGATGATCTGGGACCAGCTCTACGGTCTCGACGCCGACCTGAAGCCGCAGCCACAGATGGTCGAGGGCCATACCGTCGAGGATGACGGCCGGCGCTGGACCTTCCGCCTGCGCGAGGGTCTGCTCTTCCATGACGGCGAGCCGGTGCGCGGGCGCGACTGCGTCGCCTCGATCCGCCGCTGGGCGCAGCGCGATGCGCTTGGCCAGGCGCTGCTGGCGCGCATGGACGAGATCTCGGCGCCGGATGACCGCAGCTTCGTCATCCGCCTGAAGCGGCCCTATGGCGCCATGCTCGACACGCTGGCCAAGGTCGGCCCACCGGCCCTGCTGATCATGCCGGAGCGGCTGGCTTCAACCGATGCCTCCAAGCCGATCTCCGAGATCATCGGCTCCGGCCCCTTCCGCTGGAAGGGCGACGAGCGGGTGGTGGGCGCCCGCGTGGTCTACGAGAAGTTCGACCGCTACCGCCCGCGCGAGAGCGGGGCGGTCTCCTGGGCCGCCGGCCCCAAGCGGGTCTTCTTCGACCGCGTCGAATGGCAGGTGATGCCAGATCCCGGCACCGCCACCGCGGCGCTGCAGAACGGCGAGGTGGACTGGTGGGAGAACCCGCCCAACGACCTGCTGCCGATCCTGCAAGGCAGCCGGGACATCGTCACGCAGCGCTCCGGGCCGCTCGGCACCATGGGCACGGGCATCTTCAACCATCTCTACCCGCCCTTCGACAATCCGGCGATCCGTCGCGCCGTGCTCGGCGCGGTGAACCAGCAGAACTACATGATCGCCGCCGCCGGCACCGAGCCGGACCTCTACAACGTGCCGGTCGGCATCTTCACGCCGGGCACGCCGATGGCGACGCGCGCCTCGCTCGACGTCTTCGGCACGCCGCCGGGGCTGGAGCGCTCGCGCCAGGCCTTGCAGGAGGCCGGCTACAAGGGCGAGCGCGTCGTCCTGATGTCGCCCTCCGACCAGCCGGTGCTCGCCGCCCTCGGCGAGGTCTGCAACGACATGCTGAAGCAGCTCGGCATGAACGTGGAGTTCGTGGTGTCGGACTGGGGCACGCTGGTGCAGCGCCGCGCCGTCAAGAAGCCGCCGGAGGAAGGCGGCTGGAGCATGTTCAACACCACCTGGGCCGGGCTCGACATGATCAACCCCGTGGTGACGCAGGTTCTGCGCTCCGGCGGCACGGACAAGGGCTTCTTCGGCTGGCCCAACATCCCCCGCATCGAGGAGCTGCGCGAGCAGTGGCTCGACGCGCCCGACCTCCCTGCGCAGCAGAACGTGGCGCGCGAGATCCAGGCCGTGGCGATGCGCGAGGTGCCGTTCCTGCCGCTCGGCCAGTATTTCTACAAGACCGCCTACCGCAAGCGCCTGAAGGACGTGCCGGACGGTCTGTTCGTGTTCTGGAGCGTGCGCCCCGCATGACGCCGCCCACCCCTGGAGAAACCCTGGAATGACCGCCCTCGACCACCTGCGCCGCTACCACGACGAGCTGACCGCGATCCGGCAGGACCTGCACGCCCATCCCGAGCTGGGCATGGAGGAGCACCGCACGGCCGAGATCGTCGCGCGCAAGCTGGAGGAGTGGGGCGTCGACGAGGTGCATCGCGGCATCGGCCGCACCGGCGTGGTCGGCGTCATCCGCGGCCGCCCCGGCAACCGCGCCGTCGGCCTGCGTGCCGACATGGACGCGCTGCCGATGAGCGAGCTGACCGGCCTGCCCTATGCCTCCACCGTGTCCGGCAAGATGCATGCCTGCGGCCATGACGGCCACACCACCATGCTGCTCGGCGCCGCCCGCTACCTCGCCGAGACGCGCGACTTCGACGGCACCGTGCACCTGATCTTCCAGCCTGGCGAGGAAGGCTGCGGCGGCGCGCTCGCCATGCTGGAGGACGGGCTGCTGGAGCGCTTCCCTTGCGATGCGCTCTACGGCATGCACAACGCCACCGGCCTTGATGTCGGCAAGTACGCCATTGGCGCCGGCCCCTTCATGGCCGGCGGCGCCTTCTTCGACATCACCGTGGAGGGCAAGGGCTCGCATGGCGCGCGGCCGGAGGCCAGCATCGACCCGGTGCTGACCGCCTGCCACATCGCCGCCGGCCTGCAGTCCATCGTCTCGCGCAACATCTCCCCGCGCGACACGGCCGTGGTCAGCGTCACCAAGGTGACGGGCGGCGACGCCTACAACGTCATTCCGCAGACGGCCGTGCTCTCCGGCACCGCGCGCTTCTTCAAGAAGGAGGTGGGCGAGCAGATCGAGGCGGCGATGCGCCGTATGGCCGAGGGCGTCGCCGCCGGCTTCGGCGCCAGCGCGACACTGGACTTCCGCCTGATCTTCGCACCTCTCGTCAACGATGCAGAGGCCACCATCCATCTGGGGGACGCCGCCGCCGACCTGGTGGGCGAGGATCTCGTGCAGCGCGACCGCGCGCCGCTGATGGGCTCGGAAGACTTCAGCTTCATGCTGGAGAAGGTGCCGGGCGCCTATATCCATGTCGGCAACGGCGAAGGCGCCTCGGCGCACAACCCGCACTACAACTTCAACGACGAGGCCATTCCCTTTGGCGCCTCGCTCTACGCGCGCATCGTCGAGCGGGCACTGCGGTCGGAAGGCTGAGAAGCAGAAGGTCGGGGGAGAATGAATTCTCCCCCGAACCCCCTCTTCTTTTTTCTGCCAGTTTCGTCGCACAAGCGAAGCCTGCCCACGCCGGGACGTGACCAAAACTGACAGAAAAAAGAAGGGGGCCTGGGGGAATTCATTCCCCCAGCCTTCCTTATCGCAGCCGGGCGAAGCGCAGCGCCTTGTCCAGCAGCCGCCCCGGATCGAAGCGGCGCGGCGTCACCTCCTGCGCCTCGCCCTGGCTGTTGACGCGAAACTGCCGCGGCATATCCGCCCGATCGGTGCCAAGGCCCCAGAAGCGCAGGATACCGTGGGTGGAGGAGATCCCGACATCCAGCAGATGCGGCCCGGCCACGCCGATTTGCCCGGCGCCGCTGCCGGCATGCAGCGGTACGCCATGTTCCATCCCGGCAATGCTGTGGCTCTCCACCAGCACGCGCCCATCCTCGCCGAGCCAGCGCCGCAGCACGAGTCCGTCGCTGCGCTCGACCTGGTCCGGCGCTTCCAGTGCCAGGCCGTGCAGGTCGAGCCATTGCTGCAGCACGGCCTCGGCATTGCCGGGCTGCACGGTGCTGTCCGCTTCGCCCTGCCAGACCGAGACGCGCGGCCAGGGTCCGGCATGCGCCGAGGCCGCCCGCACCGCCTCGCCCCAGTCCCGTGCGCTGCGCTGCGGCGCCTGCCGCATCACCTCCAGCGCCTCGGAAGCGTTATCGGCGGCGCCATAGGGCAGCCCGGCCAGGATGGCGCCGGCGGCGAAGACCTCAGGATAGGTGGCCAGCATCACCGAGGTCATGCCGCCGCCGGCCGAAAGCCCGCTGATGAAGACACGGCCGGCATCCAGCCCGTGCTTTTCCAGCATCCAGGCCACCATCTGGCGGATCGAGAACGCCTCGCCGGCATTGCGCCGCGTGTCCCGCGGGCTGAACCAGTTGAAGCAGCGATAGGCGTTGTTGCGCCGCTCCTGCTCCGGCAGCAGGAGGGCGAAGCCCAGCCGGTCCGCCATCTCCGACCAGCCGCAGCCGTGGTCGTAGCCGGCGGCGGTCTGGGTGCAGCCATGCAGCGCCACCACCAGCGGCGCTCCGGGCGGCAGGCCGGACGGAACATAAGCAAACATTCGCAGGTTGCCGGGATTGCTGCCAAACCCCCTCACCTCGGTCAGCCGTATGCTCGCTTCCTCCTCCGCTGCCACCGGAAGACCGCCGCTCAGCAGCCGCGCCCAGCGCTGGCGCAGCCGGATCAGCTCATCCAGCCCCGGAAGCGTCTCCGCCATTGGAATCAGTCCCTTCACTCCGCTTGCGCCGCGCAGCAGCGGCGCGGCCAATTTGCTGCAGCGCAGCATCCTAACGGCGCAGCTGCGCAATGGTCACAGCAGAAAAGCGCGGGGCTGCGCGGCAGACCAGGCATGCGGCAGATTTGCCGCACGGGCGGTCCGCCCCGGGCTTTGCAGCGGGCGCCGCCTCGGATAGCTGCACAACACTCAGCACAGGATTGGAAAGACGATGGACTTCGCTCAGGATCTGGCCGGCAAGCGCGTGGTGGTGACCGGCGCCTGCGGGGTGGTCGGCCGCTGGCTGGCGCAGGCCTTCGCCGAAGCTGGCGCGAAGCTTTGCCTGACCGACGGCAATGCAGCCGCCCTTGCCGGAATGGCCACAAGCCTGCCGGAAGGCAGCTTCACCCATCCCGCCGACCTGCGCGACGCCGCCGCCATCGAGGCGCTGGTGGCCGCCATCGGCACGCGCTGGGGCGCCGCCGACGTGGTGGTGAACAATGCCGGCGTCTATCCCAGCGGCTTCCTGCTCGACATCGACGCCGAGGAGTGGGACCGCATCTTCGACATCAACCTGCGCGCACCCTTCCTGCTGACCCGCGCCGCCGCGCGCCAGATGATCGCCGCCGGAGTGAAGGGCAACATCATCAACATCTCCTCCGGCGCGGCGCGGAAGATGCGGCGCTCCGTGGTACCCTACTGCACCTCCAAGACGGCGCTGGACCGGCTGACCAAGGGCTTCGCCATCGAACTGGCGGAGTACGGCATCCGCGTGAACGCACTGGAGCCCGGCTTCGCCCCCGGCAGCACCGCCAGCCCCCTGACCGACGCGCATGTCCAGGCCACCCTGGCCGCCATCCCGCTCGGCCGCGGCTCCTCCCCGGCGGATGTCGGCAATGCCGCGCTGTTCCTGGCCAGCAGCGCGGCCAGCTACGTCACCGGCGCGACGCTGACGGTGGACGGCGGCAACTCCATCGGCAGCCTTGCCGTGCACCAGGAGAAGAAGTCCGCGCTCTGAGCGGTGGCGAGACTGGGGGGAGTGAACTTCCCCAAACCCCCTCCTTCTTCTGCCAGTTTCCGGCTCCGCGCGTGGCCAGGGCCTTCCTGGTCGCGCTCGTCGCCAGCGCGACAGAACTGACAAAAAGGAAGAAGAGGGGGTTCGGGGGAGAATTCATTCTCCCCCGCTTCGCCTTACGGCCAGCCCCAGCACCACCAATCGGAAAACAAAAGGTTGAGGGGATGAAGCAGCTTTCACGCACCGGAATCGGTGCCGCGCTGGCGAGCGCGAAAGCGGACCTGCTACAATAGAGATCCCTCCGCCGCGCCACCCTCCCCCCCGGGTGGCCCAAGCTTCGAAGGCAGCGACCATGCGGTTGCCCCCGCTCCGTGCCCTCCTCCTCGCCGCCGGCTTCATCCTGCTTGCGGGCAGCATCCCGGCACGGGCGGCGGGGCTGGTCTATGTGCTGAACTCGGGCGAGGCCACCATCCAGGTGCTCGACGCCGAAAGCCAGGCCGAGAAGTCCCGCATCCGCGTGCTGCGCGAGGTGCACCACCTGGCGCTGACGCCGGACGGCAAGACCCTGCTGGTGGGCGACTCCGGCGCCAACGAGATGCTCTTCATCAATCCCGGCACCGGCGAGCTGTTGAAGCGCGAGCCGCTCTCCAACCCCTATCACATGGGCTTCAGCCCGGATGGCCGCTTCCTGGTGATCACCAGCCTGCGGCGGGACCAGGTGGACGTCTACAACTGGGACGGCAAGGAGCTCACCCTCGCCACCCGCTTCGACATGCCGGACATGCCGAGCCACCTCGCCTACAGCCCGGACGGCAAGGTGGTCTATGTGACGCTGCAGGGGAATGGGCTGGTCGTCGCCATCAGCCTGGAGACCATGCAGCCGCTCTGGAAGATCGAGGTCGGCCCCGAGCCGGCGGGCATCATCTGGCAGGACGGCAAGCTGCTGGTCGGCGTCATGGGCAGCGACCATGTGGCGGTGCTGAACCCCGAGACCCAGGCCGTGGAACGCCGGATCACGGTGGGGCGCGGCGCGCATGCCCTCTTCCCCGGCCCGAAGGGCGAGGTCCTCTACGTCACCAGCCGGGTGGACAGCCGCATCACCCTGCTCGACCCCAAGAGCCTCGACATCATCCGCGTCCTGGACGTGCCGGGCGGGCCGGACTGCATCAGCTTCGATCCGCAGGGCCGCCTCTGGGTGACACTGCGCTGGAAGGGGCGCATCGCCCTGGTGGACCCGGAGAAGGGCGTGTTGGAGACCCGCCGCGTCGGCCGCTCGCCGCATGGCATCCTCTACTCGGCCGCCGCCCCCGCCGAGCCGCTCACCAACTAGGCTCCCGCATGACGATTTCGCCTCCGCCCGGCCGGCGAACCTTGTTGCGCCTGGCTGGCCTCGCGCCTTTGGCGCTCACCGCGCGCGGCGCCCGTGCCCAGAGCTCGCTTGCCCGCCCCGCGCTGCCGCAATGCCGCGCCGGGACGCTGCACCTCACCATCGACACCGGCTGGGGCCGCGAGGCGGAGATGATCGCCGCCGCCCTGCAGCGGCGCGAGGTGCGCGCCACCCTCTTCCTCGCCAACGAGCCGACCGCCCGCGGCGATACCAGCCTCGGCCCCGCCTGGGCCGACTTCTGGCGTGCCCGAGCCGCCGAAGGCCACGCCTTCGCCAGCCACACCTGGCGCCACTGGTACTTCACCGGCGATTCCGGCCCCGACCGGGTCCGCTACGTCAACCGTCGCGGTAAAGGCGCCGAAGTCCTCGACGCCGAGGGCATGCGCGTCGAGTTGTCCCGCCCCATCGAGGCGCTGCGCGCCATCGCGCCAGAGGCGCAGGTGCTGCCGCTCTGGCGTGCCCCGGGCGGCCACATCACGCCCAATGCGCTGCGCCTCGCCGCCGCTGCCGGCTTCCACCACCAGGGCTGGAGCACGAACGGCTTCCTGGGCGACGAGCTGAACAGCGCCGCCTCACCGAACGACAAGCTGCTCGCCCAGGCGCTGGCCCGCGTGCGGGACGGCGAGGTGCTGCTCATGCATTGGGGCGTGCGCAGCCGGCGCGAGCCTTTCGGGCTGGTGGTCGAGGATCTGCTGAGGGGGTTGCAGGCGAAGGGCTTCTGCTTCGCCACGCTGCCCGCGCGTGGTGCCTGAGAACGGAAGGGACAGCCCATGATCGGGGCACTGCAGGATGGCTGGAACAGCCTCAACGGCTGGATCTTCGAGATGCTGGTGCAGCCCGCGCTCTACAGCCTCGGCCTGATGGAATGGGCGGAGGACGCCTTCGACTGGATCGACTTCGCCCTCTTCGGGCTGGTGCAGGTCCTCATCGTCTATGCCGTCTGCCGACCGCTGGAGGCCTGGCGCCCCGTCGAGCCGCGCACCGATGGCCGCAGCATCCGTACCGACATCCTCTACACGCTCCTCACGCGCCTTGGCCTGCTGCCCCTGCTGGCCTTCATCCTCTTCGCCTCGCTGGAGTCGCGCCTTTCCGGTCTGGTCGCCAACAGCGGATGGGTGCCGCCAACGCTGGAGACGCTCTTCCCTGCCCTGCGTGATGCGCCGCTGCTGGCGCTGGCCGTCTATATCGTCGTGCTGGATTTCGGCGAGTATTGGCGCCACCGCTTCCAGCACCGCTTCGACTGGTGGTGGGCGCTGCATTCCATCCACCACGCGCAGCGGCAGATGACCTTCTGGACCGACGACCGCAACCACATCGTGGATGACCTGCTCGGCGCGGTCTGGTTCGGCGGGCTGGCGCTGCTGATCGGCGTGCCGCCGGGGCAGTTCCCCATTGTCGTCGTCGTGCTGCGCGTGGCGGAAGCCTTCAGCCACGCCAATGTCCGCCTCTCCTTCGGGCGCGTCGGCGAGCGGCTGCTGGTCTCGCCGCGCTTCCACCGGCTGCACCACAGCCGCTTCGGCGCAGGCCGGCTCGGCAAGAACTACGCGGTGCTGCTGCCGGTCTGGGACTGGGTCTTCGGCACCGCGGACTTCCGCCGCGATCTCTTCCCCGCCACCGGCGACAAGCGCCTGCCGGAGGAGCTGGCGAGCGGAAGCTGGCTGCGGCAGCAATGGGCCGGGCTGCGCCAGCTCGGTCTGGCGCTGGTGCGCCGCCCGTGAGCGACACCCGCCGCTCCGCCCCCGCCGCGCTGCGCAACCGCGATCCTATCCTGGCGGTGCTGCGCGATCATCTCGGCCCCTCCGGCCTGCTGCTGGAAGTGGCCAGCGGCACCGGCGAGCACGCCCTGCACATCGCCGCCGCCCTGCGCGGCTGGACCGTCCAGCCCTCCGATCCCAGCCCCGAGGCCCGCGCCAGCATCGACGCCTGGGCCGGGGAAGCCGGGCTGCCCAACCTGCGCCCATCGCTGGAGCTGGACGCGGCGGCGCCGGACTGGCCCATCGCGGCGGCCGATGCGGTGCTCTGCATCAACATGATCCACATCGCGCCCTGGCGCGCGGCGCTCGGCCTGCTGGCCGGCGCGGCGCGCATCCTGCCCGCGGGCGCGCCGCTGGTGCTCTACGGCCCCTATCGGCAGCGGGGCGTGCCGCTGGCCGAAAGCAACGCCGCCTTCGACCGCAGCCTGCGCGAACGCAACCCGGAATGGGGGCTGCGCGAACTCGAAAACGTCACCGAAGCGGCCGACGCTGCCGGATTTGCCGCCGGGCCGGTGGTGCCGATGCCAGCCAACAATCTCACCGTGGTGTTTCGTCGGGGCGGGTAGAAAAAGGTCGGGGGAAGGAATTCCCCCGAACCCCCATCTTCTTTTCATCAGTTTGATTCACCTCCCTGTGGATCGCAGTCGCCGGGGCTGCTGCAGCCCCGGCATGAGCGCGTGCAGCAAGCGCGAACAAAACTGACAAAAAAAAGAAGAGGGGGCTCTGGGGGAGAATTCTTTCTCCCCCCGTTCCGCCGCCAACCATAGAGACTTCAGGCCGCAGCTCGCGGGGCCCTACCCCGCACCCGGCTCATGACGAAGCCGCTCGCCGGCGCCGCCGGCATCCGTGCGAGGCTGACGCTGAGATCCTGCGGCGGCACCTCGAAGCGCATCTCCCGGCATAGCAGCCGCACCGCCTGCTTCAGGATCGCAATGGTGATCCATTCGCCGGGGCAGCGGTGCCCCTGAAGGAAATCCCCTGCCCCTTGCGGGATCAGCGTGGAGGGATTGCCCGCCCAGTTGCGGAAGCGCTCGGGACGGAACTGCTCCGGCTCCGGCCAGAGCCGCGCGTCATGGTTGGTGCCGTAGATGTCCAACAGCACCCAGTCGCCTTCCGCGAAATCATGCCCCGCCCATTCAAAGGGCTTCCGCACCCGGCCGCCAATCAGCGGGAAGAAGGGATAGAAGCGCCGCACCTCCTGCACGAAAGGCTCCAGATCCGCCTCGTCACCCACGGCGATGCGCTCACGCCATTCCGGGTGCTCGTGCAGCGCCAGGGCGGCGAAGGTAATGAAGCGGTTCACGGCCAGGGTCGGGCGCAACAGGTTGATCAGTTCCACCGCCGCCACCGTGCTGTCCAGCGGACGGCCATCCGGCTCCCGGTGGGCGGCGATCACCGCTAGGGGCGAGCCGGCCGGCGCCCTCGCCTCCCCGGCGCGCACGCGCTCCACCAGCCGGCGCAACCGCGCCTCGGTGCGCTGGCGCAGCGCGAGCGCCATCAGCGCCCCGGGCCCGACGCTGCCCGCATTCTCCACCATCGCCGCCAGCTCGCGCGTCAGTTCCGCCGCCTCCTCCGGCAGCGGCATGCCGCACCAGTCGCAGGCGGCGCGGGTGAGCACCTCACCCGAGGCTTCCAGCAGGACGACCTCCTCCTGTGTCTCCCAGCGCGCCACCGCCTCGCGCCAGCGCCGCGCCAGCAGCACCTCCATCGCGCCGAGGGCCTCGGGCGTCATCATCCCCATGAACATCTGCTTGCGCTGGCGGTGCGCCACGCCGTCGAGCTGCTGCACGCTGCCCTTGTCCTGCAGCAGCCGCAGCGTGGTCTGCGGCATGGCGCCCTGCCGGGTGAAGCGGCCGCCGTCGTAGAAGATGCGGGCCGCCTCGGCGCCGCGCATGCAGGTCACCGGCGTGAGCATCATGCGCGTGGTGAAGAGGTCGGCGCCCAGCCGGTCGCAGCGGCGGGAGATGTAGGTGTAGCCCTCGTTGAGCAGGGCCAGCGTGTCATCCAGGGTGGATGCATGGGGAATGTCAGGCATCCCGGGCCTCCCGCTTTGGCAAGGGTCGGTCTTCCCTCATCAACCGGGATGCGGGGCGCGGAGTTTCGCCCAGGGGCACCCTTCGGGAGCACCCCTTCCCACCGCGTCCCCGTGCTAACGAGGCCGCCCAAAGCCCGCAGGAGTTCCGGCATGTCCCTGGTTCCCACCTTCGCCACCGCGCCCAGCTTCCTCGGCGCTCCCTGGGGCCAGCGGGCCGACTTCACCGTGGCCGGCATCCCGCTCGACATCGGTACCACCAACCGTGCCGGCGCCCGCTCCGGCCCGCAGGCGATCCGCCAGGCCAGCCGCATGCTGGTGGACGGCGCCCACCCCACCCGCTGGGTGGACCCCGCTACCCTCTCCCTGGTGGATGCCGGCGACTTCCGCATCGCCCTCGGCGACCTGCCCACCAGCCTGCGGCTGATCGAGGAGCAGGCCGCCCCTCTGCCGCACCTGCTGGCGCTGGGCGGCGAGCACGGCGTCACCCTGCCGCTGCTGCGCGCCCTCTCGAAGCGGATCTCGGCTCCCCTGGCCCTGGTGCATTTCGACGCGCATGTGGACACCTGGCCGGACAATTTCGGCCAGCCGCTCGGCCATGGCTCCGTCTTCTTCCACGCCATCCGCGAGGGGCTGGTGGACCCGCGCCGGATGATCCAGGTCGGCATCCGCTCCCCCGTGCAGCGCGAGGTCTGGGACTGGACACTCGACCAGGGCGTGACGGTGCTGAGCGGCCAGGAGGTGCAGGAACTCGGCCCCGCCGCCGTGGCCGAGCGCATCCGCGCGACGGTGGAGGACGCGCCCGCCTATCTCAGCTTCGACATCGACGCGCTGGACCCCGCCTTCGCGCCCGGCACCGGCACGCCGGAAATCGGCGGCCTCGCGAGCTGGCAGGCCCAGGCCATCCTGCGCCGGCTCGATGGCCTGGACTTCCGCGGCATGGACATCGTGGAGGTGGCGCCGGCCTTCGACACGGCCGAGATCACGGCGCTGGCGGCGGCGACAGTCGTCTGGGAATACCTGGCACTGGTGGCGCCCCGGTAGGAACAAGCCCGGGGGGGATGAATTCCCCCGAACCCCCTTCTTCTTTTTGTCAGTTTGCAGCACTGGCGGCGCGGGTTCACGCCGGGGCTGTATCAGTCCCGGCGCCTGAGGCCGCCGCCAGCGCGACCAAAAACTTGCAGAAAAAAGAAGAGGGTCTGGGGGAATTCCTTCCCCCAGCCTTTTTCAGGCCGCCGCAGCGATCTCTTCGGCATGGCCCGGGGTTTCCAGCAGCGGCTGGTCCCGCACCTCGGCCATCCGCGCGCGGTCGAAGCCGTTGAAGGCCGTGCGCAGGCAGCCGCCATAGGCGCCGAGCTGTCCGATCTCGATCCAGTCGCCCTCGCGGATATCCTCGGGCAGCAGGAAGGGACCGCGCATGAAGTCGGCGCTGTCGCAGGTCGGGCCGAAGAAGGCGAAGGGCCGCAGCGTGTCGCTGGTCCCGCGCTCCGGGCGGATCATCCGCGCGGGAAAGCGGAAGCCCGGCGCGCCGGCATCCGAGAGGCTGCCATAGACGCCGTCGTTCACGTACAGCACGTCGCCGCGCCGCGCCTCCACCTGCACCACCACCGAGGTGCCGGCGGCCACCAGCGCCCGCCCTGGCTCCGCCCAGAGGCGGGCGGTCGGCAGGCCGAGCGCCGCGAAGCCCTCCCGGATGGCGGCGAAGTAGTCGCCCAGCGGCGGCGGGGTAACGTCCGGGTAGGCGACCGGGAAGCCGCCGCCCACGTCGATCACCTCCACCGGAACGCCGGCACCGCGCACCGCCTCGCCGGCCAGCGCCAGGGCGCGGCCATAGGCGGCCGGGTCCAGGCACTGCGAGCCGACATGGAAGCTGAGGCCCAGCCGCACCGCATGCGGCCGCGCCGCCCGCAGCAGCGCCACGGCCTCCTCCAGCGGCGCGCCGAACTTGCCGGAGAGGTCGTAGACCGCTCCGCCCTTCGGCATGGCCAGCCGCACGACGAGGCCGAGATCGGCCGCCCCGCCGGTCTCCTGCAGGATCTTCTCCAGCTCCTCCGCGCTGTCGAGCACGAAGTCCCGCACCGCATGGCGCTCATAGGCCTCGCGGATCGCCGGGCGCGACTTCACGGGATGCATGAAGTGGATCTGCGCCTTGGGGAACATCTGCCGCACCAGCCGCACCTCGGCCGCCGAGGCGCAGTCGAAGTGGCGCACGCCGCCAGCCCAGAGGGCACGCAGCACGGCCGGCTCCGGGTTGCACTTCACGGCATAGAGCACGTCGCCCACGAAGCCGCCCACGAAGCGGCGGGCGGCGGCGGCGATGGTGGCCGGACGCAGGCAGTGCATCGGCTCGGTGGGTCGGTCGGCGGCCACCAGCTCGCTCACGCCAGGCAGCATCAGGGGCGTGCGCGCCGACTCGGGGCGGCGGCGGACAGGAGCAACGGCGGCGCGGGAACGGATCGGGGCCATGGGCAGAACTCGCAACGTCGCAGGAGGGGTGCGGCGGACCGGCCGGACGGGCACAGGGCAGCGCAGGAAGGGGAGGAAAGGGCCAGCGGCCCGGCGCATCAGGCGCCCGGATGCCTCAGGCGAGGTTGCGATGGCATGGCATCGCCACGTGGCGGACAGCGAACATACCCGTTTCCCTTAAGGACGCCGGCCCACGGGTGGCCGGCTCGACCGAAAAGGACGCGTTACGTCGTTGCTTGTGCCCTCACAGGGCTCGCGGCACGTGCGACAGCGTCATCGCCGTCTATATAAGGTAAGCCGCCGGAAAATTCACGGGGATTGAGGAAAGGCGCTCTGCATTTTGCCGGCCACCGCCCGGCGTCGGGCGCATAGGAGGCGGTTCTCCTCAGCCGCCCGGCAAGGCTGTCAGCTCCGCCGAGACGGTGGCCTCCGCCGTCCCCAGCACGGTCAGCGCGTCGTTCTCCGGCACCACCTGCTCCAGCCGCAGGCTGGTCTTCGAAAGGGTCAGGCGGACGCCGCCGGTCCGCTCGGGGTCGGAGAGCGTCTTCTGCAAGGCCTTGAGGGCATCGGCCATGCCGCCGCGCAGGTCGTAGGCGGCGATCTCAGCCAAGCGGGCGCGAATCGGCGCCTCGAAGGCCAGCGTCGCCGCCGACCAGAGCAGGCTGTCCACATCCCGCGCGAAATGGATGTCGGTGAGGCGGATCCGGGTGCCGCCGCGCTCCACCACCGGCCGGGCGGAGAGGGTGATCCGCCCGGCGGTGTCGAACAGCGCCCCCGGCAGGTCGATGGTGAAGCGGATGGAGGCCGCCACCGCCGGCGCGCTGGGATAGAGGAAGATGTCCTGGATGCGCGCTGTGCCCTGCTGCCCGGCCAGCTCGAAGGGAATGTCCCGCTTGCCGAACTGCTCCATCAGCCAATCGCGGATCATGTCGTAGCCGGCGCGGACGGGGATGGAGAGCTGCAGCCGCCCATTCCGGTCCGGCACCTGGCGCAGCGGCGGCAAAGCGCCGGCCGGCGGCATGCCGCCGGCACTGTCGGAGACCGCCGTGCGCGCCTGCAGGGCCAGTCCGAGGCGCAGATGGTCCTGCTCCACGGCGAGCCCGGAAAGCCCGAGCGCCAGCGGCCGCACCTGCACATGCAGCGGCGGTGCGGCCGGGAGCTGCACGGGCACGTCGTAGTTGTGCCAGGCCTCCTGCATCTGTCGCCGGATCGCGTCGCAGGGCATGGCCTCGCGCAGCAGCCGCGGCAGGTCGCGCAGCGCCGCATCCACCCGCCCCCGCACCTGCCCCTCCACATTGACCCAGACGCCGCCGATCACCTCCAGCCGCGGCGACTTGGTCCAGCGATAGGCCACCTCCACCCCGACCGCCGGGCACCAATCCTCGCCGAGCGCAAGGGCAAGGTCGGCCTGCACCTCGGCGGCGGCATCGAAATTCTTGGTGCCGAGCGCCAGCAGCTCGGCCAGCCCGCCGCTCAGCCCGGCATCGCCGTTCACCACCAGGCTCGTCGCCACGCGCAGCCGGCCATCCTCCGTGCGGGAGAGCGCGATGTCGCTGGTGCGCCGGACGGTATAGCGGTAGCGCGTGCCATCGCCCTCCCCGGCATCGCTGAAGGTGCCAGGCAGCAGGCGCTCGGCGGTATCGCGGATCAGCGGGAAGGGAATGCGCAGCGGCAGCGCCATCTCGCTCTCGCGCGGCGGCAAGGCGAGCCGGCTGGCCCGCCGCTCCGGCGCCTGCGAGAGCAGGAGGTCATGCCCCTGGTACCAGCGCACCCCGAACCAGGCCGGCCCGGCCGACAGCAGCAGGATGGCCGCCAGGACCCATGCGCCACGCTTTCCCAACCGCCGCTCCCTTCATGCCGCCGCGAGCCATAGAACCGCGCCCGCCGGGCGCGCGTTGCGGGCACCCGGCCCGCCTTGGCCACCCCGCATCCCCGGCCTAGTCTCCCTGCTTCCGCCCGTGCAACGGGCCGCGCAGCAGAACGCCTCCGGCGTCGCAGGGGACTGATGACAGACACGCAGCCGATCCGCATCGCGGTGCTCAAGTTCTCGCATGAGACCGTGACCTTCCTGCCCTACGACACCACGGTCGAGGACTTCACCTATGCCGGCTCCCCCGCCAGGGGCGAGGCGCTGCTGGCCGCCGAGCCGAAATCCTATATCGGCGGCTTCGTGAAGGTCGCCCGCGAGTTCGCCGGCGTGGAGCTGGTCGGCATCGAATCGCCGCTCGATTCCCGCCGTGGCTCCGGCTCGGGCTGGATCACCACCGAGGCCTTCGAGCAGTTCACCGGCCGCATGGTGGAGGCGCTGAAGGCGCAGGGCCCCTTCGACGGCGTCTACCTCTCCCTGCACGGCGCCATGGGCGTGCGCGGCGTGCCACGCCCGGAGGCGGAGATCGCCCGCCGCGTGCGCGCGGTGGTCGGCCGCAAGGCCTTCATCGCCGCCACCTTCGACCCGCACGGCAACGAGGACGAGGAGTTCCTCCGTCAGGCCGACATGGCCTTCACCGTGAAGTTCTACCCGCATTACGACAGCTACCTGCAGGGCGAGCGGGCGGCGCGCATGCTCGTCCGCGCCATTCGCGGCGACTACAAGCCGGCGCATGTGACGGTGAAGGTGCCGATCATCTCGCCCACCGTGCTGCAATGGACCGGCGCCTCGCCCTGGATGGACCTGATCCAGCGCGCCCTCACCTGGGAGGCGCGCGAGCCCGACACCTACGTCAACGTCTTCTTCGGCTTCCCCTGGTCCGACGTGCCGGATGCCGGCATGACCTTCCAGGTGCTGACCAACGGCAAGCCGGACCTCGCCGAGCGCATCGGCAAGGACATGGCGGAGACGGCCTGGCGCAAGCGCGAGGCGCTGCTGAACTCCACCAAGGTCCACAAGATCCCCGACGGCGTCGCACTCGCCCAGCAGGCGGTGGCGGAAGGCCGCACACCGGTTGTGCTCTGCGACCACAGCGACCGCTCCGGCTCCGCGACCTGGCTGCTGCAGGAGATCCTTGCCCGCGGCCTGAAGCGGACGCTGGTGGCGACCATCGCCGACTCCGCCGCCATCGAGGCGCTGCTCGCCAAGGGCGCCAAGCCCGGTGACGCCTTCGACATGGAGATCGGCGGCCTCGCCGATGAATCCGCCGGCCAGCCCGTGCGCGTCACCGGCACCATCCGCGAGATCACCCAGGGGCTGCGCGAAAGCGCCACCCTGCCCTGGGTGACCGTCGATTTCGGCGAGGGCAACGTCCTCGTGCTCAGCCCCTATCTGGCGCAGATCATGGAACCCTCATCGCTGCGCAAGATCGGACTCGATCCGGAGGCCTTCGACGTCATCGCCATCAAGTCGCGCGTGCATTTCCGCCGCGGCTTCGACGACACCGGCTTCGCCAAGGAAATCCTGCTGGTCGAGCCGCTGGAGCCCTTCCTCGGCACGGTGCGGCTCGATGGGCTGACCTACGAGTATCTCGACCTGAAGAACTATTACCCCTACGGGACTCCGTCTTTCCCGTAAGAAAAAAGATCGGGGGAACGAATTCCCCCGGTCAAACCCAAAGGTTTGATCCTTCTTCTTTCTGTCAGTTCAAGGGCGAACGGCAGGCAGTCGCCGGGGCTGCTTCAGCCCCGGCGCGAGCGCGCTCCGCCCACGCAATAAAACGGGCAGAAAAAAAGAAGGGGGGCCTGGGGGGAATTCATTCCCCCCAGACTTTACTTCGTCCCGTAGAGCCGGTCCCCCGCATCCCCCAGCCCCGGCCGGATATAGGCGTGGCTGTCGAGTTCCCGGTCGATGCTGCAGGTGAAGACCGGCACTTCGGGATGCGCTTCCGTCAGCACGGAGATGCCTTCCGGCGCCGCCAGCAGGCAGGCGAAGCGGAGCTGCTCGGCGCCCGCCTGCTTCAGGCGGGAAAGCGCGGCGGCGGCGGAGTGGCCGGTGGCCAGCATCGGGTCAACCACGATCACCAGCCGCTCCGAGACGTCGTCCGGCAGCTTGAGGTAGTACTCCACCGGCACCAGCGTCTCCGGGTCGCGGTAGAGGCCGATATGGCCGACGCGGGCGGAGGGCACGAGGTCGAGCATTCCCTCCATGATGCCGTCGCCGGCGCGCAGGATGGAGACGATGCAGAGCTTCTTGCCGGCGAGCCGCGGCGCCTGCGTCACCTCCAGCGGCGTCTCGATCTCGACGTCTTCCAGCGGCAGGTCGCGCGTCAGCTCATAGGCCATCAGCAGGCTGATCTCGCGTGCCAGGCGGCGGAACTCGCCGGTCGAGGTCTGCTTCTGCCGCATCAGCGTCAGCTTGTGCTGCACCAGCGGATGCCGGATCACCGTCACGCTGTCGGGCACGGTCTGGGAGGGGGCGTCGGTCATCGGGCGTTCCATCAGAATACGGTTCCATCGCTGACGACCTGGAGCGGCGGGCCGCCGCCGGGCCGCAGCGCGCGGGCGATGCGGCGCCCGGCGGCCCAGGTTCCGCCTTCCAGCACGCGGGCCAGCGGCAGGGTCTCGGCATCCAGCCCGAGGCGGTCGCGCACCAGCCCGGCCAGCCGGTCGAGCAGCGCCACCGTCAGCGCGCGCCACTCGACGATGGCGGGGTGGTCCACCGGCAAAGCCTCGCGCGCCAGGGCCGGATCGCGCAAGGACAACACGCCGAGATCGAGCAGCAGCCCGCCATTGCGGTATTCCGGCAGCCCGGTCAATGCATCGAGCGCGAGAACCGGGACGCCCGCCTTCTCCATCACCTCCGCCAGCGAGTAGCTGAGCCACTGCGAGAGTTTGTGGAAAGGCACCAGCCCCGGCGCCGGCCCTTCCGGCGCGGCGAGCGGGTGGCGCCAGACATCGCCGAGGTTCTCGCCATCCAGCGTGAGCCGCGCCGGCCAGACCGGGGCCAGCCCTTCCAGCACGGCGGCCAGGATGGCGGCGGCGGGCAGCCCTTCCGGCGTGGCGGCGGCGCGCAGATGGTCGAACAGCCCACCCGGGCGCGGCGGCGCGCTACCGAACAGCGCGGGCGACTGCCGCAGCGCCGCGCCGAGGTTGCGCATCAGCGCCGCGCGACCCTCAAGCCCGGTGAGCGGGTTCTCCGGCCCCACCTGGAAGGCGGCGCCGAGCGCCTCGGCCGTCACCGCCTCCAGCCCGGCCGCATCCACCCGCAGCCTGTCCTCCGGGTCGCTGGAGAAGAGCCCGGCGGCGAAGGCGTGCAGGCTGGCCACGCCCAACCCTTCGGAGCGGGCGAGCTTCGTCCCATCCGGTTCCGTAAAGGACCAGTCCGGCCCGGCGCCCGCATCCAGCAGCACGGAGACGACGCAGAGATCGATGCGTCGCCGCGCCACCTCCGCCTTGTCCTCGTCGCCGAGCCTCGCAGCCGCCAGCGCCCCCCAGCGGTCCACCCCACCCGCGGCGAAGTGCCGCCAGCGCGCGTGATAGGGGATGGCGAGGTCCGGGTAGTTCTGCCGGATGGTCTCGGCCACGTAGTCGGCGGCGGCGGGCAGGCGCTCCGGGTGCAACGCGAAATGCGGCAGCGCGTCCGCCTCGGCCAGATGCAGCAAGGCGTGGCAGCGCGCCCTGATGGTCTCCGGCCGGCGCAGCAGCGCCACGGCCTCGCTGCTCAAAGCGCGCGTCCCTTGGCAATGGCGAGTTCCGCCGCATCCGGCACCGCTTCGGTGAAATAGCCGGCGGCCTTCTTGGCATCCATCTCCACCCGCGCATCGGCCGGGATCAGGTCCTCGGGGATGGGAATGCGCGCCACAACTTCGATGCCGCTCTCGACGATCGGCGCGAACTTCATGTTGCTCATCGAGACCAGCCGGTCGATGCGGGTGATGCCAAGCCAGTGCAGCACATCCGGCATCAGCTCCTGGAAGCGCATGTCCTGCACCCCCGCGACGCATTCCGTGCGCTGGAAATACCGCTCCGCACGGTCGCCGCCCTCCTGCCGCTTGCGCGCGTTGTAGACGAGGAACTTCGTCACCTCGCCCAGCGCCCGCCCTTCCTTGCGGTTATAGACGATGACGCCGACGCCGCCCTCCTGCGCCATGCCGATGCAGGCCTCGATGCCATGCGCCAGATAGGGGCGGCAGGTGCAGATGTCGGAGCCGAAGACGTCCGAGCCGTTGCACTCGTCATGGATGCGGCAGGCGACCAGCGTCTCCGGCTTTCCGAGCTTCGCCGGGTCGCCGAAGAGATAAACCGTCATGCCACCGATGGGCGGCAGGAAGACGCGCAGGTCCGGCCGCGTCACCAGCTCCGGGAACATGCCGCCGGTCTGTTCGAAGAGATGGCGGCGCAGTTCGGTCTCGGTGATGCCGAAGCGCGCGGCGATGCCCGGCAGCCACCAGACCGGCTCGATGGCGATCTTGGTGACGCACACGTCGCCATTGGACAGCAGCACCTCGCCATCCGGCGCCAGGCGGCCAGCCCGCATGGCCTGCGTCACTTCCGGCATGTTCATATGCGCGCGCGTCACGGCGATGCTCGGGCGGATGTCCTGCCCGGCGGCCAGTTCGGCCGCATAGACCTCGGGCACCAGATGCCCCCAGGGGTCGAGCGAGACGATCTTCGCAGGATCGCCCCAGGCGCCGAAGGGGCCGACCGGCACCGCCGGCCGCGTGTCGCTGAAATCCGGCCGGTGGTCGGCGCGGAGTTGGCCGGAGGCGACGGCCAGCGCGCGATACAGCGCATAGGAACCGGCATGCGTGCCGATGGCGTTGCGCGCCGCCGGGTTCTGCAGCGTCGCGATCACCGGGCCGCGCCTCTGGGGGTCGGCCGCGCCCCAGTTCAGGAACGGCGCGGCGGCGGTGCCGCGGTTGGGATGGGAGGTCAGGATGATTGGGCGAGGGACGCCGCCCTTGCCATCGCGCAGTCGGTTCAAACCGGTCATCGTCGCGGTCGCACCTCCGGGAGCCGCACCGGCCTGCGCCCCGCGGGCGGGTTGGATGCGGCGGCATGGAAGAGGCTAGGAGAAGGCTGACCGATCGGTCAATCTTGTTCAGTGTCGCGTCGCATGCCCATATTTGGAGCAGAGAGGTACCCCGGATGATGCGGAAAGAGGCGGAACCTCCCGCCACCGGCAGCCGCGCCTGGCAACGCCGGCAGCGCGTCGCGCAGATCCTCGCCTCTGCCGAGCGGGTCTTCGCCGAAGCCGGCTTCGAGGGAGCCAGCATGTCCGCCCTTGCCGCCGCCGCCGGCCTGCCCAAGGCCAACCTGCACTACTATTTCGGGACCAAGGAAGCGCTCTACACCGCGCTGCTGGACAGCATCCTGGACCTCTGGCTCTCCGCCACCGACAGCATCCGCCCGGAGAACGACCCGGCCGAGGCGCTCGCCGCCTACATCCATGCCAAGATGCGCTGGTCCCGCACCCGCCCCAATGCCTCCAAGGTCTTCGCCAACGAGGTGCTGCACGGCGCGCCCTATCTCGGCAGCTATCTGGCGGGCGATCTGCGCACGCTGGTGCGCGAGAAGTCCCGTGTGCTGGAAGGCTGGATCGCCGAGGGGCGCATGGACCCGGTGGACCCGCCGCACCTCTTCTTCGCCATCTGGGCCATGACCCAGACCTATGCCGATTTCGGCGCGCAGATCCGCGCCGTGCTGGACCGGCCGGACCTCACCGCGCAGGACCATGCCCGAGGCACCGAGACGGTGCTGCGCCTGGTGCTGAAGGGCTGCGGCCTCCGCTTCGGCGCGGCAGAAAGTCCGGGGAAATGAATTCCCCCAGGCCCCCTTCTTTTTTCTGTCGGCTTCCCGCGCAGGCGGCCAGCACACCGCCAAACTGACAAGAAAAAGATGGGGGTTCGGGGGAATTCCTTCCCTCGATCTTTTTCCCGCCCCTTGAGCAAAGCCACCGGATCGCCTTGAAGGGCGCCATGCAACTACAGGCCCGGCTGGCCACTTGTGCTGCCAGTCGGTCATGCAGACGAAAAGGGGCGGCCATGCGGCTGGGTGGACCGGAAAGCGGGAATGTCGAGGACCGGCGTGGCATGGGCGGCATGCGGCGCGGCGGCATCGCCGTGGGTGGCCTGGGTGGTGTCGCGCTGGTGCTGATCTGCCTCTTCCTGGGGGTGGACCCCTCGGTGCTGTTCACCGACGCGCAGGACAACAGCCAGGTCGCGACTCGCAGCGACACGCGGCCAGCGAATGGGAATGACCCGGAGCGCCGCTTCGTCGCCCAGGTGCTGGGCGAGACCGAGCAGGTCTGGAAGGCGCAGTTCCAGCGGCTCGACAAGCCCTACCAGGACCCCTCGCTGGTTCTGTTCACCGGCGCCACGCAGTCGGGCTGCGGCGCGGCGCAGGCGCAGGTCGGCCCCTTCTATTGTCCCAACGACCAGCGCATCTACATCGACCTCGACTTCATGGCCCAGTTGCAGCAGAAGCTCGGCGCCAAGGGCGACTTCGCCGCCGCCTACATTATCGCGCACGAGGTCGGACACCACGTGCAGAACCAGCTCGGCATCCTGAACCTGACGCGCCAGTTGCAGCAGCAAGCCGGCGATCAGGCGGACGCCAACGCCATCCAGGTGCGCGTCGAGTTGCAGGCCGACTGCTTCGCCGGAGTCTGGGCCAAGCAGGCCGACGAAGCCCGCCACATCCTGGAGCAGGGCGACGTCGAGGAAGGACTGAACGCCGCCGCCGCCGTCGGCGACGACCGGCTGCAGCGCCGCGCCCAGGGGCAGGTGCAGCCCGAGACCTTCACCCATGGCAGCTCGGCGCAGCGCGTGCAGTGGTTCCGCACCGGGCTCCAGCGCGGCGAGCTGGCCGCCTGCGACACCTTCGCCGGGCTGCGCTGAAAGCCTCGGCCGAGGCCGGGGGGTAGTATCCCCCTGGCCCCGCCATGACGGCGCGCACCACCTGCGGTATAGCGGGGGCCATGGATATGCAGCGCCCTCCCCTGGTCCTGACGATGGGCGAACCCGCCGGCATCGGCGGCGAGATCGCCGCCAAGGCCTGGGACGCGCTGCGTCAGGAAGGACCGGCCTTCCTCTTCCTCGGCGACCCGGCGCTGCTGCCCGGCGTGCCGCGCCGCCGCATCGCCAGCCCCGCCGAGGCCGCCGCCGTCTTCCCCGAGGCCCTGCCGGTGCTGCCGCTGGAACTGCCGGCGCCCGTCACGCCGGGCCGCCCGGACAGCCGCAACGCCGGCCCGGTGATCGCCGCCATCGAGCAGGCCGTGGCGCTGGCGCAGAGCGGCGCAGCAGGCGGCGTCGTCACCAACCCCATCCA
This sequence comes from Roseomonas sp., assembly GCA_035556695.1. GTDB lineage: Bacteria > Pseudomonadota > Alphaproteobacteria > Acetobacterales > Acetobacteraceae > Pseudoroseomonas. The sequence goes on from DATMFR010000002.1 coordinate 22,716, forward strand.
GAAGTCCGTGCTGACCGCCGCCGGCTTCCGCCATCCCGGCCATACCGAGTTCCTGGCCGAGCTGGCTCCCGGCGACGGCCCGCCGGTGATGCTGCTGGCCGCCGCCGGCCTGCGCACCGTGCCCGTCACCATCCACCAGTCGCTGCGCAGCGCCATCGCGCGGCTGGACGCGGCGCTGATCTGCCGCATCGCCCGCGCCACCGCCGCCGGACTGCGGCGGGACTTCGGCATCGCCGCGCCACGCCTCGCCATCGCCGGGCTGAACCCGCATGCCGGCGAGGACGGCACCATGGGCACCGAGGACCGCGACATCATCGCCCCCGCCATCGCCGCGCTCCGCGCCGAGGGGATCGACGCGCGCGGCCCCTACCCCGCCGACACGCTGTTCACCCCGCATGCCCGCGCCGGCTACGACGTCGCGCTCGGCATGTACCACGACCAGGCGCTGATCCCGGTGAAGACGCTGGACATGGCCGGCGGCGTCAACGTCACCCTGAACCTCGCGGTGGTGCGCACCAGCCCGGACCACGGCACCGCGCTCGACATCGCCGGGCAAGACCGGGCCGATCCCGGCAGCCTGATCGCCGCGCTGCGCCTGGCCGCGCACCTCGCCGAACATCGCAGGAAGCAAGCCGCATGACCCCGCTGCGCCTCTCGGTCAACGTCGACCACGTCGCCACCCTGCGCAACGCGCGCGGCGGCCACTTCCCCTGCCCGGTGGAGGCGGCACGCGCCTGCCTCGCGGCCGGGGCGGACGGCATCACCGTCCATCTGCGCGAGGACCGCCGCCACATTCGCGACGAGGACGTGCGCCGTCTTGGCGCCGAGCCCGGCCTGCGGCTGAACTTCGAGATGGCGGCAACGGAGGAGATGGTGAGCATCGCCGAGGGCCTGCGCCCCGCCGCCTGCTGCATCGTGCCGGAGAAGCGCGCCGAGCTGACCACCGAGGGCGGGCTCGATGCGCGCGGCGCCGGCCCCTTCCTCGGCGAGGCCGTGCGCCGCCTCGCCGCCGCCGGCATTGAGGTGGCGCTCTTCGTCGAGCCCGACCCGGTGCAGATCGCCGCCGCCGCCGCGCTCGGCGCCCAGGCGGTGGAGTTGCACACCGGCACCTATGCCGATGCCTCTCCCGAGGCGCGGCCCCCTCTGCTGGCGCGGCTGCGCGCCGCCGCGGCGGAGGCGGGACGGCTTGGCCTCACCTGCCATGCCGGCCACGGGCTGGATTTCGAAACCGTGCGCGGCATCGCCGCCATCCCGGAGGTGGTCGAGGTCAGCATCGGCCATTTCCTGATCGGCGCCGCGGTCTTCAAGGGCCTCCCCGCCGCGGTGGCCGAGATGCGCGCGGCCATCGCCGCCGGGCGTACTCCCGCGAAAGCCTGAGCGCCAGCCGCGTCATCAGGAGCAATCGCACAACCCTACCGTGCGTTCCGTGATCAAATTCCCCCGTTGATTATTGCGTCCCGGTGGCTCTGCGGTGCAGGTTGCGGGGCTACATGCGGGAGGAAGAACGTGCCTGAGAAGAGGTTCCCTGCCTGGAGGGCGGTGCTCACCTCTTCGCGTTTCAGCCTGGGGCGCAAGCCCGACACCGGGGCCGCGAAGGACGCTGCCGGGCGGCGGCAGCGCCAGTGGCCGCTGGCTGCCCACCTCGCCATGCTCTGCATGGTGCTGCTGCTGCCCGTGCTGCTGCTCTCGGGCGGCCTGGGGCGGCTGTATCTCGCCTCCGAGCGCAGCGCGCTGCGGCAGGAGGCCATCTCCCGCGCACGCAACATCATGACACTGGTGGAACGCGACATGGAGGGGCAGGTCGCCGCCCTCCAGGTGCTGGCGGCCAGCCTGCCGGTGGAGGCCGCCGACCTCCCCCACCTCGCCGCCCTGGTCCGCCAGGCCGGTCCCCTGCTGGGCGGCGAGGCGGCACTGCACCCGCCAGGCAGCACTCCCCCCTCAGGCGCGCGCAGCTTCGCCGGCATGCGACACAACCGCTCCCCCACCGTCTCCGGCCTGATGCAGCAGGCGCCGGGCGGCCCCTATGTGATTGTCGTCACGGTCCCGGTGCTGCGCGACGACGAGGTGGCCTATCTGCTCACCCTCCGCCTGGACCCGCGGCGGCTGCTTGAGCGGCTGCGCGAGGTGAAGCTGCCGCAGGGCTGGATGGCACTGCTCGTCGATGGCCAGCGGCACATCATGGTCCGCTCGGCGCGGCAGCAGGAGGTCCAGGGCCGGCTCATCTCCGAGCAGGCGCAGGAGGCCAGCAGCGCGCCCTCCAACTTCTGGTCCGCCCGGAGCTTTGATGGCGAGCCGGTCCTTGCCGCCACCGCTCTTTCCTCCGCCCTGGGCTGGCGCGCCGGCGTGCTGGTGCCGGCAGGCCTCGCCGAGGGGCCGCTGCGCCATTCCCTGATGCTGCTGGGCCTGGGCACGGGGCTGCTGGGGACGCTCGCGATCGTCCTGGCCGTCGTGTTCGCCCGGCGCATCGCGCGCCCCGTGCAACGCCTGGCACGCGCCGCGCGCCAACTCGGCCAGGGCGAGCCGGTGGAGCCCTTACCGACGTCCATCGAGGAGGTTTCGGCAGTCGGCTCCGCCATGGCGGAGGCCAGTGCGGCCTTGCGGCAGCGAGAGCGCGCCCTCGCCGAGAGCGAGAGCCGCCTGGCGCGCGCCCTGAAAGCTGCACAGGTCGGCACCTGGGAATGGGAGGTGCCGAGCGGCCGCCTGACCGGCTCGGCCGGACGGGAAGCCCTCTACGGCATGGCCGAGGGCACGCTGCCGACCCACAGCGCCATGGAAGCCGTGATCCACCCGGAGGACCGTCCCCTGCTGCGGCAAGCCGTCGCCGCCGCGCTCGATCCGGCGGGGCCGGGGCACTATGATGCGCTGTTCCGCGTCGTCTGGCCGGATGGGCAGGTGCGCTGGCTGCACCGGCAGGGGGCGGTGGTGGAGCGCCAGCCCGACGGTGCGCCGTTGCGGGTGAGCGGCGTGGTGATGGATGTCACCATGGCGCGGGAGGCTGCCGCGCGCGAGCGGCAGCTCGCCAGCGAGGTGGATCACCGGACACGCAACGTGCTGAGCGTGGTGCAGTCCGTGCTGCAGATGAGCCGCGCCAACGATCCGGCCCGCTTCGTCGAGGCGGTGAAGGGCCGCGTGACGGCGCTGGCGCGGGCCCACACCCTGCTGGCCAATGCGCAGTGGCTGGGCATCGAGTTCCACAGCCTCGCGCGGGAGGCGCTGGGAACCTATCAGGCGAGCGGCCGGATCACGCTGCTGGGCCCTTCCCTGACCATCGCGCCGCATGCGGTGCAGCCCCTCGCCCTGTTGCTGCATGAGCTGGTCAGCAACGCGGCGCATCATGGCGCGCTTTCTAGCGAGAAGGGGCAGGTCTGCCTGTCCTGGCGGCGCGAGCAGGAGAGCCTGCTCCTCTGCTGGCACGAACAGGGCGGCCCGCCGGCGCGGCAGCCCGCTCGCCAGGGCTTTGGGCTGAAGGTGGTGGAGAACACGGTGCGCCGGCAGCTCGGCGGCACGGTGGATATTCGCTGGGAGGCGGCCGGGCTCGACTGCCGGTTGCGCTTCGAGGCAGCCCGCCTGCTGCAGCAAGGCGACCGGCCCGCACTGCCGCTGATGCTGCCGGGGCACCTGCCGCTGCGGGCCTGAGGCCGCGGCGGTCCTCATATCCATCGAAGGGCAGAAGCGGGGGAGAATGAATTCTCCCCCACACTCTCTCTTCTTTTTTCTGTCAGCTTTGGTGCGCTTGCCGGGCAAGAGCCGCCGCGAGGACAGTCGGAAATGCCCTCGCCGGAGGTGCACCTGAAAACTGGCAGAAAAAGGAGGGGGTTCAGGGAGTCCGAGGCACTGCCTCGGACAACTTCCCCAACCTTGCTTCAGCCGCCCTCAGCGCAGCTTGCCGGCGCGCGGGTCCTTCCGCGCCACGCGGGAGAGCAGGTATTCCACCTCGCTCTTCGCCTTCGCGGTCAGGGCCGCGCCCGGCTTGCGCTGCGCGTCGGAGGCGATGATGCCGCGCTTCGCCATGACGTACTTCCGCACCGCCAGCCCGGTGGGGCCCTGCTGCTGCTCGTAGCGCAGCAGCGGCAGATGGGCGTCGAACAGGTCGTGCGCCGCGTCGCGCTGGCCCTCGGCCTGCAGGCGCACCACGTCGCAGAGCATGTCGGGGAAGGCGTAGCCGGTCATGGCGCCATCGGCGCCGCGCTCAACCTCGAAGTCGAGGAACAGGCCGCCATTGCCGCAGAGGATGGAGATCGGCCGCATCGAGCCGTCCGCCTGGAAGCCGCGCAGCGTGGAGATCTTCTCCAGCCCCGGCCAGTCCTCGTGCTTCAGCATGACGCAGGAGGGGTTCTCCATGACGATCTTGCGGATCACCGCGTTCGTCATGACAACCGAGAAGGTCTGCGGGAAGTCCTGGATGACGAAGGGCACGTCCTCGCCAATCGCCTCCGCCGCCTGGCGGTAGTAGGTGGTGATCTGGTCGTCGGTGCGCAGGGTGTTGGGGGGCGCGATCATCACCCCGGCGGCGCCCTTGTCCATCGCCGCGCGGGCCAGGCCGCGCATGGCGGCGAAGCCCGGCGCGGAGACGCCGACAATCACCGGCAGCCCCTCGGCGCGGCGGATGAAGCGGGTGGCGATCTCCAGCGCCTCGCTCTGGTCGAGCTTGGGCGCCTCGCCCATGACGCCGAGCACCGTCATGCCGGTGCTGCCGACTTCGCGGTAGAAGTCGGTCATCCGGTCGATCGACTCGAAGTCGATCCGGCCATCGGCGTGGAAGGGCGTGGGGGCGATGGGGTAGACGCCCTTGGCGGTGTGGTCGAGCGGCATGGCTTCCTCCGGCTGACGCGAGGCCCTGCTTTACCGGAGAAGCCGCCGGGCGGGAACCGGCGGCCTTCACCTCAGGCGAGCCGCTCCAGCATGGCCTGGGCCAGTTCCACCTCCTCGGCATTCACCCCGTGGAAGTCGCCCTCATAGAGCCGGGTGGTGACTGCCGCGCCGAGGCCGCGCAGCACCGCCTCCGTCTCCAGCACGCGCGGCTCGGGGATGTGGAAGTCCTGCCGGCTGCAGCCGAGCAGCACCGGGGTTCCACCCAGCACCTCCACCGCCTCCGGCGCCGGCGCCGGCAAGCGGTCGCCGATCAGCCCGCCGCTGAGGCCGATCACCGCCCCCAGCGGCGCCCGCCGCCGCGCCAGGAACTCCAGCGCCAGACAGGCCCCCTGCGAGAAGCCGAGCAGCGCCACCCGCTCCGGCGGCAGGCCGCTGCGCGCCACCAGATCCTCCAGCACGGCGAGCGCCGAGGAGAGGAAGGGCTCGTTGCGCGCCACCGGCTCCAGGAAGCGGTGCGGGTACCAGGTGTTGCCCGCGGCCTCCGGCGCCAGCCAGGCCATGCCCGGCGCCGCCACGTGCCGGGCGAGGCCGAGCATGTCGGCCGCGCTGCCGCCGCGCCCGTGCACCAGGATCAGCGCCGCCCGCGCACGCTCCAGGGGCGTGCCGGCCTGGGCCACGGGGCGGCCGGCATGCGGACCCCCGCCGCCGGTGCGCAGTCCGCTCACAGCGGCTTCAGCCCGCGCTCGATGGCCTCGCGCCGCGGCTCCAGGAAGGGCGGCAAAGCGAGGCGCTCGCCGAGCTGGTCCTTCGGCTCGTCCGCGTCGAAGCCGGGGCCCTCCGTGGCGATCTCGTAGAGGATGCCATTCGGCTCCCGCACATAGAGCGAGCGGAAGTAGTAGCGGTCCACCGGGCCGCTGGAGCGCAGGCGAAGCTGGTTGAAGCGGTCCACCCAGTAGCCGTATTCCTCGTCCCGCACGCGGAAGGCGACGTGGTGCACGCTGCCCGCGCCGGGCTGGTGCGCCGGCAGATGCGGCTCGATGCGCATGTGCAGCTCGGCCGCCGGCCCGCCCTCGCCCATCTCGTAGACCTGCACGTCCACCGGCTTCGCCTCGTCGGTGCGGTAGGTGCGGCCGCGGCGCATCGCCATCACCTCGGTGGCGAAGGCATCCGAGCGGCGCAGGTCGGGCACGCTCATGGTGATCGGGCCGAGGCCGCGGATCTGCTGCGCCGCCGGCACCGGGCTGCGCGCCCAGGGATGCGCCTCGCCGGCGCCGCCATCGTCCACCAGCGCCAGGCGCTGCCCCTCCGGG
>DATMFR010000003.1:0-42125 GCA_035556695.1 Roseomonas sp.
CGGCCGAAGCCGTCAAGAAGAATTTTTCGGTCCACCCAGTCACCACTAGAAGAACTTCCCAGCGATTACTTGGTATCTAGGAAGATTAACTTCCAAAGTCAACACCAAGACCACCAGAAACCTTCCAGCCCCACCACCAAACCTCCAGGCTCACACCCTTCAACCCAGCAGCAGGGCGCGCCTTCTAGGCCCAGCCGAAACCCGTGTCAAATGGGAATCGTGCCGCGAGTTCCCACCCTCGCGAAGGGCCGGCCCCCTCTGCAAGACGGATATTAGGGTCGCCCTACTCGCCCACTCCAGGCGTGGTCGCGAGCGCCTTCACCAGTGAGGCAGCCTGCGCCCGGATTTCCGGCACCGCCGTAATCTCCCATAGGCTGCCACGGGTCAGCGGTCCCAGAACCCATAGCCCGGGCACAGCTTGCCCGCTTTCCGTGAGCGCCTGCCCGTCCTCCCGCACCGCAAGACCCAGCCCAAGCCTCTCGGGCGCCGCCATCTCCGCCGCCACGAGAGCGGGAATGGGCGGCGTGCTGCGCCAGGCATCGCTCGAGTCAGGTCCCGTGCAGAGCAGGACCCGCGCCACATGGCGCGTCACGACTTCGCCGCCTCGGAGGCGAATGGACACTTCCACCCCCTCTCCCGCCGGCTGCCATCCGCTGAGGCGCCCGGGCAGAATCTCCAGCGCCCCCGTGTCACGCTGCTCGGCGAGAAACCTGGCAACGCGCGGCGCCAGCCGGTGCCGATGCAGGTTCCAGAGGCTGCGGGCGTGCCGCAGGAAGCGCCGGCGCGCTGCCAAGTCCCAGCCATGCCAGATGCGCTGCACCTGCGGCCGCACCCCGTCGATCACCGCCTGCCAGGGTTGCCCGACCGCGGCCGCCTCCGCAGCCATCCGACGCAGCGTGCGCAGCGCCACCAGAGGCCCTGACCAGGCCTCCCTCCCGCCCGGCATCGGCCAGGGCGGCGGGAAGGCACCGGATACATGGGAAAGCGGAAGCCACCCATGCCGCGAGATGCCCAGCACCGGCCCCCGATGCCCTTGGCCACGCAGCGCGAGCAGCATGTCCACCATTGTCAGGCCGAGGCCGACCAGCAGAACCGGGGCCTCGGGGTCCAGATCCCGCAATGCCGCCGGGTCCCAGGGATCGCCGAAGACGTGCGGCGGCTGTGCCCGTCCGGCAGCAAAGCCGCCGACCGCCAGCACGACATGATCCGGCTCGTGCCCGCCGCCGTCCTCCGTCTGCAGCCGGAAGCCTCCTCCCGGTCGTCGTGCGAGCGCGACAACACGCTGCGGCAGATGGCAAACCTCCTCCCGCTCCACGGCGTCGCGAAGCTGCTCCCGGAGATAGCGCCCATACATCCTGCGGGGTGCGAAGCAGGGTCCTTCGCCTGCTGCCGGCGCATCCGGCTGGGCCGCGAGCCAGTCCGCGAAATGGGTCGGCCGGTCGGGATAGAGGCTCATGCCCGTCGCGGGCACGTTCAGCAGATGGCTTGGATCGGGCGTGGAGTAGGCCAGCCCTGGCCCGGGCCTGCCCGGCTCGAACAGGAGGATGCGGGCGGTGGGCCAGGCGGCGCGGGCCTGGAGCGCCAGCGTGGTGCCGGCGAACCCGCCACCGACAATGGCGAGAACGGGAGGAGGAGAGGCCATACGTCAGTGCAGCTCCGGCTTTAATGACGGCCGGGCGGGTCACGCGAGAGGCCGCGCGCGGCGAGGTCCGCCTCGTAAGCGGACCAGCGCTCCGCTTGCTCGCGGCCGAGTCGGTACAGGTAGTCCCAGCTGTAGATGCCGCTGTCGTGCAGGTCGTCGAAGATCAGCCGGACGGCATAGTGCCCGACCGGCTCGACCCGCATGATGCCGACCTCCCGCCGGCCGGCGACGGTCTTCTTCTGCCCCGGCCCGTGCCCCTGCACCTCGGCGGAAGGGCTCTCCACCCGCAGATACTCGGCCGGCAGGGAGAAGGCGGCGCCGTCGTCGAAGCGGACATCAAGTCGCTTCTCCGCGCGCCGCAGCCGGATCTCGACCGGGTGAGGCATCAGCCCTCCAGCTGGCGTGCCTCGTCCGGCAGCATGATGGGGATGCCATCCCGGATCGGGTAAGCCAGGCCGGCCTGTTCGCTGACCAGTTCGCCCTTCTCCCGGTCATAGCGCAGCGGCCCCTTGGTGACCGGGCAGACCAGGATCTCCAGCAGGCGCGGGTCAACCGGGCCGCCGGGCTGGGCGGTGGAAGCAGCGGGATCGCGTTCGTTCGGGTTCGTCATGTCGGGGGGATTCCTGCGCCGCGGCAAGCCGCGCGTCAACGTGTCTGCGTCAGCTCGGCCGCTCCGAGCCGCTGGCCGGGCCGATGCTGTCCATCTGCATCAGGGAAACCAGCATGGCCGCCCGCTCCCGCAGGTCCGGCGCCTCAAGCAGCGCCTGCTTCTCGGCATCGGTGAAGGGACAGACCATGCAGAGGGTGGTCACCAGGGTGGGCGTGGCGGTGCGCTCGATCGCAGTCCAGTCAGCCTCGATCCGCTGGGCCTGGAAATAGGCGCGCACCGCCGCGAGCAGTGCCGGGCGGTCAGCGGCCGCGGCGGGCGGCTCGCTCCGGTCCGTGATGTAAGGGACGTAGTCCGTGCGGACCCGGCGATAGCCGCGCGGGCTGTCGGGCAGTTCCTCCGCCACCCGGAAGCGGCTCACCCCGAGCAGGGTGATGAGGTAGCGGCCATCCTCCGTCTCGGCGAAGGAGGCGATGCGGCCCAGGCAGGCGACCCGGTAGAGAGTGGAGCGCCCCGCCCGCTGCGGATGCGCCGGGTCGGGCAGCACCATGCCGAACATCCGTCCCGCCGCCAGCGCATCCTCGACCATGGCGAGGTAGCGCGGCTCGAAGATGTTCAGCGGCAGGCGGCCGCCGGGGAGCAGCAGCGCCCCGGTGAGCGGAAAGACCGGCACCGTCGCCGGCAGCGTGCCCGGCCAGGACGAATCGCGATCCATGCCCGGCCGGTCCCCGGCCTAGCTGAACAGCAGGGTCGAGAGCCCGCGGCGCGCCTTGACGGTCGCCGGGTCCGTCGGCCCCCAGGCTTCGAAGAACTTCAGCAGTTGCTTGCGGGCGGCATCCTCGTTCCAGCTCCGGTCGCGCTTGATCGCGTCGAGCAGCGCCTGCGCCGCCTCGGCCCGCTGGTCCATGGCGTTCAGCGCCACCGCCAGATCGATCCGCGCCGCATGGTCGTTCGGGTCGGCGGCCAGACGGTTCTCGAACTCGGCAAGCCGGGCCCGCGCCTTGCGCCCCTCGGCCGCCAGCTCCAGCGCGCTGCGCACGCCGGCCACCTCGGCATGGCTGCGGATCTTCTCCGGCACCGCCTCGATCACCTCCAGGGCGCGTTCCTCCTCGCCCATGGCCATCAGCGTGCGGGCGGCGCCGGCCACCGCCTCGGCATTCTCCGGCTCCTGCTGCATCAGGGCGGCGAAGAGCTGCAGCGCGGTCTCGTGGTCACCCTGCTCGGCGGCCTGCTTCGCCTCGGCCAGCAGGTCGGCCGCGGGCATCTGGCCGCCGGCCAGCTTCAGCAGCGCCTCAATGAAGCGCTTCAGCTCGGATTCCGGCAGGGCGCCCTGGAACAGGTCGGCGATCTGGCCCTGCCAGAAGGCCACCACCGTCGGCACCGACTGCAGCGGAAGGCCCATCTGGGAAAGCTGCTGGACCAGGGCACGGTTCTGGTCGATGTCGATCTTGACCAGCCGCACGCGGCCCTGGGCCGCGGTCACCACCTTCTCCAGCGCCGGGGTCAGCTGCTTGCAGGGGCCGCACCAGGTCGCCCAGAAGTCCACCAGCACAGGCACTTCGCGGCTGGCATTCACCACGTCCTGCATGAAGGTCTTGGAGTCGCCGTCCTTGATGATGTCGGCGCCGCCCGGAGAGGGGCGATTGGGGTCGAGGATCGTATCCATGAGAAAAGCACCAGTTCCGGAATTGCTGCCTGAATAGATGCGCCGGGGGCCGCGCCGCGCAAGGCGGCCGGCGCGATTTGCCCGGGGATCAGAGGCTGGGTTCAGGGCCGGGATCAAGGGCCGGCGGTGAGGTCGAGCAGCTCCGGCTCGTGGCCCAGGGCGCGCAGGAAGCGCAGCAGGTCCTGCGGCGCCAAAGCGGTCGTGGCGGTGTTGACCAGCGGATGGAAATGCACGGTTTCCACCCCCTCCAGGAGAGCGCGGTCGATCGCCACCCGCACCCGGCCTGGCAGGGCGTTGACCAGCGCCAGCGGCGTCACCGCGCCGGGACGCACGCCCAACTCCGCGAGCAGTTCCGGCGCCGAGGCGAACTGCCCGCGCGGCACGCCGAGCCGCCGCAGCAGCGCGTTGACGCCAATCTGCCGGTCCTCCTCCAGCACGGCCAGCAGATAAGGGCCGGGCGCCTTGGGCTTGAGGAACAGGTTCTTGGCATGGGCGCCGGGCAGGCTCCCACGCAACGCCTTGCTCTCCGCCACCGTGTACAGCGGCGGGTGCTCGACAGTGCGCGCTACGATTCCCAACGAGGCCAGCCGCGCGAGCAGCCCCTCCGGGGTTTCCGGCGCATGGCCGCTGGAGAGCACGGAAGCCTCGGCTTCGGTGATCTGCAATGGTTCCTCCTGCTTGGCGCCAGGGCCGTCCGGGTCCGCGCACAGCTAAAGCGGCATGTTTCGTGGTGGCCCAACCCTGATCAGCCGGGCAAGGTCGGAGGGCCATACGCTGCCGCGCCGGTCAATCCTGCCGGGCACCTCCGGCCCAGGCAACCCGCTCGGGCGACCTGCCAAGCCATCGGCGCGGAGGGATGGCCGCCCTTGTCACGGGAATGCCGCTCCCGATCGCCACCAGACCCTTCACACCGCGCCGGCGGCGGAGAAAGAAAAAATCTGCACGTGATTGCTTGGGGGGGGATTGCGGCCCGCCAAACTCCATGACATATCCCCGCCCACGCCGAACGGAGCGCGGGCGTAGCTCAGGGGTAGAGCACAACCTTGCCAAGGTTGGGGTCGAGGGTTCGAATCCCTTCGCCCGCTCCATATTCCCAAAAGAAGATCAGGTGGTTAGCAGGGGCCCGCTCACGTGGGCCCTTTCTGCATTTGGGACTGCGGAACCAAATGGGCCGCGCAGTTCGGCTGCGCGCAGACCTAGCTGGTTAATTTTCCCTTCATACGGGCAGGCCACATTGCGCCTGCCATGGACACTCCCCCCTCGTGTAGCGGGTCCGCTCCGGCGGCTGCCGCCTCCTCCCCCCCTCCCCGCTTGGCTTGGATCTCCCGGCTCTGGCGCCGCCCGAGCGCGGCAACCCGCGACATGCTGCTGATCGGGCTCAGCTGCATCGTGATGAGTGCCATCGCGACTCGGCAGGAGGTCTTCCAAGTTCTCCACCAGTTGTCCCATGGACATCCGGGATGGCTGCTCGGGAACCTGGTGGCGATGGCCTTCATCGCGCCGCTTGGATTGGCCTTCTATGCCCTCCGCCGACAGCGGGAGCTCCGCCACATGGTGGCGAGCCGCACCGCGGCCCAGGCGGAGGCGCAGCCCCTCGCCTTCCATGAACCCCTGACTGGTCTGCCAAACCCCCACCTGCAACGGGACCGGGACGAGGTCATGCTGGCCCGGGAAGGCGAGATCATGCTGGCCCAATTACGCCGGCGGGAGGCCCAGGTCGCCCTGATGATGGTTGACCTGGACCCCTTCAAGCCGGCGAACGACCTCCACGGCTACCCTGCGGGAGACGTCGTGCTGCGCGAAGTCGCTCTGCGGCTCCGAGACTGCGTGCGCGAGGGCGACATCGTGGCCCGCACCGGGGGCGGCGAGTTCGTTGTGATGGCCGAGGTGAAGGCTGGCGCCGAGGACGCGGCCCGGCTCGCCCGCCGGATCATTGCCACGATCGGCCAGCCCATCACACTGGGCAGGCAGACGACCAAAGTCGGGGCTTCGCTCGGGATCGCGCTTGCCGACGGCAAATCGGCGGGAACATTCGGCACATTGCTGCAGCAAGCTGATGCGGCAACGTGCCGGGCCAGGAGCGAGGGGCGCGGCACGTTCAAATTCCATGAAGCCGGGATGGATGCCACGGGCTGAGTTTCGGTAGCGCGCCCCGAGACCAAGCCTCCCATCCGGCCGCTATAGGGACTGCGAGGCGACGCTGAGCGGAATTGCCGACAGCTAGGCACGCATCGTTGTTCTCTTCTCGTTCCCTCCCCTATCCTGCCGCGGGGTTGGTCCCCCGTGGCATGGATAGAATGAGATGGACAACGCCCCCCCTGCACCAGGCACCTTTGCGATGATGGAATGCATAATATCCGCCAAGGACCAGGGGCTTGGTTCTGCCTCTATCGTGCAACCGATAGCCCCGCCCGACGCCACGAGTTCCTCTCTGTCAGCGAAGCAAGAGGCGCCATGACAATGAAGTAGAAGCCAAGCAGATCGCCTCCAGTGGTAGCCGTCAAGCGCATCAGCAGAGTTCCAAGAGTCGATTGTATAGACAGCGAGGGACCAGGATCCCATCTGCCATGCTACGAACCCGGGCCGCATGACGGCGTGTTCCTGGAAGACGGGCAGGCTTATGCTGTCTTGCAAGTGACGTGAGCCATGCGTCTGCCTCTTCAAGCCCGCTATCATTTCCCCCGAGGTGACCGGGGTTGATTGCGAGCATGAGATAGCCGCCGCGTAGAGGACCGCCGTCGTGTGTGTCGATGGCAAGGGCTTCAGCGCTCTTCAGATCTCCGATCAGCGGGCCCGCCAGCAGCTCAACCATAAGGCCTAGCGCAGCTCCCTTATGGCCGCCGAACGGCATGATGGCTCCGGCCAGGGCATCTTCCGGCTTGGTCGTGGGCGCCCCCTGCCTGTCCACGGCCCATCCTGCAGGGATGCTTTCCCCGCTTCTCCGGCGCAGCTCGATTTCGCCCTTCGCCACGACGCTTGAGGAGAGATCGAAGACGAAGGGCTTCCTGCCTTCCCCACGCGGGAAGGCAAAGGCGAAGGGATTGGTCCCGAAGGCCGGAGCAGATCCGCCCGCCAGGGCAACATTGTGCGCCCCGATCGTGCATGAGAGCGCCACCAGACCGCGCTCGGCCATGATCTCGATGTCGGCCCACAGGGCCGAGAAATGGTAGCAGTTATTCAGGGCAAGCGCCGCAATGCCGAACTCTCTCGCCTTGTCGGCCAACAGCGGACGTCCGAGCCGAAGCGGGTGAAGCGCGAAGCCGCCGCGCGCATCGATGCGCACCACGGCGCCGGCGGTAGACACGACCTCGGGCCGCGCTTGCGGATCGACCTTGCCGGAGCGGACGGCCTGTACGCAGCCCTCGATACGATACAGGCCGTGAGAGCGCGCTTCGTCGGCCTCTGCCAAGGCCACAACCTCCGCCATCGCCTCCGCATGCTCGCGGCTGACCCCACATTTCAGCAATGGCTGCTCCGCCAGACGCCGCACCGCGTCAAACGAAAGCCGGATATCGTCCCTGTCCATTCTGTCGCGCCCCCTCTAGCTACCTTCTAAGAGATGCCTTGCATTGCCGGTGTGCCAGCCAGGCGATGAGCGGCTGCGGCATAGACACCCTGGCACCCTGGCACCCTTCCTCCAGGATCCGCCCTGGTGAACTGGAACGATGTTCCTTCCGCAGGCAACGACAGTCATGAGGAACCTCCGAGTTCTTTGGCGCTTCCAGCCGGCGCCTCCCTCTCGATGCGGCCGAGGAACTTCCCCACCACTTGCAGCAGCCGCCGCGCATCGGTGGCCTTCACGCCGAGCCTTAGTGGATCGCCTATCGCGGGCGAGATGGGCCCGAGATGGTGGCGCAGTACCCGCACGATCGCTGACGGCGACCGGTCACCCAGCGGCAGTTCGCGAAGCGCAGCGCGCGCAGCTTCCGCATCGCCGGGCGGAACGCAGCCGGACACCCGTGCGTCCTCCAGCCAACAAAGAACTTCGACGATCGGTATGGTGAGGGGGCGCAGATCATGCGCCGCGTACAGCAGGGCCAGATCGTCGGCCCTGACGCGACCACAACGGAGCAATTGGACCACACGGCCAATGCCGATGACGCTGCCGGAGATAGAGGGATCAACAGCGAGCAGAGCGCCCACGCTGGCCGCACCATAGAGGCGAATACCGCGTTTGGCCGCACAGCGTGCCTCCTCGGGGCGCAGGCGAGCTTCCGCGTCGAGAACGCCATCCACCACCGCCACCACAGCCGGCTCCGTGATTGCATCGAGATCGCCCCGGCAAAGCGGCGGACGGTAGTCGGCGGCGAGCAGAGCCTGCGCCTCCGCGAGTGGCAGGCTCGGCCCGAGGAAGACGATGGCGCGGTTTGCTGGATTGCGCGGCGGCCTCAACATCTCCACCGGCGCCGCCACCGCGGGGATGCTAGGGCAGGACACGGCCGGCACCAGCAACGCAACGGCCGAAGGCGTCGTCCATGCCCCCCGCCAGGGCTCGGCAAAGCCCATCGAGCAACGCATCCAGATCCGGTCGGTCAGCCACCGCCAGCACCCGCCAGGGCAGCGGCCGCATCATTTCCGCAACACGCGGACTTAGTGCGATACCGACCATGTCGTTGCACGCTTCTTCCAGCCCTTCTTGCCGGAGCAGGCTACGGAACACGCTGGCCGTGCGCACCGACAGGACAGGCGCCACCTGAATTGCGCCCTGCGCGATGGCATCGCGCACTTGCGGCGTGAGATGCGCGGCTGCCCGCGCCGAATAGACCGCCATTCGCTCTACGGCGAATCCTGCTGGTTTGAGGGCGGCACCAAGGTCGCAAGCGACCACCTCTCCACTCAGATAGGCCAGCGGCCCATGCCGTGGATCCAGCCGGGCCCGCACCAGGCGCAGAAGGTCTGCAGCGTCGCCACCGGGTGCGACCTCGACTTTCGTCAAACCCGCCCTGTGCAGCGGCCATGCCGTCGCGGTGCCGACGGCAAGGATCGGCGGCAATGCGGCCAGCCCGCCGGTGACGTCAGCAGGAGCTGCCTTCACCAGCGCCTCCGCGGCGTTTGGTGAGGTGAGCAGGATCGCCTGCTTCTTGTGAAGGGCAGCGGCCACATCCCAGGATTGCGACATGATCTCCAGCATCGGCTCGACCAGGCAGCCGATGCCACGCGCCTGCAGCCGAGCCGCAAGCCCTTTCGCCTGGTGGCGCGGCCGTGTGACGAGGGCATGCAAGCGGGGGGGGGCGTGCGGCCGATACCCCGTCATGCGGCTGCCGTGGTGTCGCCAACGCCTCCTCCTTGCGGCGGAGCCTGGACGCGTACCACAGTCAGCCGTCTAACTCGGCCGTCTTGGGTCGGCCAATCGATCGACTGACCCTCGGACAGCCCTATCAATCCAGCCCCGACGAGAGACAGCACGGAGATGCGCCCCGTGGCGATATCGGCCGCCCCAGGGAGCACTATCTGAACCCGCCGCGTCGCGCTGGTCGTCGCGTCGCAAAATTCGACGGTGGAGCCGACGGCCACGACGCCTGCGGGCACACGCCCGGATGGCACCACCTCGGCGCGATCAACCTCCTCCATCAGCAGGTCGGCGACTAGTGGGCTCCGCCGTGCAGCGGCCTCCGCCAGCGCCATCAGCCGGGCATGGTCCTCGGCCGACATCAACAGCTGTGGGCGCAGAGCGCCCGCCTCATTATCTTCGCTCACAGGTCTTCTCCATGCTGGTGTCGGGCGTTGCTCATGGCGAGATGACGGCAACCGCCATCTCGCGACCTCCCGCGCCGTGAACCCGGCCAATGGCGTGACTGATACGGGGTGTGGATCACGGCAGCGTCGAGCAGCACAGCTCCGGCACCATTCCCTGCCGTCGCTGCGGGCCTGGAGAACACGGAGCAAACCTGCCCGTTATGCGGCGGGTGGAAGAGGATCATCATCTTGCTGCAGATAGCCCCGCCCTCGCCGCGGCGTTGACAGCGCTCTTCCTCCACACGAAACAGATCTCATACCATGGCGGTGCATGCCGTTCTCAGAGCGGCCTATGACCGAGAGTATGTCGATGCGCTCCATGCCTCCGCGGAGCCGAGGGGCATTTGTCACAGCCCCTGCTCTCAACCCGAGCAAAGCAGCACCTCGTGGTGCTGTAACGGGCAGAGACCAAGCAGAGACGCTATGTGCATCGGGATGGGTCAAGACGCGTGCTTCAGCATCTCCCCCATCGACGCTGAAGACGACCCGGCTGCCCAATGTGATGACATCAGCCGGCACATCTTCGGGCGAGACAATCTTGCTGCATTTCAATTTCTCGATCAGTATTCGTGCAGCCGCATCCCCGGAGCGCATCCGCAGACAAGCGATTTCGTCGAGCACGAAGTGGTCTCGTGTCGTGATGATGATATCGCCGCCCTCAATGGCTTCAGAAGGTTGCGCTGACGATGACGACGCACCCTCGATCACCTCGAATCGGAAGCACCGAAGAGCCGGGGCATTCTTCCTGCAGGTCGGGCAAAGGCTCTCCGTTCCGTCGAGCCTAGCGCCACAGAACAGACAATCGATGTTGGAATGCAACACAGATCGATCCTCCAAGACGTGACGAATCCACCTCGCGCGAGAACGCGAGGCGACTTTCTTCCGCTATCGAAGGAGTCCCCGGGTCGGGAGTTGACGTCTGCCGTCAGCCCACCCGGGGTTAAGAGCCTGCGAGCAGGCTTCCGGCGTGGGCGAGGCGGCGCCGATCTGTTGAGCACTGCCACATCATCCGGCAACCCTCGCCCATTCTCGTAAGAGAATCAACCTTTGAAGAAGTAGGTGTGACCACTCGGCGCCATCCACTGGAGAGAAGGCGGAAGGGAGCAGACAGCCAAGAGCCCAAGGGGAGGGAAGAGCGCATCGACGCTCGACCAATTCGTCCCGGCTGCCCCGGCGGTCGGCCTGCCCCAACCCTTGCGCATCACCTGCAGATTTGGAAATCGGAACTCCCGAGCAACACTTATCCAGGCTCTTAACAAAGCACGGCAAGCGTACCTGTGATGAAGGTAGCGCCAAGCCATGCCACCAAGTGGTTGCACGGCCAGATTTTCGCTTCGCACCGCGACGACGGCGGACACCAGGATCAGGCCCCATGAACTGGTTTGAGCTGCAGCGCTCTGCGTGATTCACCCGGGCTACGACGGTGATCAGAGGGTCCGCTGAGCGGGCAGTTCTGGCTGACGGATCACCCGTGGCAACGGCTGCCCCCCTGCCAAACAAGTCGCGCGGCGTGCCGCGCGGCGATGAACGGCAGGTGATCAGCGGCATCATCCCTGTGTTGCGCTCCGCTGGGCGCTGGGCTGATGCCCCAGCCCGCTATGGTCCTCGTACGACGCTGTACAACCGCTTCATGCGATGGGCGGGCCAAGGCGTCTGGATCAGGCTGTTTCAGGCACTGGCCGCCACAGGTGGCCCAGCCGCCGAACTGCTGCTCGACAGCCCTTCCGTAAAGGCGCCTCGCTGTGCCGCCGGCCGCGCAAGGGGCAGAAGGGCCAGGCGCTCGGCGTCAGCCGCGGCGGCAGCCGCACCAAGCTCCATCTGCGCGCTGACGCCAAGCCGATCCGCCGATTGCCGGGCTGCCAAGGTGCTGCTGCGTGGCCTGTCGTCCGGCAGCCTGATCATGGCCGAGCGGGCCTGCGACACCCATGCCCTCCGTCAGCAGATCCACTGCCCGGGCGCTCTGCCAAACATTCCGTCAGAGCGGAGGCGGCTCTAGAACGGCTGGTTCAGCCCCTGCCTCTCTCGCGGTCCCGACGCCATCGGGCGCATGGCCTGCCGCCGCATCAAGAGACGAAGTTCTTCGGCGGCGGCGCCGGCGCGCGTAAAGCCAGAAAGGGCGGCGGGTTGCCGCAGGCCAGCGAGGCCAGGGTGCAGTGCCGGCGGCTCGGGTGGTGGTTGAGGTCGGAGGCGCTCTTCTTCTCCGAGGCGTCGCCGCCAGAGCCGCCGGTCTTCTTCGGAGCGCAGGTCCGGTTGTGCTATCGGCACACGTAGCCATTGCCGGCTTTTCCAGCGGACAGGTGGTGGTCAGGCCGAGGGATGACCGCCATCAGCGCCGCCCTGGAAGCCGCCGGTGTCGAGTTCATCCCGAAGAACAGCCGCTGGGCCGGCGTGAGGCTGAGGAACGAGAGCGCATGAGGGAGACGATACTTGCCCATAGAACAGGCACTTGAGTGGATGAGCCAGCACCGGACAGGTGTCGTCATTATGGTCGTGGCGATGTTTCTCACACTGTGGCTGAAGAACCGGCGGTGAGTGGCAGGGGCGGCGAGGCGGTCGCACTGTCTGCCGTGACCGTGCAGCGCTTTTCCTGAGTGGCCGTTCTGCAGAGATCTACAAGGAGAGTTCATCCCGAGAAGGGGGAGAGGCCGGAGCGAAGCTGAGGAAGGTCCGCTGATGCTGTTGGAGGCTCCCCTCGCCTCTGCCAGTGGCGCGCCATGGTCCAAGGCGGGCTGTGGCATCTTCATCCCGCCTCCGCCGGCTTGCCGCGCGCCAGGGTTCGGGTCAGCTCGGGCGCCGGAGTGCCGGCCCGTCCCAGCACCAGCTTCCGCTACCGGCCCCCGATGGTCCGGTACTTGATCAGATAGCTGCCAATTCCAGGCGGCATCCGCCGCACGCCGAAGCCCTTCAAATCGCCATGCCAAGTGAGGGCCTCTCCGGCTGGGCCGGGCGCCGGGGCATCAATGGCCCGTTTGGAAAGCTTCGTATTCCAGGAAGGCGCGGCAAGTTTGGTTGTGCAGCGCCTCCGCGCCCTCAGGGAACCAGACAGGAACAAACCACCACCGGCTCCGGCAGACGCCGGAAGATGTCCAGAACCTGAAAATATTGAAGAATCAGCGGCCTAGCCAGTCACAGCAAACTTCGGAAGGCTGGGAAACTGCTTACTCCAAGATTCTCTAGGTTGAGGTGGAGGGTTCGAAGCCCTTCGCCCGCTCCATCTTGCCAAAAGAAGACCAAGTCATTGGCAGAGGTTCGCTTCGGCGGGGCGGTTCCGCCGCGCTTCCTAGGGCCGAGCCAAACCCGCGGCGGCCACCCTCGCATGGAACTCGCCAGGCCCCATAATCAGGAGCAGCCGTCCTTCGGACGCCTCGCGGAGCAGCGAAAGAGGAATGGTGAAGGGCGCGGTGCCGATGCCCAGCCCAGGAGCCGGCGCGATGAGCACAATGGCGGAGTTGGTACTCCTGCTCATCGTAACGACGGTCCCGATTTGCGTCTCGTCCAGGCTCCAGACCTCGCGTCCCTGCAGATCATGGGGCAATTGCGCGCGGGGCGCGGCCCATGCAGGAGCCGCGATAGAGCCGAGCAGCAGGCCGAGGGCGCCTCTCCGCGCGACTCCGGAAGGCAACCTCTCCGGCACCGAGGCCGGCAAGCAGAAAGGGAAAAGCATGCGCCGGAGATTCCCTGCCCCGGCAGAGTTGGCAAGAGCGTAGAAAGCCGCAGCTCAGGCCAGGCGGCGGAAGGAAGCGGAGCTCTCCCCTCTCCTTCCAGGCTGTGCATGCGGGAAGGCCTCGAAGCCCTGCGGGACCTGCCTCGGCGCGGAGCCGGCTCGCAGAGCTTCCATGGCCTCTACGCTCTGGAGCAACGCGGCCATCTCGTAGGGCTTGCGGAGATAGCCCAGTGCCACGTCCTGAGCCTGGCGGGCAGCCAGTGTCTCGCCACTCGCGAAGATAGCCACCAACCCCCATCGGGCGAACAGCTCACGGGCCACCTCAACTCCAGAGCTACCATCCTGTAGGCTGATATCCAAAATAGCCAGATCAGGAGCACTCTCCTGGCATAGGTCGAGCGCCGCCCTAGCAGTGGCGGCAGGTCCTATGACCGTGTGCCCGGCTTCTTCAAGGCGCTCAACCAGAAGTTCTGCTATTAGAGCTTCATCTTCTACGACCAGGATATTCATCGCGCTCGAATCATTCTGTGCAGGACCGAAGCAGACAGAACGCGGCTCAATCTACAATGCACGAAACCTTGTAGTGGCTCTCCAGCATCGAGGAGAAAGGCAGCAACCTTAGGCCAGACGCTCTCCTTCGTCCGCCGGACCATCTCGCCCATATCAGCGTTTCGAGGGCCATTGCTCTACCCTGCTTCCGCAGCCGGCCGACGAGGAACTGTCCACAAATCTGCCAAGCGGCAGATTGTCCTACGCTTGCTGTCCGCACGCACACCGGCAGGGCGGTAATGGCCAGCCCCTTCGCCTGCCCCTCACGTCTGCGGCGCCGGTGCGGCATGGGCCGGCGGCTGGTTGGCCAAGGCGCGCCAGAGCGCCGCCAGTTCGCTGAGTGAGGTGACGATGGTCTGTCCCGCCGCCTCCCGCCTTAACTCTGCCAGAACGGGACTGTCCGGCGCTGCCTGCCAGAGGCCGATGGCGATCTGCGCGTCCGGCAGCAGCTTCTCCCAGCGCCGCGCCAGATAGCGCAGGCTGGCCGCCGTGCTGCTCTCCTCCAATACGGCGATGCAGCAGAGCCGGGTGGTGGCGGCCATCTCCGGCGACGGCTCCGCGCCTTCCGCGATGACGGCGGCTGGCAACCCCTCGGCCTGCAGCGCCTGCGCCGCCATCGCCGCCGAGAGGTCGTCCAACCGACCCCGTGCGGGGGTGCATAGGCAGAGTCCGGCGGAAGGATCGACGGGCGCCTCCGCGACCTCGTGCGGCAGTTGTTCCAGCAGGGCGGTCACCCGGCCACGGATCTCTTCCAGCTGTTCCGTCTCCAGCACCTCCCGTGCCCAGTCCTGGTCCGCGAGCACCAGGCCAGGCAGTGCGATCGTGTCGTGGTAGGTGGTCAGGGAAGGATGCTCCCGCAGGTGCAGGCGCATCTGCTCCAGCAGGCGCGGCAGGTTTCCCTGCAGCAGGTTCTGGTAAAAGCTTTCCCCGGGCTCCAGCGAAGGGCGGTCGCCGAGCATGATGTCGAGGAAGTCGAGGCTCGGCACGTGGCGTCCCAGCACCACCAGGCAGACCGTCAGCGGCACCGCCAGCAGCAGGCCGATCGGCCCCCAGATGAAGGTCCAGAAGGTCGCCGCGATGACCACCGCGACGGGCGAGATGCCGGTGCTGTGGCCGAACACCATCGGCTCCACCACCTGCCCCATCAGCAGTTCCGCCGCCAGGAACAGCCCGGCCACCCAGAGCGCCAGTCCCCAGCCCGGCTCCACGGCCGCGGCGAGCAGCAGCATCGGCGCGAGGGCAATGTAGGTGCCGAGGAAGGGCACGAAGCGCATCAGCCCGGCCAGGATGCCCCAGAGCGCCGGGCTGGGCAGGCCAAGCACCCAGAGCGCCAGCCCGATCATCACGCCGACGCCGGTATTGAGCGCCACCTGCGCCAGGAACAGGCGGGAGAGACGGCGGGCGGCATCGTTCAGCGCCACGGTGGTGCGGTGCAGGTCCCGGCTGCCGGCGAGGCGGATCAGCCGGTCGCGCAGGTCCTCGCGGTAGAGCAGCACGAAAATGGCGAAGAGCACCACAACGCCCGCCGTGGCGAGCGGCGCCAGCACGGAGCCGGCGATGCTTTGAATCACCTCCAGCGGCGGGGTAGCGGATTCGGCGGCCGGCGCGGCGGGCAGGCCGGCCCCATGGCGCCCGCCGCCGATCATGCCGCGCAGGTTCTGCATCGCGAGCTGCGCCTCCTGCATCAGCTCCGCCAGGTGCAGCCCGTCCAGCTTGCTGCGCAGGTTCCCCGCATAGGTGGAGAGGCTCCCCAGCAGGCTGCCGGCCTGCCGCGCCATCACCAGCCCGAGGCCCAGGATGGCGGCGGCACTGAGCAGCACTGCCAGCACCACCGCCAGGGCATGCGGCACGAAGGCGCGGCGCAGCATCACCACCACGGGCGCCAGCACGAAGGCGAGCAGCACCGCCAGCACCAGCGGCACGATCACCTCGCGGCCGAAATAGAGCGCGGCGATGACCAGCGCCACCGTGAGCAACCGGGGCCGCTGGTTCGGCGTGGCGGCGGGGGCGCCGGATTCGGTCATGGCCATGTTGTCATCAGCCTTGGCAGCCTCGCTGCGGTTCGCGGCCATGGGGAGCCCTTGCAACGCTGCGGCGGGGCAATTGGTTGAGACGCAAGCTTCGCCATACTCAGGCGTGAACCCACGGGCCTTGCGGCGCGTTATCTCAGGCCATTCCCGGAACCCATCGCCTTGTCCAGCGCCGCCGCCCAGCCTTTGCCCGACACCGCCCCGCCCCACCGCCACGGCCGGCTGCGCCCTGCCTTGCTGGGTGCCGCGCTGCTGCTTCTGATCGCCCTGGGAAGCGGCCTCGGCGGATGGTGGGCTGCCGCCGCCAGCCGTGCTGCCATCGCCACCGCCTCGGCGCATGTCCTCAATGCCGAAGCGCTGCTTTCCGCGCTGAAGGATGTGGAGACCGGGCAGCGCGGCTTCGTGCTGGTGGGCGACGAGGCTTATCTCGCCCCCTATCACGACGGCCGTGCGAAGCTGCAGGCATTGCTGCAGGCGCTGGAGGGAAGCGCCACCCCGCCGGCACCGGGCGCCAGCGAAGGCGAGCTCACGGCCGGCTCGCTCCGCCGGCTCGTCGAGGCCAAGCTGGCCTGGACGGAAGGGGTCCTTGAGGCCCAGCGCCAGGGCGGCCGGGACGCCGCGCTGCGGCTGGTGGCGACGCGTGAGGGCAAGGAGCTGATGGACGCCGCGCGCACCGAGGTGGCGCGGGTGCAGCAGGCGGCGCGCGACCGCCTCGGCCGGCTGACGATGGCCAATGAGCAGCGCTCCACCTGGCTCACCGTCCTGTCGCTCAGCGCCGCCCTGGCCGCCTGCATGCTGCTGGCTCTCTATGCCCGCAACCGCCGCCGCGCCGAGCGCCGCGCCACCGCGCTGCTGGACGGGGTGATGGAGCACGCCCCGGTGGGCCTCGGCTTCCTGGACCGCGCCCTGCGGCTGGACCACGCCAACAAGACGCTGGCCATGCTCGATGAGCGCGTGCTGGGCGCACATGGCGGCCGCCTGCCGGAGGAGGTGCGCGAACAGATCGAACCGCGGCTGCGGCTGGTGCTGGAGGGTGGCCGCGCGCAGTCCGATGTGGAGGTGACGCTGCGTCCGGACGGCCCGGCGCATCCGGCGCGCCACCTGATGATGAGCTTCTTTCCGCTGGGCACCCGCAGCGCGGACCTCCCCGCCATGGAGGGCGTGGGGCTGGTGGCCACCGACATCACCGCCCGGCGGCGCATGGAGGACCGCATCCGCCGCAGCGAGGCGCGGCTGCGCATGATCATCGACTCCGTGCCGCAGCTCGCCTGGATGACCGACGCCGAGGGTGCGGTGCAGTGGTATAACCGCCGCTGGTACGACTATGCCGGCGGCACGCCGGAGGAGATGCGCGGCGCCGGCTGGCAGGCGCTGCTCCACCCCGACCATGCCGAGGCCGCCATCCAGCGCTTCGGCAAGGCGATCGCCGCCGGCGAGCCCTGGGAGGACACCTTCCCGCTGCGCGGCGCGGACGGGCGCTACCGCTGGTTCCTCTCCCGCGCCCTTCCGCTGCGCGACGCGCCGGATTCCGAGTTCCCGGAAGGCCGGCTGATCGGCTGGTTCGGCACCAACACCGATATCACCGAAATGCGCGAGGCGGAGGAATCCCTGGCGCTGGCCAAGGCCGCGGCGGAGGAGGCGAACCGCGCCAAGAGCCAGTTCATCGCCAATATGAGCCACGAGCTGCGCACCCCGCTCTCCGCCGTCATCGGCTATTCCGAGATGCTGGAGGAAGAAGCCGAGGATCTCGAAGGCGCCGAGAGCTTCCGCGAGGACCTGGCGAAGATCCATTCCAACGCCCGGCACCTGCTCTCGCTGATCAACGACGTGCTCGACCTGTCGAAGATCGAGGCCGGCAAGATGGAGGTGCAGGCGGAGGATTTCGACGCCGCCGCGCTGCTGCGCGAGGTGGCGCACACCGTGGACGCGCTGGTGCAGCGCAAGGACAACACGCTGGTGGTGGAGATCGACCCCGCCTTGCCGCCGATGCACTCCGATCCCGTGAAGCTGCGCCAGTGCCTCTTCAACCTGCTCGGCAACGCCGCCAAGTTCACGGAGAAGGGACGCATCACCCTGAGCGCCGCACCGATTGCCGACCGTCCGGGCTGGCTCGCCCTCCGCGTTACCGACACCGGCATCGGCATGACGCGCGAGCAGCTCGAGAAGCTGTTCCAGCGCTTCACTCAGGCGGACAGCTCCACCACGCGCCGCTTCGGCGGCACCGGGCTGGGGCTGGCCATCACCAAGGCCTTCGTCACCATGCTCGGCGGCCATGTCGATGTGGAGAGCGAGGCCGGCCAGGGCACCTGCTTCACGCTGGAACTGCCGGCCGACCTGCGCGAGGTGCGCACCGAGGAGGGCGAGGCCGCGGTTCAGGCCGGCGAGGCCAGCCTGGCCGCGGAGGAGCAGGGCAGCGCCGGGCTGGTGCTGGTGGTGGACGACGACGTGGCGACGCGCGACCTGCTGGCGCGCTTCCTGCGCCGCGAGGGCTTCGCCGTACGCACCGCCGCGGACGGCAAGACCGGCCTGGCCATGGCACGCCAGCTCCGCCCCGCTGCCATCCTGCTGGACGTGATGATGCCACGACTGGACGGCTGGGCGGTGCTCTCCGCGCTGAAGGCGGATCCCGACCTTACCGAGACGCCGGTGGTGATGGTGACGGTGGTGCAGGAGCGCGGCCTCGCCTTCTCGCTCGGCGCCGCCGACTACCTCAACAAGCCCGTGGAATGGGGCCGGCTGAAGCGGGTGCTGGACCGCTTCCGCGCCCAGCCCGCCTCCGCCACCGCCCTGGTGGTGGAGCGCGATGCCGAGCAGCGCGCCGAGCTCCGGCGCCTGCTGGAGCGCGAGGGCTGGACGGTGGAGGAGGCGGAGAGCGCCGCCGGGACCACGCAGCGTCTGGCGGTGCCTCCGATGCCTGGCCTGCTCCTCGTCGAGGTGCAGGGCGACGGCGCCGGGGATGGCTTCGCGCTGATCCAGGAGCTGCGCCGGCGCCCGGAGGGGCGCAGCCTGCCCATCATCGCCCTGACCGGCAGCGGCGTGGATGAAGCCGAGCTGCGCCGCCTGCGCGCCGCCGTGCACGAGATGCCACCGGGCGAGGACGGTGTCCCCGGGGAGCTGGTCCAGGAACTGCGGCGCATCGCGGGGACCCCGCCCCGCCCTGCCGCCGCCGCTACGGAAGGAGGACGGCAATGACGAAGATCCTGCTGGTCGAGGACCATGAGGAGCTGTGGGACTTCCTCTCGCGCCGCCTGCGCCGGCGTGGCTTCGAGGTGGCGCTGGCGCATGACGGGCAGGACGGGCTGGACAAGGCGCGCAGCGAGTCGCCGGACGTCATCCTGCTCGACATGAACCTGCCGGTGATGGATGGCTGGACCGTCGCCCGCACCCTGCGCGACGAGGCGGCGACGGCCCGCATCCCCATCATCGCCCTCACCGCCCATGCCATGGCCGGGGACCGCGCCAAGGTGATCGAGGCGGGCTGCGACGACTATCACCCGAAGCCGGTGGACTTCACGAAACTGCTCTCGCAGATCGATGCGGCGCTGCTCGGCGAGACCGCCGAAGCCCAGGATGCCGCCCCCGAGGTGCCCCCGAAGTGACAACGGCACCCCCGACTGCGCCATCGGTCCGCAAGGGGGGTACAATCCCTCCCACCCCTTAAACCTTCCTCAACCCGGCCTCGCTAAGCTCGGCCCTCACAGGGAGGGCTTACGCGATGGACATGGACGACACGCTGATCAAGGCCTGCGGCTCCCGGCTTCGCGGCGCCTTCGAGAACCTCGTGGTGGCGCATCGCGCGGAAGCCTCCGCCCGGCTGAGCGCGCTGATCTCCATTGGCGCCATCGCCGGGCCGGAAGGGCGGCACGCCGTCGCCGAGGAACTGCGCGCCGTCTTCGCGGAAATGCAGGCCGTGGCGGCGCTGGGCAGCCGCCTCAGCCTGGCGGATCAGGGCGCGTAAAGCCGCTCTGGATTGCGAACCAGCACGCGCTCGCGGTCGGCCGGGTCGGGCGTCCAGGCCAGCAGCAGGTTCAGCAACCGGCCGTCATTCGGCATCCGCTCGGCGGGAATCTGCGGGTGCGGCCAGTCGCTGCCCCAGACCACCCGCTCCGGCGCGGCGCGTAGCACCGCCTCGTGCAAGGGTCGGGCATCCGGATAATCCGGGCCGCGCAGCGAGACGCGATAGGGCGCGGACAGCTTGGCCCAGGCGCCATGCTCCCCCACCAGCCGCAGCAGCGCCTGGAAGCCGGGCGCCTCCAGCCCCTCCCGCGCATCGCTCTCGCCGAAATGGTCAAACACCACCGGCAGACGGGCGGCGAGCCGCGCCAGCCGTTCCTCCTCCGCCGGCAGCACCCGCGCATCCGCCCAGAACTGCGCGTGCCATCCCAGCTCCAGCATGATGGGCAGCAGCGCCTCCACCGCGTCCCAGCCGACGCCGCGCCGATAGCCCGGCCGGTGTTCGGGATGGAACAGATGAAAGCGCAGGCCACGCACGCCCGCACGGTGCCATGCGCGCAGGGTGGCCGCATCGGTGCCTGCGGGCGTGATGGCGACGCCGCGCAGCCGCTCCGGCGCCGCGGCCAGCGCCGCCAGCATGGCGCGGTTGTCGAGGCCGTGCGCATTGGCCTGCACCACCACGCCACGGGCAAGTCCCAGCGCGTCCAGATGGCGCAGGAAATGCGCGGGAGGCGCATCGGGCGGCGTGTAGCCGCGGCCCTCGGCATAGGGAAACTGGTCCGAGGGGCCGAAGATATGCGCGTGGCAATCCCAGCCGCCGGGTGGCGGCGCGGGGGAGACCGGCTCGGGATGCGGATCGGGGGCGGGAGTGGGAACGGTCACGGAAGCCTCAATCGACGTGGATGTTGCCGTCGCGCACCACACGGTGCCACTTGTCCCACTCCTCGTGCAGGAAGGCGGTGAACTCCTCCGGCGTGTTGGGGCGGGTGCCGACATTCAGCTCGGCCAGCCGGGCGGCCACCGCCGGCGCGCGGATGGCGGCGTTCATCTCCTTGTTCAGCCGCGCGACCACCGCATCGGGCGTGCCGGCGGGCACGAAGGCGCCGTTCCATTCATAGGCCACGGTGCCGGGCAGGGTGTCCGACATCGGTGGCACGTCCGGCAAGGAGGCCAGCCGGCCCTCGCCGGTGTGGCAGATCGCGCGCAGCAGGCCGCCCTTCACATGGGCCAGGGCTCCCGAGGCATTGGCGAAGCCGTAGAGGATCTGGCCGCCGATCACGTCGGTGGCCAGCGGGCCGCCACCGCGATAGGGCACGTGGTTGACCTGGATGCCCGCCGCCAGCCGGAACAGCTCCAGCGCCATGTGCTGCGCCGAGCCAGTGCCGGAGGAGCCCATGTTCAGCCCGCCCGGCGTTGCCTTGGCGGCGGCGATCAGCTCAGGCAGCGTCTTGGCCGGCGCCGAATTGGTGGCGATCAGCAGGTTCGGCACCACCGCGGCCAGGAAGACCGGGCGCAGGTCGCGCCAGAGGTTGAAGGGCAGGTCGGAGCGCAGTGCCGGATTGATGGTCTGCGGCGTGGAGTCATAGAGCACGGTATAGCCGTCCGGCTCCGCGCGCGCCGCCACCGCCGCGCCCACCGCCCCAGCGGCGCCGGGCCGGTTCTCGATGACGAAGGAGGCCTTCATCGCCTCCGCGATGTGGTTGAACAGGATGCGTCCCACCGTGTCGGCGCCGCCGCCCGGCGGCCAGGGCACGATGACGCGCACGGGGCGGTTGGGCCAGTCGGCGGCGGACTGGGCAAAGGCCGAGGGGGCCAAAGCAGGCGCGGCAAGCACCGCCGGTGCGGCCAGCACCAGGCCCCGCCGGCCGATTCCGCGGCCGGCCGCGATGGAGCGGTTCATGGACATCCTCCAGTTCTCGTTGCCTGAAGGATCGCCTCCCAGGCTGGCGCTGTCCACCCGGGAGGCCGGTCAGGCCGCCTGCCGCCCCATGCCGGCATCGCCGGCCACCAGGCCGCTCTGGTACAGCGCGGCGATGAGGTCGGACTGCGCGATGATCCCGCGCAGGCGCTGCTCGGCATCCACCACGGGGACCTGCCGCAGCCCGGCATCGGCCATCAGCGGCACCAGCGCCGCGAGCGGCATGCCTTCCGGTACGCTGCGCAGGCCCGCGGGCATGATCTGACCCACCACGGCGGCCCGGCCCGCCGGCACGGCGCGCAGACCCCGCCGCCGGCGGCCCTCCGGTTCCCGGCCGGTGACGAAGCCGGCGGCGGCCATGAAGTCCGTGTCGGAGACCATGCCGACCACCCGGTGGGTGGCATCGACCACCGGCAGCGCGCGGATGTCATGCCGCCGCAGCAGCGACCAGGCTTCCATCAGCGGCGTATCCGCCTGCACGGCCGCCACGTCGCGGGACATGATGTCGGCGCAGGTGATCTCGCCGAAGCGGCGGTGGTAGGCCCGCATCTCCGCGCGCTGGAACAGCTCCTCAAGCTCCTCGCGGCCGACGGCCAGAATCTGGTCGTGCTGTTGCAGGATGGCGTCCAGGTCGGCCGCGCTGACGCCAAGCCGCTCGGTCGGCCTGGGGTCGGCGGTGTGGTGCGGATTGGCGCGCGGAGCGTGCGGATAGGGGCGGCGGGTGGCGTTGTTGAAGGCGATCGCCACCAGCGTCAGCAGCACCGAGTTCAACCCGACCGGCGTGAGCACGAAGTCGTAGCCGGCCGCGGTCACCGCCGGCCCGCCGAGCACCGCCGTCAGCGCCACCGCGCCGCTCGGCGGATGCAGGCAGCGCAGGGCCAGCATCGCGCCGATCGCGAGGGCAGCCGCCACCGGCGCGGCGAGGAAGGGATCGGCGATCCAGCGGGCGCAGGTCACGCCGATCAAGGCCGAGACGATGTTGCCGCCGAGGATGGACCAGGGCTGGGCCAGCGGGCTGGCGGGCACCGCGAAGAGCAGCACGGCCGAGGCGCCCATCGGCGCGATGAGCATGGGAGCCGCCATGCCCCCCATCGTGCCGCGGCTGACCAGGCCGGTGAGCAGGAGGCCAAGGAGCGCCCCACAACAGCCGCGCAGCCGCTCCGCCAGGCTGACGCTCACGGGCGCGGGCATAAAGCCGCGCAGCCAGTCCGATACCCGCCCCATCATCGCCTTGCCGGGGCCGCTTGCAGGCTTCGCCATGTCTGGATGCAGCTCAGGCCGGACGCGGTTTCAACCGCCCGAAATAAGCGCGCCGCTCGTCCTCGCTGCGCGCCACCGTCGCCCGGACCCGCAGCAGGTCCTTGCGGGCGAGCAGCCCGACCAGCACACCGGTCTGCGGATCGGTCACCGGAATACGCCCCTGGTCCGTCGCCAGCATCAGGTCCACCGCGTGCGAGACCGCGTCGCCGGGATGCAGGACCGCGAGAGAGGCGTCGGAAACCCGCTCCTCCAGACGCTCACCCATAGGCACACCTTCCACCTTCCAGCGCAGGGCCTCGCTGCGGGACACCAGCCCCACCGGGCGCCCTGCGGCGTCGAGGACGGGATAGACCCGGTGGCGCCCCTTTTCCAGCACCGCCAGCGCTTCCGTCAGCGGCAGTTCCGCCGGCAGGCTCTCCACCGCGCGCGCCATCACCTCGCCCACGCGGGTCAGCTCGAAGGGGTCGATGCCGTATTCGCGGGTGATGTGCTGGCCCCGGCGCGCGATCTTCTCCGTCAGCATGGAGCGCCGGAGCAGCAGCACCGTGACGGCATAGGCGGCGACGGTCGCCGCCAGCAGGGCGGGCAGGAGATGCAGATCGCCGGTCAGCTCGACCGCGAAAAGGGCGCCGGTCAGCGGGGCCCGCATCGTGCCGCCCAGCATCGCCGCCATGCCCAACAGCGCCCAGACTCCCGGCGTGCCCGGCAGGAAGAGGCCCGCCAGCCATCCTGTCGCGCCGCCCAGGATCAGCAGTGGCGCCAGCACGCCGCCCGAGGTGCCTGAGGAGAGCGCCACCAGCCAGATCACCGCCTTGACCAGCAGGATGGCCAACACCGCGCGCGCCGCGACATCGCCGGTCAGCAGGTCGCTGATGACATCATAGCCGACACCGAGGGCGCGCGGCTCGATCAGGCCGCCCAGGCCAACCACCAGCCCCCCCAGCGCCGGCCACCACATCCAGTGGATGGGCAGGCGCTCGAAGCCATCTTCCAGAGCGTAGAGCAGCTTGGTCAGCAGCGTGGAGAGCAGCCCCGCCAGCACGCCGACCCCGACGCCGGCCAGCATGCCCCAGGGCAGCGGCGCCACGGCGGCGAAGGGAAAGAGCGGCCCGGCGCCGAACAGCAGCGGGCGCCAGCAGATCGCCGTCACCGCCGCGGTGACGACGGGAACGAAGCTGCGCGGCCGCCATTCGAAGAGGAGCAGTTCCACCGCGAGCAGCACCGCGGCGATGGGGGTGCCGAAGATCCCCGTCATGCCCGCCGCCGCGCCGGCGACCAGCAGCGTCTTCCGCTCGGCCGCGCTCAGGTGGAAGCACTGGGCGAAGAGCGAGCCGATGGCGCTCCCGGTCATGATGATCGGTCCCTCCGCGCCGAAGGGTCCGCCGGTGCCGATCGAGATGGCGGAGGAGATGGGCTTCAGCACCGCCACCTTGGGGGACATCCGGCTGCCGCCGATCAGGATGGCCTCGATCGCCTCGGGGATGCCGTGGCCCCGGATCTTCTCGGAGCCGAAGCGCGCCATGGCGCCGATGGCAAGGCCGCCCAGCACCGGGGCCAGCACCATCCAGGGCCCACGCACCGCCAACGCCATCGGCATCGCCTCGGTGTCGAAGCGGCCGAACCAGACGAGATTGGTGACCAGCGAGATCAGGCTCACCAGCACCCAGGCCGCGAAGGCGCCCCCCGTGCCAACCACGAGAGCCATGGCCGCCAGCAGCAGCAGCCGCGGATCGGCCCTGAAATCGGCCAGATGCCGCCGCTCCGGGTGAAGCGTGGGCGTTCCGGCGCGTGGCTTGGTGCAGTCTCTTGTCTTCTCGGTCATGCGGGGCTCCCCTGCGATCGGGAGCGACCATATATATCGTGTTACGATATAAATACAGACGACATGACCGCAGGAGAGCCGCCATGGACGCAGAGCAGGGCCGCAGGCTCAGCAAGGAGCAATATCAGGCCCTCGCCGCCTTCCGGCACCAGCTGCGCCGCTTTCTCGCTTTCAGCGAGACGGCGGCGGCGGCCGCCGGGCTGCCGCCGCAGCAGCATCAGGCGCTGCTCGCCATCGCCGGCCATGCGGGAACGGAGCCACCTGCGGTCGGCCATCTCGCGGAGCACCTGATCATCGCGCCGCATACGGCGGCGGAGCTGGTCGCACGCATGGTGGAGACGGGACTGGTCACGAAGGCCCCCTCCCCCACCGACCGCCGCCGCCAGCAGCTCACTCTCACCCCGAAGGCAGAGGCCCTGCTGGCGCGGCTGACCCAGGCGCATCTGGAGGAGTTGCGGAACCTGGAACCAGCCCTGGCGACGGCGCTGGGCGACCTGGCGCGGGCGCCCGGCCGCGAAGGAAACGGCTGAGGCCCGCACCACCCGCTCAGGTGAAGTACCATTGCTCCGGATGGCCGCTCCAGGGGGTGCGGCAATGCTGCGAAATGGCGGTTCGGGCGGGCACGTTCTCCAGTTTGCGGCTTACCACCCGCACGCCCATGAAGGCGGGCGAAAGGCCGACCAGCCCGATGCCCCATTGCTGGTCCACCGCCAGCTTCCACACTTCCTTCGCCGTCTCGTTGCGCTCCGCCTCCTTCTGGCTGGTGGCGGCGCGCATCAGCGCGAAGGCGCGCTGCATCTCCGGCTCCACTGGCTGCTGCCCCTGCGCGCCGTTGGAGGCGTACCAGGCGGCATAGACATTGCTGATGACGCCGCCCAGCGGGTCCACCGGAAGGACATAGCGCGGATAGAGGAAAAGGTTTTCCGTGCCGTTGTTGGTCCAGAGCGCGATCTGGTGCTGGTCGCCATAGGCGCGGGTGTACCAGAGGCTCCGCTCCATCACCTTGACGTCGGCGGTGATGCCGATCTTGCGCCAGTGCTGCACCACCATCTCAGCCTGCTGCGGCCAAGTAGGGGACAGCGTCTGCGCGACGGCGATTTCCAGGCGAAGCCGCTGGCCATTGTCGCTGCGCAAGCGAAAGCCCTGGCCGTCCTTCTTCAACCCGATCTTGTCAAGCAGCGTGATGGCCTGCGCGGGGTCATGGGTGGACCATTTGCGCCGCCATTCCTCACCCGGGCTCTGCGGCATGCTCTCGTCCGGAATCACCGAACCCGGTGTGCCGAGGCCGAGCCAGAAGGCCTCGTTGAGCTGGTCGCGGTCGATGCCGAGGGCCAGCGCCCGGCGGAAATCGACGTTGCGCAGCCATTTCCCGATCTCCGCATCCTCCGTGTAGGTCAGGGTCGGGAAGAGCGTGGAATCGGCGCCGTTGAAGCCGAGGTCGAGATGCACGCGATAGCCGCTGCGGTCCTGGTTCTCGATCAGCACCGGCAGCTTGCCGAGGTCGATGAAGCGCTCCTGGTAGTCGTACTCGCCCGCGACGGCGCGCAGGTTCACCACTTCCGGGTTCTCGGCCAGGGTCATCTGCACGCGGTCGATATAGGGGAGCTGCTGGCCCTCCGTGTCCACCGCATAGAAGTAGGGGTTGCGCTCCAGCACCCAGAGCTGAGTGTTGATCGGCTGCACCATGCGCCAGGCGCAGAGCGTCGGCACCTCGCGGTTCAACCGCCAGTCCGACTTGAACTTGAAGTGCTCCACCCAATTGCCGAAGCCGGCGGCCTTGGCTTGCCGCGTCAGCTCCTCCATCGGCGTATATTTCGGCAGGTACTGCTTCAGGTAATGCATCGGCGCATAGAGCGCGTAGGTGCGGCCGTCGGATTGCAGGCGCGTGCTGCCGCCACCCACCAGCGTGTCGCCGGCCAGCATCTGCGGGAAGAGAAAATAGGGTTCCTCGAACTCGAAGCGGATGGTGGCCTCATCCACCTTCACCATGCGGCCAGGCTTGCCATTGGAGGCCAGTTCCGGCGCCGGCGCAGGGACCAGGTCACGGTTGCCATAAAGGTCTTCGAACCAGAATATCCAGTCATCGGCGCTGCAGGGCGAGCCGTCGGACCAGCGCAGCCCGCGCCGCAGATGCAAGGTGGTCTGCTTTCCGTCCTCGCTCACCTCCCAGTCCCGCACCAAGCAGGGCTGCAGCTCGGTGCCGGCCTCGTTGAAGAAGAGCGGCTTGTCGGCGGACATCAGCCGGTTGCCGTTCTCGCTATCGCCGGGGCCGATGAAGCCGCGCCGCCAGGTGCCGCCATATTTGCCCACGCTGCGCAGCGGCTTCACCAC
This sequence comes from Roseomonas sp., assembly GCA_035556695.1. Lineage (GTDB taxonomy): Bacteria > Pseudomonadota > Alphaproteobacteria > Acetobacterales > Acetobacteraceae > Pseudoroseomonas. The sequence goes on from DATMFR010000003.1 coordinate 27,180, forward strand.
CATGACGTCCTGCGGCAGGCGCTGCTCGACGGGCGGCAGACGACCGGCGCGCACCTGCTCGGCGAGCATTGGCGCCTCCTTGAACTGCTTTGGCCGCTGCGCCGGGTCGGTGAGGACCTCCGGCCCCTCCAGCTTGCCCACCAGCCCGGAATCATTGAAGCTGCCGCTGGACTGCGCGTAGGCGCTGCCTGCCCAGCCAGCAAGCGCGACAAGCCCCAGCTCCCTCCGTCGCAGCATGATGTCCTCCCCTGTTTATCGTTCAACCCACGCCGGCGAGGTCAAGCTCCCGGGCGCGATGGCAACTGACCCAGCGGCCCGATTCCGTCGCCGTGAGCTCCGGCCGGTCCACGCGGCAGCGCTCCACGGCATAGGGGCAGCGCGGATGGAAGGCGCAGCCGGGCGGCGGATTGGCGGGATCGGCCACCTCGCCGCGGGCCGCCTCGCGGCGCTGCTGCCGCGTCGGGTCCGGCGCCGGCACGGCGGCGAGCAGCGCCTCGGTATAGGGATGAAGCGGCGCGCGGTAGAGCGCATCGGTCGGCGCGATCTCGACGATCCGGCCGACATACATCACCGCCACGCGGTCGCTGACATGCCGCACCACGCTGAGGTCATGCGCGACGAAGAGCATGGAGAGGCCGAGCCGGTCCTGCAGGTCGAGCAGCAGGTTGATGATCTGCGCCTGCACGGAGACATCCAGCGCCGAAACCGGCTCGTCGGCCACCACAAGCTGCGGGTGCAGCGCCAAAGCGCGGGCGATGCCGATGCGCTGCCGCTGGCCGCCGCTAAAGGCATGCGGGAAACGGCTGCGCGCGGCGGGCGGCATCTGCACCAGGTCCAGCAGTTCCATCAGGCGCTCGCGCCGCTCCGCCGCCGGTACGCCGTTCACCTTGAGCGGCTCGGTGATGATGTCGCCCACCATCATGCGCGGGTTCAGCGAGGCATAGGGGTCCTGGAAGATCATCTGGATGTGCCGCCGCAGCGGCCGCATCTGCCGCTTCGGCAGGGTGGCGAGATCGACCTCCCGCCCCTCCCCTGGCGTGAAGCGGATCGCGCCCGAGCTGGGCGTCAGCGCACGCAGGATGCAGCGCGAGACGGTGGTCTTGCCGCAGCCGCTCTCTCCCACCAGGGCCAGCGTCTCGCCGCGGGCGATGTGGAAGCTGACGCCGTCCACCGCGCGCACCCGCCCGACCTCCCGCCGCAACAGGCCGGCGCGGATCGGGTAGTGCTTCCGCAGGTCCTGCACCTCCAGCACGTTCATGCCGCCACCACCTCCTCCAGAAAGCAGCTTGCGCCGGCCTGGCCAGGCGGCACGGGCGCCGGAATGCGCTCCATGCAGACGGCGCCGATGCGTTCGCCGCAACGGGGATGGAAGGCGCAGCCGGTGGGGCGCAGGCCAGGATGCGGCACCGCGCCGCCAATGGTGGAGAGCCGCTGCCGCGGCGTGGCCAGAATGCTCGGCACCGCGCGCAGCAGGGCGCGGGTATAGGGATGGCGCGGCGCGGCGAAAAGCTCCCGCACCGGCGCGAACTCGACGACGCGCCCGAGATACATCACCGCCACCTCATCGGCCATCTCCGCGATCACGCCCATGTCGTGCGTGATCAGCATGAGCGAGATGTTCTTCTGCGCCTGCAGCCGCTTCAGCAGGGTCAGGATCTGCGCCTGGGTGGTGACGTCGAGGGCCGTGGTCGGCTCGTCCGCGATGACGATGTCCGGATCGCCGGCCAGAGCCATGGCGATGCCGACGCGCTGCCGCAGACCGCCGCTCAACTCGAAAGGATAGGCGTCCACACGCGTTTCCGGGCGGGGAATGCCGACTTCGCGCAGCAACTCAATGGCGCGGGCGCGGGCCTCGGCGGCAGAGGCGGTGCTGTGCTGCCGCACCGCCTCGACGAGTTGGTTTCCGACTGTGTAGTGCACGCTGAGCGAGGTCATCGGCTCCTGGAAGATCAGCCCGATCCGGCCGCCCCGTACCGCCCGCATCTGCCGCGAGTCCGGGTTGAGCGCCGCGAGGTCTGTCTCCTCCGCCGTGCCGGGATCCAGCAGCAGGCGGCCGCCGCTGATGATGCCGGGGCGTTCGATGAGCCGCAGGATGGAGCGCGCCGTGACGCTCTTGCCGCAGCCGCTCTCGCCGACGATGCCGAGCGTGCGGCCGGCATGCAGGTCGAAGCTGACGCCGTCCAGCGCGCGCACCACGCCCTGCTCGCTGCCGAACTGCACGGCGAGATCGCGCACCGCCAGGGCGACGCGCTCAGCCATAGGGGTCTGCCGCATCGCGCAACCCATCTCCGAGGAAGTTGAAGGCCAGGATCACCACCGTCACCGGCACCGCGGCCAGCAGCAGCCAGGGCGCGCCCGAGAGGACCTGAATGTTTTGCGCGTCCTGCAGCAGGATGCCCCAGCTCACCGCCGGCGGGCGCAGGCCGAGACCCAGGAAGCTCAGCGAGGTTTCGCTGATGATCATGGCCGGCAGGGCGAGCGTTGTCGCCGCGATGACATGGCTGGCGAAGGAGGGCAGCATGTGGCGGAAGATGATGCGCCCCTGGCTGGCCCCGGCGAGTTCCGCCGCGACGACGAAATCCTCCTCCCGCAGCGCCAGGAAGCGGCCGCGCACCACGCGGGCGAGATCGGTCCAGCCGATCAGCGAGATGATGAGGGTGATGGCGAAATAGACCTGCGTGACGCTCCAGGTGTTGGGCAGCGCCGCCGCCAGGCCCATCCAGAGGGGAATGGTGGGCACCGAGCGCAGCAGTTCGATCAGGCGCTGGATCAGCGTGTCCACCCAGCCGCCATAAAGGCCGGAGATGCCGCCCAGCAGCACGCCCAGGAAGAGACTGAGCAGCACACCGGCGAGGCCGATGGAGAGCGAGACCCGCGTTGCCACCATCATGCGGGAATAGAGGTCGCGCCCGAGCTGGTCCGTGCCGAAGAGGAAGATGCCCTCCCCCGGTTTGGCGCCCTGCACGCCGAAGAGGTGGAGGTTGGTCGGGAAGAGGCCGAGCAGGTCGTAATCGTAGCCGCGCACGAAAAGCCGCACCGGCAGCTTGCGTGATTCATCCGGCGCATAGGCCAGCTTGAAGGTGCGCATGTCGCGCACGCCGCGCAGGCCATAGACATGCGGGTTGAAGCCGTTCTCGTCGAAGAGGTGGATGCCCTGCGGCGGGATGAAGCTGCGGCGCGCATCCGTGGCATGCGGATCGTTGGTCGCCAGGAAGTCGGCGAAGGCGGCGACGGCGTAGAACAGCACGACGATGACAAGGCTCGCCAGCGCCAGCCGGTGGCGGCGGAAGCGCCACCAGGTCAGCTGGAGCTGCGTCGCCTCGGCGAAGCGGGTTTCCGCCTTGCTGGCCGGCGGGTCGCCGGCGGCGGTGGCGCTCATCAGCGTCCCTCCAGCCGGATGCGCGGGTCGATCCACATCAGCAGCATGTCCGAGATCAGGGTGCCGACCACCGTCATCACGCCGAGCAGCATGACGATGGCACCCGCCAGGAACATGTCCTGCGCCACCAGCGCCTGCAGCAGCAGCGGCCCCACCGTGGGCAGGCCGAGCACCAGCGAGACGATGATGCTGCCGGAGACCAGATAGGGGAAGAGATAGGCAATCGAGCTGGCGAAGGGATTGAGCGCCGCCCGGACCGGATATTTCAGGATGGCGCGCTGCTCGGTCAGGCCCTTGGCGCGGGCAGTGACGACATAGGGCTTGCGCAGCTCGTCCAACAGGTTGGCGCGCATGATGCGGATGAGCTGCGCCGTGCCCGCGAGCGCCAGCACGGCGGCCGGCAGCGGCAGGTGCTTCATCAGGTCCCAGACGCGTGCCAAGCTCCAGGGCGCCTGCACATACTCTGCCGAGAACAGGCCGCCGACATTCAGCCCGAGATAGCGGAAGCCGAAATACATCAGGATCAACGCCAGCAGGAAGTTGGGCAGGGCGAGCCCGATGAAGCCCAGCATGGTGAAGACGTAGTCGCCGAAGGAATACTGCCGCACCGCCGAGTAGATGCCGATCGGCAGCGCGATCACCCAGGTCAGGAACAGCGCGGCGACGGAGACCACCATGGTGAGCCAGAGCCGGTCGCCGATCACCTCCGTGACCGGCCGGCGCCACATCATCGAGACGCCGAAATCGCCCCGCAGCACACGGCTCATCCAGTTCCAGTACTGAACGACGACGGACCGGTCGAGCCCGTACTCGTGCCGCATCGCCGCCGCTTGGTCGACGGAAATCGAGCTGCCGCTGGCGGCAAGATTCGCGATATAGGCATCGACGAAATCACCCGGCGGAAGGCGGATGATGACGAAAGTGAGCACCGAGATGAAGAGACAGGTGACGAGTGCAAAACCGAGCCGTCGCAGCACATAAATCAGCATGGGCGACGTCCCCGGCGATCCGGGTGCCCAATCATGGCGTTTCCCTCCGGTCTTCCATTCTTCGACGAAAGTCCCGCAGGCATTAGACAGGGCATGGTACGAGGTGGCAACGCTTTTCTGCCGCCGGATTGTCAGCCGAAGCCGAAGAGAAGTTATGCGGCCGTTCCAGGAGATCTTCCACGCCGGCGCGAGATCGCCGGCGAGACGGCATGTTTCGCACCGGTTCGTTCTCCCCTGGCAGAACGCGAAGCCGCACCGCATTGACAGACAATCGTTCCGCCCTCCACAGTCGCGGCCGTCATTGCATCGGCAGGGCCGTGGAAGAGCCGCGCGCCCTCCGGCCTGTGCTGCGTCGCGGGCGCCCCTGTCACGGGGTGGCCGGTCGCCGCCCCGGCGGGATGGAAACGGGAGGATTTGGGTGGACAAACACGGAATGGACGTGGCGCCCAGCGACACGGCCACCTGGCCGGACGCGCTGTTCGATCTGCTGAAGGCGCATCAGGTCCGGCAGGTCGCCTTCGTGCCGGATGCCGGGCACTCCCGGCTGATCCGGCGCTGCCAGGCGGACCCGGAGATCAAGGCCATTTCGCTGACCACCGAGGAGGAAGGCATCGGCCTGCTGCTCGGCGCCTGGCTTGGCGGCGAGCGTGGCGTGCTGCTGATGCAGAGCTCCGGCGTCGGCAACTGCATCAACATGCTCTCCCTGAGCATCCTGCATCGCACGCCGATGCCGATGCTCGTCACCATGCGCGGCGACTTCGGCGAGTTCAACCCGGCCCAGGTGCCGATGGGCAACGCCACCCAGGCGGTGCTGGAGGCCATGGGCACGCTGGTGCGCCGCGCCGACCATGCGGAGGACATCGTGCCCACCGCCGATGCCACGCTGCGGCTGGCCTTCAACACCTTCCGCCCGACGGCGACGCTGATCGGCCAGCGCGTGCTCGGCGCCAAGACCTTCGGCAAGGAGTGAGCCATGGCATCGCAGTCCTCCGGCATGCTGCGCCGGCGTGAGGTCGTCTCCACTCTGTTGTCAGACCGCGGCGAGCTGGTGGTCATCGCGGGGCTCGGCGCGCCCGCCTGGGACATCACGGCGGTGGGCGACCATCCGCGCAACCTGCCGCTCTGGGGCGGCATGGGCTCGGCCGCGACCATCGGCCTTGGCCTCGCCCTGGCGCAGCCCTCCCTGCCCGTACTGGTGATCACCGGCGACGGCGAGATGCTGATGGGGATCGGCGCGCTGGCCACCATTGCCGTCGCACGGCCGCCCAATCTCTCCGTCGTCGTTCTCGACAACGAGCACTATGGCGAGACCGGCATGCAGCCGACCCATACCGGCGCCGGCGTCAACCTTGCCGGCATGGCGGAAGCCGCCGGCATCCGGCGCGTCTTCAGCATCCGCCGGGAGGATGAGGTCGCGCCGCTGCGCGCGGCGATCCACGAGAAGTCCGGGCCGCTTTTCGCCCAGGTCAAGATCGACGCCGAGACGCTCAAGCTTGTTCTGCCGCCGCGCGAGGGCGCGCTGCTGCAGGCGCGGATGCGGGAATCCATCCTCGGGCCGGAGGCGCATCTCGCCTGAGCCTGCCGGGGAGGCACGCGGCACGGCCGCGGCCTCCCCAGACCTGCGGCGCATTTGCGACGCTGCGAAGGACCGTGCTGGCCGCGTCGATGGCAACCTTTCCAGGTGCCACGGCGATAAGGAGAGCATGCGACGGCCCACCACGTCTCGGCAGGCCGTCACCGCAGTCCGCAGGAGCAGAAGCATGGCAGGCACACAGATCAACGATCCCCCGAAGCCCCCTCAGCCGAAACAGCAACAGGACATGCCCGGCTCCACCGCGAAGATGGACCCGAAGCCGGACCATGGCGAGGAAAGCTACAAGGGCAGCGGCCGCCTGCAGGGCCGCGCGGCGATCATCACCGGCGCCGATTCCGGCATCGGCCGCGCCGTGGCCATTGCCTTCGCTCGCGAGGGCGCGGACGTCCTGATCTCCTACTACAATGAGCACGATGACGCGAAGGAGACGGCGCGTTGGGTCGAGCAGGCAGGCCGCAAGGCCGTGCTCATGCCCGGCGACGTAAAGGATGAAGCCTACTGCAAGAGCCTCGTCGAGCGCGCGATGAAGGAGTTCGGCAAGCTCGACATCCTCGTCAACAATGCCGCGCACCAGGCCTCGTTCAGCAGCATCGAGGACATCAGCGCGGAGGAATGGGACGTCACCTTCCGCACCAACATCTACAGCCAGTTCTATCTCTGCAAGGCGGCCATCCCGCAGATGAAGCCGGGCAGCACGATCATCAACACCAGCTCGATCAACGCCAAGAGCCCCTCCCCCTCCCTGCTGGCCTATGCCACCACCAAGGGGGCGATCGCCAACTTCACCGCCGGGCTGGCGCAGCTCGTGGCGGAAAAGGGCATCCGGGTGAACGCGGTCGCGCCCGGCCCGATCTGGACGCCGCTCATTCCCTCCACCATGCCGGCCGACCATGTGGCGGAGTTCGGCAAGAACACGCCGATGGGGCGCGCCGGGCAGCCGGTGGAGCTCTCCGCCGCCTATGTCATGCTGGCCGCGCCAGAGTCGAGCTACATCACCGGCGCGCTGATCCCGGTCACCGGCGGCCGGCCGATGCTCTGAGGCGCTGGGCTGCGGCGGTGATGCCGCAGCCCCCGCTTCCGCTACGCCGCCAGCCCGCGGTTGCGCAGCAGCGCCGCTGTGCTGGGCGGTCGACCCCGGAAGGCGATGTAGAGCTGCATCGGATCCCGCGTGTCACCCGCGCTGAGCAATTGCCGCAGCCGGGCGGCGATAGCCGGCTCAAAGGGATCGCCGACGGCTTCGAAAGCCTCGAAGCCGTCGGCGTCCAGCACCTCCGACCAAAGATAGGAGTAGTAGCCGGCCGCATAGCCGCCGCCGGCGAAGAGGTGCTGGAAATGCGCCGGGCGGTGCCGCAGGCCGATCTCTGGCGGCATGCCGATGCGGGCCAGGAAATCCCGCTCGAAGGCGTCGATGTCCAGGCTTTCCGGCGTGGGATGGCGATGCAGCGCCATGTCGATCAGCGCCGATCCCGTGTACTCCACGCTGGCGAAGCCCTGATTGAAGCTGCGCGCGGCGAGCAGCCGCTCGATCAGCCGCTCCGGAATCGGCGCACCCGTCGCATGGTGGCGGGCGTAGCGGCGCAGCGTCTCCGGCAATGCGATCCAGTGCTCGTAAATCTGCGAGGGCAGCTCCACAAAGTCGCGCCGCACCGAGGTGCCGGACTGCGCGGGATAGCGTACCCGGCTGAGCAGCCCGTGCAACGCATGGCCGAATTCGTGGAACAGCGTCTCGGCATCATCAAAGCTGAGCAGCGTCGGCTTGGCGCGGGCGAAGTTGTTGTTGTTGACGACGACCGGCGAAACGGCCTCGTCCATCGCCTCCTGGTCGCGATAGCTGCTCATCCAGGCGCCGGAGCGCTTGTCGGCCCGCGCAAAGGGGTCGGCGAGGAAAATGCCGACATGCCCCTCCGCGTCGCGCACCTCATAGACGCGCACATCGGGATGATAGGCCGGCAGGCCGGGCTGCGGCACGAACTCCAGGCCGAAGAGCCGCGCGGCCGTGTCGAAAGCGGCCTGCTGGATGTTTTCCAGCACGAAGTACTGCTTCAGCTCGGTCTCGTCGAGGTCGTAGTCGGCGCGGCGCACCTTCTCGGCGTAGTAGCGCCAGTCCCAGGGCTGCAACGGGCCTTCCAGCCCTTCCGCCCGCGCCACCGCCAGCAGCCGGTCGCGCTCCGCGGCGGCCTTGCGCCGGGCGGGCTCCCAGACCTCGGCCAGCAGACCCTCGGCCGCCTCCACCGAGCCCGCCATGCTGTCGGCCAGCCGGAACTCGGCGAAACCGGGATAGCCCAGCAGCTTCGCGCGCTCCCGCCGCAAGGCCAGGATCTCCGGGATCAGCGGGCGATTGTCATGCGCGCCGGGATGCGTGCCGCGCGCCACCCAGGCCGCATGCGCGACCTGCCGCAGGTCCCGCCGGGCGGAAAAGGTCAGAAAGGGCTCGATCAGCGAGCGCGCCAGGGTGATGGCATAGCCGCTCAGGCCGCGCTCCGCCGCCGCCTCGGCCGCGCCGGCGCGCGCAAAGTCCGGCAGGCCGTCCAGGTCCGTCTCGGCGAGCGGCAGGTGCCAGGTCTTCTCGTCATGCAGCACGTTCTGGCCGAAGGCGGTGTGCAGCACGGCCAGCCGCTCGGTGATCGCGGCCATCCGCGCCTTGCCCGTCGCGTCCAGCGCCGCGCCGCTGCGGATGAAGCCGAGATGCGTGCGCTCCAGCAGCCGGCGCTGGTCCTCCGCCAGGTCCAGCGTGTCACGCTGCGCGTGCAGGGCCTCGACGCGTGCGAAGATCACCGGGTCGAGCGCGACGCGCATCCCGTGCTGGGCGAGGCGCGGCGACCAGTCGCGGTCCAGCGCCTCCAGCGCCGCCCCGCCCTGGCTGACGGCGAGGTTGGAGAATACCGCCTGCACCCGCATCAGGTCGCGGCCGCTGCGCTGCAGCGCCTCGATGGTGTTGGCGAAGCTGGGCGGGGCCGCATCGGCGCCGATGGCGGCGATCTCGTCCAGATGCGCCTGCATGGCCTGCTCGAAGGCGGGCGGGAAATGCTCCGGCCGGATGAGGTCGAAGGGCGGCAGGCCGAAGGGCGTGGTCCAGGGAGCGAGGAGCGGGTTGTCAGCGGTCATGCGGCGGATCGGGGCAGAAGGGCGCCTCCCGGTCAAGCGTCCCGCGGTGCCGCCGCCCCCGGCGCACGCGAGCGTGCGGCGCAGGGGCGGCCGCTGCGCCCAGAATTCAGCCGGGGAAGAAGCGGTTCGCCGGGCGCGGCAGTCCGAGATGCTCGCGCAGCGTGCCGCCCTCGTACTCTCGCCGGAACAGGCCACGCCTTTGCAGTTCGGGCACCACCTGGCCGACGAACTCGTCCAGCCCGCCCGGCACATGGGAGAACATCACGTTGAAGCCGTCGCAGGCTTCGCCGTGCAGCCATTCCTCCATCTGATCGGCGATCATGGCGGGGGTGCCGACCATCGCCAGCCCAGCATAGCCGCCCAGCCGCTGCGCCAATTGCCGCACCGTCAGCCCCTCCCGCTGCGCCAGGGCGATGGCGCGCTCGCGCCCGCTCTGGCTGGCATTGCTGGGCGGGATCTCCGGCAACAGGCCGTCCGGGTCGAAGCTAGAGGCGTCATGCCCGAGTGCGATGGACAGCGCGGCGATGCCGCTTTCGTAGTAGACGAGACTGTCCAGCTTCGCCCGCTTGGCGCGCGCCTCCTCCAGCGTCTCGCCGATCACCACGAAGGCGCCGGGCAGGATTTTCAGGTGCTCCGGCGCGCGGCCCAGCGCGGCCATGCGGCCCTTCACGTCGCGGTAGAAGCGCTGTCCGTCCGCGAAGGTGGGCGTGGCGGCGAAGATCACCTCGGCCGTTTCGGCGGCGAGCTGGCGCCCGGCCTCCGAGGCACCGGCTTGCACGATCACCGGCCAGCCCTGGATGGGCCGCGCCACGTTGAGCGGACCGCGCACCCGGAAATGCTCGCCCTTGTGGTCCAGCACGTGCAGCTTGGCCGGGTCGAAGAACAGGCCCTGCTCCTGGTCGCGCAGGAAGGCGTCGTCGGCCCAGCTGTCCCACAGCCCCGTCACCACGTCGAAGAACTCGCGACCGCGGCGGTAGCGCGCGCCATGCTCGACATGCTCCTCCAGCCCGAAATTCAGCGCCGCGTCGGGGTTGGAGGTGGTGACGACGTTCCAGCCCGCGCGGCCGCCGCTCAGATGGTCGAGCGAGGCAAATTTGCGGGCGATGTGATAGGGCTCGTTGAAGGTGGTCGAGGCGGTGGCGATCAGCCCGATCCGCTCCGTCACTGCCGCCAGCGCAGGCAGCAGCGTCAGCGGGTCGAAGGAGGTGACGGTGTGGCTGCGCTTCAGCGCCTCCATCGGCATGTTCAGCAGGGCGAGATGGTCGGCCATGAAGAAGGCATCGAAGCAGCCCTGCTCCAGGGTCTGCGCGAAGCGCTTGAGATGCGCAAAGCTGAAGTTGGCATCCGGGAAGGCGCCGGGGTAGCGCCAGGCGCCGGTGTGGATGGTGGTCGGGCGCATGAAGGCGCCCAGGTGGAGCTGTCGCGACGCGGCCATGGAGGGCTCCGGTGGCAGGGAGGGCGAAAGGAGGCCCGAAGCTGCGCCCGCTGTTCCTCCCCGTCCAGAGCCGTCCCCTGAGTTGCGCTCCCGGTCAGCAGGCGTTGAATGGCGGGGCACAAGCAGGACGGAGTCGCCGATGCCCGATGCCCAGACCGACCCCCGCACGGACCCCGAGATGGCCGCCTTCCAGGCGATGATGGACGCGCGCGCGAAGGACTTCCCGCCGATCCGCCTGGAGCGCCCCTTCGACGACGCCCGCGCCAGCAACGACGCGCTGAACCTGACCCTGGGCGGCGGGCCCGAGATGGCGGAGAGCCGCGAGATCTGGCTGCCGGTGCGCGGCCGCCGCATCGCCTGCCGCCTGCATCGTCCCATCGCCGCCGAGGGTCCGATGCCGGTGCTGATCTACCTGCATGGCGGCGGTTGGGTCTGGAACAGCATCGATACCCATGACCGCACCATGCGCCAGTATGCCGCCGCCTCGGGCTGCGCCGTGCTCGGGCCGGACTATGCGCTGAGCCCGGAGGCGGTCTTCCCGCAGGCGCTGGAGGAATGCGCGGGCATCGCGCGGCTGGTGGCCACGCGCGGCGCGGAATGGGGACTGCACGCGGCGCGCATGGTGCTGGGCGGCGATTCCGCCGGCGCCAACCTCGCCCTCGGCGCCGCGCTGCTGTTGCGCGAGCAGGCGCCGGACCTGGCGCTGCGCGGCCTGCTGCTCGGCTACGGTGTCTATGACAGCCGCTTCGACACGCCCTCCTACGAGGAGTTCGCCACCGGCTACGGGCTGACGCGGGAGCGTATGCGCTTCTACTGGGATGCCTATGCGCCGCAGCAGGCCGACCGCTTCAACCCCTTCGCCGCGCCGTTGCGCGCCGACCTGCGTGGCCTGCCGCCGGTGCACATGACCTTGACTGAACTGGACGTACTGGCCAGCGAGAACTTCGCCATGGCCGAGCGCCTGCGCACGGCGGGCGTGGCGGTGGAGGAGGCCCTGTTCCCCGGCACGGTGCACGGTTTCCTGCGTGCCGGCGGGCATGTCGGCGCGGCCGACCGGGCCTTCGCGCAGGCGGGCGAGTGGCTGCGGCGCATCATGGCCTGAGCCAGGAGGGGCGCCGCCCCTCCCAGCCCTTCCCCGCCGGGAAGCTAAGATTCCTGGATGTCCCATCTGTTGGCGGGGTCCGGGGTGACACTGTCACCCCGGCGGGGGGTCCAGGGGGCAGCGCCCCCTGGACGTCTTCAGGCGCGCCGCACGCCCCAGGAATAGGGCATGCTGCCCTGCACGAAGCCGGTGAGGTCATTCCGATAGGCGGTGCGGGAGACGAACTGCCCGAGCGGGATGGTCGCCACCTCGTCCTGCGCCATCTTGTTGATCTGGTCGGCCAGGTTCTTGCGCGAGGCGTCGTCCGGCGCATCCAGCCAGGACTGGATCATCTCCTCGATCTTCGGGCTGCTGTACCAGCCGAACCAGCCCTGCCGGCCCGTGCCCTTCACCAGCGAGGAGACGCCGGGATTGGCATAGGCCATGGCCGAGCCATAGGTATGGAAGATGCTCCAGCCGCCCTTCTCCACCGGCTCCTGGCTGGCGCGGCGCTGCACCACGGTTCCCCAGTCGGTCTCCGCCAGTTCGACATTCATGCCGATCTTCTGCAGCACGTCGGCGGTGAGCTGCCCGTGCGGGCCGATCAGCGGAAAGTCGGTGGGGTTGATGATCACCACCTTCTCGCCGGCATAGCCGGATTCCGCCAGCCGCGCCTTGGCGCGGTCCAGGCTGCGCGGCGGCCGCGCCAGTTCCGAGAGATCCTCCGTGCCGTAAGGCGTGCCGCAGGGGAACAGGCTGTGGCACTCGCGCCAGAGCGACTTGTCCTCGCCGATGCTGACCCGCATGTAGTCGGCCTGGTTGACCGCCAGCGCCACGGCCTGGCGCACCTTCAGATTGTCGAAGGGCGGATGCAGGTTGTTCAGCCGCATCAGGCTCATGAAGCCGGCGGGGAACAGCGTGTCGAGCTTGATGCTGCGGTTACGCTGCAGGACGGGCAGCAGGTCGTTCAGCGGCTGCTCGACCCAATCCACCTCGCCGGCCTGCAGCGCCGCGGCGGCCGTGGCCGGGTCGGGCATGATGTGCCACTCGACGCGGTCGAAATGCACCACCTTGCCGCCGCTGGCCCAGTCCGCCGCCTCCTGGCGCGGCTGGTAGCCCTCGAACTTCGTGTAGACGGCGCGGCTCCCGGCGACGAACTCATCCCCCTTGAAGCGGAACGGGCCGGAGCCGACCACCTCCTTGATCTGCGTGTTGGCATCCGTCTTCGCCACGCGCTCGGGCATGACGAAGGCGACGTTGGCGTCCGGCTTGGCGATGGCGTCCAGCAGCATCGGGAAGGGCCGGGTCAGGCGGATCTCCACCGTGCGATCATCCGCCGCGCCCCACTTCTCCACCACCTTGGCCAGAAGCTGCCCGAAGGGGTCGCGCTTCGACCAGCGCTCCAGGCTGGCGGCGGCGTCGACGGCGCGCACCGGTTCGCCATCGTGGAACTTCAGCCCTTCGCGCAGCCGGATGCGCCAGATCCTTCCGTCATCCGAGACGGTGTGGCCCTCCGCCATCTGCGGCTGCGGCTTCTGCTGGCCGTTCACCGCATAGAGCGTGTCGTAGACGTGGTAGCCGTGCATCTGGGTGACGATCGCCGAGGTCCAGATCGGGTCGAGCGCCGTCAGGTTGGCCTGGGGCACGAAGCGCAGCGTGCCGGCGCGGCTGCCCTGGCCCAGGGCCGGCCTTGCGAAGGAGGGCAGAGCCAGGGCGAGGCCGCCCAGCCCGGCGCCCTGAAGGAGCGTTCGGCGTTGCATGAATGTTTCCTTCCCTGTGCCCGGAAGCGGGTGCGGCGAGGCTAGGCAGCGGCCTGTCGGAGGGTCAAGCCGCTGCGGATGGTTGGCGCGGCCGGCCGCCAAAGCCTGCCTGGGCGACGCCCGGCCTCCGCCAAGGGTTTCCCCTGAGGGAGGATGCCTGAGCAAAGCCCCGCCTGCGGCTTGGCCACCGCTTCCGAAAGGGTAACCCGCCGCTAGGCCCTTGTTTCTCTTCTCGTCGCCATCTTTGGCCGGGTGCCGGCAGCCCCTGAGCGGGCGTCCGGCGCCGGAACCATTGCGAGCGTCTTAAAAGCTCTCCACCCCCCAAACACGCCTTCTGGTTGCATCAAGGCGGCAACATTCGCTTAACACACATCACTCACTTTTGAGTGAGTTGAGCCGGGGCAGCCTGGCACCTCCCTCGAAAGTTCCCCCCATGACGGCTCTTGGCGTTTACGTCGGCAACGATGCGTCTCACCTGAACCAGTTCGAGGACTGGCTGGGCCGTGATGTCGATCTGGTGCATGCCGTGGTCGGCAGCGCCAACTGGACCGACTACACCAGCAGCGTCTCCTGGATGATCAACTCGCTCTGGAGCGGCACCAACGATAGCCTGTTCTGGTCCGTGCCGCTGATCGTCGCCGACGGCTCCGCCAGCCTCGGCGCTGCTGCGAGCGGCTCCTACAACAGCTATTATCGCAGCGTCGCACAGACCATCGCCAACAACACCGATGGCAGCGGCCCGATCTACATTCGCACCGGGTGGGAGTTCAACGGCGACTGGTTCGCCTGGTCGGCCCAGGGGCAGGCAGGGAACTTCGCCGAGGCCTTCCGCCAGTTCGTGGACAGCTTCCGCAGCGTCTCCGACCGCTTCAAGTTCGAGTGGAACGTGGACGCCGCCTCCGGGGGCATGAACCCGGCCGACGCCTATCCCGGGGACAAGTATGTCGACGTCGTCGGCATGGATTTCTACTGGAAGCCCGAATACAGCGGCACCGACCCGGTGAAGGCCTTCCAGGACATGGCCAACCGCGAATACGGCCTGCAGTGGCTGGAGAACTTCGCCGCCGCGCACGGCAAGCCGACCGGCTACTCCGAATGGGGCGTGACCGGCGACAACGCTGCCGCATACATCAAGCTCGTCCAGGAATGGTTCGGCAACCACAACGTGGTTTACCAGTCCTACTGGGATTCCAACTCAGCCTATCCCGGCGAGATGTCGGATGGCACCGATCCGAATTCCGGCGCGGCTTACAAGGCGGCCTTCAGCGGCCCCTCCCATACGGCAACGGTGGTCATCGACCAGCCTGCCGCCAGTGCGCCGACCAGCACGTCCACCGCTCCGTCAACCACCCCGGCGCCCTCTTCCGGCGCGCCGGCGGAGAGCGCGGGCTGGGCGAAGCAGTTCTGGGGCAGCAGCGCCAAGGAGACGATCAGCGGCTCCGCCGGGCACGACCAGATCAACGGCGGCGGCGGCGACACCCTGAAGGGCGGGCTGGGCGACGACACCTACATCGTCACCACCGGCGACGTGGTGGTCGAGGCCGCCGGCCAGGGCATCGACACCGTGATGACCTGGCTCAACAACTACGTGCTGCCCGCCAAT
>DATMFR010000004.1:0-232085 GCA_035556695.1 Roseomonas sp.
ACGACGCTGCTGCTGACCGCGCCGGGGCCGCTCACCATCAACAACGCCCTCTTCCCGAGCATGCCCTATGTCGCCGCGCGGGACCTGGCGCCGCTGGCGCTGATAGCGACGGTTCCGATCGTGCTGATGGCCGGACCAGAGCTGCCGGCCCGGGACGTGGCAGGGCTGATCGCCCTGGCCAAAGCGCGGCCCGGGAGAATCTCTTTCGGCTCGTCGGGCAACGGAACCACCAACCACCTTGCCGGCGAGTTGTTCCGCAGCATGGCAGGGGTGGACATTGTCCATGTTCCCTATCGTGGTGCGGCACCGGCGATGACGGATCTGCTGGGCGGGCAGATCGGGATGATGTTCGACAATCTTCCCGCCGTGCTCCCGCAGGTGAAGGAAAAGCGGGTGCGGGCACTGGCTGTGGCAGGCGCACGCCGGGCCGCCGCCCTGCCGGATGTGCCCACCCTGGCCGAGGCCGGATTGCCGGGTTTTGATGTGGAAGCGTGGTTTGGCCTGGCCGGGCCTGCGGGCTTGGCTCCGCCACTGCAGACGCGCGTGGCGGGGCTGGTTTCCAAGGCCCTGGCCGACCCCGAACTGCGGGCGAAGCTGGCGGCAGCCGGGGCGGAGCCTGGTGAGCTGACGGGGGAGGCCTTCGGAACCTTCCTGGCCCGGGAGCGGCAGATGTGGTCGCGGGTGATCGAGGCCTCCGGGGCCCGGGCAGGCTAGGAGCGCCCGGAAACCGGCATCAGCCGAACAGGAAGTCCCGCACCAGCGCCGCCGTCTCGTCCGGGTCGGAGGCCGCGACATGGTAGGAGTCGCTCTCCAGGACCACCAGCCGGGAATGGGGAATGCGTTGCTGCCAGGTACGCACCTCCTCCACCGATCCGAGGCCGCTGCCGGTTGTGGTGACGATGAGGGTGGGGGGCTGAATGCGCCCAACCTCGGCCGTGACATCCACGGTGGGAACCATCTGCAGGAAGCCCTCCAGCGTGGAGGCGGCGGTCCGGGACATGAGGTCCTCCCACCACTGCAATTGGGCCGGGCTCATGCGCGTGCCCATGCGGCCGGCATTGGAGCCGCGCACCCAGGCGCGCACGCCCTCGCCCGCAATCTGCGCGCGCCAGGCGGGGGTGCGGGCGGCCATGCCGGTGAGGGAGGCCGGCCCGCCCAGGACGGCAAGGCGGTCCACCAGTTCGGGATGCCGGGCTGCCGTGGCCAGGGCGATGGTGCCGCCGATCTTGCCGCCGGCCAGATGCACGCGCTCGACCCCGAGATGGCGGATAAGGGCGGCGACATCGGCGACGAGGTCGTCGAAGCGCCAGGCATGGTCAGCCGGCAGCGCGGGAGAGCGGCCGTAGCCGCGCAGGTCCATCCGCACCACCCGGGCGCGGCGTGCCAGGGCGGGGACGAAGGCGCGGAAGGCCTCGCCACTCTCGGCGAGCCCGTGCAGGAACAGGATGGTGGGGCTGGGAACCCAGGGATCGGTGAAGTCGTCCACCGTGTAGTGGATGGCGATACCACGGGCGGGTTCGAAACTGGGCAAGGCGGATTCCCTCAGATGCAGCGCGTTCCGCCACCGTCGACGTCGATCATGGTGCCGGTGATGTAGGCGGCGCGTTCGGAGCAGAGGAAGGCGACAAGGCCCGCAACCTCCTCGGGCGTGCCCAGGCGACGGAGCGCGGTGCCCTCGATGGCGGCCTGGTTCTCGGCATCGGCACTGCGGCCGGTGTCGGCGGCGCCCTGGGCCGTGAGCGTGTCCCAGCGCGGCGTGCGGATCGGGCCGGGGTTCACGCCGGTGACGAGGACGTTGTCCGGCGCGCATTCCTGGGCCAGCGCATGGGTGAAAGCCAGCAGCGAGGCGTTCACCGAGCTGCCGACGATGTAGTTGGCCCGCGGCTGGTGGCCGGATCGGCCGATGATGTTGACGACGCGGCCCCAGCGGCGCTTGCGCATGCCCGGCGTGAGGGCGCGGGCGCAGCGGGCATAGCCCATGAGCTTCAGATTGATGGACTTGGCCCAGGTCGCGTCCGGCGTGTCGCCAATGCGCCCCATCGGCGTAGCACCGGCATTGTTCACCAGGATATCGACGCCGCCAAGCGCTTCCACGGCCCGCCCCATCGCGGCATCCACCGCCTCGGCGTCGGAAAGGTCGGCGGGAATGGCGAAAACTTCGGCGCCGGTCTCGGCCGCGAGGTCTCGGGCGGCTTGTTCAAGACGGGCGGCGTCCCGGGCCAGGATGGCAACCGCCACACCTTCCCCCGCCAGTTCCCTCGCAATGGCCCTTCCGATGCCGAGCGATCCGCCGGTGACCACGGCCCTGCGGCCGGACAGGGCCAGATCCATCGTCGTTTTCCTCCCCACTCCCTGACGATTAGGATCCCTGGGCAGGAGCGGGGTGTCAATCGCGCCCCGGCCAAGCTCCCCCATTCTGCCGTTGCCTCTCCTTCATGGAGAAGTTGCTGCTTCCTCGGCCAGCAGGCGCGCATATTGCCTTGTGCCGGATAGGATGGCCGGATGCCGCGGCCGTGGCATGACCGGCCGCGCACCCCCGTCTCGGTGAGCGCTTTGTCAGCGCGGGCTCACACCGCACCATTCAGCGATGAACCTGGCCATGGTGGCCGTGCAGCGGCGCAGATCCTCCAGCGAGGTGCGCTCGTCGAAGCCGTGGTTCCCATCCCCCTTGGGGCCGTAGCACAGCGCCGGGATATCGTAGTAGCGGCCATAATAGCGCGTGTCGTTCACGGCGGTGGTGCGGCGCTCCCCCATCGGCGCGCCATGCACGGCGAGGTGCGCGGCGGCCAGCGTGGCCTCCGCCTCGCTGCCCGGCTCCAGCACGAAGCCGTCGGCCTGGAAGCCGTGCCAGACGACCTCCGGCGGGTTGTTGGCCAGGAAGTTGTCGCTCCGCGCTGCCGCCTTCACGGCGCGCTCCACCCCCGCCATGGCCTCGCTGACCTCCATGGAGGGCAGCAGGCCGATGCGGCAGTCCACCTCGCACCAGGCGGGCGTGCTGCTGGCCCAGTCTCCGCCGCGGATGATGCCGGGGTTGAACTTGATCGGGTTGCGGATCTCTCCGTACCAGGAATCCGCCGCCGCCGCCTCGTTCAGCTTCGCGGTGTGTTCCACCAGGGCCTGGATCAGGTGGTAGGCCGACATGATGGCGTTGGTGCCATCCTGGGCGACCGCCACATGCACCGGCACGCCCCGCACGCGCAGGCGGAACCACAGCGTGCCGGTATGGGTGCGGGTCAGGGTGTGGCCGGTCGGCTCGGGGATGAGCACGGCTTCGGCGCGGTAGCCACGCAGCAGCGTCGAGAGCGCGCCATTGCCGGTGCTCTCCTCCTCGGTCACGGTCTGGAGGTAAACATCGGCCGCCGGCTCGAACCCGGCTGCGCGCAGCGCGTCCATCGCGAACACCATGCAGGAGACGCCCGCCTTCATGTCGTTGGCGCCCCGCCCGTAGAGCCAACCGTCGCGGACCACCGCCGCATAGGGCGGATGCGTCCACATGTCCTCCGGCCCCTCGGGCACCACGTCGATATGGCCCTGCAGGATGAGGCTGCGGCCGGCCGGGTTCTTCGCACGATGGGCGGCGACGACCTGCACCGAGCCGGCCGGGTCCACGCCGACCATCGGCGCGCCCTTCTCATGTGCGCCGAGGCCCACATCCGCGAGGGTGAAGCGGTCCACCGCGTAGCCGCGCCGGGCCAGCTCGCGCGCCATCCAGTCCTGCAGCGGCGCCTCCTCGCCCCGCCGCGAGGGGAAGCGCACCAGGTCCTGAAGGAAGGCGACCTGCTTGTCGAAGAGCGCGTCCACCGCCGCGGTGATGCGGGGCAGCAGGGTGGCATCGGCCATGGGCATCGAACCTTTCTCGGTTGGCAAGGGGGACTTCACTTCGCGGGCGTGGCGAAGAGGGCGTTGGTGTACCAGCCCGGGGACGGATCGTACCGGACACGGTCGCGCAGCCCCGCCCAGTTGACCCTGAGATAGAGGATCGGGATGACGGCAACATCCTCGATAGCGATCCGCATGGCCTGCGCTGTCAGCGCGTCACGCCGTTCCGCGTCCATCGTCCGCAGCGCCTGCTCCAGCAGCCGGTCCAGCTCCGGATTGCTGTAGTACTGGCGGTTGAACGGCCCCATCCGCGCCGCCGGGTTGCGGGTCGCCACCACCTGCTGGAGCGTGATCGCAGCGAGGTTCGAGGCATAGGTCGTCATGAACATCGCGAAGTCGCGGTTCGTCGCGCGCGTGAAGAAGGTCGAGGTTGGCAGCACCTCCACCCGCGCCTCGACACCGATCCTGTGCAGGCCCTGCGCCACGGCCTGCAGAACGTCGGTGTCGCCCGGGAACCATCCGGTCGGGCCATGGAGGGCCATGCGGAAGCCGTCCGGGTACCCGGCCTCGGCCAGCAGGGCGCGGGCGCGGGTGATATCCTGGGGGATCGGCGGCTGGTCGGGGATGCGGCCGATGGCGATGGGCGGTGCGAACTGCTCCGCAGGTGTGCCCTGCCCGGCGAGCAGGCGGTCCACGATGCCCTGTCGGTTGATCGCCATGGAGATGGCCCTGCGCACGCGGACGTCGCGCAGAGGGTTCTGCGCCAGGGGGCGTCCCTCGCGGTCGGTGATGAAGGGGGCCTGCTCCCGCGCCGCGTCCGGGAAGAGATAGGCGGTTCCGTTGCTCTCCGTGCCGAAGACGGCGACGCGCGGATCGGCCTCAAGACGCGCGACGTCCTGCGTCGGCACGGCGTCGATCAGATCCACATCGCCCGCGACCAGGGCCGCGACCCGGGAGCCCGCATTGCTGACGAAGCGGATCTGCACCTTATCCCACGGCACCGTCCCACCCCAGAAGGCGGGGTTCCGCTCGACGGTAAGCTGGTTGCCCTGTTGGTAGGAGACATGCCGGTAAGCCCCGGTGCCGATCATCACGCGGCCGCTGTTGAAGTCGGCCGTGGTGGCATTCTCGTGCAGTTGCTTGGACAGGATCATGACCGCGGTGAGTTCCGCGTCCAGGAACGGCGTCGGCTCGCTGGTGGCGATGCGGAGCGTCCGGTCATCCACAATCGTGACCTTGGAGACGGTGCGAACGGTGGAGGCGAAGGAGCCCGGGCTGTTCGGGACGTTCGGCAGCCGCGCGAAGGAGAAGGCGATGTCCTCCGCCCGCAGCGGCGTGCCGTCGTGGAAGCGCACGCCCTCGCGGAGGCGGAACTCCCAGGTCAGGTCGTCGATGACCCGCCAGGACTCTGCCAGGCGCGGCACGATCTTGCCGCCATTGTCGAAATCGACCAGCGGGTCGAAGACCTGCCGCAACATCGCGTTGTTGCTATTCGCGCGATGGAAGTGCGGGTCCATTGCCGTGGGTTCAGACTGCGCCGCAATCGTCAGCGAGTTCTGGGCACTGGCAGCGACAGAGAACGTGCAGCAGGCAATCCCAATGATGAATGGGCGCATTTGCAGGTCTCCTCCCTTGAGGGCATTGTTGCTAATGGGTCTCGTTGCGGAATGTCCAGTGTTCTGTTTCTACCCCGGTACGGGATGATCGAGGCGCGACCTCTTCGGCATCACACTCAGGCGGAAGGTGGCTGAACCAGTTCCACCACCTGCTTGCGGCTGAAGCGGCCTTCTCCTGCCGGAAACACTAAGCAGGCTCAAGGCCAGTACTGTCAAGTTGCCGCATCGGACCTGCTGCATTCGCAAGACGAGGGCAGAGCCGGAGCCGAATCCTGGCCGCGATTGCAGCCGCATTGGTTTCGGCCTCCATGCGGCTTGGTGCTGTCGCCGCTGCGCGGGGTCGTGGAACGCTCCTCCGCCCGGCGGCCACCCGCCTCCGCCGCCTCGTGAAGGACCATGAGCGCGGCGCCAGCACCCTCGCCGATCTCACCCCGTCGCCTTCGCCGGCATCCGGCTCAAGCAGGCCGCCCAACGGGCCGCAGGTTCATGACAACCTCTCGCCTCGCGCTGCGCTCGGTTGTTCTTGCCTCCCTTACGTGAAGGCACTGATCCCGAGCAGGATTCTCCCGATAATCAGGTTGTTGACCTGCGTCGTGCCGTCAGGGATGGTCAGCATGCGTGCGCTGCGGAAATGCCTCTCCACCGGGAACTCCCGGCTTATACCGAAGGCACCATGCACCTGGACCGCCTTCGAGGTGATGCGCAACACCGCTTCGGTGGCAAAGGCCTTGGCCATCGCGGCCTCGATGTTGGTGCCACGCCCCTGGTCGAGCAGCGACAGGGCGCGATAAACCATCAACCGCGCCGCATCCAGCTCGGTCGCCATCTCGGCAATGAGCTGCTGGACCAGTTGATGCCCGCCGATCGGTTTGCCGAACTGCCGGCGCTGCTGCGCATAGGTGATGCTGGCATCGAGGCTCGCACGCGCCAGTCCCAGCCCGAGCAGCGAGATGAAGCAGCGCGAGCGCTCAAAACCCTTCATCGTCTCGCGAAGCCCGCCGCCGGGTTCCCCCATGACGCTGCTCGCCGGCACTACAACATCCTGCAAGGTGATCTGCCCAAGCGACCAGCCATTGAGCCCGAGCTTCTCGATCTCGCGCGTCTCGAAGCCGTGCTCGGCACGGTCGAGAAGGAACATGGTGAATTCCTGCTCGCCGGTCGCGGCGACAACCGTGATATAGTCGGCGATCGAGCTGTTCGAGATCCACATCTTCTCGCCGGTGATGCGGTAATGCTCGCCCTGCCGCACCGCGCGGGTGCGCATCGCCCGCACGTCGGAGCCGACGTCGGGTTCACTGATCGCCGAGCAACCGATGAGCTCGCCGCGCAGGGTCGGAGCCAGATAACGCTCCTTCTGCTCCGGCGAGCCCAGATGGTGCAGCTTGATCGCCGCCCCCTCGTTGACGAAGGCGGCCCCGGCGAGATCGGCCGAAACCCGGGCCAGTTCCTCGTAGAGCAGTCCGCTGGTCAGGAAGTCGAGGCCGAGGCCGCCATCGGCTTCCGGCACCCAGCCGCAGCCGACACCGTGCTCCACCGTCATTCCGAGCAGCCGCTTCAGCACCGGCGCCGGGATCACGTGATCCAGATGCTGCTCGGTGACCGGCCGCACGTCGCGTTCCAGGAAGCGGCGCCAGCCATCGAGGGCGATGCGCTGCTCCTCGGACAGGTTGAAATCCATCTCCTACTCTCCCCGGAACACAGGGCGGCGCTTCTCGAAGAAGGCCTGGATGCCCTCCTCATAGTCGCGCGTGCCCTCCAGTGGCCGCCGCAGCCGGTCGTTGAGCGCAGCGGCCGCCTCGAAAGGCAGGTCGGTGCCCTCCTCCACCATGCGCTTGACAGCGGCCAGACCGAGCGGGCTGGTTGCCTGCATCTGCGTGGCGAGCGAAAGCGCCTTGTCCAGCGCCTGACCGGCCGGCACCACCCACTCGACCAGGCCGAGCTCGAGCGCCTCGGCCGCATCCAGCCGGCGCGCGGTGAAGAACAGCTCCTTCGCACGGGCACGGCCGATCAGCCGCGGCAGCACGACGGCGCCACCGGAGCCCGGATAGGCCCCGAGCGTCATTTCCGGGAAGGAGAACACCGCCCGCTCGGTCGCCACGCGCAGGTCGCAGAACAGCGCCAGCTCCAAGCCGCCGCCGAGACACCAGCCGTCAATGGCGGCGATCACCGGCTGCGGCAGCTCGCGCAGCATGCAGTTGACACGCCAGCCGCGCGTGCGCTGCTCCCATTTGCCGTCCGCGTCGAGCGTGCGGCGCTCCTTCAGGTCGGTGCCGGCGGAGAAGGCGCGCTCACCGGCCCCGGTGATGACGACGGCCCGCAGGTCGCGCCGCACGCCGATCATCGCCAGCCGCTCGGCCATGTTCTCGGCCAGGGCGCTCGACAGCGCGTTCATCGCCTCGGGGCGGTTGAGTGTCAGGATCGCGGTCTGGCCGCGCTCCTCGTAGAGCAGGATCGACATCGTCCCTCCGGTTTCAGTCGACGAAGGCGCGGATGTTGGTGGCGGCGCCCACCACCTCCTCGCGCTCATTGATGCAGCGGACCTCGGCCATGACGCGGCGGCGCTCGCGGTCGATCTCGCGCACGGTGTAGACGGTGGTGATGGTGTCACCGAAGAAGACCGGCGCGGGGAAGCGCACGCGGTCATAGCCGAGCGAGACGGTGCGCCCGAGATAGAGCCGCGCCGAGGCCGCCGACATGAACCCCATCAGCAGCGTGCCATGCGCGATGCGCCGCCCGTAGCGGCCGCCGCGCATGTAGTGCTCGTCAACATGGTTCGGCGAAAAGTCGCCGGAGATGCCGGCGTAGAGATAGACGTCGGTCTCCGAGACGGTCTTGGTGATCTGCGCCGATGCTCCGATGCAGACATCGTCGATGCCGGTATCCGGCATGCCTTCCTCCCCTTCAGCGGATCGCTGTTGCGCGCGGCGGGCCCCGGCGGCACCGCACGGCGACTGCGATGATGCGGCGGCGGACGCGGTCAGCACGGCGCCACGCCGGCCGCCGGGGCCGGCGCCGCCAGCCAATCGGCAATGACCGCCTCGGTGTCCTCGCCGAGCACCGGGGGAGCGCGCCAGCCGGCGGTGACGTCGAAGCCGCCATACTTCACCGCCGGGCCGACCACCGGGATCCGCCCGTAGTCGGGATGCTCCACCTCCTGCCGCATGCCGCGGTGCAGCACCTGGCGGTGCTCGAAGACCTGCCGGATGTCGTTGACCGGCGCGCAGGGCACGCCGACCTGCTCCAGCGCCGCATGCAGTCTCGCCGTGTCGTGCCGTGCCACCTCGGCGTCGAGCACCGCGTGCACCGCGTCACGGTTGGCGTTGCGCGCCGCCAGGGTGGCAAAGCGCGCATCCATCAGCAGGTCCTGCCGCTCCAGGACGCCCAGGAAGGCCTCGAAGAGGTTCTGCATGCCCGCGGCGATGATCAGCCAGCCATCGGCGGTGCGGAACGCCTTGTAGGGCACCTGCGCCGAATGCTCGGAGCCCCATTTGCCGCGGACATGCCCGCTGAGGAACCAATCCATGGCGGCATCGACCAGGAAGCTGACCTCTCCCTCCAGCAGGCTGGTCTCGACCCGCTGGCCCTGCCCGGTGCGCTCACGCGCGAACAGCGCGGTGACGATGGCGCCCATGGCGTACTGGCCGCAGATCAGGTCGAAGGCTGAGGTGCCGAGCTTGATCGGCGCGCCGCCACGTTCGCCGGTGATGCTCATGTATCCGCCCTCGGCCTGGATGGTGAGGTCGAAGGCGCCCTTATCCCGGTCCGGCCCGTCGGCGCCCATGCCCGACATGGCGGCGTAGACCAGCCGCGGATTCTCCGCCGCCAGCGCCTCGTAGCCAAGGCCGAGGCGCTCCATCACGCCGGGCCGGAAGTTCTCGACGATGACATCGGCTGTGCCCGCCAGGCGGCGCGCCGTCTCGCGCCCTTCGGCGGTGCGGGCATCGAGGACGACGGAGCGCTTGTTCCGGTTCACCGCCAGATAGCTCATGCTCTGGCCGTGGTGGAAGGGCGGCCCCTGGTGACGGATGGGGTCGCCGCCCGGCGCCTCCACCTTCACCACGTCCGCCCCGAGATCGCCGAGCAGCATCGTGCAGAACGGCCCTGCATAGAGCCGGGTGAAGTCGAGAACGCGGATGCCAGCGAGCGCTTTGGGCATGTCGGATCCTTGCATGGTGCGGTCTATCGGATCGGCAGCGCGTCCACCGCCGGCTGCCCTTCGGCGCCACGGTGGCAGGCGAGATGCCGCAGCCAGGCAGCGTCGTCCTGGCGAGGATGGTCACGGCGCTGGTGCGCGCCGCGGCTTTCGGTGCGCAGCAGCGCCGCGTGCAGGATCAGCCGCGCGGTCAGCACCATGTTGCGTGCCTCCAGAGCCGCCACGGCCTCCGTCGTCCCTTCGGCCTCCAGCCCGGCATCGACCGTCGCCTGCAGGTGCTCGGCCTCGGCGGCCGCGGCCTCCAGTCCGGCGGCTTCGCGGTAGAGGCCGGCGCCCCTCGCCATCAGCCTGCGGACGGCCAGCTTGACCTTGTCCGGCGCGACCCTGCCGCCGACCCCCGTCGCCCTGCGCAGCGGCGCCAGTGCCGCGCGCTCGATCGCCGCCCAGTCCGGCGCAATGTCCGGCAGGAGCCCGGCGGCGGCGCCGCGCCCGGCAATGGCGCCGAAGACGATGGTGTCGCTGCCGCCATTGCCGGCGAGGCGGCTCGCCCCGTGCACGCCGCCGGCCGCCTCGCCGCCGGCATAGAGGCCAGGAACGCCCGACCAGCCTTGGGCGTCGATGCGGACACCGCCCATCTGGCTGTGTGCTGCCGGCCGCACGCGCGGGCCTTCGCGGGCAGGGTCGAGCCCCGCCGCACGCAGGCGGCGACAGTGCGAGACATAGCTCTCCAGCCGCTCGCGCGGCACGGCGGTGGTATCGAACAGCACGCTTCCGTCGGGAAAGCCGCGCCCCTCGTCGATCTCCTGCTGGATGCACAGCGCCATGCGGGCCTTTTCGATCCGCTTCTCGCCGTGCTCGGGGTTGTGGCGGAACATGAAGCGTTCGCCTCGCGCGTTCAGCAGCCGGGCGCCGTCGCCCAGCATGGCGGTCGGCATCTCCAGTCCCCGGCAGGCCTCTGGCCAGACGGTGACCACCGGCTCAAACTGCACGAACTCCATGTCGATCAACGTGGCGCCGGCGTCGTAGGCCAGCGCGTAGGCGTCGGCGGCGACGTCGGCGGGATAGGTGCTGTCATCGTAGAGGCGGCCGATGCCACCCATGGCCAGCACCGTCGCCCGGGCGCGGATGGTCAGCAGCTCGCCGGTGTGGCGCTTTGCCAGCAGTGCACCGCGCACCATGCCGTCGTCCTGCAGGAGGGTCAGCACCTTCCAGCCCTGGTGCAACTCCACGCCACTGGCCTGGGCATGGGCTCGCAGGTACTCCAGGATCACCCGCCCGGTGCCCTCCGGCACATAGACGGAGCGCGGATAGGTGTTGCCGGAGAGATGCCGCTGCAGGACGCGGCCATCCTGTCGCGCGAAGGGAACCCCCAGCGCGTCCAGCTCGTGGAAGGCAGGGACGGCCTGGTCTGCCATGGCAGCGACCAGGGCACGGTCGTTCAGCGCATAGCCGCCGCGCACCATGTCATCGAAGTAGACCTCCGGCCCGTCGGCAGGATCAGCAATGCCGAGCGGCACGTTGGCGCCGATGATGAAGGGGGAGGAGCCTTGCGCCAGGGTCGCGAGGGCGACGCTGCGCCCGGCCTCCCGCGCCGCAAGGGCGGCGCGGTGGCCGGCGATACCACCTCCAAGGACGAGCACGTCGGTGCTGGCCGTCGCCACGACGGGTTGCCATTGCCTGGTCATGGGGCTACTCGCCCGCGCCGGAGACAGCGGCCGGGCGCACGGTGCGCCGCGGGCCGAAGCGCCAGGAGAGCAGGGCGAGCCCGATCAGCGCCACCCCGATGAGGTCGGTGGTCAGCCCCGGCTTGATCAGCGCCAGGGCGCTGGCGCCGAGCAGGATGCGCTGCAGCCAGGTGGCCGTGGTGCCGAGCAGATAGCCCTGCACCGCCGCAGCGAGACAGAGAATGCCCGCGACGCTGGTGAGGATGGCAAGCGCAATACCGAATGCGTCACCCTGCAACAGCAGCGCCGGGTTGTAGACCCACATGAACGGCAGCAGGAAGCCAGCCAGGGCGATCTTGAAGGCGATGACGCCGGTGGTGGTGGCGTTCGCTCCGGCGAGGCCGGCGCCGGCATAGGCAGCGATCGCCACCGGCGGCGTGACGTTGGCCAGCACCCCGAAGTAGAAGACGAACATGTGCGCCGCCAGCGGCGCGACGTCCATCTTGACCAAGGCCGGCACCACGAGCGTCGCGAGCACGATGTAGACGGCCGAGGTGGGCAGCCCCATGCCGAGGATCAACGAGATCACCATGGTGATCGCCAGCAGCATGAACAGGCTGCCGCCAGCGAGGTCGATCATGATGCCTGACAGCCGGGTGGCCAGCCCTGTCAGCATCAGGATGCCGATGATGATGCCCGCACAGGCGCAGGCCGCCGCCACTTCCAGCATCGCCATGCCGCCGGTGCGCAGGGCGGTCCAGATGCGCTCCGGGTTCATCCGCGTCGAGCCGCGCAGGAAGCTGATCGCGAACACCACGATGATGGCGTAGAAGGCCGAGGTCACCGGCGTGTACTCCACCACGAGCAGCAGGTAGAGCAGCACGAGGAGGGGTGCCAGCAGGTGCCAGCCGCCTTTGAAGATCCCCCACGCACTGGGCAGTTGCGCGCGCGGAAGGCCCTGGATGCCGGTACGGGCGACCTCGAAATCGACCATCATCAGCACGGCGAAGAAGTAGAGCAGGCCGGGCAACAGCGCCGCCGCCATGATCGCCGAATAGGGCTCCCCCAGGATCTCGACCATGATGAAAGCTGCCGCTCCCATCACCGGAGGCATGATCTGGCCGCCCGACGAGGCGGCAGCCTCCACCGCGCCGGCGAAGGCCGGCTTCAGGCCGGCGCGCTTCATCACCGGAATGGTGAAGGTGCCGGTGGCCACCACGTTGGCGACCGCCGAGCCGGAGATGGTGCCCATCAGCGCGCTGCCGATGACGGCCACCTTGGCCGGCCCGCCGCGCATCCAGCCGAGGCCGGCATAACTCCAGTCGATGAAGAACTTGCCGGCGCCCGATGCATCGAGGAAGGCGGCGAAGATGATGAAGATCGCGACGTAGGTGGACGAGACCTGAAGGGGCGTGCCGGCCAGGCCCGACGTGGTCAGGTAAAGGGTAGAGGCGATGCGCTCGAGGGCATAGCCGCGATGGCCGAGCGGGCCGGGCATGTAGGGGCCCACAAAGCCGTAGACCAGGAACACGATGGCCAGGATGGGTAGCGCCCATCCGACCATCCGCCGCGTCGCCTCAATGACGAGGATCACCGCCAGAACGCCGAGCCAGATGCCGACGGTGGTCGGATTGCCGGCCCCGCGTTGCGAGATGTCGAGGAAGTTGACGACGGCGTAGAGGCTGATGGCGAGGGCGCCCAGGATCAGCAGGCTGTCCATGGCCCAGCGCCACGCGGACCGCCGTCCATCGCCGGTGATGGATGGGCGGGTGAGGAAGATCAGGACAAGGGCGAAACCCAGATGCGCATAGGCCTGCTGCAGCGTCGGCAGGGTTCCTGCATAGCTTGTCCACAGGTGGAAGACCGAGAATGCGGCGGCGACGGCCGCGACCATGCCCGTGTGCCAGGCCCGCTCCATGATGCTCTCTCCCGCTCGCTTGCGAACCTCAGAGGAGGCCCTGTTCCTTCAGGTAGCGCTCCGCGCCGGGGTGGAACGGAAGGACCCCTTTGATGCCGCGCGTCGCATGCGCGCGCGTCCATTCCTTGCCGAGAGCATTGGCGGCAGCGACTTCGGACTGGTGCTCAATCAGTGTCTTCGTGATCGCGTAGGCGGCGGGCTCGCTGAGGCTGTTGCTGGCGACGAGAATGGTCGTCACCCCGAAGCTTCCGGGAATGTCCCGGTCATGCCCCTTGTAGACACCGGCGGGTATCGCCGCCTTGCTCCAGTAGGGATAGCGCTCCATCAGCCGATCGAGCACCGGCGGGTCGGGATTGACGAAGATGACGTCTGCGCCGTCGGTGCTGGTGATCTCGGTGATGGCGCTGGTCGGCGTCGAGGTGATGTTCAGCACCGCATCGACGCGGCTGTCCTTCAGCGCGCCGGAGCCGTCGGAATGGCCGATATACTCCGGCTGCCAGTCCTGCCCCATCTTCAGGCCGTGCGCCTCGATGACGATCCGGCCAACATCGTTGCCGATCGAGCCGGCGGCACCCAGCGAGACCCGCTTGCCGCGGAGATCGGCAATCTTCGTGATGCCGGTGCGACGCAGTGTGTAGAGTTGCCAGATGATGATGTGACCGCCCAGAAGGCCGGAGAAGCCGGTGATCGGGGCGTCCTTGAAGGCGCCCTCTCCATGCTGCGCCAGATAGGCCTGGTCATTGGTGGAAAGCGCGAGATCGACTTCTTTGCGCCTCAGCAGGTTGAGATTGTCGTTGGTACCTCCGGTCACTTCGGTGTTGATGTTGAGCTGCGGATAGTGCTTGCCGACCACGGAGGCCATAGCGCTGCCGAGCGGGTACCACGACCCTCCGACGCTGGAGGTGGCAAGGGATAGGAACTGCCGTTTCGGTGCCTCTGGCTGGGCCAGGGCCGGGAACGCGGTTGAACCAAGAGCGCCGGCCGCGAGCGTGCCGAGCGACCTGCGGGTGAAGGTCATGTGCTGTCCTCCCAATGGGCTGGCCGCCGCTGTCACCTTCCGAGCGGTGCGACGGTCGCATTGACTTCTTCTTGGACGTCTCTACGGTCTATGATCTATGATCGAAGATCAAGAGCTGAATCGCCGAAGAAGCCGCTTCGGCCCTGTTGAGGCAGGGCGACCCGCGCTAAGGTCACCCACCCCGGACCCGCGCCTCACATGACCACTAGTTCCGCCTCTGCGGATCATCCCTTGACGCTACAGCCCCTCGAAACGGCGCCCATGCACGACCGCGCCTACCAAGCGTTGCGGCGGGCCATCATGGCCGGCGTCTACGCCCCGGGAGAGACGGTAAGCCTCAACCAGCTCGCCCGCGCGCTCGGCACCAGCATCATGCCGGTGCGCGAGGCGCTGCGGCGCTTGGCTGCGGAGCGCGCGGTCGAGATCGTTCCCAAACGTGGCGTGCACGTCCCGCGCGTGACGCGTGAGAAGTACGAGGATCTCGCACGCGTGCGGCAAGCGCTGGAGGGGATGGCGGCCGAACTCTCCGCGCAGCATATCACCGCGCCGGAGCTGGCAGCGCTTGAGCACTACTGCGCCGAAATGAACGCCGTCGCGCATGACGGCGCGCGGTGGCAGGAGTACGTCGTCTGGAACTGCGACTTCCATTTCCAGGTCTATCGCGGCAGCCGCTCGGAGGTTCTACTGCCGCTGATCGAGAGCCTGTGGCTGCAGTCTGGCCCGCTACTCAGCCTCTACCGGGAGCGCGGCATTCGCCGGCAATCAGGGCTCCACGAGGCGGTCATCGCCGCACTCCGGGCACGCGACGGTGTTGCCGCGCGCCAGGCCATCCAGGCGGACCTCCAGCACGGCATCGGCTTCATCCGCTCTGTGGCACAGTTCTAGAGGTCGTCATCAACCTGCGGCCCGTTGGGCGGCCTGCTTGCGCAGGATGCGGCGCAACGCCGGCAGATGCCCCAGCTATCCTATGCCTGCAGACGCAACAACGGTGTTGCGACGGCGGGTCATTCGATGGGAGGGGCTCCTTCGCGGCTCAGGCGAGCGCGCGGTCCAGCAGGCGGATCGAGTGGATGGCCTCGCGCTTCGCCAGATCGCGGATCTGGTGCCGGCAGGAGGTTCCATCGGCGATGATGATCGCCGTCGGCGCGGTCCGGCGGATATGCGGCAGCAGCGAAAGTTCGGCCATGGCGATGGAGACGGGCAGGTTCTTCGCTTCGTAGCCGAAGGCGCCGGCCATGCCGCAGCAGGAGGAGGTGATAGGCGTCACCGCCAGCCCCGGGATCGCCTTCAGCATCGCGACGGCCGGGCTGAAGGCGTTGAAGGCCTTCTGGTGGCAGTGGCCATGGATATGGGCCTCCTCCCCTACCGGCTTCAGCGCCAGCGTGGGCTTCGCCTTCGCCAGCCACTCCGCCACCAGCATGGCACGCGCGGCAAGCCTCTCCGCCGGCGCGCCGGGCAGCAGGGCGAGGAACTCGTCGCGCAGCGTCATCAGGGATGAGGGCTCCAGGCCCAGCACCGGGCTCTCCCAAGGTGAGAGCGCCTCCAGCGTGCGGCGCGCCTCCGCGCGGGCCTCCTCCACCATGCCGGCGGCGAGATAGGTTCGCCCGTCATCCAGCGGGCGCGCGCCACGCCGCGGGCGCGCGATGGCGGGGTCGGCGCCGGCCGCACGCAGCACGCGAACGGCGGCGCGCAGGTTCTCCGGCTCGAAGTAGCGGTTGAAGAGATCCGGCAGCAGAATGACCTCGTTCGCGCGTCCATCCGGCATGCGCAGCTCGCCGTCGCGGAATGCATCGCGCTGGAACCGTGGCAGGCTGCGCTGCGCGGCCAGCCCGAGCGCGCGCTCACTCAGGGCCGGCAGGCCAGGAAGATGGTCGCGGAGGTTCGACAACGGCGCGAAACGCGCCGCCCAGGGCGCCCAGTGCGGCAGCCTGGCGATCAGCCGGTCCTTCCGCGACACGCCGCGCACGCGGTTGCGGGCATGGGCGGCCTCGATCTTCATGCGCGCCATGTCCACGCCGGTCGGGCATTCGCGCTTGCAGCCCTTGCAGGCGACGCAGAGCGACAGCGTCTCCGCCACCTCGTCCGAGGCCAGACCGCCCTCGATCTGCCCGGTGAGCGCAAGGCGCAGCGTGTTGGCCCGGCCGCGCGTCAGATGCTGCTCGTCGCGCGTGGCACGGTAGCTCGGGCACATGGTGCCGGCGTCGAACTTCCGGCAGGTGCCGTTGTTGTTGCACATCTCGACGGCGCCGAGCAGCCCACCCTGCGGGCCCGGCCAGGCCGACCAGTCGAGCGCCGGCGCGATGCGGCCGTCCGCCGCATAGCCCTCGTGGTAGCGCAGCAGGGAGCGGTCATCCATGCGTGGCGGGTGCACGATGCGGTTCGGGTTCAGCAGCCCGTGCGGCAAGGCGTCGCTCGCGGGGTCGAAGGCGTCCTTCACCTGCTCGAAGGCGCGCACGACGCGCGTGCCGAACATCGTTTCGTGGAACTCGGAGCGCACGATCCCGTCGCCATGCTCGCCGGAATGGCTGCCCTTGTACGCACGCACCAGGGCAAAGCATTCCTCGGCGATGGCCCGCATCTTCGCGACATCCGTGCCGGACTTCATGTTCAGCACGGGCCGCACATGCAGGCAGCCGACGGAGGCATGGGCATACCAGGTGCCCCTGGTGCCGTGCTTCTCGAAGACCTCGTTCAGCCGCTCGGTGTAGTCGGCCAGGTCCTCCAGCGCGACGGCCGTGTCCTCGATGAAGGAGACCGGCTTGCCGTCGCCCTTCATGCTCATCATGATGTTCAGCCCGGCCTCGCGCACCTCCGCGACCTGCGCCTGGAAGCCGGCATCGGTGACGCGCACGACCTGCCCGGGCAGGCCGAGATCGCCCATCATCTCCTCCAGCCGGTCCAGCGCGGCCAGCAACGGCGCATCCTCATGGCCGTGGAACTCGACGATCAGCAGGCTGTCCGGCTCGCCGATCAGGATGCGGTCGATCGTGTTGCGGTAGATCGGAATGGAGCGGCCGAGGTCGATCATGGTGCGATCGACCAGTTCCACCGCTTCCGGGTCGAGGGTGACGAGGTGCTTCGAGGCCTCCATGGCGCGACGGAAGCTCGGGAACTGGCAGATGCCCAGCACCTTGCGCGGCTTGATCGGCCAGAGCCGGAGGTCCAGCGCCGCCGAGAAGGCCAGCGTGCCCTCGCTGCCCACCAGCAGGCGCGCCAGGCTGGCGCGGCCCTCGGCACGCGCGGCAGGCGTCAGCGCGTCGAGGCTGTAGCCGCCGACGCGGCGGAGCTGGTGCGGAAAGCGGGCGGCGATCTCCTCCGCCTCCCGCGCGCCGATGGCGCGGAGCCGCGCGATCAGGTCGGCGACAGCAGGCGGCATATCGGGGCCAAGATTGTCGGGAAGGTCGCCGAAGGTGAAGCGCGTGCCGTCCGCCAGGATGGCGTCGATGGCGCGGACATTGTCGGCCATCAGCCCGTAGCGGATGGATTTCGAGCCGCAGGAATTGTTGCCGGCCATGCCGCCGATGGTGCAGCGCGCCCAGGTGGAGGGATCGACGGGATAGAACAGCCCTTTCGGCTTCAGCGCCTCGTTCAGCGCGCCGAGCGTGATGCCGGGCTCGACGCGGGCGGTGTCGCCCTCGGCCGAGAGCACGCGGCGCAGGTGCTTCGTGCAGTCCAGGACCAGCGCGCGGTTGACCGTCTGTCCGCACTGGCTCGTGCCGCCGCCGCGCGGCAATACGGGCACGCCCTCCTCCCGGCAGATCGCCATGGCGGCCAGCACGTCCTCCGCCGTGCGCGGGACCAGCACGCCGAGCGGCTCCATCTGGTAGATGCTGGCATCCGTGGCGTAGCGGCCGCGGTCGCCGGCGGAGAAGAGCACCTCGCCCGCGGTCTCGCGGCGCAGGCGGTCCGCGAGGCGGCTGTCCCCGATCCGTGCCCGGCCCGTGATGACGTTCATACGCTAACCTTCCCCCCGGCGACGGCGGCGGCGGAGGGCGCCGCGGCGGTCGCGTCGATCATGTTCTTCCAGCCCGGACGGCTTACTCGTTGGCAGGATGCATCATTGCTGGCTAGACAGACAGGGCGAAGAGGGAACACGTCCATGGCCTATTTCCAGTCCAAGCCGGTCGCCGGCCGCCATTTCCTGCAGATCCCGGGTCCCACCAACGTGCCGGACCGCGTGTTGCGGGCCATGGACAACCCGACCATGGACCATCGCGGCCCTGATTTCGGCCGCCTGGGCAAGGCGCTGCTCGAAAAGGTGCGGGCCGTCTTCAAGACCGAGGGTCCCGTGGTGATCTACCCGGCCTCGGGCACCGGCGCCTGGGAGGCGGCCCTGGCGAACACCCTCTCCCCCGGTGACCGCGTGCTGATGTGCGAGACCGGCTGGTTCGCCCATCTCTGGCACGAGATGGCGACGCGGCTGCAGCTCCAGCCCGACTACATCCGCACGGACTGGCGCCGCGGCGCCGATGTCGCCGCCATCGAGTCGAAGCTGCGCGAGGACAAGGCGCACAGCATCAAGGCCGTGTGCGTGGTGCACAACGAGACGAGCACCGGCTGCACCAGCCGGATCGACGAGGTGCGCAATGCGATCGACGCCGCCGGCCATCCGGCGCTGCTGCTGGTGGACACCATCTCCTCCCTCGGCAGCATCGACTACCGGCACGACGAATGGGGCGTGGACGTCACCGTCGCCGGCAGCCAGAAGGGGCTGATGCTGCCGCCGGGCCTCAGCTTCAACGCCGTCTCGGCCAAGGCGCTGAAGGCGAGCGAGACGGCGCGGATGCCGCGCAGCTTCTGGGACTGGAAGCCGATGCTGGCGTCCAATGCCACCGGCTACTTCCCCTACACGCCGGCGACCAACATGCTCTACGCGCTCGACGCCGCGGTGGACATGCTGCTGGAGGAGGGGCTGGACAACGTCTTCGCCCGCCACGACCGCCACGCCGAGGCGACCCGCCGCGCCGTGCGCCACTGGGGCTTCGAGACGCAATGCGCCGAGCCCCGGCACCATTCCTCCTCGCTGACGGCCGTGCGGCTGCCGGAGGGGCACAGCGCCAACGCCCTGCGCGCGGTGATCCTGGAGAAGTTCAACATGAGCCTGGGCAATGGACTGGGCCAGCTCAACGACCGGGTCTTCCGCATTGGCCATCTCGGCGATTTCGGCGATCTCCAGCTCGTCGGCACGCTGGGCGGCGTGGAGATGGGGCTGAAGGCCGCCGGCATTCCCTTCCAGCCCGGCGGCGTGCTGGCCGCCATGGACTACCTGAACGGGAACGCCTGAGGCGCAAGCCCCCCCTCCCTCCCCGCCCTGGCCCTGCCAGGACGGGGAGGGCGCGGCGATCCAGCGCCACACCTCTCAGGGGGCCGGAAGGCGACGCCCTTCCGCAGCGGTGCCGCCCGTGCCGGTGCCACCCGAGGGGCAAGGTGCTTGCCCTCCCCTCCCCTGTTCCTTCCTCACGCACTCTCCGCCGCAGAGCGCCGGCGCTTCTCGGCTCCACAGCCCGATGGCAGCGAGAGGAATAGGAAAATATTGACAACAACGCGCCGTGCGGGGCAGGTTCCGGCATCATCACTGTCTTTGCATCGCCCACTGACCACCTGCCTTCAGAACTTCGCCAGGCGAGAGAGATTATCGGAGGCGAAACCCCGAATCCGGGCGCGGCGTGAGCCCTCTTCCTCAGGCGGCCACCAGAATCAGGCTGTAGCTTGTCGTGAGACTCCGCCGCCGCCTTCTGAAGGAGCGGTGCCGGCGGCGCTTCGGAGGCAAAATCGCACCTAAGCCCCCTCCTACCCCCTGGTCAGGCATCAGCGAGTCGGAGCCCCGGCCGATTCGCGAGGATTTTTGGAGCCGTTAGCCCGAAAGGCGGCAGGTAGGACTCGGACTGCAGATGCGCTTTCAAGCGCCGCCAGGCGGCGAATTCGCTGCCAAAAAGGGTTTTCGGAGGCGAAACCCCGAATCTTTGCGCCGCTTTCGGAGGTGAAACCCCGAACCTTCCCCCTCGCGATCCCGCCGAGGTTATGCATGCTGGCGGCAGAACCCGCAGAGATACGCACCCCAGCGAGCGATGGCACGCCAACCGACCCCGCGGCAGGAGGCCCACGAGCCTTCCGATCAGCCCCCTTCCCTGCCGCCGCAGGGCAAGGCCGCCGCGGCCGC
Source organism: Roseomonas sp. (assembly GCA_035556695.1). Classification (GTDB taxonomy): domain Bacteria; phylum Pseudomonadota; class Alphaproteobacteria; order Acetobacterales; family Acetobacteraceae; genus Pseudoroseomonas. The sequence continues at coordinate 20,349 of DATMFR010000004.1, forward strand.
ACGCGCCCGCCGCAGCCGCGCGCTGATGCCCGACCTGTTCGACAGCCCGCTGCGCGGCAAGGTGCGCGGCCAGCGCAGCGTCATGGCCTATCCTTTCTTCCACCTGGGCAAGACGGCTCCGGCGCGGGAGGTGCTGCGCTACGACGACGGGCAGGTGCGGATCGAGGTGGCACCCGGCCCCGCCGGTATCGCCACCATCTATGACAAGGACCTGATCCTCTACATCGCCTCGCTGATGGCGGAGAAGCTGCGGCGCGGCGAGCTGCGGCCGGATGACCCGAAGCCCGACCGCGAGTTCACCTTCACCGCGCACGACTTCTTTCGCGTCGCTGGCCGTGACACGGCGGGCAAGGCCTATGACCGGCTGCTGCAGATGCTGCAGCGGCTGCAGGGCACCCAGGTGCGCACCAACATCGAGATGGCGGGGGAAGGCACCGACGGCGTGTTTTCCTGGATCGACGCCGTCAACACCCGCTACCGCCGCAACGCCCGCAAGGAGAAGGAGCTGGTCAGCGTCTCCGTGACGCTCTGCGCCTGGCTCTACCGGGGCATCCTGAGCGACACGCGCCTGCTCACCTTCGCCGACGAGTATTTCGACCTCGCGCCACTGGAGCGCCGCCTCTACGAGATCGCCAAGTCCGAGGACGTGGATGAGGCGGGCTGGTCGATCGGCATCGAGGACCTGCATGCCCGCGTGGGCACGCGCGGGCTGCTGCGGCATTTCGGCCAGTTCCTGACCGAGCTGGAGCAGAACCAGCGGCTGATCGAGTTCGATATTGGCCTGCACCGCCCCGCCGCGGAGACGCAGCGGCGCGGCCGGCCGGGCTATGAGGGCACCATCGTGACCTTCACAGCCCGCGCGAAGACCCCCCTCCCCCGGCGCTCGCTGCTCGGCACCGTCGGCGAGGCCACGGCAGAAACGGAGGAGGCGCCGACGGCAGGCGAACCCTGAAAACGCAAAACCCCGCTCGGCAAAGCGGGGCTTGCTGAACATACCGAGTCGGCCGTGATGGCCTTAGGGAATGTCCTGGACAGTCATTCCTCTAGGTCCACACCACGGGTCTGGTCAAGCGCGAAACGCGGTTTCGGCGCTAACGGGAGCGTATGCCCGCCTCGGTCCATCCCTTCCGAAGGATTGGGCATCGTGGAAACTCAGGTTTTTCCGCGCCGGGCGAGTTCTGGCCTGCGCAAACTGACGACCAACCATCTCATCGCGGCCCGGCTCGCCGAGCAGGCGCGGGGCCTTCCTCCCGGCGTCAAGCATCCGAACCAGTTGCTGGCGGCTATGCGCCGCGCCGCTCCCTATCTCGGTCATACCCGGCTCCTGCCGCTGATGGAGACGTTGTTCCGCTGGACCCAGCCGCAGGACTGGGCGCCGGGCGCCGAGCCCATCGTCTGGCCCAGCAACGAGGAGCTGGCGACCGCCCTGGATTGCAGCGAGCGGCATGTCAGCCGCCTGATCGCCTCCGCCATCGAGGCGCAGCTGATCACCGTCCGGGACGGCACCGACCGCAAGCGGCGCGGCTTCCGGCAGGAGGGGCGCATCATCTGGGCCTGGGGGCTCAACCTGCGCCCGATGGCCGCGCGCCACGCCGATTTCCTGCAGGCTGCCGAGGAGGGCGAGCGCGCCCGCCAGGCCTGTCGTGAGTGGCGCCGCCAGGCAGGCGTCGCACGGCAGTTCCTGGCGCAGCTTCTCTCCCTGGGACGGGAGCGCGGCCTCGCCCTTGCAGCCCTCGAGACGCGTGCGGCGGAGGTGGAACATCGCGCCGTGACACTGCGGCGGGCGGAAGCACCGGCGCGACTGGCGGCGCTGGTGGAGGATCTGCAGGCTCTCGTGGCCGAGACCCGGACGACGCTTGAACAGACGGTGGAAGGCGCGGATTTGTCAGGCTCGGGTGACCTGCGAGTCAGGCCTTTAATACCTACGAACACATCCAGGGACCCTGAAGGGTCTACGGTAGTGGCTCGGGAAGCGGTCGCGCCGCCCCCTGCCCTGCCCTCAAGGCCCAGGGTGGCAGCGGCCGAAGCCGACTTGCGCGTTTCACCAGCCGAGCTGGTGCGGCTGGCGCCGAAACTGGAGAACTACCTGACTTCGGACCGCCCAGGCTGGAACGACATCGCCGAGGCTGCCTCTGTGCTGGCGCAGCATCTCGGCATCCCGCGCGCCATTTACGGCGAAGCCTGCAGGGCGCTTGGCCGGCATCCGGCCGCCATCGCGGTGGCCATCATCTCCACCAAGCCAGCAACCCACTTCCACAGCGCCGGTCCGGCCGGGTATCTGCGGGGCATGCTGCGCCGGGCCGAACGCGGCGAGTTGTTCCTGGACCGCAGCATCCATGGCCTGCGGGAGGCGACAGGTTGCCGCAGGGAACGGCTGTTGACGGCAGTCAACTCGGGACGTCGGACGGGGCTGGCTTCCAAGCGGCGCGGCGAGATGCGATATTCCCCGGCAAATGCTTCTGCAGCCGCACCTGCGAGTGGAAAACATGGATAGTTTACCCGGAAGCCGCAAGGCGGTTCCCGATATCGATACCATCATCAGTGCCCAGGCGCAGGAGCTCTCGGAGAAACTGCAGGCGCATCGGCTGGAGCTGTTTCCGCCCGCAGCCCAGAAGCCCCTGCGCTCCTTTCAGGCCGCCGAGGTGGCCAAGTTGCTCGGCGTCAAAAGCGGCTACCTGCGCAACCTCTCGCTTGAGGGGAAGGGGCCGGCGCCCAGCGTCACCAGCACCGGCCGCCGCTCCTACACGGCCGAACAGATCCAGGAGCTGCGTGCCTATCTCGAGGAGAATGGCCGCGCCAGCCGGCGCTATGTACCGCATCGCCGCGGTCGGGAGCACATCCAGGTTGTCGCCGTCGTCAACTTCAAGGGCGGCAGCGGCAAGACCACCACCACGGCGCACCTGGCGCAACACCTGGCCCTCACCGGGCATCGCGTGCTGGCGGTGGACCTTGATCCACAGGCCAGTCTTTCGGCGCTGCATGGCTTCCAGCCGGAATTCGACCTTGCTCCCAACGAGACGCTCTACGCCGCGCTGCGCTATGACGAGGAAGCGCGGCCGCTGCACGAGCTGATCCGCCGCACCAACTTCCCCGGCCTCGACATCGTGCCCGCCAGCATCGAGCTGATGGAATTCGAGTACGACACGCCCCGGGTGCTGGCGACGCATGAAGGTGGGGCTACGGGGCGCGACTTCTTCGCGCGTCTCGACGGCGCCCTGGCCGGGGTCGCCGCGGAGTACGACATCGTCGTCATCGACTGCCCGCCGCAGCTCGGCTACCTCACCATGGCGGCGCTCTGCTCGGCCACGGCCGTGCTCATTCCCGTCCATCCGCAGATGCTCGACGTGATGTCGATGTGCCAGTTCCTGCTGATGCTGGGCGACGTGCTGGGTCATCTGAAGGCCGCCGGCAGCAATCTGCGCTATGATTGGCTGCGCTACCTCGTCACCCGCTACGAGCCCAGCGATGGGCCGCAAACCCAGATGGTGGGGTTCATGCGCTCGCTCTTCGGTCAGCATGTGCTGACCCATCCGATGCTCAAGAGCGTCGCGATCTCCGATGCCGGCATCACCAAGCAGACGCTCTATGAGGTGGAGCGGCGGCTCTTCACGCCGGCCACCTATGACCGCGCGATGGAATGCCTCGACGCGGTGAATGGTGAAATCGAGGAACTGATCCACGCGGCGTGGGGGAGGGGCTGATGGCGCGCAAGAACCTGCTCGCGGGGCTGACGGAGCCGAAGTTGACGGCCGTCAACTCGGACCCGGCGCGCCCATCCGCCAACCGCGCGCCGGGCTTGCCCTTCGCCGGCCGGGGCGCGGTCGGCGCCGTCACGCGCAGCATCGACGACCTGGCGAGCAAGGCGAACGCCGCCAAGGAACTGGAAGCGCGCCTGACCTCGGGGCAGGTGATTGTCGAGCTTGATCCGGCCAACATCGACGCTTCCTTCATCGCCGACCGCATGGCCCGGGATGACGAGGAATACCGCGCTCTGCGGGACAGTATCGCCCAGGGAGGGCAGGATTCCCCGATCCTGGTGCGCCCGCATCCGGCGACGCCGGGGCGGTTCCAGGTGGCCTTCGGGCACCGCCGGCTCCGGGCGGCGGCGGAACTGGCCCGGCCGGTGCGGGCGGTGGTCCGCCCGCTCTCCGACCGCGAACTGGTGCTGGCGCAGGGGCAGGAGAACAGCGCCCGCGCCAACCTCTCCTTCATCGAGCGGGCGCGCTTCGCCCACCGGCTGGAGCAAGGCGGCTATGACCGCGAGACGATCATGCTCGCCCTCAGCGCCGACAAGACCACCGTCTCCCGCCTGATCACCGTGATCGAGCGGATTCCGCCCGAGGTGATTGAGGCGATCGGCCCGGCGCCTGCCATCGGGCGCGACCGCTGGGTCGAGCTCGCCGCCGCCTTCCAGAAACAGCCGCTGCCGGACCTCGACCGGCGGCTCGCCAGCGCGGCTTTCCAGGTTGGCAGTTCGGATGATCGCTTCGAGCAGGCGCTGGCCTGGTTCAGTGCGCCGCCGGCCAAGGCCGCCGCCGGGGAAGGGCAGGGGGCTCGCCGCGAGCGGGAACCCGTCCGGGCCTGGACCCATTCCAGCGGCACCCGGGTGATGAAGGTCGCCTCGACCGAGCGCGCCACCACCCTGACCATCGACCGGCGTTCGGCCCCCGGCTTCGACGCCTTCCTGCTGGAACAGATGGAAACCCTCTACTCGCAGTTCCTGGCCAAGGGGCAGCCGGCACGGCGGGGCAAGAAATCCCCCTGAGTGGAGGAGGGTTGCGCACGACTTGGGTTCCGGCGCCGGAACCGTCATGATGCGGTCCGGAACCCTGGAACCTCGCCATGACTGATCCCGTCGCCGAGAAGCTGATCGGCCGCTTCTTCCGCTATCTCGCCATTCCCAGCCAGAGCGACGCGCGCGCTACCAGCCTGCCGAGCACGCCGGGGCAGCGCCATCTGGCCGAGTTGCTGGCGGCCGAGCTTGGCACGCTCGGCCTGGCGGATGTCCATCTGGACAGGAATGCGATCGTGACGGCACGGCTGCCCGGCACCGTGCCGGAGGCGCCCTGCATCGGCTTCGTCGCGCATCTGGACACGGTGGATGTCGGGCTCTCCCCCGAGATCCACCCGCAGCGGCTGCGCTTCGAGGGCGAGGACCTGCTGCTCAACGCGGAGAAGGATATCTGGCTGCGCGTCGGGGAGCACCCGGAGATCCTGTCCTATCGCGGCGAGGAGATCCTGTTCAGCAATGGCACCAGCGTGCTCGGCGCCGATAACAAGGCCGCCATCGCCACCATCATGACGCTGCTGGAGGAGCTTCGGGCCGGCGATGTGCCGCATGGCGACATCGCTGTCGCCTTCGTGCCGGACGAGGAGATCGGCCTGCGCGGCGCCAAGGCGCTCGACTTCGCCCGCTTCCCCGCGGCCTTCGCCTATACCATCGACTCCTGCGCGCGCGGCGAGGTGGTGTATGAGACCTTCAACGCCGCCAGCGCCACGGTCGAGATCACCGGCGTGCCGGCGCACCCGATGTCGGCCAAGGGCGTTCTGGTCAACCCGATCCTGATCGCCATGGAGCTGATCGCGCAGTTCGACCCGTTGCAGCGCCCGGAGCACACCGAGGGGCGCGAGGGCTACTGGTGGTTCAACGGCATCACCGGCGACCAGAGCTCGGCGCGGCTGACCGTCTCCATCCGTGACTTCGGCACGGAGAGCTTCGCCACCCGCAAGCGCCTGCTGGCCGAGGCGGTGGAGCAGCTGCAGGCGCGCCATCCCCGCGCGCGGATCGCCTGCCGGATCGAGGACACCTACGGCAACATCGATGCCGCGCTCGGCAATGACCGCCACTGCCTGGACCTGATCTTCCGCGCCATGGCGGAGACCGGCATCGCGCCGAAGGTCATCGCCATGCGCGGCGGCACCGACGGTTCCGCGCTCTCCGCGCGCGGCCTGCCGACGCCGAACTACTTCACCGGCGCGCACAACTTCCACTCACGCTTCGAGTTCCTGCCGGTGAGCGCCTTCGTGGATTCGCTCCGCGTCAGCCTGCGCATCTGCCGGCTCGCCGCCACCTCCTGACGGCGCGCCGGCCCGTGGTTCAGGCTGCCGGGGCGCCGACCAGCACCCCGGCGCGGACCAGCGCCTCGATCTCCGGGGCCGCCATGCCGGCCTCGGCGAGGATGGCGCCGTTGTGCTCGCCCACTCGCGGCGGCTGCTGTTGCAGGCCCGGCCGTGCACGGCCCTCGCCGAACTCCACCGGCAGGGCGGGCAGCAGTGTCTCGGCCGGCCCGCCCCCGAGCGCCGAGATGGCGGTGGCCAGCAGGCCGCCGCTGGCCAGCAGATGCGGGTCGGTGAAAAGGTCCGCCGGCTGCCCGACCGGCGCCCAGGAGATGGCCGCCTGCTCGCAACGCGCCACCACCGCCTCGCGCGGCAACGCACCCAGCACTTCGCGCAGGTGCGGGATCAGCCAGGAGCGCGCCCGCGCACGGTCGGCATTGCGGCGCAGGCTTTCGTCGGCGGCAAGATCGGGCAAGCCGAAGGCCTCGCAGAAGCGCAGCCATTGCGCGTCGCTGGTGACGCCGACGAAGACCTGCCCGCCATCGGCGGTGCCGAAGGTCTCGTAGACGCCCCAGGCGCCGCGCCGCGCCGGCATGGGCGGCACCGGCTCGCCGGTCGCGGCGGCGCCCGCCATGTGCGAGCCCATCAGGAAGACCGCGGATTCGAACAGCGAGCTGCCGACCCGCTGCCCCTGTCCGGTGCGCTCCCGCTCGCGCAGCGCGGCCAGCACGGCGGTGACGCCGAAGACCGCGCCCATGATGTCGATCACCGAGGCGCCGGCGCGCAGCGGCTGGCCGGGCGGGCCGGTCATGTAGGCTAGGCCGGACTGGAACTGCACCACCTCGTCCAGCGCCGGGCGGTGCTCGTAGGGGCCGGCGAGGAAGCCCTTCAGCGCCAGGTAGACGAGGCGCGGATTAAGCGCCGAAAGCTCCGCCCAGCCGCAGCCCAGCCGCTCCATCGTACCCGGGCCGTAGTTCTCCAGAACGATGTCGGCGCCGGCCACCAGCCGGTGCACCGCCGCGCGCCCCTCCGGCCGCTTCAGGTCGATGGCGAGCGAGCGCTTGTTGCGGTTGAAGGTGGCGAAGAAGCCGGCGGCGAAGCCGGGCAGGCGACGCGTGTGGTCGCCTTCGGGTGCCGGCTCCACCTTCACCACCTCGGCGCCCAGGTCGGCCAGGATCAGCCCCGCGCAGGGTCCCATGATGGTGTGGGAGAACTCAAGGACCTTCAGTCCTTCGAGCGGCCGCGCGCTCATGCCGCCGTCCGCGCGCGGAGGGCGCGCAGGCTGCCGCCGCGCAGCAGCGCGCTGGGCAGCTTGTGGCCGACGATGCGCTCCGCCAGGTGCCCGGCCTCGATCAGCGCGTCCAGGTCGATGCCGGTCTCGATGCCCATCTCTTCGCAGAGCAGGGCCAGCTCCTCGCTGGCGATGTTGCCCGGTGCGCCGGGATGCGCGGCGAAGGGGCAGCCGCCGAGCCCACCCACCGTGGCGTCGAAGCTGGCCACGCCCTGCCGAAGCCCGGCCACGGCATTGGCAACGGCGAGGCCGCGCGTGTCGTGCAGGTGCAGGTTGATGGCCAGGTCCGGCCACCGCGCCCGCACCTCGCCGACCAGCCGCTCCACCTGGCGCGGATTGGCCCAGCCCATGGTATCCGCGAGGCTCAGGCGGGTGAGCGTCACGCCCGCCTCCGCCGCGATGGAGAGCCCGTCCGCGATGGTGGCAAAGACCTGCTCGGCGCTGATGTCGCCGGCGAAGTTGCAGCCGAAGGCCGCCATGATGCCGAGCCGCGTGACCGGGACGCCTGCCGCCAGATGCGCCGCGGTCTGCTTGCGCATCGCCTCCAGGTTGCCGGCGCGGTCGCGGTTAAGGTTGCGGCGCGAGAAGGCTTCGGAGGCGGCCAGCGAGATCGAGCCGGTCAGCGCCAGCCGGTCGCGGAAGGCGAGCGCCCGTTGCAGTCCGGCAGCGTTGAACCAGAGGGCGGTGTAGTCCACCCCCGGACGCGGCGTGAAGCCGGCCACCGCATCCTCGGCATCCGCCCAGCCCGGCACCAGCTTGGGGCTGACGAAGGAGGCGATCTGGATATGCTTCAGGCCGGTCGCCGCGAGCGCCTCGATCAGCGCGATCTTGTCGGCGGTCGCAATCGGGCCGGGTTCGATCTGGAAGCCCTCGCGCGGGCCTTCCTCGTTGATCGAGACGCGGGCGGGCAGGTCGGTCATGGCGGGCTCCTTCAGTCCGGGGGCGGTTCAGGCGGGCTGCAGGCCGGCGCGCTTCACCACGGCGCCGAAGGCGGCGCGGTCGCGGGCCACCTGCGCGGCGAATTCGGCCGGGCCGGTGGGTGCGGCCTCGAAGCCGCTGGCGGCCAGACGCTGCACCGTAGCCGGGTTCGTGCCGGCGGCCTGCAGGGCGGCGGCCGCCTTCCGCACCACCGGCTCCGGCAGCCCGGCCGGCCCAAAGAGGCCGAGCCAGCTTGTCACGTCATAGTCTTTCAGCCCGGCCTCGGCCAAGGCGGGCACCTGCGGGTGGCTGGCCGCGCGCTGGGCACTGGTGACGCCGATCAGCCGCGCCCGCCCGGCATCCACAACCGGATCGGCGGAGGAGAGGGTGATGCAGGCGGCCTCCAGGTCGCCCGCGGCGATGGCGCTCGCCGCCTCGGCACCGCCGCGATAGGGCACATGCGTGAACTCCAGCCCGGCGGCCTGGGCGAAGGCCTCGGCGGCGATGTTGCCGCTGCTGCCGACGCCCGGCGAGCCATAGGTCACCGGGTTGGGGCGCGCCTTGGCGGCCTTGATGAACTCCTCGGTCGTCCGCGCCGGGAAGCTCTCGGCCACCATCCAGACATAGGGCTGCACCGTGGCGCGGCCGATATAGGAGAAGGCGCTGGCGTAATCGACCGGCAGGTTCCGGAACATCAGCGGCGCCACCACATGCGCCGCCGAATCGAAGAGCAGCGTGTAGCCATCGGCCGCCGCGCGGGCGACCGAGACCGCGCCCAGGGTGCCGCCGGCGCCGGGCCGGTTGTCGATCACCACGGACTGGCCCAGCGCCTCCGCCATGCCGGGCTGCAGCAGCCGGGCAATGGTGTCGGCCGCGCCGCCCGCCGCGTAGTTCACCACGATTCGCACCGGCCGGTCCGGCCAGCCCTGCGCGCGGGCCGGCGTCGCCAGCAGCAGGGCAGGGGCCGCCAGCACCGCGCGACGCCGGATGGTGGGCTGAGCCATGTCGTTTCCTCCGTATCTCCGGGCCGCTTGACGCGGCCTCGTTCACTACAACAGAATATGCGTTCTGAAATTCAAGGATGATCGCGGCCCGCATGGACGTCAAGCAGCCCGGACAGGATGTCCTCGAACCCGGCGGCGGAAGTTGGGCCTCGGCCGGCGTCTCGGCACTGGAGCGCGGCCTGGCCGTGCTCGACGCCCTGGGCGAGGCCGGCCGGCCGATCCCGCTGGCCGAGCTTTCCCGCCGCACCGGTTTCCACAAGAGCACCCTGCTGCGCGTGCTGGCCTCATTGGAGCGCTGCCGCTACGCGGTGCGGCTGGCCGATGGACGCTACCGGCTCGGCCCGATGCTGCTGCGGCTGGGCCAGGCCTATAGCCGCGGCTTCGACCTCCACGCCGCGCTGGAGCCGGTGCTGGCCCGCCTTGCCGCCGAGACGCGGGAGGCCGCGAGCTTCTTCATCCGCGAAGGCGATGGCCGCCTCTGCCTGGCCCGCGCCGAGGGCCGCCAGGAGGTGCGCGACGTGGTGACGATCGGCGCGGTGCTGCCGTTGCAGGGCGCCGCCGGCCATGTGCTGCGCCTCTTCGAGGCCGGGCCGCGTCCGGACCTGCCGCCGGTGCAGGCCTCCTTCGGCGAGCGCACGCCGGAGGTGGGCGCGCTCAGTGTGCCGGTCTTCCGCCAGGGGAGAGGGCAGGGCAGCGTGCTGGCCGGCGCGCTGACGCTGAGCGGCACCGTCACCCGCTTCCGCGACGAGGCGCACCGCGCCGCCATGTCCGCGGTGCTGCTGCGCGAGGCCGCTGCCCTGACCCGCGAGCTGGACGGCTAAGAACGAAAAAAGGACGAGGACATGCCAAGGACCCTGCTGGACAAGCTTTGGGACGCGCAGGTGATCGACGCGCTGGCGCCCGGAGTCGATCTGCTGAACGTCGATCGCCACTACCTGCTGGAGATGCGGGCGGGCGCCTTCGGCGTGCTGGAGGCGCGCGGCCTGCCGGTGCGCGATCCGCACCGCACGGTGGGCGTGGTGGACCATGTCGTCTCCACCGCGCCGGGCCGGGCCGGCGGCGCGCCCTGGACGGCACGCCACCTCGCGACCATGCGCGAGGGCTGCGCGCGGCACGGCGTCATGCTGCTGGACCAGGACCATCCGGACCAGGGCATCGCCCATGTGGTCGGGCCTGAGCTCGGCCTGACCCATCCCGGCATGCTCGTGCTCTGCCCGGACAGCCACACCAGCACGCATGGCGCGCTGGGCGCGCTGGCCTGGGGCATCGGCTTCTCGGAGGTGGCGCATGTGCTGGCCACCTCGGCCATCGTGCAGCGGCGGCCGAAGAGCATGCGCATCCGCTTCGAGGGACTGCCGCCCGCCGGCATCACGGCGAAGGACCTCGCGCTGGCGGCGCTGGCCGTGGTGGGGGCGGGCGGCGGCGTGGGCCATGCCATCGAGTTCGCCGGCCCCGCCATCGAGGCGCTGGAGCCCGAGGGCCGCATGACCCTCTGCAACATGGCGGTCGAGCTGGGCGCCAAGATCGGCCTCGTGGCGCCGGACGAGAAGGTCTTCGCCTGGCTGCGGGGCCGCCGCCACGCCCCGCCCGCCGAGCACTGGGAGCAGGCCGTCGCAAGCTGGCGTGCGCTGTTCTCAGACCCCGATGCCGTGTTCGACCGCGAGGCGCGCGTGCCCGTCGCCGACCTCGCGCCGCAGGTCACCTGGGGCACCAGCCCGGAGCATGTGGTCTCCGTCACCGGCGTGGTGCCCGACCCGGCCACGGCGCCCGATCCGGTGCGCGCCCGCGCCTGGGCGGCGGCGCTGGACTATATGGGCCTGCAGCCCGGCCAGAAGCTCGCCGGCCTGCCGGTCGATCAGGTCTTCATCGGCTCCTGCACCAATGCGCGGCTCTCCGACCTGCGCGAGGCCGCCGCGGCGCTGGGCGGCGGCCGCGTGGCGCCCGGCGTCACGGCCTGGGTGGTCGCCGGCTCCCAGGCGGTGAAGCGCGCCGCCGAGGCGGAGGGGCTGGACCGGCGCTTCCGGGAGGCGGGCTTCGACTGGCGCGAGCCCGGCTGCTCGCTCTGCGTCGGCGCCAATGGCGACATGGTGGCGCCGGGCAAGCGCGTGGTCTCCACCTCCAACCGCAACTTCGTCGGCCGCCAGGGGCCGGGGGCGCGCACGCATCTCGCCAGCCCCGCCATGGCCGCGCGCGCCGCGCTGGCCGGCGCCATCGTCGATCCGAGGAGCTGAGAGCCATGCAGCGCTTCACCACCCATACCGGCATCGCCGCGCCGGTGCCGCTGGCCAATCTTGATACGGACATGATCATCCGCGTCGAGCGCTCGGCGGGCCTGCCACGCGCGGAGCTCGGCCCCTATGCGCTGGAAAGCTGGCGCTTCCGCCAGGACGGCACACCCAACCCGGACTGCGCGCTGAACCGCCCGCCCCATGACGCCGCCAGCATCCTGATCGGCGGCGAGAATTTCGGCTGCGGCTCGGCGCGGGAGACGGCGGTCTGGGCCTTGCAGGGCTTCGGCATCCGCTGCGTCATTGCGCCCTCCTTCGGCGGTGCCTTCCACGAGAACCTGTTCGAGAACGGCATGCTGCCGATCCGCCTGCCCGCTGAGCAGGTGGCCGCCTTGCAGGCGCTGGTGCTGCGCGCGCCGGAGCTGACCATCGACCTGCCGGCGCAGGAGATCCGCGGCGAGGGCGTGACGCTGCCCTTCATCGTCGAGCCGCTGCGCCGGACCATGCTGCTGGAAGGGCTGGACCCGATCGGCCTGACCTTGACGCGGGAGGCGGCCATCGCCGCCTTCCAGGCGCGGGACGCGCAGCGCCGGCCCTGGCTGCAGCCCCGCGCGGGCTAGCCGGGCGGCAAGGAGGGCGCGCTCCGTGGAGCGCGCCTCTCGTTCAACTGACGATGGCGATCTGCTGGGGATCGAGTTCCAGCCAGACTTTCTCGCCGACCTCATGCACTTGCAGCGGCGGCGCGGTGACGCGCAGCTGCAATCCACCTTCCTGCGGGTGGACCACATAGTCCCAGGATTCTCCGAGATAGGTCCGCTGCGCCACGGTGGCCGCCAGCACCGGCCGGCCCTCCCGCGTCTGCGGCTGGCTGCGGGAGAGGGACATGGCCTGCGGTCGCACCGAGAGCAGGATCGGCCGCGCCGCGTCCGGCACCTTCTGGCCAAGCTGGGCCGCGCGGAGGCTGAAGCCGTCCAGCCCGATCTCGCCATTGGCGAGCTGGCCCTCCAGCAGGTTCGTGCGGCCGATGAAGGCGGCAACGAAGCGCGTGCGCGGCTGGGTGTAGATCAGGTGCGGCGCGTCCACCTGCTCGATGCGCCCTGCATTCATCACGGCGATGCGGTCGGCGGTGGCCATGGCCTCCGACTGGTCGTGCGTGACATAGACCGTGGTGATGCGGAACTCGTCATGCAGGCGGCGGATCTCGAAGCGCATCTCCTCGCGCAGGTTGGCGTCGAGGTTGGAGAGCGGCTCGTCCAGCAGCAGCACCGAGGGCTTGACGACGATGGCGCGTGCCAGCGCGACGCGCTGCTGCTGCCCGCCGGAAAGCTCGGCGGGGTACCGGTCGGCGAGGTGGCCCATCTGCACCACCTCCAGGATCTGCCGCGTGCGCGTGCGGATCTCGGCGGAGGGCAGTTTCTGCAATTGCAGCCCGAAGCCGACATTCTCGGCCACGGTCATGTTGGGCCAGATGGCATAGCTCTGGAAGATCATGGACATGCGGCGGCGCTCCGGCGGCAGCACCGCGCCAGGGGCGGAGAGCACCTCGCCGTTCATGCTGATGCTGCCCTCCGTCGGCTCGACGAAGCCGGCGATCATGCGCAGCGTCGTCGTCTTGCCGCAGCCCGACGGGCCGAGCAGGCAGACGAACTCGCCCTCCTGCAAGGCCAGGTCGACATTGTCCACCACCTTGAGGGACCCATAGGCCTTGCCGAGACCCTTCAACGTGAGACGGGGCATGGTCTCAACTCCTCCGCAGCATGAAGTCGCGGCCGGCCAGCTTCATGCCGATGGCGACAAGGATCAGGGTGATGGCCAGCAGCAGCCCGCCAAAGGCGGCGAGCACCTCGAAATTGCCGGCTTCGCTGAGGTCGTAGAGCAGCACGGACATGGTGCGGGTGCGCGGCCCGACCAGGAAGACCGCCGCCGACAACTCGCGCGAGGCGACGATGAAGACGATCAGCCAGCCGCCGATCAGGCTGCGGATGATCAGCGGCGCGGTGATGCGGCGCACGGTCAGCAGCCGCCCGCCGCCCAGGATGCGCGCCGCCTCCTCCATCTCCGGATGCACCGCGCGCACGGCGGCGGCGGAATTGGCGAAGGCGATCGGCAGGAAGCGCGCGGTGAAGGCCAGGATGATGATCAGCGCCGTGCCGTAGAGCGCGATGGGCGGCGCCGCATAGGCGGCATAGAAGCCGATGGCCATGACAATGCCGGGGATGACGAAGGGCGCCATCGCCAGGAAGGACAGAACCGAGCCGAAGGGCACCAGCTTGCGGGCGACGATATAGGCCACCAGCACCGCGATCACCACCGCGGCCGTGGCCGAGGCGGCGGAGAACCAGAGCGTGTTCCAGATCGAGGGCAGCGCCATCTCGTGCCGGAACAGCAGGTAGCCATAGTTGCCCAGCGTCAGGTTGTCCCAGGAGAGGCCGCGGCCCCAGGCCTTGGCGAAGGAGGCCTGCAGCAGCACGGCGAGCGGCATCAGCACCGCCAGCAGGCCGACGAAGCCGCAATAGCCCAGCACCAACCAGCGCCAGCGGCCGAGCCTGATCGGCCGCCGCTCGCCACCCTTGCCGGTCTGCGAGACGAAGCCCTTGCGCGCCAGCAGCAGCTTCTGCACGGCGATCATGCCGATGGTGATAAGCAGCAGCGGCATGGCATAGGCCGCCGCCACCTCGACGCGCACGGGGTATTCAAAGAACTGCCAGAGCTGCGTGGTGACGACGTTGATACGCGCGGGAATGCCGATGATGGCCGGCGTGCCGAACAGCGCGACCGTCTCCAGGAAGACCACGATGATGCCGCCCAGCACGGCGGGCCAGACCAGCGGCAGGGTCACCTTGCGCGTCGTCGTCCAGGTGCCGGCGCCGAGGATGTTGGCGGCGTCCTCCATCTCCGAGGAGATCAGGTCCAGCGCCGACTTCACGAAGATGAAGATCAGCGGGAAGGAGTGCAGCGAGATCACCAGCGCCAGGCCGAAGAAGCTATAGACGTTGACCAGCGGCGCCTGCAGCCCGGTCAGCCAGGTCCAGGCCTGGTTGATGAAGCCGGAATTCGGCCCGGCCAGCAGGATCCAGCCGACGGCGCCGAGGTAGGGCGGCATGATGAAGGCGCCCATCACCATGGCCCAGGTGAGCCCCTTGCCCGGCATGTCCGTGCGGGAGACCGCCCAGGCCAGCGGCACGGCGAAGACCACCGCCAGCAGCGCGGAGAGGCCGCCCAGCATCAGCGAGTTGCCGAGCGCCTCCAGGTAGCGTACGCGGCCATAGGCCGTGGCGTAGTTGGCGAAGGTGAAGTCGCCGCTGCCCTGCTTCTCGAAGCTGACGATCAGCAGCTTGCCGATCGGCACGGCGACGAGGAAGAGCAGCGCCGCGATCAGCAGGATCCAGAGCAGGTTGGAAGGTTCGAGATAGCGCAGGCGGCGCAGCAGCCCCGGCCGTCGCGCGCCCTCCGCCTCGGTTTTCGTCAGGATGGCGGCGGATTCCGTCATGCGGGCGCGGTTCCTTTGCGCGGCTGTGGTGGGATCAGATGCCGAAGGTGTCGCGCCATTGTTCCTTCACCTCGGTGACGCCCGTCTCCACCTCCTGCGGGGTGGGCACGATGAGCTTGATGGAGTCGAGCGGCTTCGCGCCCTCGGGCGGCGGCACGTCGCCGCGCAGGGATTCCGAGAAATAGCGGCGGGTGACGCGGAAGTATTCGGGACCCGTGGCGAACTCCATGAACAGCTTCGCGGCATTCGGGTGCGGCGCATCCTTCGGAATGCAGCTCGGCGAGGGCACCACCACCGTGCCGTCGGCCGGATAGATCAGCGCCTGCGGATTGCCGCGGGAGATGGCGAGCAGGGCGGTCGCGGAGGGTACCGCGACGCCGATCTGCCGCTCGCCCGCGCTCAGGATCGTCACTGGATCGATGCTGGAGCGGCCGATCTGCGGCCGGTTCTTCTCCAGCCTGGTGAAATAGTCCCAGCCGTAGAGCTTGCGCATCAGCAACGCCCAGCTGCCGATGGCGCCGCTGTAGCCGGGATGGCCCACCGCGAGCTTGTCGCGCCATTTCGGGTCCAGCAGGTCCGTCCAGCTCTTCGGCGCCTCGCCCTCCGGCACCTGCCCGGTGTGGCGCGAGATCAGGTGCACGCCGATGTAGAAGACGTGGAAATGCCCATCCGGATCGCCTGCCTCCCGCGCCACCTCGATCAGTCCCGCGGCGTTCTGCGGCCGGTAGGCCATCAGCCGGCCTTGCCGCTTGAGGAAGGTGGAGTGGCTGTAGTCGGTGGAGCTGAACACGTCGCATTGCGCGACGCCGGCGCGCATATCCTGCGACAGGCGTTGGAAGGCGACTTGCGAGGTGCTGCGCACGACGTTCACATGCACGCCCGGATAGCGCTCGCCGAAGGCACGGCCCACCGCCTCCGAGGTCTCGGCGCTCTGCTGGCCGGAATACCAGGTGATCTCGCCCTCGCGCCGTGCGGCCTCGTAGAGTTCGCGCTCGTGCGACGGCAACTCCTGCGCGGCGGCGCGGGCCACCGCGCCGCCGCTGCCGATGATGGCGGCGCTGGCCAAGAGGCCGCGCCGGCTGATCCCTTGCATGGTCGTTCCTTCCCCCCTGTGCCTTCCCGCCGCCGGCTCAGACGCCGAAGGTGTCGCGCCAGAGTTCCTTCACCTCCTGGCCGTCGCGCTCCAGCTCGTCCGGGTCGGCGGTGATCATCGGCACCTCGTCGAGCGGGCGGGAGCCCGGCGGCGGCGGCACCTCGGGGCGCAGGGATTCACTGAAGAAGGGGCGTGTGACCTCGTAGTAGGCCGGGCTGGTCATGAACTCCATGAACAGCTTCGCCGCGTTCGAATGCGGTGCATTCTTCAGCGCCCCGCTGGGCGCGGGCACCATCAGCGTGCCGTCGGTCGGGTAGATCAGCGTGATCGGGTTGCCGCGCGAGATCGAGAGCAGGGTGGTGGCGGAGGGAAGCGCCGCGGCGATGCTCCGCTCGCCGGCGTTCAGCATGGTCACGGGGTCGGCGCTGGAGCGGCCGATCTGCGGCTGATTCTTCTCCAGCGCCTTGAAGTAGTCCCAGCCGTAGAGCTTGCGCATGGCCAGGCACCAGGAGGTGATGGCGCCGCTGTAGCCGGGATGGCCGACGGCGATCTTGCCGCGCCACTTCGGGTCGATCAGCTCCTTCCAGCTCTTCGGCGCATCGGCCTCGGACACCTGGTCGCTGCGCCGTCCCATCAGGAAGAGGCCGAGATAGGTGACCTGGAAGTAGCCGTCCGGATCCGCCGCCTGCTGCGCCGCCTTGATCAGCCCCGCCGCGTTCTGCGGCTTGTAGGGCATCAGCTTCTCGTTCTGCTTCAGGAAGGCGAGATGGCTGTGGTCGGTGGAGCTGAACACGTCGCATTGGGCGACCCCGGCGCGCATGTCCTGCGACAAACGCTGGAACGCCACCTGCGAGGTGCTGCGCACGACGTTCACCTCGACACCCGGGAAGCGCGCCATGAAGCCGCGCCCGATGGCCTCCGAGGGTTCCGCCTGGTACTGGCCGGTATACCAGGTGATCTGCCCCTCCTTCTTCGCGGCCTCGTAGAGTTCCTTTTCGTGCGGCTGCAACTCCGCCGCGCGCGCAGTGCCGAAGCGCAAGGCGGCTCCTCCCGCGGCGAGTCCGAGAAACAGGCGCCTGTTGAAGTCCAGCATCTCCGTCTTCTCCCTGTACGATGCGGAGCGGCGGCTCTCCCGGCCGCGCTTGCCCCCTGCGGCTGTTCAGCGACCGGCGAAGACCGGTGGCCGCTTCTCCTGGAAGGCGCGGCGGCCCTCGGCATAGTCGGCGCTGTCGAAGCAGGCGCGGTTCAGCCGCTCCACCAGCGCCGGATCGCGCGCGAGCGGGTCACCGGCGATCTGGTCGATCGCCACCTTCGAAGCTTCGACCGAGAGCGGCGCGTTGCGCGCGATCTCGCGCGCGAGCGCGGTGACGACCTCCTCGAGCTGCGCCGCCGGCACCACCCGGTTCACCAGCCCACAGGCCAGCGCCTCTGCAGCGTCGAACTGGCGCCCGGTGAACAGGATCTCCTTCGCGACCGCCGGCCCCGTCAGCGCGACGAGGCGCGTCAGGCTCTCCTGCCCGTAGGCGATGCCGAGCCGGGCCGCGGGGATGCCGAAGCGGCTGTCATCGGAGGCGATGCGCAGGTCGGCCATCAGCGCGACGGCGTAGCCGCCGCCGATGCAGAAGCCCTGGATCATGGCGATCAGCGGCTTGCGCAGCGCCTCCAGCTTGCGTCGCGCGGCACCGCTGCGGCGGCCATAGGCCTCCTGCGCGGCGGCATCGGCGCGGACACGATCGAACTCGCTGATATCGGCGCCCGAGGCGAAGGCCTTGCCGCCCGCGCCATGCATCACCACGACACGCACCGAGTCGTCGGCGGCGAAGTCGTCCACGGCGGCGGCGATGGCATCCCACATCGCCAGCGAGATGGCGTTGCGCTTCTCGGGCTGATTGATCGTCAGCCAGCCGATTCCGTCCTGCTTGCGGGCCAGGATCTTCGTGGTGGCTTCGGGAGAGAGGTGAGTATCCATGAATAGCCGGTTCCTGCTGCGGTGCGGGATTCGATCACGCGTGCCAGGAGAAACCGCGCCCGCCTGGCCGTCACGCCATGCAGCACGTCATCAAGCTTCGCGCGGGGTGCTTGCTTTGCACCTCTCACGCGGCGGACCGCTTCTCTCCTCGTAATGAAGCTTGTCACTCGCCATTTGGAATGTAAACAATAAACACCTCGCCACCTGGAGATGGCTCGACCATGCAGCGGCGCCAGAGCAGCACCCGCCCGGAAGACCTCCCGACCGCGGCGGGCGCAATGGCGGATCTGCGCCAGCGCCTCGCCACGCGGCAATCCCTGGGCCGCAGCGTGCAGGCGGCGCTGGAGGAGATGATCGAGACCGGCGCGCTGAAGCCGGGTGCGCGGCTGAACGAAATGGAACTGGCGGCGCAGCTCGGCGTCAGCCGCGGCCCTGTGCGGGAGGCGGCGCGCGCGCTGGAGCGGACCGGGCTTGTCACCGTCATCCTCAACCGCGGCGCCTTCGTGCGCAGCCTCGACATCGACGAGGTGCTGCAGACCTACGAGATGAACGCCGTGCTGTTCGGCCATGCCGCGGCCTTGGTGGCGGCGAGGCTCAAGCCAACGGAGGCCGCGGAGCTGCGCTCCATCGTTGCCCGCATGGACGAGGCCGTTTCGGACGGCGAGCGCGAGGGTTTCTTCGCCGCCAACGTGCTGTTCCACCAGCATGTCGTCGAGTTCTGCGGCAACGGCCCGCTGCGCGACGTCTATCTCGAGCACACGCGCCGGCTTCTGCTGCTGCGTCGCCGCTCCTTCGATGCGGCAGGCAACATGAAGGCGGCGAACAGCGAGCACCACCGGCTGCTGGACGCCATCCTGTCCGGCCAGCCGGAGCAGGCGCGGCGCCTCGCCGAGGCGCATACGCGCGCAGGCCGTGCGCGCTATCTCACCGCCATCGCGCACGGCAGCGCGGCGGCGGAAGACCAGACAATGCCGAAGGGAAGGAAACCTCATGCTGACGATCGACAGGATCGGCGTTGACATCGGCCGCCGTATGCGGCTGGAGGATGCGATCGACTGGGCGGCGGAGAACCAGGTCCGCTACATCGACATCCAGCTCGATACCGGCCCCAACAGGGTGGACAGCTTCGACAACGCGCGTGCCGCGGCGATCCGCGCGCAGGCGGAGCGGCAGGGCGTGACGCTCGGGCTGCACACGCTCTCGGCGGTCAACGTCGCGGAGTATTCGCCCTTCCTGTCGGATGCGGTGGATGCCTATCTGCGCGCCTATATCGAGCTGGCGCCGAAGCTCGGGGCCGAGTGGATCGTCGTGCATGCCGGCTACCACTTCACCGCCGACGTGAAGCCGCGCATGGAGGCGGGGCTGGCGCGGCTGCAGCGCATGGTCGAGCATGCGGAGAAGCACGGCGCCCTGCTGCTGCTGGAGAACCTGAACAAGGAACCGGCGGATGCCGAGGTCCACTACCTCGCGCATACGATCGAGGAGTGGCGCTACTACTACGAGAGCATCCACTCGCCGGCCTTCGCGCTCTCCTTTACCGCCAACCACGCGCACCTGATGCCGGACGGGGTGGAGGGCTTCGTCGACGCCATTCCGCTGGACCGCGTGGCCGAGGTGCGGCTGGCCGACTGCTTCCGCAACGGGCACGAGCAGCACCTCCTTCCCGGGCAGGGCAATTTCGACTTCGGCGCCATGTTCGCCCTGCTGGAACGCAAGGGCTTCAAGGGCCACTACATGAACGCCTTCGGCACGCTGGCCGACATGCAGAAGGCGCGGCACGACATGCTGCGGATGGCGCAGGAGGCGGGTGCCCCCGCCGCCTGAGGCGTGCCGGAGGAGCGTGGCGCACCCGCTTGGGTGCGCCCCCGCCTTCAGCCGTGCTTGTAGGTGTGCGAGAGCGCCCGCGCCGCCTCCATCACCAGCGGGCTGATGCGGCGGCGGAAGGTCTCCTCCTCCCATTCGGAAAGCGAGCCGGCGGCATGGATCGCGGCAACCGGCCGGCCATGGATGTCCAGCACCGCGGCGGCGAGGACGATCTCGCCCAGGGCAGATTCCTCCAGCGCCAGCGCATAGCCTTCCCGCCGCGCCTCCGCGATCTTGGCGAGGAGGGCGGGGATCTCGGTGATGGTCCTGGGCGTCAGCGGGCGCCGGTCGGACTGTTGCAGGATCCGCATCGCCTCCTCCTCCGGCAGCGCCGCCAGCATGGCGCGGCCGCCGGAGGAGCAGAAGGTGGGAATGCGGCGGCCGACCAGCGTGGCCGGAAAGTTCTCCCGCTTGCTCTGCAGGCGCACCGCATAGACGATGTCCGTGACGTCGAGCAGGCTCAGGTCCACCCGCTCCCGCACCGACTTGCGCAACTCGTGCAGGACGGGCGTCGCGCTCTCCACCAGGGCATTCATGCGCAGATAGTCGAAGGCGCGGTAGAGCACCTTCTTGCCGGGCACCAGCCCGGCGCTCGACCGCTCCAGGTAGCCGAGGGCCTGCAGGGTATGCACGATCCGCTGGCCGGCGCTCTTGTCGAGGCCGGCGGCGGCCGAGAGCTCGGCGATGGAGAGCGGGCGCGGGAACCGGCTGAACGCCTCCAGAACCCGCAGGGTCCGCGCCACGGATTGCAGGAACAGCGGGCTGCTCTCAGGCGAGGCGCCTTCCGGTCCCCGGGCCGTTGACATGGAGCAAACCCCTTCTTTAACGTCTTAGAACAATTCGATCGTATCGGTCAGCGATACGCAAGAACCGGCAGTACGGCAAGGGCTTTCAGGGCAGGCCGCCGCAGGGGGATGCTTCATGCAACGTTTCGAAGGATGCGCCGGCGCCGTGACGGGGGCCGGATCGGGGCTCGGCCGGGCCATCGCCCTCGCGCTCGCGGCCGAGGGCGCCAGGCTGTTGCTGATGGACCGGGATGCGGCGGCGCTGGACAGCGTGCTGCCGCATTGCCCGGGCGCCATCGCCCTCGCCGTGGACGTCGCCCGCGCGGCGGACATGGAACGTGCCGCGCGCGAAGGCCTGGAGCGGCTCGGCCCGGCAAGCCTGCTGGTGACGGCGGCCGGCATCCTCGGCCCCACCGTGCCCGCCGTCGAGGCGGCGGAGGAGGACTGGGACCGGGCCTTCGCCGTCAACGTCAAGGGCACCTGGCTCGCGGTGAAGGCCTTCCTGCCGCAGATGCGCCAGCGGGGCGGCGGCGCCATCGTGACGCTGGCCTCCGCCGCCGGCCTCACCGGCTCGGCGCAGTTGCAGACCTATTCGGCCACCAAGGGCGCCATCGTCATGCTCAGCCGCAGCCTGGCGCTGGCGCACGGGCCGGAGGGCATCCGCGTGAACTGCCTCTGCCCCGGCTCGATCGAGACCCCCATGCTGGCCGCCACCTTCGACGCCGCGGGCAGCGCGGAGGAGCGGGCGGCGCGGGTGGCGCAGTTCGCCGCACGCTATCCCCTGCAGCGCTTCGGCAAGCCAGGGGAGGTGGCCGATGCCGCGCTGTTCCTTCTGAGCGCGCAGGCAAGCTTCCTGACCGGCGTCTCCCTGCCGGTGGATGGCGGCCGCCTCGCCTGAGGCGGACGCCGCTCCGCGGCCCGGCGGCGCCTGCCACCGGCCGCCAACAAGAGTTTGGGACGGGTACGCGGGGCAGCACGGCAAACCGCCCCCTGGGCTGAGGATGGAAGCAATGCGGAAAAGCGGATGGCTGCGCCGGACGGTGCTGGCGGCGGCGCTGCTGGCCACGGGAACCGGCATCGCCGCGGCGCAGCCGGCGGACCGGCCGCTGCGGCTCGTGGTCAATGCCGGGCTGCAGGTGCTGGACCCGATCGTCGGCACCTCCTTTGTCACGCGCAACTTCGCCTACATGGTCTTCGACACGCTGGTGTCGATGGATGGCCAGGGCGCGGTCCGCCCGCAGATGCTGGAAGGCTGGAGCGCCAGCGAGGACGGGCTGACCTACACCTTCACCCTGCGCCCGGGCCTGGAATGGCATGACGGCAAGCCGGTCACGGCGGAGGACTGCGTCGCCTCCCTGAAGCGCTGGGGCGCGCGCGATTCCACCGGCCGCCGCCTGATGGCCGCGACGAAGTCGCTGCAGGCCGTGGCCGAGGACCGCTTCGTGCTGGAGCTGGCGCGCCCCTTCGGCGGCGTCATCGGCGCGCTCGCCAAGCCCAGCGTGCACGTGCCCTTCATGATGCCGGCGCGCATCGCCGCCGCCACCCCGCCCACCGAGCCGGTGAAGGAGATCGTCGGTTCGGGTCCCTTCATCTTCCTGAAGGACGAATGGGTGCCGGGCGAGCGCGCGGCCTTCCGCCGCAACCCGCGCTACCGCCCGCGCGAGGAGCCGGCGGACGGGCTGGCCGGCGGCAAGCGCGTGTTCATCGAGCGCGCCGAGATGGTCAGCATGGACGACCCCTCGATGCGCGTCGCCGCGCTGCAGGCCGGCGAGGTGGATTACCTGGAATACGCGCCCTTCGACTACCTGCCGCTGCTGCTGCGCGACAAGGCGCTGACGCTGGCGAAGCCCAAGGGCATCGCGCAGCTGATGGGCGGCATCGCGCTGAACCACGCGCAGCCGCCCTTCAACGACCTGCGCGTGCGCCAGGCGCTGCAGATGGCGCTCGACCAGAGCGAGATCGTCGCCGCGCACGGCCTGCCGGAGGGGATGTTCCTCGCGCAGTGCCAGTCCATGACGATGTGCGGCACGCCGCTGGCCTCGGAGGCAGGCGGCGAGGCGCTGCGCGAGCCGAGCCTGGAGCGGGCGCGCGCCCTGCTGAAGCAGTCCGGCTACAACAACGAGCGCGTGGTCTTCCTGCACCCGCAGAGCTCGACGCTCATCAACCCGATGGCCATGGTCGTTGTGGACCGGATGCGCAAGCTCGGCCTGAACGTGGACCAGCAGGTGATGGACTGGGCCACCGCCGCGCAGCGCTGGCTGAGCCGCGAGCCGGTGGAGCGCGGCGGCTGGAGCGCGGTGCCCGTGGTCTATACCGGCTTCGACATGGCCGACCCGCTGACCAATCTCGGCATCAGCTACAACTGCACCGGCGCGGCGCCCTGGCTCTACTGCGACGAGGCGCTGAAGCCGCTGCTGCAGGAGTTCGAGGCGGAGCCGGAGACGAACGTGCAGCGCCGGCGCGAGCTCGCCGCCGAGATCAACCGCCGCGCCCTGGCGAACGTGAACTTCCCGCTGACCGGCCAGTTCTCCAGCCCCGCCGTGTGGCGCAGCGCGCTGCAAGGCGTGATCGACTTCGGCTTCCCCGTGCTCTGGAACATCCGGCGCGGCCCGGAGTAGCGTGCCGACGAGCCGCCGCATCGCCGCCGAGATTGAGGAGACCGCACTTGCCCCGTCACATCGCCTGCCTTTCCTATGACTTCGACACCTGGTCCGGTTTCGCCTCGCGCGGCATGATGACGCCGACGCCGGTCTCGCGCGGCGAGTTCGGCGTCATCGGCGCCGAGCGCATCCTCGGCCTGCTAGAGAGCCGCGGCATCAAGGCGAGCTGGTACGTCCCCGGCGTGGTGATCGAGACCTATCCGGCGATCTGCGCGCGCGTGGTGGAGGCGGGCCACGAGATCGGCCATCACGGCTGGAGCCACGTGCCGCCCGCCGAGCTTTCCCCCGCGCAGGAAGCGGAGGAGTTCGGCCGCGCGGTGGAGTCCATCCGCCGCCTGACCGGCGCCGGGCCGGCCGGCTACCGCTCCCCCGCCTGGGACCTCAGCGAGCACAGCATCGGCCTGATGCTGGAGCATGGCTGCCGCTACGACAGCAGCATGATGGGGCACGACTGCGAGCCCTACTACGCCCGCCGCGGCGACAAGGTGGCGGTGGATGCGCCGCTGGTCTTCGGCGAGACGACGGACCTGGTGGAGGTCCCGATCAGCTGGTCGCTCGACGACCATCCGCATTTCGAGTTCTTCCGCACCAAGGCGGGCGTCATGCCCGGCCTGGCGAATGCCAGCGGCGTGCTGGAGAACTGGCTGGCCGACTTCGAGTACATGCGCCGCACCACGGAGTGGGGCGTGATGGTCTACACCTTCCATCCCTATGTCAGCGGCCGCGGCCATCGCATGCTGATGATGGAGAAGCTGATCGACGGCCTGGCCGGCATGGGCGCCGAGTTCCTCACCCTCGACCAGGTGCAGCAGGAATTCCGCGCGCGGCAGCCGCGCTGAGCCCGTCCGCTTCCGCACAAGGGATCTCGATGATGACGCAGAAACCCCGCTTCTCCGGCCGCGCCGCCATCGTCACCGGCGCCGCCGGCGGCATCGGCGCCGCGACCGCGCGCCGCCTCGCGGAGGAGGGCGCGCAGGTCCTCGTCGCCGACCGTTCCGCCGATGTGGAGGCCGTGGCGCGCGAGATCGGCGGCCGGGCGCTGGTGCTCGACATCACCGCGAAGGATGCGGGCGCGCGGCTGGCCACCGCCGCGACGGAAGCCTTCGGCCGGCTCGACATCCTCGTGAACAATGCCGGCATCGGCGGCAGCAAGGCGCTGCCGGACTCCGATGACGACCTGATCGACCGCTTCGTGGACACCAACCTGAAGGCCGTGATGCGGGTGACGCGCGACTGCCTGCCGCATCTCGCGCGGCCCGGCGGATGCATCGTCAACCTCTCCTCGATCTTCGGGCTGGTGGGCTATCCCGGCACGGCGGCCTATGCCGTGGCCAAGGCGGGCGTGGCGCAGCTCACCCGGCAGCTCGCCTGCGACCTCGGGCCGGAGGGCATCCGGGTCAATGCCGTGGCGCCCGGCGTCATCGAGACGCCGATGACCGTCAACCACCTGAAGAACCCGCACTACCGCGACAACATGCTGGCGCCGACGCCGCTGCGTCGCTCCGGCAGGCCGGAGGAGATCGCCTCGGTGATCGCCTTCCTGGCCTCGGAGGATGCCTCCTTCGTCACCGGGCAGGTGATCGCCGTCGATGGCGGCTGGCTGACCGCCCGCGCCACCCCCGCCGCATGAGCTTTCCAGCGCCCGAAAGGCAGACCGCATGAAGCGCCGCACATTCCTCGCCACCAGCGCCGCCGCGCTGGCCGCGCCCTCCCTCGGCCGCGCGCAGCAGGACAAGGTGCTGCGCTTCATCCCGCAGACTGACCTCAGCATCCTCGACCCGATCTTCGGCCTGGCCTATGCGACGCGGAACCATGGCTACATGGTCTTCGACATGCTCTACGGCCAGGACAACGACTTCCGCGCCTCGCCGCAGATGGTGGAGGGGCATGTCACCGAGCAGGATGGCCGCCTCTGGCGCCTGACCCTGCGCGACGGGCTGAAATGGCATGATGGCGAGCGCGTGCTGGCGCGGGACTGCGTGGCCAGCATCCGCCGCTGGGGCAAGCGCGACCCCTTCGGCCAGGCGCTGCTGGCGGCCACCGACGAATTGTCGGCGCCGGACGACAAGACCATCCAGTTCCGCCTGAACCGCCCCTTTCCGCTGCTGCCGGACGCGCTGGGCAAGCTGCCACCGCTGCTGCCGGTGATGATGCCCGAGCGGCTGGCGAACACCGACCCCTACACGCAGGTGACGGAGATGGTCGGCTCCGGCCCCTTCCGCTTCCTGCCGGGCGAGCGGGTCTCCGGCGCGCGCGCCGCCTATGAGCGGTTCCGCGACTACGTGCCGCGCGCCTCCGGCACGCCCTCCGGCACGGCGGGACCCAAGGTGGTGCATGTGGACCGCGTGGAATGGACCGTCATCCCCGACGCCTCCACCGCCGTGGCCGCCCTTCAGGCGGGCGAGCAGGACTGGCTGGAATTCGCCGCCAACGACATGCTGCCGCTGCTGAAGCGCGCGCGGAACGTCAAGGTCGCCGTGCAGGAGCAGGCGGGCATGATCTGCCTGATGCGCCTGAACCACCTGCACCCGCCCTTCGACAACCCGGCCATCCGCCGCGCCCTGCTCGGCGCCTTCGACCAGGCCGACTACATGATGGCCGTGGCCGGCGAGGACCGCGCCATGTGGAACGCGCCGATCGGCTTCTTCACGCCCGGCACGCCGATGGCGAACGATGCCGGGATGGAGGTCTTCAAGGGCGCCCGCGACTTCGGCAAGGTGAAGCGCGACCTCGCCGCCGCCGGCTACAAAGGCGAGAAGGTGGTGCTGCTCGGCGCGACCGACCCGACCTTCATCCACGGGCTCAGCGAGGTGGCGGCGGACATGCTGCGCCGCTGTGGCATGAACGTGGACTACCAGCTTTCCGACTGGGGCACGCTGACCGCGCGGCGCTCCAGCAAGGAGCCCACGGAGAAGGGCGGCTGGAGCTGCTACATGACGGCGCTGACCGGCATCGACATGGCCAACCCCGCCCTCAGCGCGCCGTTGCGCGGCAATGGCGCCAATGCCATGGCCGGCTGGCCGGAGCTTCCGGGCGTCGAAGCGCTGGTGGCCGAGTGGTTCGCCGCACCGGGGCCGGAGGCGCAGAAGGAGGTGGCGCGGCGCCTTCAGGCGCAGGCCTTCCAGGACCTGCCCTACATCCCCGCCGGCCAGTTCCTGCAGGCGGCGGCCTACCGCGGCAGCCTCGAAGGCGTGCTGCGCGGCTTCCCCGTGTTCTGGAACGTCCGGAAGGCCTGAGGGCAGGGGCCTCGTGCCCCGCCCGCCGAGGATGCTACCCATGTCCGCCGCCTTGCAGAGGTCCCATCCATGAACTACGCGCCCAAGACCAACGACATGTCCGCCCTGATCGAAGCCGATCGCGCGCATGTCTGGCACCACCTCTCCCAGCACAAGGCCTATGAGACCGTCGACCCGCAGCTCATGGTCGAGGGCAAGGGCATGCGCATCTGGGATGCGACGGGGAAGGAATACCTTGACGCCACCTCCGGCGGCGTCTGGACGGTCAATGTCGGCTATGGCCGCACCAGCATCGCCGACGCGGTGCGGGACCAGCTGGTGAAGCTGAACTACTTCGCCGGTGCCAAGGGCAGCGAGCCCGGCGCCCGCTTCGCGCAGAAGCTGATCGAGAAGATGCCGGGCCTCTCCCGCGTCTACTATTCGAACTCCGGCTCCGAGGCGAACGAGAAGGCCTTCAAGATGGTGCGGCAGATCGCCGCGCGCCATCATGGCGGCAGGAAGTGGAAGATCCTGTTCCGCGAGCGCGACTACCACGGCACCACCTTCGGCGCCCTCGCCGCCTGTGGCCAGCCGCAGCGCAACGCCGACTACGGGCCCTTCCCGGATGGCTTCGTCGAGGTGCCGCACTGCCTGGAATACCGCAGCCAGTACCCGGACGCGGAGGACTATGGCCGCGCCGCGGCGGACGCCATCGAGGCGGTGATCCTGCGCGAGGGGCCGGACACGGTGGGCGCCCTCTGCCTGGAGCCGATCACCGCCGGCGGCGGTGTCATCACGCCCCCCGCCGGCTACTGGGAGCGCGTGCAGGAGATCTGCAAGAAGTACAACGTGCTGCTGCATATCGACGAGGTGGTCTGCGGCCTCGGCCGCACCGGCATGTGGTTCGGCTACCAGCAGTACGGCGTGAAGCCGGACTTCGTCACCATGGCCAAGGGCCTTGCCTCCGGCTACGCGGCGATCTCCTGCACGGTGACCACCGAGGCGATCTTCGACCTGTTCAAGAGCGATGCCTCCGACCCGATGAACTATTTCCGCGACATCTCCACCTTCGGCGGCTGCCTCGCCGGCCCCGCCGCGGCGCTGGAGAACATCCGGATCATCGAGGAGGAGAACCTGCTGGAGAACACCGCGGCGATGGGCCTCCGGCTGCGCGACAACCTGCTGGCGCTGATGGAGCGGCACGCGGTGATCGGCGAGGTGCGCGGCTGCGGCCTGTTCTACGGCGCGGAACTGGTGGCCGACCGCAAGACCCGCGAGCCTCTGGCGGAGGCCAAGGTGCAGGCGGTGGTCGCGAAATGCATGGAGCAGGGCGTCATCATCGGCGCCACCAACCGCTCCCTGCCCGGGCTGAACAACACCCTGACCCTGAGCCCGGCCCTGATCGCGACCGAGGCCGATATCGACCGGATCACCGATGCGATCGACCGCGCGCTGACCGCCGTGGCGGGCTGAGAGAGGACGAAGCCCCGCCGCGCCGTGCGCGGCGGGAGCCTCATCCGCGCCCTTCAGTGGCGGAAGCGCGCCGCCTGCTTCTCGTATTCCCCATAGCCCAGCGTGGCGGACAGCTCGGGCGGTGGAAGGGCGCTCTCGGCATGCGACGCGCCCGCCGCCAGCGCGGCCAGCCCGGCCTTCATGCCGGCCACCACGGGCGAGAGCAGCCCGGTCGGGAAGGTGCCGATCTTGATGCCGAGCTGCGCGGCCTGCTCCTGCGACGGCGTCGCCCGCGGGGCGCCGGGCGAGAGCACGGCGAAGGTGGGCCGGCCGGCGGCGGCGGCCACGGAGCGGCGCACCTCGTCGTCATCGGCGGGGGAGTCGTAGAACAGGATGTCCGCGCCCTCCTCGACGAACATCTCGATCCGCGCGAGCGCCTCCTCGGCGCCCTGGGTGGGGCGGCAGTCGGTGCGCGCCATGACCAGGATGCCGGACTCCTTCGCCGCCTCGACGGCGGCGCGGATCTTCATGCGCGCCTCGTCGCGCGGCAGGCAGGGCTTGCCGGCGGAGGTCAGGGCGCGCGGCGTGATCTTGTCCTCGATCAGCACCGCCGCGGCCCCCGCGCGGCCATAGGCGCGCACCGTGCGCTGCACGTTCATGGCATTGCCGTAGCCGTGGTCGGCATCGGCCAGCACCAGCAGCTCCGGCGCGGCGCCCTGCACCATGTGGAAGGAGTCGAACATCTCCGCGAAGGAGACGAGGTCGAGATCCGGCCCGCCCAGGCGTGCCGCGGCCACGCAGGAGCCGGACAGGAAGACGGTGCGGAAGCCGGCCGCGGCCGTCAGCTTGGCGCTCAGCCCGTCCCAGACGGCCGGCATGACGACGAGGCCGGGCTCGGCGAGCAGTTCCCGCATCCTTTGTGGCGCATTCATTCCATTCTCTCCATGTTCTCGTGAAAAGGGCGGCGTGCGATCATTCCCGCCAGGGATGGCGTTCCCAGAGCGCGCGCAGCTTCACGTCGTCCGCCAGGAAGACGCGCCGCTGCTCCTCGCCGTCCATGACATGCAGCGGCAGCGAGAGCCGCGCCGCCTCGCGCAGCCAGGCCGGATCGGCCAGGGCCTCCGCGAAGGCCGCGCGGAAGCGGTCGCGCAGCGCGTCCGGCATGCCCGGCGGGCCGATCACGCCGCGCACCGAGCCGGCCACCACGTCGATGCCCTGTTCCTGGAAGGTGGGCACCTCCGCAGCCGCCTCCCAGCGCCGCGCGCCGCCCTGGCCGAGCAGCCGCAGCGTGCCCTGGCGGAGCAGCCCCAGCCCCTCGCTGACATTGAAGGAGCCGGCGGCGAGGTCGCCCGCCAGCACGCCGGTGATGATCGGCGGCGTGCCGGCATAGGGCACATGCGCGAAGCGGCTGCCCGTGGCCTGTTGCAGCGCCAGGATCAGCAGGTGGTCGTCGGTGCCGATGCCGGCGCTGCCGATGGCGGGCTCCCCGGGCTTCCGCTTTCCCGCCTCCACCAGCCCGGCCATGTCGCGCAGCGGTGAGTCGGCGCGCACGAAGATGCCGCCGGGGTCCTCCACCACATTGGCGATGAAGGTCAGGTCCTTCACCTGGTAGCGCACCTGCCGCTCGATCGGCAGCGTCACCAGGTTGGGCGTCTGCGCCACGCCGATGGTGTAGCCGTCGGGCTCGGCGAGGGCGACGCTCTCGAAGGCGAGCTGGCCGGAGGCGTTGGGCCGGTTGATGACGACCATGTTGGCATTGCCGAGCCGCGGCGCGACGAAGGGGATGATGGCCCGCGCATAGGCATCCATGCCGCCGCCCGCCGGGCCGGGGCAGATGATCTGGATGGGCCGGTCCGGCCAGGCAGCCCGGGCGACCCCCGGCATCGCCAGGGCCACCGAGCCCAGGGCGAGGTGTCTCCGCCGCAACATGGTCTGTTTCCTCCGTCCTGCCCGGTCTGCGCCAGGCGTGACGGCATCGTAATTAGATTGATCCAAGTCTGACAATTGCTATTCCGGAACTTTCCGGCCGGGAGGCCGGAAAGCCGCTGGAACCGCCGAGATGCCCGAGACACCGCACCCCCGCCCCGCCACGCTCAGCGACGTCGCCCGGCAGGCCGGCGTCTCCCGTGCCACCGTCTCGCTGGTGCTGCGCGACAGCCCGCTGGTCGCCGCCGAGACCCGCGCCCGCGTCCTGCGGGCCGTCGAGGCGGTGGGCTATCTCTACAACCGCGGCGCGGCGACGATGCGTGGCACCCGCACCAAGACCATCGGCCTGCTGGTCACGCAGATCGACAATCCCTTCTTCGCCGAGCTGACGGCGGGGGCCGAGGCGGCGCTCGACGCGGCGGGCTACATCGCCTTCCTCGCGACCACGGCGGATTCCGCCGAACGCCAGGGCCGCATCCTGCGCCGCCTGCGCGAGCACCGGGTGGATGGCGTCATCCTCTGCCCGGCGGCCCGGACCACGGCAGAGGAGATCGCGCGGCTCGCCGCGCCGGGGCTGCCCTGCGTGCAGGCCATGCGGCGGGTGGGCGGCAGCACGGGCGATTTCGTCGGTCCGGCCAACCGCCTGGGCGCGGAGCGTCTGGCCGAGCACCTGGTCGCGCGCGGCCACCGGCGCTTCGCCTTCGCCGGGGCGGCGGTGATGCATTCCGGCACGCGGGAGCGGCTGGAAGGGCTGCGGGCGGTCCTGCGCCGGCACGGCCTGCCCGCCCCCCTCGTGCTGCGCAGCGCGGGCACCCGGTCCGGCGGCGTGGAGGCGGCGCTGCGCCTCGTGGCCCTGCCGGCGCGGCCCGATGCGCTGGTCTGCAGCAACGACGTGGTCGCGCTCGGCGCGATCCCGGAGCTGGAGCGGCAGGGCATCCGGGTCGGCCGGGACATGGCCGTGACCGGCGTCGGCAACGTGCCCGAGGCCGCCACCTGCCAGCGGCCGCTCACCACGCTGGACACCGCGCCGCGGCAGATCGGCGAGGCCGCCGTGCGGCTGCTGCTGCGCCGCATCGCCCAGCCCGCCGCGCCGCCGGAGCAGCTTACGCTGCCGGCCGCCCTGGTGGTGCGCGAGTCCTGCGGCAGCCGCGCGCCGGCCGGTTCCGCTAGCGCGTGAGACCGAGGAAGTCCTGCTGCATGCGCTTGATGCGCGGGCTTTCCGTCAGCCGACCCAGCAGCTCCTCCGAAACGAGCGCCTCCGCCAGGGAGTGCGGCGAGGCGCCCTCCTGCAGCCGCCGCATCGTCTCCCAGGCCGCCTGGATCGCCGCCATGACGGGCTGGTGCCCGCGCAGCGCGACCCGCACGCCGCGCGAAGCAAGATAGCCGGCATCGGCCAGTTCCGCCGGCACGCCGCCCAGGATCAGCGGGACCCGCGCCACGGCGCTGATGGCATCGAGCTGCTCCCGCGTCTGCACGCCGGTGAAGAACATCGCGTCGATGCCGGTCCGCTGATAGGCGGTGAAGCGCGCGATGGCATCCTCCAGCCCGGTGACCGAGACAGCGCTGGTGCGGCCGATCACCGCGAGCCCCGCATCCTGCCGCGCGTCCAGCGCGGCGCGCAGCTTGCCGGTGCCCTCCTCCACGGAGATCAGGCTGGTGCCCGTGGCGCCAAAGGGCTGCGGCAGCAGCGTGTCCTCGATGGTCAGCGCGGCGATGCCGGCGGTCTCCAGCTCCTCCACCGTGCGCCGCACGTTCAGCGCGTTGCCGTAGCCGTGGTCGGCATCCACCAGCAGCGGCAGGGTGCCGGCGCGGCAGATGCGGTGCGCCTGGTCGGCGAACTCGGAGAGCGTCAGCAGCACGACATCCGGCGCGCCGAGCACCACGAGCGCGGCGACCGAGCCCGCGAACATGCCGAGCTCGCAGCCCAGCTCCTCCGCCATGCGGGCGGAGAGCGGATCATAGACCGAGGCGGGATGCACGCAGCGGTCGCCGGTGAGGATGGCGCGAAAGGCCGCGCGGCGGCCGGTGCAGTTCATGGCGCAACTCCCTGCTGGAAAAGCCGGCGCGGCGGCCGGGGATCGATCAGTATTCGTCGACGAAGGGGCTCATCAGCGGGAAGGCGCTGTGCGCGCGCGCCGGATAGACCGGGTCGGCCTTGCAGACATGGCTGCGGTTGATCTCCTTCACCCGGCGCGCGCCCAGCAGGCCGAGGCATTCGATGATCTCGGCCTCCAGCAGCTCCAGCACGCCGGTGATGCCCTCCGCGCCGGCCGCCGCCAGCCCGTAGCAATAGGCACGGCCGATGCCGACCATGTCGGCGCCGAGGGCCAGCGCCTTGACGATGTCGGTGCCGCGGCTGAAGCCGCCATCGATGACGATGGTGGCGCGCCCGCGTACCGCCTCCACCACTTCCGGCAGCACCTCGATCGAGCCCAGCGCGTGGTCGAGCTGCCGTCCGCCATGGTTCGAGACATAGACCACCGCGACGCCTTCCTCGACGCAGAGCGCGGCATCCTCGGCCGTGCCGATGCCCTTCAGGATCAGTGGCACGTCGAACCGGTCGCGGATGCGGCGGACGTCGTTCCAGTTGAAGGCCGCCTGGTAGGACATGGAGTCCAGCCCGCCCTTGGCGCGCCAGGGCTTGGCGAAGCGCCGGGCGATGTCGCGCTCGCGCCGGCTGTAGACCGCGCTGTCCACGGTGATGCAGAAGGCGTCGTAGCCGCAGTCGATCGCCTGGCGCACCCGGTCGTCCACCCAGTCGCCATCGCCGCGCGTGTAGAGCTGGAAGATCTTGGTGCCCGTCGCCGCCGCCGCGACGCCCTGCATGCTGCTGTCGGCGACCGAGCTGAGCATGAAGGGCACGCCGAAGGCGCCGGCCGCCCGCGCCACCATCTCCCCGCCGCCGGGGCAGAGCGATTCCAGCCCGCCGACCGGCGCCAGGAGCAGCGGCAGGCGCGTCGGCCTGCCGAGCAGGCTGTGCGAGGGGTCGATCGCGGAGACGTCGCGCAGCACCCGTGGGCGCAGGGCCAGCTTGTCCAGGCCGAGGCGGTTGCGCAGCAGCGTGGTCTCGGTCGCGGTGCCGCCGACCACATAGTCCCACATGTTGCCGTCGAGTTTCTGCCGCGCGGCCCTGACGTATTCGTGCAGCGTCAGGTAGTCACCCTCGGTCTGGCTCACGGCCATGGCATTGCTCTCCTCCTCTGGCCTTCCCGGCGCACAGGCGCGCCGCAGGCCGGGCTTCGCGGGCAGGAGGTCTCTGGACATCGGGGTACACCAGGCACCCGCGCCGGCGCGCCCTCTACGGGGCCATGCCGGCTCGCCCTCCCTGTTCCGCCAGGTCCTGGCTCTCACCGGGGGCCGGGCCTTGTCCCGGCTCGTTTTGCCCCCAATGAACGAACGACTTTCCGGACAAACCCGGGCGCCGTCAATCGCGGAGAGCCGGGGCGGCAGGCGGCCGGAGGGTCAGAGCTTCATGGTCCAGTCGTAGTAGAGGCTGCCGTAGGGCCCGCCATCCGGCCCCGCGGCCATGCCTTCCGCGCCCTCCGGCAGGTCCTCGTCGAGCAGGGCGAGGCGATTGCCGCAGCGCGCCCGCAGCGCCTCGACGAGTTTCGGCTCCGGCATCCCGCCCCAGCCCCGCTTCCGCGCCGCCGCGCGGTCCACGGGGATGAAGGCGGCCAGCCCCTCCCGGGGCATCAGCTCAAGCTCCCTCTCCTTCAGCGTCGCGTTGCGGCTGCCGTGATGGCCGACCTTGTAGAAGACGGTGCGGCGCAGCAGGTCGTCGGTGGTGATGCCGGGGCCGGCGGCGCCCCAGTCCAGCGCATGCCAGGAGAGGATGCTGCCCACCTGGGCATCGGCGGGGAACAGCAGCACCGCGCCGGAGCCGGTCAGCTCGATCGCCATGGCGAGGCTCGTGTTGTTGGTGGCGCTGTCGAGCGCCATGCCCAGGCTTCCCGCATCGTTCAGCCAGTCGCGGTCGATGCGGCGCCAGGCGATGTCCGTCCCCGGCGTCGGCACAGGCGACCCGAAGTAGTGCTCGCTCAGGAACTCCCGGAGCGGCCCCGCCTCGTGCCCCGCCATCACCTCGGCGAGCGGCCGGGTCCAGGCCGGCGCGAAGGGCGTGAAGCGGGGGCCGCCGCCACCTCCCGGCACGGCGGCGAGACGGACCACGTCGAGCAGGCTGTCCTCGCCGATATGGTAGACCGCCGTCGCCGAGTCCGTCGTCCCGAGCGCCTGCGCGTCGTCGGGCGGGCCGAGGATGTAGATCCGCAGGCCGGGGGCGCTGCGCGGCTCCAGCACCTCGCCGGGGCGGCGATAGGCGAGCTTGCCGGCCGGCGCGAGGGAGGCGGCCTTCGCCATGGCCTTGGCGGTCGCCCCCAGATCGTCGCCCATGTCCTTCCCCAGGCCGGAGATGCCGAAGAAGGCCAGCGCGGCGAGGGCCGGCTCCGCATCCTCGTCCGGGATGCCGGCCGCCGCCCGCTCGGCGTCGCTCATCCGGCCGATCCGCTGCGCCAGGCCCGCCAGCGCGCCCAGCTTCGCCACGCGGTCCGCGCGCAGGCGGCGGGCCTCCGCATTCTCGGGGTCCTCCGTCCAGGCGAACCACACCTCGCCCACCGCGAGCTTCCCCGGGGAAGGCGGCTCGCCCGGCGCGGCGAACAGCGCCTCCGCCAGGAGGAAGCCGGCCACATGGTCGTAGTGCTCATGCGTGACCGCCAGCACGTCCACCCGGCCGCCCGTGGTCTCGGCGATGCTGGCGACAACGGCCTTCATCCGCTCCCCGGCATCGGGGGTGCCGGGCAGGACGCCGCAGTCGATCATCAGGTGGAAGTCGTCCTTGGCCTGCCCGAGCAGGGAGACGAGGAAGCAGTCCCCCAGGCCCTGCCGGTACATGCGGACGCGGATGCGGGCGCCGCCGTCCCCGGCTTTGCGAGCCTTGCCGCGCGTCTTCTTCGGCGGGGTTCCGCCTGTTTCCGCGCTCTTGCGGGCGCGCGCCGGGCGCCCGGTCTCCGGTTTGCGTGCCATGGCTCAGCCCCTTTGCAGGCCAGCGTGAAAGGCGGCGAAGGGTTCGGCCGCGGGCGCCCCGGGCTCCGCCTGCCCGTAGAAGGCGTTCGGCCCCAGGCCACGCTGCGCGATGTAGCGGCGCTCCCGCTCGGCCCGGGTGGTGCTCCAGATGGGATGGGTGATGGCGTAGCGGATCGGGTCGGTGTCGTATTCGCGGTCCAGCAGGAGGGTGCAGCCGCCCCGGAAGGTGAAGGCGGGGCCGTCCGGCCTGCCCGGGTCCAGCGGCAGCTCGCGCCGCTGGGTGATCACCGCGACGACGTCGGTGCGCGGCTCGCCCTCGGCGGTGGTGCGGCGGGCCGGGCGCACGGAATGCACCTCGAAGCGTGGGCGGGCGCCGTTGCGGCCGGGGCGGAAGTCCAGCCCGAGCGAATCGGCCATCCCGGCATCGAGGTTCCTGGCGAGCCAATCGTGCAGCTGCGCGGCGTTCCGCTTCGCCGAGAGGAAGGCCTGGCGCCGGTCGCTCTGCGTGTAGGAGCCGAGGTCCAGGCTGCGGATGAAATCGTTCAGGCGGGTGGATTGCACCGGCCCGTCCGGCGCCTGCCAGAGCAGGCTGTCGGGCGAGACGCTGCTGATGTCCTCGGGGTAGATGCCGCGCTTGAGGAAGGCTTCCGCGAAGGCCACGCGGTAGCCGAGCCCATGGTCGGGTGCGAGGTCGGCGTCCGCGGTGACGATGGACCGCAGATAGGCGCCGAAGGTGGGGGAAACCGGCGGCATGTAGTCCAGCGCCCGGATGCAGATGGTGAGAATGCGCTGCGCGGTCTCCGCCGCCGCCTCGGCGAGGCGGGCGACGAGGTCGGGATGGATCGCCCCGGGCCGCAGGATGCCGGTGCCACCCGTCGCCAGGCGGTAGAGGTCCTCCGTCCGTCGTGTGTAGAGGGCGACGAAGGCGTCGAAGACCGAGGCCAGCAGCAGTGCGCCGCGCTCATGCGGCTCCACGGCGTCGCGATAGGTCCGGAGCGGCTTGCCGGCGGCGCCCGCATCGGGGTCGATGGCGCGGCGCAGCGCCGGCCCGTTGTGCAGGGCCTGGCCGAACTGCCGCGCCAGGTCCGAGAGCATCGACACCTTGCCGAGATCGCCCTGGAGCCGGCCGATCTCGTAGCGGAGCAGCTCCGGGAAGGTGAAGTGCTGGAAGATCGCGACGATGTCCGCGAAGGCCTCGTGGAAGGCCAGGACGTCGGGGTTGGTGGCCTCCTGGTAGCGCCGGTGCAGGCCGTCCAGCAGCGCATGCGTCGTCTCATGGGCGACGATGTCGTGCGAGAGGCAGGTGAAGACCGTCCGCGGCGGCCCGGCGGCGCCCTGGTCCACGAAATAGCCGAAGAGCAGCGCCGCCCGCTCCGGGCTGTAATAGGCGTTCCGCGCGCGCAGGGCGTGGGGGTAGATGCGCAGGCGCTGGACATAGCCGCCATCCGGCGCCGGCTGGAAGGCGCCCTCCGCGCTGTGCAGGCGCCGCTCGGCCCAGAGCGCGCGGCGCCCGAGCGCGATCTCGAAGTTGCGGATGGTCCGCATCGCCACGGCATAGACCATCTGCTGATGGAATTGCGGGTTGCCCTCCGAAGGGGCGTGCCCGTCCTGCGCCATCAGCCGGGGGTCCTCGAGGTCCACCGGGTCATAGGCCGCGCCGCTGGCGGGATCGATGTCCACCACCTCCAGGTATTCCCCGACCGGCCCCGGCCGCACCCTCTCCCAGGGGACGCTGATGGTGGCGATGTTCACGAAGGAGGTGGCGAGGCGCGCGCTGTCATCCGGGTCGGTCGCGAAGACGCGCAGCGGGCGGCTGGCGGGGCGGAGCACGGGCGGCTTGCGCCGGATATCGGCGCCGGAGAACTGCGCGGGGGCCGGTGCCGCGGCCGGCGGCAGGGTCGCGCCACTCACGCCGCGCCCGAGCAGGCGCTCCAGATGGCCGCGGAGCGTCATCGAGCACAGGCGCTCGTCCAGGATGGCCTCCAGGAAGCGGCGCCGGGCACCGGCCGGGATGCGCTCCGGCGGCAATCCGGGGTCCGGCACCGCCTCCTGCGCCGCGCGGGAGTTGAGCGCGAGCTGCGTCAGTTCGAGGTTGAGCATGTCGAGCTGCCGGGGCTCGGCCGCCGCGATGCCGAAGGCGCTGGTGAGCAGGTGCAGGAAGGCGAAGCTGGCGCTGTCCCGCTCGGTGGGCTTCAGCGTGGCGGCCTCGGGCACCCGGTCCAGCGCCCCGCGCGCCTGCAGCACGCCCTGGCCGAAATATTTGTCCGGCTCGGCATGGTTGCCGCGCGCGGCGCCGAACAGGGCGGCCCGGACCGCCTCCACCCGCTGCCAGCCCCGCGCATAGCCGCCGCCATGCTCGGCCAGCCAGAGGGCCGCGGCGGCGGCGATCTGCGGCGTGGCGGAGGAGGTGCCGCCGCCATCGGCATCGACCACCCGGGGGCAGCCGAGGCGCAGCCAGGGAATGTTGGGCGTGAAGGCGGCCATGGCCGTGGCCATCTTGCTGGCCGGCCCGACATTGCCCTCCATGGGGCCGCCCAGCCCGTAATAGGGGTGGTATCCCGCCATGACGCCGCAGGCCGCGATCACCCGCTGGAACCGCGCGGGATAGACGATCAGGCTGGTCGGCAGCCCGCTGAAGTTGTTCCCGGCGGCGCAGACCAGCACGAGGCCCGCCTCGTAGGCGGCGTTCACCGCATCCGCCCAGGCGGCGGAGGGCAGCCCGCCCATGCTCATCGACAGCACGTCGGCACCGATCTGCCGGGCGTAGTCGATGCCCTGGGCCACGCTGCTGGTGGAGAAGTGCACCACGGAATTGGCGATGCGCACCGGCACCACGCGCGCCAGCGGGGCCCCCCCCAGAGGGCCGAAGCCCTGCGGGATGGATTCGCCGGAGATCAGCGGGTCGGCCATGCCGCCGGCCAGGATGCCCAACGTGCCGGTGCCGTGCCCGCGGTTGACGAGCAACCCCGAGGACGGCGTCTGATCGACCGCGGAATTGCCGCCCTCGACGAAGTTCCGCTGCAACTCCTCGCCGGCGAGGTTCTCCGGCAGGGCGGCGTGCTCCTTGTCGTAGCCGGTGTCGAGATGGGCGATCACGATGCCCTTCTGCGCCTCGCCCACCCGGTCCCGCGCCGCGCGCAGCGTGGAATAGGCTTCCTCCAGGTGCCAGCCGAAGCCGGGCCCCTCGTCATAGGGCTCCCCCTTCTGCCCGTCCGGCTTGCAGACCTCGGCGGCCGGCGCCGCGGCGGCGAAAGGGTCGGCCTCGCTGCCGCGCCAGGTCCAGCCCTGTTCGAGGTCGGGCTCGGCGGCGGCGACCTCCGCCCCGGCGACGCCGAGGCCGTCGGCCAGCGCCGCATGGGCGAGGTCCCAGGGATGGGCGCTGCCGGCGCCGAAGGCCTCCGGCCCTTCCGCCTCCGCGGCATACCAGGTGTGCCGTCCGGGTGCCGCCGCCAGCGCCTCGCCGGGGGCAGCCGCGGCCACGGTGAGCAGGGGGCGCAGCCCGACCCTGATTCCTGTCGCGCCCAGCCGGGCCTCGGGAAGCTTGCCCTCGCCGGAGGTGGCGATCTTGAGGAGGATTCCGGACCGGTTCATGCGCCTCGTCTTCCCTGCCGCCTTCCCGGAGATCATTCCACATCCGGAATACAGGAGGCAAAATGCGGCTTGTTCAAAACCTATGGATTGCCCCCGCTCCGCCTTGCGGCGGCCGCCGGGCAGGCGCCCGGCATCCTCGCGCCGCCGCGTTGCGGGGCGGGCGGAATCCGCGCATAGTCGCGCCATGAGAGGAGCCCGCCTGCGCATCTACGGCCCCATCGGGCGGCCGCGGCATCGCGGTGCCGGCGAGGCGGCCCCCTTCGCCCGGACCGACCGGCGGGGCTGAGGCCGCTTTCCCCGGTGTCCAGCCCAGCGAAGCCGCGCCCGCGGCTTGAGGAGCGCCTGCGCGCCGCCGCCCCCAGCATGACCCCGGCCGAGGCCCGCGTGGTGGCGGCCCTGCTCGCCGACTATCCCGTGGCCGGCCTCGGCACCGTGGCGCGGCTCGCCCGCCGCGCCGGCGTGAGCGGCCCGACGGTGGTGCGGCTGGTGGCCAAGCTGGGCTTCGGGGGCTTCGCCGCCTTCCAGGAGGCGCTGCTGGCGGAGGTCGAGGACCGGCTGCGCTCGCCGCTGATGATGCTGGAGGCGCGCGGCGGCGGCACGGCCGGGGCCTATCTTCATTCCCTGGAGGCGGCGCTGGGCGAGACGCGGCGGCGCGAGGCCACCCAGCCCTATGCCCAGGCCGCCGCGCTGATCATGGACCGGCGCCTGCGCGTCTCGCTGCATGGCGGCCGGTTCAGCCGCTTTCTCGCCGGCATCCTGCACACCCATCTCGTGCAGCTCCGCCCGGGCGTGCAGCACCTCGACGGGCCGGATGCGGCGGTGCTCGACGCCCTCGTTGATCTCGGCAAGCGCGACCTGCTGGTGCTGTTCGACTATCGCCGCTACCAGGCGGATGTCGTCGCCCTGGCCGGGCAGGCCGCCGCGCAGGGCGCCCGCATCATCCTCTTCACCGATCCCTGGGGCTCGCCGGTCGCGCGCCATGCGCAACTCGTCTTCGCCGCGCCGGTGGAGGTGGCCTCGCCCTATGACAGCATGGTGCCGGCGCTGGCGCAGATCGAGGCGCTGATGGCCTGCCTCGTGGAACGGCGCGACGAGGCCATCCGCGAGCGCGTGCGGCGGATCGAGGAGCTGCGCGGGAAGAACCACATCACGCTGGACTGACAGGCAGGAGGGGCGCCGCCCTCCTGGCCTTCCCGCCCGCCGCGTTCAGGCGCGCCGCAGGTTCCAGAAGACCGGCACGCCCTTCAGCAGGCCGGAAAGGTTGGCGCGATAGGCGGTGAGCTGCGCGATCTGGCCCAGCGGGACATAGGGCACGTGGCGGAAGGCCTCGGCCTGCATCCGCTCGGCGATGCCGCGCTGCGCGGTGGCCTCCTCCGCCTGGAAATAGGCGGCGCGCAGGCGCTCGATCTCGGCATCCTCGCACCAGCCATAGACGCCGCTCTTGCCGTCGCCGCGCAGCATCGGGTGCACCGCCGGGTTGGCGGTGTCGGCGCCCGTGTTGAGCGCCACATAGGCGCTCCAGCCGCCCTGGGCCACCGGTTCCTTCTTGTTGCGGCGCTGGAGCATGGTGCCCCAGTCCATCGCCACGTAATCCACGTTCACGCCGGCGCGCTTCAGCGCATCCGCCGCCACGTCGGAGGCGGCGGTGTTGAGATGCACGTCGGATGGCACCATCAGCAGCAGCGTCTCGCCCTGGTAGCCCGCCGCCTCCAGCGCGCGTTTCACGGCCGCCAGGTCGCGCGGCGCGGTGACGGCCTCCAGGCCCACCTCGCTCGCCAGCGGCGTGCCGGGGCAGAAATAGCCCACCTTGTCGTTCCACAGCGCCGGGTCGGTGCCCGCCATCGCCATCACCGCGTCCTGCTGGCTGATGGCGGCGAGCAGCGCGCGGCGGATCGCCGGATTGGCCGTCGGGCCCTGCAGGTGGTTCAGCCGCAGCGCGCCGACATAGCCGCTGGGGTCCAGCACCTCCACCTTCATGCCGTTGCCGCGCCGCAGCAGCGGCAGCATGTCCGGGCTGGGCAACTCCCACCAGTCCACCTCGCCGGTCCGCAGCGCGGCGCCGGCGGTGGAGGCATCGGCGATCACCTTCCATTCCACGCGGTCGAAATGCACCCGCTTGGGGCCGGCCGTGCCTTCCGCGACGCCGCCCTCGCGCGGGCGGTAATCCTCGAAGCGGGCATAGGCCACGTGGTCGCCCGCCACGCGCTCATCGGCCAGGAAGCGGAACGGGCCGGAGCCGACGATCTCCGTCACCGCCTTCTCGGGCGCGGCCTCGGCGATGCGCGCGGGCATGATGGCGCACATCAGCCCGGGCGTCTTGCCGAGCGCCAGCGGCAGCAGCGGGAAGGGCGCCTTCAGCCGGAAGACGATGCGGCGGTCGCCATCGGCGGAAAGCTCCTCGGTCGCCGCCATCAGCGTGCGGCCGAGATCGTCCCGCGCGCCCCAGCGGCGGATGCTCGCCACGCAGTCCCGCGCCAGCACCGGCGTGCCGTCATGGAAGCGCAGCCCCTCGCGCAGCGTCAGCACCCAGCGGCGGCCATCCGCCTCGGTGGTGAAGCCCTCCAGCATCTGCGGCTGCGGCTGATAGGCCGCATCCTGGCCGAACAGCGTGTCGTAGACGAGGTAGCCGTGGTTGCGGGTGACATAGGCGGCCGAGAAGAGCGGGTCGGTCACCGCCAGGTCGGCATGCGGGATGAAGCGCAGCAACCGGCCGCCCTGCGCGGCGGCCAGTCGCGGCGCGGCCAGCGGTGCGATCACGGAAGCGGCCATGGCCGCGGCGGAAAGCTGCATGAACGGGCGCCGCTGCATGGCCGGGGCACTCCTGGGGCTGGAATGGGCGGAACGCTAGAGTGTGCCAGCCGTGCCTGATGTCAATCGCATTTCATCTTCACCGCGAAACGGCGCGGATGTAATGGATGGAACAGACCGCAGACGGACCCGCCATGACCGAAGAGCCCACCCGCCGCGACGCGCCCTACCGCGCCGGCCAGACCGCGCTGCTGTTGGTGGATATGCAGCGGATCTGGGTGGAGCCGGGCCTCGACCCCGCGCATGGGGCGGCGCGCGGCGAGTACCACGCGCGGCTCGACGGGCTGGTCATCCCCAACCAGCAGCGCCTGCTGCGCGCCGCCCGCAAGGCGCGGATCGACGTGCTGCACACCATCATCGAGAGCCTGACCAGCCACGGGCGGGACCGCTCGCTGGACCACAAGCTTTCCGACATGCACGTGCCGAAGGGCGCGCCGGAGGGCCGCATCATCGAGGCGCTCGCCCCGGTGGAGGACGAGATCGTGCTGCCCAAGACCTCGTCCGGCGTCTTCAACTCCACCAACATCGACTACGTGCTGCGCAATCTCGGCGTGCGCTACCTGATCGTCGCCGGCATCGTCACCGACCAGTGCGTGGACATGGCGGTGCGCGACGCCGCCGACCGCGGCTATGCCGTCACCCTGGTGGAGGATGCCTGCGCCACCTACACGGAGGCGCGGCACGAGGCCGCGCTGCGCGCCTTCGGCGGCTATTGCTGGGTGGCGCGCACGGAGGAGGTCGAGGCGCGGCTGCTGGCGCTGGGGGCATGACGGCGATGAGCGAGTTCCCGCGCGAGCTGGCCAGCGTGCTGACCACCGACCTCGTCGGCATCACGCGCGGCCGCAGCGTGCCGGCGCCGGCGCTGGAGGGCACCCTGGCGCGCGGCACCGGCTGGGTGCCGGCCAACATGGCCCTCACCCCCTTCGACGTGATCGCGGAGGACAATCCCTGGGGCTCGGCGGGCGATCTCCGCCTGCTGCCCGATCCGGCGACGCGCTTCCGCCTGGAAGGGCTCGGCGCCACGCCGCTGCACGGCGTGCTGGCCGATATCGTGGAACTGGACGGCACGCCCTGGGCCTGCTGCCCGCGCCTCCTGCTGAAGGCCACCGTCGC
The DNA here is from genome assembly GCA_035556695.1 of Roseomonas sp. Lineage (GTDB taxonomy): Bacteria > Pseudomonadota > Alphaproteobacteria > Acetobacterales > Acetobacteraceae > Pseudoroseomonas. The sequence goes on from DATMFR010000004.1 coordinate 62,831, forward strand.
GGCGCTGGAGGCGGAGTTCGGGCTGACGCCCGTCGCCGCATTCGAGCACGAGTTCCAGATCCTGGGCGCGGATTTCCCGCCCGCCCCGGCCTTCTCCCTGGCGGCGCAGCGGCGGGCCGATCCCTTCGGGCCGGAGCTGATGGCGCGGCTGCACCAGGCCGGGCTGGAGCCGGAGATGTTCCTGCCCGAATACGGCCAGGACCAGTTCGAGGTCACCTGCCGCCCCGCCGCGGCCCTCGCCGCCGCCGACCGCGCGGTGCTGCTGCGCCTGCTGGTGCGGGAAGTGGCGATGCGCCAGGGCTGGCGCGCCAGCTTCGCGCCGAAGACGGTGCCGGGAGGGGTGGGCAATGGCGTCCACATCCATCTGAGCTTCCGCGACCGCGAGGGCCGCCCGGCCACCTACGACGCCGCCCGCCCCGGCGGGCTCTCCGCCGCCGCCGGGCGCTTCGCCGCCGGCGTGGTGCGGCACATGCCGGGCATCCTGGCGCTGACGGCGCCGAGCCCCGTCTCCTACCTGCGGCTGGTGCCGCATCATTGGAGCGCGGCCTATGCCTGCCTTGGCCTGCGCAACCGCGAGGCGGCGCTGCGCATCTGCCCGATCGTCACCATGCCGGGCGCCGACCCGGCGCGGCAGTGCAACTTCGAGTTCCGCGCCACGGACGCCACGGCCAATCCCTATCTGGCCCTGGCCGCCATCCTCTTCGCCGGCCTGCAGGGCCTGCGGGAGGGGCTGGAACAGCCGCCGCTGGTCAACAACGATCCCTCGGCCCTGCCGCCGGCGGAGCAGGCGGCACTCGGCGTCCGCCGCCTGCCGGAGGACCTGACTGCCGCCCTGGAGGCCCTCCGCGCCGATGCCGCCGTCGCCGGCTGGCTGCCGCCCGTGCTGCGCGACTGCCTCCTGGCGGTGAAGCGCAAGGAGCTGGAACTGGTGGAAGGGCTCGACCCCGCCGCCCTCTGCGCCCGCTACGCGGCCATCTATTGATGGTTCCTCCCCTGCTGGCGCCGGACGAGCCGCCTGCCTTCACAACGGCGCGGCTCGCCGGCCGCTCGCCCTGCGTGCTGCTCTGCGAGCATGCCAGTTGCCGCCTGCCGCGCCGCCTGGGCGATCTCGGCCTGCCGGAGCGGGAGCGCGGCCGCCATATCGGCTGGGACATCGGCGCCGCCGCCCTGGCCGAGGCGCTCTCCGCCCGGCTGGACGCCCCGCTCTTCTCCACCGGCTATTCGCGGCTGGTGGTGGACTGCAACCGGCCGCCGGAGCGCCCCTCGAGCATCCCGGAGCGCAGCGAGGATACCGTCATCCCCGGCAACCTCGCCCTGTCGCCGGAGGAGCGCGCGGCGCGGCTCGATGCGCTCTTCCACCCCTTCCACGATGCCGTGGCCGCGCATCTCGACGCCCGTGCCGCACAGGGGCGGCGGAGCTGTGTGGTGGGCGTGCACAGCTTCACCCCGGTCTTCCGCGGTGCAACGCGGCCCTGGCCGGTGGGCATCCTCTACGCCTCCGCCACGGGCTTCGCGCGGGCGCTGATCGGCGGATTGCGCGCGCTCGGCCTCGAGGTCGGCGACAACCAGCCCTATCGCATCGACGCCGACGACTACACCGTGCCCGTGCATGGCGAGGCGCGCGGCCTCCCCGCCCTGCTGGTCGAGGTGCGGCAGGACCTGCTGGCCGGCGCCGCGGACGTGGCGCTCTGGGCCGGCCGCCTGGCTCCGCTGCTGGAGCAGGCCATGGCCGCCCTCGAACCCAAGGAGACGACGCCATGAGCCTGGATGCCGCGTTGCGCGAGGAAGTGGCGCGCGAGGCCGGATGGCTGGTCGCGCTGCTGCAGGATCTCGTCCGCATTCCCAGCGTGAACCCGAAATTCGTCCGCGACCCCGCGCAGAACCGCGAGCCGGCGGTGCAGGACCGCATCGAGGCGGAGCTGCGCGCCCTGGGCTTCGTGACCGCGCGGCAGCATCCCTTTCCCGACCGCCCGAACCTGATCGGCACCTGGGAGGGGACGCAGGCGCGCAGCCTGGCGCTCTGCGGCCATGTGGACGTGGTGCCGGTGGGCGACGTGACGCTCTGGACGCGCGACCCCTTCGGCGCCGTCATCGAGGGCGAACGCCTCTACGGCCGTGGCGCCGGGGACATGAAGGCCGGGCTGGCCGCCTGCCTCGCCGCCTGCCGGGCGCTGCACCGGCTGGGCCTGCGGCCCGAGGGGCGGCTGGAGTTCCACGCCGTGGTGGACGAGGAAGCCGGCGGCTTCGGCGCCATGCAGGCGGCGGCACGGCAGCCAGCCCCCTCGGCTGTGCTGGTGGCCGAAAGCAGCGGCGGCGCCCTGCGCCCCTGGGCCGGCGGGCTGGAGTGGGTGCGCGTGGTGGTGCGCGGGCTGAACGGCCATTCCTCGCGCCGCTTCGCCTCGATCTATCCCACCGCGCAGGGCGCCGGCATTCCGGTGCGCAGCGTCAACGCCATCGAGCTGGGCGCGCGGCTGCTGGATTCGGTGCGGCAGCTTGAGGCGCACTGGGGCCGGACCAAGTCCTTCCCCGGCATGCCGGCGGGAATGAACACCATCAGCCCCGGCGCCATGGTGGCCGGTACCGGGCGCGGCCCCGACGGCCTGCCGACGGTGCTGAACAACCCCGGCATCGTGCCGGACTGCTGCGCCATCGACTTCGACCTGAAGTTCCTGCCGCAGGAAAGCTCCGCCACGATCCGCCGCGAGTTCGAGGCCTGGATCGCCCGCTTCGCCGCGACCGACCCCTGGCTGGCCGAGAACCCGCCCGAGGTGATCTGGGACCTGCACGGCCTCTACTTCCCGCCGGTGAACACGCCGCCCGACCATCCGCTGCCCCGGGCCCTTGCCCGTGCGCGCGCCGATGCCGGCCTGCCCGTCACGCAGGAGGGAATGCTGGGCGTGACCGACGCCGCGCACTACGCCGCGCGGGGCATCCCCGGCGTGGTCTATGGTCCCTGGGCGGCGAATGCGCACGGCCCGGATGAATGGGTCTCGCTGCCCTCGGTGGTGGAGGCGGCGCAGGTGATCGCAACGGCGATCCTGGCCTATTGCGGGCAGCGGGTCGCCTGAGCGGCGATCCTCCAATCCTGCGGCGTAGAAGGGTCTGTCCTCAGCTCCCTGGCTGAACCAAGGTTGGGGGAGCGAACTCCCCCAAGCCCCCTCCTTCTTTTGGCAGTTCCGGTTACGCCGGCGGTGTGGGCATTCCTGACCGGCTTTGCGGTCGCAGTCGCCGGAGTGGCTCCTGCCCCGGCGTGAGCGCGTGCCGCAAGCGCCATAAACCTGATAGAAAAAAGAAGAGGGGGTTCCGGGGGAGAATTCATTCTCCCCCGGTCCCGCCCTGGCCGGAAGCGCGTGTCAGTGCTCTGCCACGCCCTGGGCGCCGGGCAGCGCGGCGGCCGGCCGATGGACCTCGCGGCGGGCCATGGCGCGCGCCACGACGTAGAAGACCGGCGTGAAGATCAGGCCGAAGGCGGTGACGCCGAGCATCCCCGCGAAGACGGCGGTGCCCAGGCTCTGCCGCATCTCCGCCCCCGCGCCGGTGGCCACCGCCAGCGGCAGCACGCCGAGGATGAAGGCCAGCGAGGTCATCAGGATCGGCCGCAGGCGGGTGCGCGCGGCCGCTTCCGCCGCCTGCCAGCGGCTCATCCCCGCCGCCTCCGCCGCGCGGGCGAACTCGACGATCAGGATGGCGTTCTTCGCCGCGAGGCCGATCAGCACCACCAGCCCGACCTGCACCAGCACGTTGTTGTCGAGGCCGCGCCAGGCCACGCCGCCCATCGCCGCCAGCACCGACATCGGCGCGATCAGCACCACCGCGAGCGGCAGCAGCCAGCTCTCATAGAGCGCCGCCAGCAGCAGGATGACGAAGACCACCGCCAGGCCGAAGGCGATGGGCGCGGTGTTGCCCTGGGTCGTCTCCTGCAGGGCGATCTCCGTCCACTCATAGCCGAAGCCCGGTGGCAACTCGTCGGCCAGGAGCCGCTCCATCGCCGCGATGGCCTGCCCGGTCGAGACGCCGGGTGCCGCCGCGCCCTGCACCTCGGCGGCGGGATAGAGGTTGTAGCGCGGCACGCGGTAGGCGGCCGTGTCCTCCTCCAGCGTGGCGAGGGAGCCGAGCGGCACCATGTCGCCATCGGCGTTGCGGGTGCGCAGCATGGCGACGTCGCGCGGCGTCAGGCGCTGCGCCTCCTCCGCCTGGGCGGTGACGCGGTAGGTGCGGCCGAGGATGTTGAAGTCGTTGACGAAGGCCGAGCCGAGATAGACCGAGAGGGCCTCAGAGACGCGGGAGAGCGGAACGCCCAGCATCTCGGCCTTGGTGCGGTCCACCTCGGCGCGCAGCGTCGGCGTCGCGGTGTTGAACAGGGTGAAGGCCATGGCGATCTCGGGCCGCTGGTTGGCGGCGGCCACCACACGGTTGGTCACCGCCTCCAGCGCCCGCGCGCCGCGGTCGCCCCGGTCCTGCACATAGAGCTTGAAGCCGCCGCCGGTGCCGATACCCGACACGGACGGCGGCGGGATCACCAGCGCCATCGCGTCGCGCTGCTGCATCAGCTTGCCCTGCACGGCCTGGGTGATGCCGGGGAAGGTGAGATGCTCCGCCGCGCGCTCCTCGAAGGACTTCAGCGTGACGAAGATCACGCCGGAATTCGGCGCATTGGTGAAGGTGGCACCGTCGAAGCCCGTGAAGGCCACGGCATGGGCGACGCCCGGGACTTCCAGCACATCCTGTGCCGCCTGGCGGACCACCGCGTCGGTGCGCGCCAGCGCCGAGCCGGGCGGAAGCTGGAAGGCGGCGATGAGGTAGCCGCGATCGAGCGGCGGGATCAGCCCGGTGGGCGTGGTCTGCACGGCATAGCCGGTGAAGGCCAGCAGCCCGGCATAGAGGATGAGCAGCAGCGCGGAGAGCCGCACCACCCGCCGCGTCAGCGCGCCGTAGCCGATGGAGAGCCGGTCGAAGAGCTTGTTGAAGCCGCGGAAGAACAGGCCGAAGGGCGCGCCGATCCAGGCCCGCCAGCCGGTCGCCGGCGCGTGGCCGTGCGGCCGCAGCAGCAGCGCCGCCAGCGCCGGCGAGAGGGTCAGCGAGACCAGCGCCGAAAGCAGCGTGGCCACCGCGATGGTCACCGCGAACTGGCGATAGAAGGCGCCGGAAAGCCCCTCGATGAAGGCGGTCGGCACGAAGACCGCGCAGAGCACCAGCGCGATGGCCAGCAGCGCGAAGCCCACCTCGTCCATGGTGCGGCGCGTGGCGGAAACGGGGTCGAGCCCGGCCGCCATGTGACGCTCGACGTTCTCCACCACCACGATGGCGTCGTCCACGACGATGCCGATGGCCAGGATCAGGCCGAACATCGAGAGGCTGTTCAGCGAGATGCCGAGCGCGCCCATCAGCGCCAGCGTGCCGATGATGGAAACCGGGATGGCCGCCAGCGGGATGATCGAGGCGCGCCAGGACTGCAGGAAGAGGATCACCACCAGCACGACGAGGATGATGGCCTCGACGAAGGTGTGCACAACCGCCTCCATCGACTGCTCGATGAACTGCGTGGTGTCATAGACCGTGCTGTAGTCGAGCCCGGGGGGGAAGTCGCGCTTCAGCTCCTCCAGCGTGGCGCGCAGCCGCTTGGCGGTGTCCAGCGCGTTGGAACCAGGGCGCTGGAAGACGGGGATGGCCACCGCCTTGTCGGCGTCCAGATAGGCATTCAGCGAGTAGTCCTGCGCGCCCAGCTCGACGCGGGCGATGTCGCGCAGCCGCAGCGGCGCGCCGCCCGGGCCGGTGGCCACGACGATGTCGGAGAACTCCTCCACGCTGCGCAGCCGGCCGAGCGCCTGGATGTTGATCTGGAAGGCACCGCTGCCGGCCCCGGTGGGCGGCTGGTTCAGCCCGCCCGCCGCGACCTGCACATTGGCGCGGCGCAGCGCGTCCACCACCTCGCCCGGCGTCAGCCCGCGCGCCGCGACCTTGTCGGGGTCGAGCCAGATCCGCATGGCGTAGTCGCGCGCGCCGAAGACCTGCACGTCGCCCACGCCGTCCAGCCGCGCGAGCCGGTCCTTCACGTTCAGCATGGCGTAGTTGGAGATGTACTGCTCGTCGCGCGAGCCGTCCGGCGAGGTGAGGTGGATCACCATCATGATGTCCGGCGAGGCCTTGCGCACGGTGATGCCGAGGCGCCGCACCTCCTCCGGAAGGCGCGGCTCGGCCACCGCCATGCGGTTCTGCACGAGCACCTGCGCCTGGTCCACGTCGGTGCCCTGGCGGAAGACGACGTTGACGGAGAGCCGCCCGTCGCCGGTCGCCTGGGAGGAGACGTAGAGCATGCCCTCCACGCCGTTGATCTCCTGCTCGATCGGCGCGGCGACGGTCTCGGCGATGACGGCGGCGGAGGCGCCGGGATAGGTGGCGGCGATGGTGACGGTGGGCGGCGCGATCTCCGGGTACTCGCTGATCGGCAGCCGCAGGCCGGCGATCGCGCCGATCAGCACGATGGCGATGGAGATGACCGAGGCGAAGACCGGCCTGGATATGAAGAACTGGGCGAAGCGCATGGCACGGGCCTCCTTCAGCGCGTCTCGGCGAGGCGGGAGGGGCCGGGCAGGGGCTTCGCCTCCGCCGTGACCCGGCTGCCCGGCCGCGCGAGATGCAGCCCGGCGACGATCACCTGGTCCTGCCCGTTCAGCCCCGCGCGTACCACGCGCAGGCCGTCCACCACCGGCCCGAGGGTCACCGGCTTGGCAACCACCGTGCCGTCGGCGGCGACGGTCATCACCACGCGCTGCGCCTGGTCGGCGGCGATGGCGGCGTCGGGCACCATCAGCACCTCGCCCTCGCCGGTGCGCAGGCGCAGGCGGGCGAAGGTGCCGGGCGTCAGGAACAGGTCGGGGTTGGGCAGCGTGGCGCGGGCGCGGATGGTGCCGGAACGGGCATCGAGGCCGGTGTCCAGGAAGTCCAGCCGGCCGCGGCGGTCCCAGCCCGTCTCGTCGGCCAGGCGGAGCTGCACGGCGGCATCGGTGGCTGCCGTGCCGGGGCGCGCGTCGCCACGGCGGGCCAGGCGCAGATAGTCGGCCTCGCTCATGTCGAAGCTGACATAGATCGGATCGAGCGCGACGATGGTGGTCAGCAGGGTGCTGCCCGCCTGCACGAGGTTGCCGGGGTCCACCCGCCGGTCGGAGACGCGGCCGGCCTGCGGCGCGCGGATCTCGGTCCAGCTCCGCTCCAGCTCGGCCTGGCGCAGCCTGGCGCGGGCATCGGCGATGCCGGCCTCGGCGTCGCGCTGCGCGGCGCGGCGGGTGTCGAGCTGGGCCTGCGGCGCGTAGCGGTCGCGCACCAGGGAGGTGGTGCGGTCGATCTCCTGCCGCGCCAGTTCCAGCTTGGCCTCGGCGCGCGCCAGCTCGGCCCGCGCGCTCTCGATGGCGATGTCGAAGGGACGCGGGTCGATGGTGAAGAGCAGGTCGCCCGCGTGGACGACCTGCCCGTCCTGGAAGTGCACCTGCTCCACCTGCCCGGAGACGCGGGCGCGCAGCTCCACCCGGGCTGAGGCTTCCAGCCGGGCGAGATGCTCCTCCCATTCCGTGATGTGGCGGCGCTCGGGGGCGGCGACGGTCACGCTGGGCGGGGCGGGCTGCGCCTGCAGCGGCAGGGCGGGGAGGATGAGGGAAAGGGCCAGGGGGGCAAGGGTCTTGCGATTCAGGGTCGGCATGACCAATCTCCAGAGGCCGGATGATACCGACCGGTTCGTACCATTGATACGAACCGGTCGGTATCATTGCAAGACCCTCCCTCGAAGGGTGTAGTCCGGCGAGCAGAAGGAGACCTGATCGTGAGCGATGTCCCCACCACGCCGCGCCGCCCGGTGGCTCAGCGTCTTCGCGAGGTGGCCAAGGATTTGTTCTACCGTCAGGGCATCCGCGCGACCGGAGTGGAGGAGCTGTGCCGGGTGGCCGGCACGACCAAGATCGGCCTCTACCGGGCCTTTCCCTCGAAGGACGCCCTGATCGCCTCCATCCTGCGTGACGATTGCCAGGAGATGGCCTGCTGGTACGAGAAGGCGAAGGCGGCCGAGCTGCCGCCGCGGGAACGGCCCGCCGCCTTTCTCGCCCGCGCCGCCGACGAGCTGCGCCGGCCGGGTTTCCGCGGCTGCGCCCTGGGCCTGGCCATCGCCGAGTTCCCCGACCCCGAGCACCCCGCCCGAAAGGTGGCCGACGCGCACAAGCGGAAGGTGCGGGACCTAATCCGGCAGATCTGCGCCGAGGCCGGCGCGGCGGAGCCGGAGAAGCTGGGCGACGGGATCCTGTTGCTGATGGAGGGCGCCTTCGCCTCGGTGGCCTATCTCGGCAACGAGGAGGCGGCCAACTCGCTGGAGCGCGGCGGGCAGATCCTGCTGGCGGCCGCGCTGCCGCCGGACGAGGTGTCCTGACCGCCTGCCTCGCAGGTCAGCCAGGCGCGGCGGCTCTGCACCGCCGGACCAGGGCCGACCCTGCGGGGCCAGCCCTGCCCCTGGCCGTCAGGGGATCTCTTTCACCTGGTCGAGATAGGCGCCATAGCCCTCGGCCTCCATGTCGTCGCGGTGCACGAAGCGCAGCGAGGCGGAGTTGATGCAGTAGCGCAGGCCGCCACGGTCGCGCGGGCCGTCGGGGAAGACATGGCCGAGATGGCTGTCGCCATGCGCCGAGCGGACTTCCGTGCGCACCATGCCGTGGCTGATGTCGCGCAGCTCGCTCACATTCGCCGGCTCGATGGGCTTGGTGAAGCTCGGCCAGCCGCAGCCGGATTCGTACTTGTCCGAGGAGGCGAAGAGCGGCTCGCCCGAGACGATGTCGACATAGATGCCCGGCGCCTTGTTGTTGAGCAGCGTGCCGGTGCCCGGCCGCTCGGTGCCGTTCTGCTGCGTCACGCGGTACTGCTCCGGGGTGAGCGCGGCGACGGCTTCCGGGGTCTTGCGATAGCTGGTCATGATGCCCTCCGATCGCCGCAGAGGTGGGGAGGGGGCCCGCCTTTGTCGAGGAATCCGTCCGGCGCGGGTGCTATTCGGCGCGCCGGAGCTGGAGATACTGCGCCTCGTTCGGCAGGCTGAACCGGACGTAGACGCCGTCGCGCCGGATCTCGCCGCCGCTGCGCGCCTGCGGCCAGAGCGGGGTGTCCGGGTCGTTGGCCAGCAGGTTGAAGGCCTGGTAGCGGGCGGCGGGGTCGAGCGGCACGGCGTCGGGAGTGGCGAAGGTCTCCGGCGCCACCACCTGGTTGCGCAGGTTGACGAAGGCCAGCACCACCTCCGGCTGCTCCGTCCAGCGTGCCGCCGAGAAGATATCGTCCCGGAAGCCGCCGCCCACCTGCCGCGTGAGGAAGTGGCGCAGGCGGCTCCGCAGTGCCGGGCTGCGCGCGCGGGCGGCGTTGATCCGGCGGTAGGTCCCGAGCACCTCCGGATCGGCATGGTTCCACTCGGCTTCCAGACTGGCCCAGGAGTTCTGGAAATCGACCTTGCCGGGCACGCCGAGCGGCTGCCCCATATAGACCATCGGCACGCCCTGGAGCGCGGCGGCGACGGCATAGCGCGCCGTCATCAGCCAGGCGTCCCCGTTGCCCTCCTCGTCATGGCTGGTGCCGTTGTGCAGGACCGCCGCCCCGGCGCCGTAGAGCTGGGCCTCGCCATCCAGGCTGCCCACGAGCTGGCCCATGGTGAGGTCGGAGCGCCGGTAGAGCCAGTGGTCCACCGTGGTGATGAGGTCGAACTGCCGGTTGACGCGGTAGCGCACCGGGTCCGGGTCCAGCGCCTCGGCGAGGAAGACGAAGTCCCAGCGCCGCTGGCGCGTGGTGTTGATGATGTATTCCCAGGCCTGCGGCGGCAGCCCCTGCGCGAAATCCGCGCGGATCCCATCCAGCCCGCCATTGGTGCGGTCGAGCCAGTAGGGCAGGATATGCGCGAAGTAGCGCCAGAGATCCTCGACATTGCTGTCATGGCCGCCAGCCGGGTCAAGGTCGGTGTAGAGCAGGTCGCGCTCGTCGAGCGCCCCGCCGTTCGAGGTGTCGGCGCCCGGCTTCGGCCCGAGCGCGGCATAGTCGCCGAAGAACCAGTCCATGCCGGCATCCAGCCAGCGGTGCTCGCCAAGCCGGTCGGCCGGCGCGAAGTGGGCCAGGTCATCCGGCCCGCTGGCATGCGCGCGGTAGTCCCGCCCGCTGGTGGCCCAGGCCGGGCGCAGTTCGCGCACCGGGCGCTCCGCCTCGGCGGGCGTGGCCAGCCCGAGATCCACCGCGCCCTGGCCCATCACCACGTCATGCCCGGCATGGTTGAAGGCGACGTCGATGAAGACGTCGAGCCCCTTCTGGTCCGCGGCCTGCACGAGCTGGCGGAACTCGTCCATGGCCGCCGCGGCGGTGCCGGCTTCGGCAAGGCGCGGATCGACCGACCAGTAGTCGCGCGCCGCATAGGGGCTGCCGGGCGAGGCGTTCGGCAGCCAGCGGTTCCCGTCGGGGTCCCAGCGCTCGCGGGTGTTCGGGAAGATCGGCATCAGCCAGAGGGCGTTGAAGCCGAGGCGGTCGCGGACCAGGTCGAGGCTGAAGGGGTCGAAACCGTCCGCATCGGGCTCCAGGAAGTCCTCCAGCGTGCTGCGCCGGTCCTCGCCGCCGCCCGCCTGCGCCTCCACGACGAAGGGCGCGGCCTCGTACAGGGTGAGGTCAAGCACCTTGCGCGGCGAGACCACGATGGCGGCGTCGCGCTGCCGCATGGCGCCGGCCTCGAAGTCGTTGTGCCAGCGCCAGGGACCGCCATCGATGCGGAATCGCGCGGTCAGGCGATAGGCGCCGGTCCGCTCCACCGGCAGCTCGGCCCGGTAGAGGAGGTTGCCGTCGCGCGTGCCGGCGGCCGCCATCGGGTAGGTCATGTAGTAGCTGTCCGTCCCGCCGGCGGCGTCCGGGCTCTCCCAGACCTTCGCATGGTCGCGCCGGTTCAGGTTGCTGAAGGCCTGCACCTCCAGCGCTCCGGGCGGGCGCCCATCGGCCTGGACCTCGACCTCGATGGCGAGGGTGGCGTGCTCGCCCTGCGCCTCGTCGATGAAATACTTGATGGTGCCGTAGTTGCCGGGCCGTCCCTCTGGCGCGGCGACCGGGTCGCGCAGCATCAGGTTGCCCATCCATGGCTCCGCGCGCGCGGCCTGCCAGCCCGGCAAAGCCAGGGCGAGCATCGCGGCGGACATCAGGCGCATCCCTCGCATGGCGGTGCCTCCGCGCTCCGTCCCGACCGGGAGCCGATCCTGCGCGCCTGCGCCCGCCCCGCAATATTTGATTTCTTTGTCGGAACGGAATCCCGCTGAAGTGAAGCCGCGGCCACCACGCGGGGGAGAGGGAGGATGCCGGCATCGCAGGCCCATCTGTCGGGTGGCACGCCGCTCGGCGCCAATCTGGCGGCGGATGGCGCGACCTTCCGCGCCTGGGCGCCGCGCGCGCTGGCGGTGCATGTGATCGGAACCTTCGGCGGGAAGGACGACTGGCAGCCGCATGAGGGCAACCGGCTCGTGCGGGACGACAACGGCTACTGGGCCGGCTTCGTGCCGGGCGCGCGGGATGGCGACCCCTACATGTTCCACGTCGCCGGGCAGGGCAGCGCGGGCCGCAAGCGCGACCCCTATGCGCGGGAACTGAGCCGGCAGCCCGCCTATCCCGAATGCAACTGCATCCTCCGCGATTCCTGGAGCTATCCCTGGCATGACGGCGGCTACCGGCCGCCCGCCTTCAACGACCTCGTCATCTACCAGCTCCACGTCGGCACCTTCGCCGGGCGGGACCGGCGCCAACGGGCCGGCACCTTCCTGGAGGTGCTGGACCGGCTCGACCATCTCCTGGCGCTCGGCGTCAACGCGGTGCAGCTCCTGCCGATCGGCGAGTTCGCCTCGATCCGCAGCCGCGGCTATGACGGCTCCGACCTGTTCTCGCCCGAGATGGACTACGGGCTCGATGCGGGCGAGCTTGGCCCGCATCTCGGGCGGGTGAACGCGCTGCTCGCGCGCCGCGGCCAGGCGCCGCTCGGCTTCGACCAACTGGCGCCGCCGGTCAACCAGCTCAAGGCGCTGGTGGACATTCTGCACCTGCACGGCATCGCGGTCCTGCTGGACGTCGTGCACAACCATGCCGGCTTCCAGATCGACGGCCAGCCGGAGAGCATCTACTTCTTCGATCGCGCCGCGGGGACCAACCCCAATGACAGCCTCTACTTCACGGAGCAGGAGCATATCGGCGGGCCGGTCTTTGCCTTCTGGAGGCAGGAGGTGCGGCAGTTCCTGATCGACAATGCCTGCTTCTTCCTGAAGGAATACCACGTGGACGGCATGCGCTACGACCGCGTGGACGTCATCCTGCAGGATGGCGGGCAGGACGGGGTGCGCTACTGCCAGGATCTCGCGCGCAGCACAGGCTTCGTCGCGCCGGGCGGCATCCAGATCGCCGAGCACTGGCCGCCCGACCCGTGGCTGGTGCGCCCGGTCGCCGAAGGCGGCGCCGGCTTCCACGCGCTCTGGCATGACAGCCTGCGCTACGCGCTGCGCGGCGCGGTCAGTGCCGCCAGCCTGGGGCGGGACGCGGCGGTCGGGCTGGGCGGCATCGCCTGGAGCCTCGATCCCGCCGGCCATCAGGGGCTGCCGGCGGCCTGGCGCGCGGTGCAGTTCATCGAGAGCCATGACGAGGCCTACAAGGACAAGGGACCCCGCGCGCGCATCCCGGCCCTCGCCGATCCCGGCAACCCGCGCTCCTGGTACGCCGCGAGCCGCGCCCGCGTCGCCGCCGGAATCCTGCTGACCGCGCCCGGGATTCCCATGATTTTCATGGGCCAGGAGTTTCTGGAGGACAAGCCGTGGGGCGACAACCCCGATGAGGACCCGCTGATCTGGTGGGAAGGCCTCGACGCCGGCGACAAGACGATGAGCGACTATCTCCGCTTCTTCCAGGAGCTGGTCCGCCTGCGCCGCCGCCATCCCGCCCTGCGCGGCGAGCGGGTCAACGCCTTCCATGTGAACGAGGCGGACCGGGTGCTGGCCTATCACCGCTGGCTGGAGGGCAGCGGCCGCGACGTCGTGGTGGTCGCCAGCTTCCGCGAGGAGACGCTCTACGGCTACCAGCTCGGCATGCCGCGCCCGGGACGCTGGCTGGAGGCCTTCAACGCGGATGTCTACCAGAACTGGGTCAATCCCGCCCTGGCGGGCAATGGCGGCCAGGTCTGGGCCGATGGCGCGCCGCTGCACGGCCTGCCGCAATCCGCCTCCCTCGTCATCCCCGCCAACGGCCTCATCGTGCTGACAATGGATGGCGGCGATTTCTGACCGGCTCAGAACAGGCCGCCGGATCTACGCTCCGCGTCGCGCAGGCTCCGCTCGACGGTCTGGAGGATCAGCCGCATCTGCTCCCTGGCCTGCGCCTCCCGCCCCGGGTTCAGCAGGGCCACCTTGGGAAGCTCCTTGCGGTACTCCTCGGCCACCTCGTCGGCGTGCTTTCGCGTGCGCCGGAGGAAGACGCCCTTCATGTGCCGGCCGAAGGCGGTCTGCGCGCTGCCGATCTGGCCTTCGTCGCCCTCCTCGACGTAGCGCGCCACGGCCGAGATCCCTTCGTCCGGCAGTTGGCTGGCCCAGTTCTCCGGCAAGGGCTGCTCCGTGCTCAGCGCCTGCGTGATGGCGCGGTGGATCGGGCGGTAGAGCACCACGGAGAAGCCCGTCTCCAGGCTGTAGCTGGCCAGGCCCTGCCCGGAGATGAAGGGCTTGCCGCCAAGCCCGGCCTGGCGCTGCGCGGCGGCCTGGGCTTCCGCCTTGGACCCGGGCTTCTTCATTTTCTCCTGTGCCCGCTTCAGAACACGTGGATCGCCCAGGGTGAGGCCCTTCACCGTCAGGGGCACGCTCTTGTCGATGATGTGGTCGGTCTCGAAGTAGTCGCCATAGCCGCGGGCCATGGCGCTCTTCTCGGCATAGGGTCCGCCGGCCCCCTCGATGCTGATGAAGTTCGGCTTGCCGACATCCTTCGGTCCCGGCGTGAAGGTGAAGTCGGACTTCGCCTCCGGCGTTGCCGCCGCGCCGCCGGGCGGCGGGACGGCCGGCGCCTTGCCGCCTTCCCCGCCCGCGCCGCCGCCGCCCAGCCCGTAGAGCGCGACATTCCGCTCGCGCAGCACGTCGAGCCCGGCGCGCACCTTCTGCTTGACGGTGTCCGGCGCGGAGGTGTCGCTGTCATAGGCCTGGGCGATGCTCGCGAGCTCCTGGTCGAGCTGCTTGCGCAGCGCGTCGCGCAGGGCGAGATGCGGGTCCTGCGCCTTGGAGGCGGCGGCCACGATATCCTCATGGCCGCCGGCGCCCGCCCCCTTCTCGCCGCCCTTCAGATGCGCGCGGTGATAGACGAGAATGGCGGGGAACTCCGAGGCATCGTCGTCGATCCGCTTGATGGACCCCCCTTCGCCCAGCTGCCCGAAGGGCTTGCCGGCCTTGTACTGCGCCGCCGTCGCCGCGCCGACGCTGGCGCCGGAGGCGCTGCGGGTGTTGGCCTCGCGCGCGTTGGCGCGGATCAGGGTCAGCTCTCCGCCGGCCGGGCGCTGCGCGGGGTCGAGCAGGTGCAGGTTCTCGATGATCGCCTTCGGGAAGCGCTTCTCGATCACGTGGTCGGCCTCGTAATAGGTGGATTCGCGCCGGTTGGCGCCGCCGGGCACCGCCTTCGCCGAAAGCTTCTTCACCTCCCGGTAGCTGCCGGCGCTGCCTTCCAGCTCGCTGCGCGGCTCGCGGGCGCGGAAGAGGGGGCCGTCCTCGCTCGCCTCGGCGGCACCGCTTTCGATCAGCGGCTTGGCGGCGGCCTCGATGCCGCGCGCCATCTTCTTCAGATCATCGCCCAGCTTGTTGAGGGGGCGCCGGTTGTTCGTCTTCTTGCTGTCCAGGTCGGTCTTCCTGGCCTCGGCCGAGACCTCCTTGTCGCCCTTGACGACCTCCTTGTTGAAGGCCTCGGCCTTCGCGCGGGCCTTGGCGTCCTCGATCTTCTTCGCCTCGATGATGTCGAGCGCCTCCACGTCGTTCAGCGGCCGCTCGGTGGAGGCCACCATGATCTCCGCCTTGCGCCCTTTCTTCTTCGCGTAAAGCCGGTGCTCCTTGTCGCCGATATGGAAGGTCTCGCCAGGCAGGTTGCGCTTGCGGTTCAGCCGGCCGATCAGCCCGGAGAGCAGCTTCTGCGACTTCTTCACGAGAAAGACGACCATCGTCTCCTTCGCCTTGTTCACCGGGGCGCGGATCTTCTCGAAGGTGTTTCGGATCGCGCCCGAGATGCCGCCGAGGCGGAGGAAGCCCGCGATGAAGGCGATCACCACCGGCACCGTCTGGCCCATCGTCGCCTCCACATAGTCGGCCGCGCTCTGCAACTGGCCCTTGGCGATGGTGGCCATGGAGGAGAACAGCGCGGTCGCCACCTCGATGATCTGGTCGAGCCGCTCCAGGAAGACCATGATCATGTCGTAGATGGCGAGGGCGATCCGGATGAGCGCGCCGAAGGGGTTGGTGAGGCTCGCCAGCCAGGTCAGCCCGGCCTTCACCACCGTGGTGATCACATAGTCCTTGATGCCGCCGACCACGGTGTCCTTGAAGGTGCCGATCATGTCGAGCAGCTTCTGCCAGAGCCCGAGGAAGCCTTCCTTGACCAGGATCTTCACCACCTCGACCGATTTCTCGATGAAGCTGACCTTGCGCTCGCCATCCTCGCCGAGCGCCTTCACCAGCATGCCGCGGAAGCTCGCATAGGTCAGGCCGAGGATCTGCAGCGCGATCGAGAGCAGGCCCTTGAAGTCCAGCTTGTCCGGCAGGGTGAGCCCGGCCTCGCCGAGCGCGCCGAAAAGCCAGCCGAGCAGCCCTTTCTTCAGGTGTTCCAGCACATGGTCGGTGAACTGCCCGACGCCCTTCAGCACCGCGAAGATGAGGTTCTTGGCGAAGCCCAGCGGGTCATCGAGGATCAGGCGGAGCGTCTCGCGCGCCTGCTGGATGATGCCCCAGACCCGCTCGCCATAGGGCCCCGCCAGCTTCAGCGCGCCCTCCACGATCAGCTCCAGGATCTTTTCCAGGACCTCGGAGAGGAAGGTCAGGATGTCCGAGACCAGCGGGCCGAAGATGCGCTCGATCTCGCGGATCGGGTGCCAGGTCGGGAAGACGTCGATCACCTCGTCGATCAGGCGCATCACGCGCGACCAGGTGATGTCGAGGCTGCTCAGCCGCTCCGAGACCCATGCGAAGGCGCGCTCCAGCACGCGCGCCTCCTTCAGCCGGTCGAAGAGCAGCGTGCCGCCGGGCACCAGCCCCATGAAGCCGCCGATCAGGTTCTCCGCCGTGCGCGGCACCGGGTCGCCGGTGATCGGGCTCTTGCCGAGGATGACGCAGACCAGCGTGTAGCCCGGCACCTGGCGCGCGTATTTCTCGGCCTTGTTGGCCAGCCAGCCGCGGCGGAGCGGCATGGCGGCATCGGCGCTCAGGGCCGGCGCCGTGCCCGCCACAGGCGCCTCGGGCAGGCCGCGGCCGGTCTGCTGCACGACATGAGTGAGCTCATGCGCCATCAGGCGGCGGTCGCCGACGCTTTCGCCCGGCCCGATCCAGACATCCGCCCCATGGGTGAAGGCGCGCGCCCCGATGCGCCGCGCCGCCCGGCGGTCCTCGGCGGTGTCATGGATGCGCACGCGGCCGAAATCGGCGCCGAAGCGCGGCTCCATGAAATCGCGCACCGCCGCCGGCAGGGGCCGCCCCGGCCCTGGGGCCGCCACCCGCGCGGCCACATCCACCGGCGCGGCACCGCCCTGCGGCCCGACCGCTGCCCCCTCTGCCGCCCCCTCTGGCGGGCCGCGCGCGGGCTGCACCGGCGGGGCCTCCGCCTCCGGCTCGTCCGGCTTGCCGCTCTCGAACTCGGCGACATCCTCCTTGTCGAGCTTGGTGGTGTCGACATCCTCGGCCGGCGGGATCTCCGGCGTCTCCTGCTCGGCGGGCAGGGGCGGCGCGGTGTCGAGCGTGTCCAGGGAGGGCTGGTCGTTGATGCCGGCGCGGCGCAGCGGATCATCGCCCGCATCCGCCGAGACGGCCGGGGCGGACATGGCGGCGACACGCTCGGCATTGACCTCCGCTTCCCGCTCGAAGGGATCGTTGACGGCGCCGACTTCGAGCTTGGCGCGCAGGGCCGGCCCCTCCGCCGCCACCACCGGCGCGGGGGTGCGGGCCAGCAGGTGCGCGGGCGCGGCCCGGCGGCGCAGCGGCGGGGCCGTCTTCGCCGAAGCCGGGGCCGCCGTGGTCTTCATGGCGCGGCGCTCCGTCCCCTAGGCTTTCCGCCCGCCGGGGCGGCCCGGCTTGCGCCGGCTCCGCGTCTCCCCGGTCTCGGCCACCACATGGGCGAGTTCGTGCGCGAGCAGGTCCCGGCCCGCCGCCGTCGCCAACCCCTGGCCCTCGCCGGGCGCGAAGGCGAGATGGTCGCCCAGCGCGAAGGCGCGCGCTTCCATGCGGCGCGTGGCCTCTGTGCCCTCGGCGCCCGCATGGACACGCACGGCGGAGAGGTCGGCGCCGAGGCGTGCCTCGAAGAAGCCCCGCTCCCGCGCGGGCAGCGGCTGGCCCGGGCCGAGGGCCGCCTCCGCCGCGCGGTTCGCCCGGGCCGGCGCGGCGGCGCCCCCGGAGGACGCGGCGCCCCCGCCACCCGGCGGCGCCGCGGCCGCCGGCATCCGGCGCACCACCGGTCCGGCAAGCGCCGCCTGGTCCTCCGGCTGCCGCATCGCCTCGGCCTTTCCGGCGGCCTTCGCGGCGGGCGTGCCGGGCTTCGCGGCGGCATGGGCCATGGGCTTCTCCGCCCTGGCCGGCGGCTTCGCCGCCACGCTGGGGGAGGGGGCCTCCGCCCCGGCCTTGCCCGGCTTCGGCGGCGCCCGCACGGCCGCCTTCGCCAGGTGCTCCGCCTCCTTCTCGGCGGGATCCTTGGCCGCGCCGACGGCCACCGTCTCGCCGGCCAGCAGCCGCTTCTTGACCTCCGCCTGCGCACCCGCCGCCGCGCGGCTGGGTGCGCGCCGCAGAAGGGGGATGCCCTTCCGTGCCCTCGCCCGGCGCCGGACCCGCTTGTGCTGTGCCATCGCCGCCCTCCCTGCCGCGCCCCGGGCGCGGCTCAGCCGTTCTGACCGCGGATGAACTGGGTCGCCCGCAGCCTGTTCTGGTCCAGCTCGGCCGCGTTCATGACCTGGCTGTTGGTCAGCGCATTGACCCGCTCCGGCGAGAGGTCGGCGAACTCGCCCACCGAGCTGATGCCGGCGCCCCGCAGCCGCTCGGCCAGTTCGGGCCGGTCGGCGAAGAGCGTGCCGATCGGCTGGGCGCGCCGCGTGTCCTCGACGAGCTTGACGCGCTGGGTCTCCAGCGCGGCCAGCTCCTGCCGCACGCCGGCGACCTTCTCGACCGCCGCGGCCTGCTGGGCGTTCACCTGCGCGATGTCGGCCTTGGTCTGCTCCACCGCCGCCACGGCCTCGGTGCGCGCGGTGGTCAGCGCGGTGATCTCCTGGCGCAGCCGCTCGACATCGGCGGAGAGGCCGTCGCGCACGCGCCCGACCTCCGCCACCTCGCCGCCCAGCGCGTCCTTGATCGCCTGCGCGGCCTCGATGCGGGTGTTCAGCTCGGTGAGGTCCGGCGCGGCGGCGGGCGCGGTCGGAAAGAGATACTTCCCTGTCCCCCGCTGCAGGATGACGTAGTCCCGCGCCACGCCGTCCTGCACCAGCAGCGCCACCTTGTCGCCGGGCTTCGCGACGGCGCCGCTGGAGAGCCGCGCCGCCGGGTCGATGCCGCTGGTGGCGGTGCGCAGCTTGTCGAAGGCGGCCGGGTCGCCGAGGTCGATCTCGGTGGTGATGTCCAGCCCGTTCCCGGCCAGCACGCCGCGCGCCACGTTCGGCGCGAGGTCCGCGACATTCGGGCGCACGCCGCCGAAGGGCGAGAGCGGCCCCGGGTCGATCGGACCGATGGGAGGCCGGGGAACCGGGAAGGGCCGCACAGGGTCCCAGATGATGGGCGGCCGGTCCGGCCTGGCAGGCGGGGGGCAGCAGGCATCCTCGCTGATGTCGTGCTTCCACAGCGCATCGCCGAGATGGTAGCGCAGCGCGCGCGGGGTCAGCGCCTGCTTGCGGCCGCAATGGCCGCAGACCTCCTCCAGGTAGATGCGGCCGTCCCAGACGCCGCGCAGGCAGGCGAGCGGCACGTAATACGGCGGCTCGCCCAGCTCGGGCGGGCAGGGCGTGAACCAGGACTGGCAGGCGCAGCGGATGCGCCGCTGCTGGTCGGTCTCCAGCAGCGCGCCGAGCTTCTGGGCCTCGCGCTGCATGTTGCGCACCTCGAGGGCGGTGCCGATGGCGCCGTCCGCCGTTTCCGCCTCGATCTTCGCCCAGCTCGCCTCGACCTGCGCCACCTCCGCCGCATTGCCGAGGCCACGGAACTGCTCCAGCAGGGCCTTGTTGGCCGTGGACACCTCCTGCGCCTCCGCCTGGCTCAGCGTCGCGGCGCCGCCGAAGGTCTTGCCGTTGGAAGCCGCCAGCACCACGCGGTCGGCAAGCTCCGGGCGGATCGCTCCCAGCGCATCGCCCAGCTTGAGGGCGCCCGTGCGCTTGACGCAGTTCTCCACCGCCTGCTCGTAGCCCGGATCGGCGGGGCCGAAGGCGCTGCCTTTCTCGACGAGGTGGAAGCCCACCACCCCGCCCTCCCCGAGCGCCAGCGCCAGGCAGACGCGTTTCTCGCGCAGGGCGGCCGCGAGCTGGTCGTCATTCTCGAAATGGACGTTCTCGCGCGGCAGCTCGGCGAGCTTCAGCTCGGTGTCCTCGATGCGGCCGAACCGCCCGGCGCGGTCGAGGAAGGCGCCGGCGGAAAGCCGCACCGCCGCCGGGTCGCGCGCCGCGAAAGCGGGGAGGATGCCGCAGAGCACGCCCCAGTCCATCATCGCCCGCAGGATCGGCTCGACGGAGAAGTTCACCTTGCAGAGATTGGCCAGCGCCTTCTGGACATTGGTGGCGCCGTCGAACAGCACCGGGCAGGTCGCCGGGTCGAAGCCGATATCCTCGGCGGTGATGCCGCACAGCGCGTCGAGCGCCTGCTGCACGCTGGCCGCACCGCCATAGAGCTTCTCGCAGGTGTTGTCGTAGCGGACATGGCTGGCCGGCAGGTCGCTGAGCGCGGGGAAGCTGAGCTTGCGCCGCTCGGCCTCGTTCAGCGGCTGCCGCGCGCCATCGGCGCCGATGCGGAACAGCGTGCAGTAGTGGTGCTGCACCCCAAGCGGCCGGGGCGAGACGAGGCGGACGCGCTCCGCCTCCGCCGCGAAGCGCCGCAGCTCCACCAGCCAGTAGTCACCGGCCAGCAGCGCGGCGCTGGCGGTCTCCACCGTGATCGAGAAGGCCGGCAGCGTCACGGTGACCTTGCTTCCGGCCACCGCCGCGGCGCCGAGCGCGCCGCCGCCCAGCGCATCCGTCACCGCGCCGCCAGCGAGGTCGATCCGCGCCGTCCCGTCCCAGCGGCGCAGGAAGCGCCAGGGCGTGCCGTCATGGTCCTGGGGTGGGTTGGGAGCGGTCTGCAGGTCGTCCACGAAGGCGGAGCGCCGCCCGGCGGCGCCGGCCGGGGGCAGGCCGAGCGCGCTTTCGGTGATCGGCGAGAAGAACTCGTAGACGGCGCCGGCCCGCTCGAAATCCTCCGGATCGACCGTGGCGGGCGCGATCGCCGCGGCATTCTCCATGGACCAGGCGATGCGCAGCGCGGTCGGCGCATCGGGGGCGCCCTCGACATCCAGCACCTCCAGGCGGAAGAGCGTGTTCACCACCTCCTGCCGCACCGTCACCACCTCGGCGCAGGGGTCGCATTCGTCCACCACCACGTCGGGCGCCACGGGCGTCACGCTGGCCGCGGCCGTGCCGATGCGCGGCCAGGCGCCGGTTCCCGCCTCGATCTCGTCCGCGGCGGCGAGGGGTGCGGCCTTGATCTGCACCATCGTGCGGGTGCGGAAGGAGGTCTCGGCACCGTGCAGGCCGGGATCGGCGAGATAGCCGTCCTCCAGGAAGAAGACCGGCCGCTCCCAGAGATCGGCGAAGACGACCAACTCCTGGCCGGCCGGCAGCGCCGGGGCGAGGGGAAGGTCGGCCTGCATGGTCAGCAGGTCGAGCGGCCCGGCGGGCGCCGCGCCGGGCGCCGCCACCAGCCGCCCGGCCAGGCCGCCGGCATAGATGCGCCCCTCCCGCAGCACCGGCAGTCCGCCCTCGATGCCGACGGCGCCGCCCTCGGCGGGCACGCCGTTGCGCACCGTGTCGCCGCCGAGCGTCTCCACCTGTGCCTTGGCCAGGTCCGCGCCCTCGCCGAGATCCGCGTCGGTCACCATGCCGCCCTGGATCGCGTAGGCGCCGGAATAGCGCATCTCCGGGCGATGGCTTCGTCGCGAGATCTGGGCCTTCATGGCAGCTCCCCTCCTTCTTCCCGTGCCCTTCTCCGGGGCGGCGCTACTCCAGCCGGCTGGGCGGCTGCATCAGGTGGCGGTCGTAGCGAAGGGCGAGATCCTGGCCGATCGGCAGGAAGTCCCGCAGCTTCAGCCGCAGGGCGCGCAACTGGGCCGCCAGGTAGAGGTGATGGTAGGCGCCCATCTCGGCGCCATCCTCCGCGCCCTGGGTGATCGCGGCCGAACTGGTCAGGTCCAGCACCCCGGCCCCCGGCTCGCCATAGCCGGGCGTGCGGAGCCGGCAGGCCTCCCCCTCCTTGAGGAAGAGCCGGAGGAAGTTCGGATCGTCCGTGGTGTTGCTCGGGTTCCATCCGCCCGAGGTCCCGCCGAGCACGGAGAGGTCCGGCAGGCGGGAGAAGCGCACGCAGCTCGCCCCGGCGGCCGCATCGAGGCCGGTCAGCGTGCCCGCGAAGAGGCAGTCGGAGGCCCAGAGGCGGCGGAGCCTGGCCTCGCCGAGCAGGGTGACATAGACGAGTTCGGCGAAGGACTCCGGCCCCTGCACGGTGCGGAGCAGGCAGTCGGTCGCGCGCAGCATCGGCTCGCCCTCCGCCGCCTCCAGCGCGATCTCGTCGGCCGCGCAGCGCCGCAGGATCAGCCGCCCGCCCTTCTCCACCAGGATGCGGCCGGTGAACAGCACATCCTCGAAGGCAATGGTGAGGCCATCCGGGATGCGCAGCGTGCCGGTGATCTCAGTGACGAGGCGTTCGGGCGGCGGCTGCAGCGGCACCCCGCGCGCCGCCAGGATATCGGCCGGGCGGAAGAGCTGCGTGGCGGTCTCCCCGGCGCGGAAACCCAGCGGGTTCGCCTCGTCGGGCAGCGGCACGCGCTTCTGGCCCGGTTCGAAGAAACCCTGCGGCGGGCGGACATGGACGATGGCGCGGCGCGGATGCGGCCCAACATCCGGGCGCGCGCCGTCGCGCAGGTCGGGCGTGCGCAGGGCGGTGTCGTCATAGGCGCCGGGGAAGCAGGGGGCGCCGCGCGGGGCGCGCGGCCGCCAATAGGTCTCGGCCGGCGCCATGCGCCGCCCTTCCGCGTCCAGGCGCGGCGTCACCAGCCGGAACAGCGGGTTGGCGCCGGCGGGATCGGCCACGGCGCGGTTCATGAAGCGCAGGTCCGGGGTGCCGAGCGGGAGGCCGGGCGGTGCCAGCGGGTCGTCCCCATCATCCGCGCCGCGCGGCAGGCTGAAGGGCGGCAGGCCGATGCGCGGCGTGGCGAGCACGCGGCGCCAGCCCTCGACCACCACCGTCTCCGCGCCGCTCACCACATCGGCGACGGCGTCGAGATTGACCAGGGTGCCCTTGGTCTTGAACCAGAGGATGGCGTTGTCGAGCTCGGCGCGGCGGCGGGCGGGATCGGGGGCGAGCAGCTCGGCGCCGACGAGTTCCGCGATATAGGGCAGCAGCCAGCCCTGGATCTCCCGCCCGTTGTCGGCCGGCTCGGCGAAGGCATCGGCATAGGACTGCTCGATGGTGCCGCGGACGAGGTCGAGGAACTGGCCGAAGCCGTGCAGATAGGCGGCGAGGTCGCCGGGCTCGCCGGGCGGGGCGGCGATGCGGTCACGGTAGCGGTGCTCCTCCGGCAGCTCGCGCAGCAGCAGCCGTCCGGCACGGCTTTCCAGGTCGCGCGGGGTGAGGGGACCGGCCATCATGCCTTCTCCACCGCAATGCCAAGGGCGGCGGCGCCAGGCAGGTGGGCGACCTGATCCGCCCGCGGCACGATCACCGACAGCGCCCCGCCGATCGTCGCCTCGCGCTGCGCCGCCGGCGCGCCGGGCGCGCGGCCGAAGGCGGTCACGACGGTGGTTTCGACGCCCACGACATTCTCCGCGGCGGCCAGCAGCTCCGCGACATAGAAGGGCTGGCCCAGCATCCGGCGGCGCAGGCTGAAGGCGGCGAGGATGGCGTCCCGCGCGGCTTCCGTGACCCTGGCCTGGTCGAAGCGCTCCGTGTCGATGCGCAGGGTGACGGCGGCCGCGACCGGCAGCGGGACATAGTCCTCGATGCCGACCCGCGTGCCCGGCAGCGCGCGCGCCGCGATGAAGGCGCCGATCTCCTGCCGCAGCGCCGGGTTGGAGGCGCCGCCGCCGGCCGGCACGATGGTGACCGCGATCCGCGCCGCCGGCCCGGGGCCGGGCACCAGCCGCGCCCGCGCCTGCCAGACGCTGCTGTGGCGCCGCGCCAGCCGCTCGAAATCGGCCAGCGAGACGGCGCGGTCGTTGGCGCCGAGCCGGCTGGAGGCGTTCTCCCGGATGGCCGCGACCGGCTCCCGGTCGGCGCCGCCGGAGGTGGCGAAGGGCTGCACCACGGCGGTGACGACGCGGTGCCGCCGCATCGGCCTGGCGAAGGACAGCGCCGGCACGCCGTTGCCCGCGGCGCCGACGCCGATGCGGTGCCGCAGGAGGAGGATGTTGTCGGTGCCGGTCGGCAGGCGGCGGCGGAAATGGATGCGCAGCCGCCCATCCTCCTCCACGGTGGTGGAATAGGCCGCGCGGCCCTCGACATCCGGGTCGGTGTAGTCGCCATAGGCCCAGGTCTCGTCGTTCACGGCGACGTCGATGTCCGGCACCACGCCGGAGCCGGAGGCGGTCGAGGGAATGAAGCTCACCTCGGCGGCCGCCAGCACGAAGCTCTGCCGGGCCTGCTCGCCATTGCCGGAGCCGAGCGTCTTGGAGCCCTGGGTTTCGCCATGGGAGACGTCCACCGTGTTGCACCGGAAGGCCGTCCGGCCCGCCTGCCAGCCGGTGAGGTCGCCGGCGACGGTGACATGGAGCCGCAGCGCCTGCCGCGCCGGCACCGTCTGCGCGTCGCGCACGGTGAGCAGCGCGAAGCGTCGCTCTGGCCCGGCCTCGTGGTCGGCGATGATGCGGTGGCCGGGCCGCACCAGCGCCGCCGCCTCGGCGGGCAGGTCCGCAAGCTCCAGGCTGCCGCCATCGAGCGGCGGCGCCTCGCTGCGGTCGTGATCCACCGGCCGCAGGGTGCGCGTCATCGGCCCGGCGAACTCGACCTGCGCGGGATCGGCCTTCACCGGCCGGTCGAACTCGACGAAATAGGCGCCCGCGCGCACCAGGACACCGCGTGCCTGCAAGGCGAAGGAGGCGCCGCCATCCAGCGGGCTGGCGACGAACCAGTCGCCCTGGGCGAGCCCGGTGGGCGGGCTGCCGGCGAAGCGCACGGTGTTCCCGCTGCCCTCGCCCGAGCGCGGCACCACCTCCGGCGCCGCGCCCACCACCTGCCCGGCATGGCGCGGCCCGTGCTCGAAGGCGACGAAGCCGGCGCCCACGGAATTCACCGTGCCCGTGAAGCGGCGGGCGACGAACTTGTCCTCCGCCTTCTGGTCCTCGTAGCGGGAGACGGCGATCGGCGGCTGGCCCGGCGTGCCGCTGCGGAAGAAGACCTGCGAGACGTTCGCCATGGTCGAGACCACGCCGGCCGGGGCGTCGATGGCGGAAAGCGGCTCGACCGAGACCGGCCCGGTGGGAAGGGTTTCGGTCGTCGCGAGGCGCAGGACCCGGTCCTCCCCCGAGACGACCACGGCCTGGAAGACCTTGCCGGCGGCATGCACCTGGACGACGGCATCGCGGATGAAGCCGCCGGCCTGATCCACCTCCACCACCAATGTGCCGTCGCCCGAGCGGGGCGTGCCGGTGCGGCGGGCGCGCGGCTCGGTGAGCAGCATCGCGTCCGCCAAAGCGAGCGCCGGCTTTTCGGCGGGGTCCAGGCCGAGCAGGGCGGTCTCCGGCGCCGGGCCCGCCGCCAGCGAGGCGATGCGCAGGGCGGTGCCCGCCTTGGCCTCCGGCCCGGCGGAGACAAGGACCGCAAGGTCGCCGACGGCGAGCTTCGCCTTGGCCGGCAGCGCCCACAGGCCGGGGGCGTCGAATTTCAGCGGCCTCTCGTTGCGGTTCCAGCCGCTGGCCCGTGCCGCGTTGAGCGCGGGATGCGCCTGCACCGCCCGCAGCGTCTCGAAGATGAGGGGGGCGCCGCCGGCGGCCGGGGTGTACCGCATGGCAAGGCCGCGCTCGACCTCCACCGGCCCCGCCACGCCCTCCACGAGCAGCGCCACGAGCGTGACCGCCGAGGCGGGCGGGGTCGGCTGGTAGTTCACCAGCGCCGCCAGCTTGCGGATATTGTCCCATTGCGTGGCGGTGCGCAGGTAGCCCTCGTTGGCGAAGGCATCGGCATGGCCGAGCAGGACATGCGCGGCGCGGGCGAAGGCGCGCATGATCTCCCAGGCATAGTCGTCCGAGCGGCGGGCATACTGGTCGAGCAGCCGGGCGTTGCGGCGGCCGGCGCTCTCCGGCGCCGGCGGATAGGCCGGCAGGAAGGCCTCGGTGTCCGACCATGTTGCCACCAGCCGCCGCTCGGCCTCGTCCGGCCATTCGGAGACCGGCTTCATGAAGAGGTCGCGCCAGTATTCCGGCAGGCGCAGCGGCATCAGCTCCGGCGGGCCGCCGCGCATGAAGAGGCCGAGCATGGCGATGCGCAGCTCCTCCAGCCAGACGGCGGCGTCGCCATCGACGTAGCGAAAGCGCCGCAGCCCCGCGCGGTTCCAGCGCGTGAGGTCGGCCGCCTGGCCGGGCCGGGGGGTCGGAGGCACCGTCATGCCGCCTCCCCGCCGCTGAGGCCGAGGCGCCAATGGCCCTTCTCCGGCGCGCCGCGCCGGTTCTCGCAGAGCACGTATTCCCCGGCGCCGATATCGATGAAGCCGGCCGCCACGCGGTCCGGGAAGCCGCCGCCGACGCGCTTCATCCGGTTCAGGCAGGCGACCGCGACGCCCTCCACCCGCATGGCGGCCTCGATGATGTCGGAGGCGTAGAGGTCGTCGCCGAAGCCGAAGCGGCCGGGCTCGAAGAAGCCGCCCTGGTCGGCGGAGAAGACCTGCTCCAGCGCCTGCCGCACCTCGGAGCGGAAGAAGCCCGGCGCGACCTGAACGGAGAGCGCGAAGCTCACCGGCGCGGCGATGGCGCTTTCCAGGAAGACCTCCGAGCCGATCATGCGGTAGCGCTCCACCAGCACCCGCAGCAGGCGGCGCGCCGTCAATCCCGCATCCACTGGCGGGAGCGCCAGGCGGTGGTCGGCATGGAAGGCCTGGATCTCCCGCCACAGCGCGGGGGTGAGCCCGCTGGGCCGCCCGTCGGCGGGCGGCGGGCCGGCATGAAGCGGGGTGTCGATCTCCGCGTCGATGGCGAGCCGCACGGCCAGCAGCAGCGTGTTCCACGCCCCCGACCAGACCAGCCGCGCCAGCGCATGGGCGACCAGCGGATGCCGCTCCAGCATCCGCGCATGGTCGTCCAGGGTGACCATGCGGCGCTGCTCGCCGATCAGCCGCGGCCCGAGGGCGCGCGCCTCCTCCATGGCGGCGGGGTTCAGCGCCCAATAGCGCTCCAGCTTCTCCGCGCGGCTCTCGGGCGCGCCGTCGGGGCGGGGTGGCAAGCGGTCCAGCACGGCGGGATCGCCCCGCTCCGGCGCGTCATAGCCGATGAGCTTCAGCAGCCGCCGCACGGATTGCGGCCGCCGCGCCGTCTCCAGGTAGCGCTCGGCCTGCACGGCATCGAGCGCGTGGGAGGCGCGGTCGAGCGCCGCCGCCAGCAGCTCGGCGATGACCACCTCCATGTCGGCGGGCGTCCAGCGCCGGCGCTCGGGGAAGCGGTGCGCGAGTTCCTGCATGAGGAAGAGGCGGAAGCCGTCATAGTCCCGCGTGCGCCAGTCGAAGTCGTCGGCCACGCCCGGCAGCGGAACCGGCAGCACGGCGCGCCGCTCGCCGCAATCGGGGCAGCCGCCGTCGAAGACGATGTCGGGTTGCGCGAGTTCGGCCATGGCAGCGGGCTCCGGGCTGGGGGTGTGGCGGCTCAGATTTCGAAGCTGTGGCTTTCCTCCTTCTGCAGCGCGGCGATGACGTAGGAGATGTGCAGGAGCAGGACCTCCGGCGCGCCCGGCGCGGCGCCCGCCTCGATGCGGATGCTGCGGGGATCGACCTCCCCGGCCAGGGCCTCGGCCAGCGAGGCGTAGAGCTGGTTCTGCGCCGCGGCCCAGAGCGGCCCGGCATTCGGCTCGAAGACGTGGCGCTGCGCGCCGAAGCCGAACTCCGGCCGGAACACCCGCTCGCCGGGGCTGGTGAAGAGCACCTGCTCCACCTGCTCGCGGATATGGTCCAGGCGGTTCGAGACGGCGGCGCCGTCCGGGCCCATGCGGAAGGGGAAGCTCATGTAGCGCGCGCGCGGCAGCCGCGCCCCGTTCGTGCCGCTCATGACGCGTTCGCCTTCGCCGTCAGGATGGCGGGGGTCAGCGGGACCGCCGGCGGGCCGGAGGGCGAGCCGGGCGCGGTGCAGTTGTGCACATGCGCGTTGAACAGCGCCATGAAGGTCTGGCCGCGCAGCAGCGGCTCGCCCCCCGCGCCGCCCACCGAGACGGAAGAGCCCTCGATGGTGACGGTCGCGCCCTTGACCGTGACGCCGCTGGCCGAGGTGGAGATCTCGTTGCCGGCGGCATCCTTCACGACGATGCCGCTGCTCGACAGCACCAGCGAGTGGCCGTTGGCGTCCTCGACATGGATCTCGCGCGCCTGCGCGTCGAGCAGCACCTTGGCGCCGGCGGAATCCGTCAGCAGCAGGGAGCCCTCGGAATCCAGCTCGATCCGCGCCTCCGCCTTGCTGGCGATCGACAGGCTCTCCTCCCCCGCCTTGTCCTCGAAGACGAGCTGGTGGCCGCTGTCGCTCCGCATCACCTTGGCGGTCGGCGCCTCGCCCGCGGTGAAGGCCTCCGGCGCGGCCTCCCCCTCGCGCCAGAAGGTGCCGGTCCACATCGGCGCCGAGGCATCCCCCTCCAGGAACTCCGCCACCACCTGGGCGTCCTTCGGCGGCACGGCGACGAAGCCGAGCCCGGCCGCACCGCCGAAGGGAAGACAGGGCAGCGCCCAGTCCGAGATCGCCTCGCCGAGCACGCTGGGGATGGTCAGCTTGCAGCGGCCGCGCTTCTGCGGGTCGCGGTTGTCGGCGACGAAGGCGCGGTACTTGCCCCAGTACTTCGTCTGCTGCTGCCGGACCGTCCGCTCGAAAAGGTCCATTTCCTTATCCACGGCGGATCTCCCTCAGAACAGGCCGGACAGGGCGGAAGCGGCGGAAAGCAGCCCGCCGGGCGCGGCGGATTCCCCGGTGGCATTGCGCAGCACCTCGAAGGTCTGCCGGTAGCCGTCCGGGCTGAAGGCGTGGGACACCTTGTCCACGTACCAGAGGCCGCCATAGCGCGGCCCCACGCCGTCGATGCTGACAAGCCGCCCGACGCCGAGCACATGGCCATAGATCGCGCCGTCCAGCTCGCCCGTGCCCGACAGCTTCAGGCTGTTGTCGTTGGCCAGGGCCTGCGCCCGCGCGCGCATCTCCTCCTCCGTCTCGTCGCCCTCCTTCGACATCCGCCAGACCGAGGGGATGCCGAGGCCGTTGCCCTCCTGGGCCACCGGCGTGGTGCCGAGCAGCGGCAGGTTGGGCGTCACGGTGACGGAGCGGGTTTGCGCGCCTTCCTCGCGCGGGGCGGCGTCGAAGCGCACGGCGTCCGGTTTCTGCCCGTCATCGGCCACCGAGAAGCTCAGGCAGTTGGTCGCCTTGCCGGCATAGACGAGGATGGGCGGCTGCGGCTGCCCCTCGAAGCGGAGCGGCCCGAAATAGACCTCGCCCGCGGCGAAGATCAGCTCGTAGCCGCTGGCCTTGGCGCGCTCGCGGATGAACTGGATCGCCGTCGCATCCTGCGAGAGGGAGCGGCTCGCCTTGCCCTCGCCCGAGCCGCGCGCCAGGGCGAGGCCCGCCGGCTTGAGCAGCTCCGCCACGATGTCCCGGTCGCTGATCGCGCCGTCATCGCCCCAGACGCGCCGGATGTGCTCGCGGTCCAGCGCCGCGCCCTCGTCCTGCAGCGTGATCTCGATGCGCGCCTCGCCGCCGTTCGGCGGGTAGTTGGGCTTCAGTTCCACCATGTAGCCGCGGAAGATCTCCTCCACCCGCGTGCGGAAGTCGGCGGAGACGCGCACCGGCTGCCAGCGGGCGAAGAGCCCGCTGTCGGCCACCATCCAGCGCCCGTCCGTGCCGCGCCGGTCCTCGATGACCAGCGTGCCGGTGGCCGCCTCGGCGCGGCTGACGGAAAGCTCCAGCGACAGCACGAGATCGGCGAGGGCGCCGATGCCCTCCCGTCCGCGCCCGACCTCGATCAGGCAGGAGGCCGGCTGGCGGAAGCCGGCATCGAGCAGGCCGGGGAGGAGGCCCATCACGGCACCTCCCGGCGGCGCGGGATCAGGATGATTTCGCCGACCCGCTCGCGCCCGTTCTCGTCGGGGGCGCCCGGCGGCGGCTCGGGGTCGAAGAGCAGGTCCTCGGCGAAGAGCGCCTCGGGATTGGTGTCGGCGATGCGGCGCCAGGCGCGGCTGTCGGCGTAGTAGTGGTGCGCCAGGGCGTCGAGCCGCTGCCGTTGCGCGACGCTGTGCTCCAGCACCGGCTCCGGCCGTTCCACCGGGCGCGCGCGCAGGCCGCGGAAGGGGCGCGCCGCATCCGCATCCGCCTCGAAGACCGGCACCGCCTCGTAGAAGGAGCCCTTGAGGACTGCCATGGCGCGCCTCCTATGCGCCCGCCGCGTTCAGCGCGCTCATCGCCGTCTGGCGCAGCTTGTCGGCGGTGAAGAAGGGGTTCTGCGATTCGATCACCTGCATGGTGAGATTCATCTCCGCGCGGAAGGGCAGCAGGTTCGGCAGGTGCATCACCTCCTTCTGCGCCACGCCCGTCAGGAAGACCGGAAGCACCTGCTGGCCCCAGCCGAAGACCAGCACGGAGGCCGTCTCCTGCCGCTGGAAGGCGCGCGCGCCGCCGACATCGAGGCTGGCAAGGATCTGCAGCCCCGCCGGACCCTGCGCCTTCGGCTCCACCATCGAGCGCAGCGTGTCGATCTGCGGCTGCACGCCGAAGCGGGCGGCGATCGGGTCGCCCGCGTTCATCTTGTCCGTGGCATCGAGCAGGATGTCGATCGAGAAGCTCTCGGCCTGCAGCTCGACGCCCTGCGCCACGCGGGGCGTGTCGAGCGGCGTCATGAAGTCGTAGCCGCCGCGCGAGCCGGGCGCGTTGCCGGTCTTGATGGTGACGGTGCGGCTGCGCGAGATCTGCTGCGGGTTGAACTGGAAGACCAGCGCCAGCGGCGGCACCGAGAAGCCGTACTCGAAGAGGAGGCCCTTGGTCGGCCCGGACATGGCTATTCCCTCCCCTTCGGCGTGGCGGGCGCCCCGGCCGCCACGCCGAGCCGCCCGCCGGCCTCGGCGGCCAGGGCGGCGGCGGGGCGGCCAAGCCCGGGCAGGGTCACGGCGATGCGGCCGGTGGGCGCCTCCACGCCCGCGAGGGCGGCGCCGGCCGCCTCCGCGATGCGGCGCGCATCCGGCACGGCGGTCGGGCCGAGGCGGGCGGGCAGCACCAGGCGCAGGCGGCGGATCCTCATGACGGCACGCCCTCCAGGTGGTCGGCGAGGAAGCCAAGCTCGGAGCGCCGGACTTGGCGGTTGTCCTTGCGCAGTTCCGCCCAGACCGCGCGGGCGACATGGCGCGGCGCGATGGCGGCCTCCTCCTCGGCGGCGATGACGGCGGCATACCAGGCGGCATTGTGGATCGCCCCGCCGGAGAGCCGCGCCGCCTGCGCGAGTTCGGCGGTGTCGAGTTCGGCGGCGCGGGGCGCGTTCGGTGGCAGCAGGGCGGCCCAGAGCTGGGCGCGGGCCGTGGCATCGGGCGGCGGGAAGTCCACGACGATCTGGAAGCGGCGGAGAAAGGCGGAATCGATGTTGGTGCGGAGATTGGTGGTGAGGATCACCGGCCCCGCATGCCGCTCGAAGCGCGAGAGGAGATGCGAGACCTCCAGGTTGGCGTAGCGGTCGCGCGCGTCGGAAATTTCGCCGCGCTTGCCGAGCAGCCCGTCCGCCTCGTCGATCTGCAGCACGGCGCGGCGCCCCTCCAGCGCGTCGAGCAGCGCGTTCACGTTCTGCTCGGTCTCGCCGATGTATTTCGACATGATGCGGCCGAGATCGAGCGTGTAGAGCGCCCAGGGCGCGCCGCAGGCGCGGCCCAGCTCGGCGGCGACCACGGCGGCGGCGAAGCTCTTGCCGGTGCCGGACGGGCCGGCGAAGAGCGCCAGCGGCCCGCCCAGGCGGCGCCCGCCCCAGCCCGTGGCGATCTGCTCGCCGAAGCGGATCCAGGCGACGTAGTCGCGCAGCGAGCGCAGCGCGGCCTCCGGCAGGACCAGGTCGCCGAAGCCGCCGCCGCCCGGCGCGAGATGCGCGCCCGGCGGCGGCGCCAGCCCGGTGGCCCTGCCCAGCACCGCCCTTGTGGCCCGCAGCGTCGGGCGGATGCACTGGTAGGCGCCTTCCCCCTCCACCCGCAGCAGGCCGCCGGCGACCAGGGGCGCGGTGGGGTCGAGCCGGTCGAAGAGGCGCGACACCTCCTCGCCGCCCTCCAGCGACAGCAGCTCCTGCAGCACCGCCAGGCAGGGATAGGGAACCCCGACCTGCGGCTGCAGCGACTGCAGCCGGGGCGCCAGCGCGGGTTGCGCCTCCGGCAGCAGGGCGAGGGCGAGGAGGTCGAGGTCAAGCTGGACGAAGCCGCCGAGGACCTCGGCCGGCACCTCGGCGGCCAGCGGCGCCCATCCGCCGCCCTGCCGCACCGCCGCCACCTCCGCCGCCGCGGCCTCGAAGCGGGCGGTGAAGTCCTCCGCCAGGGTGTCGCCCGTGCGCAGCGCCTCGGCCAGCGTGACCAGCAGCGCCAGGCGTGCCCATTCGGCGTCCAGCACGCCACGGTCGCGGGCGGGGAGGGGAGGCTGCGGCTTCATCAGGCGCCCTCCACCTGGATTTCGAGCATGTTGGCATAGGCGGCCTCGGCCAGCGGCTGGCCGGCGGCGTCCGCCGGGCGGGTCATCAGCCGCGCGCGGTCGCCTGCCGCCGGGTTGTCGAGCGCCAGCGTGAAGCGCGCGCCGGGCTCGTCGATGCGGGCGGTGCGGAGGGTGAAGACCTGCGGCGCCTGGGTCCCCGTGCCGGCATCCGCCCGCGTCCAGGCGACCTCGACGGCGACCTTCTCGCCGGTCAGCCCGGCCAGCGCGATCTCCACCTGGCCGGTGCCGGGCGGAAGGCTGCGGCGGTTGGTCAGCCCGCCGGCCTCCGCGAGAAGCTGCAAGGGCAGCCAGTCCGTCGGCGGCGGCGTGTCCCCGGTCCTGCCGAGGCGGGGGATGCGCCTGCTGTCGGGGCCGGGCATGACGAAGGCCGCGTCGCGCGCCGCCATGCTGCCGGCCACGTCCAGGATGGCGGTGCGCGCCGGGCCGGCGGGTTCGTGGAGGGCCATCGGCTCGATCGGGATCAGGGCGAACTCGTAGGCGGCCGAGACCCGGTAGGCGAGCTCGCCGCCCTGCGTGGTCCAGATGTGGTTGATCTCCTCCATCGAGGGCGCCTGCAGGATCGCCTGCAGGCGGTAGTCGAGATGCGGCGCGTTGCGGAAATCGCCCTCCCCCGCCGGGCCGCCGGGAAGAACGGCCGGCGGGGCCGGCAGGACCGGCCGGCTCTGCAGCACACGGATCGCATGGCCGAGCACCCGCAGCTCCATGTCCTCCGGCGGGTTGTTCTTGTCCCCCGGGAAGGGCGTGATGAGCGTGTGCAGCCGCACGAAGAAGGGCTCGTCGGCGCCGCTGGCGGCATGGAAGCCCGAAGGCGCGACGCGATAGACGAAGATGTTGAGGACATGCTTGTCGCTGTCCTTGGCCCGCTCATGCGCGCGCTGCGGCGTGTCGATCGAGATGATCACGTCCTCGCCGAACTGGCTGTCGAGATAGTCGGCGATGCCCTGCACCGCGACCGAGAGGGAGGAGGCCGCGACCGCCATGGCTCACAGCCTCCCCAGGTAGCGGGCGCGGACCAGCCGGTTGCGGTCGGCGCCGGCCGCCGGGCGTGCCGGGGCCGCCGGCTCATGGATCAGCACCTCGACCTGCTCGATGACCACCGAGGGACGCTCCGCCGCCGGCGCCTGCGGCGCGGCGGGCCCCTCCAGGAAGGGCGGCAGCGCCGGCGTGGCGGTGAAAGGCGACACGGGAGCCGGCCCGGTCTCCGCAGCGGCCTGCGGGGCGGCGCCGGCCGGGAAAGGCGCATCGGAGCCGCCCGGCGGGATCGGTGCGGTAGCAGGCGCTGCTGCTGGCGCGGCGGGCGAGGTCGCGTCCCGGCGCAAGGCGCGCAAGTCACGTGGCGGGGGCTCGTGCGCCAGCGCCTCGGGAACCTGCTCATCCTCCGGGGAGAGGGTCGCAGGATCGGGCGCCGCGGCGCGGCGGGCGGGCTCCTTGTCGGGCCGTTCCGGCGGCTCCGGCGCGGCGGCGCGATGGAGGAGGGGACCCAGCTCCTCCTCCTCGGCACGTTCCTTTTCCGCGTCGGGGTCGGTGGAGAGCCGCCGCGCCGGGAGGCGCTGCACGGGTGCCTTCTCATCCGGCTCCGGCAGGGGCGGTTCGGCGGGCGGCGGCGCGGCGGCGCGGGCGATGCGGCGAGCCACGCGCTGTACCTCCGGCGCCTCCTCCTCGGGCAGTTCCGCGCGCATGACGGGGGCGCCGCCCAGCCCCTTGGCCGCCAGGCTGGGCATGGCCGAGGGTGCGGCGCCCGCGCGGATGGCGATGCGCTGGAGGAAGCTCGCGCTCACGGCAGCGCCCCCCGCCGGCCGGAGCGGGCCTGGCGGTCGCGCTCGATCAGCGCGGCATAGTCGCGCCGCCGCGCCGCCGGCATGGCCAGGATCGCCTCCTGCGACCAGCCATAGGCGCTGGCCAGGAGATGGATTTCGCGCAGGATGCCGCGCGGCGCCGGATAGCCGAAGCGGAAGGGGTCCACCCGCGCGGCCACCGCGCTGCCGCAGGAGGGGCAGGTGCTGGCGGCCGCCTCGCCGAGCTCGGGCGAGACCTCCTCCAGCGCCGCGTCGATCCGCGCGCAATCCGCCTCGGTGAAGCGGAGCGCCTCCTCCGCGGCGGCGGCCGAAAGGCCGCAGAGCGCCAGCAGCCGGCGGCGAGGATCGGGGCCGGCCTCCCCGGCGAGCGCCTCCTCATGCCCGCCGTTCGGCGCCTCGAAGCCGCGCCGGCCGAGGCTGGTCTCCACCCAGGCGACGGGAAAGGCCGCGCCCGCCGGGCGCAGCGGCATGGCGCGCAGGTCGAGCGAGAGATCGTAGGCCGCGCCGCAGGTGTCGCAATTCGCCTCGAACCAGGTGAGGTCCGGCCGGAAGCGCAGCGCGGCGCGGTGGAGCAGCCATTCCCGCGTGCCGCAGGACAGCGCGCGGGCCAGCTCCGGCGTCATCGGCGCGTCCTCCAGGCGCTCGATCACCGCATCGAGCAGCGCGGTGGCACGCTGCGGGCGCGGCGCCGCCGCCGTCGCCGCCTCCGCCGCCGCCAGCTCGGCGGTGCCGAGGGCCGGGTGCCAGGCGACGGCGGGGAAGGCGACGGGATGGGTGCTCGGCTGCCGGTCCATGCTCCGCTCCTGCCGCCGCGCGCCTCAGGTCTCCACCGGCTCCTGCACGCCGGGGTCGCGCACGAAGCCCTCGTGCTGCACCGTGATCGACTGGATGGCGATGGTGTTCATGTTGTTGGCGTCGAACTCCGGCAGTGCCTGGAACTCCGAGACCCAGGCGCGGCGCAGGCGATAGGTGAGCACCGGCGTGCCGCCCTGCAGGTCCAGCACGTTGATGACCACCTCGCGGCGGTAGTTCAGCAGGCTCATGCCCGCATCGCCCTCGGCGACGTTGTTGACCGCATTGGCCCATTCCTCGAAGACGCGGTCCTGGCTCAGCCCCTGCTCCAGCGCGACGGCCTCGAAGCTGCTGCCGCCGGGGATGACGCGCTGGTTCGAGGGATCGCCGGCGCTGCGCCACTTCACCACCTCGGTGGTGCGCTTCAGCGCGCCCATCTTGGACAGGCCCGCCACGGTGCGGCCGCCGATCACGACCTGGAACTTGAAGGTGCGGTAGGGGTCGTAGCGGTGCGCATTGGCGGGGAACATCGGGGCGGGCATGATCCTCTCCCTCCTGTCGGGTCAGGCCGTGCGGCCGACGATCTGCTGGATCTGCACGACGACGAACTCGGCCGGCTTCAATGGCGCGAAGCGGACGACCAGCCGGACGATGCCGACATCGATGTCGCCCTGCGTCATGGTGCTGCCGAGGCCGCAGCGGACGTCGAAGGCATCGGAGGCCTTCTCGCCCTGGAAGGCGCCGGCGCGGTACAGCCCCTCCATGAAGTTGGTGCCGGCGGCGCGGAGGCTCGCCCAGAGGCGGTGGTCGTTGGGCTCGAAGACCATGGCCTGCAGCGCGTTGTAGAGGCTCTCGCCGATCATGCTCTGCGTGCGGCGCACGGAGATGTAGCGGAACTCCGGCTTGGTCTTGGTGGCCAGGGTGCGCGCGCCCCAGATCACCGTCGGGCCGATGATCGCCCGCAGGCAGTTCACGCCCCATTCGTTCAGGTTGTCCTGCAGGTCGTTGCCGATCAGGACATTCGGCCCGAGCGTGCCGCGCACCGTTGCCTCCAGCCCGGCCGGCGCCTTCCACGGCCCGCGCGCGGTGTCGATCCGCGCCCACATGCCGGCGGCGAAGGCGCCGGGCCCGATCTCGAAGGTCTTCGGCCTGTTGGCCGCGACGTCCGCGTCGTAATGCGGGTTGGCCACGGTGAGCCAGGGGTAGTAGAGCACCGCATAGGGCGAGGTGGGCGCGCCCAGCTGCTTCACGTCGTTCGGCGAGGTGAGCCGCGCATTCTCCGCCGGGTTCGGCGGATCGACGAGCACCAGCCGGTTCTGCATGAACTCCGCATGGTCGATCGCCGCCTCGATGACACTGTTGTCCTCGCCCGGGCGCCAGTGCTGGCCGGGCAGGACCATGATCCCGATGTCGCGGTAGTCGCGCAGGCGCGTCAGCGCCTTCTGGTAGTCGGCGAGCTTCGGCGGGCCGTAGTTCGCGCCGCTCGCGAGGCGCGAGCGCGCGCCCTTTATCCTGTCGTCGAAGACCTGCGGATACTCCAGGACCGTGGCGCGCGAGGCCGTCGCGGCCGCTCCATCGGCGAGGCCGAGGTCGCCGGCCGCGCTGCCACCCGACACCGTGACGATGTTGGCGGCGCTGCCGCCCTCGCGGCGCAGCGCCAGCCGGCCGCCCTCCGCCGCCGCCCGGAACTCCGGCACGGCATTGGCGTCGGCATGCATCAGCTCCTCGATCTTCGCCGCCACGGCGGCCAGGTCGGCCAGCCCCTCCGGCAGCGTGATGGTCTTGGGCGGCCCGTCGCCGATCCTGATGTCGAGGGTCTTGTCCTTCAGCGTCGCGAAGTCGAGGCCGGCGACCGGTGCGCCCACGAAACTCGTGGGATCAAGGCCGAGCCGCATCGCCACGGCGCTTCCGGCGACCGTCACGGCGGGATTGTCGCCGCTGTCCGGCGGCACGAGCAGCAGGCGCCCATCGGCCGTGGTCTGTGCCGAGAAGCCGGGGATGTCGGCGCCTGCGGGGCCCGGCTTGGTCACCCGGTCCTGGATGGCCCTGGCGAGGGCCGCCGGGGCGGTCTCGCCGCCGGAGAAGGTGACCTCCACCGCCGTGCCGTTCACCGTGAGGGGCAGCTTGGGGTCGGCGCCGAGGCCGCTGAAATCGACCGCCGGAACCGGCCCGCCGAGGAAGGCCTTCAGCCGCCCGCCGCCGCCTTCCCCGGCGATGGCCTTGCGCGCCACCCGGACCAGCGTGGAGGTGTTCTGCACACGGCTGACGAGATAACGCCCGCTCTCCGGATCGAGCACGAGGCCGCCGATCCGCTCGATCGGCAGCACGCCCTTGGCCGGTGCGGCCGGGTCGCGCAGGTAGCCGACGGACAATTCGTATTCGGCCTTGAGCGCGTTGGCGTCCTCGGCGGTGCGCTGCAGCGCCACGAACAGGTTGTTGGCCCATTCCCCGGGCGAGGCGGCCTCGAAATAGAAGGCGGCGGCCGGGTCCCTGGGGTCGGCGATGGCGGCGCGGGCCGGGCGCGAGGGCGTGGCGTCGCCGACGGGCACGATATAGGCCTTGCTGCCGCCATTGGCGAAGAAGGCCGCGACGGCATGGCCGAACCAGTCGGGCGCCTCGCCCAGGTCGCGGATGCCGCCGCCGCGGCCATCGAGCGTGCCGAATTGCAGCGCGAACTGCGTCATGTCGGAGATGAAGGCCGGCTTGCCCGCCGCCTCGGTGACGGCCTCGCCGCGCCCGAGATGCCCGATGATGGCTGCCACCGAGGGGGAGGCCGTCTCCACGGCCAGCAGGCCGGACGGCACGTGCTCCACATAGACGCCGGGATGCTGATACATGGCTGGTTCCCTGGCCTGCGGCGGGCATCCTGCCCGGCCTGCTGCGCACCATTCCCACGCCGGCGCGGAGGCGCGCCGGACCCTTCAGCGCCCGCTCAGGCGCCGCCCGGCGTCGCGCATCGGTGCCGGAGCAGGCCTGGCCCCGCCGCCCTGGCCCCTGCGCGCCCAAGCGCTTCCGGTTTCGTGCTGCCTGGAGTCTTTTCCCGGGCGACCATCGGCCATTCTCCCCCTGTGCGCATCGCCGGACGCAGCCGGGCGCGGCTCAAGCTGATCTCTGGATGGCCGCCGGGATGCGCCGGCCGAAGCTTCCGCCCGTGATCCGGGCAGCCCCGCGCCTGATGAGGCTGCAGGCTTCACTTTGCCCTGTTATCCGTGAGGTCTTCTCCGGATCAGGCGGCAGGCCCGATTATTCCGCGTGGTCGATCCCCGTTACAATCCAAAATGGTTCGTGCTCGTAACATTATCATGAGAGACGGCAGGCCGCTGGCGCTGCCAGCAAGGATGTCTGTTGCGCCGTGAGCCCGCGACAGGTCCTTTTCAGAGTATCTCGCCAGAATCGATGACGATCAGCAAGCGGCCCGCCAGGGGCGTCGGCTCGCGCTCCGGCAGCAGCAGGGCGGCGAAGCGCGGGTCCTCGCGCGCGGCGGCCTCGATGTCGGCGTCGATCACGCCGTGGCGGTCGAGGAAGCGGTTCATCGCCGCCGGGATGCGCACGCAGCCCTGCGAGGCCGGCTGGCCGATCCGCTGCTCCAGCCGGTCGGGATCGGTCGCGTGCAGCAGCAGCCGGATCGGGCCGCGCTCGCCATCGCTGCGCCATCCCTTGGTGGCTTCCTGCCAGCCGAAGTCCCAGACCCGCATGCCACGCAGTCCAAGGCCGCGGATGCCGTTCTCGTTGAAGGTGCCCTCGGCGCGCCAGTCGAGGATCGCGTCGGTATGCGCAAAGGCCCCGACCGGCGTCAGGTAGTAGCCCCGCCGGCCGGCCTGGCCGGTCGAGACACGCGTGCCGCCGATCACCGCCCAGGCGCCGCGGGGGCGGGCCAGCAGGATGCTCGCCTCCTGCACGGCCGGGTTGCGGTCCACCAGCAGCAGGAGCTGCGGCGCCTCGATCGCGATGGCCCCGGCCGCGAGGGCCGCCTGCGCCAGTGCGATCCGCGCCGTATCGCGGGCCGGCGACAGGATAAGGCCGCGCGGCACCTCCGCGGCGAAGGCCGCGCGCAGCCGCGACAACTCGGCTTCCACCTCCGCCTCGGAGAGTGCCGCCTGTGGCACGGCCTGGGGCGGCATGGCGGCGTCAGGGGCGAGCATGGGCGCGGGCACGGGAACCCTGGCGATCCCGCTCGCCGGGGGCGGCGGTGTTGGCGCGCAGGCGGGAATGGCCAGCAGCAGCGCCGCAGTCAGGGCGGCGCGGCAACAGCCCCGCTGCGCTGGTCCACTGGCGCCGCCGGTTCCGCCCGGCGAAGCCTGGTGCGCGGTCACGTGCCCTGACCCTGCCCCGCCGGTCAAGCCATGCATGGACCAGCCCATATCCGGTCTCCCTCGCGGCCCGAATGCCTGCGACCCGACGATGCGGCGTGCCGCTGGCCGCTGTGGCCTTCAGCCCTGGCCCGCCGCGCCGGCGCCCCGGAACAGGCGCCGGCGTGGAGGGTGCGCCCGAGGCGGTCGCCGTAGGCAAGGACCATGGCTGCTCATGCGGACAGGATCGCTCCCCTGTGTTTCGCTGCCTTGATCTGGCGCAGCCCGGCAGCCTTGGTGTGGCGTTCCCGCCCACAGCTGCGGGACGCGGGATGGCCGATCCGCCGGGAAGTGGAGGAAAGGCACCGGCGCGACATGCGCAAGGCGGGGAGAAGGTGCCGCGCCGTTCCAGAGCAGACCTGCCTTGGACCGCCAGGGACACCCCTGCAGCGAGGGACCTTGGATGGCGGCAATTGACAGAGCCGGAGGCCTGCCAGATGATCCATATAGCGGATGCAATGTCCATAATATGGACAACAAGGAACACCCATGAACGCAGCCCCGAATGGTGCCGACCCTGCCGAAGGCCATGACGCCGAAGCGCTGCGGCGCATGCCCTACCAGTTCGCGCAGCCGAAGGAATGCCTGCCGGACCTGGTGGTCGCGCCGGCCATCCCGCAGGACGAGCGGATCTGGGTGCCGCAGGCCGAGAATGTCTGGTTCCGGCCGCTCTGCCTGAGCCGCTCCGGCGGCTACTGGATGAACCTTCTGAAGGTGCGCAAGTCCGGCGTGCTGAGCCGCCATCGGCACCCCGGCCCGGTGCATGCCTTCGTGCTGAAGGGAAGCTGGCGCTACCTCGAGCACGACTGGGTCGCGACGGAAGGTTCCTATGCCTTCGAGCCTCCGGGCGAGACGCACACGCTCGTCGTGGACGAA
This sequence comes from Roseomonas sp., assembly GCA_035556695.1. Taxonomy (GTDB): domain Bacteria; phylum Pseudomonadota; class Alphaproteobacteria; order Acetobacterales; family Acetobacteraceae; genus Pseudoroseomonas. The sequence continues at coordinate 102,988 of DATMFR010000004.1, forward strand.
GGCGTCGAGGAGATGATCACCTACTTCCAGGTGAATGGCTGCATGTACTACGTCGATCCCTGGGGGAAGAACGTCGGCTACGAGGACGTCTTCACCAAGCTCGAAATGTGCCGCGCGCATTACGCGAAGGTGGGCCTCGGGGCGGATTACGCGGACCAGTTCCTGCGCTGATGCCGGGAAATCGGAATTCGACCTGGCGAGTGAAGGCGCGGAGGAGTTGGCTCCGCAGGAGCGTGTGGCATGACGTTTGAGAAGAATCTGCTCGCCGGCAAGACGGCGATCGTCACGGGGGGCACCACGGGCATCGGCGCGGCCATCGCGGCGGGGCTGGGCCAGCTTGGCTGCAAGGTGTCCGTCGCGGGCTTCGGTGCCGATGCCTACGAGGCCCCGGCCTGGACGGAGATCGTGGCGCGCGAGCTCGACGTCACGGATGCGGCGGGCGTGGAGGATTTCGTTGCCTCCTTCGAGCGGCTCGACATCCTGGTCAACTGCGCCGGGATGATCCGGCGCGTCGAGGAGCACCAGCTCGACGTGTTCGAGAAGGTGCTGGCGGTGAACCTGACGGGCACCATGCGCTTCTGCACGGCGGCCCGCCCCAAGCTGGCGGCGACCGGCGGCTGCATCGTCAACACCGCCTCGATGCTGTCCTTCTTCGGCGGCGGGCTGGTGCCGGCCTATACCGCCAGCAAGGGCGGCGTCGCCCAGCTGACGAAGTCGCTCGCCGTCGCCTATGCGCAGGACCGCATCCGGGTGAATGCCGTGGCGCCGGGCTGGATCGCCACGCCGCTGACGCAGGCGCTGCAGGATGATCCCGCGCGGTCCGAGCCCATCCTGTCGCGCACGCCGCTTGGCCGGTGGGGGCAGCCGGAGGATGTGGCGCAGGCCGTGACCTTCCTGGTCAGCCCCGCGGCGGGCTTCCTGACCGGCGTCATCCTGCCGGTGGATGGCGGCTACCTCGTCGCATAGGAGCTCTTGATGCCGATGGGCCAGCCGGAGGGGGGAAGCCGCCCGGAGGTGCCGGGGACAGCCGCCTTCGGCAAGTTCATGGCCGTGCTGCAGGCCGTGGCGGATGCCTCCGGGAAGGTGACGACCGGCCAGCTCGGCCGCGCGCTCGCCATGCCGCGCCCGACCGTGCACCGGATCGTCGCCGCCCTGCTGGCGGAAGGCATGCTGGCGGAGGATGCCGCCGGCGGGATCGGACTTGGCCCGCGGCTTGTCAGCCTGGCCTTCCGCGCCTGGGACGGTTCGGCGCTGCGCCAGCTCGCGCAGGAGAGCCTTTCCACGCTGCGGGACCGGCTGGACGAGACGGTCCACCTGGCCGTCCGGGACGGGGCGGGCATGGTCTATATCGACAAGCTGGAAAGCCGCCGCAACGTGCGCATGGCCTCCCGGATCGGCACGCGGGTGCCGCTGCATTCCAGCTCCGTCGGCAAGGCCTGGCTGGCCAGCCTTCCGGAGGTTGAGCTGCGCGAGGTGCTGGCGGATCTCGACCTGACCCCGCGCACCTCCCACAGCATCCGCGATGCCGCTGCGCTGCTCGCGGAGATCGAGAGGACGCGGGCGCGCGGCTATTCCGTGGACCTGCAGGAGAACGAGCTGGACATCTGCTGCTACGGAAAGGCGCTGCATGGCCCGGCCGGCCGGGTGCTGGGCTGCATCAGCGTCAGCATGCCCCGCTATCGCTTCCTGGAGCTTCCGGAGGAGGAGGTGGTGGGTGCGATGCAGGCCTGCGCCGACAGCTTCGCGGCCCAGGCCGGCAGGTCCGCCTGAGGCCGTCGGGCGTGCGGGTCCGCCACGTCGCAGCCAGCCGCTCTTGAATGCGGGATGCCGCGCGGAGGCGCTTCCGCACCGTCCCACCTGTCAGGGCGCCAGGGCAGAACGCAGGCCTGTTCTCGAATTCCCGGCCGCCCTCGCGTGAGCGCGTGCGGCAGCACCACCAGACTGATCAAAAGGAAGAAGAGGGGGTTCAGGGGGAGAATTCATTCTTCCCCGCTTCTACCCTTTGGCGGATTTCAGAAAGGGTCCGAATTCTTCTCCGGAATCCCCTCTTCTTCCTTTCTTCAGGCTTGCGCTGCTCGCCAAAACAACATTTGACATGCGCATTCCAAGAGCCATCATATGCGCATGTCAGAAGCGCAGCCCGATGCCCGGCCCCGCCGGGCTGTCAATGTCACCCTCCCCCTCGCCCTCGTGGCCGAGGCGAAGGAGGCCGGGGTCAACGTCTCGCGCGCCTGCCAGGCGGGGCTTGAAGCAGCCCTGCGCGAGCATCGCCGGGCGAAGTGGGTCGAGGAGCACCGGGACGCCTTCGCGTTCTGGAACGCGAAGGAGGAGGCCGAGGGCCTGCCGCTGGCGCAGTACCGGTCGTTCTGAGGTGGCCCGCTATGACGTGTTCCGCACCCGCGGCGGAACTTTGGTGCTGGACATCCAGTCGGACCGGCTGAGCAATCTCTCCACCCGCGTCGTGGTTCCGCTGCGCCCCTACGAGGCCGGGATGCGGCTGTTCCGCGACCTGATGCCGGTGTTCATGCTGGAGCAGGCCGAGGTGGTCATGGTCACCCACCAGGTGGCGGCGGTGCCCCTTCGCGAGCTGGGCACCCGGATCGACAACCTGTCGGCCCACAGCCATGAGATTGTCGCGGCGCTCGACGTGCTGCTGACCGAGGGCTGAGCCGCTTCCCCGCCCGGCGCGCGGAGATCCGTGCGCCCGCGGAGGCGAGGCCTGGAAATCCGGCAGAAGCACGATGCGGGCAGCCCGGCTTCGCCCGTTCGCCACCTTTCCCCCAAAAATCCGCATCACGAAGGCAGAGCCTCGCACTTTCTGGAAGCTGTCCGCGAGGAAGCGGGGTTGCCGCCCATCGCTCGCCGGCGTTCAGGTGGCGGCCGTTGAATGGCACGTCACACGTGCCGCCGGGCGCCTCCAGCAGCAGGTCAAGCCTGTCCTTGCCGCTCAGGTCCGACCGCGCCGCGCCCTTTCCGGCGCGTGCGGGGCAGGCAGGCCCGTACCACCTGCGCCTGCCGATATCGCGCCGCCGGCCGCCCTCCAGGCCCACCCCGCTCTGAACCGGCCTGCCCGGAGGGCCAGTTCCCACGGGGCAGCCGGCGCTTGACGGGTAGAATGCATTCTGCACAATTATGGCACGGAGGCGTCCAGAATCATGCAGATTGCATTCCCGATCGCCCAACCCTGGCGTCGTCGGCCGCCCCATGCAGCCGGTGCTGGGTCCCGCCCGGCGCCTGCTGGCGCCTTTTCTGCTGCAGCGACCAGGCAACTTTCCGATCTTCGGGCGGATAGCCGGCGGGCCTCGCAGGCCGGCGGCGCATGACCCCACAGGCGCCCAGCCCAGGCCATGGCCTGGCAGCACCATCGCCGGGACTGCTTGAGCGGCTCGCGGCCAGTGCGCGGCGGCGGACGACGCCCTGCGGCACGGGCGCGATGGTCTGGCATCTCTGGGGCGAGGGGCCACCGTTCGTGCTCCTGCATGGCGGCTCCGGCTCCTGGCGGCACTGGGCGCGCAACATCCCCGTGCTGTCGCGGGACCGGACGGTCCTGGCGGCCGATCTGCCGGGCCTCGGCGAGTCCGCCATGCCGCCGGAGGCGCCGACGCCGGAAGGGGTGGGGGCGATCGTCGCCGAGGGTCTGCGGCATCTTCTGCCGGAGGATGGCGCCTGCGACCTGATCGGCTTTTCCTTCGGCGCGCTGATCGCGGGCCATGCCGCGGCGGCCGCACCCAGGCGCGTGCGCTCGCTGACGCTGCTGGGCGCCGGCGCGCTCGGCGTGCCGCGCGGCGCCATCCAGCTCGAACGGGTGCGCGACAAGACCGGCGCGGCGCGGATGGCGGCGCACCGCACCAACCTGGCCCGGCTGATGATCGCCGATCCGGCACGGATCGATGCGCTTGCCCTGGAGATCCAGGAGTGGAACAGCCGGCACGCCCGGCTGGCCAGCGTGCCCTTCGCCACGACCGCCTCGCTCGGCGAGGCGCTGGCGCGGGTTCCGGCCCCGGTCGCCGCCATCTGGGGGGAGCGTGACGCGCCGGCGGCGCCGGACCTGCCCGGCCGTGTCGCGGCGCTGCAACGGGCGCGGCCGGATGCGCGGGTGAGGATCATTCCGGGGGCTGGCCACTGGGTCGCCTACGAGGCGCCCGAGGCCGTCCACGCGGCCCTGAACGAATTGCTGCCGGAGCCAAGGCGCCCTGAGCGCCGCGCCCGGCCGGAGGGAGGACTCCATGCCGAATGCCAACGAACGTCCCTATGATGGTCTGCGGGTCATCGACCTCACGCACGGCCTGAGCGCCTACGCGACGCGGCTTTTCGCCGATCTCGGCGCCGAGGTGATCCGCGTCGAGCCGCCGCGGGGCCGGGCCGACCGCGGCGAGCCGGCCTTGCCGGGCCTGGGCGGGGATGTTCGCTTCAGTTTTCTGAACGCCAACAAGAAGAGCATCGGCGTGGATCTCGACGGCGAGGCCGGCCGTGGCGTGCTGGCCGATCTCGTCGCCAGCGCCAAGGTGGTGGTGATGGAGGGCGAGGAGGCGGCGCTGCTGCCGCTGGTGCTCTCCGTGCCGGGCTCGCGCGTGGTCACCATGGTCTCGCATTTCGGCCTCGACGGCCCTTATGCCGGCTATCTCGGATCGGACCTGGTGACGCAGTCGCTCGGCGGCATCACCTGGATGTCGGGCGAGCCGGGCGCGCCGCCGCTGCGCATCGCGGGCGGGCAGGCGACCTTCGTGGCCTCGCTCTATGCCGCCACGGCGACCGCGCTCGCGCTCTACGACGTGGAGGTGAACGAGGGCGGCCCGCACCTGATCGACGTCTCTGCGCAGGAGGCGACCGCGCATTCGCTGCAGAACGCGCTGCAGGTCTGGGATCTCGAACGCCGCATTTCCGTGCGCGGCGGCGAAGGCACGCGCGATGCGACCGAGCAGGTGCTGGCCTGCAAGGACGGGCATGTCTTCCTCGCCAGCTCGCTTGGCATCCCGCTCTCGTGGAGTGCCCTGGTGGACTGGATGGTGGAGGAAGGCTACACGGGCGGCGAGCGCCTGAAGGAAGCCGACTGGCAGGACCGCCGCAAACGCACGACGCGCGCGATGCGTGACGAGTTCCGCGCCCTGTTCGAAGCCTTCGCCGCCGACAAGACCAAGGCCGAGATGCGCGCGGAGGCGCTGAAGCGCCGCCTCATCATGGCGCCGGTGAGCGGCATCTCCGACCTGCCGGCCGATCCGCAGCTCATCTTCCGCCGCTATTTCTCGGAACTGCCGCATCCCGCCGCCGGCCGCTCCCTGCGCATGCCCGGCGCGCCCTACCGGCTTTCGGAACCGGTCTGGAAGCTGGAGCGGCCGGCGCCGCTTCCCGGCGAGCACAATGACGAGCTGTCCGGCCGCGCGACGCCGCGCGCGGTGGCCGGCTGAGCGGAGGAGCGGGAGAATGAAGGCAGAGTTCCTCAAGGGCATCCGCTTCGCCGACCTGACCTGGGCAGGCGCGGGACCTTTCTCCACCAAGATCTTCGCCGATTTCGGCGCCGAGGTGATCAAGGTGGAGAGCGCCACCCGTGCCGATCCGGTGCGGCTGGGCGGCCCCTTCCGCGACGGTGTTCCCGGCCTGAACCGCAGCGGCTATTTCGCCTCGCGCAACACGGGAAAGCGCAGTGTGGCGCTGAACCTGAAGTCGGAGGAGGGGCGCGCGGTGGTGCATGACCTCATCCGCACCGCCGACGTGGTCAGCAACAATTTCGGCCCCGGCGCCATGGACCGGCTCGGCCTCGGCTACGAGGAGGTTCGCCGCATCCGGCCCGACGTCATCTATCTCTCCATGCCGATGTATGGCGAGGACGGGCCGCTGAAGAACCTGCTTGGCGTCGGCATGACGATCAGCGCCGTCACCGGGATGATGTCGCTGACCGGTTATCACGACGGCCCGCCGCTCGGCCCCGGCACGCATTTCCCCGACCACGCCGCCAATCCCTACCATGCCGCCTTCGCGGTGCTGGCGGCGCTGCGGCACCGGCGCCGCACCGGGCGCGGCATGAAGATCGACCTGGCGCAGGTGGAATCCACCATCAACTGCGTCGGCCCCGCCGTGCTGGAGCAGGCGATCACCGGGCAGGAGCCGGCGCGGGTGGGCAACCGCTCGCTGGAGCACGCGCCGCACAACGTCTTCCGTTGCCAGGGCGAGGACCGCTGGTGCGCCGTGACCGTGCTGAGCGATGCGCAATGGCAGAGCCTCGCGCGCGTCATCGGCGCGGAGGCGCTGGCGGCTGATCCGGGCCTGGCCACCGCCGCCGGCCGCCTCGCGCGGGTCGACGAGGTCGAGGCGGCGGTCGCGCGGTGGACGGCGGAGCGCGAGGCCGAAACGGTGATGGAGACCCTGCAGGCCCAGGGCATTCCGGCCGGCGTGGTGCACGATCCGCGCAGCCTCATGGAGCGCGACCCGCAACTCCGCCATCGGGGTTACTGGCAGCGCCTGGACCATCCCGAGCTGAAGGAGGCAACCTATACCTCGCCGCCCTTCCGGCTGGATGGCGAGCGGGTGGCGCTGTCGCGTCCGCCGCTGATCGGCGAGCACACGGATGCCGTGCTGAGCGACATCCTTGGCTACGATGCCGCCCGGATCGCCGCCTTGCGCGCGGCCGGGACGATCGAGGTGTGAGACCGGTCGCCCGCAGGGGCGGACGATAAGAAAACAAGGCAAGGCGCCGGCGGCAAAGGCACGACGCCACAGGGAGGAAGCGTTGGACAGGCCCATGGAAGCCGAGAGCGCCGCCGCGTGCGGCGCGCGGGGAGGGCGCGAGCGATGAGCGACCCTCAGATCTTTGTCGAGAATTTCCTCAACGCGCTGACCGCCGGAATCCTGGTCGGCTGCATCTACGGGCTGATGTGCGTCGGCCTGGGGCTTATCTTCGGTGTCATGCGGGTGGTGAACTTCGCCCAGGGCGATTTCCTGATGCTCGGCATGTACGCCGGCTACTACTTCTTCACCGGCTGGGGGCTGCTCGCCTTCCTCGGCCCCTATGCCGGCCCGCTGCTCTCGGCGATCCTGGCGGGACCGGTGATCTTCGCCGGCGGGATGCTGCTGCACCGCTTCCTGATCTCGCGCGTCTCGGGCCTGCGCACCACGGGCAGCCTGGACGAAGGGCATTTCGGCCAGCTCATCGTCACGCTGGGCGTCTCGCTGGTGCTGCAGAATGCCGGGCTGATCGTGTTCGGCTCCACGCCGCGCACGGTGAACACGCCGATGTCCTCCTCGGCCTGGGTGATCGAGACGCATATCTTCGATTCCCTGGTCTTCCTGAACAAGGCGCGCCTGATCTCCAGCCTGTTGGCCATCCTCGCCGCCATCGCGCTGTATTTCCTGCTGGAGCGCACCCGGCTCGGCCGTTCGTTGCGCGCCGCCGCCGACAATCCCACGGCGGCCACCTATGTCGGCGTGGATGTCGATCGCGCGCACCGCATCGCCTTCGGGCTGGGCAGCGGCATCACCGCCGTCGCCGGCGGGCTGATCGCCACCTTCCTGTCCTACTCGCCCTTCGTCGGGCTGGACTTCGTCATCATCATGTATGCCGGCGTGGTGCTGGGCGGCATGGGCAGCATTCTCGGCGCCTTCTGGGGCGGGCTGACAGTCGGCTTCGTGCAGCAGTTCTCCGGCCTGGTGCTGCCGCCGCAGTTGCAGAACGCGGCCATCTTCGTCGTCTTCCTGTTGATCCTGCTCCTGCGCCCGCAGGGCTTCTTCGGCCGCTCGGCGGAACGCGCATGAGACCCGGCGCCCCCTCCCGCCTGCGGCGCCATGGCCTGATCCTGGCCGTGCTGCTCGTCGCCTATCTCGCCCTCTGCGCCCTGGTGACCAACAGCTATTACCAGCTGATGCTCACCCTGGTGCCGATCTGGGCGGTGCTGGGCCTCTCCTGGAACATCTTCTCCGGCTACACCGGGCTGATTTCCTTCGGCCATGCGGCCTTCTTCGGCCTCGGCGCCTATACCGTGGCGCTGCTGCTGACCATGCTGAACCTGACACCCTGGATCGGCATCCCGCTGGCGGCGCTGCTCGGCGCGCTGGCGGCGCTGCTCATCGGCCTGCCGACCTTCCGCCTGCGCGGCCACTACTTCGCGCTGGCGATGCTCGCCTATCCGCTGCTGATGACCTATCTCGTGCAGTATCTCGGCTACCACGAGGTCTCGATGCCGATGCGGCGCGAGGCGCCGGCGGCCTTCCTGCAATTCTCCGATCCGCGGATCTACACGCTGCTTGCCCTCGCTTTGTTGGTGGTGGCGATGGTCATCAGCATGGTGGTGGAGAATTCGCGCTTTGGCCTCTCGCTGATGGCGATCCGCCAGAACGAGCTGGCGGCGGAGGCCGCGGGCATCAATGCACGCCGCTGGAAGACGCGCGCGCTGATGGTGAGCGGCGCCATGGCGGGCGCGGCGGGCGGCTTCTATGCCTGCGTGCTGCTGGTGGTGACGCCGGAGGCGGTGTTCGGCATGCTGGTTTCCGCACAGGCGCTGGTGGTCGCGCTGTTCGGCGGCGTCGGCTCCTACTGGGGGCCGCTGATCGGCGCCGCCATCCTGATCCCGCTCTCCGAGACGCTGCACGCCGAACTGGGCGAGATCATCCCGGGCATCCAGGGCGTCGTTTATGGCGCGGCGATCATCCTGATCATGCTGCTGGCGCCGGAAGGGCTCTACTGGTCCATCCGCGACCGCCGGGGCCGCCGCGCCGCGACGCTGGCGCCGGGCACCATCCCGGTCGCGGAGGCGGCGCCCGCCCCCGCGGCGCGCGTGCCCGCGATGCCGGCGGAGCACACCGCCGCCCCCCGCTCGGGCCGCACGCTGCTGGAGGTGCGCGGCCTGTCCAAGTCCTTTGGCGGGCTGAGGGCGGTGGACGATGTCAGCTTCTCCGTCGCGGAGGGCAGCATCCTCGGCATCATCGGCCCGAACGGCGCGGGCAAGACGACGATGTTCAACGTCCTCAATGGCGTGCTGCCGGCCGATCGCGGCGAGGCGCGGCTGGACGGCGAGCAGATGGTCGGCCGCAAGCTGCACCAGATCAACCATATGGGCGTCGGCCGCACCTTCCAGGTGGTGCGCAGCTTCCCGCGCCTGCCGCTGCTCGACAACGTGCTGGTCGGGGCCTATGGCGCCGGCCTCTCCGACGAGGAAGCCGTGGTGGCGGCGCGGGAGGCGATCGCCCGCACCGGCCTCTCGCGCCTGACCGACGTGCCTGCCGGCGGCCTGACCAGCAAGGAGCTGCGCCTGATGGAGCTGGCCCGCGCCCTGGCCGGGCGGCCGCGCCTGCTGCTGCTCGACGAGACGCTGGCCGGCCTCGGCCGCGACGAGTGCGACGCGGTGCTCGATGTGCTCGGCGGCCTGCGCGCCGAGGGCATGACGACCATCATCATCGAGCACACCATGCACGCCATGCTGCGCCTCGCCGACGAGCTGCTGGTGATCGACCGCGGGCGGGTGCTGACGCAGGGCCAGCCGCGTGGCGTGGTGGAGGACCGCAGCGTGATCGAGGCCTATCTCGGCCGCAAATGGATGGCACAGACGCAATGCTCGACGTAACCGGCGTTTCCGTTTCCTACGGCGGGCTGCGCGCGCTCACCGATGTCACGGTCACCGTGGGCGCCGGGCAGTTCGTCACCGTGGTCGGTCCCAACGGCGCCGGCAAGTCCACGCTGTTCAAGACCATCAGCGGCGTCGTCCAGCCGGGCAGCGGCAGCATCCGCTTCCAGGGCCAGGACCTGCTGGCGATGAAGCCCTCGAAGCGCGCCCATCTCGGCATCGCGCATGTCCCGGAGGGGCGGCAGGTCTTCAAGGCGATGACGGTGCGCGAGAACCTGGAGATGGGCGCCTATCCCGAGGCGGGGCAGCGGGAATGGGTGCGCGTACTGGACCGCATCCACACCCTCTTCCCGATCCTCGCTGAGCGCGCCGGGCAGCTCGCCGGCACGCTGTCGGGGGGCGAGCAGCAGATGCTGGCGATCGGCCGGGGCCTGGCCAGCGCACCCAAGCTGCTGATGCTGGACGAGCCCTCGATGGGCCTCGCCCCCGCCATCGCCGACCTGATCTTCGACCGCATCTCGCAGATCCACCGGGAGGACGGGCTCACCATCCTGCTGGTGGAGCAGCGTGTGGCCGAGGCGCTGGAGCTCTGCGACCGCGGCTACGTGCTGGAGACCGGCCGGATCGTGCTGGAAGGCCCCTACGAGACCCTGGCCGGGGATGACCGGGTGCGCCGGTCCTATCTCGGCCTGGACGCGTGACAAGCAACAAAAGCCTGAGGGAGATACCAGGAATGTCCGAGGATCGCGAAAGGGCCGCCAGCGCGGCCCGCGCCGCTTCCGTTCCGGCGATGCCGCGCCGTGCCGCGCTGGGGCTCGGCCTCGGCGCCGGAGCGGCGGTGTTCGGCATGGGCGGGCTGCGTGCCCAGGCGCAGGAGAACACCATCAAGTTCGCGCTGCTGGCGCCGCTCTCCGGGCCCTGGGCGCGCCAGGGCCAGCTCAAGCAGCTCGGCGCCGAGATGGCGGTGGACGAGATCAACCAGTCCGGCGGCATCAAGGCGCTGGGCGGCCGCAAGGTGGAGCTGGTGATCTTCGATGCCGGCGATTCCGCCGAGAAGGCCAAGAATGCCGCGCAGCGCATGGTCGCCCAGCATCCGGACCTGATCGGCGGCTCGGGCGCCTGGCTCTCCAGCTTCACGCTGGCGGTGACCGAAGTAACGGAGCGGGCGGAGATCCCCTGGCTGACGCTCTCCTATTCGGACGCCATCACCAGCCGCGGCTTCCGCTACGTGTTCCAGATGTCGCCCACGGCCGATGACCAGGCGACCAAGGCGCTGCCCACCATCCTCGACATGGCGCAGCGCGCCACGGGGAAGAAGCCGACGACGGTCGGCCTCATCTCGGGCAACGACGCCTCGGCGGTGAGCTTCATGCGGCCAATGCGGGCCACCGAGCTGGAGCGCAATGGCCTCAAGCCGGTGGTGGACGAGACCTACACGCCGCCGCTGTCGGACGCGACCTCCATCGTGCAGCGGGTGCGCGGCGCGCGGCCGCAGTTCCTGCTCTGCATCACTTCCAACGTGCCCGACACCAAGCTGCTGCTCGACAAGTTCGCCGAGTACCGGCTGGGCGGCGACCGCCTGCCCAAGATCGGCAATGGCGGCGCGCTGGGGGCGCCGGAGCTGGGCAAGGTGGTCGGCCCGCAGGTCATCGAGGGGCTGATGGGCATCGTCGCCAACTGGGGCGGCAAGGGCTCGGAGGAAATCTCGAAGCGCTTCGTTGAGCGCACCGGCGAGCCCTGGCTGAACCAGGATTCGCTGATGACCTATGTGGACATGATGATCCTGCGCGAGGCGCTGGAGCGGGCGGGCGTGGCCGACCGCCGCAAGGTCAACGAGGTGATCCACGGCTTCGACATGACGGATGGCGTGGCGAAGCTCTCCCCGGGGGGGCGGCTGAAGTTCGACGAGCGCGGGCGGCGCGTCGGCGCCGAGCTGGTCATCATCCAGTGGCAGTCGGGCAAGCCGGTGGCCGTCTATCCGCCGGCGATCGCGACCGCCGAGCCGGTCTGGCCGACCACCTGAGGGCGGGGAGGGGAGCATGGCAGGCGTCCTTGTCATCACCGGCGCGAGCCGTGGCATCGGCGCCGCCACGGCCCGCCTCGCCGCGGCGCAGGGCTGGCGCGTGGTGGGTACCTATCTGGAGCGGCGCGCGCCGGCCGAGGCGGTCGCGGCGGAGATCCGCGCCGCGGGCGGCGATGCGCTGATGCTGCAGGCCGACACGACCGTCGAGGCGGACGTGGCGCGCATCTTCGACGAGGCGGAGGCACGCTTCGGCAAGGTCACCGGCCTGGTCAACAATGCCGGCATGAATGGCGGCCCGACGACCGTGGCCGACCTCTCCACGGCCGAGCTGCGCCGGCTGATCGACATCAACGTGACCGGCACCTTCCTCTGCGCGCGCGAGGCGGTGCGCCGCATGGCGACGGATCGCGGCGGCCCGGGAGGCGCCATCGTCAATCTCGCCTCCGTGGCCGCTGTGCGCGGCAGCGCGGGCGAGCGCGTGCACTATGCGGCCTCCAAGGGCGCCGTGGTGAGCATGACCATCGGCCTGGCGCAGGAGGTGGCGCGCAGCGGCATCCGGGTGAACGCCGTCAGCCCCGGCCTCACCGAGACGGAGATGAACCCGCCCGACCGGCTCGCCCGCCTGGTGCCGACGGTGCCGATCGGCCGCGTGGCGGCGCCGGAGGAGGTGGCGCGGGTGATCCTCTTCCTGCTGTCTGACGCGGCCTCCTACATGCTGGGCGTCAACGTCACCGTCTCCGGGGGGCGCTGAGCCATGGCGGGACGGATCTCGCGCCGGGTGCTGATCGACCATCCCGGCGGGCCGGAGGTGCTGCGGGTGGAGGAGGTGGAGGTGGGCGCGCCGGGCGCGGGCGAGGCGCTGCTCCGCCACACCGCCATCGGCGTGAACTTCATCGACATCCAGCACCGCACCGGCCGCTACCCCCTGCCGGCCTATCCCGCGCCGCTCGGCATCGAGGGCGCGGGCGTGGTGCTGGAAGTGGGGCCAGGCGTGGACACGGTGCGGCCGGGCCAGCGGGTGGTCTATTCCTTCCCACCGGTCGGCTCCTATGCCGATCTTCGCCGCATGGAGGCGGGGCACCTGGTGCCCATCCCGGACGGCATTGGCGACGACCTCGCCGCGGCGGCCTTCAACAAGGGCCTGACCGCGCATTACCTGCTGCACACCACCTATCCCGTGCAATCCGGCGAGACGATCGTCGTGCATGCGGCGGCGGGCGGCGTGGGGTCGCTGCTGTGCCAATGGGCCTCGGCGAAGGGCGCGCGGGTGATCGGGGTCGTCGGCAGCGCGGAAAAGGCGCGCATCGCGCAGGAGAATGGCTGCGCGGCGGTGGTGATCCACCCGCAGGAGGATCTCGCGGCACGGGTCCGCGCCCTGACCGGCGGGGCGGGCGTGCCGGTCGTCTATGACTCCGTCGGGCGGGACAGCTTCGAGGCCTCGCTGAACTGCCTGCGCCCGCGCGGCACGCTGGTGAGCTTCGGCACGGCCTCCGGCCCGATCCCGCCCCTGGACCTGTTCCGGCTGAACACGATGGGCTCGCTCTACGTCACCAGCCCCGCCTACGTGACCCACACGCAGGAGCGGGCCGAGCTGCTCGGCCGCGCGCGCGACCTCTTCGCCGCCCTCGCCGCCGGAACGCTCCGCGTTTCCCTCGGGCAGGTCTACGACCTTGCCGATGCCGCCGCGGCGCATCGTGACCTGCAGGGGCGCCGGACCACCGGAGCGAGCATCCTGCGGCCGGCGCGGGGCTGAGACCGCACGGATTCGACGATCTTCCCGCGAAATGAGCGCGCGGCGGCCGAAAGCCTTGCGCGTATCCAGGATTGGGCATTTTATATGTTGTAAGAAAACTGGGGAGGGACGGAGACCGTGATCGCCACGCTGTCCGCACGCGAACTGACGCCGGACGTCGAACTCCGCAGCGAAGAAGCGGCTCCTGTCCTTGCGGTGGAAGGACTCGCCGTGGAGTTCTCCACCGCCGCCGGTACCGTGCGGGCGGTGGACGGGGTGAGCTGGTCGGTCGGCGCGGGCGAGACGCTGGCGCTTGTCGGGGAGTCTGGCTGCGGCAAGTCGGTCACCGCGCTCTCCATCATGCGGCTGCTGGCCCGGCCGGCGGGGCGCATCACCGGTGGCCGCGTCCTGTTCGGCGGGCGCGACCTGCTGGCCCTGCCGGAAAGCGAGATGCGCGCGATCCGCGGCCGCGACGTCGCGATGATCTTCCAGGAGCCGATGACGAGCCTGAACCCGGTGCTCACCATCGGCGCGCAGCTCGCCGAGCCGCTCACCATCCATCTCGGCATGAACGAGGCCGAGGCGCGGGCGCGCTCCATTGAGCTGCTCGGCCTGGTCGGCATTTCCGACGCCGAGCGGCGCCTCGGCCAGTATCCGCACCAGTTCTCCGGCGGCATGCGGCAGCGCGTGATGATCGCCATCGGCCTCGCCTGCAATCCCAAGGTCATCATCGCCGACGAGCCGACCACCGCGCTCGACGTCACCATCCAGGCGCAGATCCTGGAGCTGATGAAGGATCTCTCGCGGCGCCTCGGCATCACCCTGGTGCTGATCACCCACAACCTCGGCATCGTCGCGCGCTACGCCGACAAGCTGGCGGTGATGTATGCCGGCCGGGTGGTCGAGGACGGGCCGGCGGAGCAGGTGTTCCGCGCGCCGCGCCACCCCTATACCGCCGGCCTGCTCCGCTCCGTGCCGCGGCTGGACCAGCCGCGCCGGCAGGCGCTGGAGACCATCGAGGGGCTGCCGCCGAACCTGCTGCGCCCGCCCGCCGGATGCCGCTTCGCGCCGCGTTGCGCCGCCCGCATTCCCGCCTGCGAGCGTGACCCGCCGCTGCGGCCGATGGAGCCGGGCCGCCGGGCCGCCTGCCACCGCGCCGAGGAGATGCCGTCGGCGCTGCCCGTCGCGCCGGCGCCGACGCGGGAGGCGCGGCGGCGGCCGCAGCCGGAGGTCGCGGGCCTGCTGCAGGTGCGCGGCCTGACCAAGCACTTCGCGGTGCCCACGCGGGGCCTGATGGGTGGGAAAGCCGTGGTCCGCGCGGCCGAGGATGTGTCCTTCTCCATCGGCCGCGGCGAGACGCTGGGCCTGGTCGGTGAATCCGGCTGCGGCAAGACCACGGTCGGACGGCTCGTGCTGCGGCTGGAGGAGCCGACCCAGGGCGAGATCCTGTTCGGCGGGCAGGATATCGCCGTCGCCTCCGAACGCGAGATGCGCGCCCTGCGCACGCGCATCCAGGTGATCTTCCAGGACCCCTACAGTTCGCTGAATCCGCGCATGACCATCGGCGACACCATCTGCGAGCCTCTGATCCACCGGCTGCGCATGGGCCGCGCCGCGGCGCGGGAGCGCTGCGCGGCGCTGCTGCGCCAGGTCGGTCTGCCGACCGAGATGGCCGGACGCTACCCGCACCAGATGTCGGGCGGCCAGCGCCAGCGTGTCGGCATCGCGCGCGCGCTCGCCATGGAGCCGGAGTTCATCGTCTGCGACGAGGCGGTCTCGGCGCTCGACGTCTCCGTGCAGGGACAGATCATCAACCTGCTGGAGGAGCTGCAGGCGGAGCTTGGCCTCTCCTACCTGTTCATCGCGCATGATCTGGCGGTGGTGCGCCACCTCTCGCAACGCATCGTTGTGATGTATCTCGGCCGCGTCATGGAGACGGCGGAGCGCGACGCGCTCTACAGCACGCCGCTGCACCCCTATACGCGCGCCCTGCTCGATGCCGCTCCGGTGCCGGACCCCGAGGTGGAGCGCGCCCGCGCGCCGCGGGCATTGAGCGGCGAGCTGCCCTCGCCCCTGGCGCCGCCCTCGGGCTGCGTCTTCCGCACGCGCTGCCCCATGGCGGTGGCCGAATGCGCGGCCACGGTGCCGCCGCTGCGCGAGGTGCGGCCGGGGCATCACGCCGCCTGCATCCGTATTTGAGGGGAGGGAAGAGGCATGCTGAGCTACCTGGCCCGCCGCATCGCGCTGATGGTGCCGACGCTGCTGGGCGTCGCCCTGATCACCTTCTTCATGCTGCGCGTCGTGCCAGGCGACATCGTCGAGATGAAGCTGCGCAGCGATGGCGGCTATGTGACGCAGGAGCTGATCGCGACCGAACGGGCGCGGCTCGGCCTCGACCGCCCGCTGGTGACGCAGTTCGCCGAATGGATGCAGGGGCTGGTGACGCTCGATCTCGGCACCTCCATGTGGACCGGGCGGCCGGTGGCCGAGGAGATCGGCGTGCGGCTCGGCCTGACCATGCAGGTCGCGGTGATGGCGGCCATCATCTCCATATTGATCGCCATCCCGCTCGGCACGCTCTCGGCCCTGTTCCGCGACACCTGGGTGGACTACCTGGTGCGCCTCTTCACCATCGCCGGGCTGGCGGTGCCGGCCTTCTGGCTGGGCATGCTGATCATCCTCGCCTTGCTCGCCCTGTTCCACTGGTCGCCGCCGGTCACCTACACGCCCTTCTGGCAGTCGCCGCTGGAGAACCTCTCGCAGCTCATCTGGCCCGCCCTGGCGGTGGGCTACCGCTATGCCGCCGTGGTCGCGCGGATGGTGCGCTCCTCGATCATCGAGGTGATGAAGGAGGACTACATCCGCACCGCGCGCGCCAAGGGGGTGTTCGAGCGGCTGGTCGTCACGCGCCACGCCATGCGGAACGCCCTGCTGCCGGCCATCACCGTGGCGGGGCTCGAATTCGCCTTCCTGATCGGCGGGCTGGTGGTCACGGAGCAGGTGTTCAACCTGAACGGCATCGGCCGCCTCTTCGTCGAGGCCGTCTCCCGCAGCGACTTCATCCTGATCCAGGCGCTGGTGATGCTGCTGGCGCTGGTCTTCGTCACCATGAACCTGGTCATCGACATGCTCTACGGCGTGCTCGACCCGCGCGTGCGGCACGGCTGAGGGAGGCAGGGCCATGAGCGTTTCCACCTCGGACGAGATGGCGCCGCCGGCCCGGCGGCGGGCCTGGCGGTCGAATCCGGTGCTGCGCTTCGTGCTGGCCCAGCCGCTCGGCGCGGCCGGGCTGCTGGTCATCCTGATCATGGCGGGCGCCGCGATCCTGGCCGACCGCGTCGCGCCCTACGACCCTGAAGCGGTCGATTTCATGGCGATGCTGGCGCCGCCATCCCTCGATCACCCCCTGGGAACCGATGCCTTCGGGCGCGACATCCTGTCGCGCATCATCCATGGCGCGCGCACCGCGCTGAGCATCGGCTTCCTGTCCTCCCTGCTGGGCTGCACGGCGGGCGGCCTGCTGGGCGTGACCTCGGCCTATTTCGGCGGCAAGGTCGATCTCATCCTGCAGCGCTTCGTCGATATCGTGCTCTCCTTCCCCATCATCGTGCTCGCCCTGGTGGTGGTCGCGGTGGTGGGGCGGCAGCCTGTCGCGGGGATCGACCTCAACCTGATCGCTGCCATCGCCATCCCGATCGTGCCGCGCGCGGCGCGCGTCATCCGCTCGGCGGCGCTGGCGGTGCGGGCCATGCCCTATATCGACGCCGCGCGGGCCGGCGGCTACCGCCACAGCCACATCATCCTGCGGCACATGGCGCCGAACGTGCTGGCGCCCTACCTGATCCTGCTCACCGCCTATATCGCGCAGGCCATCCTGCTGGAGGCGTCGCTCTCCTTCCTGGGCCTCGGCGTCTCCGAGCCGAAGCCGGCCTGGGGCCTGATGCTGGCGGGCGATTCCGCCAATTTCTACCAGGAGGCCCCGTGGATGATCCTGTTCCCGGGCCTCGCGATCTCGCTCGCGGTCTTCGCCTTCAACCTGTTCGGCGACTCGCTGCGGGACTGGCTGGACCCGAAGTTCAGGATGTGACCGGCCGCACCGAAGATCAGCCAGGCGCTCGACGAAGCGCCGGCGCACAAGGGGAGGAAACACGATGACGCATGCTTTCGACGGCCCCCGCATCGGCCGGCGCGCCGCGCTGGCGCTGCCCGCCCTCGCGCTGGCCCGCCCGGGCATCGCCCGCGCGCAGGACGGCGCGCCACGGCGTGGCGGCACCCTCACCTATGCGGTTGCCGCCGAGCCGCCGACCTATGACCTGCATGCGACCAGCACCTTCGCGGTGATGCACCGCCTCGCGCCGCACTACTCGACGCTGCTGCGCTACGAGCCCGGCAACTACCCGAAGATCACCGGCGACGTGGCGGAAAGCTGGACCGCGGCCGACGACAAGCTGACCTTCACCTTCAAGCTGCACCCCGGCATCCGCTTCCATGACGGCACGCCGCTGACCTCGGAGGACGTGAAGGCCACCTATGACCGGTTGCGGGCGCCGCCGGAGGGCGTGGTCTCCAACCGCCTGCCTTCCTTCCAGCGGATCGCCGAAGTCGAGGCGCCGGACCCGCAGACCGTCATTTTCCGGATGAAGGCGGTGGATGCCTCCATCATGGACACCTTCGCCTCACCCTGGAACGCGATCTACAGCGCCGCGCGGCTGGCGAAGGACCCGAACTTCCCCGCCCGCAACGTCATGGGCAGCGGCCCGTTCAAGTTCGTCGAGCATGTCGCCGGGTCGCACTGGGTCGGCGAGCGGTTCGACGGCTATTTTCGCGAGGGAAAGCCTTATCTCGACGGTTTCCGCGCCATCACCATGTCGCCGGCGGCCATGGTGAACGCCCTTTCCGGGCGGCAGATCCTGGCGGAGTTCCGCGGCTTCACGCCCAACGAGCGCGACCGCATCGTCCGCGCCCTGGGCGAGGATGCGAGGGTTCAGGAATCGAGCTGGATGCTCCACATGATCCTGACCTTCAACTGCCAGAAGAAGCCCTTCGACGATCCGCGGGTGCGGCGGGCGCTCTCCCTTGCGCTCGACCGCTGGGGCGGCTCGCAGTCGCTCTCGCGCATCTCGCAGCTCGGCCAGGTCGGCGGGCTGGTGCGGCCGGGGAGCGACTGGTCGGCGACGCCGGCGGAAATGGAGAAGTGGCCGGGCTACGGCCGCGACATGGAGGCCAACCGGGCCGAGGCGCGGCGCCTGCTGAAGGAGGCCGGGGCGGAGAACCTCACCTTCACCCTGCTCGACCGCAACATCCAGCCCTACGTCACCGCCGGCATCTTCCTGATCGACCAGTGGCGGCAGATCGGCGTCCGCGCGGAACACCAGCAGGCGGAACTGTCCTCCTGGTATGCCGCGCAGGGCAGCGGCAACTTCGACGCGCTGGTGGATTCCTTCACGCAGTTCAGCGACGACCCGACCAACGTGCTGGTCAAGTACGTCTCCTACGACAAGGCGGAGGTTGCCGTCGCGCACGCCACGGATCGCGAGCTGGACCGCCTTTTCGACGAGCAGGCGAAGACCATCGACGAGGGCGAGCGGAAGAAGCTGGTCCGCCAGTTCGAGGCCCGGCTCTTCGAGCAGAGCTATGCGGTGCCGATCCTCTGGTGGCAGCGCATCGTGGTGATGAACCGCCGGGTGAACGGCTGGTCCATGTCCCCGACCCACATGATCTACCAGGACCTGGGCGATCTCTGGCTGTCGGCGTGACGGAGCCGGCGCACCGGTCCCTGGCACAGCAAGGAGCTTTGCGCATGAGTGTGACAGCAGGGGCGGCAACATCCGGGGGCACGCCGCGCCTCCGGCGCGCCGCCGCCGTGGTCGGCATCGGCCATACCGACTGGGTGCGGGACTGGACGCGCGCCCGCGCCGGGGAGAAGCCTGCGGATTCCTACGGCTATGCCATGCAGGCCTTCTCGGCCGCGCTGCGGGATTCCGGCCTGAAGCGCGAGGCGATCGACGGGCTGATCGCCGGCCCCACCACGGCTTATGAGCGGCTGGGCGAGGTGCTGGGCATCAATCCGCGCTGGGGCGACCAGGCGGATGCGGTGCTCTCCGTCGTGCAGGCCTGCACCGCCATCGAATCCGGCCTGGCGGAGGTGGTGGCGATCGTCTACGGCAACGACCAGCGCACGGCGGGAACGCAGTATGGCGGTCCGCAGGCGATGGGCGGCGACGCCTTCCTCTCCTATGTCTATCATTCGCCCTGGGGGCTCACCTCGCAGGGGGCGCTCTATGCGCTCACCTTCCAGGCCTACAAGCACGCGCGCGGAATGACCGAGGCGGAGCTGGGCGAGGTGGCGGTCGCGCAGCGCGGCTGGTCCTCGATGAACCCCAACGCCATCATGCGCAAGCGGATCACCGTCGAGGACTACATGGCCTCGAACTATGTCTGCGAACCGCTGCATCTCTTCGACTACTGCCTGATCAACGATGGCGGCGTGGCGATGATCATCGCCGAGGCGGAGCGGGCCAAGCAGATCTGCGCGAATCCCGTCTTCATCGAGGGCATCGGCCGCTCCGACCTGAATCGCGGGGCGACAAGCCTGGAGCCGCGCCTCACCGAGTTCTACCTGCCGGCGCAGCAGCAGGCAGCGGCCCGCTCCTATGCCATGGCGGGCGTGGGGCCGGAGGACATGGACGTGCTGCAGGTCTATGACAGCTTCTCCGTCCATGTGCCCCTGGCGCTTGAAGGCTATGGCTACTGCCCCGTGGGCGAGGCTGGAAAGTTCCTGCGCGAGCAGGGCGTCGGGCCCGGCGGCCGGCTGCCCACCAACACCAGCGGTGGGCATCTCTCCGAGACCTACATGCAGGGCTGGGCGCACCAGATCGAATGCGTCCGCCAGTTGCGCGGGACATGCGGCGAGCGGCAGGTCCAGGACTGCCGGCGCGTCCACTACACCTCGGACGTCGCCGGCAAAGCCGTCTCGCTCATCTACGGCCGTTGAGGGACGCCATGGAAGCCGACACCGCCCGCACTCCGAGCCCCGTCCTTGGCCTCTACGACAGGCCGATGTGGGACAGCATCCGGGACCGCGCCATGCGGCTGCAGCGCTGCCGCGGCTGCGGCACCTGGCAGTATCCGCCCGGCCCCGGCTGCACCGCCTGCCTCTCCGAGGATCTCGAATGGACGCCCGTCTCAGGCAAGGGAGCCATCATCTCCTGGGTGATCTTCCACCGGCAATACCTGGCCGCCTATCCCGCGCCCTACAACGCGATCGCGGTGCGGCTGGAGGAAGGCCCCGTCATGATCAGCAATCTCGAAGGCAGCCCGCCGGAGGGAAGCTGGATCGGCCGGAAAGTTCGCCTCGTCTACACCGAGATGCCGGATGGCGCGGTGCTGCCGCGCTTCACCCTGCGGGACTAGCCTTGCAGGACCAGGCGGGCCGCCGGCCTCCGCTCGCCTAGGGCATCAGCAGCCCGCCATTCACCTCCAGGATCTGTCCGGTCACGAAGCCGGAAAGGTCCTGCGAGGCGAGGTAAAGATAGGCGCCGGTGCATTCCTCCACCGTGCCCATGCGCCGCATCGGCGTCTGCCGCAACGAGGCTTCGAGCTGGTGCGGCGGCGTCGTCGAGCCCTTGCCCGGCTTGTCGATGACGCCGGGCGCGACGGCGTTCACGCGGATGTTGAAGCGCGCCACCTCCTTCGCTAGCCCGCGCGTGAAGGTGGAGACGAAGGCCTTGGAGGCCGCGTAGAGCACGGAGCGCCCGCCGCCGCCGTTGCGCGCCGCCAGCGAGGTGGTGGAGATGATGCACCCGCCGCCCTGGGCCTCCATGAAGGGCAGGGCGGCGCGCGAGCAGGCAAAGACGGAGCGCGCGTTCAGCTCTGTCACGGCGTTGTAGAGATCATCCTCCACGTCGCGGATGGGCTGGCGCTCCACCACGCCGCCGGCATTGTTGACGAGGATGTCGAGTCGCCCGAAAGCGTCGTGCGCCTGCCGGACCAGCGCGGTGCATTCCTCGCGTGAACGGACGTTGCCGCGCAGCACAACGGCGGTTCCGCCGCTGCGCGCGATATCCGCCGCCACGGCGGCGGCCTCCTCCCCATGCGAGAAGCCATGCACGGCGACCCGCATCCGTTGCGCGCCAAAGGCGCGCGCCACGGCGGCGCCGATCCCCGTGGAGGAGCCGGTGACGAGCACCGCCTTTCCCGCCAAGTCAGGAATCCTCAGGCGATTTCCAGTTTCGGACATCTTGCTCTCCCGTTGATGGCGGCCTGGCCGCACGCGGCATCGACAGGATCGCTGAAGGGCCTTGCGGCCACCACTCATAAAAGGCATTTTATATTTAATAGCCGCGCGAGCCGCGAAGGCCGGGCTGCAGGAGGAGGCGACGATGGGAGTGAAACCTCGGCCGGCCATGGCAGCCCGGCTGCGCGCTGCACCGCGCGGAAAGCGCCGGGAGCGGACCACGCCATGAGTGACTACACGCATCTGAAGGACCGCATCGCGGTCGTCGGCGTCGGCAACACGGCCTATGGCAACTTCCCCGACCGGGATGACTACGGGCTCGGCGCCGAGGCCTTCCGCAACGCGCTGGAGGATTGCGGGCTCGAGAAGAGCAAGGTGGATGGGCTGCTGGTCTGCCGCATCCCGTATTACGCGCGCATGGGCGAGATCCTCGGCCTGTCGCCGCGCTGGACCCTACCGTTGCCGCCGCATGGCCGCATGTCCGCCATGGGCATCATCGAGGCCGCGGCGGCGCTGGAGGCCGGGCTCTGCGACTATGCCGCCCTCATCTACGCCAATATCGGCCGCTCCCGCCGGGTGAACTATGGCGGCGAGGAAAGCCCGGGCGTCTGGGACCCCTTCGGCTTCACCTCACCGGGTGCCGCCCATGCGCTGATGTTCCAGCAGCACCGGGCGAAGTACGGCACCACCACGCGGCAGCTCGCCGAGGTCTCCGTCGCCTTCCGCCACCATGCCTGCCTCAACCCCGATGCGGTGATGAAGCAGCCGATCACCATCGACGATCACGAGGCGGCGCGCCCGATCGTCGAGCCGCTGCGGTTGCTCGACTACTGCCTGATCAATGACGGCGCCGTCTGCATCATCCTGACGACGAAGGAGCGGGCGCGTGACCTGAAGAAGCCGCCCGTCATGATTTCCGGCATCGGTGGGCGTGAGGCCTACGAGACGGCCTCCATCGCCAACTACGATCCGGAGTGCTGGTACCATCAGGCGCGCGACGTCGGGCGGCAAGTCTATGGCATGGCGGGCGTCGGTCCCTCCGACATCGACACGCTGATGTGCTACGACAATTTCAGCCCGACGGTGCTGTTCAGCCTTGAGGGGCTCGGCTTCTGCGAGCGTGGCGAGGCCGGCGGCTTCGTCGAGGGCGGCGCGCTGAAGGTCGGCGGCCGACTGCCCACCAACACCGATGGCGGCCATCTCTCGAACTCCTACATGCAGGGCTGGGCGCTTAACGTGGAGGCCGTGCGGCAGCTGCGCGGCGAGTGCGGCGCGCGGCAGGTGGAAGGGGCGGAGGTCGCGCAGTTCTGCGCCATCACGCCCTGCTCGCGCTCCATCATCTACACCCGCGGTTGAGGAGGCGCATCATGGACACGCCACTGCCCGCCAAGCCCCGCCCGAAGGTCGATCCGGTCAGCCGCGGCTTCTGGGAGAACTGCCGCCGTGGCGTCCTCTCCGTGCAGCGCTGCGAGGAGTGCGGCAACACGCATTATCCCGGCACGCCGGTCTGCCCGGCCTGCCTTTCCTCGCAGCAGTCCTGGGCGCCGGTTTCCGGCCGCGGCACGCTTGTCTCCTGGGTGCGCTTCCACCGGGCCTATTGGGACAGCTTCCGCGCGGATCTGCCTTACCTCGTCTGCCTGGTGCGGTTGCAGGAAGGGCCGTTGATGCTGAGCAACTTCGCCGGAGAGGCGCCGGACGAGCCGCCGATCGGCGCCGCCGTGGAAGTGGCCTTCGACAAGGTGGACGAGGAGCTGACGCTGCCGAAGTTCCGCCTGGCCGGCTGATGCGGCCGTGATGCGCCCCGGCAGAGGGCGCGCCGGCCATTGGGGGAGGAAGAGCGACGATGAAACGACGATTGCTGATGCTGGCCCTTGCCGCGATGGCGGCGACAGCGCCCGCGGCGGCGCAGGATCGCGGCACGTTGCGCGTTGCCATCCATGCGAACCTGCAGATCCTGGACCCGGTCTGGACCACCGGCCTCATCACCATGCGGCACGGCTACCTGATCTACGACACGCTCTACGGCATGAACTCCAAGTTCGAGCCGAAGCCGCAGATGGTGGACCACCACACTGTCTCCGATGACAGGTTGCTCTGGACCTTCACCCTGCGCGACGGGCTCGCCTTCCATGACGGGCAGCCGGTGCGCGCCGCCGATGTGGTGGCCTCGCTGCGCCGCTGGATGCAGCGCGACCCGATGGGTCAGCGCCTCGGGCAGTTCACCGCGGCACTGGAGGCGGTGGACGAGCGCACCTTCTCCATCAAGCTGAGCGAGCGCTACGGCCTGGTGCTGGAGACCCTGGCCAAGGGCAGCGGCACCTTCGTCATGCCCGAGCGCATCGCCAGCACGCCCGCCAACACGCAGATCACGGAGACGATCGGCTCCGGTCCCTTCATCTTCGAGCGCGACGAGTGGCGGCCGGGCAGCCTGGTGGCCTATCGCCGCAATCCCGCCTACAAGCCGCGCGAGGAGCCGGCGGATTTCCTCTCCGGCGGCAAGCGCGCGCTCGTGGACCGTGTCGAGTGGCGCTACATCCCCGACCAGAACACCGCGCTCGCGGCGCTGAATGCAGGCGAGATCGACTACTACGAGGCGCCGCCGCTGGACTTCATCCCGCTGCTGGAGCGCAACCCCAACGTCAAGCTGGAGATCATCGATCCGCTCGGCACCCAGCTCCTGGTGCGCGCCAACTGGCTCTATCCCCCCTTCAACGACGTGCGGGCGCGGCAGGCTCTGGCGCTGCTGGCGAAGCAGGAGGACTACATGCGCGTGGTGGTGGGCAATCCCCGCCTCTACACCGCCTGGTGCGGCGCCTTCTTCCAGTGCGGCTCGGGCAACGAGACGGATGCCGGCAGCGAACCTTACCGCCAGCCCGATCTTGCCCGCGCCAAGGAACTGCTGAAGGAAGCTGGCTACAAGGGCGAGCCGATCACCGTGCTGCAGCCCAGCGACCGGCCGCAATACAATGCCGCGACCATGGTGCTCATCCAGGGCCTGCGCCGCGCCGGGGTGAATGTGGACGTGCAGGCGATGGACTGGTCCACCCTGCTCTCCCGCCGCGCCCGCAAGGACCCGCCCGGTTCCGGTGGCTACCACCTCTTCATCACCGGCCAGGGCGGCCCCGATACCGCCAACCCGAGCGCCAACACCTGGTTCAACAGCCGCTGCGAGCGCGCGAATCCTGGCTGGGCCTGCGACAAGGAACTGGACGCGATGGTCGCCGACTGGGCGCGCGAGAGCGATCCGGAGGAGCGTCGCCCGCTGCTGGAGAAGCTGCATCGCCGCGCCTGGGAGACCTTCCCCTATCTGACGATCGGCCAGTTCACGCAGCCCATCGCGGTGCGCAAGAACATCCACGGCGTCGTGCCGGCCGGCCAGCCGGTCTACTGGAACATCGAGAAGCGCTGAGGGGAGGGGGCGCATCATGGGCAGCTACATCCTCCGCCGCGTTCTCGCGACCATTCCGGTGATGGCCGTGGTGGCGGTGATCGTCTTCCTGATGCTGCGCCTGAGCCCCGGCGACCCCGCGGCCATTCTCGCCGGTGACCAGGCCACGGCCGAGGACATCGCTCTCATCCGTGAGCGGCTCGGCCTGGATCAGCCCCTGCTGCAGCAGTTCGTCCTCTGGTGCGGGCAGTTGCTGCGCGGCGATCTCGGCAGTTCCATCTATCTCAACCGGCCCGTGCTGGGGCTGATCCTGGAGCGGGTGGAGCCGACGCTGGCCCTTTCCGTCAGCACCATGGCCTTCGCCGTGCTGCTGGCGGTGCCGCTGGGCGTGCTCGCGGCCTGGCGGGCCGGCTCCTGGGTGGACCAGACGATCATGGCGCTCTCCGTGCTCGCCTTCTCGCTCCCGGTCTTCCTGATCGGCTACGGGCTGGTGATCGGCTTCGCCCTCCAGTTCGACCTGCTGCCCGTGCAGGGCTTCGTCAGCCTGAGCGAGGACCCGCTGGCCTTCGCGCGCCACCTCGTGCTGCCGACGCTCACCCTCGGCCTCGTCTACATGGCGCTGCTGGCGCGCATCACCCGCGCCACCATGCTGGAGGTGCTGAACGAGGATTTCATCCGCACCGCGCGGGCCAAAGGCCTGGCGGAGCCGCGCGTGCTGATCCTGCACGCGCTCAAGAACGCCTCCGTGCCGATCGTCACCACCATTGGCGTGGGCATCGCCCTGCTGATCGGCGGCGTGGTCGTCACCGAAAGCGTCTTCGCCATTCCGGGGATCGGGCGGCTCACCATCGAGGCGGTGCTGCAGCGCGACTACCCCGTGATCCAGGGCGTGATCCTGACCGTCGCCGGCGTCTATGTGCTGGTGAACCTGGCCATCGATCTCACCTATTCCGCGCTCGATCCGCGCATCCGGTACTGAGCGGGAGGCCTCCCCATGAGCGTATCGCTGAACGCCTCCGCCGCCCCGGCCGCGCCGCGCCGCTTCCGTCCGGCCCGCATACTGCGCCGCCACCCCATCGCCGCGCTGGGCGGGCTGGTGCTCCTGCTGCTGGTGCTGAGCGCGGTGGGCGCCCCCTGGATCGCCACGCACGACCCGATCGAGATGAACGTCATCGACCGGATGCTCCCGCCGGGCGGCGACTACCTGTTCGGCACGGATGCCTATGGGCGGGACCTGTTCTCCCGCGTGCTCCATGGCGGCCGCGTCTCGCTCCTGATCGGCCTTGCCGTGGCGCTGGCGAGCACCGTGCTCGGCCTGACGCTGGGCGTCATCGCCGGCTATTTCCGCCTCGCCGACGCCATCATCATGCGGGTGATGGACGGGCTGATGGCGATCCCCGGCATCCTGCTCGCCATCGCGCTGATGTCGCTGACCCGCGCCAGCCTCTGGGTGGTGGTGATCGCCATCACCATCCCCGAGATTCCGCGGGTCGTGCGGCTGGTGCGCGCGGTGGTGCTCTCGGTGCGCGAGCAGACCTACATCCAGGCCGCCGCCGCCATTGGCACGCGCTTCCCGCGGCTGATGCGCCGCCACATCCTGCCCAACACCTTCGCGCCGCTGATCGTGCAGGCCACCTATATCTGCGCCTCGGCGGTGCTCACCGAATCCTATCTCAGCTTCCTCGGCGTCGGCACGCCGCCCGAGATCCCGAGCTGGGGCAACATCATCGCGGAAGGGCGCCTCTACGTGCAGCTCGCCTTCTGGAACATCCTCTTCCCCGGCATCGCGCTGGCGCTGATGGTCTTCTCCATCAACGTGCTCGGCGACGGGCTGCGCGACGCGCTCGATCCGCGCCTGGCGAGGCGGCTGTGAGCGCCGCCACGGCCGTGGCGGCGGCGCCCCTCGCCGCACCGGAGGAGGGCGCGGCGTTGCTCGAAGTGCGCGGCCTGCGCACCGAGTTCCGCGGCGAGGGACCGCCGGCCGTCGCCGTCAATGACCTCTCCTTCACCGTGCGCCAGGGCGAGACGCTCTGCATTGTCGGGGAATCCGGCTGCGGCAAGAGCATGACCGCGCTCTCGCTGCTGCGGCTGGTGCCGAAGCCCTCGGGCCGGATCGCGGCGGGCCGCGCGGTGATGGGCGGGCGCGATCTCCTCGCCCTCTCCGACGCGGAGATGCGCGCGGTGCGCGGCGGCGAGATCGCCATGATCTTTCAGGAGCCGATGACCAGCCTGAACCCGGTGCTCACCATCGGCCGGCAGATCGCCGAGACGGTGATGGTGCATGAGCGCCTGCCCTGGGAGCGCTGCATGGGCCGCGCGCTCGCCATGCTGCGCCAGGTGCGCATGCCCGAGCCCGAGCGGCGGCTGCACGAGTATCCGCACCAGCTCTCGGGCGGCATGCGCCAGCGCGTGATGATCGCCATGGCGCTGGCCTGCCGCCCCCGGCTGCTGCTGGCGGACGAACCAACCACGGCGCTCGACGTCACCATCCAGGCGCAGATCCTCGACCTCATCCGCGACCTGCAGGAGGAGACCGGCGCGGCGGTCATCCTGATCACCCATGATCTGGGCGTGGTCGCTGAAATGGCGGACCGGGTGGTGGTCATGTATGCCGGCCGCAAGGTCGAGGAGGCGGCGGTGGACGAGCTCTTCGACGCGCCGCTGCATCCCTATACGCGCGGCCTGATGGCGGCCATGCCGCATCTCGGCGGTGTCGGGGCCGGGCGGCGGCGCCTCACGGAGATTCCGGGCGTGGTGCCGGCGTTGACCGCCATGCCGCCCGGCTGCCCCTTCGCCACGCGCTGCGACCGCGCCACGGGCGCGTGCCGGGAAACCATGCCGCCGCTGGGCGAGGAGCGGCCGCGCCACCTTGTGGCGTGCTGGCATCCGGGGGAGCCGGGCGATGAATAAGGTTTCCACGCCGCCGCTGCTTTCGGTGGAGGGGCTGGTCAAGCACTACCCGGTCCGTCGCGGCCTGCTCGGCCGCAGCAGGGGCGAGGTGCGGGCGGTGGACGGCATCAGCTTCGCCATCGCCCCTGGCGAGACGCTCGGGTTGGTCGGCGAGAGCGGCTGCGGCAAGTCCACCGCCGGAAAGGCGATCCTCAAGCTGGTGGAGCCGAGCGCCGGCGCCATCCGCCTGGGCGGGGAGGACATCACGCATCTCGGCCCGGCGGCGATGCACCGTCACCGCCGGCGCATGCAGGTGATCTTCCAGGACCCCTATTCCTCGCTCAACCCGCGCATGACGGCGGGCGAGATCGTCGGCGAGCCCTTCGTCAACTACGGCATCGGCAACCGCACGGAGCAGCGGGACCGCGTCGAGGCGCTGTTCCGCCGCACCGGGCTGCGGCCGGACCAGATGGCGCGCTACCCGCACGAGTTCTCCGGCGGGCAGCGCCAGCGCCTCGGCATCGCCCGCGCCCTGGCGCTGGGGCCCGAGCTGATCATCGGCGACGAGCCGGTCTCGGCGCTCGACGTCTCCGTGCAGGCGCAGGTCATCAACCTGCTGATGGACCTGCAGGAGGAGCTCGGGCTGAGCTACCTCTTCATCGCGCATGACCTCGGCGTGGTCGAGCATATCAGCCACCGCGTGGCGGTGATGTATCTCGGCAAGATCGTCGAGCTGGCGCCGCGGGCCGCGCTCTTCGCCGCGCCGCGCCACCCCTATACGGAAGCGCTGCTCGCCGCGGTCCCGCCCTCGCGCCCGCTGCCGCGGGTGGGCGGGCGCCGGCCGCCACGGCCCGCGCGCCCGCTGCTGCGCGGCGACGTGCCGAGCCCGCTGCGCCCGCCGCCGGGCTGCCGCTTCCACACCCGCTGCCCCATCGCGGTGCCGGCCTGCCGGGAGGCGGAGCCGCCGCTGGTGATGGACGCGGAAGGTCATGCCGTCGCCTGCCATCTGCGCGCCCCGGCCACGGGCGCCGCATGAGCAGGGGTGCGGGACTCTCGCCAGCAACGCAGTGGCCGGAAACAGCCAGGGAATGGGTGGAGTGACGGTGCAGCAGGATCGGACAGGCGCGGCCCCGGAACCGGGAAAGCTCGATGCGGAGGCCCCCGGCATGCTGGCCGGGCTGCGGGTGGTGGAGTTCGCCGACGAGCTGGCGGAATATGCCGGGCTCATCCTGGCCGGGCTCGGCGCGGAGGTCATCAAGGTCGAGCCGCCGGAGGGTTCGCCCACCCGGGCCATCGGCCCCTTCGCCGGCGACACGGCGGACCCCGAGACGTCGCTGCATTTCTGGACCTACAACCGCGGCAAGCGATCGGTGCGGCTCGACATCGCCGATCCCGGGCAGCGGCCGGCGCTGGAGACGCTGATCCGCTCGGCCGACATCGTGCTGGAGTCCACGCGGGGCGGGCTGCACAAGGCCCTCGGCGAAAGCCTGGAGAGCCTGCCGCAACGCTTCCCCGGCCTGGTGGTGGCGCGGATGACGCCCTTCGGCGACACCGGCCCCTGGAAGGACCACCGCGCCAGCGACCTCATCCATCTCGCCCTGGGCGGGGTGATGATGAACTGCGGCTACGACGCCGCGCCCGGCTGGAACTACGACCTGCCGCCGATCGCGCCGCAGCTCTGGCACGCCTACCACATCGCGGGCGAGCAGCTCGTGGTCGGCATCCTCGCGGCGCTGCTGCACCGGCTGCACACGGGGGAGGGGCAGGACGTCTCCCTCGCCGTGCACGACGCCGTCTCGAAGAACACCGAGCTGGACGTGATGTCCTGGGTGATGCGGCGGGCGCCGCTCTACCGCATGACCTGCCGCCATGCCGGCGAGCACCCGAACCATGTGCCGAATATCGGCCACACCAAGGACGGGCGCTGGTTCATCGCGCTCGGCCTCTCCGTGCGGGACCAGACCAGCCTCGTGCCCTTCCTGTCGAAATACGGGATGCAGGCGGACCTCGCCATGCCGGAACAGGGCGCGGATTCGCGCGCCCGCAACATCCCCGGCTCGGCCGCCGGGGACGAGGGCAAGGCGCATATCACCGAGGTGATCCAGCGCTTCATGCGCGCCTATACCTACGAGGACATGCCCTGGCGGGACGCGCAGGCCTCCGGCCTGCTCTGGGCACCGCTGCGCAAGCCGCACGAGAACGTGGAGGACGTCCACTGGCAGGCGCGCGGCACCTTCGCCGAGGTGGAGCATCCGGAGCTCGGCCGCACGCTGCCCTATCCCGCCAGCCGCTGGCTGAGCACCGAGACGCGCTGGCAGCCCGGCGCGCGCGCGCCGCGCCTGGGCGAGCACACCGAGGCCGTGCTCGGCACGGCGATGCCGGAACGTCGGCCCTCGGTGCCCGCGCGGCCGCGCAGCGAGCCGCCGCGCCTCTCGGCACGCGGCAAGGCCTTCCCACTGCAGGGCGTACGGATCTTCGACTTCTCCTGGTTCCTCGCCTCGGCCGGCGGCACGCGGCTCTGCGCGGCGCTGGGGGCGGACGTCATCAAGGTGGAGTGGAAGGAGAACCCGGATACCCGCCTGGCGGCCATGGCACCGGTGGGCGGCCGGGAGGCGCGCCGCGCCGCGACGGCGCCGCTGAAAGGCGTCACCGATTCCGACATGGGCGGGCAGTTCAACAACAAGAATGCCGGCAAGAGCGGGCTCTCGCTGAACATTCGCCATCCCAAGGGGCTGGAGATCGCGCGCCGCATGATCGCGCAGTCCGATGTGGTGGCGGAGGGCTTCTCGCCCGGCGTTCTGAAGCGCCTCGGCCTCGGCTACGAGGTGCTGCGCGAGATCCGGCCGGACATCATCTACGTGCAACAATCCGGCATGGGCGGCGTCGGCACCTATGGGCGCTTCCGCACCATCGGCCCCGTGGCGGCGGCCTTCGCCGGCACGGCCGAGATGTCGGGCCTGCCGGAACCCGCCATGCCCGCGGGCTGGGGCTATTCCTATCTCGACTGGATCGGCGCCTATGGCTTCGCCACGGCCATCCTGGGCGCGCTGTTCCACCGCGACCGCACCGGGCGCGGGCAGTGGATTGACAGTTCGCAGTGCGAGTCCGGAATCTTCCATTGCGGCGTGCCGATCCTCGACCATCAGGTGAACGGCCGCACCTGGACGCGCATCGGCAACCGCTCACCCTACAAGCCGGCGGCGCCGCACGGCGCCTATCGCTGCGCCGGGGCGGATCGCTGGATCGCCATCGCCTGCTTTACCGAGGAGGAGTGGCGCGGGCTCTGCCGGGCCGCCGGACACCCGGCCTGGGCCAGCGATCCGCGCTTCGCGACGCTGGAGGGGCGCCTGGCCCACCAGGACGCGCTGGACGCCGCCGTGACCTCCTGGACGCGGGAGCAGGAGGCCCATGCCTGCATGGCGGCGCTGCAGGCGGCCGGCGTGCCGGCGGGCGTCTGCCAGGACGCCGAGGACCGCTGCGACCGCGACCCGCAACTGGCGGCGCTGGACTGGATGACGGAGGTGACGGGCACCAAGATCGGCCGCTGGCCCGTCACCGAGCTGCCGGCGAAGCTCTCCGCCACCCCGGCCTATAGCGGCGGCATCATCGACCGGGGCGCCCCGGGCTATGGCGAGGACAATGAGCGGCTGCTGCGCGACCTGCTCGGCTATTCCGCGCGAGAGGTGGCCGAGCTGGCCGCCGAAGGGGTGATCTGACCCCGTGCCCGGCGCCGGGGAGATCGTCTTCGTGGGCGACCTGCACCGGCGCTGGGACTATCTGGAGGCGGGCCTCGCCGCGCTGGAGCGGCCACCTGCCGCGGCGGTGCTGCTGGGCGACATGGAGTGCCACGCGCCGCTGGACCTGCTGGCGGCGCCGCTGCTGCGGCGGGGCATCGCCGTGCACTGGATCTTCGGCAATCACGACTATGACGGCGGGCCGGAGATGTGGGCCAACCTGGCCGCGCCGGAGCGCAACCCGCTGACCGCGCCCGGCGCGCTGCATGGCCGCGTGGTGGAGATCGGCGGGCTGCGGGTCGCTGGGCTGGGTGGGGTGTTCCGCCGCCGTGTCTGGGAGCCGCCCGCCGCGCCACGCCTGCGCCGCCGCGCCGATCTGGCGGCAGATCTCGGCACGCTGGATGCGAGCTGGAGCCCCGCGCAGCGCCAGGCGCTGGGCGAGGCGCTGGCCGCCATGGCGATCTGGCCGGAGGACTGGGAGGCGCTGCTGGGCCAGCACGCCGACGTGCTGGTGACGCATGAGGCCCCCTCCAGCCATCCCGCCGGCGCGGCGGCGCTGGAGGGGCTGGCCCGGGCCATGGGGGCGCGGCTGGTCGTGCATGGCCATCACCACGTCAACGCCCTCTCGGCGGCTTCGGAGGGCGGCCTGCGGGTGCTCGGTGTGGCGGCCGGCTGGGGCGTGGCCGCCGATGGCGGGGTGCTGTGGCCCGGGGAGGCGCCGCGCTGGCTCGGCCCTGCCCCGCCGGGCTGGCGCTACCTGCCCCTCCCGGGAGCCTGACGGGCGCCGCCTGAAACGCATCGGAACCAGTGACGACATGGGAAAGGGACGTGCCATGGAGGAGATCGAGATCATCGCGCGCGGGCTGGGCTTCCCGGAAGGCCCGGTGGTGCTGGAGGACGGGGCCGTCATCCTCACCGAGATCAACGGGGGCCGGATCACGCGCGTCGCGGCGGATGGGACCGTCACCCGGCTCGGCGAACCGAAGGGCGGGCCGAACGGGCTGGCCATGGGGCCCGACGGGGCGCTCTACCTCTGCGACAACGGCGGTAGCCTCTACCTGCCCGGGCACTTCATGGGCATGGGCCCGGCGCCCGACTACGAGGGCGGCTCCATCCAGCGGGTCGATCCGCGCACCGGCGAGCGGCGCGTGCTCTACACCGAATGCGACGGGCACCGGCTCTCGGCGCCCAACGACCTCGTCTTCGACCGGCAGGGCGGCTTCTACTTCACCGACATGGGCAAGCGCTACGCCCGCTCCCGCGACCATGGCGGGCTCTACTACGCGCTGCCGGACGGCTCCTCGATCCGCCAGCTCGCCTATCCCATCCTCAGCCCCAACGGCGTCGGGCTCTCGCCGGACGAGAGCCGAGTCTATGTGGCCGATACCGAGGGGGCGCGGCTGTGGTGCTTCGATGTGGAGGCGCCGGGCGTGGTGCGGGCCGGCGCTTTCCCTGCGCCGCATGGCGGGCACTGCCTCGCCGGCCTGCCCGGCCCCACGCGCTTCGACAGCCTGGCGGTGACGGCCGCGGGCAATATTGCCGTGACAACGCTGGGCACCGGCTTCATCACGGTCTTCGCGCCCGATGGCCGCGTGCTCCGGGAGGTGAAGATGCCCGACACGCACCCCACCAACATCTGCTTCGGCGGGGCCGACATGCGGACGGCCTATGTCACGCTTTCCGCGAAGGGCGAACTGGCCCGCATGCGCTGGGACGAGCCGGGACTGCGGCTGAACTTCCAGCGCTGAGCCGTTCCTCCGGCGATCGGGGGGGACCCCTTTTTGCCCCCTCGTTTACTTCGGCGGGAGCGGCCGGGTACTCTGAAAGCCGAAATGCCGGACAGGCCCCGGTGAGGATATTGCGACGATGGCGTTCAGGACCAAACAGGATCAAGTGGCGGAAATCCTTCGGGAGCGCATCATCGCCGGGACTTACCCACGTGGAACCAAGTTGAAGCAGTCCCAGATCGCGGAGGAGCTGGGCGTCTCCATCACCCCGGTGCGCGAGGCGCTGCACACCCTGGAGGCGGAAGGCTACGTCGCCGGCGTCTCGCACAAGGGGCTGGTGGTGCCGGAGGTGGTGCCCGGCGCCGCCCAGGAGGTGTTCGAACTGCGCGTGCTGCTGGAGCGCGAGCTGACGGCGCGCGCCATCGCGCTCATGACGCCACAGAATCTCGCGGAGCTGAGGGAGAGCCAGGCGCGCATCGTCTCGCTGACGCGCAAGGGCGATCCGCCGGCCATGCGCGCGGAGAACTACCGCTTCCACTTCCGCCTCTACGAACTGGCCAACCGGCCGCAGACGCTGCAATTCGTGCGCGTGCTCTGGGCGAAATACCCCTTCATCGGGCAGGAGTATGCGGGGCGGCGCAAGAAGCAGATCGCCGAGCACGAACGCTTCCTCTCGCTGCTGGAAGCCGGCGACAAGGAGGGCGCCGTGCAGGCGCTCGTCGAGCATATCGAGAGCGGCTGGTCCGGGCTGAAGGCCGCGCATCCGGCGGAGGCGGAGGGCGCGGCCACCGGGGCCGGCGGCAAGTCATCCCGGCGCGCCGCGCGCCCCGATCCCGACGCCCAGAAGCGGCTCCCGGCTGCGAAGCGCGCCTAGCAGGCTGGGCCGCAGCAGGGCGGCGGCACGGGCGCGGCTTCCCCTGCCGCTCCGTGCCGCCCCTGGCCTCACAGGGTGAAGGGTTGGCCCACCACGGGAACCCGCACGCGGCCGACTTGGTCCCCCATCTCGCGCAGGAAGCCGTCGGCCGACTGCACGAGGGGCGGGAAGGTTGCGTAGTGGCAGGGCAGCACGGTCTTGACGCCGGGCAGAAAGCGACGGACGGCGAGCGCGGCGCTGCGCGGACCCATCGTGAAGCGGTCGCCGATCGGCACCATGGCGACGCTGGGCCGGTAGAGCTCGGCGATCAGCGCCATGTCGGAGAAGATGTCGGTGTCGCCCATGTGATAGATCACCGGGTGCGTCTTGTCCTTCGGCGTGATCACCACGCCGTTGGGAAGGCCGAGATTGTGCAGCACGCCGTCTTCCCCCATCTCCGAGGAGGAATGGAAGGCGGTGGTCAGCGAAACGGTGAAGGCGCCCTGATCCGTCGTGCCGCCGGTGTTCATCGGGTCCGTCGCGGTGACGCCCTTGGCGCCCAGAAACTGGCACAGCTCGAAGGTCGCCACCAGCTTGGCGCCGGTGCGCCCGGCGATGGCGACGGTGTCGCCGACATGATCCCCGTGGCCATGCGTCAGCACGATGTGGGTGGCGCCCGCCGTGGCGGTGTCCACATCACCCTTGAAGCTTCCGTTGCCGCTCAGGAAAGGATCGATCAACACGACCGCATCGCCGAAATCCAGCCGGAATGCCGAGTGCCCGAACCAGGTGATCTTCATTCTCGTCTCCTCCTTGCGCCGCGCGTGGCGGCGGTTGCACGCAGCGGCCACCCTATTTTGGTGAGCGGAAGCAGCCCGCGTCGGAAGACTGTATAGGCTGCGACGGGGCTCAATGCATCCGTCGAGGCTCTGAAGGATCGCGGAGCGAAAGTTTGCGACGGCCGCATGCGCTGGGCGAGAAAACCCATGCCGGCCTTCGTCGCACGGGTCTAGGATGCGTGCGGGCGCCGTGCCGACAGGCTCCGCCCCAAGGAATCCTGCCGAAAGACCATGGAGGATACGCCCTGAGCACGCCCGCTGCCGCGCCCGTGCGGCATCCCGTCATCCGCCCCGACTGGCTTGCCCGCAACGCGGAACCGGCACTGGAGCCGGAACTGCCGATCGTGGACGCGCACCACCATCTCTGGGACCGCCCGGGCGATCCCTACCTGCTGGACGATTTCCTGGCCGATGCCGGCGGCGGCCATGCCGTGCGGGCCAGCGTCTTCATCGAGTGCCACACGCATTACCGGGCCGGGGGCGATCCGCTGTTCCAGCCCGTCGGCGAGACGGAGTTCGTGGCGAGGGCGGCGGCGCGCGCCGCGGAGCGCCCGGGCGGCGCGCGCGTCGCGGATGGCATCGTGGGCTTCGCGGACCTGAGTGCCGGCGCAGCCATCCGCGCCGTGCTGGAAGCGCAGATCGAAGCGGGCGCGGGACATTTCCGGGGCATCCGGCAGATCGCCGCCTGGCACCCGGACCCGCTAGCGCGCGGCTCGGTGGCAACGCCGCCGCCCATGCTGATGCTGGACCCCGCCTTCCGCGAAGGATTCGCTCAGCTCGCGCCGCTCGGCCTCAGCTTCGATGCCTGGGCCTATCACACGCAGCTCGCCGAGCTGCGCGACCTGGCCGACGCCTTCCCGGAAACCCGCATCGTGCTGAACCATGTGGGGGGCGCCCTCGGCATCGGCCCCTATACCCACCGGCGACGCCATGTCTTCGCTGCCTGGAGCGCCGCCATCCGCGAACTCTCGCATTGCCCGAACCTGCATGTGAAGCTGGGCGGGCTGGGCATGCGCCTCTTCGGCTTCGGCCTGCACGAAGGCGATCAGCCACCGCATTCCGCGCAGCTCGCGGATCTCTGGCGCCCTTATATCGAAACCTGCGTGGAGGCTTTCGGCGCCGAGCGCTGCATGTTCGAGAGCAACTTCCCCGTGGACAAGGCGAGCTGCGGCTATACGGCACTCTGGAACGCCTTCAAGCGCATCACCGCGGACTGGCCGCCACAGCAACGGGCGGCGCTGTTCCATGACAACGCCGTCCGGTTCTATCGCCTGGACGCAGCCTGAGCAGGGAGGATCACGATGGCAAGAGTTCCCCTTCTTCGCCGCGAGGATCTCGCCGCGGAGCACCAGGACATCCTGGCACGAGACATCACGCTGCACCGCGTGCTGGCCAACAGCCCCGGCGCCGCGCGCGCCTTCGGCAATCTCGGCATGTTCATCCGCCATCGCAGCCGGCTCGATCCGCGCCTGCGGGAGCTTGCCATCCTGCAGGTGGGATGGCTGGCGCGCAGCCCCTATGAGTGGTCGCACCATGTGCGCATCGGCCGCGAGTTCGGCGTCGCGGACAGCGACATCAAGGCCATTGGGCCCGAGAGCGAGGGGCAGGAGAGTGGCCTGGAGCCGCTCGCGCGGCTGGTGCTGCGCGGCGCCCGCGAGATGTGGCAGGGGCCCGGCATGTCGGCGGCCACCTTTGAGGCGCTGCGGCGGCATCTGGATGCGGAACTGCTGACGGAACTGACGGTGGTCGTGGCCTTCTATTGCGGGGTCGTGCGGCTGCTGGCCACGCTGGAGGTGGATGTCGAGCCCGAGTATCAGCCCTTCCTGCGGGAGTTCCCGCTGCCCTCCTGAAGGCCCTGCCGCAGGGCTCGTGCCGTTCAATGCCGGCGGAGGAAGTCGAGCACCGCCGCGTTGAAGATCTCCGGCTGCTCCATCGGCACGGAGTGGCCGGCATCGGCGATGGTGAGCCACTCGGCCTGCGGCAAGTGGCGCACCCAGCGCCGCATCAGCGCGGGCGGCGCCAGCAGGTCGGCGCTGGCGCTGATGGCCAGCACCGGCAGGCGGATCGTGGCGACCTTGGCGAAGGTGTTTGGCGTGCGCGGCACTTGTGCCGCCGCGCCCGGCTGCCGCGCCGCCTGCTCCGCCGCATGCCAGGCAGCGACGCGCCCCGGATGCTCGGCGCGGAAGGAAGGGCCGATCTCGCGGAAGGTCTCGGGCAGTTCACGGAAGCCGGGAATGGCGATGTTGCGGCTCAACTGCTCCATCTCCGGCTCGGCAAAGGATCCGGTGCTCGCGGCGACCACCAGGCTGCGCAGCGTCTCCTGCCGCCACGAGGCGTAGTCCAGCGCCGCGAAGCCGCCGCCGGCGACGCCGAGCAGATGGAACTCCGGCAGGCGCAGGTGATCGACCAGGGCGGCGAGGTCCTCCGCCACGCTACCCGGCTGCGGCCCGCTGGCGGGATCGGCCATGCTCTGCCCCCAGCCCCGCCGATCGAAGGCGATGACGCGATAGCCTGCTGCCGCGAAGGCGGCGAACTGGTCGGGCCAGCAGCCGCTGGTGCCGGTATTGGCGTGCAGCAGGACGACGGGCACGCCGTCGCCGCCGGTGTCGCGGTAGAACAGGCGGACGCCGGGCAGCGCGGCCGCGCGTCCCTCGAGCGAAGTGGCGGTCATGGTTCCCTCCAGTGAAGGCTGGGGGAACCCTGTTCCCCCAGGCCTCCTTACCTTCTGCGCGTTCTCGGGCACGCTCCTTGGCGTGCCCTCCGTGGCGGCTGGATCGGGAGTCACTCCCCGGGCCGTTTCTCCAGGCCCAGCAGCTTCACCGCATGCTCCGCCAGCAGCCGCTTCTGGATCTTGGAACTGGCCGTCATGCCGATCGCCTCGAAGCCATCCACCACGCAGACATAGCGCGGCACCTTGAAGCCGGCCATGTTGTCGCGGCTCCAGCCGATCAGCGCCTGCTCCTCCACCACATGCCCCTCGTTCGGAATGATGAAGGCGCAAGGCACCTCCATCAGCCGCGCATCGGGCACACCGACCACCACCGCCTGCCGCACGGCCGGATGGCGGTTCAGGATGTCCTCCACCTCGGCGGGCGAGACGTTCTCGCCACCCACCCGCACCAGATCCTTGGCACGGCCGGTGAACTGCAGGCGGCCATCGGCATCAAGACGGCCCAGATCCCCGGTGGAAAGCCAGCCATCCGCGTCGAGCGCCTTCGCGGTTTCCTCGGGTTTGTCGAAATAACCCTGCATGACGTTCCAGCCGCGCACGAGGATCTCTCCCTCCACGTCCGGCGGGCAGTCGGCGCCGCCATCCAGCGCGCGGATGCGGACCGACACGCCCGGCTCCGGCAGCATGCGGCCGCTGACGCGGATCTCCTCCGGCTCCCACCAGGCGGATTGCGACACGTTCGGCGAGGCTTCGGACAGCCCGTAGCCCACGACGCATTCGCGCGCGCCCAGCTCGTCGATGATGCGGCGGACGATGCTGGGCGAGGCCGCCGCCCAGGCGCCGCGCAGCACGAGGCGGCGCCGCGGGCGGTCCGGATGGTTCAGCAGCATCAGAGCCATGGTGTCGTTGCCGGAGAAATGCGTGCAGCGCTCCGCCTCCATGATGCGCAGCGCCTCGCCCGGCTCGAAGCGGTCCATGGTGACCAGCGTCGTCACATGCTGCAGGCAGGACAGGACGGAGAGCGTGCTGCCCGCGACATGGAAGAAGGGCCGCGCGCTGTGGAAGCGGTCGGCCACCCGCAGCCCCATGCGCCCGCCAGAGAAGAAGGCATCGGCACACATGCTGCGGTGCGTCAGCAGCACGCCCTTGGGGAAGGAAGTGGTGCCCGATGTGTACTGGATCAGCAGCACGTCGTCCGGCGTGCAACAGGGCGCGACGGGGCGCTGCGCGGCGCCCAAGAAGGCGTCCCACGCCACGGCGCCGGCCGGAACATCCTCACCCAGCACGATGACCTTTTCCAGATCCGGCAGGGCGGCATCCGGCAGGCTGCCGTCGAGCGCGGGGCAGATGTCCCGCAGCATGCCGACGAAATCCACGCGCAGGAAGCGGTCGGCCAGGAACAGGATGCGCACGCGCGACTGCCGCAGCGCATAGGCCATCTCCTCCGCGCGGAAGCGGGTGTTCACCGGCACCGTCACCGCGCCGAGCGAGCCGATGGCCAGGAACAGCGCCACCCAGCGCGGCCCATTGCCGAGGCAGATGCCGATATGGTCGCCCCGCTGCACCCCGGCGGCGGCCAGTGCCGCGCGGATGGCGGCGACCTCCTCGGCCAACGCCGCATAGGTGATCCGGCCGGCGGGCGCGACGATCGCCTCCACCTCCGGCGCGATGGCAACAGCGCGGCGCAGGGCAGCCTCGCTGGTCAGCGGGCAGATGCCCTCCAGCACAAAGGGGGCGCTCACGGCCGCCCGTTCCCGAAGCCCGCCATGGTCGCGCGCCAGGCTCCCTCGGCGAGGTTCTCCTCGATCGCCATCAACTCGGTGGCCAGCGCGGCGCGCGGGTCGCGCTCCACGCCCTCGTCGATGCAGCGCTTGGCCTGGCGCAGCGCCCCCGCGGGCGCGGCCAGGATGGTGCGCGCGATCTCCGCCAGCATGGCCTCCAGCGCCGCCTCGTCCGGCACCAGGCGCGAGACCAGCCCGGCCCGCTCGGCCTCCTCGGCGGTTAGGGTGCGGCCGGTGAACATCATGTCCTTGGCCAGCCGCTTGCCGATGATGCGCGGCAGGCGCTGCGTCGCGCCCACCGTGCCCCAGAGCGCCTCCGGCGTGCGGAAGGAGGCGGCGGGCGTCGCCACGATCATGTCGCAGGCGGCGGCGATCTCCCCGCCCGAGCCGACCGCCGGGCCCTGCAGCACGGCGATGCTCGGCATCGGCAGCCGCTCCAGCGCGTCATAGGCGGCGAAGCCCTTCAGGCGCCGGGCGCGGACCTGGTCCTCGCCCATGCCCTTGCGCTCCTTCAGGT
This sequence comes from Roseomonas sp., assembly GCA_035556695.1. Taxonomy (GTDB): domain Bacteria; phylum Pseudomonadota; class Alphaproteobacteria; order Acetobacterales; family Acetobacteraceae; genus Pseudoroseomonas. The sequence continues at coordinate 142,929 of DATMFR010000004.1, forward strand.
CGGCGCCGGCACAGAAGACCGGGCCGTTGGCGCGCACCAGCACCAGCTTCGCCTGCTCGGCCACGGCGCGGCGGGCGCCAGCGAGCAGCGCCTCGGCCATCGCCGTGTTCAGCGCGTTGCGCGCCTCGGGGCGGTTCAGGGTCAGGGTCACGACGCCCTCGGCGGACATCTCCCACAGCACGGCCTCGGTCATAGCGCTCCCATCTCCCGCAGTTCCGCGATGCGCGCCGCATCCAGCCCGAGGCGCTCGCGCAGCACCGCCTCGGTATGCTCGCCGAGCAGCGGCGGCCGCCCGACCTCCGGGTCGTCCCAGCCCTCGAAGCGTAGCGGCACCGGCAGGGCCGGGAAGCACCCGAGCTGTGGATGCTCGAAGCTGGACACCATGCCACGCGCGCGGACGTGCTCGTCGGCCAGCACCTCGTCCAGCTCCAGCACCGGGCCGGCGGGCACGCCCGCCCCATCCAGCCGCGCGAAGGCCTCGCCGCGCGGCAGTTCCGCCAGCGCCGCCGACATCGCGCGCATCACCTCCTCGCGCCGCGCCAGGCGGCCGGCATTGGTGGCCAGCCCGGGGTCCGCCGCCAGCGTGTCCAGCGAGAGCGCGGCGCAGAGCGGCGCCCAGTGCTGGTCGCTGGCGGTGACGTGCAGGTAGCGGCCATCGGCGCAGCGGAAGCTGGCGCTGGGCACCCGGCCGGGATGCTCGGTGCCGAGCCGCGGCGGCACCTCGCCCAGCGCGAAGTGGCGCGCCGCCGCGATGGTCAGCAGCGCCACCTGCGCGTCGAACATCGAGACATCGACATGCCCGCCCTTGCCGGTGCGGTCCCGCCCGCGCAGCGCCGAGAGGATGGCGATGGCGACCCAGAGGCCGGAGGACAGGTCGGCCACCGGCAGGCCGGGCTTCACCGGGCCGCCGCCGCGCTCGCCGGTCAGGCTCATCAGCCCGCCCATGGCCTGGAACACGGTGTCGTATCCCTTGCGCTTCGCGTAAGGCCCGCTCTGCCCGAAGCCGGTGCAGGAGAGATAGACCAGGCGCGGATTGACGGCGGCGAGCGAGGCCCAGTCCAGCCCGCGCTTCTTCAGCGCGCCGGTGGGGAAGTTCTCGACCAGCACGTCGGCCTGCGCGGCGAGGTCGCGGATGATCCGCCGGCCTTCCTCGTGCCGCAGGTTCACGGTGACCGAGCGCTTGGCGCGGTTGCAGGCCATGTAGTAGCCGCTGACGCTGCCGCCCGGCCCCTCGGCGAAGGGCTCGAAGCTGCGGGTCTCGTCGCCGCTGCCGGGCTGCTCCACCTTGATGACCTCGGCGCCCATCTCGGCCAGCAGCATGGTGGCGAAGGGGCAGGCCAGCACACGGGAAAGGTCGAGGATCACCAGTCCTTCGAGCGGCCTCATGCCAGCGCCTCCCGGGCGGCGCGCGCCCGCGCGAAGCCCTCCGGCAGGGGCTGCGCACCGGCGGCGCAGAGCTGCTTCAGCGCCAGCATGGCGGGCGGTGGCAGGGTGGCGAGGCCTTCTGCGAGTGCGGCGGCCTGCTCCAGCAGCGCCTCGGCGGGGACGGGTGCCGGGCAGAGGCCCAGCGAGGCCGCTTCCGCCGCGGGCAGCGCGCGCCCGCTCGCCAGCAGCGAAAAGACCTGTCGCGGCGCGAGGTGGCGCAGCAGCACGGGGGCCATCAGCGCCGGCAACATGCCGTGCTTCGCCTCCGGGAAGCCCAGGCTGGCGCCCTCGGCCATCAGCATCTGGTCGCAGCACAGCGCCAGGGCGGCCCCGGCGCCGAGCGCGGCACCCTGCACCGCCGCCACCACCGGCTTGGCGGTGCAGCCGGGCGCCAGCAGGATCGCCTCGCTCAGCGCGGCACGGGCGGCGCGGGCAGAGGGATTGGCGGCGAGGGCACGCAGCTCCGTGAGATCGGCACCGGCGCAGAAGCCCGGCCCCTCGGCGGCCAGGACGATGGCGGTGACGGCAGAATCCTCCGCCGCCGCCTGCAAGCCCGCGATGAGGCCCTCCGCGAGTGCCGTGTCGATGGCGTTGCGCTTCTCCGGCCGCGCCAGGACCAGCAGGCGCAGCCGGCCGCGTGTCTCGGCGCGGATCATGCCGGCACCTCCGCCGGCAGGCCCGCGAGCCGGCGGCGCACCGCCTCCGCCTCCATCACGAGGCGCCGCATCACCTCGGCGGCGGGCGGGACGTCGCTGATCAGCCCGGCGGTCTGCCCGGCCTCCACCTTGCCCCATTCGACGTCGCCATCCAGGGCGGCGAGCTTCAGGCTGCGGCTGGCATAGAGCAGGGCGAGCGCCTCCTTCTCATGGCCGGCGCGCTCGGCGGCGTCCACCTCCTCGGTGAAGCGGTTGCGAAGCTGGCGGACCGGCAAGCCGCCGCGCCCGACCAGGGTGGTGTCGGAGAGCGCGGCCTTGCGCACCATCTCCTTGTAGGCGGGGTGCACGGTGGCTTCCTCCGTCATCAGGAAGCGCGTGCCGAGCTGCGCCCCTTCGGCACCGAGCGCGAACATCGCGGCGATGCCGGCGCCATCGGCCACGCCGCCGGCGCCGATCACCGGCAGCGCCACGGCCTGCGCGACCGCGCGCACCATCACCATGGCGGAGACCTCATCCGGCGCGGGATGCCCGCCGGCCTCGCCGCCGACCACGATCAGCCCGTCCACGCCCGCCGCCTCGGCCTTGGCGGCATGCAGAGGCGAAGCGACGACATGCAGCCACTTCGCCCCATAGGCACGGAAGCGCGGCAGATGCGCGCGCGGCCCACCCTGCGAGGCGATCAACACCGGCACGCGCTCCGCCTCGGCGATGTCGAGGAATTCGGCGGACCGCTTGTTGTAGAGCGGGATGTTGACGGCGAAGGGCGCCTCCGTTCCGGCGCGCACCGTGCGGATCGCCTCCACCAGCGCCTCCGGGCGCATCGGCCCGGCGGCGATAGTGCCGAGCCCGCCCGCCCGCGCCACGGCAAGCGCCAGCGCGGCGGAGGAGGAGGCCCAGCTCATCCCGCCCTGCACGATGGGGTAACGGACCCCAAGCAACGCCGGCAGTCGTGAAGGAAAGCCGAAATCCGCCGGCATCACAGCGTCTCGGCGCCGCTCTGCCGCACCAGCGGGCCCCATTTCTCGGCCTCGGCCCGCAGGAAGTCCAGATAGGCCTCGGGTTCCAGGGGCGAGGGCGCGCCGCCCTGGCGCTGGAACTCGCTCACCAGCGCCTCGCTGCGCAGCGCGCGGATGGCGGCCTCGCGCAGCGCCTCGCGGATGCTGGCAGGCGTTGCGGCGGGCACCGCGCAGCCATACCAGTTGTCCGAGATCACCTGCGGCAGGCCCCGCTCGGCGGTCGTGGGGACGTCCGGCAGCGAAGGCACGCGCTGCGCGGTGGTAACCGCCAGCGGGCGCAGCACGCCGGCCTCGATATGCGGCCGCAACACCGGCACGTCGGCGATCAGGTAGGTGAAGCGGTTGGCGAGCAGGTCGGTGGTCGCCGGCGCGACGCCGCGATAGGGGATGTGCAGCGCCTCGAACTTCGCCTCGGAAGCGAGCAGCGCACCGGCGAGGTGCGTGATCGAGCCTGCGCCCGCCGAGCCATAGCTGACCGCGTTGGACTTGTCCTGCGCCATCTTCACCAGCGCGGGCAGGTCGGCCGGGCCGGACTTGGCGTTGACCACCAGCACCTCGGGCACGCGCACCACGAGGGTGAGGTGGGCGAGATCCTTGTAGATGTCGAAGGGCATCTGCTGCTGCGGCATGAAGGGCGCGATGGAGAGCGCGCCGGGTCCGGTGAAGCCGATGGTCAGCCCGTCCGGGTTGGACTTGGCCACCGCGTCGGTGCCGACCAGGCCGCCGGCGCCGCCGCGGTTCTCCACCACCACGGGCTGACCCAGTTCCTTGCCCAGCGCCTCGGCGAAGATGCGGCCGAAGATGTCGGCGGGCCCGCCGGCGGCGAAGGGCACCACGAGCTTCAGCGGGTGGCTTGGCACCCAGCCGCCGCTGGTGGCGGCCTGGGCGCGCAGGGCGGGCAGGGCCAGGCCCGCGGCCAGCAGGGTGCGTCGCTTCATTCTCGGTCGTCCTCTTCGCTCGGGCGTCGTGCCTCTTCGCGGGGGAAGCTAGTCGCTTTGGTTGATCATATCAACCATTCGGACTATCCTTTGCGGGACTGGAAAGAACGAAAAAACCAGGAGGGCGGAATCAATGATCCATATGACGCGACGCAGCACGCTCGCGGCGCTCGCCGCCGCCGCGCTGCCCGGCGTGGCCAGGGCCGGCGAGACCGCCTGGCCCGACCGTACGGTGCGCTTCGTCGTGCCCTTCGCGCCGGGCGGTCCGGTCGAGGTGCCGGCGCGCTTCATCGCCGACCGGCTGACGCACACGCTCGGGCAGAACGTCATCGTCGAGACCAAGCCGGGCGCGGGCGGCGCGCTCGGCATCCAGTCCGTGGTGCAGGCGGCCGATCCGCATGTGCTGCTCTTCACCACCTCCTCGGTCGCCATCCTGCCCGCCTTGCTGGCCAATCCGGGCTATGACCCGTTCCGCGACCTCGTGCCCATCAGCATGGTCAGCGAGGTGCCGATGGCCCTGCTGGTGCGGCCGGATTGGCCGGTGCCCGACCTCAAGACCTTCCTGCAGCAGGCGAAGGCCAAGCCGCAGCGCTTCTCCTTCGGCTCCTCCGGCGCCGGCTCCACCACGCATCTGGCGGGCGAGCTGCTGAAGGCGAAGGCCGGCATCGACATCCTGCACGTGCCCTATCGCGGCGGCGCGCAGGCGGTGAACGCCGTCTATGCCGGGGACACCGACATGCTGATCACCGGGCTGATCGAGGCCATCCCGCATGTGCGCGACGGGCGGCTGCGGGCCCTGGCGGTGACGGCGCCGCAGCGCAGCCCCGCCCTGCCGGACGTGCCGTCAGTCGCGGAAGCAGTGCCGGGCTACGGCATCACCATCTGGTATGCGATGTTCGGGCCGCCGGGCACGCCGCCCGCCGTGGTGCAACGCCTGGCGGAGGCCATGGCGCCGCTGCGCCAGGGCACGCCGCTGGCAGAGCGCATGACGGAATCCGGCGCCACGCTGCTGCTCGACGGCCCCGGCCCGCTCGCCGCGCGGATGCGGGCGGAGGTGCCGCTGTGGAAGGAGATCGTGCGAGCGGCCGGCATCCAGGCAGGCTAACCCCCCCGGAATGGGTTTCCAAAGGCCTCAGGCCTTTGGCGGGGAGGGTCCGGGAGGGGCGGAGCCCCTCCTGGCGACGCGATTCAGGACGCCCAGGCCGGCGGGCGCTTGGCCTTGAAAGCGGCGATGCCTTCCTCCGCCTCGCCCGCCGCGCAGCGCGCGAAGGCCCGCGCGCCGGCATCGGCATAGCCCTCCGGCACCGGCGTGCCGAGCGCCGCCATCAGCGTCTTGGTCTCGGCCAGGGCGCCGGGTGCGCCCTGCCGCAGGTCGCCGATCACCGCCTCCACCCGCGCCGCGAGCGCGGCGGCATCCGGCAGCACCTCATGCACCAGGCCGCGCGCGGCGGCCTCGGCGGCGGTGATCGGCGCCCCCTGCAGCACCAGCCGTGCCGCCTCGCTGCGCCCCATGCGGTGCGACAGCCAGGGCAGGATCTGCGCCGCCACCAGGCCGCGCCGCACTTCCGGCGCCGCGAAGCGCGCCTCGGCCGAGGCCAGGGCGATGTCGGCCGCGCAGACCAGCCCCAGGCCGCCCGCGAAGGCCGAGCCCTCGATCTGCGCGATCACCACCTGTGGCAGGGCGGCGATGGCGGCGAAGCGGGCGCCGGTGCGGCGGTTGCGCTCAAGCTGCTGGGCCAGCTTCTGCTCCGGCGAGGCCGGCGCGCCCACCTCCGTCAGGTCCAGGCCGGCGCAGAAATGCCCGCCCGCGCCGGAGATCACCAGCACGCGCGCGGTGCGGTCCTCGCGCAGGTCGGCGAGCAGCGCGTCGAGCGCCTCCACCAGTGCCGTGCTCATCGCGTTGCGCCGCGCCGGGCGGTTCAGGATGGCGCGCACCACGGCCCCGTCGCGCTGCAGCAGGAGGGGGATTTCGGCGTCGCTCATGCGTGTTCTCCGAGGCGGGTGGTGCGGGCGTGCAGGCGGCGGCCCAGCAGCGCCTCGGCGGCGCGCCCTGCTTCCCGCACGCGGTCAAGATCGAGGCCGGTGCGCAGGCCCATGGCCTCCAGCAGCGTCGCCAGGTCCTCCGTGCAGACATTGCCGGTGAAGCCCTCGCCATAGGCGATCTCGGCCGGATGCCCGCCGGTGCCGCCCAGCGCGCTGTCGAAGTAGGTGATACCGGCTTCCAGCGCGGCGACGCAATTGGCCATGCCGGTGCCCCGGCTGTCGTGGAAATGTGCGATCAGAACGGTTTCCGCCGGCAGTTCCTCGCGCAGCAGGCGCATCAACGCGCGCACGCGGGGCGGCGTGCCGCTGCCGATCGTGTCGCCGATGGCGATGCGTCGCACACCGAGGGCGAGGAAGCGCCGCGCATCCTCCAGCACGCGCGCGGGCGGGGTGGGTCCGTCGAAGGGGCAGTCGAAGGCGACGGAGATGGTGCCGACGGTGGTGAAGGCCTCGCAGGCCAGCGCGGCCATCTCCTCGACATTGCGCCACTGCTCCTCGCGCGAGCGCCGGAGGTTGCGCTGCGTGTGGCCCTCGGAGGCGGAGACGAGGAAGCTGATCTCTTCCGGGCCGCGGCCCTCCGCCTGCGCCGCCAGGGCGCGGCGCACGGCGGCGGGGTTGGGGCAGGTGGCCTTGAACAGCACGCCGGGGCGCGGCGGCACGGCCCGCAGCACCTCCACCGCATCGGCGAATTGCGGCACGTATTTCGGATGCGAGAAGGAGGTGATCTCGATCCGGCGGAAGCCGCAATCGGCGATGCGCGCCAGCATCGCGGCCTTCTCCTCCGCCGGCAGCACGCCGGGCTCGTGCTGCAGCCCGTCGCGGGCGAAGCACTCACAAAGGACGATCTGTGGCGTCTCGCTCATGCGGGCAACAATCCTTTCAGGATCTCGATGGCATCGTAGGGGGTCTGCGCGGCATGCGCGCCGGCGGCTCGCAGCGCGGCCAGCTTGGCGGCGGCGCCCTCGCGCGCATGGCCGATCAGCGCGCCGGCATGGCCCATCTGCCGCTCGGCCGGCGCATGGCGCCCGGCGATGGTAGCGACCAGCGGCTTCCGGAAATCCGCCAGCGCCTCGGCCAGGGCGTATTCCTTGTCGCCGCCGATCTCGCCGCAATAGAGCACGGCGGCGGTGTCGGGGTCGTCGCGCAGGGCGGGAAGGTATTCATGCGGGTTGCGGCCGATCGCGCCGTCGCCGCCGAGATGCAGCGCGATGCGCTGGCCGATGCCCGCCGCCGTCAGCAGCCGCGCGACCGTCAGGGTCAGCGTGCCGCTGCGCCCGAGCAGCGCCACCCGCCCCGGTTTGCAGAAGGAAGGCGCCACGGAGCCGAGCAGGCCCTGGCCGGGGATGCAGAGGCCCAGCGTGTTCGGCCCGACCAGCCAGCTTCCCGCCGCCCGCGCGGCCTGGGCAGCGCCGAGCGTATCGTGCAGCGGCACGTATTCGGCGGCGGCGACGATGGTGGCGATGCCGGCGGCGGCGCATTGCCGGATGGCCGCGCCGGTGCCCTCGGGCGGGGTGTAGAGGATGGCGGCATCGGCCGGCGCGTCCAGCTCGCGCAGGCTGTCGAGCAGGGGCAGCCCGTCCAGCGTGCCGCCGCCCTTGCCCAGCGCGATGCCGGCAACCAGTGCCGTGCCGGCCTCCCGCATCGCCATCACCTGCCGCGCGGCATAGCGCCCGGTGGGGTTGAACACGACGACGCGGCGCGGAAAGGCGTGCAGGAAGGGGGGGATCATGCCGCCAGGTCCTTGGCCATGGCGCGGATCAGTGCCAGCGGGTCCTCGTGCAGGGCGGCGACGCCGGCATCCCGCAACTGACCGCGCGCCGCCTCAGCGTCGAAGCCGCGCGTGGCGGCATGGCCGGCGGCGAAGCCGGCATAGAGCGGCTTTGGCGGCGGATGGCGCGCGAGGAAGGCGAGCAGCGCCTCCACGCGGTCGCGCAGCGGGCGGGAGGCCAGGGTGGTGTAGAACAGGATGGCCTTCACCTCCGGCCGGGCGGCGATGGCGAAGGCAGCCTCCAGCCGCGCCTCGGTGGTCTCGGCCGGACCGCCGCGCAGATTGTCCATGAAGCAGGCGGCGCGCAGCCCGTGGTCGCCCAGCAGGTCCATCAACTGCATGCCGAGCCCGGCACCGGCCGAGACCAGCGCCACGTCGCCCGGCATCTCCACCAGCGCGAAGCCGCGCTCCCGCGCCTGCCGCTCCAGCGGCGAGAGGGCGGACGCCTCCAGCGCGGCGCTGCCGGCGGGCGTGTCGTGGCGGGGCAGGGCGGCGTCGTCGCGCACCAGCTTGGCGTCGCAGGCGACGAGCCCGGCCGGCGTCACGGCCAGCGGGTTCAATTCCAGCAGCTCAAGATCCTCCGCGCGGAGCAGGCGGGCGAGATGCGGCACCAGGCGCGCCACCCGCGCGGCGAGATCGGCTGGCAGCTCGGCCCCCAGCGCGGGGAAGAGCGCCTCCGCGGCGAAGGGGTCGTCCGGGTCCACCGGCAGGCGCCGCGGCGCAGCGGCCTGCTCGACCTCGATGCCGCCGTTGGCGGAGAACAGGCATTCGATCACCTGCCGCGTGCCGTCCACGCGGAGCGCCAGGTACAGCTCCCGCGTGATCTCCACGGCTTCCTCCAGCAGGAAGGACACCGTTCCGGCCTGCGCCACCATGGCCTTGTGCAGGGCGGGGATCTCCTCCAGGGCGGCGCGGCGCACCAGGCCGCGCTTGCCGCGCCCGCCTTCCAGCACCTGTGCTTTCAGCACCAGCCCCGGCCAGCCCCGCGCCTCGGCGGGCACGCTGCCATCCGCCGGCAGCACGACGCCGCGCGGCACCGCCACCCCGTGCCGGCGCAGCAAGGCCTTGCCGTCCATCTCGGTCAGCCGCATGGCCGGCCCTCCCGTCCCTTTTCGCGAGAGCTAGGCGCCTTGGGTTGATTTTGTCAACCAATCCCGCATGTGTCATTGCCGGACAAGCCCTTACGATCCGCCCGCCGCTCGTCGTGGCGTGCGGGACAAGCTGGCGGATACCCTTTAGGATAGGCTCATGCCCGCTTCGCGAACCGTTGCCCCGCCCGGGGAGACCCGGACGATCAAGGACCTGCTCTCCTACCGCATCCATCAGCTGGCGAATGCCCTCAGCCGTGGCGCGGCGGCGCGCTACCGGCGGGAGTTCGACGTCAGCCTGATGGAATGGCGCACCATCGCGCTGCTCGGCGATTTCGCGCCGATGTCGCTGAAGGACCTCGCGCGGCAGAGCGGGCTGGACAAGGGGTTGGCGAGCCGGGTGGTCGGCGGGCTGGTCGAGCGCGGCCTGGTGCGGCGCGGCACCGCCGCGGATGCGCGCGAGCTGGCGCTGAGCCTGACCCCGGCCGGGCGCAAGGTGTTCCGCGGCCTGATGCGCTCTGCCGGCGAGCGCGACGCCGCCTTCCGGGCCGCCCTGACGGAGGCGGAGATGGAATGCCTGGACAGCGCCATCGGCAAGCTGCTGCAGGCAGCCCGGCAGCAGCTCTAGCCGCCTGACCTCTTCCCTTCCGAGGCGGCTTTCCTTGCGGGGTGCGCCGGCGCATGGTGCCTCGGCGATGACCCTTTCCCTCGAAGACCTCTCCGAACGGCAGCGCGCGATCCTGGGCCTGGCGCGGGAGGCCGGGCGCGTGGCGGTCGAGGACCTGGCCGGGCGCTTCGACGTCAGCCCGCAGACCATCCGCAAGGACCTGAACCTGCTCTGCGAGCACCGGCTGCTGGCCCGGCTGCATGGCGGCGCGACGCTGGCCTCCGGCGTCGAGAATCTCGGCTATGCCGCGCGCCGGGCGCTGGCGCACGAGGCCAAGCGCCGCATCGCCGCCCGTTGCGCGGCGCTGATCCCCGACGGCTCCTCGCTCTTCATCAATATCGGCACGACGACGGAGGAGGTGGCCCGCGCCCTGACCGGGCATCGCAACCTGCTGGTGGTGACCAACAACATCCATGTCGTCACCATCCTGCTGCCCTGCGCGGGGGTGGAGGTGGTGGTGGCGGGCGGCCCGGTGCGGCGGGCCGATGGCGGCATCACCGGCGAGGCCACGCTGGACCTCGTCGCGCAGTTCAAGCTCGACTTCGCCGTGGTCGGCGCCTCGGCGCTGGACGAGGACGGCAGCCTGCTCGACTTCGACTACCGCGAGGTGCGCGTCTCGCGGGCCATCCTCGGCAATGCGCGCCACCCCATCCTGGTGGCCGATGCCGGCAAGTTCGAGCGTTCCGCCCCGGTCCGCATCGGCCATGTCTCCCAGTTGCACTGCGTGGTGACCGACCGGCCGCCGCCCGCCCGCTTCGCCGAGGCCTGCCGGCAGGCGGGCACGCGGCTGGAGATCGCGGCGCCCGGAGAGGAAGCCGGGGAGGAGCACGACGAAACCACAATGCCTGAAACCGAAACCTCCTGAGGCGCGTTTCGGGCGGAATTTTCCGCTTGAACCTTTCGTTCGCGCGTTCCAAGCTTCGTTCGCGTCTGGGAACAGCGGGGGCCGCGCATGCCGGAAGGCGGGGTGCAGGATCTTCTCGTCATCGGCGGGGGCGTGAACGGCTGCGGCATCGCGCGCGATGCGGCGGGGCGGGGCCTCTCGGTGACCCTGGCCGAGCAGGGTGACCTCGCCGGCGCCACCTCCTCGGCCTCCACCAAGCTGATCCATGGCGGGCTGCGCTACCTGGAGTACCGCGAGTTCCGCCTGGTGCGGGAAGCCCTGGCGGAGCGCGAGGTGCTGCTGCGCGCCGCGCCGCACATCATCTGGCCCCTGCGCTTCGTGCTGCCCCACCATTCCGGGCTGCGGCCCTGGCCGATGCTGCGGCTCGGGCTGTTTCTCTACGACCATCTCGGCGGGCGGCGCATCCTGCCGCCGACGCGGTCGCTGGACCTGCGGCGGGACCCGGCGGGCACACCGCTGCGCCCGGAGTTTCGCCGCGGTTTCGAATATTCCGACTGCTGGGTGGAGGATGCGCGCCTCGTCGTTCTGAACGCGCGCGACGCGGCGGATCGCGGCGCCACGGTGCTGACCCGCACGCGCTGCCTGTCCGCCCGGCGGGAGGCGGGGCTGTGGCGGGCCAAGCTGCGCGACGAGGCCAGCGGCACCACGCGGGAGATCCGGGCGCGGGCTTTGGTGAATGCCGCGGGAGCCTGGGTTTCCCGGGTGGCGTCCGAGGTCGCCGGCGTGCAGGCGCCGGCTCGGGTGCGGCTCGTCAAGGGCAGCCATATCGTGACCCGCCGCCTCTTCGGCCATGACCGCTGCTACACCTTCCAGAACGCCGATGGCCGCGTCTGCTTCGCCATTCCCTATGAGGAGGACTTCACCCTCATTGGCACCACCGACGAGGATGTCTCCGGCGATCCGGCGGCGCCCGCCATCTCGGCGGCGGAGACGGCCTATCTCTGCCAGGCCGTCAGCGCCTATTTCCGCCAGCCCGTGACCGTTTCGGATGTGGTTTGGAGTTACGCCGGCATCCGTCCTCTCTATGATGACGGCGCGAGCGACGCCCAGGCGGCGACCCGCGACTATGTCCTGGCGCTGGACCAAAACGGTACGGGGGAGGCTCCGCTCCTGTCGATCTTCGGCGGCAAGATCACGACCTATCGCCGGCTGGCCGAGGCCGCCCTGGCCCGGCTCGCGCCGTTCTTCCCGGGCATGGGCGCGCCCTGGACCGCCAGCACCGCGCTGCCCGGCGGCAACTTCCCTTGGAATGGCGCCGAGGCGCTGGCCGATGCGCTGCGCGGCACCTATTCCTTCCTGACTGCGCAGCAGGCGCGCCGCCTGGTGCGCCGCTACGGCACGCGGGCCGCCACCATGCTGGGCGATGCGCGCAGCGAGGCCGATCTGGGCCCGCAATTCGGCGCCGGGCTGAGCGCCCGCGAGGTGGACTGGCAGATGCGCGAGGAATGGGCGCGCGCGCCGGCCGACATCCTCTGGCGCCGCAGCAAGCTCGGCCTGCGGATCGATGCCGCCGGGCAGGCGGCCCTCGCCGACTGGATGGCGCGGGCGCGGCCCGTGGCGGGGAGGGCGGCGGAATGAGCCTCGCCCTGCACGGCGTCGGGCTCTCGGCGGGCGGGCAGGTGCTGCTGCATCCGGTGACGCTGGACCTGGACCCCGGCCTGCCCAATGTCCTGCTCGGCCCGACAGGCGCCGGCAAGACCACGCTGCTGCGGCTGATGGCCGGGCTGGACCGGCCCAGCGCGGGGCGCATCCTGGCCGAGGGGCGCGACGTGACCGGACTGCCGCCGCGCCGCCGCAGCGTCGCCATGGTCTACCAGCAGTTCATCAACTATCCCACGCTCAGCGTCTTCGAGAACATCGCCTCGCCGCTGCGCGTGGCCCGCCTAGGGCGCGAGGAGATCGGGCGCCGCGTGCGCGAGGCGGCGCGGCTGCTGCGGCTGGAGCCCTTCCTGACGCGACGACCGCTTGAGCTATCAGGCGGCCAGCAGCAGCGCACCGCCATTGCCCGTGCCCTGGTGAAGCGCGCGGCGCTGGTGCTGATGGACGAGCCGCTGGCCAACCTCGACTACAAGCTGCGCGAGGAGTTGCGCGAGGAGTTGCCCCGCCTCTTCGCGGAGAGCGGCAGCGTCTTCGTCTATGCCACCACCGAGCCGGCCGAGGCGCTGATGCTGGGCGGGCAGGTGGCCACCCTCTCGGAAGGCCGGGTGACGCAGTTCGGCCCGGCGGGCACGGTGTTCCGCCGCCCGGCCGATCTGGAAACCGCGCGGGTCTTCTCCGACCCGCCGCTGAACGAGGCGCCGGCGGAGCTCGCGGGCGGCCGGCTGCATCTCGGCCCGGATATCACCCTGCCGGCGCCGGCCGGCCTGCCGGAAGGCGGCCGCTTCACCCTCGGCATCCGGGCGCACGAGCTTTCCCTGGACCCCCTACCCGAGGCCGTGGCGCTGCCGGCGCGGGCGCGCCTGGCGGAGGTGACGGGCTCGGAAAGCTATGTCCACCTCGATGTCGGCGGCCTGTCCTGGGTGGTGCTGGCGCCAGGCGTGCGGCGGCCCGAGCCGGGCGCGGCGGTGACGGTTTATTTCGACCCGCGGCGCGTGCTGCTGTTCGACGCCGCGGGGCGGCTGGCGGCCATGGCCGAACTGGCGGAGGCCGCCTGATGGCCCGCATCGCCTTCGAGGCCCTGGCGCATGCCTATCCCGGCTCCGCCACCCATGCGCTGAAGCCGATGGACATGGTCTGGGAACATGCCGGCGCCTATGCGCTGCTCGGCCCCTCCGGCTGCGGCAAGACCACGCTGCTGAACATCGTCTCCGGCCTGCTCTACCCAAGCGAGGGGCGCGTGCTGTTCGACGGCAAGGACGTCACCGGCCTGCCGACCGAGCGGCGCAACGTGGCGCAGGTCTTCCAGTTCCCCGTGGTCTACGACACCATGACGGTGCGCGAGAACCTGGCCTTTCCGCTGCGCAACCGCGGCGTGCCCGCCGCCGCCGCGCGGGCGCGGGTGGAGCATGTCGCGGCGCTGCTCGGCCTGACATCGCGGCTGGACCGCCGCGCCCGCAACCTCGGTGCCGACGAGAAGCAGAAGATCTCGCTCGGCCGCGGGCTGGTGCGCGACGACGTCGCCGCCATCCTGTTCGACGAGCCGCTCACCGTCATCGACCCGCACCTCAAATGGGAGCTGCGCGCGCGGCTGAAGGAACTGCACCGGCAGGTGCCGACCACCATGATCTACGTCACCCACGACCAGACGGAGGCGCTGACCTTCGCCGACCGCGTGGTGGTGATGTCGGAGGGCGAGGTGGTGCAGGTCGGCACGCCAGAGGCGCTGTTCGAGCATCCCGCGCACAGCTTCGTCGGCCATTTCATCGGCAGCCCGGGGATGAACTTCCTCTCCTGTGTGGTGGAGGGGCGGGAGGCGGTGCTGCCGGGCGGGCAGCGGCTTGCCCTGCCGCGCACCTATCCGCCGCTGCGGGGCAAGGTGCAGCTGGGCATCCGGCCGGAATTCGCCACGGTGGTGCGCGAGGGCGGGCTGGCCGCGCGGCTGCGCCGTGTCGAGGATCTGGGCCGCCGCCGCATCGCCCGCCTGGAGCTGGATGGGATGCCGCTGGCGGCCACCCTGCCGGACGGCATGCCCGTGCCGGCCGAGCCGCGCCTCGCCTTCGATCCGGCGCGGCTGCACGTCTATGCCGATGGCTGGCTGGCGGAAGGGAGGGCCGAGCCATGAGCAAGCCGCGCGACCAGCGCGCCTGGCTGCTGGTCCTGCCGGTGGTGGCGCTGGTCGCCTTCTCGGCGCTGATCCCGATGATGACGGTGGTCAACTACTCGCTGCAGGACACGTTCGGGAACAACCAGTTCTTCTGGAACGGCCTCGGCTGGTTCCGCGAGTTGCTCGACCCGGCGACCGAGCTCGGCGGCCGCTTCCGTGGCGCGCTCGGGCGCACCCTGCTGTTCAGCGCGCTCTGCCTGCTGATCGAGATCCCGCTCGGCATCGGCGTGGCGCTCACCCTGCCGCGGCGTGGCTGGGGCGTCGCCGCCTCGCTGGTGCTGCTGGCCCTGCCGCTGCTGATCCCCTGGAACGTGGTCGGCACCATCTGGCAGGTCTTCGGCCGCGGCGATATCGGCCTGCTCGGCGCCGCGCTGAACGGGCTCGGGTTCGACTACAACTACGCGCAGGACCCGCTGGACGCCTGGATCACCCTCGTCCTGATGGATGTCTGGCACTGGACCTCGCTGGTGGTGCTGCTCTGCTATGCCGGGCTGCGCGCCATCCCCGACGCCTACTACCAGGCCGCCCGGGTGGACGGCGCCGGCGCCTGGGCGGTGTTCCGCGCCATCCAGTTGCCGAAGCTGCAGCGCGTGCTGACCATCGCCGTGCTGCTGCGCTTCATGGACAGCTTCATGATCTACACCGAGCCCTTCGTCGTCACCGGCGGCGGGCCGGGCAATGCCACCACCTTCCTCTCCATCGACCTGGTGAAGATCGCGCTCGGCCAGTTCGACCTCGGCAAGGCGGCGGCCATGTCGATCGTCTACAACCTGATCGTGCTGACGGTGTGCTGGGTCTTCTTCGCCACCACCACGCGCGGCCAGAGCGAGGCGGTGAGGGAGAAGTCATGAGCGAGGCCCGCCCCCGCAGCATGGCCGCGGCGCCCGCGCTTCCCGCCCTCCGCGCCCCGGCACGGGAAGGCGCGCTGCGGGCCGTGCTGCCGCGCCTCGTGCTCGGCCTCTATCTGCTCTTCCTGCTGGTGCCGATCTACTGGCTGGTCAACATGAGCTTCAAGACCAACCTGGAGATCAGCTCGGCCATGACGCTCTGGCCGCGCGCGCCGACGCTGGAGAACTACCGGCGCATCTTCACCGACCCCTCCTGGTACGGGGGCTACATCAACAGCCTGAAGTATGTTCTGCTGAACACGGCGATCTCGCTCGCCGTCGCGCTGCCGGCGGCCTATGCCTTCAGCCGCTACCGCTTCCTCGGCGACAAGCACCTGTTCTTCTGGCTGCTGTCCAACCGCATGGCGCCGCCGGCGGTCTTCGCGCTGCCCTTCTTCCAGCTCTACAGCGCCGTCGGCCTGTTCGACACGCCCTGGGCCGTGGCGCTGGCGCATTGCGTCTTCAACGTGCCGCTCGCTGTCTGGATCCTGGAGGGCTTCATGTCCGGCGTGCCGCGCGAGATCGACGAGACGGCGGCGATCGACGGCTGGTCCTTCCCCGCCTTCTTCATCCGCCTCTTCCTGCCGCTGGTGGCGGGGGGCGTCGGGGTGGCGGGCTTCTTCTGCTTCATGTTCTCCTGGGTCGAGCTGCTGCTGGCCCGCACCCTCACGACGGTGGACGCCAAGCCCATCGTCGCGACGATGACGCGCACGGTCTCGGCCGCCGGCATGGACTGGGGCCTGCTGGCGGCGGCCGGCGTGCTGACCATCATCCCCGGCGCGGTGGTGATCTGGTTCGTCCGCAACCACATCGCGCGCGGTTTCGCGCTCGGCCGCGTGTGAGGAGAGGGGCATCGCCATGGACCTTTCCTGGATGGCCTGGACCTGGCCCTCGGCGCTGTTCTTCGGCCTCTTCCTGGCGGTGCTGCTGGCGATGACGCTGCTTGCCCTGTGGCGGCCGGAGACCGAGCGCATCGGCATCCTGCGCCTGCCCACCACGCGCGGCGACCGGCTCTTCCTGACGCTGCTGGGCGCTGCCTTCATCCATCTGGGCTGGCTGGCACTGGCGGGCGAGGCGCCGCTCTGGGGCGCCAGCCTGCTCTCGCTGCTTTACGGCGCGGCGATGTTCCGCTGGGCCTGACCGGGCGCGCCCGCCGGGGTTCCGGGCGCCAAGCACGACGGAGGAAATGAACGTGAATGAAGCCAGTTTTGGCCGGCGCGGCGTCCTCTTCGGCGGCGCCGCGATCCTTGCCGCTCCCGCGATCCTCATGCCCCGCCAGAGCCTGGCGCAGGGCATGGATGCGGCGAAGCGCTGGGTGGAGCAGGAGTTCCAGCCCTCCACCCTGACGCCCGACCAGCAGATGCAGGAGATGGAATGGTTCGCGAAGGCGGCGGCGCCCTATCGCGGCCAGGAAATCAACGTCGTCTCCGAGACCATCACCACCCATGAGTACGAGGCGCGCACTCTCGCGAAGGCCTTCTCCGAGATCACCGGCATCAACCTGCGGCACGACCTGCTGCAGGAGGGCGACGTGGTCGAGAAGATCCAGACGCAGATGCAGTCGGGCCGCAACCTCTACGACGCCTGGGTGAATGACAGCGACCTGATCGGCACGCATTTCCGCTACCAGCAGGCCGTGCCGCTGACCGATTGGATGGCCGGCGAAGGGCGCGCGCAGACGCTGCCCACGCTCGACATCGAGGATTTCATCGGCCGCAGCTTCGGCACCGGGCCGGATGGCAAGCTCTACCAACTGCCCGATCAGCAATTCGCCAATCTCTACTGGTTCCGCTACGACTGGTTCGCCCGCCCGGCCATCAAGGAGGCCTTCAAGAAGCAGTTCGGCTACGAGCTGGGCGTGCCGGTGAACTGGTCGGCCTATGAGGACATCGCCGAGTTCTTCACCAACACCGTGAAGGAGATCGACGGCGTCAAGGTCTATGGCCACATGGATTACGGCAAGAAGGACCCCTCGCTCGGCTGGCGCTTCACCGATGCCTGGCTCTCCATGGCCGGCAATGGCGACCGCGGCATTCCCAACGGCAAGCCGGTGGACGAGTGGGGCGTGCGGATGGAGGGCTGCAGCCCGACCGGCTCCTCCATCGAGCGCGGCGGCGACACCAACGGCCCGGCCGCCGTCTATGCCGTGACCAAGTATGTCGAGTGGCTGAAGAAATACGCGCCGCCCGAGGCCGCCGGCATGACCTTCTCGGAATCCGGCCCGGTTCCCGCGCAGGGCAACATCGCGCAGCAGATCTTCTGGTACACCGCCTTCACCGCTGACATGGTGAAGCCCGGCCTGCCCGTGGTGAATGCCGACAACACGCCGAAATGGCGCATGGCGCCCTCGCCGCACGGATCATACTGGAAGGAGGGCATGAAGCTCGGCTACCAGGATGCCGGTTCCTGGACGCTGCTGAAGTCCACCCCGGTGGACCGCCGCCGCGCCGCCTGGCTCTACGCGCAGTTCTGCGTCTCCAAGTCCACCAGCCTGAAGAAGAGCCATGTCGGCCTCACCTTCATCCGGGAGAGCGACATCTGGCACAACTCCTTCAGCGAGCGGGCGCCGCTGCTGGGCGGGCTGGTCGAGTTCTACCGCTCCCCCGCGCGCGTGCAGTGGACGCCGACGGGCGTGAACATCCCCGACTATCCGCGGCTGGCGCAGCTCTGGTGGCAAAATATCGGGGACGCCTCCTCCGGCGCCAAGACGCCGCAGGCGGCGATGGACGCGCTGGCCGTGGCACAGGATAGTGTCATGGAGCGACTGGAGCGCTCGAAGGTGCAGGGCGATTGCGGCCCGAAGCTCAACCCGAGGACCAGCGCCGAGCACTGGTACGAGCAGGCGGAGAAGGACGGCAACATTGCGCCGCAACGCAAGCTGGCGAACGAGAAGCCGCAGGGCGAGACCGTGGACTACGACAAGCTGATCCGCTCCTGGCCCGCCACCCCGCCGAAGCGGGCCTGAACCACCGACCTGGCCGGGGGCGGCCCGCGCCGCCCCCGGCGCTTCTCTCGCCAGGGATTGCCTCATGCCTGCCACCGGCCACGTGCTCGCCCTCGACCAGGGCACCACCTCCACCCGCGCCATCCTCTACCGCACGCCGGAGCTGGTGCCGGTCGCCATGGCGCAGCGCGAGTTCACGCAGCACTTCCCCGCCTCCGGCTGGGTGGAGCACGAGCCGGAGGACCTCTGGGAAAGCTCGCTCGCCGTGATGCGGGAGGCGATCGCCAAGGCCGGGCTGCGCCCGGCGGAGATCGCCGGCATCGGCATCGCCAACCAGCGGGAGACGGCGCTGGTCTGGGATCGCCGCAGCGGGCGGCCGATCCACCGGGCCATCGTCTGGCAGGACCGCCGCACCGCCGAGACCTGCGCGGCGCTGCGCGAGGCCGGCCATGCCGCCCGGGTGGCCGAGGCGACGGGCCTGCTGATCGACCCCTATTTCTCCGCCACCAAGATCGCCTGGATGCTGGATGCGGTGCCCGGCGCGCGCGAGGCGGCGGCGCGCGGCGAGCTGGCCTTCGGCACGGTGGACAGTTTCCTGCTCTGGCGCCTGACCGAGGGCCGCGTGCATGCCACCGACGCCACCAACGCGGCCCGCACGCTGTTGTTCGACATCCGCCGGGGCCAATGGGATGCCGGGCTCTGCGAGCTGTTCCGCGTGCCGGTCTCCATGCTGCCCGAGGTGCGCGACTGCGCCGCCGAATTCGGCTCCACCGGGGTGCTGGGCGGGGCGACCCCGGTCCTGGGCATCGCCGGCGACCAGCAGGCGGCGACGCTGGGCCAGGCCTGCATCCGCCCGGGCATGGTGAAGGCCACCTATGGCACCGGCTGCTTCGCCCTGGTGAACACCGGCGAGCGGCCGGTGGCCTCGCGGCACCGGCTGTTGACCACCATCGCCTACCAGCTCAACGGTCGCCGGACCTATGCGCTGGAGGGCGCCATCTTCGTCGCCGGCGCCGCGGTGCAATGGCTGCGCGACGGGCTGCGCCTGATCCGCGACGCCGCCGAGAGCGGGGTGCTGGCCGCGCAGTCCGATCCGGCGGCGCGGCTCTACCTGGTGCCGGCCTTTGTCGGGCTTGGGGTGCCGCATTGGGATTCCGAGGCGCGCGGCGCCATCTACGGCCTGACCCGCGCCTCCGGCCCCGCCGATTTCGCCCGCGCCGCGCTGGAAAGCGTCGGCTACCAGACGCGCGACCTGATCACGGCCATGCAGTCCGATATGGTGGGGGTGGCGGAGGCCGGGGATGCAGTCCTGCGGGTCGATGGCGGCATGGTGGCCTCGGACTGGACCATGCAGTTCCTGGCCGACATCCTGGGGGCGCCGGTGGACCGGCCGGTGCTGCAGGAAACCACGGCGCTCGGCGCCGCCTATCTCGCGGGGCTGCAGGCCGGGCTCTGTCCGGAGCCGGAGGGCTTCGCGCAGCACTGGCAGTTGCAGCGGCGCTTCCTCCCCGCCCTGTCCGATGAACTCCGCGAAACCGCCTATCAGGGCTGGCGGCGCGCCGTGCGCCGGACCCTCTCCAGCGTGACGTGACGCCGACCGTTCAGTGGCCCATGGCGAAGGCGATCTGGCGCGTGATCAGCGTGTAGTCGGCCTCGTAGGCCATGATGCCCACGAAGACGAAGACGACCAGCGGCGGGACCAGGATGGCATAGACCAGGGCGAGATGCTCCCAGGCCATGTGCATGAAGATGGCGACGATCAGCCCCGCCTTCAGCATCATGAACAGCAGGATCAGGGACCACCGCAGGTGGCCCTGAAGGTGGAGGTAGTCGACGAGGTAGGAGCAGGCGCTGAGGATGAACAGCCATACCCAGGTGACGAGATAGAGCCTGATCGAATGACCCTGCCCTTCGGATGCATGCGTCTGTGCCATCGTCTTTCTCACCAGAGGTAGAAGAGGGCGAAGATGAACACCCACACCAGATCGACGAAGTGCCAGTAGAGGCCCATGATCTCGACCGACTCATAATTTCCCCGGCGGCTGGTGAAGAAGCCGCGCGCGCCATGGTCGTAGTCGCCACGCAGCACCTTCCGGGCGGTGATGAGCAGGAAGATGACGCCGAAGGTGACATGGGTGCCGTGGAAGCCGGTGATCATGAAGAAGCTTGAGCCGAACTGCGCCGCGCCCCAGGGATTTCCCCAGGGCCGCACCCCTTCATGAATCAGCTTGGTCCACTCGAAGGCCTGCATGCCGACGAAGGTGGCGCCGAGCGCCGCCGTCGCCAGCATCAGGCGGGCGCTGCGCACGCGGTCCCGCCGATAGGCGAAGTTGACCGCCATGGCCATGGTTCCGCTGCTGCTGATCAGCACGAAAGTCATGATGGCGATCAGGATGAGCGGCACCTCGGCGCCGCCGATGGTCAGCGCGAAGACCTCGCTGGGATTGGGCCAGGGCACGACCGTGGACATCCGCACCGTCATGTAGGAGATCAGGAAGCAGCTGAAGACGAAGGTGTCGCTCAGCAGGAAGATCCACATCATGGCCTTCCCCCAGGGCACCTCCTTGAAGGCGCGCTGGTCGGAGGACCAGTCGGCGACGAAGCCCCGCCAGCCGCCGGGCCGCGCCTGAAGCTGGGCCTGGAGCTCTCCCTTCTCTCGCACCACGGTCTGTTCCATGGGCCTGCAATCCTTTCTTCCCGGACACGGGATGTCAGCCGTGCAGCAGCAGCGCGAAGACCGCCAGCCAGACCAGAAGCAGGAAGTGCCAGTAGGCGCCGCAGAGATCGACGCTCAGGGTCATCTGGCGGGCGGGCGCGCCGCGCCACACCCTGGCGCCTGTCCTGCCGAGCGCCACGAGGCCGCCCATCAGGTGCATGCCGTGCAGCGCGGTGAGCAGGTAGAAGAAGGCATTCGCCGGATTGGCGGCCGCGTAGAAGCCCGCTGCGGCCAGTTGCCGGCAGGCCACCACCTGCCCCAGGAGGAACAGCACGGCGCTGGCGCCGCCGATGAGCAGGCCGGCGCGCAGGCTCTCGGCCTGGCCCCGCCTTGCGGCGGCCTGCGCCCACACCATGGCCGCGCTGCTCAGGAACAGCACGCCGGTATTGGGCCAGAGCAGCCAGGGGAGGGGAGGGGACCGCCAGTCGCTCGCCATGTGCATGCGCATGGAATAGGCGCTGGCGAAGAGCGCGAAGAGCGCGCTGACAACGGCCAGGAAGACGCCGAGCCCCACCTTCGCCGCCGGCACGCGCCCGGCGCCGCCTTCGGGGAAGGAATCGCCTGGCCCGCTCTCCAGCCACGGCTTCGCGGCCAGCCGCTGCTGCGACAGCCACCAGAGCGCGATGGTGGCGAGCGTGGCCACCAGCACGAGGATGATCGTCATGGCTCGGCGCTCCGCGCGGCGCCGGCGACCGGCGGCTGGTTCTGCGGCAGGAAGTCCTCCGGGGCGCCGGGCACGCTGTAGTCATAGGCCCAGCGATAGACCACGGGCAGGTCCTTGCCCCAGTTGCCATGTCCTGGCGGTGTCTCGGGGGTTTGCCATTCCAGCGTGGTGGCGTGCCAGGGATTGCCCCCGGCGGGCGTGCCGTTGCGCAGGCTCCAGACCATGTTGAACACGAAGACGAGCTGGGCGAAGCCCACGACGAAGGCGGCCACGCTGACGACCTGGTTGAGTTCCCCCGTGGAGAGCGGGATCGCATCCATCTGGCCCATCGCGTAGTACCGCCGCGGGACGCCCATCAGGCCGAGATAGTGCAGGGGGAAGAAGATCAGGTAGGAGCCGATGAAGGTGACCCAGAAATGGAACTTGCCGAGCGCCTCGTCCGGCATCCGGCCGGTGACCTTGGGGTACCAGTGGTAGATCGCGCCGAAGATGACGAGGATCGGCGCCACGCCCATCACCATGTGGAAATGCGCGACGACGAACATCGTGTCGGAGAGCGGCACGTCCACCACGGCATTGCCCAGGAACAGCCCGGTCAGCCCTCCATTGACGAAGGTGACGATGAAGCCGAGGGCGAAGAGCATCGGCACCGTGAGATGGATGTCCCCGCGCCAGAGCGTGAGCACCCAGTTATAGACCTTGATCGCGGTGGGGACGGCGATGATCAGCGTCGTCGTGGCGAAGAAGAACCCGAAATAGGGGTGCATGCCGCTGACATACATGTGGTGCGCCCAGACCACGAAGCTCAGGAAGCCGATGATCAGGATCGCCCAGACCATCATGCGGTAGCCGAAGATGTTGCGCCGGGCGTGGGTGGCGATCAGGTCGGAGACGATGCCGAAGGCCGGCAGCGCCACGATATAGACCTCGGGATGTCCGAAGAACCAGAACATGTGCTGGAACAGGATCGGGCTGCCGCCGCTGTAGTCCCGCTGCTGGCCCATCTCGACGATGGCCGGCATGAAGAAGCTGGTGCCCAGCAGCCGGTCGAACAGCAGCATCACGGCGCCGACGAAAAGCGCGGGGAAGGCGAGCAGCGCCATGACGCTGGCGGTGAAGATGCCCCAGACCGTGAGCGGCAGGCGCATCATGGTCATCCCGCGCGCGCGGCCCTGCAGCACGGTGACGACGTAGTTCAGCCCGCCCATGGTGAAGCCGATGATGAAGATGATGAGCGAGACGAGCATCAGGATGATGCCGTATTCGTGCCCCGGCGTGCCGGAGAGGATGGCTTGCGGCGGGTAGAGGGTCCAGCCGGCGCCGGTGGGGCCGCCGGGCACGAAGAAGCTCGCCATCAGCACCAGCACGGCGAGCAGATAGACCCAGTAGCTGAGCATGTTCATGTACGGGAAGACCATGTCCCGCGCGCCCACCATCAGCGGGATGAGGTAGTTGCCGAAGCCTCCCAGCAGCAGGGCCGTGAGCAGGTAGACCACCATGATCATGCCGTGCATGGTGATGACCTGGTAGTACTGGTTCTGGTCGATGATGGAGAGGCTTTCGGGAAAGCCGAGCTGAAGCCGCATCAGCCAGGAGAGCACGAGGGCCACGAAGCCGGCCGCCAGCGCGGTGCCGGAGTACTGCACGGCGATGACCTTGGCGTCCTGGGAGAAGACGTATTTCGTCCACCAGCTCGTGGCATGGTAGAGTTCGACCTCCGGGACCTCCGCGGGGCCCACGCCTTCAAGCGGTTCCAGCGTTGCTTCGCCCATCGGTTTCCTCCTTGCCGCGGCAACCCGGTGCCCCGGCTTCCAGGCTGCGACGTCAATGCGCGGGGTGCGGCGGCCCTCCGTCCGGGCGGCCCGGCTCGCCAGCCGTCCCGCGCGTGCTGGCGGCGAGGGACGGATTGGCGCGCTGCGCGAAGGTCTGCTGCGCGCCGAGCCAGGTCCGGTAGTCGCGCTCGTCATCCACGACGACCCAGCCGCGCATGTCCGGGTGCCCGAAACCGCAGAGCTCGGCGCAAAGGATCTGGAACCGGCCGGTTCGTGTCGGGGTGAACCAGAGCTGCGTCACCATGCCCGGAACCAGGTCCATCTTCGCGCGGAACTCCGGCACGTAGAAGCTGTGCAGCACGTCGATCGCGCGCAGCTGCAGCCTGACCGGCCTGCCGAGCAGCAGGTGCAGGTCGGCCGCCTCGACCACGATGTCGTCCTGCCCGTGGGGATCATCCGGGCTCACGCCCAGCGGGTTGCCGACCGGCCGGACCTCCCGGACATCCGTGGTGCCGAGCCGGCCATCCTGCCCGGCGAGGCGAAAGTTCCAGGACCATTGCTGGCCGACCGCCTCGACCTCCACCGCCTCCGCCGGCGCCGTGATGAACCGGCTCCAGACCACCAGCCCGGGCGCCAGCATCGCGGCGACACCGACGGCGGTCCCGATGGCGAGGATCAGCTCCAGGCGCGTGCTCTCCGGCTCGTACTCGGCCCGCCTTCCCTCGCGGTGCCGGAAGCGGAAGACGCAATAGGCCACGAAGACGAGGACCGCCGCGAAGACAATGCCGGTGATCCAGAAGGTGAGGCTGATCGTGTCGTCGATATAGTGCCAGTTCGAGGCGATCGGTGACCACCACCACGGGCTGAGGGCATGGAAAAGGATGGAGGCAAGGGCCACGCCCAGCAAGACATAGGGCACTGCCTGGTCGCGCTGCCTGGGCCTGCCCTCCGCTTCGTCGAAGGCAATGCGGATCAGGTTGAGGATGAAGAGCGTGCAGGCGAGGCTGAGGGCCAGCCCCGTCCAGTAGAAGGTGGCGTCGGCCGCGCGGCTGGCGATGAACAGTCCGGCAAGGCCGAACAGCGCCATGCACAGGCCCAGCGTCCAGCGTGCATCGTTGCTCACCGCGCCTTCTCCTCGTTGCCGCCGTTCAACAACGCCAACTGGTTTTAGCTAAGCGAGGCACCGCACCTGCGGTGCGGCCGGTCGGAGCAGTTTCAGCTTTTCGTCGCTTTATTGCAACGAATTTCGGCTTGTGCCGTCAGGCTCCGTCAGTTGCTTGCCATGGCGGCGTCAGGCG
The DNA here is from genome assembly GCA_035556695.1 of Roseomonas sp. GTDB lineage: Bacteria > Pseudomonadota > Alphaproteobacteria > Acetobacterales > Acetobacteraceae > Pseudoroseomonas. The sequence goes on from DATMFR010000004.1 coordinate 167,478, forward strand.
CGGCAGCGCCGTGGAGCCGCGGTTCACCCTGGGTCCAGTGCGACGTCGTCCATGTCGCGGTGAGCTGCTTCGGCTCGGGCGGCCCCTTCGCCGACCGCGCCGGCTGGGAGCAGGTGGCCCAGGCGGTCACCGGCATCTGCGAGACGCAGGGGCTGCTCGATGACTTTGCCATGGCGCCGGAGGTGCTGACGGAGGCGCAGCTCGCGCCGCTCCACCGGCAGGAACAGAGCGTCTATGGCGACCTTAGGACGCTGGGGCCGGTCCTGCGCATGTCGGCCACGCTGCCGAGCTGGGACCGGCCGACGCCGCGCCTGGGCGGCGACGACCCGGTCTGGCTGCCGCGGGCATGAGAGGGCGGGTTCTCCCGCGGCCGCCGTGGCCCCGGACCCGTCGTCAGGTGATCCAGCTGCGGGCCTTCTCGATCTCGTCCCACGGAATGCTTTCGAGGGGGAAATGGCCGCCGACCACCACGCTGATGACGGCGTTCAGGCGCTCCAGTTGTCCGCGCTCCTCGGGGGAGGCGTCGGCCCCGCTCTGTCGGCGGATTAGCTCATCGCGGAGGGCGCAGAGGCAGCGCGTCGCCTCTGAGAAGGCGTGATCCTCCTTCTGGGGGCGCTTGGCGAGGAGGCGGTCCATCGCCTCCAGGGCCTGGTCGTGGAAGGCCGCCATCCTGTCCTCACTCGGCGGCATGGCGGCCTCCGCCAGGAAGGTTCAGGCGACCGGGACGCAGGTTGCAGGTGATCGCCTTGGTCGTGTGGATGCTGGTATTGGCATCCCCGTAGATCGAGAGCAGCGCGTTGGCGGGCGCGCCGCGGGCATAGCCGTCCCACCCGAAGACCCAGGGCATGCCGACCTGGTAGATGGTGCGGCCATCGATGACGAAGGGGCGCAGGCGGTTCGTCACCATGGCCTTCACCTCGATCTCGCCGCGGCGCGTCGAGAGCACGGTCCAGTCCAGGTGCCGGATGCCGAGCTCGCGCGCCAGCTCGGGCGGGATCTCCACGAAGGCCTCGGGCTGCAGCTCCGCCGTATGCGGCGCGATGCGGGTGGGGATGCCGCCGCAATGCAGCTCGGTCAGGCGGAAGGTGGTGAAGACGTAGGGGAAGCGCGGGTCCTCGGGCTCGTTGAACTCATTGCCGGGGCGCCGCCAGAGCTTCGCCGTCGGATTGTACTGCTGGCCGTAGAGGATGTTCCGCACCGGGCTTTCCACCGGCTCGTAATGGGTGGGGAGCGGCCCGTCCCGCAGGCCCGTCGGCACGAAGAGCTGGCACTTGCCGTCGGCCTCCATGATGAAGGGGTCGTCGCCGCCCAGCGCGTCCATGCCCTTGGGGTGCTTGCTCCAGTCGGGCCGCATGTCCGGCCGCTTGTCAGGAATGAAGTCGGGCACGTCGGTGCCGGTCCATTTCCCTTCCGCCTCGTCCCACCAGATCATCTTCTTGCGCTCGGACCAGGGGCGGCCCTCCGGGTCGGCCGAGGCGCGGTTGTAGAGCGTGCGGCGGTTGGAGGGCCAGGCGAAGGCCCAGCCCAGATGGCTGCCGGGGCCGCCGGGCTTGTCGGGAATGCGGGAGCGCGCTTGGTTGTGCCCCTCCTTGGGATAGACGCCGCAATACATCCAGCCGCCGCAGGCGGTCGAGCCGTCGTCCTTCAGCTCCTGGTACTTTTCGATCTGCTTGCCGTCCGCGACGGTGTAGCCGTTGATCTCGCGCAGCACCGCCTCGGCGTCCGGCTCCTTGCGCTCGCCGCGCTCGGGATAGTCCCAGGTCAGCGCCAGCAAGGCCGCATCGCGCCGGGCCGTGCTGCCGGCGTAGAGCCGCTTCAGGCGCTTGCCGAGATGATAGACGAACCACAGGTCGGAGCGGTTGTCGCCCGCGGGCTCCAGCACCTTGTCATGCCATTGCACGAGGCGGCTGGTATTGGTGAAGGAGCCGTCCTTCTCGCCGGGCATGGCGGCGGGCAGGAAGAAGACTTCCGTGCCAATCTGCGCGGGCGTGGCCTCGCCTTTCTGGATGCGGCGGCCCTTCTGCCAGAAGTCGGCCGTCTCCACCATGGCGAAGTCCCGCACCACCAGCCAATCCAGCTTGGCGAGGCCGTGCTCCACGAGTTCGGAGTTCACCGCCCCCACGGCGGGATTCTGCCCGAAGATGAACTGCCCCTTCACCACGCCGTCGGCCATGGCGAGCGTCATCGGCAGCTGCGAGGCGTCGCCGGTCAGCTTTGGCAGGAAGTCATAGCCCCAGTCATTGTCCCGCCGCGCCTCGGGGCCGTACCAGGCCTTCAGCAGGCTGACCATGTATTTGGGGAAGTTGTGCCACCAGCCCGTGGCTGGCGTCTCCTCCTTCAGGTAGTCCTCGAAGGTGCCGTGCTGCTTGAAAACATCGGGCTGCGGCAGGTAGGTCGGCAGCATGTTGTAGAGCGTCGGGATATCCGTGCTGCCCTGGATGCTGGAATGCCCGCGCAGCGCCTGGATGCCCCCGCCGGGCCGGCCGATATTGCCGAGCAGCCCCTGCAGGATCGAGCAGGCGCGGATGATCTGCACACCCACCGTGTGGTGCGTCCAGCCGACCGCGTAGCAGAAGGTGCCGGTGCGCTCGGGGCCGGAATTGCGGGCCAGGGCCTCGGCCACCTTCAGGAAGGTCTCCCGCGGGCAGCCGGTGATCCGCTCCACCATCTCGGGCGTGTAGCGTGCGAAGTGCCGGCGCAGGATCTGGTAGACGCAGTTCGGGTGCTGCAGCGTCGGGTCCTTGGGCGGCGGCCCCTCGGACATGCTTCCGGACTTCCGGGCGCTTTCGCGGCTCTCCGCGTGGTGCTCGGCGATCGAGGACGGCACGTGCTTGCCCTTGTACTGCCAGGTGTCGGTCTCGTAGCTTCCCTGCGCCACGTCGAAGCCGGAGAAGATGCCGTCCTTCTCCTCGGCGTCCTGGTAGCCCTCCTCGATGATGTCGGCGATGTTGGTGTAAGCGAGCGCGAAGTCACGGAACCAGAGGTCGTTCTCCAGCACATGCCGGATGATGCCGCCGAGGAAGGCGATGTCCGTGCCCGAGCGGATCGGCGCATAGATGTCGCACAGCGCCGAGGTGCGGGTGAAGCGCGGGTCGACATGGATCAGCGTGGCGCCGCGCTGCTTCGCTTCCAGCAGGAAGCGGAAGGCAACGGGGTGGTTCTCGGCCATGTTCGAGCCCATGACGATCAGGCAGTCCGCGTTCGCCAGATCCCACAGGGCCGTCGTGCCGGCGCCACGTCCAAAGGAGGTGCCCAAACTGGGCACCGAAGAGGAGTGTCAAATTCTGGCTTGGTTCTCGATGTTGACGATGCCCAGCCCACCGCCGAGGAGCTTCTTGATGAGGTAGTTTTCCTCATTGTCCATCGTGGCGCCGCCGAGCGAGCCGATGCCCAGCGTGTGGTTGACCAGCTTGCCGCTGGGCAGCTTCTCCACGAAGGTGTCGTCGCGCGTCTTCTTCACCAGATGGGCGATGCGGTCCATCGCCCAGTCGAGCGGCTTCCGCTCCCAGGTCTCGGAGTGGGGCGCGCGGTAGAGCACCGTGTTGATGCGCTCGGGGGAGAGCAGTGAGCCCAGCGTTGCCGCCCCCTTGGGGCAGAGCGTGCCCTGGTTGACCGGGCTGCGCGGGTCACCCTCGACATGGATCGGCTTGCCGTCCTTGGCATAGATCAGCTGGCTGCAACCGACGGCGCAGAAGGGGCAGATGCTGGTGCCGACCGCGTCGGCCTCCTCCAGGCGCGGGCGCAGCGTTTTCGACAGGCTGCTCTTCGCCGCATCGGACATGACGCTCTGGCCGGCAAGCTGGCGGGGAAGCGACCAGTCGCGCACGAAGCCCGAGACCCGGTCCGCAATGCCACGGCGAAGCTTCTTCATGACACGCTGCTCCGTCAATGCCCTCCGCAACACAACTCCAGGGGTCTCTCCCGGTTTCCGCGATAAAGCGGGGCGAGGTAGGGCGCCTGCGCCGCATGCATGTGGACAAGGACCGAACCGCCCTTCCATCATCCGGCACCGAAGGGGAGGAGCGACATGCGCGAGACACGTGCGGCTCTGACGGATGCGGACCCCGAGGCGGTGCTGCACTTCGAGATGGGCGGCCCTGCCTTCCGCCTCATGCAGCGGGTCGGGCTTATCCAGGGCAACGGTCCCAGCGTTGCCCGCCGGAGCCTTTGTTTCGTCGCCATCACATGGATTCCGATAGTCTTCCTGGCAGCGGCAGAGGGGAACGCGATCGGCGCAACGCCCCGCTCCTCCCTGCTCCTCGACTACGCGACCTATGCCCGCCTGTTCATCGCCCTGCCGCTGATCTTCGCGGCGGAAGCCGTCGTCGGGCCGCGGCTGCGCGCGGCGGGCTTGCGGTTCCTGCGGGCCGACATCCTCCATCCGGAGAGCATTACGGCGTTCCGCGAGGCGCTGGCCCGTGTTCAGCGGCGGCGAGAGGCCACGCTCCCCGAGATCCTGTTCGTGCTCGTGGCCCTCGCCGGAGCCTCGTTCCTGACCGTGGAGCGGCTGTCCGGCCTGGAGGCCGGCAGTGGTGCCACGACCTGGCGCGGCAATATCCTGGAGCCGACGCTGGCAGGCCTGTGGTACTATATGGTGGCGATGCCGCTGGTCCAGTTCTTCGTCCTGCGCTGGCTGTGGCGCTGGGCCATTTGGGCGATGTTCCTGCGCAACCTCGCCCGATTGCGCCTCAACCTGCTTCCCACGCACACCGACATGGCTGCCGGCCTGGGCTTCCTGGGCGCCGCGCACGTCTCGATGGCCATCTTCGCATTCGGCACGAGCTGCATCATCGCCGCGGAGACAGCCTTCCGACTGCAGTTCGAGGGCCTCACCCTTTCCGGATTGCAGACGATGCTTCCCCTCCTTGTCGCATATCTGCTCCTTGTCGAGCTCATCGTCTTCGGGCCGCTGCTGCTCTTCCTTCCCGTGCTGGCCGGGGCGCGGCGGGAGGGGCTGCGCGCCTATGGAACCCTGGTGCAGCAGCACAACCAGTTGTTCCACGACAAATGGATCAAGGGCCAGGGCAGCACCGGGGAGTCGCCGCTCGGGCATCCCGACATGTCGTCCCTCGTCGATCTCGGCAGCAGCTTCACGGTCGTGCGGGAGATGAACGTTGTCCCGGTGGGGCGCCGGCAGCTCCTCCAGGTCGCCGTCATTGCGTGCTTGCCCGGCCTGCCGGTTGTCTTTCTGGTTCTGCCCCTGGGCGAGGTCGCAAAGCTCTTCCTGGGGATCGTTATCTAGTCCACTGAGATGCCCTGGCCGATGCCGCATTCACCGCTTCGCGAAGATTGAAGCGGAGATCATCAACTGCTGCATGAATTGCTTCTTTCTGCGAAGCAAGCAGCTAGAGCGAGGGCCACGCTCAGTACGAACGATGGCCACGGAATTTTTCGACATCCATTTCATCGGACGATTCAGGCTGCCTCCAGCTATGCTTCCTTGCCTCAGGGGAGGACCGTCATGGACCGTCGTGCAATGCTGCTGGGATCGCTCGCGCTTCCACTCCTCGCCTCGTGCCGGTCGGTGGACGCCGAACAGACGTCCACTCTCAACGCAGTTGTCGAAACCGTCGATCCTGTCTCGCGGGAGCTTCTTCTGCGGGGCGGTGGTGGCGCACAGTCGGGCGCCCTGATGAGCATGGTTGTCAGCCCGAGGGTGCAGCGCCTCAACCAGATCCGCCCGGGCGACCGGGTGACCGTGCGCTACTACCAGGCGCTCGCGGCCCAGGCGGTCACGCCCTTCTCGCGCTCCAGCCAGCCTTTCGAGAACGTCGCCGTCGATCGCCGCGAGACGGCCCAGCGACCCGGTGGGGAAGTGACCCGGGTCCGGCGGGGCCGGATCACCGTCACCGCGGTCGATCCCGTGGCCAATTCGATCAGCTTCATCGGACCCAACAACGTGCCACGCACCGTCGTGGCGCAGAATCCCGATGTTCAGGCCTTCATCCGCAGGCTGCGCCCGGGCGATCAGGTGGACCTGGTCTATGAGGAGGCACTGGCCATCTCGGTCGAGCCGATGAGATAACCGGCGACGACACGCGCCAGCAACAGGACTGTGCACAGGGCCCCGGCATCGGGCGTGCTGGCCTTTCCGGAACGACTCTGCCGGCCTTCCGATCAGGAATGCGTGCCACGGACCCGTGACGGCGCTGACCCGACCGGAGCATCGTTGTCCCGCGCCTTTCGGCGAGGCAAGATTCCGGTGCGAACTGTGTCCTTGGCCTCTTCATCCGCCGGTCACCCGTCCGTATCATGGGCATGGCTGGACACGTTCCGGCGCCATCGCCGTGCCGTCAGATCCCTGAGCAATGGTGCGCATGGCTTCTCCGTGAGCACCACCTTGGTCGCATGGCTCGTGAGCGGTGCGTGCCGTTCCTGCGCGGTCACGGTCTCCAGGAGGGGGCTCGGTATCGAGGCATTCAGCGGCCTGTCATCCTGCGGGGGGACATGCCGCGTCAGGGTTTCTTCTGCAGTCATTCCGTGCCCGCTCGCCGGTGCATGATTCATCCGTCCCCTGCCCAGTTGAACATGGGCCGCATCCCCGCCCTCGGGGGTGCTGGTCCCGTTGTGTGCAGCCTCGTCCAAGGTGGTGCGAAGGGGCTCCTTGTGAGCGCAAGCGCATCCAGTATCGCGGCGGCCTGGAAGGCGCTGGCATCGGACATGCCGTGCGGCCCATCCTCCGCACCTGCTTCGCCGCGCACCGTAGACCGCCCAGGGCAGGACAGTGCGCAAAACTCCTCTGCACTGACGGAGCGTCCACTCCAGCCTCGGGGCTGAGGCACAGGATGTGGCCTGGGTCAGGAACATCATTAGAGCGGAGTATAAATTGCTGATTTTCAGAAGCTTGAAGGTGGCAATGAAATTCAATGGGTGCTTTAGTTTAAGATCTGGACCACCTCAGCAGCAATGGCTTTCATCTGCACGGCCGGCGATAACGATTGCGTCCATTAATCCTCATTTACGGACAAAAGGGCTTGTTGGCTGGCCGGGAGCGGCGGCGACGGGAGGCCCCGCGTTAGCCGCCAATAGAACGGGGACTTCTGGAATAAGCGCGGCGGAGGCGCCGGAATCACGCCCGGAAGAATGACTTTGCCCACCACTCTGCACTCGGCAGGCACATTGGGATGCTTGTTGAGGGGCTACCGGGGCGTCGAGCCGAACACCTGGTGCCCTCCCAGGAAGGGATGAGCGGAGAACTGCCGGTGCTCCGCCTCGATAGTTCGTGGGCGTGCCACCCCCTGGCACGTCGGACGAGTGGCCCAATGCTGGTGGCCTCGCGTTCCACAGCCACCACCATGCCGCTACTGCGGGGGGAGTGTCGCGGCGGAAGAGGCGGCCGAATTCACTCACGCAGAGTTATTGTGCCAAAACCAGAGCCACAGTTTAATTTTTCGGAATATTCTCAATCGAGGATCTTCTTGGTGGCGGCCTTCAACGATCCGGACTTTCCCAACCAGTGGCAGTTGCGAGCCGCCAATCTGATCAGCCTCTATGACGAATATTCCGGTCGCGGTGTGCGGATCGGCCAGCTCGACACGCGCCGTTGGCCGGATGAGCCCGAACTGCAAGGCCAGTTGGACCTCGCCGCCAGCGTAACCGCCAACGGCACCTCTTCGATCACCGACCTGCACGGCCAGCAGGTGGCGGAGCTGCTGGTGGGCAAGGCCAATAACGGTGTTGCCGGCGTCGGCGCTGCCTTTGGCGCCACACTGGTGGCCTACACGTTCGACATGCTGGAGCGCCGCACTGTGGCGCAGGAAACCGAGCTGCTGGCGCTGCAGACACAGGTGGACATCTCGCACAACTCTTGGAGCCGCTCCGGTTACTTGTTCCAGGACGACTTCGCACAGGCCGCCTATGCCGATGCGGCCGCGGCCATCGCCAAGGCTGCGACTGAGGGGCGGGGCGGGCTCGGCACCGTGTTCGTGCGCTCGGCTGGCAATGCAGCGCTGCAGGGTGACGACGTCAACACCCACAACTATGCGAATGGCCGTTACGCCATCACAGTGGGGGCGGCCTTCGAGAATGGCGACGTGGCGCCGGCGTCCAATCCCGGCGCGGCCCTGCTGGTCGTCGCGCCGGGCACCGCGACCTCCTGGGCTGCCCCCATGGCCACCGGCACCATTGCCCTGATGCTGGAAGCCAATCCCGGCCTGGGCTATCGCGATGTGCAGTCCATCCTGGCCTTGTCGGCGCGCCTGACCGACGACAGTGCCGGCTGGTTCGACAACGCCGCCGAAGCCTGGAATGGCGGCGGGATGCACGTATCGCGCCGGGCCGGTTTCGGCATGATCGACGCGCATGCCGCGGTGCGGCTGGCCGAGAGCTGGGATGCGACCTCCACCGCCACCAATCTCATCCAGGCCAGTGCCAGCAACGGGAGCGGCGCGGCGCTAGCCGACAAGGGGCAGCTTGAGCAATCCGTCGCCATCGGGGGGGCAATCGAGGTCGAACGCGCCGAGCTGAGCATCGACCTCCGGCACGAGCATATCGGCGACCTGCGCATCACGCTGATCTCCCCCTCCGGCACCGAGAGCGTGCTGCTCGACCGCCTGGGTCTCGGCGACTATGACCCTGCCAGCGGCGCGCTCGTCTTCACCCTGGGCAGTACGCAATTCCTGGGCGAGGCGGCGCAGGGTGAGTGGCGGCTTCGGGTCGAGGATCTCGCGGCAGGCGGCGCAGGCACGCTGGTGGGATGGTCGCTCACCATCCTGGGTGCGGAGGCATCGGACAACACCCGACACGTCTTCACCGACGAGTATGCCGCTCTTGCCTCAGATCCCGGGCGCTGCGTGCTGGTGGACACGGCAGGGGAAGACACGATCAACGGCGCGGCGCTGACGGGCGCTGTGCGCATCGATCTGTCCGGCGTCGAGGCAAGTCGCATTGCCGGCCAGAGTCTCACCTTCGGTGCAAACACGGTGATCGAGCACGCCATTGGCGGGGACGGCGATGACTGGCTGACCGGCAACGGGCTGGACAACAAACTGATCGGCGGGCGCGGCGACGACCGTCTGGAGGGCGGTGCCGGGAATGACACACTCTATGGCGGTGCCGGGAACGACACGCTCTATGGCGGCGACGGGAACGACACCATGGTGCTGGACGGCGCAGCATCGGAGTGGAGGCTGGTGCGCGGCACCGGCGGCCAGATCTGGGCGGAGAACCTGAGCACGCACGAGACGGATTATGGCGTCGAGCTGGAACATGTGGCCTTCGCCGACGGCACGCTCGTCGACATCCGCGACACCCCGCACCCGCCACCCGCTCCGGAGCCTGTCGCCACCCAGGTTGTGTATCGCTTCTGCGACCTCAACACCGGCGGTCACCTCTACACCACGGACGCGGCCGAGCGGGACATGGCGATGAGCGCCCCGACGATCATGCGCTACGAGGGGGTGGGCTTCTCCGTTCCCCTGGACCCGTCCGTGCCGGGCGTCGCCCTGGTGCATCGCTTCTACGAGCCGATCTCGGGCGACCACCACTACACCATCAGCGGCGAGGAGGCCTTCGCCCTTCTCACCTGCCCGGGCTGGCAGGACGAGGGGAACGTCTTCCAGGCCAGCACCACCGGCGGCGCGGGTCTGGAGGCGGTCTATCGCTTCTTCGACACCGGCTCGCGCACGCATTTCTTCACGGCCGACACGGCCGAGCGGGACGGCATCCTGGCGCATGCGCCGGGCTGGACCTACGAGGGCATCGCCTTCTACGTGCCCATCCAGGATGCAGCGACGATTGCCTGAGGCGGTTGGAGGGGGCTTCGGCCCCCTTTGGGCGCGACCTCCCGGCCCTGCAGGGCCGAGATTTCCAGGCCAAGCGCCCGCCAAGATCAACAGCTTACCACCCGCCCACGCACGCTAACCCGGGCTTGGCATAGGCGCCGATCGCCATCCGGTCAGGCGCCGCCGTTCGCCGCGGGCGGGCAGTGTGCAGGGTGGTCGGAATTACATCCGCTAAGCGCCCTTTGGACAAGACGGAAACTCAGCTGCCGTATGGCCATCAGGATTTTGGTCATACCACCGCTTCAGGGGCACCGGCGCGTAGGAGATGCTCGAAGTCGCCGCCCTCCCACAGGCGCCGGATGTTTCGTGCGATGAGGGCGTAGCGCCGCTCCAGCAAGGGAAGCGTCCAGGCGGAGGAATGCGGCGTGCAGCGCGTGTTCGGCAAGGTATGGAAGGGAAAGCGGGAGGGCGCCAGCTCAACCTCGCCCTGCCGGGGGTAGCGGTACCAGACATCGAGGAAGGCACCGCCGATCCGCTGCTCACGCAGCGCGGTGAACAAGGCGGCCTCGTCGGCGACTTCAGCGCGGGCCAAGTTGATCAGCAGGGCGGTGGGCCGCATGGCCGCCAGCGCCGCCGCACCGATCAGGCCGCGCGTCTGCTCCGTCAGCGGGCAGCAGAGCAGCACCACGTCCACCTCGGGCAGCACCTCCAGCAGGCGGGATGCCGGAACGGCGCGGTCCGCCAGCGGCTCCGGCGCGCCCGTCCGGGTCACCGCAACCACCCCCATGCCGAAGGCCCGCGCCCGGTGCGCCACCTCCCGCCCGATATGGCCGAAGCCGATGATGGCCAGCCGCTGGCCCGCGACCTCACCATGCAGGGGGCGCCCGGCATAAGCGGCGGGCCAAGTGGCGGCGTCGAGATGCGACGGCATCTCGGCGAGCCGGATGCGGTGCTCCAACATGGCCAGCATGGCGAATTCCGCCATAGGGATCTCGTGGCCGTGCACGTTGCAGATCGTGCAGCCCGGCCAGACCGCGTCCCGCGCGATGCCATCCAGCCCCGCGCCGGGAACCTGCAGTAGCCGCCCCCGCCAGCGCACGGCCTGCTCGGCGGAAAGATGCGTGGTGACCAGGACCTCCGCATCGATGAGACCATCTGACGGCAGGGACGCCATTCCGGTCACGATGGGCCCAGGCCCTAGCAACGCTTGCAGCCGCGGCGCCTGCGGCGCGTGCTGCGCCAGGACGAAGACCTTCAGCCCGGACATCTGCAGCCTCACCAATCGACCACCGTGCCGTCCTCCAGCACCGCATTGGCCGTGTGCAGGACTTCCTGCTTGAAGGGATGGCGGGCCGCCTCCTTCTCGTCCACCTCGACGCCAAAGCCCGGGAGCTGCGGCACCGGCCACCAGCCATCCTGCATCTGCACGGGCTGGCGCACCACGTCATGATACCAGGGCACGCTCCCCGGCATGGCTTCCTGGATCACGAAGTTCGGCGTGCTGACGGCAAAGTGCAGGGCCGCGATGCCGGCCAGCGGTCCATTGGGGTTGTGCGGCGCAATGCCCGCCATGGCAACCTCCGCCAGCGCAGCGATCTTGCGGGCCTCGAGAAGCCCGCCGCAATGGTTGAGATCGGGCTGGATGATGTGCGCCGCCCGCGCCTGGAGCAGGTCGGCGAACTCGGCCGTGCCGACCAGCCGCTCGCCCGTGGCGATGGGGCAGCGCGCCTGCGCCACGATCTGCCGCATGCCCTCGGTGTCGCCGGGCTGGATCGGCTCCTCGCAGAACAGCGGGGAGGCAGGCTCCAGCGCGCGGATGAACTGCAGCGCGGCACTCACCGTGCCGGGGCGGCCGTGGAAGTCCACCATGATCTCGACGCCGTCGCCGACCGCCTCGCGCAGCGTCCCGGCCAGCGTCTCGACATGCCGGACTGCGGCGGGGGAGGCGGTCTGATGCACGTAGGGGACGCACACCACTTTCAGCGCCTGATAGCCGCGCGCCACCACCGCCTGCGCCTTCTCGACCATCGGGCCGGCATCGAAGGTCTCGTAGACCGAGCTCATCTGCCCGAGGCCGAGATGGGTATAGAGCTTCACCTTGTCACGCACCTGGCCGCCGAGAAGCCGCCACACCGGCAGCCCCAGCGACTTGCCGAAAATGTCCCACAGGGCATGCTCGATGCCACTGATCGCCGTCATGCCGATGATGCCGAGTCGGTAATAGCTTTGCTTCCGGAGCACGCGGCAGATCTGCTCGATGTCGCGCGGGTCGCGGCCGAGGATCAGCGGCTTGAGATCCTCCAGGGTGGCGCAGACGGCGCGGGTCTTCCAGTTCAGCGTCGCCTCGCCCCACCCCCACAGCCCGTCCTGGTCCGTCTCCACCTTGACGAAGACCCAGTTGCGCATCTCCGCGTTCACCACGGTCGCGCGGATGTCGGTGATCTTCATTCCTGTCGTTCCTCTGACGGGCAGCGGCCGGGTCAAGCAAAGTCATATGGTGACCATTTGACATGGGAAGCGCAAGCACCATAGCCTGCCCTGACACGGTCCCGGCCCATCGTCGGCGCCGCAACAACGATGGGGAGGTTCAGATGCGCAGGAGAACGCTTGCACTTGCGGCGCTGCTGGCGATGCCGCTGCTCCAGGACCCGGCGGCCGCACAGGAGGCGAAATCCTATCCCGCCCGGCCCGTGCGGGTGCTGGTCGGCTTCCCGCCCGGAGGCTCCACCGACATCTTCGCGCGCGCCGTCAGCGACAGCCTGTCGAAGCAGTGGGGCACGCCTGTCGTGGTGGAGAACCGCGCCGGCGCCAACGGCATCATCGCCACCGAGGCGCTGGCCCAGAGCCCGGCCGACGGCTACACGCTGATGTTCACCATCTCCTCGCATGTCACCAACCGGCCGCTCTACCCCAACCTGCCCTACAATCCGCTGAAGGATTTCGCGCCCATTTCGCTCGTCGCGCGGGCGCCCTTCGCGCTGGTGACCAACCCCTCCTTCGGCGCCAAGTCGATTGCCGACCTGATCCGCATGGCAAAGGAGAAACCGCGCGGCATCGACTACGGCTCACCCGGCACCGGCTCCAGCCAGCAGCTGGCGGTTGAGCTGTTTGCCAGCATGGCTGGCATCCAGCTCAACCACGTGGCCTACAAGGGCGGCGCGCCGGCGCTGACCGACCTGATGTCCGGCGTCATTCCGCTCTCCCTGCTCACCACGACGCAGGTCCTGCCGCAGGTGCAGGACGGCAGGGTGCGGGTGCTGGGTGTCACCTCCACCACGCGCTCGCCGATGCTGCCCGACGTGCCCACCATCGCGGAAGCCGGGTTGCCCGGCTACGAGGCCGATGTCTGGTACGGCATGATTGCGCCCGCCGGCACGCCCAAGCCGATCCTCGACAAGATCCAGGCCGGCATCGCGCAGGGCCTGGCGACGGAGGCGATGAAGAAGAGCTTCGCCTCCCAGGACGCCACGATCATTAACCAGGGGTCCGAGGAGTTCGCCAGGCTGATGCAGGCGGAGGACGCCAAGTGGTCGCGCCTGATCCACGAAGCCAACATCAAGGTGGAATGAAGACACGATGCCGAAGATCGCCGCTGTCGAGGTTTGCGTCGCCCGCGTTCCTCTCGACAATCCCGTCAACTTCTCCACGCGGACCGTGAAGGCGCGGGAATACTGCCTGGTGCGCGTGCGCTCCACCGACGGCGTGCATGGCGTTGGCTACTGCTACGCCGTGAACAGCGCCGGCAAGCTGCTGATGGACGCGGTGACCGACGCCCTCGCGCCGCGCCTGGTGGGCGAGGACAGCCATCGCGTCGAGGGGCTGTGGCGCGAGATGTACCAGGACAGCCTGCTGCTCGGCCGCGCCGGCGCCGTGACCCGCGCGCTCTCCGCCATCGACATCGCGCTCTGGGACCTGAACGCGCGGAGCGCGGGGCTGCCGCTCTACCGCCTGCTCGGCGCCACGGTGCTGGACCGCGTGCCGTGCTATGGCAGCGGCGGCTACTACCTGCCAGGCAAGAGCAACGCCGACCTCGGCGCGGAGATGGCCGCCTTCGTCGAGCAGGGCTGCCGTGCCGTGAAGATGAAGGTGGGCCGCCTCTCCCCGCGCGAGGAGGCCGCGCGCGTGCAGGCGGCGCGCGAGGCTGTGGGACCCGACGTGGAGCTGTTTCTCGACGCCAACAACGCCTGGGCCGACCTGCCGACCGCGCTGCGCTACATGCGCCCCATCGAGGAGTATGAGCCCGGCTGGATTGAAGAGCCGTTCTCGCCCGACGACATCGACAACCACGCCCGGCTGGCGCGCGCGACGTCGGTGCCGGTCGCAACCGGTGAGATCGAGGCCGGGCGCTGGCGCTTCCGCGAGCTGCTGGAGAAGGAGGCCGCCGCCATCCTACAGACCGACGCCACGGTCTGCGGCGGGATCACGGAATGGCGCCGCATCACCGCCACGGCGGCGAGCTACGGCGTCTCCGTCTCACCGCATGCCTGGCACGACGTGCATGTGCACCTGGTCGCCAGCGCGCCCAACGCCACCTATGTCGAGTTCATGCCCGACGACCACATCGTCAACTTCCGGCGGCTGATCGACCGGCAACTGGTGCTGGAGAAGGGCGACCTGCTGCTGCCGCAGACGCCGGGCCTCGGCTTCGACTTCGAGGCGGACGCAATCGCGCGCTACGGGGCGAAAGACCTGGGCGGCGAGCGCATCTGGCGCAGCGTGGTGTGAGGCGCGGGCGGCGGCCCCTCTCTCAGGGGCCGTTCGCCTCGGCCAGCGCTGCCTGCAACCGCCGTATCCCCGCCTGGAGGTGCTGGCGCGCGGCCTCGCGCGCCGCATCGGGGTCACGCGCGGCGATGGCGTCCAGGATGCGCTGGTGCTCGCCCACCACGCCATCCAGCGCGCCACGGCTCAGGCTGCAGCGATGCGAGACCGTCACGCCCTCCCGCAGGTACTGCTGCAGAAAGGCGGCGAAACTGGTGAACAGCTCGTTGCCCGCCGCATCGGCCACAGCCTGATGGAAGGCCAGATCTTCCTCGACCGCCGTGCCGCCGGAGCGGATCGCGAGGGCGAAATCCTTTTGAGCGGTACGGATCCGCCGGATCTCCACCGGCTTGGCACGCTGCGCGGCCAGGGCGGCGGCTTCGGCTTCCGGGCCCAGCCGGAGTTCCAGGACCTTCAGCACCGAGGCAACGCTGCCGGGCGCTGCGGCTTCGATGCGGAACGGCCGGGCAGGCGGCTCAAGCACATAGGCGCCCGAGCCCTGCCGCGTCTCAATGATGCCTTCGGAGCGGAGCCGCGCCAGGCTTTCACGGATCACCGTGGGGCTGACGCCATAGAGCTGGCAGAGCTCGGTAATGGCAGGCAGGCGGTCGCCGGCACGCAGCTTCTTCTCGGCGATGTGCCGCAGCAAGGCCTCGGCCACCTGGTCCGTCAGCTTCGGCGGAGCGGACACCTGCCTGACGGCGCCGGGTTGTTCCGCCGCCCGGAGACGACGGCCTCCCTGCGTGCCGCGGTGGTCCGGCAATGCTCGTTCCGAGGGTCTGCTCATCCGCCGGATATAGCAACGGGTCTGGCAAGGCGCCATCATCGTCACCCTGGCCCTGGAACAAGGAAGCCGCAATGCTGATCATCGCAGACGAACTCCGCGACCTGCTGGCGCGGACCCTCTCGGCCGCCGGAAGCGAAGAGGCGGAGGCAGCCATCGTCGCGGACCACCTCGTCGAGGCGGCCCTGCGCGGACATGACAGCCATGGCCCGGGCATGCTGCCGGCCTATGTTCGCAACCGCCGCAATGGCCGCCTGCAGGCCAACCGCCATGCACGGCAGGTCGGCGGCCTGGGTGCCATGGCGGCGTTTGACGGCGACATGGGCTATGGCCAGGTCGTGGCGCGGGAGGTCACCGACTGGGGCATCGGCGCGGCACGGCAACATGGGCTGGCGCTTGCCACCCTGCGGAACGTGCATCACGTCGGGCGCGTCGGCACCTATGGCGAGCAGGCCTGCGCGGCAGGGATGATTGCTCTTTTCTTCGTCAATGGCCTGTCCGGCGCACCGCGTGTCGCGCCCTTCGGCGGCGGCGATGCCCGGATGGCGACCAACCCCATCTGCATCGCCGTGCCGCACGAAGCGCAGCCTGTTGTGCTGGATTTCGCTACCAGCCGCATCGCGCTAGGGAAGGTGCGTGTCGCTTACAATGCGGGGCTGCCGGTGCCGGAAGGCGCCCTGATCGATTCGGAGAGGCGGCCCACCCGCGACCCTGGCGCGATCTACGGCAAGGGAGGAGGTGCGCTCCTGCCCTTTGGTGATCACAAAGGTTCAGGCCTGGCGCTGATTTGTGAGATCCTGGGTGGCGCCCTGTCTGGCGGCGCTACCGCGCAGCATGCCAACGCGGCGGACCCCGCCATCGTCAACGGGCTGACGGCGATCTTCATTTCGCCGCAGCATCTGGTTGAACGATCAGCGTTCGACGAGGAGATTCGTGCACTGCTTGCATACCTGCGCGAATCTCCGCCGGCCGATGGCGAGAGCCCCGTGCTGCTTGCAGGAGACCCGGAGCGCCGCATCCGCGGGGAGCGGCTCCAAAACGGCATTCCGATTGATTCCGTGACATGGCAAGCAATCTGCGAAGCGATGCAATCTGTTGGAGCGGCGGCGAGTGCGTCAGGGTAGTTCGCCCTCCCTAAGCCGGATGTCCGTCTGAGGCGGGCCACCCCCGCTTCCAGCGGACATCCGGCTTAGAGCGGCCGACGCAGCAATATCACCGATTGGCGGGCCACCCTTCGGCGACGAGGTTCCACCCCCGCCAGATGCCAGCCCGCCGGACGAGCGATCCCGAAAGCGGCTATTCGCCAGCGTGGTCTGACAGCGGCCTGTCTGTCCGGAGCCGCTCTTGGCAGGACGCAACTCCGGTCCTCCAACGTCTCACGAGTGCGACACCGAACAGCCCCGCTAGCAGGATCGTGGAACGCGCTCACAACGTCCCTGCCCGGTCGTTCCGCCTGCGCGCGGTCAACATCAGGGGGATGGTGTTCGCTAGCGGGACTGGACGCTCCCGCGCCAGAGGAGGCTTGGATATCCGATGAATTGAAGCCTGTCGCAGAGCGTAGCCACCGCATGGGCGACGCCGGTGCCGGCGCGCGGGCGCGCCTCGCACCCCAACCTCCGGTACCTTCCCAGCGCTGCATCAGCCCAACAGGTTTCAACAGAGCAAAACAGGCCCTAGGCGTCTGAGGTGCCGTTGGCCAAGGCGCTTTCCCCGCTATTCAGAAGGCAGGCGGCCTGTCGCAAGAAGGACTGGGCCACCACCGGGATCGGACGGGTGCGCGGTACCACCACCTCCAGCGACAGGCGAGCGGAACCGGCCAGAGGAATGCTGCGCACGCCGGGAAAGAGCGCTCCAAGCGCCGAGAACGGGTCAACGATGGCCACCCCGGCGCCGGCCTGGACCATGGTCCAGGCCTGGACGATATGCTCGACCTCCGCGGCCGCATGGTAGTTCAGCCCTGCCTCCGCAAAGAGCCGGCGCAGCAGCGCGTTCATCGACTGCAGCGCGGTGAAGCCGATCAGCCGCTGGCCGGCGAGATCCTGCAGCGACAGCCGCTCGCGTCCGGCGAGGAGATGGCGGACCGGCAACAGGACGTGCAGCCGGTCGCGCCGCAACTCCTGCCGTTGCAGCCGGCTGTCCTGGCCCGCCAGGAAGGTCAGGCCGAGATCGAACTGCTCATTCAGTAGCGCCTCGGCCATCTCGTGCCGCCGCATGACAACCAGCCGGCTCTCCACCTGCGGCGAGGCGGCGGTGAAGACGCCGAGCAGCCTGGGCGCGAGCGCGAAGCCCAATGCGTTGATGGTGACGACGCGCAGGCCGCCTGTATCCGCCTCGCGAAGCCCATGCGCGAGGCGTCGCACGCGCTCGACGCCTTCGAAGACCCGCTCCACCTCGCGGAACAGGCGGCGCGCCTCGGCGGTCGGGTGCAGGCGGCCCCTGCTGCGCTCGAAGAGCCGAAAGCCAAGCCGGTCCTCGGTGTGGCGCAGGATCTCGCTGACCGAAGGCTGCGACACGCCGAGCGCTGCAGCGGCGGCCGTGACGCCACCTTCCTGCATGACCGCGCGGAACACCTCCATCTGCCGCAGGTTCATCGCCTGACCCGTTCGTGTACCTCAAAACCATAGGATCAACCTATGGCCGGCAAAAGGCTTCTTATTGGCCGGTCCTGGTGAGGCTCTCTAGCCTCCTGTTCTGATCCCTGCGTCCAGAGAGCAGACAAGGGCAGGGCGACAGGTGGCCAGGGAGTTCCCCACCGTGATGCGACGCCGTACCCTCCTGGGCAGCAGCGCTGCCACCGCCATGCTGCCCCTGATGGCACCCCGCCTCTCGCGCGCCGCCGATGCGCGGGTGCTGCGCTTCGTGCCGCAGGCCAATCTCTCGACGCTCGACCCGGTCTGGACCACCGCCGCCGTGACCATCACGCATGGCTACTGCGTCTTCGACACGCTCTACGGCGTGGACGGGCGGATGCAGCCGCAGCCGCAGATGGCCGAAGGCGCCGAAACCTCCGCCGATGGCCTGACCTGGCTGATCCGCCTGCGCGATGGCCTGCGCTTCCACGACGGCGAGCCGGTGCGCGCGCAGGACTGCGCCGCCAGCCTGGCGCGCTGGAGCCAGCGCGACACCTACGGCCAGACCCTCGGCGCCGCGGTCGAGGCCTTCGAGGCCGCCGACGACCGTACCATCCGCATCCGCCTGAAGCGGCCCTTCCGCCGGTTGCTGGACGCCATCGGCAAGCCGCATTCCTCGCCGGCCTTCATGATGCCGGAGCGGCTGGCGAAGACCGACCCCAACAAGCCGGTCACCGAGATGGTCGGCTCCGGCCCCTATCGCTTCCTGGCCGACGAGTATGTCTCCGGCAGCCGCGCGGTCTATGCGCGCTTCGAGGGCTACCAGCCGCGCCAGGGCGCGCCCGACTGGACCTCGGGCGGCAAGGTCGCGAAGCTGGACCGGCTCGAATGGATCGTCATGCCGGACCCGGCGACCGCCGCCGCGGCCCTGCAGGCCGGCGAGATCGACTGGTGGGAGCAGGTGCTGCCCGACCTCGCCCCGCTGCTGGCGCGCAGCCGGGACATCACCCTGCAACGGCAGGACCCTTACGGCTTCATCTCCTTCGCGCGCTTCAACCACCTGCAGCCGCCCTTCGACAATCCGGCGTTGCGGCGCGCGGTGCTCTCCGCCATCCGGCAGCAGGACTACATGCGCGCCATCCAGGGTGACGATACCGACACCTGGAAGGAGTGCCTGGCCATGTTTCCCTGCGACCTGCCGGAGGTCACGGAGGGCTGGAGCAAGGCCATGCCCGCCGACCTGGAGGCCGCCCGCGCCGCCGTGAAGGCCGCCGGCTACAAGGGCGAGACGGTGGTCATCCTCAACCCCTCGGACTATCCCTCCATCAGTCCGCACGGCCAGCTCACCGCGGCGCTGCTGCGCCAGCTCGGCATGACGGTGGACCTGCAGGAGATGGACTGGGGCAGCGTGCTGCAACGCCGGCTGAGCCGGGCGCCGGTCGGGCAGGGCGGCTGGAGCATCTACCACACCAACTGGCCGAGCGTCTCGATCGCCAACCCCGCGATGAACGCCACCATCCGTGGCCAGGGGGAGAAGGGCTGGACCGGCTGGTACGCCAGCCCGGAGATGGAGCGCCTGACCGGCGAATGGCTCGATGCCGCGACGCCGGAGGCCAGCCAGAAGCTGATGGACCAGATCCAGCAGCTCGCCTTCACCGACGTTCCCTCGCTGCCGCTCGGCCAGTACTTTTCCCGCATGGCCTACCGCAAGTCGGTCAGCGGCGTGCTGCAAGGCTCGGCCGCCTTCTTCTGGAACGTGCAAAAGGCGTGAGTGGCATGGGCGAGACGCTACAGTTCGACGTGGTGATCCTGGGGGGCGGCTCGGCGGGCTGCGTCCTGGCGGCACGGCTTTCGGAGGATCCGCACCGCCGCGTGCTGCTGGTGGAGGCCGGGCGCGATCTCCGTCCCGGTGCCATGCCGCGCGACATCGCCTCGCCCTATCCGGGCCGGGCCTATTTCAACCCGGCCAACACCTGGCCGGGCCTCCGCGTCAGCATGGGGCGCGACCCCGGCAACACCGGCGACGCCACCATCCGGCCCTATGAGCAGGCGCGGCTGCTCGGCGGCGGCTCCTCGATCAATGGCATCGGTGCCAACCGCGGCTCGCCGCACGACTACGCCGAATGGGTGGCGGAGGGCGCGGCGGGCTGGGGCTGGGACGAGGTGCTGCCCTATTTCCGCAAGCTGGAGACCGACCTCGACCTCGCCGCCGACACGGCGCTGCATGGCGCCGAGGGGCCGCTGCCGATCCAGCGGGTGCCGCGCCGGCTGCACACGCCCTTCGCGAAGCACGTCGAGGCCGAGCTGCTGCGCCAGGGCTTCGCCGCACGGGAGGACCAGAACGGCGTCTGGGAGGACGGCGTCTATCCCATCACCGTCAACCTCGACCGCGAGGGCGCCCGCACCTCCACGGCCACCGTCTACCTGACAGAGGCCGTGCGCCGCCGCTCCAACCTGACGCTGTGGACCGAGACGGAGGCGGAGCGGCTGCTCTTCGAGGGCCGCCGCGCCACGGGCGCGCGGCTGCTGCGGGAAGGCCAGTCCGTCAGCGTCGCGGCGCCGCTGGTCATCGTCAGCGCCGGGGCGCTGCATTCGCCGGCACTGCTGATGCGCAGCGGCATCGGGCCTGGCCGCGCCCTGGGGGCGCTCGGCATCCCCGTCGTCGCCGGGCGGGAGGGGGTGGGCCGCAACCTGCTGGAACACCCCTCCATCGGCATGTCCGCCTTCATCCGCGCCGATGCGCGGCTGCCCGCGGGCGACCGCTACCACATCCAGTCGATCCTGCGCTGGTCCTCCGGCATGGCGGGCACGCCGCCCGGGGACATGCACACGGCGGTCAACACCCGCTCCGGCTGGCACGCGGTGGGGCACCGCATCGCCACGCTCTTCTCCTGGGTCAACAAGTCCTATTCGCAGGGCGTCGTGACGCTGGCCTCGGCGGATTTCCGCGACTCTCCGCAGGTGGATTTCCGCATGCTCTCCGATGGCCGCGACCTGGAGCGGCTGGCGCAGGCCTTCCGCCTGGCGGCGGGCGTGCTGCGGGCGCCCTCGATGCAGGGCATGGTGGTGGAGGCCTTCCCCTCCACCTATTCGGCGCAGGTGAAAAAGCTGCTGGCCCTCTCCCGCCGCAACGGGCTGCTGACCGCACTGGCCGGGCCGGCGATGGACCGCAGCCCTTCCATCCGCCGCCGCATCCTCGCGATGGCGCAGGAGGGCATCGCGCCGCTGGAGGTGCTCTGCACCGATGAGGAGGCCCTGCGGATGCATCTGCGCAAGCATGTCGGCGGCGTCTGGCATCCCTGCGGCACCTGCCGCCTGGGCGCGGCGGACGACCCGATGGCGGTCTGCGACCCGGAAGGGCGGGTGATCGGCACCGAGGGGCTGATGGTCTGCGACGCCTCGCTGATGCCGACCATCCCCTGCGCCAACCTGAACGTGCCGGTGATCATGATCGCCGAGAAGCTGGCCGATGCGGTGAAGGCACGGGACAAGGCCGCCCCCGCCGAGGCGGTCGGCCAGGCGGCCTGAGCCACGATCCGGTGCGGGCGCTCCGCCCGCGCCCATTCACAGAAACCGGCGAGGACACCACCAGAACGGCTTTCCACCCCGACAGGAGACGGTACCCATGGCTTCGATGCTGCCTGCCCGCCCTGCCTTCCCGACCCGCAAGACTGGCCTGCCGCTGCTGCGCGTTGCCGCTTGTGCCCTGCTGCTGCAGGCCGCCGCCACCTTCACCCCCACCACCGCATCCGCGGAAAGCGTGCTGCGCTATGCCGCCTCGGCCGAGCCCCGCACGATGGACCCCGTCGTCAACTGGCTCTCGGTCACGCACCAGCACAGCTACCTCGTCTATGACACGCTGTTCTCGCTCGATGCCGCGCTGAAGCCGCAGCCGCAGATGGTCGGCAGCGTGGAGAAGGCGGAGGCTGGAAAGGGCGTGCGCTGGCTGATGACGCTGCGCCCGGGCCTCGCCTTCCATGACGGCCGCCCGGTTGCCGCGAACGACGTGGTCGCCTCCATCCAGCGCTGGGCGAAGCGCGATGTCAGCGGCCGCAAGCTGGTCGAGCTGGGCATGGTGCTGGAGGTGATGGACGAGAAGCGCTTCGCCGTCTCGCTGCCGGTGGATACGCCGCTGCTGATCGAATCCTTCGCCAAGCCCACCGCCGCCGGCTTGTTCATCATGCGGGCGGAGGAGGCAACCACCGACCCGATGACCGCGGTGAAGGAGATCATCGGCTCCGGCCCCTTCCGCTTCGACCGCGCGGCCTACCGCCCCGGCGACCGCATGATCTATCGGCGCAACGCCGAGTACCAGCCACGCGAGGAGCCGCCGAGCAACTTCGCCGGCGGCAAGGTGGTGAAGATCGACCGCCTGGAATGGATGGTGCTGCCGGATTCCGCCTCGGCCGTCGCGGCGCTGCAAAGCGGCGAACTGGACATCTACGAGACGCCGCCGCTCGACCTGCTGCCGGTGCTGGCGCAGAACAGCAACCTGCGGGTGGCCGTGCACGGCAAGCAGGGGCAGTTCGGCTTCCTGCGGCCCAATCACACCCAGCCACCCTTTGACAAGCCGGAGGCGCGGCACGCGCTGGCGCTGCTGATGGACCAGCGCGAGTTCATGTCGATCACCGCCGGCAGTGACGGCCAGTACTGGCGGGAATGCTACAGCTTCCTGTCCTGCGGCGGCCTCAACGAGAACCAGGCCGGCGGCGAGTGGATGCGGGGCACAAAGGTCGAGGAGGCGAAGCGGCTCTTCCGCGAGGCGGGCTATGCCGGGCAGCCCATCGTCGTCATCGCGCCGGGCGACAACGAGGTCATCAAGGGCTTCGGCACGCTGGCGGCGGAGCGGATGCGCGCGGCGGGGCTCGCCGTGGATCTCCAGTACATGGACTTCGCCACCATGATGTCCCGCCGCAACCGCCGCGAGCCGCCGCAGGCCGGCGGCTGGAACATCTTTCCCATGTGGTCCTACGGCTTCGAACTGGACAACCCGATCGCCAATGTCGCGCTCAACACGAACTGCACCGAGGCTTCCTATGCCGGCTGGGCCTGCTCGCCGCGCATCGAGGAGTTGAAGAACGCCTGGGCACGGGAAAGCGATCCCGGCAAGCGCCAGGCGCTGATCGCCGAACTGCAACAGGAGGCCACGAAGCTGGTGCCGATCGTGCCGGTGGGTCAGTTCTTCGCGCCCATCGCCTACCGCACCAGCGTGACCAATTTCCTGGAGACGCCCGTGCCGGTCTTCTGGAACGTCGAGAAGAAGTAGGGGGGAGGGGGGCTGCCGCGAAGTCAATCGCGGCAGCCTTGTGGAAGCCGCCCTACATCGGACCCGGCGGCAGGGGCGAGCCGTCGATCAGGCGGGTATAGCGGAAGGGCGTCGGATCCACGATCGGCGTGTCGCCCGCCACCAGGTCGGCCGCCAGGCGCCCGGCGCCGGGCCCGATGCCGAAGCCGTGCCCGCTATAGCCGGTGGAGAGGAAAAGGCCGGGCATTTGCGGCACCGGGGAGATCACCGGCACCGCATCGGGCATGTTGTCGATCCAGCCGCCCCAGGCATGCGACATGCGGATGCCGGCCAGGGCGGGGTAGGCCTCCACGAGCTGCGCCAGCGCCTCGCCCACCACCGAGGTGTCGGCCGCCGGGTCCAGCACCCGGACCCGCTCGAAGGGTGAGGGGCCGTCCAGCTTCCAGCGCGCGAGCGTCTCCGGCCCCTCGACGAAGGAACGCCCGAGCCGGATCTTCACCCCGCCCTCGCGCCGCTTGCGGAAGACCGGCCAGAACTTGCGGGCGTAGCGCAGCCCCTGCGGCGTCAGCTCCAGGCGGCCCCGGCCGCGGATCGAGACGGTGTAGCCGCCATCCAGCCGCCGCCGGATGACGAAGCCCGGGGTGGAGAGGCCACCCGCAGTCACCTCGGGCGCCGCGGTGGTGGCGAAGACGGTGGAGCGAACCCCCGCCTGCGGCAGGTTGATTCCATGGTGGCGGCAGAACATCGAGGACCAGGCGCCGCCGGCGCAGAGCACGGCCTGGGTGCGGATGCGGCCCTTCTCCGTCACGACGGCGGAAACCTTTCCGGCCGTGGTCTCCAGCCCGCGCGCGGCGCAGTTCTGGTGGATGGTGACACCGAGCTTGCGGGCCGCCTCGGCCATGGCCGGCACGGCCTTGGAAGGCTCGGCGCGGCCATCCGTCGGCGCATGCACGCCGCCGATCCATTTCTGCGTGCAGCCCGGCGTCATCGCCTGCGCCTCCTCGGCGGACAGCATCCGGCTGTGCACCTGATAAGGGCGGGCGAGGTTGGACCACTGCTCCCACTCGTCGAGATCGGACTGCTTCGTGGTGACATAGAGCAGGCCGGAGCGCCGGAAGCTGACATCGGCGCCGATCTCCTCGCTGAGCTTGCCCCAGAGATCGAGGCTGTACTTGATCAGTGGCAGCTCGCGCTCGTCGCGGTTCTGCTGGCGGCACCAGCCCCAGTTGCGGCTGGACTGCTCGCCGGCGATCCGCCCCTTCTCGATGAGGGCGACCGAATGCCCCTTCTTGGCCAGGAAATAGGCCGCCGTGACGCCGGCGATACCGCCGCCGATGACGACGATGTCGGCGCTGTCCGGCAGCGTCTCGTTACTGTGCACGCGCTCGACGGGTGGCGACATGGCGGGGCGGTTCTCCTGGTGGAATGAGGCATCACGCGGCGGCGCGCAGCGACAGGTCGTCGCGGATGCAGGCCTTGAAATGGCCTGGCGCCACCTCGCGCAGCGGCGGGCGGGTCTGCGCGCAGTCCGGCAGCGCATAGGGGCAGCGGGTGCGGAAGACGCAGCCGGAGGGCGGGTTCATCGGGCTCGGGATGTCGCCCGCCAGCACGATGCGCGCGCGCTTGGCCGTGGGGTCGGGCACCGGCACGGCGGAGAGCAGCGCCTCGGTATAGGGGTGGCGCGGCGCGGCGAAGAGCCTGCGCGTCTCGGCCAGCTCGACCAGACGGCCGAGATACATCACCGCCACCCGGTCGGAGATATGCCCGACCACGGCGAGGTCATGCGCGATGAACAGCACCGTCAGCCCGAGCCGCTCCTGCAGCTCCAGCAGCAGGTTGACCACCTGGGCCTGGATGGAGACGTCGAGCGCGGAAACCGGCTCATCGGCCACCAGCAGCTCCGGGCCGGTGATGAGGGCGCGGGCGATGCCGATGCGCTGCCGCTGCCCGCCGGAGAACTCGTGCGGGTAGCGGCTGGCATGCTGCGGCAGCAGCCCGACCAGCCGCAGCGCCTCGGCGACGCGCTCCTCGCGCTCGCGGCGGGAGCCGCCCTGGCGGTGGATCTCCAGCGGCGCGGCGACGATGCTGCCCACCGTCATGCGCGGGTTCAGCGAGGCATAGGGGTCCTGGAAGACGAGTTGCATGCGCTGGCGGATCGGCCGCATCCGGCGTCGCGAGAGATGGGTGATGTCCTCCCCGGCGAAGCGGATGCTGCCGCCGGTGGGGCTGGTCAGGCGCAGCACGGTGCGGCCGACGGTGGTCTTGCCGGAACCGGACTCGCCGACCAGGCTCAGCACCTCGCGCCGGCGCAGGTCGAAGGAGACGCCGTCCACCGCCTTCACGCTCTCCCCGGTGCGGCCGAACAAGCCGCCGCGCACGGGGAACCACTTCTGCAGGTCGCGCACTTCCAGCAGGGTCTCGGTCGACTGGCTCATGGCGCCACCCCGGCGGCAATCTCGCGCCAGCGCAGGCAGCGCACCCAATGCTCCGGCCCGGCCTCCTCCAGCGCCGGCGGCTCGGCATCGCAGCGGCCGGGCACGCGGTGCGCACAGCGCGGCTCGAAGGCGCAGCCGGGCGGCGGGTCCAGCGGGTCCGGCACGTTGCCGGGGATGGCGGGCAGCGGGCCGCGGCGGCGGCCGGCGAGGTCGATCCGCGGGACGGATTCCAGCAGTCCCATGGTGTAGGGCATGCGCGGCGCGGCGAAGAGCGGGCCGACCGCCGCCTGCTCCACCACGCGGCCGGAATACATCACCATCACGCGGTCGGCGATCTCCGCCACGACGCCGAGATTGTGGGTGATGAAGATCATCGCCATGCCCGTGCGCTGCTGCAAGCGGCGCAGCAGGTCGAGGATCTGCGCCTGGATGGTGACGTCGAGCGCGGTGGTCGGCTCGTCGGCGATCAGCAGGCCCGGCTCGCAGGAGAGCGCCATGGCGATCATCGCGCGCTGCCGCATGCCGCCGGAGAGCTGGTGCGGATAGGCGGAGAGGCGCTTGCGCGGCTCGGGGATGCCGACGAGGTCCAGCAGTTCCGCCGCGCGGTCGAGCGCCGCCCGCTTGCCGAGGCCGGCATGGTAGCGGATGGCCTCGGCCACCTGGTCGCCGATGGTGTGGACGGGGTTGAAGGAGGTCATCGGCTCCTGGAAGATCATGGCCGCCGCGGCGCCGCGTACCTGGCGCACCGCCTCGTCGGGCAGCGTCAGCACGTCCAGCACCGTGCCGTCCCGGTCGCGCAGCAGCGCCTGGCCTTCGACAAGGCAGGCGGGGGCGGGCGGGGTCAGGCGCAGCAAGGCGAGGCTGGTGACGCTCTTGCCCGAGCCGGACTCACCCACCAGCGCCAGGGTCTCGCCGCGCCGGACGCTGAAGGAAACCTCGCGCACCGCCGGCAACGGTCCGGCGGGCGAGCGGAAGCGCACGCTGAGGTTGCGCACCTCCAGCACCGTCTCCGCCGCCATTTCAGGACGCGGCGGAACCGGGCGGGCCATGGCGGAATCGTCCGGCATCACCGCGCCTGCGCCCGCGGGTCGAGCGCGTCGCGCAGCCCGTCGCCCAGGAAGTTGCAGCAGATCACGGCGAGCGCGATGGCGGCGCCGGGCAGCAGCGCCAGCCAGGGCGCGCTGGTGAGGTAGCTCTGCGCGTTGTCCAGCATGTTGCCCCAGCTCGGTGTCGGCGGCTGGATGCCGTAGCCGAGATAGCTGATGTAGGATTCCGCCAGGATGGCGTGCGCGACGTTCAGCGTCGCCGAGACCACGATCGGCGCCACGGCGTTCGGCAGCAGCTCGCGCAGCATGATGCGCGCGTCGGTCGCGCCGAGCGCCTCGGCGGCGACGGCGAAGTCGCGCGCGCGGAGGGCGCGGATCTGCGCCTCGACGATGCGCGCCACCTCCATCCAGGCGGTGCTGGCGATCAGCAGGATGATCGAGAAGACGTCCGGCTCGATGAAGGCGGAGAGCGCCAGCAGCAGGAAGATGGAGGGGAAGCACAGCACCGCGTCCACGAAGCGCATCAGCACCGCGCCCACCACGCCGCCATAGAAGCCGGCCGCCAGCCCGACCAGGATGCCGAAGACCATGCTGAGCGCCATGGCCGCGAAGCCGACCGCCAGTGAGATGCGGCCCGCCATCAGCAGCCGGGCCAGCATGTCGCGGCCGAGCTGGTCGGTGCCCAGCACATGCGCCCCGCTCAAGGGGGGCGTGAAGCGGTGCAGGATGTCGATGCGCAGATCGTCGAAAGGCAGCAGCATCGGACCGAAGACGCAGGCCAGCACCATCAGAAGCAGCACGCCGCCGCCGAGCAGCGAAAGCGGATGTCGGCAGAAGCGGCGCAGCGCGCTGGCACCGCTGCGGCGCGGTGCAGGGCGGGCAGGGAGGGCGTCCAGGCGGCCGGAGGTGGCGCTCATGCTCTGCTCCTTCACTCCAGCCGCAGCCGCGGGTCCGCCACGCCGTAGAGCAGGTCGGCCAGCAGGCTGCCGAGCAGCACCAGCACGGCGGTGAACATCAGCAGGCCCATCACCACGGGGTAGTCGCGATAACCGATGGAATCGAGGAAGAGCCGCCCCATGCCCGGCCAGGTGAAGACCGTCTCCGTCACCAGCGCGCCGCTGAGCAACGTCGGCAGTTGCAGCCCGGCCACCGTGATCATCGGCAGCAGCGCGTTGCGGATGGTGTGGTGGAACAGGATGCGCCGCTCGGGCAGGCCCTTGGAGCGCGCGGTGCGGATGAAGTCCTGGTTGATCACGTCCAGCATGGAGGCACGCATGTAGCGGCTCCAGAGTGCCGTGCTGACCAGTGCCAGCACCATTGACGGCGCGATCAGGTGGTGGATCTGGTTCAGCAGCGAGCCGTCGCCTACCGTGTAGCGGTTGCCCGAGGGCAGCCATTCCAGCTCGACGGAGAAGATGTAGATCACCACGAGCCCGAACCAGAAGGTCGGGATGGAGAGCGCCACCATGGCGCCCACCGTGGCCAGCGTGTCGAACAGCGAGTAGCGCCGGATGGCGCCCAGCACGCCGATCCAGGAGCCCAGCAGCATGGCGATCAGCGTGGCGGTCAGCATCAGCTCCAGCGTGGCGCCGAGATGCGAGCCGATCACCGCCAGCACCGGCTGCTGGTCGCGGTAGGAGCGGCCCCAGTCCCCCTGCAGCATGCGCCACAGCCAGTCCAGGTACTGAACCGGGAGCGGCCGGTCGAGGCCGAGCTGGTGCGCGATGCGGTCCAGGTCGGCCTGCGTCATGGTGCCGCTGGCGGCGAACTGCGAGAGCGGGCCGCCGGGCGCCAGGTGCAGGATGGTGAAGCCGATCACCGAGACCAGCAATAGCAGGCCGAGGGCCTGCAGCAGCCGGCGCAGCAAATAGGGGCCCACCCCCGGCCGCCCTCAGGAAGCCCAGTACCAGCTGCCGATGTTCCAGCAGTTGGAGGAAACGTTGACGTTGGGCCGGTAGCCGATCAGCCCTTCCTTGATCCCTTCCACCGGCGCCGGCTGGTAGATCGGCAGCAGCACGAGGTCTTCGCGGAAGATCTCCTGGATCTTGTGGTAGGCGGCCTTTCGCGCCTCGCGGTTGAAACTCGTGGCGCCGGTCGCCAGGAGCTTGTCCATCTCGGGGTTGGCGTACTGGTAGTAGTTGGCGCCGCTGCCGCCCTTGGCCGGCGTGGCCCAGCTGGCGAAGCGGATGGAGCAGTCCGGGTCGTTGCCGGTCATATAGGTGGAGGAGACCAGCACCGACTGGAACTTGGATTGGATGTAGAACTCGCCCCAGATCACCGCCGCCGGCATGTTGTTGATCTTCATCGCGGCACCGATGCCTTGCCAGTCCTGCATCAGCACCTGCTGCACCTGCTCACGCAGCGGGTTTCCGGCGGTGGTGGAGACGGCGAACTCGAGCGGCACGCCGTTCTTCTCGCGAATGCCGCGCCCGCCGCGCTTCCAGCCGGCTTCGTCGAGGATCTTGTTGGCCTTGGCGGGGTCGTAGCTCTGCTTCGGCAGGTCCGGGTTGTAGGCCCAGGACTCCATGGGGAGGAAGGATTCGGTCGGCTTGGGCAGGCCGTAATAGATGACGTCGATGATGGCCTGCTTGTTGATGGAGGCATAGAGCGCCTGCCGCACCGCCTTGTCGCCCAGCACGGGATGCGCGAAGTTCGGCGCAATCGCCTCCACCTGCGGACTGGCATTCACCGAGATGCGTACGCCGCGGATCTTCTTCGCCTCCGCGTAGTAGTTGGCGAGGATGCCCTGGATGCCGGTGTGGTCGATCTGCCCGGTGCGGAACTGCGTGTAGAGCGCGGTGAGGTCGGGGATGTACTTGAACACCACCCGTTCCAGATAGGGGCCCTCGCCGAAATACTTCTCGTTGGCCACCAGCGTCAGATGGTCACCCGGCACGCGCTCGCCCCAGCGGAAGGGGCCGGTGCCGACCGGCGCGTTGTTGAAGGGCGCGGTGTTCGGGTCATTGGCCTTGGCGAGGATGTGCTTCGGCACGATGAAGGTCCAGGCGAGGAGCGAGAGATAGGGCGCATAGGCCTTCTCCATCCGCCAGGTGATCTCGTGCGGACTGGTGACGGTGATGTCGTGCACCAGCTCATGGCCCTGGCGCGTGCGGGTGCGGAAGCCCGGCGTGTTGATCAGCTCCAGCGTGTATTTCACGTCCTCGGCGGTGAAGGGCGTGCCATCGTGCCAGGTGACGTCGTCCCGCAAGGCGATCTTCCAGGCGAGGCCGTCCTCCGAGATGCCTCCATTCTCCACCGAGGGCACCGCGCGCGCGAGCTGTGGCGTGAGGTTGCCCTCCGGGTCCACGCCCCAGAGCGGATTGAAGAGGTTCCACCAGACGCCCTGGTCCACCTCGATGGAGGCCATCAGCGGATTGAAGACGGTCGGCTCCTGCGACAGCCCGACCACCACCTGTCCGCGCGGGGCGGCCGGCGGCGGCGGCACGGCACCCTGTGCCTGCGCCGTATGGCCGGCCAGCATTCCGGCGCCGCTCAGCGCCAGCAGCGAGCGCCGCGAGAGGCCGCTGCTCGGGGAATGCGCCACAGAGATTGGGGCGTGGTTCCTGGACAAGGCAAGCCCTCCACTGGTGCGTTAAAGCTCCGCCGATTGGCAGGAGATCGACAGGGCGCGGGCATGGCGTCGTAAGACAACGGCAATTGGCCGGCCTGCGGTGCGCTGCATCGCAAGGTGTCCTGGCCCGAAGGGCGGTGCGTGGCACTCGCCAGCGGAATATCGCATCACGGATCTCCACCCGTAACACCAGCCCGCGACTTTAGCGTTCCCCGGTTCCGGCAAATTCTTCGCTTGGCGCGCAGGATAAACGGAAGCCTGCTGCGCATGGTCACGGTAGTGCTGCTTCCGTTTCCGTGTCAATGATGCTCATGCAACGAATCCGCGGGCCTGCCGGTATCCGCCAGCGCAGCGGATGCAAGGTTGGCCAGGTCAGGTCCGTTGGGATTCCTTGTCCCTCGTGCCGGCGGCGATGCGCGGTCCATGGAGCGGCGTTGCCGTCACCGCGGACGGAAGAGCACGATGCCGCAGCATGAGCGAAGCCCTGAGAATATGCGAACCTGCCCCCTCCTCAAACAGGTTGGCAGAATCCATCATGCGAAGCTTCGGCGCGGGCAGCAGCAGAGAAGGTGAGGGGCAATGGACTCAGTGACCGATGGCTTCCTGGCGACAGGCAACGCGACGGCACTGCTGGCAGCCTGGTGTGCAGAGGTGCCACGGGCTTGGTCCTCCACGCAGCTCGAAGCCGCGCGGCGCGCGGTGGTGGATACCGTTGCTGTGATGCTGGCCGGGCAGGACGAGCTCTGCACCGCCAATATACGCCGCGCCGTCAGCGCATGGGGCGCCGGGCGCAGCCATGTGATGGGCGGCGGATCTCAGGCCGCTCCCTGGGCCGCCCTGGTGAACGGCACCGCGGCCCATGCGCTCGACTATGACGACGTGCTGGATCCCGCCATGTCCCACCCCAGCGCCGCGCTCGTGCCCGCGGTGCTGGCCCTCGCGGAGGAGAAGGGAGCCTCGGGCGCCGATGCGCTGGACGCCTTCGTCGTCGGCTTCGAAGTGCTGGCGCGCCTCGGCGAGGCCATGAACCTCGTTCATTACACCCGAGGCTGGCACACCACCCTCTCCATCGGCAGCATGGGCGTGGCCGCGGCCTGCGCGCGGCTGCTGCGGCTGGAACCGGACCGCATGACCATGGCGATTTCACTGGCCACCAGCATGGCGGGCGGATCCAAGCGTCAGTTCGGCACCATGGCAAAGCCACTGCACGCGGGGCTGGCCGCCAAGAACGGGATGGTGGCCGCGCAGCTTGCCGCGGCCGGCGTGACCGGCATCGCCGAGCCGATGGAAGGGCGCTGGGCCTATCTGGAACTGATGGCGGGAGGAGGGGCGCCGGGCATGGCGGCCGGTCTCGCCCATCTGGGCAATCCCCCCGCGATCGAGCAGTATGGCGCCTGGGCCAAGTATTATCCGTGTTGCGCCTCCACGCATCGGCCCGTCGATGCGCTTCGCTCGCTGAATCTCCGGCCGGAGCAGGTTGCCTCCATTCGCGCGGAAGTCTCCGAAGTGGCGCAGGCCAATCTGCGCTACCGTGTGCCGCGCGACCCCAACGAGGCCCGTTTCAGCCTTCCCTACTGCCTGGCCGCCGCACTGCATGACGGGAGTTTGACCCTCGGCAGCTTCGCGCCGGATGCCGTTTCACGGCCTGACCTGGTGCCGCTGATGGAGCGGATCGAGGTCGCCATGGATCCGGAGCTGACCGGTGACCGGCCGGTGGCCGAAACCTTCGAGCGCGGCAGCGTGGAGGTCACGCTCACCGATGGTTCGGTGCTCCATGCCTCTGCCACCATTCCGCGCGGCCATCCGCAGGCGCCGCTGACCGATGCCGAGCTGAAAAGCAAGTTCCACGACTGTGCCGCCCGCGCCCTGACGCCCCTCCAGGCCGACCGTGTCTGGAATGCGCTGCAGCGTTTCGGGCAGCTTGAGCAGGTTGCCGGGCTGACCGCGCTGATGCGCCTCTGAGGACAGGCGGCCGGATCGGCCGGCCGCCTGCCCGCGCTATTGTACCGTGGCGCCGGATGCCCGGACGATCGGCGGCCAGAAGGTCCGCTCCTCCTTGATGAAGGCCTCGAACTTGGCCGGCGTATAGTCCAGCATCGGCGGCATGCCGGATTGTTCCAGCCGCTCGCGGATCGCGGGATCGGCCAGCGCCTGCCCCATGGCGGCGGCGAGCTTCTCGACAATGGGCTTGGGCAGCCCCGCCGGGCCGAAGATCCCAAACCAGGAATAGGCCTTCAGCTCCGGCAACCCGGCTTCGGTGTTGCTCGGCACCTCCGGGATCAGGGGCTGGCGGTCCGGCGTGGCCATGATCATGCGGATATGGCCGCCCTTCGCCTGCTCACGGTGCAGCACGGCGATATCGAAGGCCCATTGCACATCGCCGTTCACCAGCGCGGCCAGGGCCTCCGCGCCGCTGCGATAAGGCACGTGCACCGCTTCGCACCCCGTCAGCCGCAGCAGGTTGGCGCCTGCCAGATGGCTGGTCGCGCCCGTGCCGTTGCTGGCAAAACTCAGCTGCCCCGGGCGCGCCTTCATCGCGGCGATCAGTTCCTTCAGGGACGTAACATTGAAGTTCTTGGTTGTGGCGGAGAGCGTCAGCGGCACGAACACGGTCGGCGAGATGTTCGTCAGATCCTCCTCGGGATCATAGGGCAGATTCCGGAAGAGCGAGGTCGCGATGACGACGGAGGAGACCGCAGCGTGGACGAAGCTGTAGCCATCGGGCGCGGATTTAGCGACATTCTCCGTGCCCACGACACCGCCGGCGCCCACCCGATTCTCCACCACGCAGGGCTGGCCGAGGATCTCGGAGAGTTTCGGCGCCAGAATCCGCATGACGATGTCCGTGGCGCCGCCGGGGCCGAGCGGCACCACGAACCGGATGGGCTTGGCCGGCCAGGTCTGCGCGACGGCGGGCCGTGCGGCCACGGCAAGCGGGGCAGCCAGCATGCTGCGCCGGCTGAGCAGGCCACCGGCTAGCTTCGTCGTGTAGGGCATGGGCAATGATCCTTCCGGTTTGAAGCGGGCTCTCCGCAGGCAGGCGTTTCTCGTTCTTGCGCCTCAGGCGGGCGCTCGGGCGGCAGGACGACGTTCCAGCCAATCCCGCACCTGGTAGTAGGTGCCCACGGCTGGCAGGAACCACGGCGCGCCATGGTAGAGGGGATGCGTGGGCATGGCTCCGATATCGAAGGCCGCGGCCGGGCCGGGCGTACCCAGGATCTTGTGGGCCACGCCATGGCCAAGCCAGTTCATCATCACCACGCCACTGCCGTTGCATCCGAGGGCATAGTGGATGCCGTCATGCTCGCCGATATGGGGCAGGTAATCGAAGGGAACCGCGACACGGCCGCCCCAGCTGTTGGAGACACGCACGCCGGAAAGCTCCGGGAAGCGCTGCACCATGAGCCTGTGCAGGATGGCGGCTGTGGCCCGTTCTGCAGCGGGAAAGAAGCGTGCGCGGCCTCCGAAGAGCAGCCGCCGGCCATCGGGCGAAAGGCGATAGTGGTTCACCACGCGCCGCGTCTCCGAGACGGCGCGGTTGCGCGGCATGATGCGCTGCGCGAGGCCGGACGGCAGCTCTTCGGTCGTGATCATATGGGTGGTGACCGGGATGACCTGCCGGTGGAGCTGCCCCACCAGCCGCCCTGTATAGCCGTTGGTGGCAATCACGACGGTGCCGGCGCGCAGTGCGCCCTTGCTCGTCACCACCTGCCATCCGCCGGCTGTGCGGGCGATGGTCTCCACGCGCGTGCGGCCATGCGCCGCGGCGCCGGCCTTCCGCGCCGCCGCGAGCAGGCCGCCATAGAGGCGGGCCGGATGCAGGTGGCCGGCGCGCCCGATCAGGACGCCGCCCGCGTAGAAGTCGGTGCCGATCTCCTCTTTCATGGCCGCTTTGGGGATCATCCGGGCGTCGGCGCCGGTGTGGCGGTTCAGATCCTCCAGCCGTGCCTGCCAGCCGGACCAGTGGCTTGCGGTCCAGAGAGCCGTGAGCCGGCCGTTGGGATGCCAGCCGCAGTCGATGCCGTGGCGCCGGATACTCTCCAGCAGGAAGTCCATGCCGCGGGCGGCGTCGCGCAGCATGGCGATGCGGCGCTCCGCGGCCTTCTGCACCGCATTGCCTCCGCCTGGGATCTTGCCGACATTCACCCCGCCCGTGACCTGGCCACCGTTCCGCGTGCTGGCGCCCCACCCCAGCCGCTCCGCGTCCAGCACGAGCGGAGAGCGCCCCGCTTCCGCCAGGGTGAGTGCGCAGGAGATGCCGGCATAGCCGCCGCCGACGATGAGAACATCCACTTCCTTCGGAAGCTTGGCCGGGGGGTCCTCGGGCGGCGTGAAGCCCTCCCACCACCAGGGGGAGGTACGGAAATCGTCGGTGAAGATGCCGGTCATGCTACTCGGCCGCGATCTGCTGGCGCATGTGCGGCAGGCTGTCGAGCAAGGCGCGGTAGACGGCCTGCACCTCCGCAGCGCCGCTGCCCTCCTGTGTCAGTCCCTCCATCAGCTTGCGCTTGACAAAGAACCGCCAGTGCACGGGCAGGCCCGCCAGCAGGGCGGTCATGGCGTCATAGGCCTCGCGGGTCCAGACGCGCTCGAAGTCCTCGCGGGCGGTGCCCAGATGGAAATGCGGCGGTGGCCCGTTGCGGCGGCGGGATGCCCGCAGCGCCTCCGTGGCGGCGAGGTCCACCGTCTCGCCGGCCAGCACGACGCCATACTCCGAATGCGCCGCCTCCGGCAGGACGTAGCCGCAGACGACATCCGTCAGCACGCGCTCAGGCTCGCGGTCCAGCGGATCGCCACGGCCACCGCCGCCCGGCGAGACGATGCGGATGATGTCACCGGGATTGGCGGCGAAGGTGTCGATGTTGTTGAGCAGCTTCTCGTCCGGCCGGCCCGGGTTGAGCAGCATGGTGGAGGGCTGCCCGGCCTTGCCGCCAAGGATGCCCCAGGCCTGGAAGCGGCAGCGGTCCCGGTTGCGCGCGGTGATGCGCGTATGGGGGGTGAAGACCTGGAACTCCATCTGCGTCGCGAGCCCGCCGCGCCAGCGGCCGGCACCCCCTGTGCCGGCCGCGAGGCCGTAGCGGCGGAAGCGGATGGGGACCTCCTGCTCCGTGATCTCGATGGGAGTGTTCTTCAGGTAGGCGGCGTCGGCGCCAGAGCCATCCGTGCCGTCGCCATGCGGCATGCCGCCGGCACCGCCGACCACCGGGTTCACGGCGGCGATCACCGCCTCGCCCGTGCGATCGTCATGCGTCATGACGTTGACGATGGAGGAGGACCCAGCGGGCGCGGCCGGCATGCGCCCCGGCATGGCAAGGCCGAAGGCGCCGATCAGCAGGCTGCGCAGCCGCGCGCAGCTCAGGCTGCGCATGCCCACCGCCGCCGGGAACTGCGGGTTCACCATCGTTCCTTCCGGCAGGATGCAGTGGAAGGGGCGCACCAGGCCGAAGTTCAACAGCAGGTTCGGATTGAGCGAATAGAGAACGTAGTAGACGCCCACCAGCATCAGCGTGTGGTGCGGGTTCCCGCCAGTGGGCACGTTGAGGGAGGAGGTGAGCTGCGGGTCGCTGCCGGTGAAGTCCAGCACGGCGGAATCGCCCCGGATGCGCAGCGTGACGGCAAGCCGCGCCGGATAGCCGTCGGGCCCGTCCTCATCGGCATAGTCGGAGAAGAAATACTCGCCATCCGGGATGGAGCGGAGGATCTCGCGCGCCTGGTGCTCGGCATAGTCGAGCAGGTCCGAAAGGCCCTGGCGCAGCGTGTCCGCGCCGAACTTGGCGATCATCTCCCGCACCTTGCGCTCGCCCGTGTTCATGGCGCCGACGAAGGCCTTCAGGTCGCCCAGGTTCAGCTCGGGCTTGCGGACGTTGTTCATCATCACGTCCACCAGCTCCTGGTTCAGGACGCCCTTGCGGTAGAGCTTGGACGGCCTGAAGCGGATGCCCTCCTGATGCACTTCCGTCAGCGCCCGAGAGAGGCTGGCCGGCACCGCGCCGCCCATATCCGTGTTGTGAATGTGGCCGGAGCAGAAGCAGAGGATCTCGCCCTCGTGGAAGACGGGCTTCCAGATCACCAGGTCCGGCGTGTGGGTGGCCAGGTAGCCGGAGTAAGGGTCGTTGGTGAAGCCGATGTCGCCGGGCTCATAATCCGGGATCATCGGGATGGCCTTGCCAAAATCGAGGCCGGCATACCAGGTGGCGCCCAGATCCGCGGGGACAGCGCAGGTTCGGCCCTGCGCGTCCAGGATCTGGATGGTGAAGTCCTCCGTCTCCTTGACGAAGGTGGAATGCGCCGTGCGGTAGAGCGTGTAGGCCATGTTCTCGGCCGCCGCGCGGGTGTGGTTGGCGAGGATCTGAAGGGTGACCTTGTCGAGCGCCATGGCCGTCACTCCGCCGCCTCGAGGATGATGTTGCCCATGCGGTCCACCGAGGCGGCGAAGCCCGGCGGGATGCAGGCCGTGGTGTCGTCCTGCGCAACGACGCACGGGCCGGCGAAGCGATGGCCGGCGCGCAGGCTGGCGCGGCCATAGAGCGGCACCTGCTGCCAGGCATCATCGAAGAAGACGCGCAGCACGTGGTCGGGCTCGGGCACCGCCGTCTCCGCCACGGGCAGCGGGCGCAGATAGGGCTTCGCCGAGGTGCCTGACATGACGAGGCGCAGGTTGACGACCTGCGCCGGGGAGGCACGGTCGCAGAAATCGTAGATGCTTTCATGGGCATGATGAAAGGCTTCGGCGACGGCTTCCATGTCGCCGGCCAACACCTGCGCATGCCCCAGCGGCACCTCGATCTCGAAGGACTGGCCACGGTAGCGCATGTCGGCGAACCACGCGGGAGCAGCTTCACCGTTGAAGTTCTGTTCTTCCCGCAGCCAGCGCGTGCCGCGTGCCAGAAGATCCTCCGCTTCCTTGCGCAGCCTCATGGATTCCGCCTCGGCCGCGTCGATGAACAGCGTGCGGATGAAATCATTCTTCACATCCGCCACCAGCCCGCCCAGGGCGCTCACCACGCCCGGGCGCGCGGGCACCAGAACGCGGCGCATCCCGAGCTCCCGCGCGAGGAAGCAGCCGAGCATGGGTCCGGCGCCCCCGAAGGTCAGGAGCGCGAAGTCCCGCGGGTCCACGCCATAGCGTGCGACCGTCTTGTTCACCTCGACGAACATGCCGGAAAGGGCGATGCGGATGATCGCCTCGGCGGCCTGCTCCAGTCGCAGGCCCAGCGGCTCCGCGACGGTGCGGATCGCCTCCCGTGCCAGCGCCGCATCGGGGCGGAAGGCGCCGTAGGCGAGGTCGTGCTGCCCGAGGAAGCCACAGACGGCGAAGGCATCCGTGATGGTCGGCCGCTTGCCGCCGCGCCCGTAGCAGGCGGGGCCGGGAGAGGAGCCGGCGCTTTCCGGCCCCACCTTGAGTACGCCGTAGTTGTCCACCCAGGCGATCGAGCCACCCCCATCCCCGATGGAGGAGACCGCGACGCTCGGGATGTAGAGCGGCAGGTCGCCGATCTTCTCGCCGACGCCGAACTGCGGCTGCCCGCCCATGATCAGCGCGATATCCGCGCTGGTGCCACCGATGTCGAGGGTGATGACACGCTCTTCGCCGGCCTCGCGTGCCACCCAGGCCGCACCCATCACGCCCGAGGCGGTGCCGGAAAGCACCATGCTGACGCAGTTGCGCTTGCCCAGTTCCGCAGACATCACGCCGCCATTGGACTTGGTGATCAGCGGCTCCGCCGCCACGCCGCGGCTCTGCAACCCAAGGATGAGGCGGTCCAGATAGTCGCGGATCTTCGGATGGATGTAGCCGTTGATCAGTGCGGTGGTCGTCCGTTCATACTCGCGGATCACCGGCCAGACTTCGCTGGAGCAGAAGACAAAGAGATCGGGCGCCGCATGGCGGATGATCTCGGCGGCCCGCGCTTCATGCGCCGGATTGCGGTACGCGTTGAGGAAGGCGATGACGATGCCCTCCACGCCCTTGGCCCGCGCCTTCTCCGCGGCCTTCAGCACGGAGGCTTCGTCCAGAGCCTCCTCCTCGCGGCCGTCAGACAGCATGCGCTCCCGCACGCCGAAGATGCGGTCCCGCGGCACCAGGGGTGCGCCCCGGCGGGAGAAGAGGCTGTAGGCCTCCGGCATCCGGAGGCGCGCCAGCTCCACCACGTCCTCGAAGTTTTCTGTCGTCAGCAGAGCCAGGGCCGCGCCCTTGCGCTGGATGACCGTGTTGATGCCGACCGTGGTGCCGTGCACGAAACTGGTGATGTCGGCCGGGCGAATCCCATGCCGCTCCTGCAGCAGTTCGAGGCCCTGGAGGAGCTCGGCACCAGGCGTTTCGGGCGTGGTCAGCACCTTGAGGCTGTGCAGTTCCTCCCGCGCCTCATCCCAGAGGCAGAAGTCGATGAAGGTTCCCCCGATATCCACGCCGACCCGGTGGCCCATTCCGCGCCCCATCCCTTTCGTTACTCGGGTGGATTATGAGGGGTGCCTTTCTGCCGTCGACAAAAGAAAGGCGGGAAGGGCATAACCTGAGGATATGCCCCCGACGACGCCGCCATGAACGCCCGACAGCTCGAGATCTTCCATGCCGTGATGCGCTGCGGCACGATCACCGGCGCGGCGAGTTTCCTGGGCATTTCCCAACCCGCCGTCAGCAAGGCCATCCAGGCGGCGGAGCGGAAAATCGGCTTCCGGCTCTTCCGTCCCATCCGCGGCCGGCTCTATCCGACACCCGAGGCTGAGCGGCTGCTGCCGGAGGCGGACCGCATCATGAGCGATATGTCGGCCTTCCGCCGCCTCGCGGGCGAGGTCCGAACCGGGGGCGCGGGGCTCGTGCGGGTGGCGGCCTCCTCCGCCTGCGCCTCGGCCCTGCTGCCCCGTGCCGCGGCTCGTTTCCAGTCGGCCCATCCGAACGTCCGGCTCTCCACCCATCTCCTGCCGGCCCGCGAGGTGGCGGCCGCAGTGGCCGCCGGGGAGGTGGAGTTCGGCCTTGCCCTTTCGCCCGTACAGGTTCCCGGCCTGGCGGTGCGTTCTCTCGGCGCCGCGGAGATGATCTTCATCGCCCCTGAGCGGCATGCACTGCTTAAGCGGCCTGTGGTCACCCCCACGGACCTCCAGGGCGAACCCCTGGTTTCCTTCGGCGGGGAGACACATTTCGGGCAGCTTCTCGACCGCGCCTTCGAAAGCGTGGGCGCCCGCCGCGAGACCACCCTGCAGGTCACGATGACCCTGGTCGCGGCGAGCTATGTGCAGCAAGGGCTGGGCGTGGCGGTGGTGGATGGGATGGCGTCCCGCCTCGGGCTCTCGGGTGTCGGATGGCGCCCCTTCCGCCCCGTCGTTCTGCTGCCCGTGACCTTGATGGTGGAGGCGACGCAACCTCTGTCCCGCCATGCTGCCGCGCTCGTCTCCGCCGTGGAGGAGGTGCTTGGCGAACGCGATCCAGCATCGCCTTCCGGGAAGCGCTGACGAAGTAGTGGAAGGCCAGGGACTGAACTCCCCAACCCCCTCCTTCTCCTTTCGGATTCTGATCGCATCCCAGGCATGAGCGCGCCTGGTGGGCGAGGCAGGGCTGCCAGGAAGGAGGAAGCAGGAGTTCCAGGGAAGGATTCATTCTCCCCCGACCACATCGCCGGGCAGATTTGAGAACAAGCCTCCGTTCCACCCGGTGTCGGGAAGCGCGAGCCGGTCCGGCGGCGAGAAGCGCCGGAGCCTGCCCTGTCCGCGGAAGTCTGCCTCAGGCGCCGCTGCGCCGCAGGTGGTCCACGAAGCTGCGCGCGGCGCTCGGCAGGCTGTCCAGGTCGCGCAGCATGATGCAGATCCTCGGATGCGCCCAGGTCTCGTCCAGTGGGATGAAGC
Organism: Roseomonas sp.; assembly: GCA_035556695.1. Taxonomy (GTDB): domain Bacteria; phylum Pseudomonadota; class Alphaproteobacteria; order Acetobacterales; family Acetobacteraceae; genus Pseudoroseomonas. Next base: position 207,449 of record DATMFR010000004.1, read on the forward strand.
GAAGGCCGTAGATCGGGCCGAGGGATTCCCGCAGGAAGGAAGGAACGACGCCGATGCCCATGCCGCTGCCGATCATCCGGCAGACGGCCTCGAATCCCCGCACGCGGATGCGTGTGCGCTTGGGCACGCCGCTCTGCCGTGCGGCATAGTCGAGCAGTTGCGAGAGCGCGCTGCTATAGCCCTGCTCCACCTGCTCGTAGTGCAGCAAGGTCGAGTAGCTGAGCTTCCGGCGGTGCGCCAGCGCGTGGCCATTCGGCACCACCGCGGCCAGGTCGTAGTGCCGCCACGGGAAGAGCAGCAGGGATTCCGGCTGGAAGATGTCCGGGCCGATGCCGACATCGGCGCGGCCTTCCCGGATGTCCTGCACGATGGCCGGCGTCTCGTACTCCTCCAGCTCGACCTTCACCTGCCGGTGCGCGCGGGCGAAGCTCTGGATCTCCGCCGGCAACCCGGCGGCGAGCGCCGAGGCGCTGGCGCGCACGCGAATATGCCCGCGCACACCCTCCCCATATTCCGCCATCTCCAGCCGCATGCGTTCCAGGGACCGCAGCAGCAGGCGGGCATGGTGGAGAAAGGCCTCGCCGGCCGGCGTGGGCGTCACGCCCTGCGTGCCGCGCTCCAGCAGCGGCACACCCAGCAAGGCTTCCAGATCCGACAGCCGCTTGCTGATGGCGGAAGGCACGATGTTCTCCCGCAGCGCAGCACGGGCGATGCTGCCCTCCTCGATCACGGAGACGAAGAACTGCGCCGAGGCCGGGTCCAGCCGGCGGGAGAGCCGGCCATCTCGATCGGAGATGGCGGGCCTCGCCACTCGTTGCTTGCCCGGCTCTGAGGACACTGGCGATCCTTTCGCGAAGAGAGGGGACAGGGCTGGCCCGCCGAACCCCCGTGACTGAAACGACGAAGTATAATCGGGAGGAACAGGATCCATGAAACGCCGCACCCTGCTGACGGCGCTCGCGACGATGCCTGCCGCACCGGCCATGGCGTCCACGCAGGCGGCCTTTCCGGCCCGGCCGATCCGCATGATCTCGCCTTTCCCTCCCGGCGGCGGCACCGACCTGCTGGCCCGCGCGCTGTGCACGCGGCTGGCCGAGGCCAAGGGCTGGGCGGTGGTGGTGGAGAACCGGGCCGGCGCCAATGGCACCATCGGCCTCGCGGAAGCCGCGCGCGCCGAGGCCGCGGGCTATGACCTCGTGCTCGGCCAGCAGGACAACATGATCCTGGCGCCGCTGCTGACCAAGGTAGCCTTCGACCCGCTGCGCGACTTCACGCCGATCGCCTTCGCCGCCACCACGCCGCTGCTGATCCTGGCCTCCGCGAACTCGCCCTACCGCAGCTTCGAGGATCTGGCCCAGGCCGCCCGCGCGGCGCCGGACAGCCTGACCTTCGGCAGTTCGGGCAGCGGCAGCAATTCCCATGTGGTCAGCGAATTGCTGGCGCGCCGGGCCAATGTGCGCCTGCAGCATGTGCCCTATCGCGGCTCCAACCCCGCGCTGATGGACCTGATGGGCGGGCATGTCACGGCCGTCGGCTCCTCCATCGCCTCGGCCATGAGCTCGATCCAGTCGGGCGCCACGCGGCCCCTGGCGGTGACGGGCACCCGCCGCAACCCCTCCCTGCCGGAGGTCCCGACCCTGGTCGAGCTGGGCCATGACGTGCAGGTGACGAGCTGGTGGGGCGTGCTGGGCCCGGCCGGCGTGCCGCAACCGGTGGTCGGTAGACTCAACCAGGAATTCAACATGCTGCTTGGCCAGGCCGATCTGGTCAGGACGCTCAACGAACAGGGCATCGAGCCGGCGCCCACCTCCTCCGCCGCCTTCGCCAGCATGCTGCGGCAGGAGGCAGAGAACTGGAAGGGCATCGTCGCCGAGACCGGCCTGCGGCTCGACTGAGCCCGCGCAAGAGGAAGAGAGCATGACCGCTGATAGCGCCGCCAACGTCGTCGAGATCGTCGAGGTCGGCACCCGCGACGGACTGCAGATCGAGCCCACCATCCTGCCCGCCGAGGAGAAGATCGCGCTGGTCAACAGCATGATCGACAGCGGCATCCGGCATATCGAGGTGACCTCCTTCGTCTCGCCCAAGGCGGTTCCCCAGCTTGCGGATGCCGAGCAGGTGCTGGCCGGCATCCGCAAGCGCCCGGATACCAACCTCATGGCCCTGGTGCCGAACCTGCGGGGGGCCGAGCGGGCCTGCGGCACGCCCCTGGATGGCGGGGTGCTGCTGATCTCGGCCTCGGAGACCCACAACCGCAAGAACCTCAACCGCAGCATCGATGCCTCGCTGGAGGGCTTCCCGGCGGTGGCCGCGAGGCTGCGCCAGGGCGGCATCGAGGTGCTGGGGGCGATGGCCGTCGCCTTCGGCTGCCCCTTCGAGGGTGATGTGCCGCTGGCGAATGTGCTGCGCATCGCCCGCACCTATGCCGATCTGGGGGTCACGCACGTCACGCTGGGCGACACCACGGGCATGGCGACGCCGCGCAACATCCGCGCCACCCTGCGCGCCCTGCGGGCGGAGCTGCCGGGGATGGCGTTCACGCTGCACCTGCACAACACGCGCGGCGTCGGGCTGGCCAATGTGCTGGTGGGGCTGGAGGAAGGGGTCCGCCGCTTCGACTCCGCCGCCGGCGGCCTGGGCGGCTGCCCCTTCGCCGCCGGTGCCACCGGCAATATCTGCACGGAGGACCTGATCTACCTGCTGCATGAAAGCGGCTGGGAGACCGGGATCGACCTGGAGAAGACCATCGCCATCGCGCACCGCATGGAGCGGCTGCTGGGCAAGCCGCTGGCGGGGCAGGTGATGCGGGCGGGGCCCAGGCTGCGCCTGCATGCGGCCGATGCCGTGCCGACGGCGGCGGGCTGAGCCGCCATGCCGACGCCTCTCGACGGTGTCCGCGTGGTGGACCTCACGCGCATCCTCTCCGGCCCCTTCTGCACCATGCTGCTGGGCGACATGGGCGCCGATGTCGTCAAGATCGAGGCGCCGGGGGAGGGCGACCCGATCCGCCACGCCGGCGCCAAGGTGGAAGGGTTGAGCTGGTACTTCGCGGCCTTCAACCGCAACAAGCGCTCCGTGGCGCTCGACCTGCGCACGCCGGAGGGGCGGGAGATGCTGGCCCAGCTGCTGGAACGGGCCGATGTGCTGGTGGAGAATTTCCGCCCGGGCGTGCTGGCCGGCATGGGCTTCGACGATGCGCGGCTGCACGCCCTGAACCCCCGCCTGGTGGTCGCCAGCATCAACGGCTATGGCGCCAGCGGCCCCTATGCCGAACGCCCGGCTTTCGACTTCGTCATCCAGGCGATGAGCGGCTTCATGAGCGTCAACGGCGAGCCGGCGGGCCCGCCGTTGCGCAGCGGCTTGCCGATCACCGATCTGGTGGCGGGGCTCTATGCCGCCTTCGGCATCGTCAATGCCCTGCACGCGCGCACCCGCACGGGGCGCGGGCAGCGGGTGGAGGCGGCGATGATGAACGGCATCATCAGTATGTTCGCCTATCTGGCCTCGGATTATCTCGCGACCGGTGCGCCGCCGGCGCGCTGCGGCAATGATCACCCGATCACCGCGCCCTATGGCCTGTTCCGCACCGCCGATGGCGCCATCGCGGTGGCACCGAGCACCGAGGCCATCCTGCGGCGCTTCCTGCGGGAGCTGACGCTTGAGCACGTGCTGGATGACGCGCGCTTCCGGACCAACAGCCTGCGCATGCGCAACCGGGCTGAACTGGATGCGCTGATCAACGCGCAGCTGCAGCAGGACGGCCAGGAGAACTGGGTGCGGCGCCTGAACGCGGCGGGCGTGCCCTGCGGGCTGGTGCAGGATATCGGGCAGGCACTGTCCGACCCGCAGGTCCTGCAGCAGGAGATGGTGATGGAGGTGGAGCATCCCGGGCATGGCCCCGTGCGGATGCTGGGCTTCCCGGTGAAGCTTTCGGCCACGCCCTGCCAGCTGCGCCATCCCGCGCCGCCTCATGGCGGGCACACGCGCCAGGTGCTGCGGGAATGGGGCATCCCGGGCGAGACGGCGCCGCAGCCCCGGCCGGTTCCCACCGGCTGATCGCCGCCGCGCCCGCTGCGAAGAATGACCCGGCCAGGAACCATGGCCGGCGGAGGAAAGGGAAGGACAACGCGTTCATGAAAAGACTGGATCTCGGTGACATCGAGTTTGTCGGCAGCGGGCTTGACCGTCCTGAATGCGTCATGGCGACCCGCTCCGGCGACCTGTTCACCCCCTACAAGGGGGGCGGCGTGAGCGTCATCCACGCCGATGGCCAAACGGAGACGATCCACGCCAGGGGCGCGCCGGAAGGCTTCCTGACCAACGGCATCGCACTGCTTCCGGACCGCAGCTTCCTGATCGCCAACCTGGGTCCCACTGGCGGCGTCTATCATATGGCGCAGGACGGCACGCTCCGGCCGAAGCTCCTGGAGATCGAGGGCAGGCCGCTGGAGCCGACCAACTTCGTCGGCATCGACCGGCAGTCCCGCATCTGGGTCACGGTCAGCACGCGGCTGATTCCCCGCGAGCAGTCCATGCGCAAGGGGTATGGCGACGGCTACATCATCCTGATCGACGAGCACGGCGCCCGCGTTGTCGCCGAGAACATCGGCTTCACGAACGAGGCCCTGGTGGACCCCACCGGCCAGTGGCTCTACGTCGCCGAGACGATCGCGCGGCGCACCAGCCGCTTCCCGATCAGGAGCGATGGCTCCCTCGGGCCGAAGGAAGTCTTCGCCGAGTACGGAGCCTGCACCTTTCCCGACGGCTTCGCCTTCGACTCCGAGGGCGCGGTCTGGATCGTCAGCGTCGTGTCGAACCGGGTCATCCGGGCCACGCCCGACGGCAGGCACGAGATCCTTCTGGAGGACGCCGACCCGGCGCAGATCCAGGAAGCCGAGGAGGCCTTCCAGAACGACCGCTACACCCGGACGCACCTGGACTCCGGCGGCAAGCGGACCCTGGGGAACCTGTCGGGGATCGCCTTCGGCGGCCCGGACCTCAGGACAGTCTTTCTGGGATCGCTGTTCGGGACGCGCCTGGCGACGTTCCGCTCGCCGGTCGCGGGGGCGGAGCCCGTGCACTGGAACTTCTGAGCGGCGGGCCAGATCCCGCAGGGCGGGCAGCGCTGCACTTCAATCAGGATCTCACGGAAAGCACCAGGGGCCGACAAAAAATCCTGGAAGGGAGGACAACATGAAGCGGATAATCCATATCCTTGCCGCACTCACGATCCTTGCATTCTGCTCGGCCGCGCCCTCCGAGGCAGCCGGGCAGAACGTGAAGATGGCGACGATCGCGCTGAACAACAGCCCCTGGCACAAGGCGCTCCTCCGCTTCAAGGAGGTCGTCGAGAGCGAGAGCAACGGCCGCTATACCGTCGATGTCTATACGGACGGCCAGCTGGGCGACATCGCGCAGCTGATCTCGGCGATGCAGCTCGGAACCATCCAGTTCTCCTATTTCGGCCTGTCCTCGCTTTCGTTCATCCGCGGCGGCGAAGCCCTGAGTGTCTGCTACGTGCCCTATCTCTTCCGGAGCGGGGAGCAGGCCGAGCGGATCATCAACACCGATCCGGAGTTCCAGGGCATCTTCCAGAAGGTCGCGACGACAGCCGGCGTCCGGGTGTTCGGCGCCTGGGGCCAGCGCTCGCCGCGCGCCATCCAGTCCACCCGCGGCCCCATCATGAATCCCGGGGACGTCAAAGGGCTCCGGCTTCGCATCCCGCCCATTCCCGTGCTGAAGGCCATGTTCGAGAAGCTCGGCGCGCAGGTCACCCCGATGGGCATGATGGAAATCTACAACGCGCTCTCGCGCGGGACCATCGATGGGCAGGACAACGGCTTCGACCTCTCCATTCCGCCGAAGTACCATGAGGCGGCGAAATACTGGTCGGCCACGGACCATGTCATCGAGCTGGTCGGCTTCTTCGCCTCGGAGCGCTTCTGGAAGGGCCTGTCCGATGCGGACAAGGCACTGTTCGCCAAGGCCGCCAGGGAAGCCGGCGCCGTGACGACGAAGCTGACGAAGGAGCTCGACGAGGAGGCGATCGGAATCCTGAAGGAAGCCGGGGCGACCTACGTCGTTCCCGACCGGGATGCCTTCCGCAAGGCCGTGGAGGGCGTCGAGACCCAGTTCGACGGCAAGCTCTGGCCCGCTGGCTTCGTGGACCGCATCCGCCAGATGCAAGACGCCCAATGATGGAGAGCAAGCTCGCACAAGGCCATGCGGGCGCCGCGCCTTCCCTGGAGGGAGGCGCCGTCGTCCCGGGCCTGGCAAGGCGCCTCATCGGGTGCGTCACCATCCTGGTTCGGGCAGGCGTGGTCCTCGCGCTCGCCGCCGTCCTCATCCTGACCGTACTGCAGGTTCTCGACCGCCACTTCTTCAGAAGCGGCGGCCTGGCATTCGACCAGTACGCGCGTGTCGGGCTGGTCTGGCTGACATTCCTGGGCATTGCGATCGGGTTCCGGGATCGCGCCAACATCCGCATCGATCTTCTCGACCGTTTTGTGCCGGCCGGGCTTCTGACCATCCTGCGGCTGGTCCTCGATCTGGTCGTCCTCGCCGTGGCGCTCCTTCTGCTGTGGGCAGGCTGGCCGCTGCTGGAGATCGGCGCCTTCCAGGCGCTGATGGACACGCCGCTCACCTACGAGGTCATGTATGGCGCCCTGCTGGCCGGGCTGGTCCTCCTCTGCCTGTTCCTCGTCCTGCGCCTGGCCGACGCGCTGACCGGAGGGCGCTTCCGCCTCGATACGAAGGTGACGCACCATGATCATCCTTAGTGTCGTCGTTTTCTTCGGCCTGCTGCTGGTCGGCCTGGATGTCGGCTTCTCGATGATCCTGGCGGCGCTGATCGGGATGGTCCTGCGGAGCGGTGCCGGCATCGATCCGGTCATGGCCCCCATGACGCTGGTCTCCGGGGTCGATTCCGTCGCGCTGATCACCGTCCCGATGTTCGTGCTGGCCGGCGAGATCATGAATCGTGGCGGCGTCACCCAGCGCCTGATCGGCTGGTCGGCCGCCATGGTGGGCCACCTCCGGGGGAGCCTTTCCCAGGTCGCGCTCATCACCAACCTGATCATGGCGGGCATCAGCGGTTCCGCCGTGGCCGACGCCACGGCCACGGGCGCCATCCTGATCCCCGAGATGAAGAAGGAGGGCTACAAGCCCGGCTACTCCGCCGCCGTGATCGCCGCGGGCGCGATGCTCGGTCCGATCCTGCCGCCTTCTATTCCGATGATCATGTACGCCGTCATGGCGAACCTTTCGGTGCTTCGCCTCTTCCTGGCCGGCGTGGTGCCGGCGCTCCTGCTGTGCGCAGGCTACATGGTGATCTGCGGGATCGTCGCGCGCCGCCGGAACTACAGGGCGCGCGAGCATGCGACCTGGCGGGAGCGCGCCAGGGTCACGCGGACCTCCATCTGGGCCCTGGCCATGCCGGTCCTCATCCTCGGCGGCATCCGCTCGGGCCTCATCACCGACACCGAGGCGGCCGGCATGATCTGCCTCTACGCCCTGGTCATTGGCCTGTTCGTCTACGGCGATCTCAAGCTTGGCGAGCTGGGGTCCGTCTTCTTCGAGGCCGGGCGCACCTCCGCCGTCATTCTGTTCCTGCTGGCCGCGGCCGGACCCTTTGCCTGGCTCCTGAGCGAATCGCATGTCGCCACGATGATCTCGCAGGCCATCCTCGGCATTTCCAGCAACCACTTCGTCGTCCTGCTGGTGGTCAACCTGCTTCTCTTCGCGGTCGGGATGATCCTGGAGCCGCTGCCCGCGCTGGTGATGTTCGTTCCGACGCTGCTGCCCATCCAGGCGCAACTGGGCATCGACCCGGTCCACTTCGCGGCCGTGGTGATCGTCAACCTCATGATCGGCATGCTGCATCCGCCCGTGGGTCTGCTGATTTTCGTGACCAGCGCGATCGGGCGCGTCCAGATCTGGTCGGTGGCCGTCGAGATCCTCCCCTTCCTCGGCTGGTCCATCGCCGTCCTGGTGCTCATCTCCGCCTTTCCCGGCCTTGTGGTCTGGCTTCCCAACCTGCTGATGTGAGCACCGTTGGGGAAGCGCCCGCCGGCTTCCCCCCGGCTGAATTTCCCCTGGCCATCCCCGCCTCCTGCCGCGCCTGGCCGGGGCTGACGCCGAAAGCCGCCCGGTAGGCGGCCCCGAAGGCGGGAGCGCTGGCATAGCCCACCAGCGCCGCGACCCTGGCCGGCGGCACGCCTTGCGCCAGCAGGGCGGCCGCCTCGGCCAGCCGCCAGTGCTGCCGCCAGGCACCGAAGCTCATCCCGGTCTCGGCCTGGAACAGGCGGGAGAGGGTGCGCGGGCTGGCGCCCACCTCGGCGGCCCAGTCCTCCAGGCGGCGCGCGCTGGCCGGCTGCTCGCGCAAGGCGCTGACCAGACGCAGCAGGCGCGGGTCGCGCGGCTGCGGCACGCCCAGCGGCAGGGCCGGCGCGCGGCCGATCTCGTCGAGGATGAGCGCGGCGAGATGGCCGGCGCGGCCCGCCGGGTCCCATTCCGGCGGCTCCTCGCAGGCGGCCAGGATCAGCTCCCGCAGCAGCGGGGAGACGGCGAGCACGGCCACCCCGGAAGGGCCGCTGCAGGCCGCGTCCTCCCGCAGGAAAAGCGCCCGCATGGTCACGAGCCCTTGCATCACCACGGTGTGCGGCAATCCGGCCGGCACCCACAGCGCCCGTCCTGTCGGCACCACGAAGCCGGCCTGGTCGGTGGTGATCCGCATCACGCCCTGGCTGGCATAAAGCAGCTGCACCCGGCGATGGGCGTGGCGTGGGGTACGGCCGCCATCCGGGTAGTCACGCTGGAAGCCAGCCAGCGGCCGGTCCACCGTATCCTGCGGCAGCTCGCGGGAGGGGATGGTCGCGGTCGGCAATTGGCGTGTTAGCGACATGATGTGGCCAGACGTCGTTTTCCGGCCAGACTACAGTGCCAGGCAGGAACGGCAACACCGGGACGCCAGCGCCATGCCCCTCCATCCCGCCACGCGGCAGATCGCCTTCATCAACGCGGCGCACAGCGCGACGCATTTCAGCCTGCTGATCCTGGCCACCGCCGTGCTGGGGCTGGTGCAGCAGGAGCCCGGCCGCTTCGGCACCGAGTACGGGCCGATCCTGGCCCTGGGCACCGGCATGTTCGTGCTCTACGGCGCCGGCTCGCTGCCGATGGGCTGGCTCGCCGCGCGTTTCGGCCGACGAGCCCTGATGCTGGCCTTCTTCCTCGGCACTGGAGGCTGCATGGCGCTGGCGGGTCTGGCGCCCTCGGCGCTCTGGCTGGCCGTCGCGCTGGCGGGCATGGGCGCCTTCTCGGCCATCTACCACCCTGTCGGCACCGCCATGCTGGTCGAGGCGGCGGGCGAGCGGGTGGGCCGCGCGGTCGGCCTCAACGGCGTGTTCGGCAATCTCGGCGTGGCGACGGCGCCGGTGCTGACCGCCTTCCTGGTGGCGACGCTGGGCTGGCGATGGGCCTTCCTGGTGCCGGGGCTGCTCTGCTGCGCCGTCGGCCTGCTCTACTGGCGCGAGCCGGCGATCGACATGGCCACGGCGCGCGGCGCGCCGAAGCCCTTTCCGCCGATCCCACCCGCCGTGGTGCGACGCGCCGTGGCGGTGCTGCTCTCCATCGCCGCTGTCTCGGGGCTGGTGTTCAACGCCTTCACCCTGCTGCTGCCCAAGCTGATGGAGGAGCGGCTGGCCGGCAGCCCGGACCTGCTGCCGCTGATCGGCGCTCTGGCCTTCCTGGTGACGCTCTGCGGCGGGCTGACGCAGTTCACCGTCGGCCGGATGATCGACCGGATGACGCTGAAGCGCGTCTTCCTGCCGCTCACGCTGGTGCAGGTGCCCGCGATGCTGGCGCTCTCCTTCGCCGAGGGCTGGATGGTGCTGCCGCTGTCGGCCTTGCTGGCGGCCTCGATCTTCGGCCAGGTGACGGTGAACGAGACCATGACGGCGCGCTACATCGCGCCGCCGCTGCGGGTGAGGCTCTATTCCATCAGGTTCTTCGTGGGCTTCCTCGGCGCCGCCGTGGCCTCGCCCATGGTGGGGCTGCTGCACGAGGCCACCGGCCGGCTGGACGTTGCCATCCTGCTGCTGGCCGGCTTCTCGGGCGTGACACTGGCCTGTGCACTGTTCTTCCCCGACCGGCGCGAGGAACTCCAGCCGGAGCTGTGGCAGGCGCCGGCCGCTCCGGCTGAGTGAAGCGCCCGCTCTGAGCTTCCACGGGCAGGCGGTCCGTCAGCCCAACAGGCTTGCCTTCGCGCCTATGGCACGCGGGTTCCACCATCCACCATGAGCGTCGCCGCGGTCATGTAGGAGGCTTCATCCGAGGCCAGCCACAGGATCGGATAGGCGATCTCCCGGGGATCGGCCCAGCGGCGGAGCAGGCAGTTCTCGACCTCCTCCGCCTCCAGCTCCTGCCGCGTCCTGCCCAGGCGCCGGGCATGGAAGGGCGTCAGCGTCAGTCCGGGACAGACCGCGTTGACGCGCACGCCATGCGGCGCCTCCTCGAAGGCGAGGGTTCGCGTCATGGACAGGATGCCGGCCTTCGTCGCGTCATATTGCCCCATTCCGGCACGGGGGTTGAGCGCATGGGTCGAGGAGATGTTGATGATGCTGCTGCGTCCCGCCGCCCGCAGTTCCGGCAGCGCCTCGCGCGTCAGATAAGCATGGCTGAGGAGATTGACGGCCAGGATCTTCTGCCAGGTCTCGCTCCTGGCCTCCGCGAGGGGCTCATAGGAGCGGATGCCGGCATTGTTCACCAGGACGTCGATCCGGCCGAAGGCGTCCTTCGTCCTGGCGACGATCACTGCCGCGGTCGCCTCTTCGCTGACATCCAGAACCAGCGGCAGCAAGGATGCCCCCGGCACCGCCGCGCGGATCTCCGCCTCCACCGCCGCCATGGCCTCGGCATCGCGGTCCACCAGGGTGACGCGCGCCCCCTCCTCGCAGAAGAGCCGCCCTGTCGCCGCACCGATCCCGCCGGCGCCGCCGGTGATGATGGCGACCTTGTCCTGCAGACGCCCTGCCATGCTCCGTCTCCTTCTCTCTTGCGCCGCGTCTCAGGCGACGATGGACCCGCTCTCGGCGAGCGCGGTCCTGCCTCTCCAGGCCCGCCACAGTCCGGCCAGGCTGTAGATGGCCATCAGCACGCCCGGCCCAGGCAGGGCCGCGTACCACCAGGACTTGTCCGCCCCCAGAAAAGGCGTGGTCTCCCCGGCCTGGAGCAGGAAATCCAAGCCCCAGACGACCAGAACCAGTGCGAAGGCGAGCATCAGAAGCTGCTGCAGCACCGCGACGGCGCGGCGGAGTCCCGCCGGCAGGGCGGCCTCCACCACGGTGACGCGGTAGAGCGCTCCTTCCCGCCAGAGTGCCAGCGCGCCGAGCATGGTCAGCCAGATCACCAGCAGCTCGACGATCTCATCATAGCCGGAGATCGGCAGCACCGGCAGGAAGCGCACGGCCACCCCGAGGAGGAGCAGGGTGAAGAGGCCGAGCAGGCCGCCCACGACGCCCCATTTGCACAGCGCGCCGATGGCGCGATCGGCTGCGCGCAGAACGGCCGTCATCGCACCAGCCCATAGCCGAGGGCGTGGGGGAGCCACAGGGAGAGCGCGGGCATGAAGGTCACGGCGAGCAGCACCAGGATCAGGGCCAGGACATAGGGCCACATCTCCGAGACGATCTCCCCGATGGGCACCTTGCTCACCTCCGACACGACGTAGAGGCACAGCCCCACCGGCGGCGTCACCAGCCCGATCATGATGTTCAGCACCATCACCACGCCGAAATGCACGGGGTCGACGCCGATCTGCATCATGACCGGCAGCAGGACCGGAAAGGCGATGATGATGATCGCCACCCCCTCGATGAACATGCCGAGCACGAAAAGAACCAGGTTCACGATCAGCAGCACGACCCAGGGCTCGTGCGAGAGGTTGAACAGGGTGGCGATCACCGCATTCGGAATCTCCTGCTGGATCAGCACCCAGGCAAAGGGGGCGGAGGCCGCGATGATGAACATCACCTGCGCGGTCTGCCGCCCGGATTCCCAGAGGATGGCGGGCAGCTCCCTGAAAGGCAGCTCGCGGTAGAAGAACCGCCCGAGCAGGAAGGCATAGCCCGCGGCCACAACCGCCGCCTCGGTGGGCGTGACGATTCCACCGAAGATGCCGCCCAGGATCAACGGCGGCATCGCCAGCGCCGGCAGCGCGTCGCCCAGGATGCGCAGCGCGACCGGCGCGGCGGGACGGGCATCGCCCATGGGCAGGTTCTGGCGCTTGGCCACGACCGCGACGACCAGCATCAGCGCGGCGCCCATCAGCACGCCGGGCACGACGCCCGCCAGGAACAGCGCGCCCACCGAGACATTGGCGAGGCTGCCATAAATGACGAAGGGAATGCTGGGCGGGATCACCGGCCCGATGGTGGAGGAAACCGCCGTGAGGGTCGCGGCGAAGCGCGGCGTGTAGCCGGCCTGCCGCATGGCCTTGATCTCAACCAGGCCGAGCCCTGCCGCATCGGCCACCGCCGAGCCGGACATTCCGGCGAAGAGCATGCTGGCGAGCACGTTGACATGCCCGAGCCCGCCACGGATGCGCCCGACGATCAGATGGGCAACGGCGAAGATCCGCTCTGTCATGCCGCCCGTGTTCATCAGGTTCCCCGACAGGATGAAGAAGGGGATGGCCAGCAGCGGGAAGGAGGTGGTTCCGGCGTAGATCCGCTGGATCAGGATGACGAAGAGATCCGTTCCGGCCGTGGCCCACATGGTGCCCACCGCGACCACGCCGAGCGCGATCGCGATGGGAACACCGAACAGGATGAGCAGGCACAGCGCGAGGAGAATCGATGCGATCAGCATGCGGTCCTTCCGGGGGAGGGCAGGCGGTTTCCAGGGCGGTGCGCGCCCTGCAGGCGGCGAAGCGCGGCAGGTTCAGGCGGCGCCGCGCCCGGCCTCCACGAAGCCTGCCCAAGTCTTGGACACATCTTCCCCCAGGGCGCGCCGCAGCTGCTCATAGGCCGGCCCCATCTTCTCGCGGAACGGCGCCACCTCGGGGCGGGTGATTGCGACGCCCGCCTTCTGCATCTCGGCCAGGTAGGACTCCTCCTGCTCGCGCACGCTCTTGCGCGCGGCATTGCCGGCCTGCACCGCCTCCTCGGTGAAGATGGAGCGCTGCGCCTCGTTCAGCCGGTTCCAGGAGCGCGGGTTGGCCAGGAACATGATCGGCGCGTAGATGTGCCGTGTCAGCGCGATATGGCTCTGCACCTCGAAGAACTTGGCGGCGAAGGTGGTGCCGATCGGATTATCCTGGCCGTCCACCGTCTTATTGGAGAGCGCCAGATAGACCTCCTGGAAGGCGATGGTCTGGATGCTGGCGCCCAGCGCCTCGAAGGCAGCCTTGATGGCGAGTTCCGGCGGCACGCGCAGCTTCAGCCCCTGGACGTCGGCCGGCGTGTTCACCGGGCGGCGGCTGTTGGAGAGCGCGCGGAAGCCCCATTCGAAATTGGCGATCCAGGTGAAGCCGGCGGTGCGGAGCTGCTGGGACAGCCAGTCGCGGCCGGTGACGTCCAGCACGCGGTGCGCATGTTCATAGCTATCGAACTGATAGGGCTGATTGATGACCCCGATGGTGCGCGACAGCGCCTCGATATTGGCGGGGTTGCACAAGATCAGGTCGATCGCGCCCAGCCGTGTCTGCTGCGCCGTCTCTACAGGCGAGCCCAGCGCATTGTTCGGAAAAATCCGGATCCTGACCTCGCCGGACGACCGCTGCTCGATGCGCCGGGCCATTTTCTCGGCCTCGATATGCACGGGATGCGTGGCATCCGCGGGATGGGTGAGCCGCAACTCGGTGGCGGCGCGAGCCGGGAGGATGCTGAAATGCGCAACGCCTGCTCCTGCCCCGGTGGCAAGGAGCGAACGGCGAGATAGCCTGACGAACTGACCCAACACATCCTCCCCAAGACGCTTCCCAACCGGCTGCGCAGTCATGTGCGCTGGCAGCTCTTTTCAGCCGCAGTGCGGATCTTCCGTCCGCATTCCACGGTCCTTCAATGTTCGCTCAATGCCGAATGTTCTGCAATAGGATTGAAATGGCTGGGCCGGGGGCGCGACTGCGCCACGTCTCGCCTTCTCCGCCCGAACCAACGGTGCAACCGCACTGGTGGAGGTCCCGTGAGCGCGCGCTCTCTGTCGGCCGGCGTGCCGAAGGCGCTCATGGACAGCGAAGGACATGCCCCCCTGACACGGATCTCGCGTCAAGTCGCGAACGGGCTGCGCGTAACGCTTCGGCAGATGGTAGGCCAGGAGGACAGGCGTAAGGCTGCTGCAGCCTGCGGGCTGAGGGACAAGGAGGCGCTCGCTCTCAAAGACGCCTTCGGTCTAGAGCGATAGAGCGCATAAGATATCTTATGTAAATTCAACGCCAGGATTCAGCCAGGGTCGGATCGACTGGTCGTCTGATCCAATTCGCGACAACTCCTCCGTTTGACAACCGGAAATGCACCACAGAATCATCATTACCATGTCGATGCAGTAAGGAACGATCAGCCGAGCCGCCTGGAGTCGCCGCGACGCGATCCTGCCGGCCTGTGCGATTGGTCAATCGGCAGGCGCCGCAACCTCCGAGCCGGTCCCCGTTGACGCTCAAATCCCACTCGGGGATCAAAGCGGACTTCTCCGGCACATCAACGATGTCCCACTGAAACTATGTCCCACTGAGGAGTGGTCGTCCCCGGGAGAGACGAGTGTCCTATGGGTTGTCATGAACCTGCGGCCCGTTGGGCGGCAGGTCGGTCGGCATCCCGCGCCAGGGTGCGCCGGTCTTCACCACGGTGCGCAGCCCGTTGAACGCCTCGCGCAGCGAATGCCCCCGCTGCCCGGCATCCTCGGGCAAGAGCGTCAGAGAAGGTGCGACCACCGCCCACTCTTCATCCGGCCCATCGGACGGGTACGCCTTGCGGGGCGTCATGGCCCACAGCCTGGCCGTTGCCCGACCGCAGGTCCATAACTGCCTCCAGGCCGCTGCCGACATCATGTGACCGGCGTGCTCATCTGTCTCGCCCCTCGGCCTGTTCGGACGGGGGGCTGACCAGCGGACCTGGGCGCATCGCGCTGTCGATGATGGCTTCCCAGGACTTGCCCTTCGCGCGCAGGAACTCGATCGACGGGCCGTCCTCGCTTCCATAGACCCTGATGGTCCGCTCGCAGATGTGCGTCCGGAACGGCTCTGGCGTCAGGCTCCTGAAGTGGGTGGCCAGTCGCCTGCGCTCCGCATGGATCGCCCGTGCGATGGTCTCGCTGGAGGCGCCGCCGCGTCGCATCTCCGCGGCGCGCTCCTGCAGGTCGCGTACGGCTTGCTCGTAGCGAGCGCGTAAGGTCATCGACAGAGGCTCCTGCGGGGTCTCACCCCACTGCCCGATCTTGCACCCGGCAACCTCGGCTTCCCACCTGCCTCGCCGGGACGAAGGGCGCACTGAGGTGCGCGCATCCTTCCATTTTGTGCGAAACAGGTGGTCCTCAGCAAGCGCTGCAATGCCCTGCGGCGTCGCTATCGGCATGTTGCAGTCCCTACCATACCTCCGGACCAGCTATACGGAGCGCATCGCGCGCTATCCAAGCCATGAGGGTCCTGCCATGCTCAGATCCGTCGATGCCGGCGTACTGAACGTCGCCTTTGAGGAAGCCGGAAGCCGGGATGGCTGGCCCGTGCTGCTGCTGCACGGCTTTCCATATGACGCGCACGCCTATGACGCGGTGACGCCCCTTCTGGTCTCGGCCGGCGCCCGGGTCATCGTGCCCTGGCTGCGGGGCTATGGGCCCACCCGCTTCCGCTCGGCCGAGACGCCGCGTTCCGGCGAGCAAGCGGCTCTCGGCAAGGATCTGCTCGACCTCATGGACGCACTCCAGATCCGCTCGGCGGTGCTGGCCGGCTATGACTGGGGTGGCCGGGCGGCCTGCATCGTCTCGGCCCTGTGGCCGGATCGTGTCCAGGCCCTGGTCTCGCAGAACGGCTACAACATCCAGGACATCGCTCGGTCGAACGAGCCGCAGGCGCCGGAAGACGAACTGCGCTACTGGTACCAGTACTACTTCCATTCCGAGCGCGGCCGGCGGGGCCTGGCACAGAACCGGCGCGACCTCTGCCGCCTGCTATGGCGCCTGTGGTCGCCGAAATGGCGCTTCGACGAGGCGACCTTCGACAGGACGGCAAGGAGCTTCGACAATCCGGACTTCGTGGAGGTGGTGATCCACTCCTACCGGCACCGCTTCGGGCTGGTGGCCGGTGATCCATCGCTGCAGGCAATCGAGCGGCAACTGGCCGCGCAGCCGCCCATCATTGTGCCGGCGGTCACCCTGGACGGCGACGCGGATGGAGTGCTCACCTCCGGCGGGACCGCGAAGCATGCGCCGCGCTTCACAGGTCCGCATGAGCACCGAATCGTGCCGGATGGCGGGCACAATCTGCCTCAGGAAATGCCGGAGGTCTTCGCGGCGGCAATCCTGGATGTCCGGGCCAGGCTGGCACCGGGTTGAGACACCGAGGGCCTGGCTCGGAACCTGCCCGTGAATGCGTGGCTGCACGCGTGAGTCGCTGCCCGCCCAAGACGGCCGCGCACTCCGACCCTGGGAGTAGCCTGCCTCCGGCTGGAGGCGCCCCATCTCTGCCCTGCAGACCGCCTCGCTGTCGCCGAGGTGCAGCTTCGCGTCACCCGGCATTTCGGCGAGTTGCTCGCAAAGCATGCCTGTCTATTCGCCTCTTTCCGAGCCCGTTATTTGATATATCATGCTTTGGAGAAGCTTTCGATCAGGGCCTTTCCTCTGCAAGGGTTGACTCATGGCGCACTCGTCATTGCTTTTCGGGGCCTTGGCGGACGACTTCACGGGGGCTGTTGAACTCGCGGCCATGCTGCAGGCCGGCGGGGCCCGGACGCGGCTGGCGATCGGTGCAGATGCGGTTCCTACGGGCCTGATCGATACGGATGCGGTCGTGGTCGCTCTCCGCACCCGCGTGGCACCTCCGGCAGAGGCCGTCGCTGCATCCAGAACAGCGGCAATGCGGCTAAGCGCACTCGGCAGCCGCCAGTTGTTCCTGAAATACTGCGCCAGCTTTGACAGCCTCGATACCGGCAACATCGGCAACGTGGCGGAGATGCTGCGAACTTTCGGCCCTGCCGCGCCCGTGCTGTTCTGCCCGACCTTTCCGGATGCCGGGCGCGCGGTCTTTCGCGGACACATGTTCGTCGGCATGCAGTTGCTGGCGGACTCGCCAAAGCGGCTCGACCCGCTGACGCCCATGACGAAGTCCAACCTGGTTGAGGTGCTGGCGCCCCAGACGACGCTTGCAGTGGGAGTGCTGCCCCTGGAGGTCGTCGCCCAGGGTGAAGCGGCCGTGAAAGCCTATGCGGAAGCCGAGCAGTTGCGCGGCGTACCGTTCCTGATCGCCGATGCAATCCTGGAGCGCGACCTCCAGACCATCGCCGGGGCCGCGGTTGACTGGCCACTCCTGACCGGCAACTCCAATGTTGCGTCCTATCTGCCGTCCTTGTGGCGGCAACGCGGCTGGATACCGGACCGGGCGCCGGAACCGCTTCCTGCGGTCGTGGGGCCGGGCGCGGTGCTCGCTGGAAGCTGTGCGGACCGCACGCGCGAACAGGTCGCCGTGTTCGAGCGATGCCACCCGGTGCTGCGCCTGGACCCGCTCGATGTAACCGAGGCAGGAATCCAGGAAGCGCTTGCCTGGGCCGCGGCCCGGATGCCGCATGGACCCTTCTGCATCACCACCTCGGACGATCCGGCACGTGTTGCCGCCGCGCAGCAGAAGTATGGAGCCGTCGCTGCGGGGCGCATGGCGGAGGCGCTGCTGGCCCGCCTGGGCGCAGGCCTCGTGCAGCGAGGGATCCGGCGCTTGCTGGTCGCAGGCGGCGAGACCTCGGGCGCTGTCGTGCAGGCGCTGGGGGTGACCAGCCTGCAGGTCGCGCCTTACCGCGAGATGGGCGTTGGTCGCTGCTGGACGGATGCGCCTGTGCCGCTGGCACTTTGCCTGAAATCCGGCAAGCTGGGGTCGCCGGACATGTTTGCTCAAACCCTGATGGCTATGGAGGCGCCGGCATGAGTGAGCGCACGGCGCTCGTCACCCTTTATCGGGAACTGGCGGCACACAGGCTGAACAACGGCAGCAGCGGTAATGTCAGCCTCCGGATGGGCGACGACATGCTGATATCTCCCTCGGGTGCCACGGCCGAGACGCTGACGGAAGACCAGCTCGTGCGCCTGCCGGTGACAGGACCCCCGCTACCGGGAACCGTACCTTCCAGCGAATGGGCGCTGCACGCGGCCGTTTTCGCGGCATGCCCCGAGGCCGCTTGCGTTGTGCATACCCACTCAGACGCCTGCACCGCCCTTTCCTGCCTGGGTGAGCCGTTGCCCCCGTTCCACTACATGGTCCTGGGCTTTGGAGGGCATGACGTTCCCTGCGCCCCCTACGCCACCTTCGGCACGCAGGAACTGGCTGATGCCGTGCGCGACACCATTCCCGGCTACAAAGCCTGTCTCCTCGCGAACCATGGGATGATTTGCCACGGCACGAGCACGGAGTCTGCCTTGGCTGCCGCCATTCGTCTGGAAACCTTGGCCCGGCAGTACCTGATGGCACGCGCGGCCGGGCAGCCGAAGCTCCTTGATGCGGAGGCTCTCAGGCAGGCGCGGCAGCGCTATCAGTCCTACGGCAAGCCCTATGTTGCGCCGGCCGCGAAAGGCAGCGCGGAAATGCCCTGACCCAGGACGTCACCCGCCACGCCGGGCGCGCCTGCGTGGAACAACCGACGAGGCAGAGCGAGCAGGCGATGGGCTGTCTGTGGAATGCGACCCCTCGGCGTGCCGCGATCCACCGGCGCCCGGATGCCTGGCTACCACGCCCGGTCCGGTCGGGCCGGTTTTCTGGGCAGCGCAGCACCCCGGGAAGTGTTCTCCTGTTGGAGGGCGCCCTTGCTGAAGTCGATAGGCGGGGTGAGGCCCGGAACTCGCTGGTGCCGATCATGAGCGAGAGGCGCTTCCTCGGGACGAGACCACTTGTTTCCGCCCTCACGGCGGCAGGGCCAGGCTCTCGGGTCTCTGTCCCCTCTCCTCTTCGTCCACCATCACCCCGGCAGCATATTTGATATATCGACTGCTTACCCCGCCATGCTTATGGTTGTTCGGCGACGAGAAGGAACGGGACGCACCAATGGTGGCGCTGGACGCATACGGGCTGACGGACGCGTTGCCCCCACCCGCGGGGGAACTGCACGCACCTTGCCCTGCGACCTTGGTGGAGTTGCTGCGTGACCCCCGCGATACGCCGCCTACGGCCGCGCGCTTCGTCCGGGTCGTGCGCCTGTGAGCGGCGGTGCCGGACCTGGAATGGCAGGGCCTATCGCCATCCCCCCGCTGTGCCGGATCGATGCTGTCCCGCTCGCGGCCATGATTCGCCGGCGCGAGGTGTCGGCGCGCGAGGTGATGGCGGCTTATCTCGACCACATCGAGGCAGCCAACCCGCGCGTGAACGCCATCGTGTCGCTGCGCCCGCGGCCGGAACTCCTGGCCGAGGCGGAGGAGGCTGACCGGGCTGTGGCGCGCGGAAATGCAGCGGGTCCCCTGCACGGCCTGCCCCAGGCCATCAAGGATCTCGCCGCGACGAAGGGGCTGCGCACGACGCTCGGCTCGCCCCTCTTCGCCGACCAGGTGCCGGAGGCGGACGCCATCTTTGTCGCCCGCATGCGCGCGGCCGGCGCCATCATCATCGGCAAGACCAACGTGCCGGAATTCGGCTATGGCTCCAACAGCTACAATCCGGTCTTCGGCCTCACCCGCAACGCCTGGGACCCTTCCCGCGTCGGGGGTGGGTCCAGCGGCGGCGCGGCGGTGGCCTTGGCCACGCGGATGCTGCCCGTCGCCGACGGCGGCGACATGGGCGGCTCCCTCCGCAACCCGGCGGCCTTCAACAACGTCTTCGGCTTCCGCCCCTCGCAGGGCCGCGTGCCGGCCGACACGCCCGATCCCTTCTACGGCCAGATGGCGGTGGAGGGCCCGATGGGCCGCTCCGTGCGGGACGTCGCGATGCTGCTCTCGGTCCAGGCGGGCTACGACCAGCGCGCACCTCTCTCGCTCGACGCTCCCGGCTTCCGCTTCGAGGACCGCCTGGCGGAGGGAGCGGGGCCGCTGCGCTGCGGCTGGCTGGGCGACCTGGGCGGGCACCTGCCCTTCGAGCCGGGGGTGCTGGAGCTCTGCAGCGAGGCGCTCGACCTGTTCCGGCAGGCGGGAGGCTCCGTCGAGGAAGCCCGGGTGGACTTCGACCCCGAGCGGCTCTGGCAGGCCTTCGTCACCCTGCGCCAGCAGAGCATCGGTGGCCGCCACGACGCGGCCTGGCGCGATCCGGCGCAACGCCGCCTGCTGAAGCCTGAGGCGATCTGGGAGATCGAGGGCAGCCATCGCCTCACCGCGCTCGACGTCTACAAGGCGGGGCTGGACCGCGGCGCCTGGTACAAGGCGTTCACCGCCCTCTTCGAACGGTTCGACATCCTCCTGATCCCCTCGGCCCAGGTCTTCCCCTTCGAGGCCGGCATCAACTGGCCGCCGGAGATCAACGGCCGCCGCATGGACAGCTATCACCGCTGGATGGAGGTGGTGGTGGGCGCCACCATGGCGGGCTGCCCCGCGATCAGCGTGCCGGCCGGCTTCGATCCGCGCGGGTTGCCCATGGGCCTGCAGGTCATCGGCCCGCCGCGCGGCGACCTGCGCGTGCTGCAGGCCGCCGCGCGCTACGAGGCCGTCTGCCCCTGGATCGGCCGCCTGCCGGCCTGGCTGGACGCGGCGCCCCGGAGACCGGACGGGCGATAGGCCGCCAATGTCCATAACGACAAGACAGGAGGACGAACAATGAAACGTCGTGAGGTGCTGGCCCTCGCCGCCGCAGCAGTGGCGGCGCCGTCCGTCATCCGCGCCCAGGGGACGCCGGGCGCGCGGAGCGTGCTGCGCTTCGTGCCCCAGTCCGACCTGGCCCTGCTGGACCCCGTCTTCAACACGGCGCTCGTCACGCGCAACCACGCCATGATGGTCTATGACCAGCTCTATGGAATGGACGAGAGCTACGCGCCGCGCCCGCAGCTGGTGGAAGGCCACGTCATCGAGGATGACGGCCACACCTGGCGCATCACGCTGCGCGAGGGCATCACCTTCCACGACGGAACGCCCATCCGCGCCGCCGACGCCGTCGCCAGCATCGACCGGTGGAGCAAGGCGGACGTGCTGGGGCAGAACATCCGCGCGATCACCGACGAGATGACGGCGGTCTCCGACCGCGTTTTCCTCATCCGTCTGAAGAAGCCCTTCCCCTTCCTCGCCGCCGCGCTGGCCAAGCCCTCCTCCTTCTGCCCGGTGATGCAGGAGCGCTTCGCCCGGCTGCCGGTCTCCACGCAGGTGACGGAGATCGTCGGCAGCGGCCCGTTCCGCTGGGTGCCCGGCGACCGCGTCGCCGGGGTACGGGCGGCCTACACCCGCTTCGAGGGGTATGTCCCGCGCGATGAGCCCCCAAGCTTCCTCGCCGGCGGCAAGCGCGCCTATCTGGATCGCGTGGAGTGGCATACCCTGCCCGACGCCGCGACGGCGGCCGCCGCCCTGCAGCAGGGCGAAGTGGACTGGTGGGATCAGCCGACGCCGGATCTGCTGCCCCTGCTGCGCCGGAACCGCAACATCCGGGTGGAGGTGAAGGACCGGACCGGCTCCATGTCCATGATCCGCCTCAACCATCTGCAGCCGCCCTTCGACAACCCGGCGATCCGCCGCGCCTTCCTGCCGGGCATCCGGCAGGCCGATTACATGATGGCCGTGGTCGGCGAGGACCGTTCCCTCTGGACCGACCGCTGCGGCTTCTTCCTCCCCGGCAGCCCGCTGGCCACGGAGGCGGGTCTGGAGACGATGGACGGTGCGCCGAACTATGACCAGGTGAAGCGCAACCTGGATGCGGCAGGCTATCGCGGCGAGCGCATCGTCTTTGTCGTGCCGGCCGACAACGCCAAGCTGAACACCATGAGCGAGATCGCGGGCGACATGTTCCGCCGCAGCGGCGTCAACCTCGACTATCAGACCGGCGACTGGGGCACGATCGCGGGGCGGGTCAACAACCGCGGCTCCCTGGAGCAGGGCGGGTGGAGCGTGTGGTGCAACACCATCCCCGGCATCATCGCCGTCAGCCCCGCCACGCAGTCCTATCTCCGGGGGCCGGGTGCGAAGGGCACCTATGGTTGGCCGGACCTTCCGAAGATCGAGGCCTTGCGCGACCAGTTCATGGATGCGGAGAGTCCCGCGGAGCAGAAGCGCCTCGCCGAGTTGATGCAGCGCCAGGCCTTCGAGGACATCCCATATCTGCCGACCGGGGCCTTCACCCTGCCGACCGCCTTCCGGTCCGATGTGACGGGGATGCTCAACGGCTTCCCGATCTTCCACAATGTGAAAAAAGGCTGAGCCCAAGGAGGAGGCAAGGTGGAAGCGCCGTGCCCTGCGTGGTGAGCGCCCGCTGCAGCCCAGGCGGGGCGACTACCACGGGCACGGAAGCGGTTCCCCACATTGTCCGAGGGCCGTGACGTCCTTTTCTCCTCTCGCGGTAACGCGGCCTTCGTCGTGAGGGAGGCTGCGGTGCACCGCGGTGAACCCACGGATCGCCATGCGGGGGCGACGGTGGGCGCCAGCCTCCGGGCTGGGGAGGACCAGATCCTGCCTGGTCCTCCAGCGGGCACCCTTACTTGGCCAGTTGGCCTCCTGCCGTAGGCGCGGCGACGGTCGCGCAGGGACTGGCGGCACTCAGCCCGCGAGGCTGACCCCTGCGGCCCGCGCGACCTCGCCCCATTTGCGGATCTCACGAGCGACAAAGGCGTTGGCGGCCTCCACCGTCTGCGGGGCGGCAGTGCCACCGAGTTGCAGCACACGAGCCGCGATCCGCGGGTCGCGGAGCAGCGCGGTGACATCGGCGTTCACCCGCTCGACAATCTCTCGTGGTGTTGCCGCAGGAACGCAGAGCCCGCCCCAGCCGATAGCCTCATAGCCGGGCAGGGTCTCGCCGATGGTCGGCACGTCCGGCAGTTGCGGCGCCCGGCTGGCCGAGGTGACGGCAATCGCCTTGATCCGCCCTCCCTCGATATGCGGCAGCGCGCTCGCGACGCTGTCGAACATCATGGGAATGTTGCCCGCGATCAGATCGGCCATGGCGGGCCCGGAGCCTTTGTAGGGTACATGCGTCAGCTTGACGTCGCCGCGGGCGGCAAACATCTCCGCCGACAGATGCTGTGACGTGCCTGGCCCGCCGCTCCCGTAATTGATGCCGCCCGGGTCCGCCTTGGCCGCGGCCAGCAGTTCCGGCACGGTGCCCGGGCCAAAAGTAGGATGTGCAACGATCATGAGCGGCACGGTGAAGACCGTGGTGACATAGGTGAAGTCACGCACCGCGTCATAGGGCAGGTTCGGGATGATACTCGGGTTGATTCCGTTGGTGCCGCTGGTCGAGGCGATCAGGGTATAGCCATCGGCCGCCGACCGTGCCCCCGCTTCCATTCCGACGACGCCCGCGCCACCCGCCCGGTTCTCCACGAAAACTCGCTGCGGCCAGCGCTTTGAAAGCTCGTCCGCGAGGTAGCGCAGAATCGTATCGGTCGCCTGGCCAGGCGGGAAAGGAATCATCAACCGCACAGGATGGTCAGGCCATTCCTCCGCAGCCGATGAAGCCTTGGCTGTAACGGCCGCTCCGGCGAGGGCAAGGCCGCCGCAGAGCAACTGGCGGCGGTTGGGGTGGCGGAACATGAGCAGTCGTCTCCGGAAATCTGGAAGCGGTATGCAAGCCGAGTGGCGAGGCGATCAAGTAAGCCGGCCTGTCCTTATGCAACTCACCGGCCCCCGGCCCCACGTCATCGGCTGCGCCGAACAGGCTGTAGACCCGCCCTCACGCTTCGGGTGGCCTCCCCTCAGCCAGCAGGCGCCAGCGTTCCGCCGTGGCCGCGCCTCATCGCGCGGCCATGTGGTCTCGCGCACATGCTGCAATGGCAAGCCGCCTCTCCCCTTGGCCGCATTCACCATGCGCTCGGGGGGAGTTCGGCCGGCGACAGCCAGCCCGTGCCGCACCATCCAACAGGAGGATCCGTGGCTTGCGCAGAGACCGCGGGGCCGCCAGTCTCCGCTGGAAGAAAAAAGACTTTGGGGGATGCGTGCGATGATGGACAGACGTGGCCTTCTCGGCGTGATGCTCGTTGCGACGGCTACGCGAGTTGCGGCGGCGCAACCGGCTTGGCCGGATCGCCCGGTCCGGGTGGTGGTGCCCTTCCCGCCCGGCGGGTCCAATGACCTCGTCGCGCGGCTTCTCTGCGAGGCGCTGGGGGAGCAGACGGGGCAACCCTGGGTGGTGGAGAACCGTTCGGGCGCGGGCGGAAATATCGGGGCGGATGCCGTCGCCAAGGCCGCGCCGGACGGCACGACGCTGCTGCTGACCGCGCCGGGGCCGCTCACCATCAACAACGCCCTCTTCCCGAGCATGCCCTATGTCGCCGCGCGGGACCTGGCGCCGCTGGCGCTGATAGCGACGGTTCCGATCGTGCTGATGGCCGGACCAGAG
>DATMFR010000005.1:0-77143 GCA_035556695.1 Roseomonas sp.
CGGCCGAAGCCGTCAAGAAGAATTTTTCGGTCCACCCAGTCACCACTAGAAGAACTTCCCAGCGATTACTTGGTATCTAGGAAGATTAACTTCCAAAGTCAACACCAAGACCACCAGAAACCTTCCAGCCCCACCACCAAATCTCCAGGCTCACACCCTTCAACCCAGCAGCAGGGCGCGCCTTCTAGGCCCAGCCGAAACCCGTGTCAAATCGGTTTTAACGCGCCCCCTGCGGATTTGTTGCTGCCGCCTCCCGCCCTTCCGCGCTCATATCCAAAACGATATGCCTGAGCCTCATCACGGCATTGGACGATGATCCCTCGCGTCCCTACAGAGTGAAGGCCAAGGCTCCCCGCGAAAGGTGGGGCCAACCAGGGAGGCAAGCCGCGATATGGGCCTATGCACGATGCCATCCTGCCCGCACTGGCTGTGCGGCGAGCCGCATCCCGGTGCCCGTCGGCCTGTCTGGTGCCCCCTGTCCCTCCTCTTTCTCCGCGGAGACGTCCAATGAGTACCCGCAAGCCCCTGCGCAGCCAGGCCTGGTTCGGCCGCCAGGACAAGATGGGCTTCTATTACCGGTCCTTCCTCAAGAACCGCGGCTTCCCGCAGGACCAGTTCGACGGCCGGCCGGTCATCGGCATCTGCAACACCTGGTCCGAGCTGAACCCCTGCAACTCCCACTTCCGCACCATCGCCGAGCATGTCCGCTACGGCGTGCTGGAGGCGGGCGGCTTCCCGCTGGAGTTCCCGGTCTCCTCGCTCGGCGAGGTGACCATGCGCCCGACCGCCATGCTCTACCGCAACCTGGCCGCCATGGACGTGGAGGAGGCCATCCGCGCCCACCCGCTGGACGGCGTCGTCCTCCTGATGGGCTGCGACAAGACCACCCCCGCTTTGCTGATGGGCGCCGCCTCGGCCGACCTGCCCACCATCGGCGTCTCCGGCGGCCCGCAGCTCCGCGGCGTATACCGCGGCCAGATGATCGGCTCCGGCACCAACATCATCTCCATGAGCGAGCAGCTCCGCGCCGGCGAGATCACGCTGGAGGAGTTCCACGAGGCCGAGGCGGGCATGAACCGCTCCTCCGGCCACTGCATGACCATGGGCACCGCCTCCACCATGGCCTCGCTGGTCGAGGCGCTGGGCGTCGGCCTGCCGGGCAATGCCGCCATTCCCGCCGTGGACGCCCGCCGCAACGAGCTCGCGCGCTTCGCCGGCCGCCGCATCGTGCAGATGGTGCATGAGGACCTCACCCTCTCGAAGATCCTGGTGAAGGAGGCCTTCGAGAACGCCATCCGCACCCTCGGCGCCATCGGCGGCTCCACCAACGCCGTGGTACACCTGCTGGCCATCGCCCGCCGCGTCGGCATCCCGCTGACGCTCGACGACTTCGACCGCCTCGGCCGCGGTGTGGACTGCGTGGTGGACCTGATGCCCTCCGGCCGCTTCCTGATGGAGGACTTCTACTACGCCGGCGGCCTGCCGGTGGTGCTGCGCGCCCTCGGCGAGGCCGGCAAGCTGCACAAGGACGCCCCCACGGTGAACGGCAAGTCCATCTGGGAGAACGTCAAGAACGCCGAGTGCTACAACCGCGAGGTCATCACCCCGCAGGATGCGCCCTTCAAGCCGGAATCCGGCATGGCCATCCTGCGCGGCAACCTGGCGCCCGACGGCGCCGTCATCAAACCCTCCGCCGCCTCGCCGGAACTGATGAAGCATACCGGCCGCGCCGTGGTCTTCGAGAACATCGAGGAGCTGCACCGGCTGAAGGACGATGACAGCCTGGACATCGACGCATCCTGCATCATGGTGCTGAAGAATTGCGGCCCCAAGGGCTATCCGGGCATGGCCGAGGTCGGCAACATGCCGATCCCGAAGAAGCTGCTGCAGCAGGGTGTGCGCGACATGATCCGCATCTCCGATGCCCGCATGTCCGGCACCGCCTATGGCACCGTCGTGCTGCATGTGGCGCCCGAGGCGGCCGCCGGCGGCCCGCTGGCCCTGGTGCAGAACGGCGACATGATCACCCTCGACGTCGCCGCCCGCTCCCTGCACCTGCATGTGGACGAGGCGGAACTGGCCGCCCGCCGCGCCGCCTGGACCCCGCCTCCGCCGGCTGCCGACCGCGGCTACGTCAAGATGTATATCGACCACGTCCAGCAGGCGAATGAGGGCGTGGACCTGGACTTCCTCGTGGGGCGCAGCGGCTCCCCCGTGCCCCGCGACAATCACTGAGGAGGAAACACCCATGTCCCCAGCCCAGAGCGGCCCCTATCGCGGCGTCTTCCCCGTCGTGCCGACCATCTTTGACGATGCCGGGCGCCTCGATCTCGACGGCCAGCGCCGCGCCGTGGACTTCATGATCGATGCGGGCTCCCAGGGTCTTTGCATCCTCGCCAACTTCTCCGAACAGTTCGTGTTGACGGATGAAGAGCGCGAGCAGGTGATGCAGGCGGTGCTGAAGCATGTCGCCGACCGCGTGCCGGTGATCGTGACCACCACGCATTTCGCCACCCACATTGCGGCCGAGCGCAGCCGTCGCGCCCAGGATCTCGGCGCGGCGATGGTGATGCTGATGCCGCCCTATCACGGCGCCACCATCCGCGTGCCCGAGCTCGCCATCCATGAGTTCTTCAAGCGCGTCTCGGACGCGATCGACATTCCGATCATGATCCAGGATGCGCCGGTGGCCGGCACGCCGCTTTCCGCCGGCTTCCTCGCCCGCATGGCGCGGGAGATCGAGCATGTCTCCTACTTCAAGATCGAGGTGCCGCAGGCCGCCGCCAAGCTGCGCGAGGTGATCGCACAGGGTGGCGAGGCGATCGTTGGCCCCTGGGACGGCGAGGAGGCGATCACCCTGATGGCCGATCTGGATGCCGGCGCCACCGGCTCCATGACCGGGGGCGGCTTCCCGGACGGCATCCGCCAGATCATCGACCCCTACCAGGCCGGCCGGCGGGAGGAGGCGATGGACGCCTACCAGCGCTGGCTTCCGCTCATCAACTACGAGAACCGCCAGTGTGGCCTGCTGGCTGCCAAGGCGCTGATGGAAGAGGGCGGGGTGATCCGCTGCGGCCGCCCCCGCGCCCCGATCGCTCCACTCCACCCCGCCACCCGTGCCGGCCTGATCGAGTTGGCGAAGCGGCTGGACACCCTGGTCCTCCGCTGGGGCCGCTGACCCCTATCTTGCTGGGTCCGGGGTGACACTGTCACCCCGGCGGAGGAAATCCGGGGAAGGCAGCGCCTTCCCCGAAGAGTTCCGCGGCAATGTGTTCGTAAAGCCGCCCGGCCGCGGGTGAGAACGGCCGTACCCGGCTGCGTATGAGCCCGAAAGATGGCACCGCCAGCCGTGGGGCCCCTTCCAGCGGCGGCAGGCGCCGGTATCGCCCTCCCGGCTCCAGCAACCGCGCCACCGAGGCCGTGACGACACAGATGGACGGCCCCTGCCCCAGCGCTGCCAGCCCCAGCAGCACGGAGTCGGTGTTCAGCACCCGCTCCGGTGCCGGCAGGCCGTGGCGCTGGAACAGCCGCTCCACTTCCTGCCGCATCAGGCTGCCCGGCAGCGGCAGCACCCAGCCGTAGGCGAGCAGGTCCCCAAGCGCGACCACCTCCCGCCCCAAGAGCGGATGCCCCTCCAGCACCAAGAGGCACAGTGCCTCCTCCGCCACCTCGCGATACTCCAGCGTCGTGGCGTCCACGCCTGGTGGAATGCGGGCCAGCACGAAGTCCAGCCGGCCCTCCAGCAGGCGGGTCACCAAGGCCGGGCTGCTATCCACCTCCACGGCGATCTCCAGCGCCGGATGCGCCCGCTGCACCGTCTCCACGACCCGGACGACGATATCCACAGCCGGCGCCGTCACGCTGCCCAGCGCGATCCGGCCGCCGGAACCGGCCTCCAGGCTGTTCAGCTCAGCCGCCGCCTGCTCCAGTTCCACCAGCGCCGAGCGGGCCCGGCGCACCATCGCCTCCCCCTGGAGGTTCGGCACGAGTCCGCGCGGCCGCCGCTCGAACAAGGGGGTGCCCACCATCTGCTCCACCTCCGCCAGCAGCTTGGAGGCCGCCGGCTGCGTGATGCCGAGGCCCAGCGCCGCCCGGTGCAGGTTACGCGTCTCATCAAGGGCGACCAGCAGTTGCAGCTGCCGCAGCTTCAGCCGCGAGCGCGCGAACCAGTTCGGCGCCAAACGCCGCGACAGGTCGGCGGAAGGGCGGTCCATGCGTAAGCCGTATCCTCATCTCAGACAGACCAGCCCTAAGGCCGGATGCCGCTGCAGGAAAGGTCAGGGAAAGGAATTCCCCCGCGCCCGTTCCTTTTTCTGTCAGCTCGGCGCGGCGATGGTGGCAATCCAGGCGCCTGATCCACCACCCCGGCGTGAGTGCTTGCCCAGAAGCACGCCGCTGCCCTCTGAATTCCTGCGCATGCGCGAAATCCGCGCGCTTCGCAGCACCGAGTACGCGCGCCGCTCCGCTTCGCGTCGGTTTCTTCCTCCTCCCAGGACTTTTTGCGGCTGCTTTCCTTGACGGGCGCCCGCTTCTCGCCGGACCCTTCCACCAGCGCGTTCACGCGCGATGCTTCGCCAGGCTGGAGGCTTGCTCATGACCACCCTGCCCCGACGCTCGCTGCTGCTGGCCGGTGCGACGCTTCCCCTGCTGCGTCGCGGCGCGCGCGCGCAATCCGCCGGGGGCATGCTCCGCTTCGGCCTTTCCGCCTGGCCGCCCAACCTCCAGCCCTGGGCCAGCACCGGCGCCTCCGCCGGCACCGTCAAGCTGCTCATCCACCGCAGCCTCGTCTCCTACGACAGCCAGGGCGAGCTGCGCGGCGAACTGGCCGAATCCTGGTCGCTCGACGATGACGGCGCCTGGGTCTTCCGCCTGCGTCCCAACGCGGTCTTTCACAACGGCGAGCCCGTCACCGCCGCGGATATTAAATGGACCCTGGAGCAGATCGCCGGCGAGCGCTCCACCGCCTATATGCGCGCGCAGTTCCAGCGCGTGGAGCGCATCGAGACGCCGGACGCCCACACCGTGCGCCTTGTCACCAAGGAGCCGACGGCGACGCTGCCGCACTGGTTCGGCGGCTACAACATGGCCATGGTCTGGCGGAAGTCGGAGTCCAACGACCCCATCGGCGCCGGCCCCTACCGCCTCACCGGCCAGGAGCGCGGCAGCGCCCTGGAACTTGCCGCCTTCGACCGCTTCTACAAGCCCGGCCTGCCGAAGCTGAAGCGCATCCGCTTCGTCGTCTATGCCGACGAGAACCTGCGCGCCGCCGCGTTGCAGTCGGGCGACGTGGACATGATCGAATACGTCCCCTGGCAGTCCATGGCCGCCGTGGAAAGCGACCCGGCGCTGAAGCTCGATGCGGTGGACGGTCCCTTCATGGACGTCCTGTTCAACGGCACGCGCGGCCCCTTCGCCGATGCGCGCGTGCGCCGCGCCGTGGCGCACGCCATCCGCCGCGAGGACATTGTCAAGGCCGCCTTCTTCGGTCGCGGCAGCCCGCTGGAAGGCGTGCCCATCCCACGCGGCACGCCCTGGTACGACGAGCAGCTCGCGCATGGCTGGAACCACGACCCCGCCCGCGCCAAGGCCCTGCTGGCCGAGGCCGGCCATCCCAACGGCTTCCAGACCACCCTGCTCGCCACCGCCCAGTTCGGCATGCACAAGGACACCGCCGAGGTGGTGCAGCAGCACCTCGCCGCCATCGGCATCCAGTGCGAGTTGCGCCTGCCGGACTGGTCCACCCGCGTCAGCCTCGGCACGCGCGGCCAGTATGAGATCGCCATCCACGGCACGGCGGCGGAGAACAACGACCCGGACGGGCTGAGCACGGTGCTGGACACCACGCTCTCCCCCTCGCATGGACGCTCCTTCGGCGTGCAGGCGCCGCGCACCGCCGCGCTGCTGGCGCAGGGCCGCGCCGAGTTCGACACGCAGAAGCGCATCGCCCTCTACAAGGACATGCAGCGCGCCGCGCTGGAGGAGGTGCCGATGATCGGCCTCGCCTGGCGCAGCCAGGGCTACGGCATGAAGCGCAACCTGCGGGGCTTCACCAACCTGCCCGGCGCGCTGACCACCCTCTCCGGCACCCATCTCGAGACGACGGAGTTCGCCTGATGGCCTGGATCCTGCGCCGCATCGGCGTCTCCCTCATCCTTGCCTGGCTGGTGGCGAGCATCGTCTTCATGGCGCTGCACCTCGTTCCCGGCGACCCGGCGGAGCTGCTGCTCTCCACCGGCGGCATCATGCCCGACCCCGGGGCGGTGGCCGAGCTGCGCGACCGGCTCGGCCTCAACGACCCGCTGCTGGTGCAGTATGGCGAATTCCTGCGCGGCCTGACGCGCGGCGACCTCGGCAACTCGCTGATCGACGACTATCCCGTGCTGGCCGAGGTGGCGCTGCGCCTGCCGCGAACGCTGGAGCTGATCTTCTCCGGCGCCATCCTCGCCATCCTCGTGGCGCTGCCGGCCGGCACCTATGCCGCCCTGCACCGTGGCGGCGCCTTCGACCGCATCGCCTCCGGCGTGGCGGCGCTGCTGCTGGCGGTGCCGGTCTTCGTGGTCGGCACGCTGCTGATCCTGACCCTGGCGCAATGGCTGCGCATCATGCCGGCCGGCGGCTACGTGCCCTTTGCCGACAATCCCGGCCGTCACCTCGCCCTGCTGGCCTTGCCGGCGCTGACCATCGCGAAGGGCCTGGCCGCCGTGCTGTTCCGCATGACGCGCGCCTCGGTGCTGGACGCCCTCTTGCGCGACCATGTCCGCACCGCCCGTGCCAAGGGCCTGACTCCGCGTCGCGTGCTGACCCGCCATGTCGTCCGCAACGCGCTGACACCTGTCCTGACGGTGCTGGGCCTGCACATGGGCACGCTTCTCGGCGGCACGGTGCTGGTGGAATACGTGTTCAACTGGCCCGGCCTTTCGACGCCGCTGCTGCGGGCGGTGGAAGCGCGAGACTACCCCATGGTGGTCGGCATCGTGCTGACGATCTCGGGGCTGTTCCTGCTGATCAACCTGATCATGGACCTGCTCTACGCGGCGTTGGACCCGCGGATCCGCGCGGCATGACGATGACGCTCACCCAACTGACAGAAAAAAGAAGGGGGTTCGGGGGAATTCATTCCCCCGGCCTTCCTGCCCGAGGAGGAAGGCCATGAAGCGCCTGATCGTCCCTGGCACGCTGGTGGGCCTGATCCTGCTGGCGGCCCTGGCCGCTCCCCTGCTCCCGCTGGCGGACCCGATCCGGCAGGACATCGCCCACCGCCTGGCTGGCGCCCTTCCCGGCTCCCCGCTGGGCCGGGACGAGTTCGGCCGCGACGTGCTCTCGCGCCTGATCTGGGGCGCGCGCACCAGCCTGAGCGTCGCCTTCGCCTCCGCGCTGATCGCCGGCGCCTTCGGTACGCTGCTCGGGCTGATCGGCGGCTGGTTCAAGGGCCTGGGCGAGCTGCTGGCGGTGCGCAGCATGGACGTCATCCTCTGCTTCCCGCCGGTGCTGCTGGCATTGCTGGTGGTGACGCTGATGGGCCCCGGCGCCGGCACGCTGATCCTGGTGCTTTCGGTGCTCTACCTGCCCGGCTTCGTCCGCGTCACCTATGCCGAGGTGCTTTCCGCCCGCGCACATGACTATGTCGAGGCGGTGCGGGCGCTCGGCGCGCCGGCGCCGCGCATTCTGCTGCGCACGGTGCTGCCCAACGTGGCCGGGCCGGTGCTGGTGCAGCTCAGCCTCGCCGTGGCCTCGGCGGTGGTGCTGGAGAGCGGCCTCTCCTTCCTCGGCCTCGGCGTGGTGCCGCCGGCCCCCTCCTGGGGCCTGATGATCCGCGGGGCGCGGGCCACCATGGACCAGGCGCCGATGCTGCTCTTCTGGCCCTGCGCCGTGCTGACTTTGACCATCCTGGCGATGAACCTGCTCTGCGACGCGCTGCGCGACGCGGTGGACCCGCGCACCTCCGGCGCCCGCTCCCGCCTCCGCGCCGTGGACCGCCTGCTGCCGGGCCTGCTGCCCCGCCGCGAACCCACCCCCCCGACAGTGCTGGAGGTGCGGGGCCTCACGGTGGAGATCGACACGCCGCGCGGCCCGATCCGTCCGGTGCAGGACGTCTCCTTCGATGTCCGTGGCGGGGAGACCCTGGCCATCGTCGGCGAGAGCGGCTCGGGCAAGTCGGTCACCACCACGGCGCTGATGGGCCTGCTCCCGCCGGTCGCGCGGGTGGTGAATGGCGAGGCCTGGTTCGGCGAGACCGAGCTGCTCCGCCTGCCCGAGCCCGAGATGCGCAAGCTGCGCGGTGGCCGCATGGCCATGGTCTTCCAGGACCCGATGAGCAGCCTGAACCCGGTTTACCGCACCGGCGCACAGGTGGCGGAAGCCATCCGCGCTCACCAGAAGGTCTCGGCCGATGCGGCCTGGAAGCAGGCCGAGGCGCTGTTCCGCCGCGTCGGCATCGCCGACCCGGAGCGGCGGATGCGCGCCTATCCGCACGAGATGTCCGGCGGCATGCGGCAGCGCGTGATGATCGCCATGGCGCTGGCCAACCGCCCGCAACTGCTGATCTGCGACGAACCGACCACCGCGCTCGACGTCACGGTGCAGGCGCAGATCCTTGACCTGCTGGCTGAACTCCAGCGCGAGACCGGCACGGCCATCGTCTTCATCACCCACAGCCTGGGCGTGGTGGCGGAGATCGCCCAGCGCGTCGCCGTCATGTATGCCGGGCAGGTGGTGGAGCAGGGAAGCGTGGAAGAGGTCTTCCGCGAGCCGCTGCATCCCTATACCCGTGCCCTGCTGGCCGCCGTGCCGGAGGGCGACACCCAGCCCGCCGGCATTCCCGGCGTGGTGCCGCCGCCGCACGCCTTCCCCGAGGGCTGCCGCTTCGCACCGCGCTGTCCCCATGCGATCCCCGCCTGCTCGTCCGCGCCGCTGGCGCTCGACCTGGCCGCTCCCGGCCATACCGTGCGCTGCATCCGCTGGACCGAACTGGCGCCCCGGAAGGAGGAGGTGCCGGCATGAGCGGCGCGCTGATCGAGGCCCGCGGCCTCTCCAAGACCTTTCCGGGCAAGGGGATGTTCCGCAAGACGCGCCCCGTCCAGGCGGTGCGCGGCATCGATGCCGCCGTGGCGCGCGGCGAGGCGGTCGGCGTGGTGGGCGAAAGCGGCTCGGGCAAGAGCACGCTCGGCCGTCTCATGCTCGGCCTGATGCCGGCCAGCGACGGCGAGGTGCTGGTGGAGGGCCGCCCCCTGGCCGGCCTTTCCGGCGCCGAGTGGCGGCGGCTGCGCCAGCGGCTGCAGATCGTCTTCCAGGACCCCTATGGCAGCCTGGACCCCCGCCGCAAGGTCGGTTCCCAGATCGCCGACGGCATCGTGCTGCACCACCGCGCCAGCCGCCGAGAGGTGGCGGAGAAGGTTTCCGCCCTGCTCGCCCGCGTCGGGCTGGACCCCGCCCATGCGCAGCGCTTCCCGCACGAGTTCTCCGGCGGGCAGCGGCAGCGCATCGGCATCGCCCGCGCGCTCGCCACCAACCCCGACTTCCTGGTGGCCGACGAGCCGGTCAGCGCGCTCGACGTCTCCATCCAGGCGCAGGTGGTGCAGCTTCTGGACGAGCTGCGGCGCGACCTCGGCCTGGCGCTGCTGTTCATCAGCCACGACCTGCCGGTGGTGGCGCATCTCTGCGACCGGGTGATCGTGATGTATCTCGGCCGCGTCATGGAGGAAGGGCCGGCCAAGGCGATCTTCGCCGCGCCCGCGCATCCCTACACGCGCGCCCTGCTCTCGGCGACGCCGCGGCTCGACCCCGCCAAGCGCCTCACCCGGATCCTGCTGCCCGGCGACCCGCCCAGCCCGGCCAACCCGCCCTCCGGCTGCGTCTTCCGCACGCGCTGCGCGCACGCCGTCGAAGCCTGCGCGGCGGCGGTGCCGGAGTTGCTGCCCTTCGGCGAGGATGGGCGCCGGGTGGCCTGCATCCGCGCGGCGGAGATCGCGTGAAACAAGTCCGGGGGAAAGAATTCCCCCGGCCTTTTACCCCGAAGAGGAGACCGACAACCGTGGCACATTTGACCGAACCCAAGGTCCATATGGGCACCATCACCGGCGGCGAGGCGCGCGAGCTGCTGGCGCAGAAGCCGGTGATCCTGCTGCCGATGGGCAGCCATGAGGACCAGGGCCCGCACGCCCCGATGGGTGACTACCTGCTGGCCGAGAAGATGGCCGAGCTGGCCGCCCTGCGCGCCACCGAGATGGGCACGCGCACCCTGGTCGCCCCGGTGCTGCCCTTCGGCGGCGCCGACCACTTCGGCCCCATGATCGGCGGCATCGCCATCAGCCAGGCGACGCTCAACCGCGTGCTGGAGGATATGTTCGGTTCGCTGTTCCGCAACGGGCTCACCCGCGTCATCGTCATCAACGGCCATGGCGGCAATGTCGGACCGATCGCCGAGGTCACGCGCGAGATCTACCGCCGCGACGGCACGCTGATCCCGAGCCTCTATCTCTGGCGCATCGCCTACGGGCTGCTGCCCGGCATCCTCGGTGCGGAAAAGGCCAAGGCTGTCTCCGGCCACGGCGCCGACCCGCTGACCAGCCTCGGCCTGCACCTCTTCCCCGAGATGATGCGCCCGGACATGGTCCCCTCCGGCCAGCCACTGAAGCGCAACGCGAAGCTGGACATCCCGCACATGACGCTCGGCGCCGGCAGCTTCGAGGGCGCCGAGGTGGGCCTGCCGATCGAGTATGACGAGGTCTACAACCAGGGCGTCGGTGGCGGCGACCCGAAGCTCAGCTCAGCCGAGACCGGTACGGCGCTGGTGGAGAAGCTGACCGGCCTCTGCGCCCGCTTCATCCGCCACTACGATCAGCGCGTGCCGGCCTGAGCGCCAGGCAGGGCCGGCCCGCAGCCCGGCCTCGCGCCGCCTCAGCGCCCCTGCCGCCGCCCGATCAGCAGGCCCAGGCCGCAGGCCAGCAGCGCCGTGGCGGCCGCTGCACCGTATCGTGCCCAGGCGCCGTCGACCTGTACCGCCTGGTGCTTCGCCTCCCCCACAAACGGGCCGAAGGCCCGCTCCACCCCGGTGACGGGCCGGAACAGGTTGCCCTCGCGCGGCTTGTCGAGGGGGGTGTCGCTCAACTGCCCCTCCACAGCCGTGCTGGCGAGATAGCGGTCGCCGATGCCGGGCGCCATCAGCCCGCTCAGGATGGCAAGCGCCGTCGCCTGGCCGATCCAGCTCTCCCGTGTGGGGTTCTCCAGCGCCGCGACGATGTCGCGCGCCACCACCTGCGGCTCGACCGGCGCACCCACCGGGCGCGGCGCGCGCGGCATCCGCGTGCGCGCCCAGGCGAATTGTGGCGTGTTCACCGAGGGAAGCTGCACCATCGTCACCTTGATGTTGCTGTTGTCGTGCCGCAACTCGGTGCGCAGGGAGTCGGTGAAGCCGACAATGGCGTGCTTGGCGCCGCAATAGGCGCTCTGCAGGGGAATGCTGCGATAGGCCAGCGCCGAGCCCACCTGCAGGATCGTGCCGCGATCGCGCGGGCGCATATGCTTCAGGGCCGCCATGGTGCCATGCACATAGCCGAGATAGGTCACCTCGGTGACGCGGCGGAACTCCTGCGGCGCGATGTCATGCACCGGGCCGAAGATGGTGACCATCGCATTGTTGATCCAGGCATCGATCGGGCCGAGCTCCGCCTCCACCCGCCCGGCGGCAGCAAAGACGGCGTCGGCGTCAGCGACGTCGCAGGGCAGCGGCAGCACGGCGGCGGCACCCTCGGCGATAAGCTGTCCGGCCAGTTCCTCAAGTGCCACCCCGTCGCGCGCGATCAGGCCAAGACGCGCCCCGCGCCGGGCCAGCTCATGCGCCACCGCCCGGCCGACGCCAGCCGAGGCGCCGGTCACCACCACCACGTCGTTCCGATGCTGCGGATGCCTGCGCATGATCTCCCCTCCCAGCAGTCCAGGCCCCAGGTCGAGTGGGGCGTCATCTGGACTAAAGGCAGAGGCGCGACGGGGTTGCCCGGGCATCCGGGCGGATTGCGGCTATTTCACCGCGGCCAGCTGGCCATCCAGCGTGCCGAACAGCTGGCCGAAGACCTGCTTCGCCCGCCCCGGATGCGCCACAGCGCGGGCCTCCGCCCCGTTCTCTGGCGCGCCCACGGCCACCAGCGCCACCATCCCCATGCCATAGTGCGGCTTGCAGCGAATGCCATAGACGCCGGGCTTGTCGAAGGTGACGGTGACAGTCTCGTTCATCCGTCCGGCGAAGGCGTCGGTCCCCTCGGGCAACATGCCGGGAACAGATTCGGCATTATGTCCCTTGTCGGTGGCGACGAAGCGCACCGTGTCCCCGGGCTGGACACGGACCAACGCGGGCTCGAACACCATCATCGCGCCGTTGCCGCCACGATTGAGGGCATGGACCTCCACTTCGGCCGCTCCCGCCGGCAGGGCGAGGAGGAACGGCAGGGCCAGAGCGGGGAGGGTCAGGCGAGACATCGGAGCGTTTTCCATGATGGTGGACCGGAGCCTCATCCTGCCCCTGGCGCCGCACCGCGTCCTTGATGCAGCGCAAGCGCGGCGCTTCTGCTGCTCGTCCGCCCCCCGCCCGGCTTACAGCGCTGCGAAGTGCCAGGAATACAGATTGCTCACGCCGGTGAAGGCGATCTCGAAGTCCGGTGCCATGTCGTCGTTGACGTTGCCGTACAGCACGCCGTTGGCGAAGAAGAGCTGCCCGGGCGCGGTGAAGCTGGTTCCACTGATCAGGACGAAGGCTTGGTCGCCGTCCACCATCATATTGGCGTCGATGCCGGCGAGGTCGAGCAGGTCCGTATAGGCGGTGGCGTTGAAGTCGGTGATCACGTCGCGCGCCGCGCCCAGCCCCACATCGCCATCGGCGAAGACGAAGCGGTCATTCCCCGCGCCGCCGGTCAGCGTATCTGCGCCCGGGCCGCCGATCAGCGTATCATTGCCGTCACCGCCCAGCAGGATGTCGTTCCCGGCGCCGCCGTCGAGCCGGTCGTCGCCACCGCCGCCCTGCAGCGTATCGTTGCCGCCAAGGCCGGAGAGGGTATCCGCATTGCCGCGCCCGGTCAGCACGTCGTCGCCGGCCGTGCCGATGAGGGTCATTGGCACGGAGAGTACCAGCACGCCGGAATCGGGCGCGGTCTCCTCCAGCAGACCGGTCAGGCCGGTGAGCTGGATCGAGCTGTCCGAGAAGCCATCCCCGTTGACGTCGAGATAGACGGCGGCGCCCACCTGGCGGATCTCGCTCACCCCCGTGGCGGTGAAGGCGCCCGTGCCCCGGAAATGGCCGAAGAGTGCCGAGAGGTCCAGGCTGTCCCCTGGCCCGAAATCGGTGACGGTGTCGTTGAAGTAGGTGTTCAGCTCGTCCAGGCTCCAGACGAAGCGGTCATTGCCGGCGCCGCCGGTGAGCACGTCGTTGCCCAGCCCGCCGTTCAGCACGTCGTCGCCCGCACCGCCGTTCAGCACGTCGTTGCCGGCGCCGCCGCTCAGCGTGTCGTTGCCATCGAGCCCGCTGAGCGTGTCGTTGCCCTCGCGCCCGGTGAGGACGTCTGCCCCGGCGGTGCCGGTCAGCGCCAGGTCCGAGACGCTGCGGAACAGGCCCGAGCCTGGCGAGGTCTCCTCCAGCGCCAGCAAGCCGCGCAGAGTGAGCAGCGCGTCCATCAGCCCGTCTCCGTTGCTGTCCACCGCCACGCCGGTGTTGGAGCCGGTGAAGATGCGGAGCTGCGCCGTGCCATCAGCCACGAAGTTGTCCCCGCCGATGAAGCGGGCGCGCAGCCCGGATAGATCCAGGATGTCCCCCGCGGAGAAATCGGCGATGACGTCGCCCGCCATTTCCGCCGCGCTGCCGATGCGGAAGGTGTCATTGCCCGCGCCGCCAACCATGTTGTCGGCACCGAGGCCGCCGATCAGCAGGTCATCGCCGTCGCCGCCTTCAAGGCGGTCATTGCCATCCCCCCCATCCAGGATGTCATTGCCCTCATGGCCGTAGAGCCAGTCACTGCCGGCGCCGCCCAGCAGGCGGTCGTCGCCTGCGCCGCCGCGCAGCCGGTCGTCGCCACCCTTGCCGTCCAGCACGTCATTGCCGGCGCCGCCGCTCAGCGTGTCATTGCCGGCCCCGCCGGTCACCGTATCATTGCCGGCACCCCCGTTCAGCACGCGGTCCGGCGCGCGCACCAGGATGCGGGACCCGGTGGCCGTTTCCTCCAGCGCGAAGTCGCCATCCAGCTCCAGCACCACCTCCGGCCGGCCATCCCCATCGGCATCGAAGACCAGGAAGGTCTTGCCGGCATTGACGCCGTTGTAGCTCTCCCAGACGGCGATCTGCGCTCCCGCACCGGTCAGCCCATCAGGCGAGAAGGTGAAGTCCTTGATGGCGGTGAGGTCGATCTTGTCGCCAAAGGTGAAGTCGGTGATGCGATCGCCACGCAGGCCGATCTCGTTCGGCGCCGTGAAGCGGAAGGTGTCGTTGCCGGCACCGCCGGTCATGGTATCGCGGCCGAGGCCGCCGACCAGGATGTCATCACCATCGCCACCGAGCAGCGTGTCGTCACCGTCCTGCCCGTTCAGCGTGTCGTTGCCGGCCCCGCCGTCGAGCATATCGCTGCCGCCGCCGCCGTTCAGCGTATCATTGCCACCCAGGCCGCTCAGCCGGTCGTCGCCCAGGCCGCCGGTCAGGGTGTCGTTGCCGGCGGTGCCGGTGCGGTCGAGCGGAGCCGCCAGTTGCAGCAGCAGCGAGCCCGCGACGCTCTCCCGCACGCCGCCGGCGTTGCGCAGCAGCACCGTCTGCTCGGGCACGCCGTCCCCGTCCCCGTCGATCTGCAGCAGCGTGCCCTCGGCGACATGGGTCTGCCGCACCTCGGGGCGCACGCCGCTGAAGGCATTGTCCGCGATCCAGGTCAGCCCGTCGCGGCCGGTGAGCAGAATGCTGTCCTCAGGGGAGAAGTCGGTGATGACATCGGCGGCGCCAGCGCCCTGGCTGGTGTCGATGATGAAGGTGTCCGCTCCGGCTCCACCGGTCATGATGTCGGAGCCGGTGCCGCCGTTCAGGACGTCATCGCCCGCCCCGCCGTTCAGCACATCGTTGCCGGCATCACCCACCAGGATATCGTTGCCATCGCCGCCGGCCAGCGTGTCGTTGCCGGCCCGCCCGGCCAGCGTGTCGTTGCCGGCCCCGCCATTCAGCACGCGGTCCTGCGCCCAGACCAGCAGCATGTTGCCAGGCAGGCTCTCGTCGAGCATATGGCCGCTGGTCTCGATCCGCATGCTGGCCTCGGCGATGCCGTCGCCGTTGGCATCGATCCAGAGCATCGTGCCATCGAAGCGGAACTCGCCGCCGCGGCCGGAGAAGGCCCGGTCCGCGATGTAGGTCAGGGTCCCGATGCTGCGCAGGCTGATGATGTCCCCGGCGTCCATGTCCGTGATGAAATCGCCGTTCACCTCGTCCACCGTCAGGTAGTTGAAGGTGTCATTGCCCGCGCCGCCGGTCAGCGTGTCGCGGCCGGGCCCGCCGCGGATGAAGTCATTGCCCGCGCCGCCGAAGATGGTGTCGTCACCCGAATCGCCGACGATCGTGTCGTTCCCGGTGCCGCCATCGATGGTGTCGTTGCCGGTGCGGCCGGCGAGATAGTCGGCGCCCGCGCCACCGAAGATGATGTCGTCGCCGCCCTGTCCATAGAGGACATCGTCGCCGGCCCCGCCATCGATCATGTCCTTTCCCGCCCCGCCGGTCAGCCGGTCGATGGCATCGGTGCCGATCAGCACCATTGGTTGCGCGCGCACCAGGATGCCCGAGCCGGTGGAGGTCTCCTGCAGCATGCCCCCGCCCGGCAGGGACAGGGCAACGTCGCCGATACGGTCGCCATCCGTGTCGATCAGCAGCATCTCGCCGCTCTGCCGCACCTCTCCGGGAGCGCCGCTGAAATCGGCGTCGGCGATGAAGCGCAGCGTTGGCAGGGCGGAGAAGTCGATGCGGTCGCCGGTGGAGAAGTCGAGGATGACGTCGCCGTTGAAGTCGCGGGTATCGAGATAGCGGAAGGTGTCGTTGCCCGCACCGCCGGTCAGGCGGTCGGCACCGGCACCGCCGATCAGCACGTCGTTGCCGTCCTCGCCGATCAGCACGTCGTTGCCGTCGCCGCCGATCAGCGTGTCGTTGCCGGCACCGCCCGACAGAACATCATCGGCCACGTCACCGGTCAGCGTGTCGTTGCCGGCGCCTCCGGTGAGCACTTTCGGCGCCGCCAGCAGCAGGATGCGGGAGCCTGCCTTGCTCTCGGCGAGGCGCAGCGTACCGTCGAGCGTCAGCACCACGTCGGCGGTGCCGTAGCCGCGCGTGTCGAACAGCAGGGTGGTCAGGCCCGCGGCGTAGCTCACGCGGACATCGCCTGCGGCGCCCGCGAAGGCCCCCTCGCCCAGGAATCGCAACCCGGCGATGGCCGAGAGGTCGATCTGGTCGCCCGCCGAGAAATCGACGATGCGGTCGAGATGGACTTCCTCCAGGCTGAGATAGCGGAAGGTGTCGTTGCCGGCCCCGCCGATCAGCACGTCCGCGCCGCGGCCACCGATCAAAGTGTCGTTGCCGTTGCCACCCCAAAGGATGTCGGCGCCCGCATCGCCATCCAGGATGTCGTTGCCGTCCATGCCGTAGATGGTGTCGGCCAGAGCTGTCCCGGTGAGTCGCTCGCCCAGCGAGGTTCCAATCAGATTCGCCATCTTGACCTGCCGCCTGAAGGTTTTGTTCAGCGCGCGGCGAGCCTTCTGCCGGCCGTCCAGGATGGCATTAGCATGCGGTGGCGGCAGGGCGGCGCAGGCTGGTGCCTCAAAATCGTCCCCGCACGCGCGGCTCCCCCTCGACGCGCCCCGCCGCGCGGCTCAGGATCGGCATCCCTTGCGACGGAGCCTGACCCATGACCCTTCCCGCCCTGGTTCAGCCGGAACGCGTCGGCCTCTGTGCCCGGCGCCTGAAGCGCATCGAGGACTGGTCCGCGCGGCTGGTCGCCGACGGCAAGCTGGCGGGTGTGACGACGCTGGTGGCGCGGCGTGGCGCAGTGGCGCATCTCCACTGCACCGGCCTCGCCGATCTGGCGCGCGGCACGCCGATGGCGCCCGACACCATCGTCCGCATCTATTCGATGACCAAGCCGCTCACCAGCGTGGCCATCATGATGCTCTATGAGGAGGGCCACTTCCAGCTTGACGACCCGATCACCCGCTTCCTGCCCGAGTTCCGCGACATGCGCGTGGCCACCGGCGGCGCGCGCGGCAAGATCGATACTGTCCCCGCCGAGCGCGACATCACCTTCCGCGACCTGCTGACCCACACGTCGGGCCTGACCTACGGCTTCATGCAGGCCGGGCTGGTGGACGCGCTCTACCGCGACCATGGCGTGGACTTCCAGACCGCCGAAACCTCGCTCGCCGAGGTGGTCGAGCGCGCCGCCACCCTGCCGCTGATCGCCCAGCCCGGCCACGCCTGGAACTACAGCATCGCCACCGACGTGCTCGGCCATCTGGTCGCGGTGATCTCCGGCCAGCCCTTCGAGGAGTTCCTGCGCCAGCGCGTCATCCTCCCCCTCGGCATGGTGGATACCGACTTCTTCGTCCCCGAAGCCAAGCACTCCCGCCTCGCCGCCAACTACGCACGCGGCGCGGATGGCAAGCTGGCGCTGATCGACGACCCCGCCGCCAGCCGCTACCTGCGCCCGCGCAGCGTCTGCTCCGGTGGCGGCGGCCTGGTCTCGACGGTGGGCGATTACTGGCGCTTCTGCCGCTTCATGCTGAACAAGGGCGAGCTGGAGGGCGCCCGTCTGCTCGGCCGCAAGACGGTGGAGCTGATGACCACCAACCACCTGAACGGCGACATGGCGGCCATGGGCCAGCCACGCTGGTCGGAGTCCACGGCGGAGGGCATCGGCTTCGGCCTCGGCTTCTCCGTCACGCTCGACCCAGCCCGCGCGCAGATCCTCGGCACCCCGGGCGAGTATGCCTGGGGCGGCGCCGCCAGCACCGCCTTCTGGGTGGACCCGGCCGAGGAGATGGCCGTCGTCCTCCTCACCCAGCTCACCCCTTCCACCACCTACCCGATCCGTCGCGAGCTGCGCGTGCTGAGCTACCAGGCCGTGCTGGACTGACCGCCGCGCCGGGGGTGCGCAGGACAACCGCCACCCCCCGTGCTATCCTGCGGCTTCACACTGAATCCCCGCCCGAGGTCGCTCCCCATGTCCGACGCTCCCCGCACCCTGCTCCTGACCGGGGCAAGCCGCGGCATCGGCCACGCCACGGTGAAGCTCTTTCAGGAGCATGGCTGGCGGGTGCTGACCGTCTCCCGCCAGGCCTTCTCCGAGGCCTGCCCCTGGGCCGGCGGCCGCATGGGCCATATCCAGGCGGACCTCGCCGATCTCGGCGCCATCCCCGCCCTCACCACCGCCGTGCGCGAGCGGCTGGTCGGCGGCAAGCTGCACGCCCTGGTCAACAACGCCGGCATCTCGCCGAAAGGCCCTGGCGGGCGCCGGCTCGGCGTCGCCGACAGCGACGCCGACACCTGGACTCGCGTGCTGAACGTCAACCTCGTCTCCACCGCCCTGCTGGCGCGCGACCTGCTGCCGGAGCTGGAGGCGGCGAAAGGCGCCATCGTCAACGTCACCTCCATCGCCGGCTCGCGCGTGCATCCCTTCGCCG
The DNA here is from genome assembly GCA_035556695.1 of Roseomonas sp. Lineage (GTDB taxonomy): Bacteria > Pseudomonadota > Alphaproteobacteria > Acetobacterales > Acetobacteraceae > Pseudoroseomonas. The sequence goes on from DATMFR010000005.1 coordinate 18,673, forward strand.
GCGTGGCCTATGCCGCCTCCAAGGCCGGCCTCGCGGCGCTGACCCGCGAGTTCGCGCACGAGTTCGGCCCGCGCGGCGTGCGCGCCAACGCCATCGCGCCCGGCGAGATCCGCACCGCCATCCTCTCCCCCGGCACCGACGAGCTGGTGCAGGACATCGTGCCGCTGCGCCGCCTCGGCGACCCGCGCGAGGTGGCGGAGACCATCCACTTCCTCTGCACCAATCCCTCCTCCTACATCAACGGCGCCGAGATCCACATCAACGGCGGGCAGCACGTCTGACGCCGCCCCGGGGAGGGCGCCGCCCTCCCCAAGCCCCTCCCGCTGGGGGGATAGTATCCCCCCAGACCCCGCCGTTCGTTATCGCCCCCTTGGCATGAAGGCGCTGGAACCCGGCCGCACAGCGAAGGGGGAGCGGGAGATCGAAACGTGAGGCGCCGGAATATCCTTGGCAAAAGGAATTTATTCCGCGATCTTAACCTCGTCAGTTCCCAAGGTGCGCCCGCTGGTGGGAAAGTCGCTTCTCCTCAAGGCCCGATGCGCCGGCTCGTAACCCGCCTGGGACGCTGGTCCCTCCGCCTCCTCCTCGTCCTGGCCCTGCTGAACCTCGGCTGGGATATCTGGGCCTGGCACGACCGCACCTTTGCGGAAGGCGAGCGCCGCTTCTTTCGCGCCGCGGAGCAACCGGACGACATCGACTACGGCTTGGCCGAGATCCGCATCGTCAACGAAACCGACCATGATTTCCTGATCGATAGTTTTGTTCTCGACGGCTGGGGCGGACCTTACACACATGAGCCCGCGGAACAGCGGACTCTTGCGCGCGCTGGCGAGCAAGGCTCTGTTCGTAAGGAAGAGCGCTATCTTGATCATCTCGTTGGATCGGGCCGGCTTCTCCTCAGGCACGGTAAAGGCGGACCGACGCGTCTCGTCACCTTTCAGGTGGATCGCCGCCGCCCCGCCTCCTGCGAACTGGAATTGCGAATCCGGGAAGAGGGTGAAGTCGTGTCGGCGTGCCAGCCGCTATCGCGGATTCGGCATTCCTTTCGCTGGCTGTTTGGTCCGCCAAACTACTGATCATCACTCCGCCGTCCCTATTGGGCGGAAGGCGGCTTGCGCGCGCACACAACCAGCATTCTTCTGAAAAATGGAGATATTCATGCCCGATCCCGGCCGTGACGCCGAGGACCGGCGCGCCGTCGCGCGCCAGTCCTGGCTGGAGGACTCAAAAAACCAATCCCCTGGCCATTGCTGTCTCCACTATCGAGGCCAAGGCCTCGTTGCTGCCAGGGCGGGTGAACGGACCGGCCGATGCCTATCGCCACATCGTCTGGGTGGGCGAGATGGCCAGGCGCCTGGGACCGAACAATGCCGGCCGCTACGCCGAGTTGCACGAGATTCAGGGTCAGGCCAGTGCCATGCGCCGGGATGCGTTTGGCCAGAGCCGCGATCCGATCAACGACGAGGGCGCCACCGCCATGGATCGGCGCAACAACCTCATTGGCGTCAGCATCGGGCAGCGCGCCCGGAGTTTCGACGAGGTACTGCGCATGGCGCGCGAGACGATCGACCGCAGCCCCAAGGACGGGTCCGGCGGCATAGCAGGCGCGGTGTGACTTCCTGAAAAGGATTGGCTGGCCAATCCCTCGCGCGACAGAAGCCGATGGAACTGGCCTCATCCGGATTGGAGCAGGGTTCCCAGGCACCATGTTCAGGACTATGGATGGGCAGGCGAGAAATACCGCTTCGTCGACTACCGCCTCCCGGCTGCGGAACGGCGTGCTGCCCTGGCTGCCGAGAAACAGTCGGAATGGACGCTCCTGCTCCAGGAGGACGAGGCCAGCGATGGGCTGGTGCATGTCCGTGCGCATCAGCGCGATGGGCACCCTGTCCGGGCTTACACACGTTCGCCCCCGTAGCGCCGTCAGCCGCGAAGGCGCCACTGATGGCGGGGTCCGGGGTGGCACTGCCACCCCGGCGGGGGTTCCAAGGGGGCGGCGCCCCCTTGGCCGCGCTGCAACATTGGCGTCCGGGTGTGGTTTTCCGCTAAGCCATGCCCGTACACCCAGCAGAGAGACGAGCCCGCGCATGAATGACGACCCTCACGCCCCCGCCCACCCGGCGGAGGCCGCCATCCTGGCGGCGGGCCTGCGGGTCGAGCCGCGCGAGATGCCGCAACTGATCCGCCGCGTCGCCCGCCGCCTGCCCGCCGATGCCGCGGCGGTGCGCGAGGCCCTGGTCGAGGTGCGCCGGAAATACTGGGCCAAGGCGGCGATGGACCTGGCCAACCGCGCCGGCCAGCCCTGGGTGCGCCGCGCCGACGCCGAGGCCGCCGCCGAGAGCCTGAACGACCCCGAGGCCGACGAGCACGCCCTGCGCGCCGCGCTGGACGAGGCCGTCGCCGCCCGTCTGCGCGGCACCGCCGCCACGCCCGAGGCCACGCTGGAAATCGCCGCCGGCGAGTTGTTGGAAAGCGGCAAGCCGCTCTCCGGCGAGCGCCATGCCGCGCTGGCCCAGGCCGTCGCCGCCGCGCATGGGCTGAACGCCGCCCAGGCCTCCGACTTCGTGCTCGCCACCGGCCGCGTCGAGGAGCGCCGCCGGCAGGACCTGCGCGCCGCCGAGAAGGCCGCCCGCGAGAAGCGGCGCGAGGAGGTCACCCGCCTGCGCGACTGGGAGCGCGGGCTGGTCGGCATCGAGGCCCTCCCTTCCCTGCTGCACGCCTCGGAGCGCGAGGTGCTGCGCTGGGTCGGCGCCGGGCTGGTGCCGGTGGCGCGCCGGCTGCGCGGCGCGAAAGGCGGCCGCGAGCGCTGGGAGTTCGACCCCGCCGAGGTGTCGGCGCTGCGGCGCGAGGTCTTCGCCTGGCGCGAGGCCGAGAAGACCCAGCAGGCCCGCGCGCCCCGCCAGACCGGCCTGCGGCTGGACCGCGCCACCGAACTCGCCGGGCGCGGCAACAAGGTCGCCAATGCCGCCGTCGCCCGCGCCGCCGCGCTGGACCGCTACGCCGCGCATTTCGCCACCGCCCGGGCGCTGATCCGCCGCATCACCATCGTCACCGGCCCGACCAACAGCGGCAAGAGCCACCTGGCGCTGGACCGTCTCGCGGCGGCCGAGAGCGGCATGGCCCTGGCGCCGCTCCGCCTGTTGGCGCACGAGTTCCGCGAGGCGCTGGCCTCCCGCGGCATCGAGGCGGCGCTGGCCACGGGCGAGGAGCGCATCCCCGCCCCCGGCTCGCGCCACCTCGCCGCCACGGTCGAGATGTGCCCCTTCACCAACCCGGTGGACGTCGCGATCATCGACGAGGCCCAGCTCCTGCACGACCGCGACCGCGGCGCCGCCTGGACCGCCGCCATCATGGGCGTGCCAGCGCGCGAGGTGCTGGTGCTCGGCGCGCCCGAATGCATTCCGATGGTGAAGCGCATCGCCCAGCTCTGCGGCGACGAGGTCGAGGAGATCTCGCTCGAGCGCAAGAGCCCGCTGCACGCCGCGCGCAGTCCGGTCGGCCTCTCCGACCTGCGCATGGGGGATGCGCTGGTCGCCTTCTCACGCCGCGACGTGATGGAACTGCGCGAGCAGCTGGTGAAGCGCGGCCGCAAGGTGGCGGTGGTCTATGGCGCGCTCTCGCCCGAGGTCCGCCGCGCCGAGGCCGCCCGCTTCCGCAACGGCGAGGCCGACATCCTCGTCGCCACCGACGCCATCGGCATGGGCCTTAACCTCCCGATCCGCCGCGTCATCTTCTCCACGCTGCAGAAATACGACGGCGAGGAGCGGCGCACGCTCAACGCCCAGGAGGTGAAGCAGATCGGCGGCCGGGCCGGGCGCTTCGGCCACCATGAGGGCGGCATCGTCACCGTGCTGGCCGGCGCCGGCGATCCCGCCTTCATCGACAGCATGCTGCACGCCCCGCCGCAGCCGCCGGAGGAATTGCGGCCGCAGGTCCAGCCGGATGCCGAGATCATCGCCGCCGTCGCCGCGGAGATCGGCTCGGACAGCCTCTTCGGCGTGCTCGCCCGCATCAAGCGCGCCGTGCTGCGCAAGGACGATCCAAACTACCGCCTGGCCGACCTGACCCAGCCGCTGGCCATCGCCTCCGCCATCGACGGCGTCGCCGGCCTCTCCCTGCTGGACCGCTGGACCTACGCCATGTGCCCGGTGGATGAGCGCGACGACGGCATCAGCCGCCTTGCGCAATGGGCGGTGGAACACGGCGCCGGCCGCCCGGTGCGCCCGCCGCTGGCCGGCCGCCTGCTGCCGCCCGAGCGCGCCAGCAACGAGGAGCTCCAACGCGCCGAGAAGGTGCACAAGCGCCTCGTCGCCTGGCGCTGGATGGCGCTGCGCTTCCCCCTCGCCTACCCCGACCGCGAGCAGGCCGAGGCCGAGACCGCACGGCTCAACGACTGGATCGAGGAGGTGCTGCGCCAGCAGCGCCGGGTGCGCGCGGCGAGCCATCGCGCGGCCTGAGGCCAGGGGAGGCGCCGCCTCCCCCGGAAGCCGCCGTCAGAACTCCGCCTGCACGCGCATCCCGAGCAGCACCGCGTCGCGCAGCTTGCGGCCGGTCTCCTCGTCCGGCTCGCCCGCCGCCGGGTGGATGTACCACTGCGCCAGCGGCCGCAGATGCACCGGCCCCACCGGCAGGTCGTAGTTCACCTCCAGCACCGTCTCGTGCCGGCGCACCGGCCGGAAGGGGTCGCTGAAAGCCTGCGTGTCCTGATCCAGCCCGCGTGCGCCATGCCCGATCCGCGCCTGCGAGGCGCCGAAGGACAGCGTGTCCTGCCGCCGGCCGAAGGCCCCGGCCCAGGCGAGCCCGCCATCCACCTGCAGCGAGACGAGGTTGCGGTCCGAAGGCGCCGCGAAGAGTCGGGCGAAGGCCGCCACGCTCTGCCCCTCGCCGCGCCAGAGCGTCGCCTCGCCGATGCCGTAGCCGCCGTAATTGTTGTTGAAGCGGCGGGGCACGCCGCTGCTGGCAGGATCGGCGAGGGAAAGCCCATCGCCGTCGTAGCGCTGCGAGTCGAAGCCGCCGCTGTGATACCAGCCGCCCAGCTTGACCACCCAAGGCCGAGGCCCGTCCTCGGGCGCGCGGGCACCGGCCACCGCCTCGCCGATCAGGAAGGCGCCACCGGCGGTGCTGAAGTTGATGCCGTAGCGGTTGTGCCGCTGGGGGTCCGTGTCCTCCCCATATTTCCCGCCCGGGTCGCCCGAGAACAGGCCCACGCGGAAACCGCTGGCCTCGTCCGGCTCACCGAGCGCCAGCCGCACGCCCGGCGCGGTGAAGGGATAGGCGACACCTCCGGAGGGCAGCGCCTCGGCCAGCGCCACCGGCCAGCCAAAGGTACCATTCACCAGGTTCCCGGCGGTGTCGGCCACGGCGAACTCGGTATCCGCCGCCAACTGGCCGATGCGCAGCGAGCCCCAGCCCTCGACCTCCCGCTGCACCCACAGCTCCATCAGCCGCGCGGAGGAAAGCGCCTCGATATTGCTCGGCGGCGCCAGCGAGCCGGTCAGCGCGACGCCGGGCTGCTTGCCATAGACGGCGATGGCGCTGGCGCCGATGCTCCAGCCCTGAAGGCCGGCCATCCGGCCAAGATCCGCTTCGAGCCCGAGCCGCAACTGGCCGATCGCCGAGAGGTCCCGCCGCAGCCCGCCCCGGACATTGCCGAAGGCATCCACGATGAAGCCGGTGCTGAGGCAGAGGCCAGGCGCCAGCACGGAGCCTATCTCGCAGGCCTCCTCCGGCTCCGGCGTTTCCTGTGCCCGCGCGGCCAGCGGCAGCAGGAGCGCGGCAAGCAGCGCGAGAGACCAGCCGCGCGGCGCGGGGATCGGCGGGTTACCATGTTTCATGAGCAGATCAGGTCCTGGAGATGGGGAACGCCAGGGCCAGCCTCTCTCCGCACCGGGCATGGCCGGAGAGCCGGGCAGCGGTCCCACTGCCCTCGACGTTACAACGTAACATCGCTCCTGCAAACGCCTTGCAGCAATGCCCTGCCCGGCCAGTGTGGCCTCAGGAGGACTTGGCAGCCTCCCACAAAGCGCGGTGCGTGGAGGGCCCTGCCTCCTCCCGGCGGGCGGGAGCCTCCTCCTCCAGCCGGTGCAGCATCTGCATGACGTCCTTCTGGTGCAGGGCGGTCACCTCGCGTGAGGCGATTCGGTGCGCCGCCATCAAGGCCACGAGGTTGGCCGTGCCGCAGGATCGGTGATGGAACATGATGGGCATCCCTCCTGTCCGAAGACGCCTCACCCTAAACGCAAATGATAATGATTCGCAAATCGGATCTGCTCCCTTTGCTGCGGGCCGCCCTTCATGGCTCGCCTGCCGCCCCGCGGGAGCCGAGGGCGGCCGCCAGCCGTGCCCAGGCCACTGCATCACCAGGCAGGCCGAAGCGCAGCCAGCGAGGCATGGCCGTGAAGCGCCGCGTCAGGATGCCCGCCCGCCCCAGCCGTTCGTACCAGAAGGCGGCGTCGCCCTCGGCCAGCCGGAACAGGCGTGTCCCTCCCCGCACGCCCAGCCCGGCGCGCGCCAGCAGCCTGTCCAGCCGTGCGGCCTCCTCCGCCAGCCGCGCAGCGGCAGACTCCCGCCAGCCTGCATCGGCCAGCGCCGCCCGGCCTGCCGCCAGCGCCGGGCCGGAGACTGCCCATGGCCCCAGCAGCGCACGGATCGTCGCCGCCCGCTCCGGCGCGGCCAGCGCGAAGCCCAGCCGCAGCCCCGCGAGCCCATAGCTCTTGCCAAAGGAGCGCAGCAGGATCAGCCCGGGATGCGGCAGCGCGGAGGCGCAGCCCAGCGCCTCCGGCTCCAGGTCCGCAAAGGCCTCGTCCACCACCAGGAAGCCGCCGCGTGCCGCCAGCCGGTCGGCAAGCGCCAGCAAGGCATGGGGGGCATGGCGGCGCCCGTCCGGATTGTTCGGGTTGCACAGCAGGGCGCCACCGGGGCCGTCCAGATCCTCCAGCCGCGCTACCTCGCGCACCCGCGTTCCGGCGGCGCGCCAGCAGGCGGTGTGCTCGGCATAGGTCGGCCCAAGAATCCGAAGTTCCGGCAATGGAAACAGGCGAGGCAGCAACTGGATCAGCAGCTGCGTGCCTGGCGCCGCCGCCACGCAGGCCGCATCCGGCGCGCCATAGGTCGCCGCCGCCGCCTCCCGCAGCGCCTCTTCCTCCTCCGGCTCCGGCAGGCGTGTGAAGGCAGCGGGCGGCAGTGGCGGCACCGGCCAGGGAACCGGATTGATGCCGGTGGAGAGGTCGATGAACGGCTCCGGCGCCCCCGCGAAGCGGCGCCGCGCCTCGGCCAGCCGCCCGCCATGTTCCAGGCCGTCCGGCCCCATGCTACCCCCTGCCGCTGAGATCATCCGGGCAGAAAGCTGGGGAAAGGAATTCCCCCGACCTTCTCCTGTCCGGGAGAACCAAACCGAGGCCCCGCGCTAACAGGCGATCCCTCTGCTGTCCACGTCCCTCCCCCTCCTGGCCGGCGCGCTGCTCATCGAGGCCGTGCTTGGCTATCCCGCCGCGCTTTTCGCCGCCATCCGCCATCCCGTGGTCTGGATCGGCGCGTTGATCGCCGCGCTGGACAACCGGCTGAACCGCCCCGCCCAGTCTTTCGCGCAGCGCCGCCGCAGCGGCGTGCTGGCGCTGCTGCTCCTGCTGCTGGCGAGCATTCTCCCGGCGGCGCTGCTGCAGGGCGCGCTGCTCGCCATCCTCCCCACCGCCCTGGCGCTGCCTTTGCTGGCACTGCTGGCCGCCACCCTGCCTGCCCAACGCAGCCTGCACGACCATGTCCGCGCCGTGGCCGAGGGACTTGAGCAGCACGGCCTTTCAGGCGGCCGCGCCGCCGTCGCCATGATCGTCGGCCGCAACCCGCAGACCTTGGACGAGGCCGGTGTCGCCCGCGCCGCGATCGAGAGCCTCGCCGAGAATTTCTCAGACGGCGTGGTGGCGCCGGCTTTCTGGTGTGGCTTGGGCGGGCTGCCGGGCATCGTCGGCTACAAGGCCGTCAACACCGCTGACAGCATGATCGGCCACCGCACGCCCCGGCACGAGGCTTTTGGCTGGGCCGCGGCCCGGCTGGATGACGGCGTGAACCTCCCCGCCTCCCGCCTCGCCGCGCTTTGGCTGATTCTGGCGGCGGCCCTGACACGCGGCGCCGACGCGCGCGGTGCCTGGCAAGCCGTGCGACGCGATGCGCGGCATCACCGCTCGCCCAATGCCGGCTGGCCGGAAGCCGCCATGGCGGGCGCGCTCGGCCTGCGCCTCGCTGGCCCGCGCACCTATGGCGCCACGCGTGTCGAGGATGCCTGGATGGGCGATGGCCGCCCCGACGCCACCGCGGCGGACCTGCGCCGCGCCCTGGCGCTCTACCGCCGCGCCTGCGCGCTGCAGCTGGCTGCGGTGCTCGCGCTGGCACTGCTGGCCTGGTGAACCTGCGCCAGCCGCCAGGAGGAAGCGCCGCCCTTCAGCGCGGCTGGCGCGGCATCATCGCCGCGGCGGCCCGCACGCAGCGCGACAACTCGGCTGCCGTGCCGCGTTCCTTCCGCTCGGCGCGGTAGAGCGCAACGGCAAGGCTGGCGACACTCGTCGGCCGCGCGGGGGGGCGGGTCCAGGGGCGCGTGATCAGGGCTCGGATGCAGTCCATTTCTTGTAGCTTTCGTTCTGGGGCGCCAATGCGCCTTTACTTCTAGATGCCATTGTCCCGCTGCTAGCGACCAATCTCATTTAACGGAGCAGCTCAAGCATCTGATCAACTTCCAGATACTGCTCCAGATGCGCCGCCAGCCCGTCCAGCGCGGCTTCCACCGCCGCATCGTGCCCGTTCTGCGCGGCGGCAGCGCCAAGTCGCCCAAGCCAAGCCCGTCGCTGCGCATCGCCCGCGAAGAGGCCGTGCACATAGGTGCCGGCCACCCGCCCATTCCCGGAGACGGCGCCATCCACCCGCCCATCGGCAAAGCACAGCAGCGGCCGCGCCGTATCCGCCCCGCTGCTGCGGCCGATATGCATCTCGTAGCCCGTGAAGGGTACCGCATCGGCCAGTGTCTGGCCGGAAACCCGTTCCAGCCGCTTGTCGCCCGCCAGCACCGTCTCCACCGCCAGCAGCCCAAGCCCCGGCACCGCGCCCGGTGGCCCCTCCACCCCCTCCGGGTCGGCAATCCTTTGCCCCAGCATCTGATAACCGCCGCAGAGGCCGAGCACCCGCCCACCGCGCCGGCAATGCGCCAGGATGTCGGTGTCCCACCCTTCCGCCCGCAGCGTGGCGAGGTCGGCGATGGTGGCCTTGGACCCCGGCAGGATGACGAGGTCCACATTCCCCGGCAGCGCCATGCCCGGCCGCAGCATCAACAGTTCCACCTCCGGCTCGGCGGCCAGCGGGTCGAGGTCGTCGAAGTTGGCGATGCGCGGCAGCACCGGCACGGCGATGCGGCACTTCCCCCCTGCCCGCCGCGGCAGGTGCTCGGCGAGGTCCATCGCATCCTCCGCCGGCAGGCGCCGCGCGCCCTCGAAATGCGGGACCAGCCCGAGCGGCGCCCAGCCCGTGCGCGCCGCGATCTGCGCCATGCCCTCGGCGAAGAGCGAGAGGTCGCCGCGCATCCGGTTGACGATGAAGCCGCGCACCAGCGCCGCATCCTCCGCCGCCAGCACGGCATGGGTGCCGACCAGGGCCGCGATCACCCCGCCCCGGTCGATGTCGCCCACCACCACCACCGGCGTACCCGTGGCGCGGGCGAAGCCCATATTGGCGATGTCCCCCGCCCGCAGGTTGATCTCCGAGGCCGAGCCGGCGCCCTCCACCAGCACCACATCCGCCTCGGTGCGCAGCCGCTCGAAGCTGTCGAGCACGAAGGGCAGCAGGGCGGGCTTCATCGCCTGGTACTCGCGCGCCCGTGCCGTGGCATGCACGCGCCCCTGCACCACCACCTGCGCGCCCACCTCGCTCTGCGGCTTCAGCAGCACAGGGTTCATGTGCACGCTCGGCTCCACGCCGGCCGCGCGTGCCTGCAATGCCTGCGCCCGGCCGATCTCGCCGCCCTCGGCCGTCACCGCCGCGTTGTTCGACATGTTCTGCGGCTTGAAGGGCCGCACCCGCAGCCCGCGCCGCGCCAGCGCCCGCGCCAGCCCCGCCACCAGCAGCGACTTGCCGACGGAGGAGCCGGTCCCCTGGAGCATGATGGCCCTCGCGGTCATCTCAGTGCCCCGCCGACTTCGAGAAGACGTTCACCACCACAACGCCCGCGATGATCAGCCCGAGGCCGAGCATCGCCGGCAGGTCCAGCGCCTGACGGAACCAGATCCAGCCGGCCGCCGAGATCAGCACGATGCCGATCCCGGACCAGATGGCATAGGCGATGCCCATGGGCACGCTGCGCAGCGCGATCGAGAGGAAAAAGAAGGCCACCCCATATCCCGCCGCCGTCACGACGGAGGGCCAGAGCCGCGTGAAGCCGTCGCTCGCCTTCAGGGCGGAGGTCGCGATCACCTCCGCCAGGATGGCCACGGCCAGGGCGGCATAGGCCCCCGTCAAAACTCGATGCCCTGCTGCGCCTTCACGCCCGCGGCGAAATGGTGCTTCACCGGCTTCATCTCGGTGACCATGTCGGCCGCCTCGATCAGCCCGGCCGGCGCGTTGCGCCCGGTGACCACGACATGCAGCCCCGCCGGCCGCGCGGCCAGCCCGGCCAGCACCTCCTCCAGCGGCAGGTAGTCGTAGCGCAGCGCGATGCAGAGCTCGTCCAGCACCAGGAGGCCGAGATCGCTCGTGGCCATCATCCGCTTCGCCTGCTCCCAGGCGCGGCGGCAGGCGGCGACGTCGCGCGCGCGGTCCTGCGTCTCCCAGGTGAAGCCCTCGCCCATGCTGTGCCATTCCAGCATGGCATAGGCTTCCAGCAGCCCGCGCTCCCCGGTGGACCAGGCACCCTTGATGAACTGCACCACGCCGACCCGCCGCCCGCTCCCCAGCATCCGCAGCGCCAGGCCGAAGGCGGCGGTGGACTTGCCCTTGCCCGCCCCGGTGTGGACCATCAGCAGGCCCTTCTCGACGGTCTTGGAAGCTACCTCGGCATCCTGCACCGCCTTGCGCTTCGCCATCTTCTCCTGGTGGCGCGCGGCCTCGTCCCGATCCTCGGTCATGGTTCCCCCTTCAGCACCAGCGGAAGGCCGGCGGCGATGAAATGCACCGCGGCGGCCCGCGCCGCCAGCCGCTGGTTCAGCACGCCCGCGGCATCGCGGAAGCGCCGCGCCAGCGCGTTCTCCGGCACGATGCCCAGCCCCACCTCATTGGCCACCAGCACGGTCGGCGCCGCGCGGGCATCCAGCGCCGCCTCCAGCGCCGCGGTGGCGGCCCCGATGTCGTGGTCGCCGAGCATCAGGTTGGTCAGCCAGAGCGTCAGGCAATCCACCAGAGCGGGGCGCGCGCCTACATCGCCCAGGGCGGCGGCGAGGTCGAGCGGCGCGTGGATGGTGCGCCATTCCGCGCCGCGACGGGCCTGATGGGCAGCAATGCGCGCGTGCATCTCGTCATCCCAGGCCTCGGCCGTGGCGATATAGGCCCAGGGCGCGGGGTGGCGGGCGACCAGCGCCTCCGCATGACGCGACTTGCCCGAGCGGGCGCCACCAAGGACAAGGGTGAAAGTCATGGTCCGCCGGGGTTAACCGATTTCCCCGCCGCCGCCAAAGCCCGAGGGTGCGGATTCCCCCGGGCCGGCGCCTCAGACCGCCTGCCGCGCCCGCGCCAGGAACTCCGCAACCTCCCGCCGCAGCCGCTCCGCCTCGCTGGAGAGACCGCCAGCGGCGTCCCGCATGGCGGTGGCCGCGGCATCGGTCTCACCGGCCGCCGCGCGCACCGCCTCGATGTTGCGCGCCACCGCCGCCGTCCCCTGCGCCGTCTGCTCGACGCTGCGGGCGATCTCGGCGGTGGCCGCGCTCTGCTCCTCCACCGCGGCGGCGATGGCGGTGGCCACCTCGTCCGTTTCCCGCACCGTGCTGCCGATATGCCCGATGGCCTGCACCGCCTGCGCCATCGCCTGCTGCATGGCCTCAATCTGGCGGGTGATCTGGTCGGTCGCGCGGGCCGTCTGCGAGGCGAGCCCCTTCACCTCTCCCGCCACCACGGCGAAGCCCTTGCCCGCCTCGCCGGCCCGCGCCGCCTCGATCGTCGCGTTCAGCGCCAGCAGGTTGGTCTGCGCGGCGATCTCGGTGATCATCTGCACCACCTCGCCCACCTGCCGCGCCGCGTCGTCCAGCCCGGCGACGGTGGCATTGGCCTGCTCCACCGCCGTCACCGCCGAGCGGGCGATCTGCGAGGCACGCCCGACCTGGCGGGTGATCTCGCCGACGGAGGAGGAAAGCTGCCGCGCCGCCACCGCCACGTTCTGCGAGCAGGCCTCGCTGGTATGCGTCGCCGTCGCGGCGGCGCCGGCGCCCTCGCTGGTCTGCCCGGCGGCCCTCAGCATGCCCTCGGCATTGCTGCGCAGCGCCACGGCGGCGGCGGCGACATTCTCCACCACGCCCCCCACGCCGCGCTCGAAGCTCCCGGTGAAGCAGGCGAATTCCCGCGCCTTGGCTTCCATCTGCCCGATGCCGCCATTGAGATCCTCCGCCGCCTTGCGGAAGCTGCTGGGCAGACCGCGCAGCAGCACCTTGCGATAGTAGCGCCCGGCACTGGCGGCCTGCATGGCGCCGGCCGCCTCCCGCACGAAGGCATCGGTGATGTCGAGCATGTGGTTGGCGGCCAATTCAAGCTGCCCCAGGGCGCCGGGGCTGAAAGGCTGCGGCATGCGAGCTTCGAGGTCGCCCTTCGCCGCCGCCTCGCACACCGCGGCGGCCCGGCGCAGCACCGTCTCTTGGCGCAGCACCGCCAGCAGCGCCGCGCCGCTGCCCAGTGCCGGCAGCAGGGCCGCCAGAGCGGCCATCCCGGAGGGTCCGGCCGCCAGCATCCAGACCGCATGGCCGCCGGCCAGCAGGGTGGCCAGCCCCAGCGGTAGCCGCGGATCAGAGAGAAAAGACAAAGTGCTCATAGCTCATCCCCTGCCTCGCCAGCATCTCCGCGAGCGCGGCGCCCCCCTGCTGCATGCCCTGCTTGCGGTCTGAGGCGGCGGCCTCGGCGCGCAGCAACTGCGCGTAGACCGGGCGCACCCGCGCCACCTGCGCTGGGTCGGGCCGGCGACGGTTCGAATGGTAGCCGACCACCTGGCCGGCGGCGTCCCGCGTCGGCGTGGCATGGGCAAAGACCCAGTAGTGGCTGCCATCGGAAGCGAGGTTCAGCACATAGCCGAAGAATTCGCCCCCCTGCTCCAGCGTCTCCCAGAACAGCCGGAACACGCAGCGCGGCATGTCGGGATGCCGGACCAGGCTGTGCGGCTGCCCCAGCACATCGCGAACCCCGTATTTCGAGACGCGCAGGAAGACGTCGTTGGCGTAGAGGATGCGCCCCTTGCGATCGGTCTTGGTGACGATCAGCTCCTCCTCTCCGAAGGGCGATTCCCGTCCCGTGGGCGTGATCCGTTGTCTCGGCATGCGTTGTCACTGCGTCCTGCGGCATTCGTCGAGCGCGGACGATAAGCGGGCTTCGCCTAATCGATCCTTATCGCCGCGTTCCTCGGGAATGGACGCGCAACGGGGGCAGCGCGCCGCCGCCCCCGCCAATCCGGCCGCCCCGCAGCATGCGGAACGGCAAATGCTCATGCCCTGCCGGCACGTCAGCCAGCGGTCTTGCCGAACCAGCCGGCGACGCGCTCCGGGTGGGTGGCGATGTAGTCCGCCACCGCCGCCTCGGCGTTCTCCTCCTGGACCTTCAGCATCGCCTGCTCCAGTTCCTTGAGCGGCATGCTGAGGCGCGAGAGGAAACCGGCCACCTCCGGGCGCTCCTCCCGCAGGCCGAGGCGCCCGGCGCCGATGATCTTCTCCTCCTCGCCCATGCCGAGCTTCGGATCATCGAGGTAGCGGAGCTCGAACTTGGTGAACATCCAGTGCGGGTTCCAGCCGGAGAAGACAATCCAGTCCTCACTGCGGATCGCCCGCTGCAGCATGGTCAGCATGCCGGCCTCGCCGGATTCCTGCACGCTGTAGTCGAGCCCATAGGCCTTCACCGTCTCATGCACGAGCCGCGTCATGCCCGCGCCAGGCTCGATGGTCTGGATGCGACCACCCATCCTGTCGCGCACCCCCGGCTTCGTCAGGTCGGGGATGGAGGCGACCTCGCTCTCCGGCACATAGGTCGGCACCGCCAGCCCCATCTTGCCGGTATAGATCTGCCCGAGCCGCTCCACCTTGCCCTCGGCCCGCTTCCAGTAGTCCCGGTGCGTCTTGGGCAGCCAGCACATCAGCACCGCGTCCAGGTCCCCGCGCATGACGCCCTGGTAGAGCGGCGCCACATCGGTCTGCACCAGCTCGACCGGCGTCTCCAGGCGGCTCTCGATCAGCTTCGCCGCCAGCTTGGTGATGAACTCGGCATCCGTCCACGGTGCGTAGCCGAGCCGAACCGGCTTGCCAGTCTGCGCATGGGCGGAACCGGTGGCGAGGGCGGCGGCCATCCCGGCGGAAAGGCTGAGGAACTGGCGCTTGTTGAGCAGCATGAGGACTTCCTGTGCGGCGTTGATGTGTTTGGGCCCACGAGGGGCCTGCGAAAGGCAGCCGGCCAGGCAGCGCCGCGCGAGGGCGCGCCGGCAGCGGAGAGGATTCCGGTCCTGAAGGCGCCAGGACTCATGGTCCGGCGAGGACGAAGCGGGGGGCGGAAGGATCGACGCCCGGACCGGTGCTGCGCTTCAGGCGGCGGCCGCTGGCCGCCGCGAATGGGCGGGAGAATGGTCCTCCCCCGCCCGTGCTGGACCTGCTGGCCTCAGCTCTTGGCGAACCAGCCGTCCACGTGGTCCTTGTGGCTGCCGATATAGTCGGCCACCGCCGCGTCGGCGCTGTCCTGCTGCGCCTTCAGCATCGCCTTCTCTAGCTCGTTGAGCGGCATGTTGAGGCGGGAGAGGAAGGCAGCAACCTCCGGCTGCTCCTCCTTCAGCTTGGGGCGGCCGAGCGCGACGACCTCTTCCTCGCCACCCAGCGCGCCCTTCGGGTCCTTGAGGTAGCGCAGGTCGTACTTGCCGAACATCCAGTGCGGGCTCCAGGAGGTCGCCACCACCCACTTCTCCTGCCGCATCGCGCGGTCCACCACGCTGAGCATGGCCGCCTCGCTGGCCTCCTGCAGCGTGTAGTCCTTCAGCCCATAGGCCTCGAGCGTCTTGTGCGAGAGGCGGGTCAGGCCGGCGCCGGGCTCGATGCCCTGGATGCGGCCGTTCAGCTTCTTCTGCACATCCGGCTTCGCCAGATCCGCGATCGAGGCGACCTCGGATTCCGGCACATACTTCGGCACCACCCAGCCCAGGCGGGCGCCGCTGTAGAGCACGCCGAGGCGCTCCACCTTGCCCTCCACGCGCTTCCAGTAATCGGCATGGGTCTGCGGCAGCCAGCACATCAGCATGGCGTCCACGTCGCCGCGGGTCAGGCCCTGGTAGAGCGGCGCCACGTCGGTCTGCACCAGCTCGACCTTGGTCTCCAGCCGGTCCTCGATCAGCTTGGCGGCGAGGCGGGTGATGAACTCGGCATCGGCCCAGGGGGCGAAGCCCAGCTTGATCGTCTGGCCGGACTGCGCGCGCGCGGCGCCGGCGGTGAGGCCCATCGCCAGGCCGGCGGTGAGACCGAAGAGTTCGCGCTTCTTCAGCAACATGGGGTTTCCTTTCCTTGGTTGCCTGGAACGGGCCGGGCAGAAAAGGTCGGGGGAAAGAACTCCCCCGGACCCCCATCTTCTTTCTGACAGACAAAAGAAGGGGGGCCTGGGGGAATTCTTTCCCCCAGCCTTCATCCCGGCTTGAATAAGGAGATCAGGCCTTCGAGACGGCCGCCGGCTGCGCAGCACCCTCGCTGGTGCGCCGGGCGAACAGCGCCCGCAGCCCGGAAGGCGCCCGCTTCTGGCCGAAGCTCTGGGTGATGCGGTCCAGCAGCACCGCCAGCACCACCACCGCGAGCCCGCCCTCGAAGCCGGTGCCGACATCGAGCCGCTGGATACCCGTCAGCACCGTGTTGCCGAGCCCGCCAGCGCCGATCATGGAAGCGATCACCACCATCGAGAGCGACAGCATGATGGTCTGGTTGATGCCCGCCATGATGGAGGGCAGCGCATTCGGCACCTGAACCTTCAGCAGAAGCTGCATCGGCGTGCAGCCGAAGGCCTCGCCCGCCTCGATGAACTCGTGATGCACCTGGCGGATGCCGAGGTTGGTCAGGCGCACCACCGGCGGCATGGCGAAGATTACCGTGGCGATGGTGCCCGGCACCGCGCCGAGGCCGAAGAACATGGCGGCCGGGATCAGGTAGACGAAGGCCGGCATGGTCTGCATCAGGTCGAGCACCGGGCGCGCGACGAGTTGCACGCCGTTGCTGCGCGCCATGGCGATGCCCAGCGGCACGCCGATGACGATGGCGATGGCCGTGGCCGCGAGCACGAGGGAGAGCGTCTCCATCATACGCTCCCAGAGGCCCATGCCGCCGATCAGCAGCAGGGCAGCGACGGCGAAGACGGCGAACTTCCAGCCCACCCGCCACAGCGCCAGCAGCGCGATGGCGGCGATGGCGGCCGGCGCCGGAATGCCGGTCAGCGTCGCGCGGACGCCATCGGTGACGAAGCCGATGCCCGTGGCGATGGCGTCGAGCGCCGGGGTGAAGTGATCGAGCACAAAGTTGACGACGGCATCGGCGCCCTCGCCGATGCCCAGGTTCCAGTCCTGCATGGGGCGTATTCCTTCGGCGGGAGGCGCTCAGTTGCCCGAGCGGTCGAGCGTCCGCAGCAGCGTGGACTTGCTGATCGCACCGACATAGCGGTGCTCCGCATCCACCACCGGCACGGGATGCGGACTCTCCGCCACCTTGCCCATCACGTCGGACAGCGTGTCGTCGGCGGCGATCGGCTCCACCTCGGGCAGGATCGCCTTGCGGTAGGGATCGTCCGCGCCGCTGCGCGCAGCCTGCGCCAGCGAGTCGGCGGAGACCATGCCGTGGTAGGTCTTGTCCCGCCCGACAACGATGGCGATGTCGCGGTCATGCCGCCGCATCCGCTCCAGCGCGGCGGGCACCGCGAGGCCGCGCCGCTCGATCAGCTCGACCTGCGACTCGCGGGCGATATCGCCGGCGCGGAACACCTGGCTGACGTCCACGTTGCGGAAGAAGGACCGCACGTAGTCATTCGCCGGGCTGCTGACGATCTCGTCCGGCGTACCGACCTGCACCACCTCGCCATGCTGCATGATGGCGATGCGGTCACCGATGCGCATGGCCTCATCCAGGTCATGGCTGACGAAGATGATGGTGCGGCTGTGCTCGGCCTGCAGGCGCAGCAGCTCGTCCTGCATCTCGGCGCGGATCAGCGGGTCGAGTGCCGAGAAGGCTTCGTCCATCAGCAGCACGGTGGGCTCGCTCGCCAGGGCACGGGCGAGGCCGACGCGCTGCTTCATGCCGCCCGAGAGCTGGTCCGGCCGGCTGTCCACATAGGTGCCGAGGCCCACGGCCTGCAGCGCCGCCCGCGCCTTCTCGTGCCGCTCCTGCTCGCCGACGCCCGCGACTTCCAGGCCGAAGGCGGCGTTGTCCAGCACTGTGCGGTTGGGTAGCAGCGCAAAGGACTGGAACACCATGCTCATGTCGCGCCGGCGCAGCGCGATCAGCTCGCGCTTCGACATCCTGGTGATGTCCTGCCCGTCCACCAGGATCTCGCCCGCGGAGGGTTCGATCAGGCGATTGATCAGGCGCAACAGGGTGGACTTCCCGGAGCCCGAGAGCCCCATGATGACGAAGATCTCGCCGGTGCGGATGTCGAAGCTGGCATCCTTCACACCCACGGTGCAGCCGGTGGCCGCGTGGATCTCGTCCTTGCCGCGGCCCTCATGGACCATGCGGATGGCCGCCTCGGGCCGGTCGCCGAACACTTTGAAGACGTTGCGGAGCGCGATCTTCACCGGCGGCGTGGCATCTTCGCCCGTCGTCTGGGTTGCTGTTTCCATCGTCCTCTGACCTGCCGCTCGCCGGATGGGGCGGCTTCACCTCCGTGGATTCTCAGAAGCGGCGGACACAGGGGGCGGGCCGGAGGAGGCCCTGCGATGTCAGCCCTGAAAAGGACATATTTATGTGCCGCCGCGGCGCTGTTGAAAATGGTCTAAACCAGTCGCATGGAATTGTCCACCCCTCGGGAAAGTCGATCCTGCTGTCCGGCACGATTGGGGAAATGAAGATGCGAGACGAAAAATGGTTTCGTTGTTGCGCACCGGAATTCCTCGAATAGGAACCGCCACTTCCCTCCAAAGCCAGCAAAAGGTTCTGAACGTTTCTATCTCGCCTTGAGGTGGAATTTTCAGAGCGGGCCGGCAATTCTCGTCCGTTCCTTGTTCCATGCGCGAATGCTGTGCGTGGGAGCGAAGCGCTGCTCCGGAGGAAAAAGGCAGGGTTTGACTCCCCGCCTGCCTCCCGCCTACGAACCGCCTGATGGTCCTTCCCCAGCGGAAGGTGAAAAGGGAATGCGGTGCCGGGTGAAGCGGGTTTCCACGCTGCGCCCCATGCCGCGGCTGCCCCCGCAACTGTAAGCGGAGAGCGACCCGCCGCCATGGCCACTGAAGTGACTGCCCCTTTCGGGAAGTGCTTTGGGAAGGCCGGCGGGCTGCGTTCGATCCGCGAGCCAGGAGACCTGCCATCACCATAGGATCGTGCCACCGGGCGGGGTGCCCCGGCGGGCGGCGATGCGGCCGGGCATCCAACCCCGGCGCCTCGGTCCCGCGCGGCGACGCGCGGGCGGTCGGCACCTCGTGTCCAGTCGCGCCGCAGGGCGCAGGGAGCGTGCATGGAGCCGCCGAACGAGCCCGCGCCGAAGCCGCGCCTGGTGGTCTGCACCACCTGCCGCGGTGGCCGTCCCCTGGCCGAGGGCGAGATCCCGCCCGGCCGCCTGCTGCATGACGCCCTGGCCGCGGCCCTCGCTGCCCACCCCGCCCCACCGGTCGAGTTGCATCCCGTCACCTGTCTCGCCGCCTGCGACCATGGCTGCACGGCGGCGATGAGCACGCCCGGCAAATGGACCTATTTGCTCGGCCACCTGACGCCCGGCCTGGCCGAGGACCTGCTGGCCTATGGCGCCACCTATGCCGCCCATGCCTCCGGCGCCGTGCTGCCCTCGCGCCGCCCGGAGTCGCTGCGCAAGGTGGTGCTGGGTCGCCTCCCTGCGCTCGACGCCCCTCCGAAGGACACTGCCGCATGACCACGCTCGACAAGGTGCCCGCCACCATCGTCACCGGCTTTCTCGGTGCCGGAAAGACGACGCTGGTGCGCCACCTGATGCAGCACGCCAACGGGCGCCGCATCGCCATCATCGTCAACGAGTTCGGCGCCCTCGGCGTGGATGGCGAGACGCTGAAGGACTGCGGCATCCCGGGCTGCGAGGCCGAGAACATCGTCGAACTGGCCAATGGCTGCCTCTGCTGCACCGTGGCGGACGACTTCATCCCCACCATGCAGGCGCTGCTCGACCGCCCGGAGCCGCCCGAGCACATCCTGATCGAGACCTCCGGCCTCGCGCTGCCGAAGCCGCTGATCAAGGCCTTCAACTGGCCCGCCATCCGCTCCCGCGTCACGGTGGACGGCGTGGTGACGGTGGTGGATGCCCCCGCCGTCGCCGAGGGCCGCTTCGCCGACGACCCCGATGCCATCGCCGCCCAGCGCGCCGCCGATCCCTCGCTCGACCACGACAATCCCCTGGCCGAGGTCTACGAGGACCAGCTCAACGCCGCCGACCTGGTGGTGCTGAACAAGGCCGACCTGCTGGACGAAACCGCCCTCGCCGCCCTCCGCGCCGAGGTCGCCGCCCGCCTGCCGCGCGCCGTGAAGGTGGTGCCCGCGCGCGAGGGCGCGCTGGAGCCGGCGGTGCTGCTCGGCCTGGATGCCGCCGCCGAGGACGACCTCGCTGCCCGTCCCTCGCACCATGATGCCGAGGACGGCGCGCACGAGCACGACGACTTCGACAGCTTCGTCCTGCCCCTGCCGGACTACGACACGCCCGACGCCCTGCTGGCCCGCCTGCCGGAGGTGGCGGCGGCGCATGATGTGCTGCGCATCAAGGGCTTCGTGCGGCTGAAGGGCAAGCCGATGCGGCTGGCCGTGCAGGGTGTCGGCCGCCGCTTCCGCCATCACTTCGACCGCCCCTGGACCGATGACCGCCAGGGACATCTCGTGGTGATCGGGCAGACGGGGATGGACCGCGAGGCCATCGCGCGCGCCATCTTGGAATAAGGCAGGGAGATCCAAGAACCTCAGCTTCTTGGTGGGGAGAGTTCGAGAGGGGCAAGGCTCCTCTCAACCACAGGAGACAAGCCTTGCATCTGCTGCGGCAGGAGACGCGAAGCCTGGAGGAGGATGCGGCGGCGGTGGATCTCGGCCATGCCCCGGCCGACCTCGTGCTGCTTTCCTTCACCGACAGCGATCTGGGCGCCGCCGCCACGGCCTGGGAAGCCCTGCCGCTTCCCCGCCCCAGCCTACGCTTGGCCAACCTGTCCCAGCTCCGCCACCCCATGTCGGTGGACCTCTATGCCGAGGACGTGCTGGCGCAGTCCCGCTGCATCCTCGTCCGCCTGCTCGGCGGCCTGGAGTACTGGCGTTACGGCGCCGAGGAAGTTGCCGCCCTCTGCCGACGGGAGGGCATTCCGCTTGCCCTTCTCCCCGGCGACGGCTGTGGCGATCCACAACTCGCCGCCCTCTCCACCGTGCCGCCTGAGACTTACGCCCGGCTGGATGCCTGCCTGTGCGAGGGCGGCCCGGAGAACCTGGGCAGCGCCCTACGCCTTGCCGCGCATCTCGCCGGCCTCATGCCTGACGACGCCCCGCCGCCCCGCTCTCTCCCCGCCTGCGGCGAGCACCCGCTGGGCGCCGAGGAAACCAATCCTCAGGCGGTGCTGGTCTTCTATCGCTCCCACCTCTTGGCCGGCGACATCGCTCCAATGCTCGCCCAGGCCGAGGCGCTGCGGGCACGGGGCCTGCGTGTACGCGGCCTTTTCGTGGCAAGCCTGAAGGATACGGCCTGCGCCCGCTTCATGACCGAACGCCTCGCCACCTGGCGTCCCGCCGTGGTGCTGAACGCCACAGCCTTCTCGGCGCGCCAGCACGACGCCTCGCCGCTGGACGCCGCCGGCACGCCGGTGCTGCAACTCCTGCTTTCCGGTGCCCCGCGCGAGGCCTGGGCGGCATCGACGCGCGGCCTCTCGCAAAGCGACCTCGCCATGCAGGTCGTGCTGCCCGAACTCGATGGCCGCCTGCTCACCGCCGCCATCGGTTTCAAGCAGGAGGCGACGCCGATCCCCGGGCTGGACTATGCCCGCACCCTGCTGGCGCCCGATGCCGAGGGCATCGCGTTGGCCGCCGACGGCGCTGCCGGCTGGGAGCGCCTCGCCGCGACTCCGGCGCCGGAGCGGCGGGTTGCTGTCCTGCTCTCCGACTATCCGGCCGCCGGCGGGCAGGCTGGCCATGCCGTCGGCCTGGATAGCTTCGCCAGCCTCGCCGCCCTGCTGGAGGACCTTGCCAAAGCTGGCTACCGGCTCGACGCGCCGCCGCCGCAGGCCGCCGCGCTCACCCGCAGCCTCACCCAAGGCTCAGCCGCGCCCTTCCTGTCCCTCATGGCGTACTACGACGCCTTCGCCGCCCTCCCCGCGCCGTTGCGCGAGGCCGTCACTGCCGCCTGGGGCGCCCCAGACGAGGACCCGGCCTTGCAGGATGGCGCCTTCACCCTGCGCCATCTCCGTCTCGGCAACCTGCTCCTCGCCGTGCAGCCCGATCGCGGCAGCGCGCTTGACCGCCGCGCCGGCTACCACGATCCAGACACACCGCCGCGCCACGCCTATCTCGCCTTCTATCTCTGGCTGCGCGCGGGCTTCGGCGCCCATGCCCTGGTCCATCTCGGCACGCATGGCACGCTGGAATGGCTGCCCGGCAAGGCGACCGCCCTGTCCGAAGCCTGTGCCCCGGCGGCGCTGCTGCGCGGGCTGCCGGTGGTCTATCCCTTCATCGCCAACAACCCTGGCGAGGCGGCGGTGGCCAAGCGGCGGCTCGGCGCCGTCACCATCGGCCACCTGACGCCGCCGCTGAAGCCTGCCGGCCAGCACGGCGCCGCGCTCGAACTGGAGCGCCTGATCGACGAGTACGCCGCCGCCGACGGGCTGGACCGCCGCCGCACCGCCCTGCTCCGCCGCGCCATCCTGGACCGCGCCGAGGAGACCGGCCTGCTCGCCGAGGGCCATATCCCGCGCGACCTCCCCGAGGAGGACGCCCTCGCCCGCCTCGACGCCTGGCTCTGTGACGTGAAGGAGATGCAGATCCGCGACGGGCTGCATGTCTTCGGCCGCGCCCCCGCGCCGGAGCGCCGCGATGCCTTGCTCGCCGCCCTCACCCGTGCCGCGCCGCACTTCGACCCCGCCCGTCTCGACGCCGCCGCCCCGGCCGAGCGCGCCGCGCTGCTGGCCGCGCTCGATGGCCGCTTCATCCAGCCCGGCCCCGCCGGTGCCCCCACGCGCGGCCGCGCCGACGTGCTGCCCACCGGCCGCAACCTCTACAGCATCGACCCGCGCGGCGTGCCCACCCGCTCCGCGCTCACCCTGGCGGAAAAGGCCGCCACCGAACTGCTCCGCCGCCACCGCCAGGAGCAGGGCGACTGGCCGCGTTCCCTCGTGCTCGACCTCTGGGGCAGCGCCACCATGCGCACCGGCGGCGAGGACCTGGCCCTCGCTCTGGTCCTGCTCGGCGCCCGTCCGGTCTGGGACGAGACCTCCGCCCGCGTCACCGGCGTGGAAATCCTGCCCCTCGCCCTGCTCGACCGTCCGCGCGTGGATGTCACCCTGCGCATCTCCGGCCTGTTCCGCGACGCCTTCCCGGCGCAGATCGCGCTCTTCGACAGCGCCGTACGCGCCATCGCCGCCCGCGCCGACGAAGCCCCCGACTGGAACCCGCTGGCCGCCGCCGCCCAGGACCTCACCGGCGACGCCCTGCGCCGCGCCACCGCCCGCATCTTCGGCGCCGCTCCCGGCAGCTACGGCACCGGGCTGGAGGAGCGCATCGCCCGCGGCGCCTGGACCCACCACGACGAACTCGGCGCCGCCTGGCTCGACGCCTCCGCCGCCACCTATGGCCAGGGCCTCGAAGGGACGCCCGACCGCGCCGCCCTGGCCGCCCGCGTCACCGCCGCCGAGGCCTTCCTGCACACGCAGGACCATGCCGAGACCGACCTGCTCGACAGTCCCGACTACGCCGCGCATGAAGGCGGCTTCGCGGCGGCGGCGGCGGCGCTCGGCGCCACCCCGGCCCTCTACCACGCCGACACCGCCACCCCCGGCGCCCCCCGCCTGCGCGGCCTCGCCGAGGAGATCGCCCGCGTGGTGCGCGCCCGCGCCTCCAACCCGGCCTGGATCGCCGGCATGATGCGGCACGGCCATCGCGGCGCCGGCGAGATCGCCCGCGCGCTGGAGGGGCTGCACGCCTTCGCCGCCACCCTGCCCGAACGGCTCGACCCGCAGTTCGACCTTCTGTTCGACGCCACCCTCGGCGACCCCGCCGTGCGTGCCTTCCTGGAGGCGAACAACCCCGCCGCCCTGGCGGCCATGCGCGCCCGCTTCGCCGAGGCCCGCGAGCGCGGCCTCTGGCGCCCCCGCCGAAACGACACGCCATGACCGTCCGCGGCTGGTGCCCCACCCTCTTCGAGCCCATGGCCTCCGGCGATGGCCTGCTGCTGCGCGTGAAGCCCCGCGCGGCGCGCCTCTCCGCCGCCCAGGCCCACGCTCTGGCCGAGGCCGCCGCCCTGCACGGCAATGGCTGGCTGGACCTGACCAACCGCGCCAACCTCCAGATCCGCGGCCTGCGCCCGGAGACGGTCGAGCCCTTCACCGCAGCGATGCTCGCTGCGGACCTCGCCGCCCCAGACCCCGGCGTCGAGCGCCGGCGCAGCATCATCGCCCCGCCCCTGCTGGGCGATGACCCCACCATTCCCAGCCTGGCCTCCGACTGGCTCGATGCCCTCGAAGCCCTCCTGGCCGAGCCAGCCCTCGCCGCCCTTCCCTCGAAATTTGGCCTCGTGCTGGATGGTGGCGGCCTGCTCCCTCTGCAGGATGTGGAGGCCGACCTGACCCTCCGCCTCACCCCTTCCGGCGCCGCGCTCCACCTTCCCGGCGCCGATCTCCACGCGCCCGACGCCTCGCCTGCGGCTGTCGCCGCTCTGCTGGACGCCTTTCTCGCCCTCTCCGGTGCCCGCCGGATGCGCGATGCGGTGCAGGCAGTCGGTGCGGCGGCCCTCTTTGCGGCGGCAGACCTGCGCGTTGAACCGTCGCCTGCCCCTCGCCCTGCGCCGCAGCCCATCGGCTGCCATCCCCTCGGCAGCAGAACCCTCCTCGGCCTGGGCATTCCCTTCGGCGCCCTCTCCGCCACCACCCTGGCGCATCTCGCGGACCTCGCTGAGCGCCATGGCGACGGCACGCTCCGCCTCACCCCCTGGCGTGCCCTGCTGCTGCCCGGCCTGACCGACCCGGCCCCTGTGCTCGCCGCCGGCACGGGCCTGATCACCGACCCCGCCGACCCGCGCCTGCGGCTGCGCGCCTGCCCCGGCACCCAGGGCTGCGCCAGCGGCCGCGCCGACACCCGCGCCGACGCCGCCGCGCTGCTCGGCATGGGCACGCTGCCGCGCATGGGCTTGCTGCATCTCTCCGGTTGCGCCAAAGGCTGCGCGCATCCGGCCCCGGCGGCCGTCACCCTCGTGGCCGAGGCGGAAGGGCGCTACGCCCTCATCCGCCGGGGCCGTGCCGGCGACGCGCCCGTTCGCGCCGGGCTGACCCTGGCCGAGGCAGCGGCGGAACTGGAAGAACCATGAGCGGCCCCTACGACTACATCCGCGACGGCGCGGCGATCTACGAGAAATCCTTCGCCACCATCCGGGCGGAGGCCGACCTCGCGCGCTTCACCCCCGCAGAGGCGCGCGTCGCCGTCCGCGTCATCCATGCCTGCGGCCTGGTCGAGGTCGCGCGCCACATCCGCTTCGCCCCCGGCTTCACCGTCGCCGCCGAGGCAGCCCTGAAGCGCGGCGCCCCCATCCTCTGCGATTCCAAGATGGTCGCGCACGGCATCACCCGCGCCCGGTTGCCTGCCGACAACGAGGTTCTCTGCACCCTCGACGCCCCCGGCGTGCCGGAGCGCGCCCGCGCCATCGGCAACACCCGTTCCGCCGCCGCGCTCGACCTCTGGGGCGAGAAGCTCGGCGGCGCCCTGGTCGCCATCGGCAACGCGCCCACCGCGCTCTTCCACCTGCTCGAACTGCTCGACGCCGGCGCGCCGGCGCCGGCCGCCATCATCGGCATGCCTGTCGGCTTCGTCGGCGCCGCGGAATCCAAGGAAGCCCTTGCCGCCGACAACCGCGTGCCCTGGATGATCGTCGAAGGCCGCCAGGGCGGCAGCGCCATGGCGGTGGCGGCCGTCAACGCCCTCGCCACGGAGCGGGAGTGATGCCGCGCGCCCAGGAGAAAGGCCGGGGGGAAGAATTCCCCCAGCCCCCCATCTTTTTTCTGTCAGTTCAGGTGCGCATCAGATGACCGGCACGCTGCACATCCTCGGCGTTGGGCCAGGCGACCCGGAGCTGATCACCCTCCGTGCCGCGCGTATCCTCGCCGCCGCCCCGGTCTTCGCCTGCTTCGCCAAGCGCGGCCGCACCGGCAATGCCCGCACCATCGCCACGCCGCACCTCAACCCGGCGGCGGAGGAGCTGCGCTTCGAGTATCCCTTTACCACCGACCTCCCGGTGGAGGACCCGCGCTACCCCGCCGAAATGGTCGCCTTCTACGACGCCTGCGCGGCCCGCATTGCCGGTCACCTGACGGCCAGACGGGACGTGGCGCTGCTCTGCGAGGGCGATCCCTTCCTCTACGGCTCGGCCATGTACCTGTTCGACCGGCTGCGCGCTGCGCACCGCGTCGAGGTCACGCCCGGCATCACCGCCATGGCCGGCTGCTGGTCCCGCGCCGGCCTGCCGATGGTGCATGGCGACGACATCCTCGCCGTGCTCCCCGCCACCATGCCGGCCGAGGATCTCGCCGAGGCGCTCCGCCATTGCGACGCCGCCGTGGTGATGAAGCTTGGCCGCAACCTGCCCAAGCTGCGCACCGTGCTGGCCGAACTCGGCCTTACCCACCGCGCCGTCTATGCCGAGCGCGGCACCATGCCCGGCGAGGTCATCCTCCCCCTCGCCGAGCGCGACGACAGCCCCGCCCCCTATTTCTCCCTGGTGCTGATCCAGGGCCGCCAGGGCCAGCGATGAGCGGCTGGCTGCGCATCATCGGCCTTGGCCCGGGCGACACGGCGCTCCGCACCCCCGAGGCCGAGGCCGCCCTCGCCGCCGCCACTGACCTGGTGGGCTACGGCCCCTATGTCGTCCGCGTCGCCGCCCGCCCGGCGCAGCGCCGGCACGCGACCGACAACCGCCAGGAACTCGACCGTGCCCGCCACGCGCTGGACATGGCGCAGGCCGGCGCCCGCGTCGCCGTGGTATCCTCCGGCGATGCCGGCGTCTTCGCCATGGCCAGCGCGGTGTTCGAGGCCATCGAGCACGGCCCGGCCGAGTGGCGCGCGCTGGATGTCGCGGTGCTGCCCGGCATTTCCGCCATGTTCGCCGCCGCCGCCCGGCTCGGCGCGCCGCTCGGCCATGACTTCTGCGCCATCTCGCTTTCCGACAACCTCAAGCCCTGGCCGCTGGTCGAGCAGCGCCTCGCCGCCGCCGCCGGGGCCGGCTTCGTCGTCGCCCTCTACAACCCGATCTCGCGCGCTCGCCCCTGGCAGCTCGGCCGCGCCTTCGAGCTGCTGCGTGTCCTCCTCCCCGGCGAGACCCCCGTGGCCTTCGCCACCGCCGTCAGTCGCCCGGAGGAACGCATCGAGCTCCGCCCGCTGGCCGAGGCCGACCCCGCGCTGGCCGACATGCGCAGCCTGGTCCTGATCGGCTCCGCCGCCACCCGCAGCATCGCGCGGGAGGGGGCGCGCCCCTGGCTCTACACGCCCCGCTCGGCGAGCAGCCCATGAAGCCAGCGCAGCGCCCCCGCCACATCCGGCACGCGCACCAGCCCCTCAGGCGCCGGCGGACGCGCCAGCAGCCGGACAGGAATACCCCTCTCCCGCGCCGCGGCCAACTTGGCCGCCACCGCCACTCCACCCGAGTTCTTGGTCACCAGCACCTCGATGCCGTGCCGCCGCAGCAGCGCGCGCTCCTCCTCCAGCGCGAAGGGGCCAGTGGCCATCAGCACCTCCGCCTCGGGCGGCAGGGCGTCGGGATCGGGCGGGTCCACGCTGCGGATGACGTAGTGATGCCAGGGCGCGGCGCGGAAGGGCGCCAGCTCCTTCTGCCCCACCGTCAGCAGCACGCGGCGCGGCCGCTCGCCCAGCGCGGCCGCGAGGGCAACCATGTCGGGGAACTCGGCCCAGTCATCGCCCGGCTGCGGCGCCCAGGCCGGCCGGTCCACCCGCAGCAGGGGGATGCCGCAGCGCGCGGCGGCCTCGGCGGCGTTGCGCGTCATCTGCGCGGCGAAGGGATGGGTGGCGTCCACCATGGCGCCGATGTGCTTGACCTGCAGGTACTCGACCAGCCCCGCCACACCGCCGAATCCGCCAATGCGCGTCGGCAACGGCTGCGGACGCGGCGCGCGCGTGGCACCGGCGAGGGAAAGCGTCGCCTGGAAGCGCGCATCCCCCACCAGGGCGCGGCCCAGCGCCGCGCCTTCCGTCGTTCCTCCCAGCAGCAGAACCCGCATAATCCCCCGCGATGAGCGCTCCCTGGCTCTCCATCCTGGGCATCGGCGAGGACGGCGTCGAGGGCCTTTCCCCGGCGGCCGCCACGCTGCTTTCGGCTGCCGGAGCGGTGTTTGGCGGACAGCGGCACCTGGCCCTCGCCGCGCCGCTGCTCCGCGGCACCGCGCATCCTTGGCCCAGCCCAATGCTGGACGGCCTGCCCGCCCTGCTCGCCCGGCGCGGCCAGCCGACGGCGGTGCTGGCGTCGGGCGATCCCTTCTGCTTCGGCATCGGTGCCACCCTGGCGCGGCATGTCCCGCCCGGGGAATTCCTCTGCCTGCCCGCCCCCTCCGCCTTCGCCCTGGCCTGCGCCCGGCTGGGCTGGGCGCTGCAGGACTGCGCCACGCTCTCCTTCTGCGGCCGCCCGCTGGAGCCCCTGCTTCCCCTGCTGCAGCCCGGCGCGCGTCTCCTGGCCCTTTCGGCGGATGCGGGCACCCCTGCTGCCGTCGCCGCCCTGCTCACCCGGTACGGCTTCGGCCCGACGCGGCTGCATCTGCTGGAAGCCCTGGGCGGCCCGCGCGCCCGGCACCGCACCGCCACCGCCGATGCCTTCGATCTCGCCCCCGATCCATTGAACCTC
Source organism: Roseomonas sp. (assembly GCA_035556695.1). Taxonomy (GTDB): domain Bacteria; phylum Pseudomonadota; class Alphaproteobacteria; order Acetobacterales; family Acetobacteraceae; genus Pseudoroseomonas. The sequence continues at coordinate 47,089 of DATMFR010000005.1, forward strand.
CTCGCCCTGGAGGTCGTCCCCGGCCCCGGCGCACGGATCATCCCGCTCACCTCCGGCTTGCCCGAGGCGTTCTTCGAGCAGGACGGCCAGATCACCAAGCGCGAGGTGCGCGCCGTCACGCTGGCCACCCTTGCTCCGCGCCAGGGCGAGTTGCTGTGGGATATCGGCACCGGCAGCGGCTCGGTGGCGATCGAGTGGATGCTGCGCCATCCCGCCAACCGCGCCATCGGCCTGGAGCCGCGCCCCGAGCGCGCCGCCCGTGCCGCCCGCAACGCGCTGGCGCTGGGTGTGCCGGGGTTGCGCGTGGTGCAGTCGGCGGCACCCGAGGGTCTTGCCGGCCTTCCCGCACCGGATGCGGTGTTCCTCGGCGGCGGTGCCGGCAATGAGGGCGTGCTGGAGGCTGCCTGGGCGGCCCTCCGTCCCGGCGGCCGGCTGGTGGCCAATGCCGTGACGCTGGAGACCGAGGCGGCGCTGACCGCTGCCCATGCCCGCTGGGGCGGCGCGCTGACGCGCCTGGGTGTCGAGCGCCTGGACCGGATCGGCACTCTCCACGGCTACCGCCCCGCGATGACCGTGACGCAATACGCCGTCGAGAAGCCGATGGCGGGGTCCGGGGTGACACTGTCACCCCGGCCGGGGGTCCAGGGGGGCGGCGCCCTCCTGGCCACGGCCGGCATCGGCACGCGCCCTTCGGCCTCGTCGGCCGACATCGTGGCCCTGGTCCGCCGCGCCGAGACGCTTTCCGGCCTGCGGGTCGCCCGCCTTGCCGCCCCTTCCTTCCGCCGCGACCTTCCCGCCCTGCCTGAAGCGGCCTCTGCCCTCGGCGCCGACCTCGTTTTCCTCGATCACGCCGCCCTGCTCGCCGTGCAGGACCTTTGCCCCACCCGTTCCGAGGCCGCCCTGCGCGCCACCGGCATCGCCTCCGTAGCCGAGGGCTGCGCCCTGGCGATGGGTGGCGCGCTGGTGCTGCCGCGCATCGCCGCCGGGGGCGTCACCTGCGCCCTTTCGGCAGGACCAAGCTCATGACCGTGCATTTCATCGGCGCCGGCCCCGGCGCGCCGGACCTCATCACCCTGCGCGGACGCGACCTGCTGGCCGCCTGCCCCGTCTGCCTCTATGCCGGCTCCATCGTGCCGCCGGCGCTGCTGGCGCATTGCCCGCCCGGCGCCCGGCTGGTGGACACTGCCCCGCTCGACCTGGACGCCATCGAGGCCGAGTACCTGCGCGCCCATGCCGCCGGGCAGGACGTGGCGCGGCTGCACTCCGGCGACCTTTCCGTCTGGTCCGCCGTCGCCGAGCAGATCCGCCGCCTGGAGCGCCACGGCATCCCCTACACGCTGACGCCCGGAGTCCCCTCCTTTGCCGCCGCCGCCGCCGCCCTCGGGCGCGAGTTGACCGTGCCGGAGGTGGCCCAGAGCGTCGTGCTCACCCGCGTCTCCGGCCGCGCCTCGGCCATGCCGCGGGGTGAGACGCTGGAAGCCTTCGGGGCGACCGGCGCCACACTGGCCATCCACCTCGCCATCCATGCCCTGCCGCGCATCGCCGAGAGCCTCGCCCCGCTCTACGGCGCGGATTGCCCCGTCGCCATCGTGGTGCGCGCCTCCTGGCCGGACGAACGCATCCTGCGCGGCACGCTGGGCGACATCGCCGCGAAGCTCGCCGCCGAACCCGCCGAACGCACGGCGCTGATCCTGGTCGGGCAGGCCCTGACAGCAGGCAATTTCAGGGACAGCGCGCTCTACAGCGCGGATTACCAGCGGCGGTTCCGGTCATGAGGAACAAGATCGGAGGGAAGGAATTCCCCCCGAACCCCCCATCTTCTTTCTGCCAGTCGGAGCGCCTCTCACACGCGCGCCAGCAAGGCGCCGTCACGGCCGAACAACGCCACATCCACGACGATCCCACTGTCCGGGACCACGGCCTGCGCCACCTCCCGCGCGCGCCGCGCCACAGCCTCCGGCAAGGCCACACCCTCCGCAGCCGCGAGGTTGAAGGCCTCCAGCGCCGTGTTCGCGCCACCAATGCGGGTACACAGCCCTTCGCCGGCCCCAACGCCGCGTGCCAGTTCCGCCAGCGCCGGCAGGTCCACCCCGCCCCGGCGGGAATGCAGGTCCAGCCTGCCCTGCGCCAGCTTGGTCAGCTTCGCCAGCCCCCCGGCGACCGTCACGCGCGGCACCGGATGTGTGCGCAGGTATTTCAGCATCCCGCCCACGAAGTCGCCCATGTCGATCAGCGCCTGCTCCGGCAGCCCGTCCAGCTCCGCGATGGCGGCCTCGGAAGTGCTGCCGGTCGCCCCGGCGACATGCGGCAGCCCCAGCGCCCGCGCCACGTCGATGCCGCGCTGGATCGAGTGGATCCAGGCCGCGCAGGAATAGGGCACCACCACCCCCGTCGTGCCGAGAATGGACAGCCCGCCCAGGATGCCAAGCCGCGGGTTCATCGTCCGCTGCGCGATCCGCTCGCCCTCGGGGATGCTGACTTCCACCCACGCATCCGCCTCGCGGTCGGCCACCTCGGCCAGCGCGGCGCGGATCATCGCGCGCGGCGCGGGGTTGATGGCGGGCTCGCCCGGCGGCAGCGGCAGGCCCGGCAAGGTCACGGTGCCCACCCCCTCCCCAGCGGCGAAGACCACGCCGCTGCCCGGCGGCAGCAGCCGCACCGTCACGCGGACCAGCGCGCCATGCGTCACGTCGGGGTCGTCCCCGGCATCCTTGACAATGGCCGCCCTGGCGCCGCCATCGGGCAGCAGCGCCTGCTCGGCCAGCGCGAAGGCCGGCTGCTCGCCGCGCGGCAGGGTGATGCTCACGGGGTCGGGGAAGGCACCCGTCCGCAGCGCGGCATAGGCGGCCTTCGCCGCCGCCGTGGCGCAGGCGCCGGTGGTCCAACCCCGGCGAAGCGGTTCGTCCTGTCGCGACACACCATCCTCACTAGCGCCGGCGCCGCGCCCTGTCATGCGGGGGCGCGATGAACCGGCTGGCCATGCTGGAGGCCTTGCTCGGCCGTCCCGCGCCGGTGCTGGAAGCCGGGCATGTCTGGCTGGTCGGCGCCGGGCCGGGCGACCCCGGCCAGCTCACGCTCGATGCCGTGGCCGCCCTCGCCCAGGCCGAGACGCTGGTGCATGACGAGCTGGTGGACGCGCGCATCCTCGCCCTCGCGCCGGAGGGAGCCGAGCGGATCTACATGGGCAAGCGTGGCGGCCGCCCCTCGGCGCGGCAGGCCGACATCACCGCGACGCTCATCGCGCAGGCCCGCGCCGGCCGCCGTGTGGTCCGCCTGAAGGGCGGCGACCCCTATGTCTTCGGCCGGGGCGGCGAGGAGGCGCTGGCGTTGGCCGCGGCCGGCATTCCCTTCCGCGTGGTGGCCGGCCTGACCGCCGGTCTCGCGGGCCTGGCGGCGGCGGGCATCCCCGCCACGCAACGCGGCGTGAACCAGGCGGTGGTGCTGGCCACCGGCCATGCCGCCGAGGGCGCGGACGAGGCGCTGGACTGGGCGGCGCTGGCGCGGCTCGGCCAGCCCCTGGTGCTCTACATGGCGATGCGCCGCCTGGAGGCGATCACCGCCGCCCTACTGGCCGGCGGCCTGCCGGCGGAAACGCCGGTCGCCGTGGTCGCGCAGGCGACGACGCCACGCCAGCGGGTGCTGGTCTCAAGACTGGCGGAGGTGGCGCAGGCGGTGCGCCGCGCGGGGATGGAGGCGCCTGCCGTGGTGGCGATCGGCGGCGTGGTGCCGCTGCAGGAGCAGCTGCGTCCCGGCTAAGGCCGGGGTCCGGGGGGAGGCTCCTCCCCCCGGCAGGAGTTCCAGGGGGCGCCGCCCCCTGGACCTGGCGGTCAGCGCTTGCTCTTGGCCGTCGTCTTGCTGGCGGCCGGCTTGCTGCTGGTGCTGGCCGGCGTCGGCGCGGTCACGCGCGGCGTCACCACCGGCGCCGCGGCAGCCGCGGGAGCGGAGGCCGCCACCGGCTGGCTCACGCCCTGCACCGTGGCGTTGACGCGCAGCGTGGTGGAGCCCGGCAGCAGCCGCACGGTGAAGGCGTCGGTGCCGACGAAGCCCGGGTCCGGCGTGTAGTCCACGCGGGTCCAGTCGCCGACGGCGTGCACCTGCACGCGGCCATGGTCGGGGCGGGCCACCAGCAGGCCGGCGTCGAAGGGCGCCGGACCGGGGCGGGAGACCTTCACGCCGCACCAGCCGCCGTCATTGCCGACGGTCATCGCGACCTCGGTCTGCTGCGCGTCCACGAGCTTCGGGTTGTCGGGAACGGTGCAGAGCTTGGCGGCGCCCATCATGTCGATGGCGTAGACAGGACGGGTCGACTGCACGACCGGCGTTTCCGGCTTGGCGCAGGCGGCGAGCAGCGCCGGCACGGCCAGCGACGCCCAGAGCAAGGCATGACGCATCAACGGGACGCCCGACGGACAGGGGTGCGGGCCGCCTTGGCGGGGGCGGCGGGAGTGGCGGCGGAGGGCACGCAGCTGCCCATCGAGGCGGGCAGCAGGTCCTTCGCGGCGGCGTAGGGCGCCAGCTCGGCAGCGCTCGGGAGGGACATCACTTCCTTGAAGAGCACGGCGTTGCGCGCGCAGAAGTCGGCGCCGACTCGGTTTGCCTCCTGCGCGCGGGCATTGGCCAGGTTGGTGATGAAGGTGTCGTTCGCCTTCTGCCCGGCGCGGCGGTCGCGGCTGGTGAAGTGCGAGATCACCGAGTGGTCGTTGCTGCTCAGCACCGGCTGGTAGCGGGTGATGAAAGCGTTGTACGCATCCTCGGTGTCACAGGTGGTGGCGACCACCATCAGCTCGGTCTTCAGCGCCGAGATCTCGAACATCTTCTGCTGCTCCTCGGAGGTGCAGCGGAAGGGCGCGGCAAGGGCGCCGGTGGACGCGCAGAGCGTGCTGAGCATCAGCAGCCCGGCGAGCCCGCGGCGGGCGCCACGGGCAAGGCGGCTGGGTTGGGCGGAACGCGTCTCAGGAAGCAGGTGGCGCTGAACCATGCCCCTCTCCTCTCCGATCGTGTACTGCGCGCGGTGGTGCCGCGAACTGGCTGCGGAAAACTGGATTCTGCGGGTCGGGCAGGACGGCGCCGGTGCTTCTCCGGCCTTCTGGCCTTTTGATCACCGTCGCGTTAATGCCCGCCGGCTGAATACCGTGTCGCCATGGCGCAGAGCAAGGGTAACGATTGGCCCTGGCGCAGTTTGCGGCCGCAGCAAATCAGGTCCTTACGCCAGATTGCTAAGGCGTCATCTCCGCTGCCCCGCCACGCTTCCGCCTGTCGCTCCGCGGCAACTGTGCTAACGCAGCCGGCGTGACACACACGAAGGACTGGCTGGGAATGCGCGGGGCGGGAGGAGGCGGGGCGAGCCGTGGCCTGATAGTTGGCGCGCCACGCTCCGGGGCCGGCAAGAGTACCGTGATGATGGCCCTGCTGGCGGCCCTGCGACGACGCGGCCTGGCCGTGGCCGCCGCGAAGTCCGGTCCCGACTACATCGACCCCGCCTTCCACGCCGCCGCCTGCGGCCGCCCCAGCCCGAACCTCGATAGCTGGGCCATGCCCGACGCCCTGCTGAGCGCGGTGGCCGCCGGGGCCGCGGCGGGCCAGGAGATCCTGCTCGTCGAATCCGCCATGGGCCTGTTCGATGGCGCCGGCCCTGTCGCAGGTCGGCAGGGCAGCGCCGCCGACCTTGCCGCCCGCTTCGGCTGGCCGGTGCTGCTGGTGCTGGACGTCTCGGGCCAGTCGCAGTCGGCAGCGGCGGTGGCGCGTGGATTCGCGACCCACCATCCGGCGGTGCGGGTGGCCGGGGTGGTGCTGAACCGGGTGGGCAGCGAGCGCCATCGCCGCGGCGCGGCGGAGGCCATCGCCGCCGCCGGCGTGCCCGTGCATGGCGCCCTGCCGCGCGATTCCGGCATCGCCCTGCCGGAGCGGCATCTCGGCCTGGTGCAGGCGCGCGAGATGGGCACCCTCCCCGCGCTGCTGGAGCGCCTGGCCGATCTCGCCGAGGCGCATCTCGACCTCGATGCCATCCTTGCCGCCGCCGGCGGAGCCCTTCCGGAGGCGCCTGCCCCCGGCCCCGCCCTGCCGCCGCCAGGCCAGCGCATCGCGGTGGCGGAGGATGCCGCCTTCAGCTTCCTCTACCCGCATGTCGTCGCCGGCTGGCACGCCGCCGGAGCCACGCTGCACCCCTTCTCGCCCCTGGCGGACGAACCCCCGCCCCGGGATTGCGACGCCTGCTGGCTGCCCGGCGGCTATCCGGAACTGCATGCCGGCCGCCTCGCCGCCGCCGCCCGCTTCCTGGCTGGCCTGCGCGGCTTCGCCGAGGGTCATCCGGTTCATGGCGAGTGCGGGGGCTACATGGTGCTTGGGGAGGGGCTTGAGGACGCCGGGGGCCAGCGCCACGCCATGGCCGGGCTGCTCGGCCACGCCACCAGCTTCGCCAAGCGAAAGATGCATCTCGGCTACCGCGAGGCCCGCCTGCTGGCCGGCGGTGTGCTCGGCCCCGCCGGCGTGGTGTTGCGCGGCCACGAATTCCACTATGCCCGCCTGACCGAGCCCGGCGCCGACGCCCCCCTGGCCGAGCTGACCGACGCCCAGGGCCAGCCGCTCGGCGCGGCCGGCGGGCGGCGCGGCCGGGTCAGCGGCAGCTTCTTCCACGCCATCGCCCGGCAGGATTGCTGATGCCCGACTTCTCCAGCCTTGCCGCCCTGCGCGCCGCCGCCCTCGCTCCGCCGCCGGGCGACGAGGCCGCCGCTGCCGCCGTCGCCGCCCGGCAGGCGCAGCTCACCAAGCCGCCTGGCAGCCTCGGCCGGCTGGAGGAGCTGGCCGCCTGGCTGGCGCGTTGGCAGCGCCGCCCGATGCCGCGGCTGGAGCGGGTGCAGGTGCTGGTCTTCGCCGGCAACCACGGCGTCGTGGCACGGGGCGTCTCGCCCTACCCGGCCGCCGTCACCGCGCAGATGGTGGCCAATTTCGCCGCCGGGGGCGCCGCCATCAACCAGCTTGCCGCCCTCGCCGGCGCCGCGCTGCGCGTCGTCCCGCTGGCGCTGGACCGCCCCACCGCCGATTTCGCCGAAGCTCCCGCCATGACCGAGGCCGAGTTCCTCGATGCCCTCGCCACCGGCGCGGCGGCGCTGGACCCGCAGGCGGACCTGCTTTGCCTGGGCGAGATGGGCATCGCCAACACCACCGCCGGCGCCGCCCTGGCCGCCGCGCTGTTCGGCGGAGGCGGCGCGGACTGGGCCGGGCGCGGTACCGGGGTGGACGCCGCCGGCCTCTCCCGCAAGCAGGCGGCGGTGGATGCGGCCCTCGCCCGCCATCCCCTGGCGCGGCAGGACCCGCTGGAGGCCGCGCGCCGCCTGGGCGGCCGCGAACTGGCGGCCATCCTCGGCGCGACGCTGGAGGCCCGCCATCGCGGCATCCCCGTGCTGCTCGACGGCTTCACCGGCACCGCCGCCGCGGCGCCGCTCGCCCTCCTGGCGCACGGTGGCCTCGACCACGCCCGCATCGGCCATGTCTCCGCCGAGGCCGGGCACCGCCGCCTGCTCGATGCGCTGCGGCAGGAGGCGCTGCTCGATCTCGGCATGCGGCTCGGCGAGGCTTCCGGCGCCGCGCTGGCCGTGCCGCTGCTGCGGGCGGCCCTCGCCTGCCACGCCGGCATGGCCACCTTCGCCGAGGCCGGCGTGACGGATCGCGCCTGATGCTGCGCTCCCGGCTGGCCGAGCTGGCCGCCGCCTTCGGCCTGCTCACCCGCCTGCCCCTCGGCATCCTGCCGCAGCCCGCCGATGCCGCCGGATACGCCCGCGCGGCCTGGGCCTGGCCGCTGGCGGGAGCCGTGGTGGGCGCATTCGGCGGCGGCACGCAGGCCCTGCTGACGGCGGCCGGCCTGCCGCCGGGCCTCGCCGCCCCCTGGGCACTCGCGGCGATGCTGCTGGCCAGCGGCGCCCTGCACGAGGACGGCCTGGCCGACACCGCCGACGGCTTCGGGGGCGGCCGCGACCGTGACCGCAAGCTGGAGATCATGCGCGACAGCCGCATCGGCAGCTTCGGCGCTCTGGCCCTGGTGCTGTCGCTCGCCCTTCGGGGGGGCGCGCTGGCCGGGCTGGCCTATCCCCTGGCGGCCATGGCGGCCGCAGGCGCGCTCTCCCGCGCCGCGATGCTCCTGCCGCTGCTGGCCCTTCCCCCCGCGCGGCACAATGGCCTCTCCGCCAGGCTCGGCCGCCCGCCGGGCAAGGCCGCCTTGATGGGGGCAATCATCGCGACCGCATTGGCGGGTCTACTTCTGCCCCCGGGCGCGGCAATACCGGCCGTGGTCGCGGCACTGGGCGGCGCGGCTGCATTGACCGCACTGGCGCGTGCACAGATCGGCGGGCAGACCGGCGACGTGCTCGGCGCCTCGGCCGTACTCGCGGAATGCGCGGTGCTCTCGGTGCTGGTTGCGGCGCGCTGAAAAAGATCAGGGGAAGAATTCCCCCGAACCCCCTACTTTCTTCTGTCAGTTTGAAGAAAAGGGGCCGGAAGGGGATTATACCTCCGGCTCTCGCCGCGCCATGACGCACACCGATCCCAGGGGTGGAGCCGGTGCCAGCAGGTCCACCGCCCGCCCTCCCAGCAGAGCGGCGAGCACCTTCAGCGGTCCGCCATGTGACACCACCACGGCTCCGGCGCGCAGTTCCGCATGGAAGGCCCGCACCCGCCCCACCAGCCCGGCGCCGCTTTCGCCGCCGGGCGGCGCGAAACCCCACGGGTCGGCAGCCCAGTCATCCAGCGCCTCGCGCGGCACCACCTCCCAGGCCAGGCCCTCCCAGGCCCCGAAGTCCAGCTCCTGCAGCCGCCCGTCCAGTTCCACGCGTGCGCCCAGCGCGCCCCCGATCGTCTCCGCCAGCGCGCGGCAGCGTCGCGCCGGGCTGCTGACCAGCCGTCGCACCGAAAAGCCGCGCAGGGCAGCCAGCACCGGAGCAGGATCGGCCGCATCGCCGGGCGGCAGGTCCAGCCGGCCGTAGCAATGGCCCGGTGGCACGTCCGTCGGCAGGTGCCGCACCAGGGCTACCAGGTCGCGGCTCATGACCCCTCAAGCGGTCCGCGTTCATTTGACACGTCTCGCACACGTGATAGTCGCATCATCAAACCATCACGGACGTGAGATGCTTTTAGCGGCGCGGCCTGCAAGAGGCGGGCTGCTTTGCTGGAGCTGAGGAGAGTTTGCTTGCCCATCACGCCTCTCGTCCCGAACCGCGGGACTGACAACGCCACCATCACTCGTCTGGGCGCAACCGAGGCGGCTCGTCAACAAAAGCTCCTGCAAGTGCCCGGGGTAGCGGACAGGCAAGAGCCTTCCGGTCGCACTCTGCCGCCCGAGCCACCTTCCCGAACGCGCTGAGCCTCCGGCACCCTAGGCGGCCGGCACCACGCCGGCCAGCCCCAGGCTGTGCTCCAGCCGCCGGACCACGGCGGCCAGGCGCGGCCGCGCTTCCTGCAGCAGGTATTCCGGGCTGACCAGGAAGGAAGGCGCGCCACAATTGACCACCATGGGCGGCAGCCCGCCGCCCGGGTCGAAGCCGAGCGCGATGGCATTCACATCCGGCTGCCAATCGCCGAAGGAGCAGCAGCAGCCATAGTCGCGCTGCTCGCCCAATGCCCGCTCCGCCACGGCCTCGGCGCGCACCGCCTGCGGTCCATCCCACTGCCGCAGCACCGCCGCCCGCATCGGGGGCGGGCAAGCTGCCAGCCAGGCCCGCCCCATGGCACTGCTGAGCAGCGAGATGCGGGAGCCCGTCTCCAGGTTCACCGCGATCGCCGCATCGCCCCGCGCCACCTCCAGATAGACCATCCGCATCCGGTCCCGCGTGCCGAGCGCGACGACGCTGCGCGTCTCGGTGGCGAGCTGCTCCAGCAGGGGCCGCGCGACATGGCGGATATCCAGCCCGCCCAGCATGGCACGGCCCAGCGACAGCACCGCCATGCCCAGCCGGTAGCGCCCGAGGTCGGGCACGTAGTGCAGGTAGCCCAGCTCGGTCAGCGTATGGGTCAGGCGGGAGACGGTGGATTTCGGCAGGCCGGTGCGCGCGGCGATCTCCTGGTTCCCGAGCAGCGGCTCGCCCTGGCGGAAGCAGCCCAGCACCTCCAGCCCGCGCGCCAGGGCGGTGACGAAGTGGCGGTCCGGCGACGCTTCGGCATCCGGTGGGGACGGTGTGGCACGGCGGCGTGACATGAGTAGCCCTCTGGCGACGCTTGACGGCGGGGATGGTTTGCGCGACCAACCCAGCACAATTCTGCGGAATTTAATTCCGCGGTGCAGAATTTGCAAAGTGTGGGAGAGGGAAAGCGCCATGCCAGACGTCGTGTCCTACCGGATTCAGGACGGCATCGCCGTCGCCACCGTCGAGAACCCGCCCGTCAACGCCCTCTCCGCCCCGGTGCGCGCCGGCCTGCTCGCCGCCGCCCAGCGCGCGGCAACGGACCCGGAGGCCGCAGGCCTGGTGCTGGCCGGTGCCGGCAGCGCCTTCATCGCCGGCGCCGACATCAGCGAGTTCGGCAAGCCGCCCGTCCCGCCCGCCCTGGCCGAGGTGGTGGCCGCGCTGGAGGCCTGCCCCAAGCCCGTGGTCGCCGCCATCCAGGGCGTGGCGCTGGGCGGCGGGCTGGAGGTGGCGCTGGGCTGCGACGCGCGCATCCTTGGCCCCAAGGCGCAGCTCGGCCTGCCCGAAGTGAAGCTCGGCCTGCTGCCCGGCGCTGGTGGCACCCAGCGCACCCCGCGCCTGATCGGCCCCGCCGCCGCCCTGCCGATGATCGCCTCCGGCGACAAGATCCCCGCCGCCAAGGCCGTCGAAATGGGCTTGGCTGACGCCGTGGCGGAGGGCGACCTGCTGCAGGCCGCCTTCGCCAAGGTCCGCGAACTGGCCGCTGCTCCCCTCCCCCCGCGCCTGAACACCCGCACCGACCGCCTGACCGCTCCTGGCGCCCGCGAGGCCTTCGAAGAGGCCGCCAAGGCGCTGGCCAAGCGCGCGGCGGATGAACCGCAGATCGCCGCCATCATCGAAGCCGTCCGCAACAGCTTCGACATGTCGCTGGAACAGGGCATGAAGCGGGAGCGCGAGCTCTTCGTAGTGCTGCGTGACGACCCGCGCTCCAAGGCGCTGCGCCATGTCTTCTTCGCCGAGCGCCAGGCGGCCCATATCCCCGGCCTGCCGAAGGAGACGAAGCCCCGGACCGTGAACCGCGCCGCGGTGCTTGGCGCCGGCACCATGGGCACCGGCATCGCCATGAGCTTCGCCAATGCCGGCATTCCCGTGCGCATCATCGAGACCGACCAGGCGGCGCTGGAGCGCGGCCAGAAGCGCATCGCCGACACCTATGCGACCTCGCTGAAGCGCGGCAGCCTGACGCCCGAGGCGCGCGACGCCCGCCTCGCGCTGATCGAGGGCGCGGTGGGGCTGGACTCCGCCGCGGGGGCCGACCTCGTGGTCGAGGCCGTCTTCGAGGAGCTGGGACTCAAGAAGGAGATCTTCGGCAAGCTGGACAAGATCGCGCCCGGCGCGGTGCTCGCCAGCAACACCTCCTATCTCGACATTAACGCCATGGCGGCCGCCACCTCCCGCCCGCAGGACGTGCTGGGGATGCACTTCTTCAGCCCGGCCAACGTCATGAAGCTGCTGGAGGTGGTGCGCGCGGAAAAGACTTCGCCCGAGGCGCTGGCCACCGCCGTCGCGATCGGCAAGAAGCTCGCCAAGGTGCCGGTCGTGGTCGGCGTCTGCCATGGCTTCGTCGGCAACCGCATGCTCTCCCGCCGCACGCAGCAGGCCGAGCGCCTGCTGCAGGAAGGCGCGACACCCGAGCAGGTGGACAAGGCGCTGACCGATTTCGGCTTCCGCATGGGTCCCTTCGCCATGGCCGACCTCGCCGGGCTCGACATCGGCTGGCGCGTCCGCAAGGCCACCGGCCAGACCGCCCCGGTCGCCGACGCGCTCTGCGAGGCCGGCCGCATCGGCCAGAAGGCCGGCAAGGGCTACTACGCCTATCCCGAGGGCGCCCGCACCGGCGTGCCCGATCCGGAGGTGGACAAGCTCATCGCGGGCATCTCGGAGAAACTCGGCATCACCCGCCGCGCCATCTCGCAGGAGGAGATCACCGAGCGGCTGATCTATCCGATGATCAACGAGGGCGCCCGCATCCTGGAGGAGGGCATCGCCGCCCGTCCCGGCGACATCGATGTGGTCTGGCTCTACGGCTACAACTGGCCGGCCTGGCGCGGCGGCCCGATGCACCATGCCGATGCCGTCGGCCTGCCGCGCATCGTCGAGCGCCTGGCCGCCTATGCCGGGCAGACCGGCGACGAAAGCCTGCGCCCCACCGCCCTGCTGCGGCAACTCGCCGCCGAGGGCGCCGGCTTCGGCTCCCTGAAGCAGCAGGCCAAGGCCGCGTAACCGCCGTGGCCCGGCCCCATCCCTGGGAGGGCTCCTACCCTCCCGGCGCGCGCTGGGACGCGCCGATCGCCAGCGGCACCATCCCGGCGCTGCTGGACCGCGTGGCGGCTGAGTGGGGCGAGCGCCCTGCTCTGGTCTATCGCGACACCCCCGTCAGCTTCACCGCCCTGCGCACGACCGCCGATCGCGTCGCCGCCGGGCTGATGGAAGCCGGGCTGCGTCCCGGCGATGCCGTGGCGCTCTACCTGCCGAATTCGCCCTGGCACCCCGCCTGCTTCTTCGGCGTGCTGCGGGCGGGCGGGCGCGTGGTGCACCTCTCCCCGCTCGATGCTCCGCGCGAGTTGCTGCACAAGGTCGCGGACAGCGGCGCCCGCTGGCTGATCACCACCGACTTTCCCACGCTGCTCCCCAACGCGCTGCGCCTGCTGCGCGAGGGCGGGGTGGAGGCCGCCTTTCTGGCCCCGGACGCCGAATGGGGCGGCATCCCCGCCCCCGCGCAGCCCGACTTCCAGCCGCTGCCGCTCTCTGAAGCGCTGCCCGCCGCCTGGCCGGCGCTGGAGGAGACGGATATCGCCCTGCTGCAATACACCGGCGGCACCACCGGCCGCCCCAAGGGCGCGATGCTGACGCACCGCAACCTCACCTCGGCGGTCTCGATCTACCAGGCCTGGAAGGACAGCGACACGCTGCCGCGCGGCGAGCAGCGCGTGCTCGGCGTGCTGCCGCTCTTCCACATCTACGCGCTGACCGCCGTGCTGCTGCGCCACCTCGCCGACGGCAACTGCCTCTACCTCTACCCGCGCTTCGACGCGGAGACGGCGGCGACCGAGATCGAGCGCCACCGCATCACCGTCTTCCCCGGCGTGCCGACCATGTGGATCGGCCTGCTCAACCTGCCGGGCATCGAGACGCGCGATCTGTCCTCGCTGAAGCAGTGCTCCTCCGGCGGCGCCCCGATGCCCTTCGAGGTGCAGCAGAAGCTGGAGGCCCTGCTGGGCCAGCGCATTGGCGGCGGCTGGGGCATGACCGAGACCAGCCCCGCCGGCGCCCGCCTCACCGCCAACGGCCCGCGCCGCGCCGGCATGATCGGCCTGCCGCTGCCGGGCGTCGAGATGCGCGTCGTCGCGCTCGAAGACCCCGCGCGCCAAATGCCTCCGGGCGAACAGGGCGAGATCGCCATCCGCGGGCCCAACGTCTTCATCGGCTACTGGAACCAGCCGGGGGAAAGCGCTGCCTGCTTCGACGGCGGCTGGTTCCGCACCGGCGACATCGGCTGGATGGACGAGCAGGGCTACTTCACCCTGGTGGACCGGCGGAAGAACATGATCATCTCCTCCGGCTTCAACGTCTATCCGGCGGCCATCGAGCAGGCGATCTACGAGCACCCCGATGTCGAGGAATGCATCGTCATCGGCGTGGCCGACGCCTATCGCGGCCAGGCGGCCAAGGCCTTCGTCAAGCTGCGCGACGGCGCCCCGGTGCTGACGCTGGAGGGGCTGAAGCTGTTCCTGGCCGACCGTCTCGGCCGCCACGAGATGCCCGCCGCGCTGGAGCTGCGCGGCGCATTGCCGCGCAGCCCGGCGGGCAAACTGCTCGCCGCCAAGCTGCGCGAGGAAGAGGAAACGGCGCGCGGCGCCAGGGAAGAGGAAACGGCGCTCCGCGCCGGGGGAAAGGAAATGCCCGTATGAGGGAAGCCGTCATCGTCTCCACCGCCCGCACGCCGATCGGCCGCGCGGCGCGGGGCAGCCTGAACATCACCCATGGCGCCGACATGGCCGCCCATGTCATCCGCCACGCCATGCAGCGCGCCGAGGTGGCACCGCCGGATGTGGAAGAGGTGGTGATGGGCTGCGGCTACCCCGAGGGCGCCACCGGCGGCAACATCGCCCGCGCGGGCCTGCTGCGCGCGGGCCTGCCGGTGACGACCGCCGGGCTCGTGCTCAGCCGCTTCTGCGCCTCGGGCCTGGACGCCATCGCCGCCGCCGCCCGCCGCGTCATCGTGGATGGCGTGGACATCGCCATCGCGGGCGGCGTGGAATCCATCAGCCTGACCGTGCCGAAGGTGGACCGCGCCGCCAGCCGCAACCCCTGGCTCGCCGAGCACAAGCCGCACCTCTACGACAGCATGATCGAGACCGCCGACCTCGTCGCCGAGCGCTACGGCATCTCGCGCGAGGCGCAGGACGAGTTCGCGCTCCTCAGCCAGCAGCGCACCGCCGCTGCCCAGCGCGAGGGCCGCTTCGACGAGGAGATCGTGCCGATGGAGGTGACCTATGCCGTCACCGACAAGGCCACCGGCGAGACCCGCACCGCCACCAAGACCTTCGACCGCGACGAGGGCAACCGCCCCGACACCACCCTCGAAGGCCTCGCCAAGCTGAAGCCGGTGCGCGAGGGCCAGTACATCACCGCCGGCAATGCCAGCCAGCTTTCCGATGGCGCCAGCGCCTGCGTGGTGATGTCCGCCGAGGAGGCGAAGCGGCGCGGCCTGAAGCCGCTCGGCGTCTTCCGCGGCTTCGCCAGCGCCGCCTGCGAGCCGGAGGAGATGGGCATCGGCCCCGTCTTCGCCGTGCCGCGCCTGCTGAAGCGCCAGGGCCTCACGGTGGACGACATCGACCTTTGGGAGCTGAACGAGGCCTTCGCCTCGCAATCCATCTACTGCCGCGACCAGCTCGGCATCCCGCAGGAGAAGCTGAACGTCAACGGCGGCGCCATCGCCATCGGCCACCCCTTCGGCATGAGCGGCGCGCGCCTGACCGGCCACGCCCTGCTGGAGGGCCGCCGCCGCGGCGCGAAGCGCGCCATCGTCACCATGTGCGTCGCCACCGGCCAGGGCGCCGCCGGCCTGTTCGAAATCCTCTAAGGGAAGGCAGATCCGATGGAACTCCGCTACACGCCTGAGGAAGTCACCTTCCGCGACGAGCTGCGCCAGATCTTCCAGACCAAGATCCCGGCCGAGATCCGCCGCAAGGTGAGCGAGGGCCGCCACCTCGAGCGCGAGGACATCGCGACGGCCCACCGCATCCTCTACGCTGAGGGCCTGGCCACGCCGAACTGGCCGGTGCAGTGGGGCGGCAAGGACTGGACCCCCGTGCAGCGCTACATCTACACGGAGGAAATCCAGCGCTGCGCGGTGCCCATGCCGCTCTCCTTCAACGTGGCGATGGTCGGCCCCGTCATCGCCAACTTCGCCAGCGAGGAGCAGAAGAAGAAGTTCCTCCCCGCCACCGCCAGCCTCGACATCTGGTGGGCGCAGGGCTTCTCCGAGCCCGGCGCCGGCTCCGACCTCGCCAGCCTCAAGACCAGCGCCCGCCGCGAGGGAGACCACTACATCGTCAATGGCCAGAAGACCTGGACCACCCTTGGCCAGCACGCCGACTGGATCTTCCTCCTGGTCCGCACCGACCCGGCGGCGAAGAAGCAGCAGGGCATCTCCTTCCTGCTGGTGGACATGAAGACCCCCGGCATCACCGTTCGCCCGATCATCACCATCGACGGCTCCCACGAGGTGAACGAGGTCTTCTTCGATGAGGTGAAGGTCCCCGTCGAGAACCGCGTCGGCGAGGAGAACAAGGGCTGGGACTATGCCAAGTTCCTGCTCTCCAACGAGCGCACCAACATCGCCCGCATCGGCCTCTCCAAGGAGAAGCTCGCCCGCGTGAAGGAGCGCGCGAAGGAAACCCCCGCCGGCGACGGCACCCTGTGGGACGACCCCGACTTCCGCCGCCGCGTCGCCATCGCCGAAATCGAGCTGAAGGCGCTGGAAATCACTCAGATGCGCGTCGTCGCCGCCCAGCGCACGCGCGCCGCCGACAAGCCCGATCCCAACTCCTCGATCCTCAAGATCAAGGGCTCGGAACTGCAGCAGATGACCACCGAGCTGATGGTCACCGTCGCCGGCCCCTATGCCGCGCCCATGCCGTCGCACTCGCACAACGAGCCGCCGGTCGGGCCGGAATGGGCCGACGCCGTCGCGCCGCAGTTCTTCAACTTCCGCAAGACCTCGATCTACGGCGGCTCGAACGAGATCCAGCGCAACATCATCGCCAAGGCCTTCCTCGGCCTCTGAGGGGGCTCCACCCCCTCAAACTCCCCCGCCAGGAACCTGAGGTTCCTGGACCTCCCATCAGAAGGAGACAACAACGTGGACTTCGACCTGACCGAGGAACAGCGCCTGCTCAAGGAAAGCGTCGACCGCCTGATGGCCGACGCCTACGGCGATTTCGAGAAGCGCAAGCAGCACCAGAACCATCCGCAGGGCTACAGCCCGGAACTCTGGTCCAAATACGCCGAGATGGGCCTGCTGGCCCTGCCCTTCACCGAGGAACAGGGCGGCTTCGGCGGCGGGCCCGTCGAAACCATGCTCGTCATGGAGGCCATCGGCCGCGGCCTTGCCGTGGAACCCTATCTCGCCACTGTGGTCTTGGGCGGCGGCTTCCTGCGCCTCGCCGGCCGCGAGGACATGATCCCCGCCGTCGCCGAGAGCAGCGCCACCCTCGCCTTCGCCCAGATCGAGCGCCAGTCGCGCGACGACCTCTTCGACGTCGCCACCACCGCCCGCAGGACGGAGGCCGGCTGGGTGCTGGACGGCGCCAAGAGCGTCGTCCTGCATGGCGACACCGCCAGCCACCTCATCGTCTCCGCCCGCACGTCAGGCAACCGGCGCGACCGTGAGGGCATTTCCCTGTTCCTTCTCTCCGCTGACACCGCCGGCGTCAGCCGCCGCGGCTACCCGACGCAGGACGGCCTGCGCGCCGCCGAAGTCACCCTGGAACAGGTGAAGCTCCCCGCCGGCGCCCTGCTCGGCGAGGAAGGCCAGGGCCTGCCGCTGATGGAGCGCGTGGTGGACGGCGCCATCGCCGCGCTCTGCGCCGAGGCCGTCGGCGCCATGGAGGCGCTGCACGAACTGACCATCGACTACCTGAAGCAGCGCAAGCAGTTCAACACCACCATCGGCAGCTTCCAGGCCGTGCAGCACCGCGCGGCGGACATGCTGGTGGCGCTGGAGCAGGCCCGCTCCATGGCGATGTACGCCGCCATGATGGCCGAGCACCCGGACGCGGCGGTGCGCCGGCCCGCCATCGCTGCCGCCAAGGCGCTGATCAACCGCTCGGCCGACCTGATCGGCAAGGAGGCCATCCAGCTCCATGGCGGCATCGCCATGACCATGGAGTACAAGGCCGGCCACTACTTCAAGCGCCTGACGATGCTGGCCAATCAGTTCGGCGACACCGACCGCCACCTGCGCGTGGTGGCTGAGGCCGGCGGCCTCGACAGCGCCGCCTGACGCGTTTCGGGGAGGGTCATCGCCCTCCCTGCCCTCTCGAACCCGTGACTTTCTGGCGGCACCTGTGCTAAAGTGCCGGCATGAGCAGTAGCTACCGCGCCCAGGCCATTGCCGGCCGGGTGGTCATTACCCACGATATGCCGACCGCCACCGTGATCTCCGAACTGGACGTCGAGCAGGCGGATCTTCTTCTCCAGCAGCTTGAGATCGCCGTCCGCAAGGTGCTGCGGGAACAGGTTGCGGAGCCCTTGGGAGCCATCCCGTCAGCGCCGCTGTCCTGACCGCCCCCACCACGCCACTGAACTGAACGCCCCGGCGCACCGGGGGCGTTTGCTTACGGGCCGGCAGCCGCAGCCCGGCAGCAAGGTCACGGCGGCCGCGCCAGCCGGTTGGCCGCGATCACCAGCCCGGCGCCGATCAGCGTCGCCACCACCCGCTCCACCAGCACCTCCACCGTGACGGGCCTGCCGCCATCCAGGAGCAGGATGACGAGCGGCGTCATCCCCGCCGCATAGGCGAGATAGCTCCGCGACCGCAGCCATGCTGCCACCCCCGCCAGCGCGCCGACCAGCAGAGCCAGCCCCCAGCCCGGCAGTCCGCGCCCCAGGAGCAGGCCGGTGGCCGCCACTCCCAGCACGGCGCCGGCCGCGCGCTGCATGGCCCTGCCATATGCCGCCTCCGGCTGCCGCTGCGTCAGGATCGCCACCGTCACGGCGGCCCAACGCAGGTGATGCCCCGGCCAGCCCAGCTCCAGCGCCGCCGCCATCCCCAGACACGGCACCAGCCGCAGCGCATGGTTCCAGCCGGCGGCATGGCCCAGCGTGGCCCTCCACCGCCGGAATTTCCGCACCGCCGTGGCCGCGGGGGCTGTCATGGCCGGGGGCGCCGGGCCATCACCAAGCGTCAGGACCAGCACCGCCATCCAGCCCGCGCCCGCCGCCACCAGGACCATGCGCGCGGCCTCCTCCGCGCCACCGCCCAGCGGCCCGAGGCAGATCCACAGGAACACGATGAAGCGCCCCGCCACCAGCGCGGCCGGGCGGCTGTATCCACTTCCCAGGGCTGCGAACCCGCTCAGCAGGACCGCCGCCATGCTTGCCCGGATGCCCTCCCCGCCCAGCAGCCAGGCCGCCGCCATGGCCCCGCCTGCCGCCAGGAGGGCCGGGCGCAGGTCCCGCGCGTTTGCGCCCATCCCGACCATGAAGCCGCCCAGCGCGGCGGCGGCCCCGGCCGAGGCCTGCCCCAGGGCGCCGGCCAAGAGGATGGGGCCGCCCATCCCGAGCCCGGCTGTCAGCATGGCCGCCGCCGCCCCGCGCTTCCGCTCCATGCTTGCCCCTGGGCGAATCGATAAGATATGCGTACCATATGACGGAACAGAACTCCCCACCAGCCGGACCTCGCGGAGAGGCCGACGCGGCCACGGTGCTGCGTGGTGTCCTGGGGCTGGCGCGGCGCCTGCGCGTGCAGCGGCCGGCGGGCAGTGTCTCGCTCTCGGGCATCAGCCTGCTGGGCACGCTCCATCGCCTCGGCCCCCTGCCCGCGGCGCGCCTGGCCGAGGCCGAAGGGCTGCAGGCGCAGTCATTGACCCGGCTGATCGCCACGCTGGAGCGGGACGGCCAGATCGAGCGGCAGCGCAGTGATGTGGACCGGCGTGCGTTGGTCATTGCCCTGACCCGGCGTGGCGAGGAAACCCTGGCGGCCGAGTTGCGCACCCGCCGGCGCTGGCTGGAGCGTGCCATGGCGCAGACGCTGAGCGAGACGGAGCGGGAGAGCCTGCTGCGGGCTGCCGGGGCGATGCTCCGGCTGGCACGCGTGGAATGAAGGGCCGGCGGGGTTCCAGGAGCAGCGCCTCTGCCCTGGAACACTCCACAAGGCTGGCTTGGTCCTGTGCGACTTCATCTGTCAGGCACACCCATCGCGAAAAGCGAATTTTTCTCACAAACTATTGACCGTGGGTTGAATTCTCATCATACCCGCCCGCGTAACGATATAGGCTTGCCTGAGCATGCGCGCCCTGCGCCGATTGATGTTGATTCTGCCCGTCACGGCGATGGCGGCCGGTTGCCAGGATCCTGACTGGGCGAACCGAACGGCCTTGCAGGTCGGCGCCCCTCGTGTCGATGCGGCAGAGATTCGTGAGCGCCAGACCGCCCTCTTTGCGACCGCCTCCGAGGAGCGCCTTCTCGTCGAGGCTACCCAGGTTCTGCAGGATCTCGGTTTCACCATCGAGGAGAGCGCCCCGCGCTTCGGAGTGCTTGCGGGCTCCAAGGACCGGGATGCGACCGAGGCGCCGGAAGTGGCGGGTCAGATCGCTCTGATGGTGGCCTTCGCCGTGCTCGGCGCGCAGTACAACCCGACCTGGGACAGCGATCAGGTCATCCGGGCGACGCTCTCCACGCGGCAGGTCAGCGCCCAGGAGGCCAGCCTGCGGGTTTCCTTCGAGCGCATCGTGACGAACAACCGCGGCATGACCCGCGTCGAGGAGCTCACCGCCCCCGAGTTCTCCACCGGCTTCTTCGACAAGGTCCGCGCGGGCCTCGCACAGCGGACCTGAACCATGCGCCAAGTTCTTTTCGCCATTGCCCTGCTGGGACCGGTGGCCGCCTGCGCCACGCCCGGAACGCAGTTCATCCCGAGCCAGAAAAGTGCCGTCGAGCTGCGTGCGATGCAGGTGCGCACGGTGCCGGCGGAAGCTGACACGACGATGCGCGGCGTGATCGCCACCCTCCACGACCTGGGATACCGCATCACGCGTGTGGAATCGGACGCACGCACGGTCTCCGCGACGCGCCGCACGAGCCTGCGGATGGCGGTGGTGGTGCAGCCGCGCGGTGCGGCCGAGAGCACGGTCCGCGCCAATGCCTCCATCGGCACCTTCGCGCGTCAGGCGCAGGTGGACAGTTCGGAATTCTATCAGCGCGACTTCTTCGAGCCCCTGCAGGCCACGATGAACCGCACGCTGGCGGCCCTTCCCATGGAGGAGCCCGTGCCCGAAGCAGTGCGCCCCGTGGCCGAGCTGAACACCGCCGGTGAACGCGAGGCCGCCGCGAGCCGTGCCGCCGCTCCGATGGTCACGCCCCCTCTCAGGACACAAGCGCAATGAGCCTTTCCGGACGCCTCCTTCCGCTCGCCGCGGTCATCGTGCTGGCGGCCTGCACGCCGGCGAGCGAGCACGCCCGCGACGTTGCCGCCGGCCGGGGCGCGAGTGACCGCCTGACCGTGGGCACGGTCCAGCGCGAGATCCGCCAGGGAATGAGTGGCGCGGAGGTCGCCGCCGTCCTTGGCTCGCCGAACATCGTCACCGGCGACGAGCACCGGCGCGAGACCTGGGTCTATGACCGGATCGCGACCGAGCAGGTCTATTCCAGCTCGTCCGGCGGGGTGAACGCGCTCTTCCTCGCAGGCGTGGGCGGCCGTTCCGGGGCTGCCCAAACCTCGCAGCGCTCGCTGACCGTCATCATCCGCTTCGACGAGACCGGCCGCGTGCGCGACTTCTCCTATCGGACCTCTTCCTTCTGATGCATCGGCGCACGGCCGTCTCCTGCCTGGTGGCGCTTTCCGCTGCCGCGGCGGGAGCCTGCGCGCCGACGGCGGAGCAGCAGGCCGCCGCCCTGGGCCCGGCCTCCTCGGCGGTGGCCGCACGCTCGCGGCAGTCGTGGCGCTTCGAGACCGGCGACCAGGCACTGATGCTGCAATCCGTCATCGGTGCGCTGCAGGACCTCGGCTTCACCATCGAGGAAAGCCAGGCGGCCACCGGCGTGGTTGTGGGATCGAAGCTGGCCGGGGCGCGGCTCCGCGCGCAGGTCTCTGTCCGCTCCCTTCCCGGGCAGGCCGGCACCCTCGTCCGGGCAACTTTCCAACGCATCATACCCAGGCCCGGCGCGATGCTCGCCCTGGGCGAAACGCTGGACGACCCTGCGCTCTACCAGGGTTTCTTCGAGCGCGTCGCCCAGTCCGCCTTTCTCACCGCTCACGAGATCTGACCATGTACCGCCCGGCCTCCGTCGCGCTCCTCACGCTCATGCCCCTGCTCAGCGCCTGCCAGATGGACAGCCGGCAGCAGGTTCTGGCGATGACGAACACCCAGGCGGCGCAGCGCGCCATCTCGACCCGCATGTTCGACACGGGCGACCGGCCGAAAGTGTTCCAAGGGGTTCTCGCCGCGCTCCAGGATCTCGGCTTCGTGGTGGATCGTGCCGACTCCGTGCTCGGCACCGTCTCCGCCACGCGCTTCGGGGAGGGCCTGGTGCGGCTCACCATCACCGTCAGGCCGGGAGCGGCAGACAAGACGATCGTTCGCGCCTCGGGCCAGCTCAACCAGCACGAACTCTCCGATCCCGCGCCGTTCCAGCGCTTCTACGAGGCGCTCTCGCAGGCGCTCTTCCTTCAGGCCAATCAGATCGACTGAGCAGCACCTCGACCCGCGCTTCTGCCTCGCAAGGGCCGCGCCAAGCACCGGTCCGCGAAGGTGCTCCCCTTTATCCTTCCACCCGATAGACCGTGACCTCCCGGCTTTCCCGGTCTTCCAGTTCCCGCGTCGTCGGCACGCTGAACCGCGCCACCGGCACGAGCCCCGCCCTGGGCAGATAGGCCCGCCCCGGATCGGCCAGCAGCACCGCCGCCCCCTGCGCCGCCAGCCCGCGCAACCAGGGCATGATGTGCCCCGTCATCGGCGCCTCGTAGCAGACGTCGCCGGCGAGAACCGTGTCCCAGCGGCAGGGCTGGCCCACCACGTCGGCGGTGCTGGCTTGCACCGTCACGCCGTTATGCGCCGCGTTCAGCCGGGTCGCGGCGATGGCCAGCGGGTCGATCTCCGCCGCCTCCACCTCCGCCGCGCCGGCCCGCGCCGCGGCGATGGCCGCGAGCCCACCGCCCGCCGCGAAGTCCAGCACGCGCTTTCCCGCCACCGGGATGGCACCGTCCAGAATCAGCCGGGCGAGGGCCTGGCTGCCCGGCCAGGCGAAGGCCCAGAAGGGCGGCTCGATGTTGCGCGCGGCCAGCCACTCCTCGCTGGCCTGCCAGATCGGCGTGATCTCGGTGGCCAGGTAAAGCTCGATCTCCGGCACCAGCGCCGGCCGGGCGAGCGCGGTGTGGCTGGCGATGAAGCCGGCCGCCTCGTCCTTCAAAGCCGTCCCGCCAGGAAGGCCAGCGCCACCAGCAGGCCCACCTCGCGGTTGCGCTGGAACAGCTTCAGGCAGAGCGCGGGGTCGTGGATGTCGAGCCGCCGGATCTGCCAGGCCAGCACCCCCGCCGGCAGCAGCATGGCCGGCCAGAACAGCGGCCCCATCCCGGCCAGCGCCCCGGCCAGCAGCATCAGCGCCACCGTCCCGGCATAGCAGAACACCAGGAAGGGCCCGGTGCGCTCGGCGAAGCGGAGCGCCGTGCTGCGCACGCCGACCAGCGCATCGTCCTCCCGGTCCTGATGGGCGTAGATGGTGTCGTAGCCCAGGATCCACAGGAAGGCGGCGGCGTAGAGCACGAGGCCCGGCGCATCCAGCCGCCCGGTGGAGGCCGCGTAGCCCATGGGCGCGGCCCAGGAGAAGGTCAGGCCCAGCACCGCCTGCGGGAAGTCCGTCACCCGCTTGGCCAGCGGGTAGAGCGCCACCGGCACCAGCGAGACCACGCCCAGCAGCCAGCAGAGCGGGTTGAGCTGCAGCAGGATGGCCAGCCCGATGGCGAGCAGGCAGGCGAGGAAGGCGAGCGCCTGCTTCGGCCGCACCGCGCCGGAGGCCAGCGGCCGCCCGGCGGTGCGGGTCACCTTGCGGTCCAAGTCGCGGTCCCAGAGGTCGTTGACCACGCAGCCCGCGCCGCGCATCACCACCGAGCCGATGCCGAACAGCAGGATGAGCCGCAGCCCCTCGGCCCAGCCCGGCGCCGCCATGGCGAAGGCCCAGAGGCCGGGCAGGAACAGCAGCCAGGAGCCGATCGGCCGGTCGAGCCGCATCAGCAGGGCATAGGGCCGCCAGCCCTGGGGGAGTTGCGCGACCCAGCCGCGCGCGCGGATATCGGTATGCGGAATCACCCCTCCATTAGCCCTGCCGGAGCGCCTCATGTCCATCCCACGCCTGTATGTCGAGGCCGATCTCAGCGAAGGCGCCGAGGTCCCGGCCCTGCCCGGCCAGGGCCACTATCTCGGCCAGGTCATGCGCAAGCGCGAGGGGGACGCCGTGCTGCTGTTCAACGGCCGGGACGGCGAGTGGCGGGCCCGCATCGCCGCCCTGCGGAAGGACCGCGCGATCTTCGCCCCCGAGGCCCGCACCCGTCCGCAGCAACCCTCCCCCGACCTCCGCCTGCTGCTCGCCCCGATCAAGCGGGACGCCATGGACTGGGTGGTGGAGAAGGCCACGGAACTGGGTGTGCGGCGGATCCAGCCGGTCTTCACCGCCCGCTCGGTGGTGGGCCGGGTGAATGGTGAGCGCCTGGCCAGCATCGCCCGCGAGGCCGCCGAACAGTGCGAGCGGCTCGACCTCCCCGAGATCGCTCCGCCCATGGACCTGCACGCCGCGCTGGACGCCTGGGACGGCGCCCCCCTGCTGGTCGGCGATGCGCGCGGCAATGCACCGCCGCTGAGCGTGGTTCTCGCCGGACGGTCGCTGCCAATCGGCCTTCTGGTCGGCCCCGAGGGGGGTTTCACGGAGCCGGAGCTTGACGCGGTGCGCCGGCGACCCTTTGTTTCACCGGCCGCGCTCGGCCCCCGGATTCTGCGGGCGGAGACGGCAGCGGTCGCAGGCCTCGCCGTGCTCCAGGCATTGGCAGGGGACTGGTCCGCTCCCACCTGAGTTCTTGAAGCCGCGCCGGGCCGCCGCCCGTGCGGGTGCGCACGGAAGGTTACGATGTCCAATCCCGGCGAGGCCGATCTCACGCCGATCACATCCGTGCGGCAACTGGCCGAGTGGTTCGCCCAGGGCAGCAAGCCCCGCGGCGACTGGCGAATCGGCGTGGAGCACGAGAAGTTCGGCTTCCGCCGCGGCGACCTCTCGCCCCCGCCCTACGAGCCGCGGGGCATCCGCGCCATGCTGGAGGGGCTGCAGGCGCATGGCTGGGAGCCCATCCTCGACAATGGCAACCCGATCGGCCTGAAGCGCGGCCAGGCCTCCATCAGCCTGGAGCCGGGCGGGCAGTTCGAGCTGTCCGGCGCGCCGCTGGAAGGGCTGGAGGCCGTCGCCGCCGAACTGGAGAACCATATCGCCGAGGTGCGCGCCGTGGCTGGCCCGCTGGACCTCGGCTTCGCCC
Source organism: Roseomonas sp. (assembly GCA_035556695.1). Classification (GTDB taxonomy): domain Bacteria; phylum Pseudomonadota; class Alphaproteobacteria; order Acetobacterales; family Acetobacteraceae; genus Pseudoroseomonas. The sequence continues at coordinate 72,001 of DATMFR010000005.1, forward strand.
CGCTCGGCTTCCACCCGCTGGCGACGCGCGAGCAGATGCCCTGGATGCCCAAGGGCCGCTACGCCATCATGCGGCAATACATGCCCCGGGTCGGCCGCATGGGGCTCGACATGATGCTGCGCACCTGCACCGTGCAGGTGAACCTCGATTTCGGCGACGAGGCCGACATGGTGGAGAAGCTGCGCGTCTCCCTGGCGCTGCAGCCGCTCGCCACTGCCCTCTTCGCCAACTCCCCCTTCGCCGAAGGCCGCCCGAACGGCCTGCGCACCCTGCGCGGCCGCGTCTGGACCGAGACCGATCCCGACCGCACCGGCATCCCGCCCGTCGCCTTCGAGCCGGGCTTCGGCTTCGAGCGCTTCGCAGGGCATGTGCTCGACGTGCCGATGTACTTCATCATGCGCGAGGGAAGGTGGATCGACGCCACCGGCGTCACCTTCCGCCAGTTCATGGCGAAGGGCCTGCCCGGCCATCCCGGCATCGTCGCCACCATGGGCGACTGGGCGGACCACGTCACCACCGTCTTCACCGATGTCCGGCTGAAGCGCTTCCTGGAGATGCGGGGCGCCGATGCCGGCAGCCCGGAGATGATGCTGGCCCTCTCCGCCTTCTGGGTCGGCCTGATCTATGACGACGCCGCGCAGAAGGCCGCCTATGCCCTGGTGCGGGACTGGACGGTGCCGGAGATGCAGGCGCTGCGCGTCGCGGTGCCGGAAGGCGCCCTCACCACCCCCTTCCGCGGCCGCCCGCTGCGCGACTGGGGCCGCGAGGCGGTGGCCATCGCGCGGGACGGGCTGCGCGCCCGCGGCCAGGGCGAGGAACGCTATCTCGCGCCGCTGGACGCCATCCTGGAAAGCGGCGAGACGCAGGCCGACCGTTGGCTGCGCCGCTGCGCCACCGTCTGGGGCGGCGACGTCTCCCGCATCCTCGCCGAAGCAGCGATCTGATTCTGGGCTGTCCGGGAGGTCCGGCCTCCCGGACCCTCCGCCGGAGTCCCGATCGGAAGGACGGGCAGGCCGCGCCTCAGGCCACGCGCCACTGCCCCATGGCGACTTCCCAGCCGCTCGCCCGCCAGGCGGCCTCGACCGCCGCCGTGGCGTCCTGCACGGTGTCCCGCAGCGAGAGCCGGTCACCCTCGCTCAGCAGCACGCGGATGCCCGCGGGGTCCCGCCGCAGCAGGATGGCCTTGTCCCCATCCTCCCAGGCGAGGGGGTTCAGCATCAGGATCACCTCGCCGGAGAAGTTCACGTGCGGGAAGACACTCCACTCCCCTGGCAGGGCCCGCGCGCCAACGGTGATCTCGGTGATGTCCTGCTCGGTCAGGCTGGAGGTCTCAGTCAATTCGCACATTCTGTGCCGCTCCGCAGCGCTACGTGGTCGTTCGGCTGTCAGGCATCATGACCGGTATTCGTGAATAACTCTTAAAGAAGGTAATCAACTCACAAAAAAATGCCTTACCGGCCGCTTCCGTCCCGCCTCCAGGGTAATGTTCCCTAAACGTCCTCGGGGGCGCTGGCGTTTTCGTGCCGCCGACCCCACATCCGGGCTCCGTCTTCCGGTAAGCAGCGCATGAACCTGATCATTCCCGCCGCCACCCCTTTCCTGCCGCCCAAGCGCCCCGCCCCGCCGCAAACCCGGCGGCTGCAGGTCGTCTCGCCCTATGAGCCGGCGGGCGACCAGCCCGCCGCCATCGCGCAATTGGTGGAAGGGCTGCAGCAGGGCGAGCGGGACCAGGTGCTGCTCGGCGTCACCGGCTCGGGCAAGACCTTCAGCATGGCCAAGGTGATCGAGTCGGTGCAGCGCCCGACGCTGATCCTGGCACCCAACAAGACCCTGGCCGCCCAGCTCTATGGCGAGATGAAGTCCTTCTTCCCCGACAATGCGGTGGAATACTTCGTCAGCTACTACGACTACTACCAGCCGGAAGCCTACGTCCCGCGTTCCGACACCTATATCGAGAAGGACGCGCAGATCAACGAGCAGATCGACCGGATGCGACACAGCGCCACCCAGGCGCTGCTGGAGCGCAACGACGTCATCATCGTCGCCTCGGTCTCCTGCATCTACGGCATCGGCTCGGTCGAGCTGTACTCCAACATGGTGGTCAAGCTGCAGCTCGGCGGCCGCATCGGCCGCGAGCAGTTGCTGAAGGCGCTGGTCGAGCAGCAGTACCGCCGCAATGACGCCGGCTTCCAGCGCGGCACCTTCCGCGTCCGTGGCGAGACGGTCGATGTCTGGCCTTCCCACCTGGAGGACCGGGCCTGGCGCATCTCTCTCTTCGGCGACGAGATCGATTCGCTGCGCGAGTTCGACCCGCTCACCGGCGAGATCGCCGGCGAGATGGAGAACGTGGCGATCTACGCCAACAGCCACTACGTCACCCCGCGCCCCACTCTCCTTCAGGCGATCCGCGATATCCGCGTCGAGCTGAAGCAGACGCTGGAGAAGCTGAACGCCGAGGGCAAGCTGCTGGAGGCGCAGCGCCTGGAGCAGCGCACCACCTTCGACCTGGAGATGATGGAGACCACCGGCTCCTGCAAAGGCATCGAGAACTACTCGCGCTACCTCTCCGGCCGCGGCCCTGGCCAGCCGCCGCCGACCCTCTTCGAGTACCTGCCCGAGAACGCCCTCCTTATCGTCGATGAGAGCCACGTCACCGTGCCGCAGATCGGCGGCATGTATCGCGGCGACTTCGCGCGCAAGTCCATCCTGGCGGAGTTCGGCTTCCGCCTGCCCTCCTGCATGGACAACCGGCCGCTGAAGTTCGAGGAGTGGGACAGCTTCCGCCCCGAGTCGGTCTTCGTCAGCGCCACGCCCGGCGCTTGGGAGATGGAGCGCAGCGGCGGCGTCTTCGCCGAGCAGGTGATCCGCCCGACCGGCCTGACCGATCCGGTCTGTGAGATCCGCCCCGTCGAGGGCCAGGTGGACGACCTGCTCGCCGAGTGCCGCGAGGTCATGGCCAAGGGCGGCCGCGTGCTGGTGACCACCCTCACCAAGCGCATGGCCGAGGATCTCACCGAGTACATGACGGAAGCGGGCATCAAGGTCCGCTACCTGCACTCGGACGTGGACACGCTGGAGCGCATCGAGATCATCCGCGACCTGCGCAAGGGCGTGTTCGACGTGCTGGTCGGCATCAACCTGCTGCGCGAGGGCCTGGATATGCCGGAAGTTTCGCTGGTGGCCATCCTGGACGCGGACAAGGAGGGCTTTCTGCGTTCGGAGAACTCGCTGATCCAGACCATCGGCCGCGCGGCGCGGCACCTCAACGGCAAGGCCATTCTCTACGCCGACAAGTTGACCGGCTCGATCCAGCGAGCACTCGATGAGACCAACCGGCGCCGCCAGAAACAGATCGAGTTCAACGAAAAGCACGGCATCACCCCGCGCGGCATCAAGAAGGCGGTGGCCGACATCATGGAAGGCGCCTATTCGGACGGCATGCGCGAGACCACGCTGACCAAGATTTCCGAGGACAGCGCCAGCTACCGTGGACTCACGCCCGAGCAGGCCGTGCGGCGCATCAAGAAGCTGGAGCAGGAGATGCTCAAGCACGCCCGCAACCTGGAATTCGAACAGGCCGCGCGGCTGCGCGATGAGATCCAGAAGCTGCGCAACGTCGAGTTGGGCTTGCCGCAGACGAAGGCTGGATGAATTCTGGCCACGCGAATCGGCTCGCCAAAGCGCACTACGCCTGCCGGTTGACCTGCGTTGCTGGCAGGTGAGGGCGGGGAATCACGGTGTTGCAGCGGGTTTTTCGCCTATTCCGTTGCTTGTCTTGCTTGCGCGCTGCGTCGCCGCTATCCTTGCCCGCCTTTTTCGGGGCGCGTAGCTCAGCGGTAGAGCACTACCTTGACATGGTAGGGGTCACAGGTTCGATCCCTGTCGCGCCCACCAGAATTTCCATCTGGCTGGTCATAACCCAAACGTTCCGCAAGTCCGCGCCAAGCGCCTGCCGCAAATGCCCGTAATCACTCTGCCGGACGGCAGTCAGCGCAACTATTCCGAGCCCGTCACCGTCGAGAAAGTTGCTGCTGACATCGGCGCCGGACTGGCTCGTGCCGCGCTCGCCGGCAAAGTCGACGACCGTCTCGTCGACACTTCCTTCCTGATCGACCATGACGTCCGGCTCGCCATCGTCACGGACAAGGATCCGGACGGCCTCGAAGTCATCCGGCACTCCACCGCGCATCTGCTCGCGCAGGCGGTGAAGCAGCTGTTTCCGGACGCCCAGGTCACCATCGGCCCGGTGATCGAGGACGGCTTCTACTACGACTTCTCCTACAAGCGCCCCTTCACGCCGGAGGACCTGGCTGCCATCGAGGCGCGCATGAAGGAGTTGTCCAAAGCCGATCACAAGGTGACCCGCCAGGTCATGTCGCGCGACGACGCGGTCAAGTTCTTCAAGGACCAGGGCGAGCACTACAAGGCCGAGATCATCGCCAGCATTCCGTCCAACGAGCCGATCAGCCTGTACGGCCAGTCCGACTGGGTGGACCTGTGCCGCGGCCCGCACGTGCCCAGCACCGGCAAGCTGCGTGCGTTCAAGCTGATGAAGATCGCCGGCGCCTACTGGCGCGGCGACTCGCGCAACGAAATGCTCCAGCGCATCTACGGCACCGCCTGGACGGACGAGAAAAGCCTCAAGGCCTATCTCACCCGCCTGGAGGAAGCCGAGAAGCGCGATCACCGCAAGGTCGGCCGCGCCCTGGATCTCTTCCACATGCAGGAAGAGGCGCCGGGCATGGTGTTCTGGCACGAGCGCGGCTGGCGGCTCTACCAGACCATCCAGCAGTACATGTCCAACCTGTGGCGCGACAGCGGCTATCGCGAGATCCGCACTCCGCAGCTGGTGGACAGCTCGCTGTGGGAGAAGTCCGGCCACTGGGCCAATTTCAAGGACGACATGTTCGTCACCGAATCGGAGAAGCGGCTGTACGCCGTGAAGCCGATGAACTGCCCATGCCACATCCAGGTGTTCAACCAGGGCGTGAAGAGCTATCGCGACCTGCCGCTGCGGCTGGCCGAGTTCGGCGCGTGCCACCGCAACGAACCGTCCGGCGCCCTGCACGGCATCATGCGGGTGCGCGCCTTCACCCAGGACGACGCCCACATCTTCTGCACCGAGGACCAGATCACGGCGGAG
>DATMFR010000006.1:0-28911 GCA_035556695.1 Roseomonas sp.
CGTTATCCCCCACCCCTGGACACATCCCTACGCGTTACTCACCCGTCCGCCGCTGAGGGCCGAAACCCCCCGCACGACTTGCATGTGTTAAGCATGCCGCCAGCGTTCACTCTGAGCCAGGATCAAACTCTCAAGTTCATCGTAAACCCACCCCAACAGGCCAAACACCCGCCAAGGCAAGTCCGATTAACCCGCCTGAACTCGCTCACACCCCAATCCAGCCCAACCCATATCAGGCCAAACCCGACCACCAGCACCCTCAACCATGACGCAAACGCCACAGCCAAGACGCCAGCCGCGCATCCCACCCCAAAGCACCACACCCAAAGCCAAAGCCCCAGGCAGCACCCCAGAGGAAACACCCGCCAGGTCAACCCATCAAAACAGGTCAAACCAAACCAGGATCTCTACTTCCAGAAAACCCGATGCAATTTTCAATCAGCATTTGATCCAAAGCCGCACCGTTTCCGGCTGAAGCTTTAGCTCAGCACCGCATCTTCATTAGCGGGGCGATGCATTTAGCGATTATCGAACCGCCCGTCAACACCCCGCCGGCTCTTTATGCGGCGCCTTCTGCCTCGGTCCGTCCTTTCGTCCGTTCCTCAGCGTCGGGAGCCGGCTTTTAGTCCCGGCCCCCGTGCCTGTCAAACAGCTTTCACAAAAATTCCGCAGTTGGTCCGAACTAAGCCGTCAAGTTCAGCTCCAGCCCGTCCCCACCCAGCGTGACCTTCACCTTGCTGCCGTCGGCAACCCGGCCTTCCAGCAGCATCTCGGCAAGCTTGTCCTGCAGGTTACGCTGGATCACCCGCTTTAGCGGCCGTGCGCCATAGATCGGGTCGTAGCCTGCCTCGGCGAGCCAGTCCCGCGCGAACTGGTCGAGCTCGAGGGTGATCTTCCGCTCCTCCAGCAGCTTGCGCAGCCGACCGAGCTGAATTTCCACGATCGAGCCCATGTCCTTCCGGGCGAGGCGGCGGAACAGCACGATCTCGTCCAGCCGGTTCAGGAACTCCGGCCGGAACCGACCGCGAACGATATTCATCACCTGCCCGCGGACCAGGTCCACATCGTCGCCGTCCGGCTGCGCTGCCAGGATTTCCGAGCCCAGGTTACTGGTCAGCACGATCAGGGTGTTGCGGAAGTCGACCGTCCGCCCCTGCCCGTCCGTCAACCGGCCGTCGTCAAGCACCTGCAGCAGGACGTTGAACACGTCCTCATGCGCCTTCTCGACCTCGTCGAAGAGGATCACCTGGTAGGGGCGTCGCCGCACCGCCTCGGTGAGCGTGCCGCCCTCCTCGTAGCCGACATAGCCCGGAGGGGCGCCGATCAGCCGGGAGACGGCGTGCTTCTCCATGTACTCGGACATGTCGATCCGCAGCAGCGCCTTCTCGTCGTCGAACAGGAAGGCGGCCAATGCCTTGGTCAGCTCGGTCTTGCCGACGCCGGTCGGACCAAGGAACAGGAAGCTGCCCATCGGCCGGTTCGGGTCCTGCAGGCCGGCACGGGCACGCCGCACCGCCTTCGAGACCGCCTCCAGCGCCTCCTCCTGCCCAACCACCCGGGCACGGAGCGAGTCCTCCATGTGCAGCAGCTTGGCCCGCTCTCCCTCCAGCATTTTCTCAACGGGGATGCCGGTCCAGCGGCTCACCACGGCGGCGATGCCTTCCTCCGTCACTGCCTCGTTGACCAGCCGGCCTTCGTCGCCCGCCGCCGCGATCTTCTTTTCCAACCCCGGGATCACGCTGTAGGTCAGCTCGCCGGCCCGGGCGTAGTCGCCCTTGCGCTGCGCCAGCTCCACCTCGGTACGGGCGCGGTCCAGCTCCTCCTTGGCCTTCTGGGCCTCGGAGAGCTTGCTCTTCTCCTCCTGCCAGGCGGCCGTCAGCGTGTCCGACCGCTCCTCCAGCTCGGAGAGTTCGCGCTCCAGCCGCTCCAACCGGTCGCGGCTGGCGGCATCGTCCTCCTTCTTCAGCGCCTCGCGCTCGATCTTGAGCATCATCAGGCGCCGGTCGACCTCGTCCAGCTCCTCGGGCTTGCTGTCCACCTGCATGCGCAGGCGGGAGGCCGCCTCGTCCACCAGGTCGATGGCCTTGTCCGGCAGGAAGCGATCGGTGATGTAGCGGTTGGAGAGCGTCGCCGCCGCCACCAGCGCGCTGTCCGCGATGCGGACGCCATGGTGCAGCTCGTACTTCTCCTTGATGCCGCGGAGGATGGAGACAGTGTCCTCCACCGTCGGCTCGCCGACGAAGACGGGCTGGAAGCGCCGCGCCAGCGCCGCGTCCTTCTCCACGTGCTTGCGGTACTCGTCGAGCGTGGTGGCGCCGATGCAGTGCAGCTCGCCACGGGCAAGCGCCGGCTTCAGCAGGTTGGAGGCGTCCATCGCGCCATCCGCCTTGCCGGCGCCGACCAGGGTGTGCATCTCGTCGATGAACAGGATGACCTCACCGGCCGCCTGCTCGATCTCCGACAGAACACCCTTCAGCCGTTCCTCGAACTCGCCGCGGTACTTGGCGCCCGCCACCATCGCGCCGAGGTCGAGCGCCAGGACGCGCTTGTCGCGCAGCGCCTCCGGCACGTCGCCATTGACGATGCGCAGCGCCAACCCCTCGACGATAGCGGTCTTGCCGACACCGGGCTCACCGATCAGCACGGGGTTGTTCTTGGTGCGGCGGGCCAGCACCTGGATGGCGCGGCGGATCTCCTCATCGCGGCCGATCACAGGGTCCAGTTTGCCGGTCCGCGCAGCCTCAGTCAGGTCGCGCGCGTACTTCTTCAGGGCGTCGAAGCTCTGCTCGGCATTGGCGCTGTCCACCTTGCGCCCCTTGCGGATGGTGGCGACGGCGGCCTCCAGCTTCTTGGCGGTCGCGCCGGCGGCGACCAGAGCGCGGCCGGAGGGCGTGTCGCTGGCAGCAAGCGCAGTCAGCAGGCGGTCCTGCGCCACGTAGCTGTCGCCGGCCTTGCTGGCCTGCTGCTGCGCGGCGTCCAGCACCCGCACGATGTCCGGCATGAACTGCGGCTGCCCGGCCCCGCCACCCTGCACGCGCGGCAGCTTGGCGAGTTCCGCCTCGACGGCGTTCAGGACAGGCTTGGGGTCAGCTCCAGCAGCGCGGATCAGCCCGGCGGCGGCACCCTGCTCGTCGTCCAGCAGCGCCTTCATCAGGTGCTCGGCCGTTACGCGCTGGTGGTATTCGCGGATGGCAATGGTCTGCGCCGCCTGCAGGAAGCCGCGGGCGCGTTCGGTGAACTTCTCGATATCCATTCTGGTCCCTCCAGTGAGGCAACCGGAGCGCGAGGTCCCTCAAAGGCGACGACGGCTCCGCTGATGCGGGAGATGTGGTAAGGAGGCGAAGTCCCCTTCAAGGGGGCCGTCGAAAAATTGGGAGCTGATCCGATGCGCGTCGAGCACCTCTACCGCTATCCCGTGAAGGGCCTGACGGCGGAGGCGCTGGAATCGGTGGAGTTGCGGGCGGGGGAATGCCTCCCTCACGACCGGCGCTTTGCTCTGGTGCAGGGCGACGCCCCCTTCGAGCAGGCCGCGCCCCGCTTCCTGCCCAAGCAAAACTTCGCCTGCCTGATGGCCAACGCGCGGCTGGCCCTCGTCGCCTCGGCCTACGAGCCTCGCAGCGGCCGCCTTTCCCTGCGCGTACCGGGTGCCGAGCCACTGGTGGCGGACACCCGCACCGAGTCCGGGCGAGCACGAATCGCCCAGGCGCTGACGACCTATCTGGGCGAGGAGGCGCGAGGCACGCCCCGCTTCCTCGAAGCGCCGGGCCATGCCTTCACCGATCAGAAGAAGAAAGGCGTCTCCCTCATCAACCTTGCCAGCCTGGAGGCACTGGAGAGGGCGATCGGCCGCCGGCTGGATCCCCTGCGCTTCCGGGCCAACGTCTACTTCACCGGCCTGCCGGCCTGGGCGGAGTTCAACTGGATCGGGCATGAGGTGATGCTCGGAGGAGCGCGCCTGGCAGTGTTCAAGCGCACCGTGCGCTGCCCGGCCACCCAGGTGAACCTGGAGACGGGCGAGCGCGATGCCGACGTGCCGCGCCTGCTGCGCGAGCATTTCGGCCATGCCGATCTCGGCGTGCACGCCACCGTGGAGGAAGGCGGGCAGGTTGCCCTGGGGGATGCGCTCGAAGCGCTCGAACCGGCCTAAGCCGGCCTGGCCGGGGCGGGCATGCGAGCCCGGCCCCGCCATGCGGAAAGTTACTGAACCGTCTCGCGCTGGTCGGACGAGTCGGCATTCTCGCCGTCGAAGGACGGCTGCGCATGGCCGTTCAGCTCGCCGTTCTCGGGCTGCTGCTCGCCACCTTCCGCACTATCCGGCCCCCCCTGCGGGCGGCGCGGCTGCTGCTGCGCCTGGGCGGCCTGCGCCATGGCGTTCAGGATCCGGAAGTAGTGCTCGGCGTGCTGGAAATAGCTCTCGGCCATCACCCGGTCGCCAGCGCTGGTCGCGTCACGGCCAAGCTGCAGGTACTTCTCGAAGAGCTGCTGGGCGGTACCCCGCAGCCGCATGTCCGGCCCGTTGGAGTCGAACACATGGTTGCGGTTCATGGGCTGGTGGCCGCTCTGGCGGAACTGCCCGCCTCCGCCTCCGCCGCCCCCGCCGCCGCCATGGCGATGGCCGCCGCGGCCGCGCATGCGCTTCATGTTCATTGGTGTTGCGTTCGCCGTCTCACGCTCGCGCCGTCCGGCATTCTGGGGTCCGGCATGGACCCCGGCGCACCGGGGAGCTTGCTGATGTGTTGCGTTGCTGCGGCGCCGGAGGTCGCTGGCAATCCTTCGCCAGAAGAACCTATCCGGCGGATCCGGCCGGGTGGACGTATCCGCCCGGGGCCGCATCGGCACCCTAACCGCCCAGGCCAGCGCCGCCAAACGGTTTTTTCATCGGCGGGCCAGGACGAGGGCTCTTTCAATGCCGTTCAGATCGGTCTGGCAACCCTGGATTGCAAGTCCCGCCGCAGTCGCCAGCCGCGAAACCGCCTCCCGCTGCCCCTGCCCCAGCTCCAGAACAGCACGGCCCTGCGGCGCCAGCAGGGCCGGAAGGGCGGCCACGATGTGCCGGTAGGCGTCCAGCCCGTCCTCTCCCCCGTCCAGCGCGCGGTGCGGCTCATGCCCCGCCACTTCCGGCATCAGTGCGGGAACGTCGCCACGGGGGATGTAAGGCGGGTTGGAAAGCACGAGATCGAAGCGGCCCGCCAGTGCTCCCGCCCAGTTGCCTGCCAGGAAGGCGGCACGTCCGGCCAGCCCATTGGCGGCAGCGTTACGAGAGGCGAGCGCCGCCGCCCCGGGAGAGAGGTCCACCCCGACTCCGAATGCGCCCGGCCATTCCGAAAGCACCGCCAGCAGGAGGCAGCCTGTGCCGGTGCCGAGATCCAGCACGCGCTCCGCCGGTGCCGGAAAGGCGCTGAGGGCAGCCTCAACCACCGTTTCCGAGTCGGCGCGGGGGATCAGCGTCTCGGGCGAGACCTCCAGTTCCAGCGTCCAGAAGCCCTGGCGGCCCAGGATGAAGGCCATGGGCTCATGCGCCAGACGGCGGCGCAGCATCTCCGCAAAGCGCCGGGCCGGTTCCGGCGGCACCGGCCGCCGCGGGGCGCCGAGCAGCGCCCCCTGCTCCACCCCCATTGCCTCGGCCAGCAGCAGCCGGGCCTCCAGGCGTGGATTTTCGATGGCGGCGGCGCGCAGATGCTGGCCCGCGCGGCAGAGGAAGGCCCCCACCGTGCCCGCCGGATCGGGGCAGGCGCCTTCAGACACCCTCGGCCGCCATCCGCGCAGCCTCGTCCTCGGCGATCAGCGCGTCGATGATCTCGTCGAACTCGCCCTGCATGACGCGGTCGATCTTGTGCAGGGTCAGGCCGATGCGGTGGTCGGTCACACGACCCTGGGGGAAGTTGTAGGTGCGGATGCGCTCGGAGCGGTCGCCGGTGCCCACCTGCGCCTTGCGGTCGGCCGAGCGGCTGGCACTGGCCTGGCTGCGCTGCACCTCGTAGAGCCGCGCCCGCAGCACCTTCATCGCCTTGGCGCGGTTCTTGTGCTGGCTGCGCTCCTCCTGCATCGCCACCACCATCCCGGTCGGGAGGTGGGTAATGCGCACGGCGCTATCGGTCTTGTTGACGTGCTGCCCGCCGGCCCCTGAGGCGCGGTAGGTGTCGATGCGCAGGTCGCCCTCGTTGATCTGCACGTCCACCTCCTCCGCCTGCGGCAGCACCGCGACGGTGACGGTGGAGGTGTGGATGCGCCCCTGCGTCTCGGTGGCCGGCACGCGCTGGACGCGGTGCACGCCGCTCTCGAACTTCAGCCGGGCGAAGACGCCCTGCCCCTCGATCTCGGCCACGGCACCCTTGATGCCGCCCAGCTCCGACTCGTCATAGTCCAGAATGCCGAAGCGCCAGCCGCGCAGCCCCGCATAGCGCTGGTAGGCGGCGAAAAGCTCGGCGGCGAAGAGCCCCGCCTCGTCCCCGCCGGCGGCGGGGCGGATCTCCAGGATGGCGCTGCCGGCATCGGCGGCGTCCTTGGGCAGGAGCATCAGCCGCACCTCGCGCTCCAGCCGGGGCACGGCATCGCGCTGGGCATAGAACTCGGGCTCGGCCAGCTCGCGCATCTCGGGGTCGGCGAGCAGCGCCTCCGCCTCGTCACGGGCGCGCTCGGCGGCACGGAGCGCCTGGACCTTCTCGACCAGCGGCTCCAGCTCGGACAGTTCCTTGGAGAGGGCGCCGATCTGCGCGCCCTCCGCCGTCTCCAGCAGCGCCCGCACCTCGTCGGCGCGATAGAGCAGGCGATCCAGCTTCTCGGGAAGGCTCATTCCTCGTCCGGCTCGTCCTCGCCCTCTTCGGCGGCAAGCTCCATTTCCTCGACCATCTGCTCCAGCATGGCGTCCACCACCCCGGCGGCGGCCAGGGCGGGCAACAGGCCGGGCATGCCGACGCGCTCCTGCGTGCCGTCGGAGAGGTTGCGGACCACCACCACGCCCTCGGCCACCTCGCTCTCGCCGATAATGATGGCGGCCTGGCTGCCGATGCGGTTGGCCCGCTCCATCCGCTTCTTCAGGTTGCCCTTGTAGGCGATCTCGGCCGGCACGCCCGCCGCGCGGAGCATCTGCAGCAACTCGATGGAAGGACCCTCCTCCGCCTCGCTCACGGGGATCACCGCCACCGGCCGCACCGGCTCGGGCGTCTCCTCCAGCAGCTCGGCCAGGCGCTCGACGCCCGCCGCCCAGCCGACGCAGGGCGTGGCGGGGCCGCCCATTTCCTGCACCAGCCCGTCATAGCGGCCACCGGCCATCACCGTGCCCTGCGCGCCGAGCCGGTCGGTGACGAACTCGAAGGCGGTGTGGCTGTAGTAGTCGAGCCCGCGCACGATGCGCGGGTTGTCCCGGTAGGGCACGCCGAACCGGTCCAGGTGGCGCTTCACCGCCGCATGGAACTCGGCCGCCTCGGGAGTCAGGTGCTGGTGGATGGTCGGCGCCTCGGCCACCAGCGCCTTGTCGCCGGCGTCCTTGCTGTCGAGGATGCGCAGCGGGTTCTTCTCCAGCCGCTTCTGGCTGTCCTCGGAGAGCTTGTCCCGGTGGGCGGTGAAATAGGCCACCAGCGCGGCACGGTAGGCGTCCCGGCTCGGCGTGTCGCCCAGCGTGTTCAGCTCCAGCACCACGCCGTCATCGACGCCGAGCTGCTGCAGGATCTGCCAGCCACAGGCGATCACCTCGGCATCGGCCAGCGGCTCCGCGGCGCCCAGGATCTCAGCGCCGATCTGGTGGAACTGCCGGTAGCGGCCCTTCTGCGGCCGCTCGTAGCGGAACATCGGCCCGGCATAGAAGACCTTCCGGGGCAGCGCCTGCTGCGCCAGCCCGTTCGAGACCAGCGCGCGCACGATGCCCGCCGTGTTCTCCGGCCGCAGGGTGACGGAATCCCCGCCGCGGTCCTCGAAGGTGTACATCTCCTTCGTCACCACGTCGGAGGTGTCGCCCAGGGTGCGGGCGAAGACACTGGTGGACTCGAAAATGGGGGTCGCCCATTCCTCCAGCCCATAAAGGCCGGTGACGTGCCGCGCCGTCTCGATCACATGGTGATGGCGGCGGAAGGCATCACCGATCAGATCCCGGGTGCCACGAACCGGCTGCATTCCGCTCAAGGCCTTACTCCGCTGCCTGCTTGGCCTGGGAAGCCGCGATCTCCGCCGCCTTCCGCTCGACCTGTTCCACGATGTGATCGACCATCCCCGCGCCGTCCACGGTGTGGTCGGTGCGGCCGGCGTGATAGACCATGTGGCGGCCGGCGCCACCGCCGGTCACGCCAATATCGGTCATCAGCGCCTCGCCCGGCCCGTTCACCACGCAGCCGATGATGGAGAGGGTGAGCGGCGTCTCGATATGCGCCAGCCGCTCCTCCAGCGCCGCCACCGTCTCGATGACGTTGAAGCCCTGCCGCGCGCAGGAGGGGCAGGAGATGATCTTCACCCCCCGGTGCCGGATGCCGAGCGACTTCAGGATGTCCCAGCCGACATGCACCTCTTCCTCCGGCTCGGCGGAGAGGGAGACGCGCAGCGTGTCGCCGATCCCGGCCCAGAGCAGCGAGCCCAGCCCGATCGAGGACTTGACCGTGCCCGTGCGCTTCCCGCCGGCCTCGGTGATGCCGATGTGCAGCGGGTGGTCACAGGCCTCCGCGAGCTGCTGGTAGGCGGCGACGGCCAGGAAGACGTCACTGGCCTTCACGCTGATCTTGAACTCGTGGAAGTCCAGCTCCTGCAGGTGCGCGGCGTGCCAGAGGGCGGATTCCACCAACGCCTCCGGGTTGGGCTCGCCGTACTTCTCCAGCAGGTGCTTCTCCAGGCTGCCCGCGTTGACGCCAATGCGGATCGAGCAGCCATGGTCGCGGGCGGCCTTCACGACCTCCTTCACCCGCTCCTTGCTGCCGATATTGCCCGGGTTGATCCGCAGGCAGGCGGCGCCCGCCTCCGCCGCCTCGATGGCGCGGCGGTAGTGGAAGTGGATGTCGGCCACGACAGGCACATTCACCTCGCGCACGATCTCGTGCAGCGCGGCGGTGGCCTCCTCGGTGGGGCAGGAGACGCGGACGATGTCCACCCCGGCCAGCTCCGCCCGGCGGATCTGCGCGATGGTCGCCGCCGCATCCTCCGTCGGCGTATTGGTCATGGTCTGGACGGAGATGGGTGCATCTCCGCCGACCAGCACCTTGCCAACCCGGATCTGTCGCGACTTCCGGCGCAGGATCTGCTGGTAGGGACGATAGGACATGGCGGTCAGGCCTCCCGCTTCGGCATGCCGCCGATATGGCAGCAGACGGGCTGCCGGCCAAGCCTATCGGGTGGGAAGCTGGCCCGCTCGTGCCTCGCGCAGCTGGGCCGGGTCGAGCGGGATGTCCCGCCGCACCCCAACCAGGCTCGCCAAGGCTTGGCTGGCGACGCCATCCACTTCGATTGTGAGGCCTTCGGCGCGCCCGGTGGTCAGCAGCAGGTTCGGCTCCTGGGGAACCTCATAGGTCTCGCCCGGGCGCAGCACGCGACTGACCAGCACCCGACCAGAGCGGGCTTCGCGCACCTGCACCCAGACCTCCTGCGTCGCCCGCAGCACGATGGCATTGGCCGCCGGCGCGGCCGGCTGGCCCGTCGGGGCGGCAACCGGCGGTGGCGCTGGCGCGGCAGGCGCGGGCGGGCTGGCCGACTCGCCCATTTGAGGACTTGCCTGCTGCGGCGGAGCGGTTGGACGCGCCGGAGTGGTCGGCGCGCCCGCTGTTGCGGCTGTCGTCTGCCCGGCCGCCGGCGCGCCGGCCGGTGGCGCAGCGGGGCTGGGCGGCGCCGGAAGCGGCGGCTGGCCAGCCTCGCGGGCAGCCTCCTCCATGCGGGGGGGGAGAGCGGGGACGGCGTCCACCGTTCGCTCGGAAGGGCCGCTCCACCAGTACCAGGCGGCATAGGCGCCGACCGCCAGCACCGCGCCCAACATGATGATAGCCCCGGCCGGCACGCCGCGTTCAGGCACCGGTTCAGGGAAGACGAGATCCTTGCCCTGGCTCTGCTCACCGGCCGCCTGGCGGAAGCGGCGGACCAGATCGGGCGCATCCAGCCCCATTGCCTGGGCATAGCTGCGCACGAAGCCGGTGCCGTAGGCGAGGCCCGGCAAGTCGTTCACCCTGCCGTTCTCCAGTGCATCGAGGTAGCGGCGGCTGATGCGGAGCTGCTCCGCCATCTCCTCCAGGCTGATGCCCAAAGCGCGCCTTGCTTCGCGAAGTTCATCGCCGACACGCACCGCCTCGGCGGGCTGGGGGGCGTTGCGAGCCGTGCGTTTCCGGTCGTAGGTCACGCGGGAGATACCTATCGCGCCCAGCGAGGCGCGGCAAAACGCGTTATGATCTGCGAAGCCGGAGATGACCGACGCAGGCGCACGCGCTCAGATTCGGCCGCGCCGCGCCGTCAGGGCGGAGCGGGCCTGTTCGAGCAGCTCGGCGATGATCTCGGCCGCGGGCTGCTCCCGCGTGACCATGCCGACGCTCTGGCCAGCCATCACGCTGCCCGTCTCGACATCGCCATCGACCACCGCGCGCCGCAGGGCGCCTGCCCAGAAATGCTCGATCTCGAGCTGCGCCGCCTCCTTGGTCAGCTCGCCGGCCTGGAAGCGGCGGATCACCACCATCTGGTGCTCGACGAAGCGGCGGGTGCCCGCATTCTGCAAGGCCCGCACCGGAATGATCGGGAAGCTCGCATCCACCTGCACGCTGGGCATCGCATCGCGCGCCGCGGCGCGGATGAAGGCGCGCTTGAAGACCGGATGGGCCACGCATTCGGTGGCGCAGACGAAGCGGGTGCCGAGCTGCACCCCCGCCGCCCCCATCTCCAGGTAGGAGAGGATCGCCTCGCCCCGACCGATGCCGCCGGCGACGAAGACCGGCACGTCCCGCACCTGCGGCAGGATCTCCTGCGCCAGCACGTTGAGGCTGACCGGACCGATATGCCCGCCCGCCTCGGAACCCTCGATCACCAGCGCATCGGCGCCGGAGCGGACCAGCTTCTTCGCCAGGGACAGGGCCGGCGCGAAGCAGATGACCTTCGCCCCGCCCTCCTTCGCCCGCCGGATCGCCGGACCCGGCGGGATGCCGCCGGCGAAGACGATGTGCCCGACCCGGGCGGCGAGGCAGACATCCACCAGTTCCGCGAGTTGCGGATGCATGGTGATGAGGTTCACCCCGAAGGGCTTGTCCGTCAGCGCCTGGGTGGCCGCGATCTCCTCCGCCAGCCGATCGGGCATCATCGCCCCGCAGGCGATGACGCCGAAGGCCCCGGCATTGGAGAGCGCAGAGACCAGGTTGCGCTCACTCACCCAGCTCATGGCGCCGCCGAGGATGGCATGGCGCGTGCCGAGGAAGGCGGCCCCGCGCGCCATCAGCGCATCCAGCGCATCGGCCCCGGAATCGGGAGTGAGCACATCCACGGGCCTCAGCCCTCCGCGTCCAGCCCGTAGGCGCTGTGCAGGGCGCGGACCGCCAGCTCGGTGTACTCGGAGCCCACCAGCACGCTGGTCTTGATCTCGGAGGTGGAGATGACCTGGATGTTGATCCCCTTCTCCGCCAGAGCCTTGAACATGGTGGCGGCGACGCCGGCATGGCTGCGCATGCCGATGCCGACGATGGAAATCTTGGCGACCTCCGGGTCGGTCACCATGGACTCGAAGTTGATCTCCGGACGGGACTTCTCCAGCACGTCCTTGGCACGCGGCAGGTCGGCCTTGCCCACGGTGAAGGTCATGTCCGTGGTGCCGTCGGCGCCCAGGTTCTGCACGATCATGTCCACGTTGACGTTCGCGGCCGAAAGCGGCCCGAACACCAGCGCCGCGATGCCGGGCTTGTCCGGCACCCGGCGCAGCGTCACCTTGGCCTCGTCGCGGGAATAGGCGACGCCCGTCACCAGCGGCTGTTCCACGATCTCATCCTCATCCACGACCATCGAGCCGGGCTTGTCCTCGAAGGAGGAGAGCACCTGCACCCGCACCCGCTGCTTCATCGCCAGCTCGACCGAGCGGGTCTGCAGCACCTTGGCGCCGACCGAGGCCAGCTCCAGCATTTCCTCATAGGCCACGGCCGGCAGCTTGCGGGCGCGCGGCACGATGCGGGGATCGGTGGTGTAGATCCCGTCCACATCGGTGTAGATGTCGCACCGGTCGGCCTTCACCGCCGCGGCGACGGCCACCGCCGAGAGGTCCGAGCCACCGCGGCCCAGCGTGGTCACGCGGTTGTCCGGGCCGACGCCCTGGAAGCCTGCGATCACCGGCACCTGGCCCATGGCCATGCGGCCGATCAGCACTTCGCCCTCGATCTCCTCGACCCGCGCCTTGCCATGCGCGTCATCGGTGCGGATCGGGATCTGCCAGCCCTGCCAGGAGCGCGCGTCCACACCCAGCGCCTGCAGCGCGATGGCCAGCAGGCCGATCGTCACCTGCTCGCCGGTGGCGACCACGGTATCGTATTCGCGGGCGTCATGCAGCGGCGACAGCTCCTGGCACCACTTCACCAGCTGGTTGGTGGCTCCGGCCATGGCGGAGACGACCACCGCCACCTGATTGCCCGCGTCCACCTCGCGTTTCACCCGGGTGGCGACGTTGCGGATACGGTCCAGATCGGCGACGGAAGTGCCGCCGAACTTCATCACGATGCGTGCCATGCGGGTCTGAGAGGTTGCTTCCGAAGGGTCTGGAGGCCGGGCGCGGTTGCGGCCGGCCACGGCGTGGGACAGATAACCAGGGTCGCGCCGCGCCGCAACCAGATAGGCGCACTCCTCTTCCGCCGGAGACTCTGCCATGCAAGCCGCCACCGCCCTGCCGGACGAGATCGCCAAGTTCGACGCCCTGGCCGCGCGCTGGTGGGACCCGAACGGGCCGATGACGCCGCTGCACCGGATGAATCCCCTTCGTTGCGACTGGGTAGCGAGGCGGCTCGCCGCCGCGCAGGGCCGCCAAGGCACCGATCTGGAAGGACTTTCCGTCCTGGATGTCGGCTGCGGCGCCGGGCTGGCCAGCGAAGGCTTGGCCCGCTTCGGTGCCCGCGTAACCGGCCTTGATGCCGCCGGCGCCGCCCTGGCCGCCGCCCGCGCCCATGCCGAGGCCCAGGGCCTTCGGATCGACTACCGCGAGGGGCGGCCGGAAGATCTCGCAGCGGAAGGCGCGCAGTTCGACGCGGTGGTGGCGCTGGAGGTCATCGAGCATGTCGCT
This sequence comes from Roseomonas sp., assembly GCA_035556695.1. Classification (GTDB taxonomy): domain Bacteria; phylum Pseudomonadota; class Alphaproteobacteria; order Acetobacterales; family Acetobacteraceae; genus Pseudoroseomonas. The sequence goes on from DATMFR010000006.1 coordinate 13,202, forward strand.
GACCGCGCTGCCTTCCTGGCGGCCCTGGCCGCGGTGCTGAAACCAGGTGGGATGCTCTTCCTCTCCACCTTGAACCGTACGTCCCGCTCCTTCCTCTTCGCCAAGCTGGGCGCGGAGTACCTGCTGCGTCTGTTGCCGCGCGGCACGCATGACTGGCGGATGTTCGTCACTCCCGCCGAGCTGGGCACGGAGGCCCGCCGCGCAGGGCTGCGGGTCTGCGACATCGCCGGCATGGTGCCGGCGCTCGGCGGCAGGGAATGGCGGGAGAGCCGGGACGTCGCGGTCAACTACATCGTCGCGGCAAGGAAGGACTGACGGTCACCAGGGGAGCGCAATCTCCCCTGAGCACCCGGCCTTCAGCCCCGCGCTCAGCTATCGGCGCGCGGTACCCAGGGCAGATGCGCGATGTCGATGCCTTCCTCGCGGAGCGCCTCGGCCTCGGTGTCGCTGGTCTCTCCGTAGATGCCGCGGCGCTCGCTCTCGCCGCGATGGATGCGGCGGGCCTCATCGGCGAATTCGTGGCCGACATAGTCGCAGCTCTTCTCCACCTCGGCCCGCATCCGTTGCAGAAGGGCCAGCACCTGGGCCGGCATGGGGCCGGCAGCGGCCTGGGCGGTCTTCCCGGTATCGGCCGCCTGGATGGGAGCGGGGGGCGGTGCCTCCACCTCCCGTGACTTGCCGATGGCAGGCGCCATCAGGGCGCGCTCGATCCTGGTGCCGCCGCAGACCGGGCACTCGATCAGCCCCGCGCCGGCCAGCTTCTCGAAGGCCGCGCTGTCCTTGTACCATCCATCGAAGCTGTGGTCCTGATCACAGCGGAGCTGGTAGTGGATCATGCCTGTCCCGGGTATATGGGGCGAAGCGCCCATTCTCTCATCTGGTTCGGCCCGGCGCAAAGCGCTAAGGCCAGGCCTCAGCCGGCCTGAAGCATGGCGTCCAGCTTGCCCGCGCGGTCCAGCGCGAACAGGTCGTCGCAGCCGCCGATCGCCTCACCATCGATGAAGATCTGCGGCACGGTGGTGCGCCCACCCGAGCGCTGGATCGCGTCCTTGCGCTCCTGCGAACCGTGCGGCGCATCGTATTCGGTGAAGCCGACGCCCTTGCGGCCGAGCAGCAGCTTGGCGCGGGAGCAGTAAGGGCAGAACGCGGTGGTGTAGATTTCGACCTTGGCCATGACGCACAGATCGGCGCGCGCCGTTGGCCGGTCAAGAGCGTTTCACGGGCACTGCGGACTCACCCCGATTCCGCGAGGCCAGGACCCGGGGTGCGGGCCGCGGCCAGGACGTCCACCTGCGCCGCGCCGCCAGCCAACAGCACCGCAGCGCAGGCCGAGACCGTGGCGCCGGAGGTCAGCACATCGTCCACCAGCAGCACCCGCCGCCCTACGATCCGCGCTGCGCCGCCGGGCGCCAGGGCGAAAGCCCCTTCCAGCACCACCAGGCGCTCGGCGGCACCGAGCTTCGCCAGCTTTGGCGTATGTCGGGCGCGGCGCAGGAGATGGGGCGCCCAGGGCGTTCCGGAGAGGCGGGACAGCCGTGCCGTCAGCAGCGCCGCCTGGTTGTAGCGGCGCACCAGCAACCGGCCACGATGCAAAGGCACGGGCAGCAGCAGATCCGCTTCGGCCAGAAGCTCTCGCCCCGCCTGCGCCATGTGCCGCGCCAGCAGAGTGGCAAGCTCCGTCCGGTCGCCATACTTGAAGGGCAGGACGAGTCGCTTGGAGCCGGCATCATAGAGCCAGGCGGCCCGCGCCCGCCTATAGGGCGGCCGCCGCTCCACACAGCGTGCACAGTGCAGCTGCCCGCCGAGGCTTTCGGGCAGCGCCTCCCCCTGGCCGGCATGAAGGAACGGAAGTCCGCAGCAGTGGCAGAGCGGCGCGCCGATCGGCGTAACGACCCGGAAGCAGTCGGGGCAGAGGGTACCTTCCGTCAGCACCAGCGTGGCACAGGCAGCACAACGCGGCGGCAGCAGCGCATCCAGCGCCGCGCCCCCCAGCCGCCGCAGGCCAGCCCGCCAGCCGCTGCCGGCGGCCCGGAGGTCGAATATCACCATTCCGTGAGGTTACAGGCACTCTGCCCCGCGCCGCAATGTCCGCTTGCGCGCCGCCCCGGCCCGACGCATCTGCTGCCCTATGGTGGATGCAATGCAGGTTTTTGATCGCGCCCTGGTGCGGCGCCGGCGCGATCGCGCGGCGCCCGGCATCGGGCGCGTGGCCCCGGTGCTGGAGGCGGGCGCAGCCCTGTTGCTGGACCGGCTCGACGACATCAGCCGCCGCTTCCACCGCGCCCTGGATCTCGGCGGCCGAGGCGTGGTGGCACCCGCGCTGCGCGCGCGGGGCGTGGAGATGGTGGTCTCCATGGACCTCTCCGCTCGGATGGCGCGAGGCGCGGGCGGGTTGCCTCTGGCCGGCGACGAGGAGTGGCTGCCCTTTGCGCCCGGCAGCTTCGACCTGGTGGTGGCCAGCCTCTCGCTGCACTGGGTGAACGATCTTCCCGGCGCATTGCTGCAGATCCGCCGGGCGATGGCGCCTGACGGGCTGTTCCTCGCCACCCTGCCCGCCCTTGGCACGCTGCAACCGCTTCGCGAGGCGCTTGGCCAAGCCGAAACGGCGCTGCGCGAGGGCCTGAGCCCGCGCATCTCGCCCTTCCCGGAGTTGCGCGACGGGGCGGCCCTCCTCCAGCGCGCCGGCTTCGCCATGCCGGTGGCCGACCGTGACCGGCTCGACCTGCGCTACCGTTCGCCCATGGCGCTGATCGGTGATCTCCGCGCCGCGGGCGAAAGCAATGCGGTGCGTGCGCGTGATCCGCGGGTGCCGCCGCGCGCCATGTTCCCCATGGCGCTGGGCACGCTGCCGCTGGAGGAGGGCGTTCTGCCCATGCCGCTGGAGCTGCTGACGCTCACCGGCTGGGCGCCCGCTCCGGACCAGCCGAAGCCAGCCCGCCGCGGCAGCGCGGATGTACGGCTGGCCGAGGCCCTCGGCACGGTAGAGCGAAAGGCGGGCGAGCGGGCGGGAGGCTGATGCGCACCGCACCCCTGCCCTGCGGCCGCCATGCTTGCAACCAGGGGAGCGCGCGCGCATCTTCCCCGGCACCATGGAAAATTCTGCTGCCGAGGCGCGGCGCATAGCTCTGCACGCGCCGGACGATTTCGAAGGGATGCGCCGGGCGGGGCAACTGGCCGCCGCGACGCTCGACATGATCACGCCGCATGTGGTGCCCGGCGTGACCACCGGTGAGCTGGACCGCCTCTGCGACGAGTTCATCCGCGCCAATGGCGCCGTCTCGGCTTGCCTGGGCTACCGGGGCTTCCCGAAGTCCGTCTGCATCTCGATCAATCACGTCGTCTGCCACGGCATCCCGGGCAACAAGGCCCTGCAGGATGGCGACATCCTGAATATCGACGTCACCGTCATTCTGGATGGCTGGTACGGCGACACCAGCCGCATGTACGTGGCCGGCACCCCCAGCACCAAGGCAAAGCTGCTGCTGGACGTGACGCATGAGAGCATGATGCGCGGCATCGCCGCCGTCCGACCGGGCGCGCGGCTCGGGGATATCGGTCATGCCATCCAGAGCTATGTCGAGAAGCAGCGCTTCAGCGTGGTACGTGACTTCTGTGGGCATGGCATCGGCCGCACCTTCCATGCGCCACCGAACATTTTGCATTTTGGCCGCCCCGGCGAAGGCCCGGCGCTGAAGCCTGGCATGTTCTTCACCATCGAGCCGATGGTGAATGCCGGCCGCCCCGAGGTGAAGGTGCTGGATGATGGCTGGACCGCCGTCACGCGCGATCGCAGCCTTTCGGCGCAGTTCGAGCACATGGTGGGCGTGACCGAAACGGGGTGCGAGGTCTTCACCTTCTCCCCTGCCGGACTGCACAAGCCGCCTTACGCGGCCTAGGTCGCGACGGCGCCGGGGATGCTGGACAGGTCCCCGGCTTTCCCCCAACCTCCGCGCGATTGGTGGAGGCCCGGATGCGCAAGGTGCGCGGCATGGCGGAGACGGAGGCGAGCCTCGACTCGTTGCTGCTCAACCTTGCTCCGGAAACGACGGAGGCGGGTGCCGCCGTACCCGTGGGCGCGGAAGGGCACCGCGCGCGGATGCGGGCGCGCCTTCTGACGGCAGGCCCCGATGCCCTGCTGGACCACGAGCTGATCGAGATGCTGCTGTTCCTGGCGCTTCCACGCCGGGACACGCGCGGAATCGCGCGCCGCCTGCTGGCGCGGTTCGGCAGCTTCGGTAACGCGCTTTCCGCACCCATCGCCGAGTTGCAGCAGGTTGAAGGGCTCGGCGAGGCCGGGATTGCCGCGCTCAAGACCGTCCAGGCGGCGGCGCTGCGCCTGATGCGGCACGACGTGATGGACCGGCCCGTGTTGGGCAACTGGGAGCGCCTGCTCGGCTATCTCAGTGCCGCCCTCGCACGCGAGCGCGTCGAGCATTTCCGCGTCCTGTTCCTCGATAGCCGCAACCGCCTGATTGCCGACGAGGCCCAGGGCAAGGGCACGGTAAACCACACGCCGGTTTATCCGCGCGAGGTGATCCGGCGGGCACTGGAGCTGCACGCCACGGCGTTGATCCTGGTTCACAACCACCCCAGCGGCGACCCGACCCCCAGCGAAGGCGACCGGGTGATGACCGCCCAGATCCAGGCCGCCGCCACCGCTCTCGGCATCACGCTGCACGACCACCTCATCATCGGCGGCGGCCGCCACCTTTCCTTCCGCCAGGAAGGACTGCTCTAGGCGGCGGCCACGCCCTCCTCAGGCAGCGGTGGGGGGCACCGCCGCCTCGCGCAGCGCCTCGGCCTGCCGCGCCGCCAGCTCCTCCTCCTTGAAGCCGGCGATCAGCTCCTGGAACATGCGGTGCCAGTTCAGCTCGGCGCCCAGACGCATGAAGGCGCTGCCCAACCCCACCGCGCCGCGGTCCACCAGCACGAACTCGCGTGGCGGCTTCACGCCGCCGGTGCGCTTGAGGCCGGCATGCACCTCGGCCGCCACCTTGCGGCCGAAATCGGGGTCGCCGCCGGTCTGGATCGGACGCACGCGGTCGTCCAGCAGCGGCTCGTGCAGGAACTTCGCCCAAAGGCCGAGCACCGCCATCTTCTCCTTCGAGAGATCGGTGAAGCCCCAGACGCGATAGGCCTCGGCCGCCTTCTCGTCGTCGCTGTCGCGGATCGCCTCGTAGAGCATGATGACGCCGCGCAGGAACTGCGGCGGGAAGATGCGGATGGCGCCATAGTCCAGCAGGTTGATGCCCGCCGGCTCGCTCTCCGTCGGCTGCCGCACCTGGTAGTTGCCGAGATGCGGGTCGCCGTGGATGACGCCGTAGCGGTAGAAGGGCACGTACCAGGCGCGGAAGAGCGCGCGGGCATAGGCGTTGCGCTCCTCCAGCGGCGGGTTCTCGGCCAGCCGGTCCATGATCGGGCGGCCGTCGAGCCAGCTCATGGTCAGCAGGCGGCGGGTGCAGAGACCCTCGATCGGTTCTGGCGTCCGCACATCCGCCACATCGGCCAGCATGCGGTTGTAGAGCCGCATATGCGCGGCCTCGCGGGCGTAGTCGAGTTCCTCGCGCAGGCGATCGCACAGTTCGACATAGACGTCGTCGTGCTGGATGGCGTCATCCATGCGGGCGAAGATGCCCATGGCGATCTTGAGCTGGCGAAGATCGGCCTCCACCACGCTCGGCATGTCCGGATATTGCAGCTTGCAGGCGACCAACCGCCCGTCGGGCAGGGTGGCGCGGTGCACCTGTCCGAGGCTGGCCGCCGCCGCCGCTTCCTGGCTGAAGCTGGTGAAGCGGGACTGCCAGTTGGCGCCCAGCTCCGAAGCCATGCGCCGGCGGACGAAGGCCCAGCCCATCGGCGGGGCATTGGCCTGCAGCCCGGCCAGTTCCTGCGCGTATTCCGGCGGCAGGGCGTTGGGCACGGTGGAGAGAAACTGCGCCACCTTCATCAGCGGGCCCTTCAGCCCGCCAAGCAGCGCCTTCAGGTCATTGGCATGGGCCGTCTTGTCGGTGCGGAAGCCGAGATAGCGCTCGCCGGCCATGCGCGCGGCGATGCCGCCGACCGCACCCGAGGTGCGGGCCATGCGGCGGATCTCACCGAAGAGGGTGCGGCCCTCATCATCACGGGGCTCAGCCATCGGCACGCTCAAGCTCGTCGATGAAGCCGGAAATCACATTCAGTCCCTTATGCCAGAAGGCCGGATCGGAGGCGTCGAGCCCGAAGGGCGCGAGCAGCTCCTTATGCCGCAGGGTGCCGCCGGCGCGCAGCATCTCCAGGTACTTCTCCTGGAAGCCAGGCACACTGCCCTCCTGGAACACGCCGTAGAGCGCGTTCACCAGGCAGTCGCCGAAGGCATAGGCATAGACGTAGAAAGGCGTGTGGATGAAGTGCGGGATGTAGGACCAGTAGATCTCGTAGTCCGGCGTGAACTCAAAGGCCGGGCCGAGGCTCTCCACCTGCACCTGCATCCAGAGCGCGCCGATCTCCTCGCGGGAGAGCTCGCCCTTTCGGCGGGCGTCATGCAGCAGCGTCTCGAAGCGGTAGAAGGCGATCTGCCGGACCACCGTGTTCAGCATGTCCTCCACCTTGCCGGCCAGCAGCGCGCGGCGGCGCTTCGGGTCGGTCTCGGCGTCGAGCACGGCCCGGAAGGTCAGCATCTCGCCGAAGACGCTGGCGGTCTCGGCCAGGGTCAGCGGCGTGCCGGACATCAGGTAGCCCTGCCCGGCCGCCAGCACCTGGTGCACGCCATGGCCCAGCTCGTGCGCCAGCGTCATCACGTCGCGCGACTTGCCGTGGTAGTTCAGCAGCAGATAGGGGTGCGCCGAGGGCACCGTCGGGTGCGCGAAGGCGCCCGAGGCCTTGCCGGGGCGCAGCACGGCGTCGATCCAGGGCTTGTCGAAGAACTCCTTGCCGATCCGCCCCAGTTCCGGGCTGAAGGCGGAATAGGCCTTCAGCACCCGCTCCCGCGCGGCCTCCCAGGGGATGTTGCTGTCATCCTCGTCCGGCAGCGGGGCGTTGCGGTCCCAGTGCTGCAGCTTGGGCAGGCCAAGCCACTTGGCCTTCATCGCGTAGTAGCGGTGCGAGAGGCTCGGGAAGCTCTCGACGACGGCGGTGACCAGCGCATCCACCACCTCGTCCTCGACCATGTTGGCGCGGTTGCGGCTGCTGCCGGGGCGCGGGTAGTTGCGCCAGCCGTCGATGATCTCCTTGTCCTTGGCCAGGGTGTTGGTGATCAGCGTAAAGAGCCGCGCCTTCTCGCCAAAGGCCGCCGAGACGCCCTTGGCGGCCGCGGCGCGCACGGCACGGTCGCGGTCGGAGAGCTTGTTCAGCGCGCCGGAGACGTTCAGCGTCTCCTCGCCCACCTTCACCTCCATCGCCGCGATGGTCTCGTCGAAGAGGCGGTTCCAGGCGGCGCGGCCGGTCACCTCCTTCTCGTGCAGCAGGCGCTCCACCTCGTCAGAGAGCTGGTGCGGGCGGAAGACGCGCAGGTCGCGAAGGAATGGCCGGTAGTGGCGCAACGCGGCGGAGGCGGTGAATTTCTTCTCCAGCACCGCGTCCTCCAGCCGGTTCAGCTCCAGCGTGAAGAACAGCAGATGGGTGGAGATGGCCGTCACCCGCTCCTGCATGTCCTGGTAGAAGCGCCCATTGGCCGGGTCCTGCGCGTCACCCGAGAAGACCAGGGAGGCAAAGGACATCACCCGCCCCAGCACCTCCTCGATCCGCTCATAGGCCACGATCGCCTCCGCCAGCCGGTCGCCGGAATGGGCCGCGAGCTTGCCGGCATGCGCCTCGGCGAAGGCGCGGGCATCGGCGTCGGCGCGCGTGAGATCGGCTTGCAGCTTCGGGTCGGCGGGGGTGGCGTAGAGGTCGGAGAGATCCCAGGCCGGGAGAGCGGAGCCACCCTCGCCTCCTTGCGGGCGGCCGGCGATGTCGCGGAGGGTGAGGCGGTGGTTCTTGAGCGTCACGACGGGCCTTGCGGTTGTGGGTTCGCTCCTCCCGATATAATCCCGTCACGGGGCAGGCCAAGCGCCCCCCCGTCCGGTCTTCACGCCGCAGCCGTGGAAGCCGGCCGCAAAACGCGATGATGCGACCGACGTTCCCTCCTCCCATAAAGGACGCCGCCCGCCCGATGCCTGCCGAGGACAAATGGAACAGCCTGCCCGCCCTGATGCTGGGCCTGGCCCGCTCCTGGCCCGACCGGCCGATGCTGCGCTTCTGGCGCAACGGGGCATGGCGCAGCCTCACCTGGGCCGAATTCGCCCTCCAGGTGGCCGATATCGCCGCCGGGCTGCGGGCACGGGGCGTCTGCCCCGGTGACAGGGTTCTGATCGCGGCGGAGAACCGGCCGGAGTTCCTGATCGCCGACACCGCCCTCATGGCGATCGGTGCCGTGTCCGTTCCCGCCTACACGACCAACACGGTGGCCGACCACGCGCACCTGCTGCGCGATTCGGGCGCCCGCTGCGCCATCACCTCCACCGCGAAGCTGGCCACGCAGATGGCCGAGGCCGCCGGTCTGGGCGGGCTCGACCTGCTGATCTGCATGGAGGAGACACCGGGCACCGTGGCGTGGAGCACGCTGGCGGCGACGCGCGGCGACCTCCCCATGCTGGCCGCCGAGGTGGACCAGATCCCCGCCGGCCGCCTGGCCTGCCTGATCTATACCTCTGGCACTGGCGGCGCGCCCAAGGGCGTGATGCTGCCGCACCGGGCCATGCTGGCCAACCGGCGGGGGATCGCGAACTTCATCCGTCGCCTCGGCCTGCCGCGGGACGCCTGCTATCTTTCCTTCCTGCCGCTGTCGCATGCCTACGAGCACACGGTGGCCTATCTGCTGACGTCCTTCGGCATCGAGATCGTCTTCAGCCGTGGCGCCGAACGCCTCTCGGCGGAGCTGGCGGAGATCCGGCCGCAGGTGGTCACCGCCGTGCCGCGCCTCTTCGAGGTGCTGCGCGCGCGCATCCAGGCCGGGCTGGAGAAGCAGTCCGCCCTGCAGCGCCGCCTGTTCGAGGCCACCCTGCGGCTCGGCCTGCGGCGGCTGGACGGGCCGCCTCTGAACGCCCTGGAGCGGGTAGAGGACGCGGTGCTGGACCGGTTGGTGCGGCGAAAGGTCCGGCAACGCTTCGGCGGCCGGCTGATGGCGCTGGTTTCGGGCGGCGCTCGGCTCGATCCCGACCTGTCCGGCTTCTTCCTGGCGCTCGGCCTGCCGGTGCTGCAAGGCTATGGCCAGACCGAGGCGGGCCCGGTGGTCAGCGTCAACACGCCCTGGGAGAATGACCGCCGCAGCGTCGGCAAGCCGCTGCCGGGCGTCTCGGTGCGGATCGCCGGGGATGGCGAGGTGCTGATCCGTGGCCCGCTGATCATGGATGGCTACTGGAACAACCCCGAGGCCACCGCGGCCGCGCTGCGCACGGAACCGCCGGAGAACGAGCTGTGGCTGCATACCGGCGATGTCGGGGAGATCGTGAACGGCGCGCTGCGCATCACCGATCGCAAGCGGGATTTCATCAAGACGCTGAGCGGGGAGATGGTGAGCCCGGCGCGCATCGAGAGCTTGCTGATGGCGGAACCGGAAATCGCGCAGGCGGTGGTGGCTGGCGAGGGCCGCCCGGCCCTCAGCGCGCTGCTCGTACCGGCTGAGGGGAACGGCGCGGCGGCGCTGGAGGCGGCGGTGCGTCGGGTGAACAACCGGCTCGCCAACCTGGAGCGCATTCGGCGCTTCGCCACCGTGGAGCCGTTCACGGTGGAAAACGGTCAGCTCACGCCCACCATGAAGGTGAAGCGCCGCGTCGTCCTGCAGGCCCACGCAGCGAAGCTGGGCCAGCTCTACGATTAAGCCGGTGGAGGGCTGACCGGGGTCAGCCCATGGTTTCGAGGATGAGAAGACGAATCTCGGCCTGGGAAAGGCCGGACTTCTCGGCAACCTGCGAACCGGCAGGAAGCGGACGCGGCGCCACGTTGGGCTGCCGGAGAGCGGAAATCGAAGACATCTTAGTCGTATCCTTCAGGGTGGCGCGCAGTTTGGCACCATCCAGTTCACCTTGAGGTTAATGAGGTCGCGCCGGTCGGAGCGTCCGTCATGCGGCACGATCAACACGCCGCCCGGCAGAAAGTTGCCGCGCTGACGGTGGGCCAGATTGTCGGGACGAAGCCTTGCCATCGCGCCAGGCCCGGCATGGGTAGGCGCGGAAGCAGCCTGGACCGGCTGACAGGTGGAATATATGGATGGCGGGGGCCGGGTTCAAGCCCCGGCTTCGCGCTCCACCGCGGCTTCCTCCGCCACCGCCACCAATTCGGTGCCCACCGGCTGCACCGGCATCACCAGGAACTCCTCCTTGGTCTCCGGCGCCGCGCGCTGGCTGATGCGGTAGATGCCCCAGGCGGCGATCAGCGCCTGCGCGCAGAGGATCTGCCAGCCCAGCCCCCGGTTGCCGAGCGAGGCCATCGCCACGCCGCCCAGGATGGGCCCCAGCGCGGAGCCCGCGCCCCACAGGATCAGCAGCCCACCCGAGGCGGCGGCGAACTGGCCGGGCGGCACATGGTCGTTCACATGCGCCAGCACCAGGCTGTAGGCCGGGATGACCAGCATCCCGAACACTCCGACCAGCAGGTAGAGCAGCACACGAGGCGGATGGTCGGGCACCGCCAGCGTCATCCACAGCAGCGTGCCGGCCGCGACGGCGGCAAGCCCAACGCTGAGCCGCCGGCGGTCCATGCGGTCGGAGAGCCAGCCCATCGGCCACGTAGCGAGAAAGCCGCCCAGCGAGCCGCAGGCCATGAAGACCGCCACGGAGCCCGCCTCCAGCCCGGCGCGCTGCGCGAAGAGCGGGCCCAGCGAGTAGTAGGAGCTGGTGCTGATGCCGACCAGGAAGGCCGCGACCACGCCGAAGGGTGACTGGGCGTAGAGCCGCCGCAGGTTCAGCGTCGCGTCCCCTTCGCCCTGCGCGGGCGCCTGCGCGCGGGAGAGCACCACCGGCACAAGGGCGAAGGAGATGATCATGGAAACCAGGCAGAACAGCACGAAGCTGGTGGGCGCGGCGGTGGTCAGCAGCAATTGCCCGGCGACGCCCGACAGCATTCCCGTCATGCCGTAGATGCTGAGGATCTGGCCGCGCACCGCACTCGAGGCGGCGCCGTTCAGCCAGCTCTCCACCACGATGAAGAGACCAGCGAAGCAGAACCCGGTGATCGCCCGTCCGAAGGGCCAGAGCCAGGGGCTGATCAGCATCAGGTGCAGCAGCGGCACGGAGGAAGCGATCGCCGCCAGCGCCGCGAAGGCGCGGGTGTGTCCGACCCCGCGCACCAGCCGCCCGGCATAGAGCGAGCCGAAGATCAGCCCGATATAGAAGCCGGAGCCCACGAGGCCGATGGAGGCGGCGGAGAAACCCTCCCGCCCGCCACGCAGCGTCAGCAGCGACCCCTGCAGCGTATTGCCCATCTGCAGCAGCGCGTAGCCGAACAGCAGTGTGAAGACGGTGGCGAGGGTGGTGACGAGCGAGGATCGCACGGCGCGGCTCCGGTCGGCAGGGTCCCGCGGTGAGCCCGCGCCATTCGCCGCCAGCCGCGCGAGGAAGGAGCGGCGCAGAGAAGGCCGGGCGGCCTGCCCGGCCCGGGGCGGGGGCGCCGCCGCCCCGCTCCGCTGCGGCTCACATGCCGAGCGCGCGCCGGTAGAGGTCGAGCAGCGTCTCCTGCTCCTCCACCTCGGCCGGCTCCTGCTTGCGGAGGCGGATGATCTGCCGGATCACCTTGACGTCGAAGCCGGCGGACTTGGCTTCGGCGAAAATGTCCTTGATGTCGTCGGCGAGGGCCTTGCGCTCCTCCTCCAGCCGCTCGACCCGCTCGATGATCGAGCGCAGCCGGTCGGCGGCGATGCCGCCGACCTCGGTGTCCTGGTCCTGGGTTTCCGCCGCGTCGGACATCGCGATACTCCAAATCATTCATGCCCGCCGGCGGAGGCGCTCCGCCGGCACAGGGCGCGCGGTATAGCCCGGCCAGGACTCCGGGCAAAGCCGATCCGCGGTTCAGTGGCCCGGATTGCTGGCGGCGAACTTCGCCTTCTGCTCGGCGGTGGCCTCCTTCTGGTGCTTCGCCTGCCACTCCTTGTAGGGCATGCCGTAGATGATCTCCCGCGCCTCCGGGTCCGGCAGGGTGATGCCCTTCGCCTCGGCGGCCTCGCGGTACCAGCGGCTGAGGCAGTTCCGGCAGAAGCCGGCCAAGTTCATCATGTCGATGTTCTGCACGTCGCTCCGCTCGCGCAGGTGCTCCACCAGGCGGCGGAAGGCAGCGGCCTCCAACTCAGTGCGGGTGGCGGCGTCGATGTCGGTGGTCATGGCTCGGGGCCCTCCTTCAGTTCGGCAAGGTGGGGTCGCGACCGCCCGCCTGCCAAGCACCCCCCTGCCCGACCCCTTCCTGCCGCCCCATATCGGACGGGACGACCCCCGCCTATGGGGGCTCTCTTCCTCCGACTTCCCCCTCGGGAGACCTTCCACGCATGCTTCGCTATTCCGTTCTCGACCTCGCGCCCGTCCCCCAGGGCGCCGAGCCCGCCACCGCCTTCCAGAATGCGCGCGACCTGGCGCAGCACGCCGAGGCCTGGGGCTATCATCGCTTCTGGCTGGCCGAGCACCACAACATGCCCGGCATCGCCAGTGCCGCCACCGCGGTGGTGATCGGCCATGTCGCGGCCGGCACCCGCACCATCCGGGTCGGCTCGGGCGGCATCATGCTGCCCAACCATGCGCCGCTGATGGTGGCCGAGCAGTTCGGCACGCTGAACGCCCTCTTTCCCGGCCGCATCGATCTCGGCCTGGGCCGTGCCCCCGGCACCGACATGCGCACCGCCCGCGCCCTGCGCCGCAACCTCCAGGGCGACGCCGACAGCTTCCCGCATGACGTGGTGGAGCTGCAGGGCTGGTTCGCCCCGGTGCAGCCGGGCCAGCCCGTGCAGGCCGTGCCGGGTGGCGGCATGAACATCCCGATCTGGCTGCTGGGCTCCAGCCTTTACAGCGCGCAGCTCGCGGCGGCGCTGGGCCTGCCTTTTGCCTTCGCCTCGCATTTCGCGCCTGCCATGATGTTGCAGGCGCTGGAGATCTACCGCGAGGGCTTCCGTCCCTCCGCTACGCTGGAGAAGCCCTATGCCATGGCCGGGCTGAACGTCTTCGCCGCCGAGACGGACGCCGAGGCGCAACGCCTTTTCACTTCGCTGCAGCAGCAGTTCCTCAACCTGCGGCGCGGCACGCCGGGCAAGCTGCCGCCACCGGCGGAGGATGTCGCCGCTCTCCAGCAGGAGGCGCGGCTGGCGGGGGTGGACCACAGCCTGGCTTGCTCGGCGGTGGGCTCCCCGGAGACCGTGCGTCGCGAGGTCGCCCGTTTCGTGGAGCAGACGGGTGTGGACGAGGTGATGATCACCGCGCAGATCTTCGACCACGCAGCCCGGCTGCGCAGCTTCGAACTCGCGGCCGAAGCCTGCCGGGTGCTCGCCGCCACCTCCGCCGCGGCGTGAACACGCCCCTGCAATCCGGCGAGGCCCAGAATGACGCAGCCCAGTGACCTTCTCGACTTCTGGTTCGCCGAGGGACAGGCGACCGCGCGTGCGGTGTGGTTCCAGCGAGATGACGGCTTCGACGCCACCATCCGGGCGCGCTTCGGCGCGCTCGTGGAGCCGGCGCGGAATGGCGTGCTGGACGAATGGGCGAGGCACGCGGAGGGCACGCTGGCACTGCTGCTGCTGCTCGACCAGTTTCCGCGCAATCTCTTTCGCGGCCAGCGCGACGCCTTCGCCAGCGACCCGCATGCCCGGGAAATCGCCCGCCACGCCGTGCTGGCGCAGCAGCAGGACCTCTCCCTGCCGAGGGTGGCGCGGACCTTCCTCTATCTCCCCTTTGAGCACTCAGAGGACATGGCCGACCAGAACCTTTCGGTCGCCCTGTTCGAGGGATTGCGCGACGATCCGGCGCAGCGGGCCGCGGGCGGGACCATCGATTACGCCTGGCGGCACTGGCAGATCATCCGGCGCTTTGGCCGCTTTCCCCATCGCAATGCGGCGCTGGGCCGGGTCAGCACGGCGGACGAAGCGCATTATCTGGCGCAGCCTGGCGCGGGCTTCTGAGTTGCGGGCCCGCCGGACGCCATGGGTTGCGTGTCCGGATGGCCCCTCCGGATCACATGCGCGTGCAGCTTGAGGGCGAGAATACACCCAATTCACGGTGAGAAGGGGCAATATGACCAATTTTCTCCTTGCGGGTTGATTCGCGGCAACGCTCCGGATCGACTTCCCTCACCGCACGACGAGAACGTTTGATTAAAAAACAATCGATTACTGCCCGAATTTTTGTCGCCGCTTGAACTTGAAGGTAGCCTGTGGCCGAACTGCCACAGCGTCGCGCCAGCCTCCCGCGCCTCCGAAACTCGAGTGTAAAAGCCAATGTTGTGCTCGTGCCCGACCAAAATGGGTTGCTAAGGAACACGCAGATGTCGCTTCGTCGTTACCTCCTCGCTGCCACCATCCTCGCCGCGCCGGGCGCTGCCTTTGCGCAGACCTCCCCGTGGTACTCGCCGATGAGCTGGCTGCCCACCGCCGCTCCGGAGGCCGTCAACGGCGTCTACATCGGCGCCGGCGCCGGCTGGAACCACTCGGATGCGCGTGGCCTGACCTCGCAGGGTGGCGCGGCCAACTACTTCAACGGCCTGGGCCGCAACAATCAGGGCAAGCTCGGCTTCGAAGAAGGCGGCGTGGGCGTTCTCTCCCTGGGCTATGGCTTCGGCAACGGCTTCCGGACCGAGATCGAAGGCAACTACCGCTATAACGACGTGGACCGCCTGGGCGGCTTCCAGGGTCCGGGGGCCGGGGTTGGCTTCAACAGCATCAACGGGTCGCTGCAGCAGTATGGCGTGATGGCCAACCTGTTCTACGACTTCCAGCTGCCGCAGTGGTTCCCGAACATGCCGGTCTACTTCGTCCCGTATGTCGGCGGCGGCGTGGGCTACATGTGGTCCAGCCTGAACGCCAAGGGCCGCCAGAACGACACGCGTGACTACGTCTACGTCGACGACGGCACCGGCCAGTTCGCCTGGCAGGGCATCGCCGGCGTGTCCTTCCCGATCACCTCGGTGCCGGGCCTCTCCATCACCGCCGAGTACCGCTACACCGGCGTGATCCAGAGCAAGTTCGACGGCACCGTGACCAACGGCGCCACCGGCGCCGTGTCGCGCGGCAAGTATGAGCTGGACCAGGGCAACAACCACTCCGCCCTGATCGGCGTCCGCTATGCCTTCAACCAGCCGCCGCCGCCGGCCCCGGCGCCTGTCGTTGCGCCGGCTCCGGCCGCCGCTCCGGCCCCGGCCCGCACCTACCTGGTGTTCTTCGACTTCGACCGCGCCGACCTGACGGACCGTGCCCGCCAGATCATCGCCGAGGCCGCCCAGAACGCCGGCCGCGTGCAGACCACCCGCATCGAGGTGGCCGGCCACGCCGACCGCGCCGGTACGCCGCAGTACAACCAGCGCCTCTCGCAGCGCCGCGCCGACGCGGTTGCCGCCGAGCTGGTCCGCCTGGGCGTCAACCGCTCGGAGATCACCGTGCAGGCCTTCGGCGAGAGCCGCCCGCTGGTGCCGACCGCCGACGGCGTGCGCGAGCCGCAGAACCGCCGCGTCGAGATCGTGCTGCGCTGAGCAGCACGGCTCACCGGCCGCGAATGGGAAGGGGCGCCTCG
>DATMFR010000007.1:0-1372 GCA_035556695.1 Roseomonas sp.
ATGAGAGCCGTTGGGGTGGACGGCCCCCACGGCATCAGTGTGCCAGAATGCGGTCGTTGAAAAACACATTCGGAGGAGCCGTCCATGATCAAGATAGCACGGATAGGGATCGATACGTCGAAGGGCAGTTTCCAGCTGCACGGGGTGAACGAGAAGGAAGAGGTGGTGCTGCGCCGGACGGTGCGGCGTCGTCAGTTCCTGGAGTTCATGGCGAAGCTGGAGCTGACGGTGATTGGGCTGGAAGCCTGTGGGGCGTCGCATCATTGGGCGCGCGCGCTTGGTCGGCTGGGCCATCGGGTGATGCTGATCCCGCCGCAGGCGGTGAAGCCGTATGTCTCGCCGGGGCGCAAGAACGACAAGAACGATGCCGAGGCGATCTGCGAGGCGATGAGCCGGCCGCGGGTGGGCGCCCGGCTGGTGGCGGTCAAGAGCGTCGAGCAGTCGGCCAGCCAGATGCTGATGGGGGTGCGCGAGGGCCTGCTCAAGCGGCGCACGCAGCTGTGCAACATGATCCGCGGCCATGGCGCGGAGTTCGGCCTGGTCGCCGCCAGGGGGCTGGACAAGATCGAGCCGCTGCTGGCGCGGATCGCCGGGGATGACGGCCTTCCGGCGCTGGCGCGGGAAATGTTCGCCGACCTGGGCCAGGAGCACGCCGAGCTGGGCGCGCGGATCGCGCGGATCGACAAGAAGCTGGCAGCCTTCCATCGCTCCAACGAGCTCAGCCGGCGGCTGATGGAGATCCCGGTCGTCGGCCCGATCGGGGCCGGCCTGATGATCACCAAAATCGTCAATCCGCACGGCTTCCGCTCCGGCCGGCTGTGCGCGGCCTGGGTCGGCCTGACGCCGAAGGACCATTCGACCGGCGGCAAGCAGCGGCTGGGCGGCATCACCCGGGCCGGCGACGAGAGCCTGCGGGCGGTGCTGGTCAGCGGCGCCACCGCCTATATCCAGCAGGTCCGGCGAGGCCGCATCGTGCCCTCGCCGTGGCTCGCCGCGCTGCTCGAGCGCAAGCCGCCCAAGCTGGCGGCGGTGGCGCTCGCCAACAAGACCGTGCGCATCGCCTGGAAGCTGATGACCAGCGGCGAGCGCTACGATCCAAACCATCGGGGCGACCGCGAGGGGCCCGGCGCTTCGCAATATGGCGGGCTCCGCGCCGGGCCCCTCGCTCCATCCCCGACAGCTGGCCACGGCCATGCTGTCGCCGCCTGAGAACTTCCGCGTGACCGCGCTCGTCACGGCACGCTGAGGCCGAGGCCTGCTCGAGAAGGCAAGAGATGGTGTGACATAGGCGTTCAATGACCTGGCAAATCCGCGGGAGCGCACGGCCCTCGAGGCCGATGAGCCGTTAGGAACCCAGGTTGCGGATTCCATC
>DATMFR010000008.1:0-4383 GCA_035556695.1 Roseomonas sp.
CAGTCTTCGGCTCAGGCCTGCCTGGCTTCGGCCAGGTCGAGCACGCTGCTCCAGGAGTTGCCCGCATGCATGATGGCATAGGCGGCGCTGAGCCAGTGGCGCTTGCGCCATTGCAGGATGGTCTCGTCCGGCAGCTCCTCGAACCGCTTGGGGTTCATCATCAGGAAGCCGTTCAGCCGCGCGCTGTCGCCGCTGCGGAACTCCACCCGCGCCTCCTGCTGCTCCAGCACCTCGGTGGCCTTCAGGGCCTCGGCGAAGCGCTGGGTCTCCTCCAGGCTGGCGCGGTAGTCGGAGCAGAAGCGCAGCATCTCCTGCAGGAAGGCGCTCGGCTTGCCCTCCTCGAAGAGCAGGTCGCCCGAGCCGGTGTGCAGGGCCGGGGCGTCGGGCTCGATGCCGAGATGAAGCTGGCTGCTCCCCTCCGGCTGCAGGAAGATGAAGGGATAGGCGCGCAGATAGGCGGGCAGGTAGGTGCCGGCGCGCCAGCCGCCCTGGTCGTCCACGAACAGGTTCTCCCCGGTGCGATAGCCCAGCACCGCCAGCGGCATGGGCAGCGGACCGCTGGCGAAGACGATCGGGAAGTGCCGGGCCGCGAAGGGCAGTTCGACGATGCTGAGCGGCACGGCGTTGGCGCGCGCGGCGAAGCCGAGGCCGGCGGAACGGTCCAGGCGCAGCTCGCCATGGCGGGCGGGGTCCAGCGGCTCGACCCGCCCGAACAGGGGCGGCATGCCCGGCGCGGGTTGCGGGGCCGGATTGGCGGCAGTGAGGGAGGCATCAGCCATGGGGCGGCACTCCTGGCGCGAACCGCGCGACGGCGGGCGCTTCAAAGAAAGAGAAGAAAGACGATCCGGCAATGCCGGCGGATGTGAAGACCGCAACGGGCTCAACCGTTGCGTCACCACGCGGCGCCATCTGGCGCCGCAGCCCTGCCTTGTCCAGCAGGACCCTCCCGGGGAACGTCGCGACGGCGCCCCCGGAGAGGAATGGCCGGGGCGCCCTGCGGCGCCCCGGCCCGTCGCTCACCAGGACCAGCGCAGGCCGCCGCTGACGGCCTGGCCGGTGTAGTTGGTCCGCAGGTCCACGCTGTAGTTGAGGTACAGCGAGGCTTGCGGGCTGATCGTCAGGCTGGCGCCGAGGCCGCCCAGCAGGCGGTCCCGACCGGTGGCCGCCGTGGCGGTCTGCACCGGCACGGAGGAGACGCCGATCAGCGTGGCATCGGTGCTGGTCGCGACATCGCCGAACTCATGCGCCCACTGCAGGCGCACCGCCGGGGTCAGCACCATGCCGGAGGAGAGCGGCAGGCTGGTGCTGGCGCGCAGGCCGACCGTGCTGCGGCTGGCCGTCACGCTCTCGCTGCCGACGGTCAGGCCCAGCACGCCGGCGCCGCTTTCGGTGGCACCGTCGCGGTTCACCGAGTCGGCCCGGAAGCCGATGCCCGGCTGCAGCGTCCAGCCACCCAGCCTGTAGTGCACCCCCGCATCCACGCCCCCGCCGAAGCTGGAGGTGGAGGGCGAGGCATGCGCCGTCATGCCCAGCGCGCCCAGGTCCCGGTCGATGTCGAGCTGGCCGAAGCTGCCGTTGACCTGCGCATCCGCGAAGAAGAGCGGGCCGGTGTAGCTGCCATAGGCCGCCAGGTGGCCGGTGCTGGTGTCCGCATCGCCGCCGGTGGCGGAGGAGGTGACGCTGCCGCCCGTGTAGCCGGCCGCGACGCCGAGGCTGAGGCCATTGCCCAGCCCGGTCTCCAGGCCGACCGCCACGCCGCCGCTGGAGGCGTGATAGCCGGTGGTGCCGTCCTCGGCGCCGGTGTGGAAGGTCTGGCCGAGGCCGCTGATCCAGGCGGTGAAGCGGCCCTGCTGGGCGGTCATCGCCCGGCTGGTCACCGCGCCGTCGGCCCGGCGGGCCGCCTGCTGCTCGCTGATCGCGCCGGCGAAGAGGCGGTTGCTGTCCACGCCCGCCATCAGCGCGTCGCCGTAGATGGCGCCGCCGAGGCGGATGGTGGCGTCCTGCACCTGCGCGGTGTTCAGCGGGAACAGGGCGGCCAGCCCTTCCTCGACATCGGCGCCCGCCCGCACGCCCGGCTCCGGCCGCAGCGCGTCCAGCGCCCGGCCGACCGAGAGCTGGTTCGGCGTTTGCCGCACGCCCAGCAGGGAGAGCTGGGTGTAGGAGGCCGGCGTCGCGTAGAGGCTGAGGCTGCCCGGCAGGTAGACGGCATCCATCCGCGTGCCGTTGGCCAGCCCCTCGGGTTGGACCAGGCCGCTGAAGGAGCCCTCGACCGCGCTCGCCTGCACCACCGTGAAGCCGGTGCCGACCGACGGGGTGTAGGTGTTGGTGGCCGCGCCGTTGATGCCGCGCAGGATCGGCCTGATGGTGCCGGCCGCGGTGAAGGGCGCGCCCTGCACGACGACGCGGCTGTAGTTGCCCGCGCCGTTGCCCGTGCCGGTGCCGTCGATGTCGAGCGCGAGGGTGGCGCCCGCCGCCATCGTCACCGGCGCGGTGAAGCTCAGCGTGCCCGGGCTGTTGCCCGGGGCCAGCGTGCCCTCGATCGTGGTCGGCGCCGCGATGGTGCCGGTTCCGCGCAGCGTCGCCGGGGACTGCACGTCGAGCGAGGCGGCCTGGATCAGGCTGTTGGCGTAGAAGGTGCCGTCGGTGATGACCAGCGGGCCGGCGAGATTGGCGCCCCCCGTCAGGTTCACCCCACCGCTGCCCACCGTGGTCAGCCCGCCCTCGCCGTTGATCGCGCCGGCGAAGGTGACGTTGCCGCCCGTGGTGTCCACCGTGCCGTTGGTGCTGTTGACCACCACCGGCTGCGTGAAGGTGACGTCGGCGGTGGGCTGCAGCGTGCCGCCGGCGAAGACGATGGCCGGGGCCTGGGCCGCGGGATCGTCCTGCGTGAAGATCGGCTTCGTCTGGTCCACCAGCAGCGAGGCGAGCAGCAGGTCCACCTCGTTCGGCCTGTAGAGGGTGATCAACTGCATGCCGTCGATGCTGCCGGCCTGGCTGGCGAAGCTGCCGGTCACGCCGCCTGCGGCGGTGATCAGGGTGTAGAGGCTGTCCGGCGCATAGGTGCCGCTGGCCGGGATGATGTTCAGCCCGCCATCCAGCGAGGCCGTGCCGGCCACCGTCAGGGTGGAGGCGGCGCTCGGCGTCAGCGCCACCTGCAGGGTGCCGCTGGAGGTCTGGATGTAGTTGCCGCCGACCGCCAGGGCGCCCGGCGCCCCGGCCACGCCCGGCGCCACGACGCCGGCATTGACCAGCCCGCCGCCAACCGTGCCGCTACCGGTGAGAGCCGCGCCGGGGGCGACGCCGACATCGCCGCCGGTCCGGGCGGTGGGATGCGCGGCGTCACCCAGCACCAGCATGCCGCCGGTGACGGAGGTCACGCCGGTATAGGTGTTGGTGCCGTTGAGGGTGAAGGTGCCGCCGGCGATCTCCAGCCCGCCGGTGCCGCTGGCGGTGCCGTCGAAGCTGCCGCCGTTGAGCACCCGGAGCTGCTGCGCGCCGAGGGCGATGGTGCTGTCCGCCACGCCGTTCAGCCTGTTCAGCGCGACCGCCTGTGTGGCGCCGCTGATGTCCAGCCCCGCGCCGGCATTCGCCAGGACGAGCCCGGAGGAGGCGACCACCGAGCCGGCGCCGGCGATGGCCAGCGTGCCGGCCTCCACTCGCGTCGCGCCGGTATAGGCGTTGTCGCCCGCGAGGGTGAGCGTGCCGCCCGCGACGGTGAGGTCGCCCGTGCCCATGATGGCGCCGGCGAAGTTGCCGCCGTTCGTCACCGCCAGGGTGTTTGCGCCCAACATTACTCCGCTGCCCGCCACGCCGTTCAGGCTTTGCAGGCTGCGGCCGCCGGAGGCGGTGGCGATGTCCAGCGCCGCGCCCGCGCCGGCCAGCGTCACGCCCGAGGAGGTGACGATGTCGCCCGCACCGTCCAGCGCCAGCGTGCCGCCGGTGACGGTGGTCGTGCCGGTATAGGCGTTGGTGCCCGTCAGCGTCATCACGCCGCCCGCGACCGTGAGGCCGCCGCTGCCGGTGATGCTGCCAGCGAGATTGCCGCCGCCCGTGACGGCCAGGGTGTTGCCGCCCAGCGCCACCCTGCTGCCGGCCACGCCGTTCAGCGTCTGGATGGAAGGCGTGCCGGAGGCGGCGGCGATGTCGAGCTGCGTGCCGGGCGCCGCCAGCGTCACGCCTGAGGAGGCGGCGATGTCGCCCGCGCCGCGTAGGGCCAGGGTGCCGGCATTCACCAGCGTCGCGCCGGCATAGGTGTTGGTGCCCGCCAGCGTCATGGTCTCGCCGGCGATGGTGAGGCCGCCATTGCCGCCGATGGTGCCGGCGAAGTCGCCGCCATTCGTCACGGTCAGCGTATGCGCGCCGAGCGCCACGCTGCTGCCCGCC
>DATMFR010000009.1:0-207545 GCA_035556695.1 Roseomonas sp.
CGTCTGCTTGATGTTCGCCGCCATCTCCTCCATCGAGGCCGAGGCCTCCTCCGTCGACGAGGCCTGCTCCGTCGCCCCCTGCGACAGCTCCTCCGCGCTCGCCGACAGCTCCTGGCTCCCCGACGACACGTTCTCCGCGGCGTCCAGCGCCTCCTGCACGACGGCGCGGAGCTTGGCGAGCATCTGTTCCAGGGCGATGCCCAGGCGGTCCTTCTCGGAGTTGCGGCGCACGTCCACGGTCAGGTCGCCATTGGCGATCGCGTCCGCGGCGAGCGCCATCTGGCGCAGGTTGCCGGTCATCCGGTTGAGGGCGACGATCAGGTCCTTGACCTCGTCGTTGCTGCGCACGTCGATGGTCTGGTCGAGGTCGCCCCTGGAGACCTCCTGCGCCAGCCCGACCGCCTTTGCCAGCCCGCGGCTGATGCCCAGCGAAATCAGGATGCCAGCGCCCATTGCGACCAGGAGGGCAAGCAGCGCGGTGGCCACCAGCATGGTGCGTGCGTCGTCATAACGCTCCTGCAGGTCCTTCCGGGTTTCGTCCAGCTGCGTCTGGTTCAGCGAGACCAGAAGCTGAAGCTGCGCCTGAACCTGCTGGAGCAACTGCCGCAGCTCGGCCGTGGACAGCGCGACGGCCTTGCCGCGCTGCTGTTCGCCGGCCAGGACCATCACGCGGCCATGCAGCCCCTGCCAGGCCCGCAGGGCCATGCCGTGGCGTTCCAGCGCCGGCTGGTCGGCGGCATCGGCCTGGCGCTGCCAGGTGTTGCGCAGCGCCTCCGCCTCCTGCAGCGCGGCCTCCATACGCAGGCCCAGCTGCGCGCGAAGCTTCGGATCGGGCTGCAACAGGGCATCAGCCTCCAGCCGGTTCACCTCCCGCAGGCGCAAGGCGATCTGCTGCACCGTCCGCGCGGCCGGCGAGCTTCCGGCCGCCTGCTCCAGCCCGGCCAGCATCGCCGTGAAGGCGGCGGCACCCTCGCCCTGCGCGAGCACCCGCGCCTGCTCCTGCGTGTCCTGCTTGACGAGCTGGCGCACGCGGTCCTGCAGCGTCACGTACTGCGCCCAAAGGCCGTCGAAATCGCCGATCATCTTGCGGCCGGTCGGGCTGGCGAGATGGAACAACTGATCCCGCGTGGTCACCACGTCGCGGCGGCGCTCCTCGATCTGCCGGTCGTAGTTCGCGATCATGTCCGGATCGCGCGCCACCAGGAGGTTCTTCTCCGAGCGGACCAGCAGCATCATGCTGCTGAACACGTCCTTGGCCAGCTGGACGCGCTGCACCGGGCCGGTCAGCGCTTCCTCCACCCGGTCGTTGAAGGCGGAGAGCTGATAGACACCAAGGCCGGCCGCGCCGGCGGTCAGCAGGATGACGGTGCCGAAGGCGGCCGCCAGCTTGACCTTGATGGTTAAGCGCATGATCGTCTCGGGCTCCGGTCAGTGAGGGAAGTGCGGTTCAGGGGCGTGCTCGCCGCGGCGGGGTGCCGAGCTGGCGAAGATGGCGGCGGGATCGAGCACGATGACGAAGTCGTCGCCGAGCTGCCCGATGCAGCGCACGTGTTCGGGCCGGCACCGCAGGCCGAATTTCGGCGCCTGGCTGGCGGCGATGGGAGCGATCTCGCGCACCTCGTTCACCTTGTCTGCCAGGACCGCGACGGTGGTCGGCTCCTCGGCGAGGTCGATCTCCAGCACGATCACGCGCGTATCGATGGTGACGGCACTCTGCTCGAAGCCCAGCCGCAGGCGCAGGTCGGCCAGCGGTACCACGCGGCCGCGCACGTTGATCAGCCGGTTGAGGAAGGCGGGCGCGCTTGGCACGAGCGTGGTCGGGCCAGGGTCCAGGATCTCGCGCACATGTCGCGTCTCCAGGGCGAAGCGCTCACCCTGCAGGTTGATGGTGACGACGCGCAGGCTGTCCGCCGGTTCAGGAAGGGTCATGTCCGGCATGTCCTCAGGCCGCTGCCATCAGCTTCTCCTCGTGCGCCTGGCCGAAGGCGACGAGGTGCGCGATGTCGAGGATGAGCGCGACGCTGCCGTCGCCCAGGATCGTGGCGCCGGAGAACATCTCCACATCGGCATGCAGCTTGGAGAGCGACTTGATGACGGTCTGGTGGTCGCCGATGACCTGGTCCACCACCAGCCCGACCCGCTGATCGCCCGCGGATACGATGACGGCCTTCTTGAGCGGCTCGGGGTCGGGGCAGATTCCGAACATCCCGCTCAGCCGCAGGAAGGGGATGAGGCTTCCGCGCAGGTTCAGGAAGTTGCGGCGGGTGCCGCCGGTCTCGGCATCCGCGTCAAGCTCGACGCATTCCTCCACCGCCGTCAGCGGGATCACGTAGCGCCCTTCGCCCACCCGGACCAGCAGCCCGTCGATGATCGCCAGCGTCAGCGGCAGGCAGAGCGTCACCTCGGTGCCCTGCCCGGGCTCGCTATCGATGTCGATACTGCCGCGCAGCGCTTCGATGGTGCGCTTGACGACATCCATGCCAACGCCGCGGCCGGAGAGGTTGGTCACCGCCTGCGCCGTCGAGAAGCCGGGCTCGAAGATCAGCTGGAAGATTTCCTGGTCGGTCAGAGACTGGTCCGGCATGACCAGCCCGCGCTCCTCCGCTCGGGCACGGATGCGGGCGCGGTCGAGCCCCTTGCCGTCGTCGCGGATCGACACCCGCACCTGCGCCCCGGCGTGGCGCGCCGAGAGCAGCAGCCGGCCGCGCCGCGGCTTGCCGCCGCGCTCCTCCGGCTTCTCCAGCCCGTGGTCCAGCGAGTTGCGGATCAGGTGCACCAGCGGGTCGTTCAGGCGCTCGATGACGGTCTTGTCGAGCTCGGTCTCCTCGCCCTGCATGACCAGCTCCACGTCCTTGCCGAGGTCGCGGCAGATGTCATAGACGAGGCGCCGGAAGCGGCCGAAGAGCTGGGCGATGGGAACGGTGCGGATGCCCATGGTGGTGTCGCGCAGTTCCAGCGCCAGCCGTTCGATCTCCTCGGCGACGGAGCGGAGATGGATGTCGGCGCTGGTGCTGGCCACCTGCCGCAGGCGCGACTGCGCGATGACCAGCTCGCCGACGCGGTCCATGAGTTCGTCCAGCTTGCCGGCGGGCACGCGCACGCTTTCGGCGGGTGCGGCCGCCTTGGTGGGCGCCGCGGCGCGTGGCTGGGCGGGCAGGGGTAGGGCAGGCGCGGTGGAGGCCGCGTCCTGCGCCGCTTCTGCCTCGCCCGGAGCGGCTACGGCCGCCTCCAGCGGCGCCAGGGTCAGCGTCATGTCGTCCAGGACGAACATGAACACTTCCTCGATGGCCGCACGCGTGCAAGGCACCTTGAGCTCCGCCGTCCAGGCGATGTGGCAGTCGGTCGGGTCCAGATCCTCCAGCGGCGGCACCTGCGCATCCGTCGCGGTGACCTGCAGGGGGCCGAGTTCGCGCAGCTCGTCCAGCAGCAGCAGCGGATTGGTGCCCATGGCCACGGCGTTGCGCGGCAGCTGGATGCCGATGCGCCATCCCTGCACCGCTGCCTGCGCCTCAACCGGCGCAGAGGCGACGGCCGGCGCGGTGGCGCCCTGGGTGATGGCGCGGAGGCCGGCCAGAATGGCCTCCTGCTTCTCCGTCTCCGCTTCGGCCGGGCGTTCCAGCAGGACGCGCAGGTGGTCCTGGGCCGCGAGCGCCAAGGCCACCAACTCGCTGGTGGCGGCCAGCCGGCCCTTGCGCACCTCGTCGAAGGCGTTCTCGACATGGTGGGTGAAGGCGGCGACGGCGTCGAAGCCGAACATCGCGCCGGAGCCCTTGATCGTGTGCAGCGCGCGAAAGGCGCTGTCGATCAGTTCCATGTCGCCGGGGCGATGCTCAAGGTCCAGCAGGGCCTGTTCGAGCTGCTCCAGAAGCTCCTGGGATTCCTGGCGGAATGTTTCGGCGGGATCGGGGCTGCTCATGGCCCGAGCACCTTTTTCACCACCGTCAGGAGCTGGTCCTGCTGGAAGGGCTTGGTGATCCAGCCGGTGGCGCCCGCGGCCTTGGCCTGCGCCTTCATGCCGGCATCCGACTCCGTGGTGAGGAAGATGATGGGCACGCCGCGATAGGCGGGCAGCTTCCGCAACTCCTGGATCAGCGCGAGCCCGTTCATGCGCGGCATGTTCAGGTCGGTCACCACCATGTCCGCTGCGGCGGACTTGGCCTTTGCGAGGCCGTCCACGCCGTCCTCGGCTTCCAGCACCGCATAGCCGGCGCCGGACAGCGTCATGCGGACCATTTGCCGCAGGCTGGCGGAGTCATCCACCGTCAGGATCGTCTTGGTCATGCGGCCGTCTCGCTTTGCATCCAGCGGGAGAACTGTGTGGCGTCCTGGGCGGCGGCTTCGGGGAAACCGGCGCGGGCCAGGGCTTCGCGCAGGGACGCCGGCAACGTGCCCCGCACCTCGACCGGCTTGCCGGACCGCCTGGCGCTGCGGCCCGCTGCGAGCAGCAGCTGGAGCGCGCTGAGGTCGGCCTCCGTCACCGCCGTGAGATCGAGTTCGAGCCGCGGCTGAACCTGCACCGCATGCAGCAGGCGCGCGTGGAGATCCTCCGCCTCGCGTAGAAGCAGCGCCCCGCTGAGGACCAGACAATGGTCTTCCGCTGGCGGCTCCTGCTCATCCTTCGCCATCTTCGCCTTCCGTCGCCGATTTGTTGCCCTGGAAGAGCTTAGGCTGGAGGGATGAATTTTCCTTGTATGGGCACCGCGAAGCCGCGGCCTTCGCAAAGGAGGGAGCCGCGGACCATCATTGGTTGGCTGGCGGGGCCGGTGAAGAGCGAGGCGGCCCTTCGGTGGCGCGACGTGGATGCCCGGCGGCTGTGCGGCCGCAAAAACTGGTCGCAATACTTGGATGCGAGCGCATGGGCAGCAGCCTGAAGGGCTGCTGCGCCCGGATGCGCCACTCTGCCTCCGGAAGCGTCCGCTTGTGCGGCGCTATTCCGGTGCCGGATTATCTTCCCGCCAAGCGGGCCCCTTTTATCCAGGGCAGGCCGCAAGGAATGTTCAGCCTGCGCAAGCCTGGTCGCGCGGGCCTTGCCCGCGACACTGCCCGCGCCCACAGGCAATGGTCGCTACATCACTGGCGAGAGGTTGCCGTCCACGTTGATCGCGGTTCCCGTGACGTAGCCGGCAGCATCCGAGGCGAGGAAACACGCGACGTTGGCGAACTCCTCGGCGGTGCCGACACGGCCCATCGGGATTCCCTTGCCCATTTCGGCAAGGAAGCCGTCGTAGGACTGGCCGGTCTTCTGCTGGGCATGGCGGCGGACCCATTGGTCGCTGTCGATCAGGCCGACATGCAGCGAGTTGACCAGGATGTTGTGAGGGGCGCCTTCTCCGGCCAGCACCTTGGTCAGGGCCATGCCCGCCGCCCGCGACACCGCGGTGGGGGCGCCCTCGGCCTTGGGTGCTTTGGCGCCGATGTTCAGCACGTTGATGATCCGCCCCCAGCGCCGCTCCACCATCTGCGGCCAGACCAGCCGCGCGAGGCGGATGGCGGCGAAGAGCTTCAGGTCGAGATCGGCCTGCCAGATCTCATCGGTGACGGTCGTGAAAGCACCCCTCTGCGAGGTACCGGCATTGTTTACCAGGATATCGACCCGGCCCAGCCCCGCCATGACCTCGGCATGGGCATGCGCGACATCCTCGGCCCTGGAGACGTCGCAGGCCACCGTCAGGACGCGACCGCGTGCCGTCTCACTGACCGCCTGCCGCGCCGCCTCCAGGGCTTCCGGCCGGCGCGCCAGCAGCGCGACATCCGCGCCGCTTGCCGCCATGCGGGTGGCGATCGCCAGCCCGATGCCTTTGCTGCCGCCGGTGATCACGGCCGCGCGGCCGTCCAGTCTGATATCCATGTCCGTTTCCCCCTTTGGCCGGCTGCCGGATGCCCGGTCGGGTTCTCGGTGCCGGCTGACGCGGCCGCCACTTTCGGCGGCAGGCTGCCGGGCGGCAAGGGATCATGCGTGCGGCCCGCCGGCCTCATTCCGGATGCCGCGGAAAGCGGGCTAGGCTGGTTGCGGCTGGCGCTGCAGCCCCGCGCGGCTGCGTCACGGCGCCGTCGCTCCGGATTTCAACAGAAGAGGAACGCCCGATGAGCCACGACCTGCTGCTGCGCAACGTCCGCCCGATGGGCGGCGCCGCCACCGACCTGCTGGTGCGCGACGGCCGCATCGTCGCGACGGAGACGGCCGGGACCGCGCCGGACCTGGCGGTGGAGGAGGGCGGGGGCGCCCTGGTGATCCCGGGCCTCGTCGAGGCGCATACGCATCTCGACAAATCGCTCTGGGGCATGGGCTGGCGTCGGCACCAGGCCGGGCCACGGCTGATCGACAAGATCGAGACCGAGCGGCGGCTGAAGAAGGAATGGAACATCGACCCGGCGCGGCAGTCGGCGCGCCTGCTCGTGCAGTCGCTGCGCATGGGCACCACGCATATCCGCAGCCATGTCGATGTGGACGACGCCGTGGGCCTTGCCGGGATGGAAGGCGTCCTGGCCACGAAGGCGGCCTATGCGGCGGTGATGGACATCGAGACGGTCGCATTCCCGCAATCCGGCCTGCTGGTCCGCCCCGGTGTCGCAGCGCTGATGGAGCAGGCGATGCGCATGGGGGCCGACGTCGTGGGCGGGCTGGATCCCTGCGCCATCGACCGCGACCCCAAGGGCCATCTCGATGTGGTGTTCGGCCTGGCCGAGCGGTTCGGCAAGCCGGTGGACATCCACCTGCACGAGCCCGGCCAGCTCGGTTGCTTCTCGCTGGAGCTGATCATCGAGCGGACACGGGTGCTGGGCATGCAGGGGCGGGTGACGGTGAGCCATGCCTTCTGCCTGGGTGATCCCGATGCGGCGCTGGTCAACCCGCTGCTGGAGCAGATCGCCGCGCTGGACATCGCCATCGCCACCACCGCCCCGGCCAGTCGCCCGGTGCCGGCGGCCGCCACGCTGCACCACATGGGCATTCGTCTCTGCGCCGGCTCGGACGGCATTCGGGACACCTGGGGTCCCTATGGCAATGGCGACATGCTGGAGCGCGCCATGCTGCTCGGGCTGCGCAACAACTTCCGCCGCGACGAGGAGGTGGAACTGGCGCTCGACATCTGCACCGCGGGCGGCGCGGCGGTGATGGGCCTGCAGGATTATGGCCTGGCGCCTGGCTGCCAGGCCGATTTCGTGCTGGTGGAGGCAGAAAGCCTCGCGGAAGCCGTCGCTGCCCGGCCGCCGCGCAAGCTGGTGGTCAAGCGCGGCCGCATCGTGGCGCGTGATGGCACGGCGCTCGTCGAGGCGCCCTGATGACCGCACCTCCTCCGCTTCAAGCGCCTGGCCATGCCGCCGGGAGCCAGTGTCTGCGGGCGCCCG
Source organism: Roseomonas sp. (assembly GCA_035556695.1). Lineage (GTDB taxonomy): Bacteria > Pseudomonadota > Alphaproteobacteria > Acetobacterales > Acetobacteraceae > Pseudoroseomonas. The sequence goes on from DATMFR010000009.1 coordinate 7,348, forward strand.
TGACCCTGAGCCTTAACAGCGCCGTTCGAACCTAACTTGAAGTGCGCTGAGGCAGATGGATGCTTCGAAATGCCTCCCTGCGGAGGCGCTGAGCTGATTCAGCGGTCCTGGTGAGTGAAGGCGGTCGCAATGGCGGGGGGGGGGTCTTCGATGCCGACGAGCGACGTGCAGCCTTGTCGGCAGCGGGTGATCCGCTGGAGTAGCCTCTCGGCCGTGGTGGATTTCGAGATCTTCCGCCTCGGGCTGGAGGCGGCGCCGGCGCGGTCCAGCGCAGGCGCGGCGGGGCCCCCGCCCCGTGACGCGGTGCCGATGTCCCGCATCCTGGTGCGGCAGGCGCTCCACAGCCTCTCGGACGAAGCGCAACCGGGAGGTTCTGGAGCAACGCGGCATGGCCGAGCGCATCCAGTCCGCAAACCGCCGCGGCGAGAGCTTTCCGGACCACAGGCCAAGGCCGATGCCGCACGGGCGCCTGCCTTCATGCTAGCGCATCGAGGGCGGGGCTAGGTCGGACAGCTCACGGGTAGGTATTTGATTTAGAAGAGGAAAGTGGTGCCCAGAGCCGGAATCGAACCAGCGACACTGCGATTTTCAGTCGCATGCTCTACCAACTGAGCTATCTGGGCCCATGGAGTGGCACCGTTTCCGGAGCCACCGTTGGTGGAGCCGCGAGATAAACGACAGCGCGGCGCCTGTCCAGCCGGGAAATGCCATTGTTACGCGGCTGCGTCAGGTTTCGCCCTCTTCCTCCGGCTCGGCGGGGGCACCGGGGATGGCATAGCCACCGTTCAGCCAGCGGCCGAGATCGACCTGCTTGCAGCGCGCCGAGCAGAAGGGGCGGAAGGCGGGGTCGGAAGGCTTGCCGCAGACGGGGCAGCGCGGTGGGCGCGTCGAGGGGGGCTTTTCATTCGGCATGGATGTCCTCCTGGCCAGGAGGGCAGAGCGGGTCCGCCCGCAGGTGCAGCGGGCCGGCCGCCTGCCGGAACTCCTCCAGCGCGCCCGGCCAGGCTTCGAGAGCGGCCAGCACGCCCGGGGAGGCGGTGAGGGTGAGGCGCGCGCCCGGGCGCGCCGCAGCGGCGCGAAGGCCGCGACGCAGCGCCATGAGGCCGCGGCTGAGCGGCGAGAGGGGCAGGCCGAGCACCTCGTGGAGTGGCGTATGAACCCGCCGCCGCTGCAGCTCCAGCAGGCCGAGCCCGGTGAGCCCCACCACGCGCAGCAGCGGATCCTGCTCCGCCACGGTCTTGAAACCCGGCAGCAGATCCTTGCGGCGGGCAATGGGCATGCCGGCCATGTCCACCAGGATGGCACCGGCCAGATGGCGCAGGCGGATCTGCCGGGCGGCCTCCGCCAGCGCGGCCGCGTTCAGCGCGCGGTGCGCGGCCGCATTGCGCGCCCCAGCCGTGCTGCCGGCGTCGATGTCGATGGCCACCAGGGCCGGCGTCGGGTGGATGGTCAGGCGCCCGCCGCCAGGGAGCGGCACCTCCGGCGAGGCCAGGGCGGCGAAGGCATCCTCAAGCTCGTCATCGAAAGCCGGGCGGCTCGACAGCGCGACCCGCCCGGCGGGCAGGGCGGCGCGCAGCCGCGCGGCACAGGCGGGGCTGTCGGTGCGCAGCTCGGCCTCGGGGTGCTCGGCTGCCAGCCTCAGCGGCGCGTCCGGGCCACGGGCGAGCAGGCGGAGCGGACCCTCCGCCGGCCCGGAGCGGACGGCCAGCCGCGGCCCCTTGCCGCCCTGGGCCGCGCGGATGACGGCGACGCGCAGCCATTCGCCCTCGGTGCGGCCCTTGGCGCCGTCGGAGTCAGGCAGGAAGCCGGTCTCGCCGCCAGCCAGCGCCACGAAGGCCCCCGCCATGGCAGGCGCGCGGGCCGAAAGGCGCCCGACATGCAGGTCGCCGATCCCCTCGGGGCGGGCAGGGCGCTCGATGAAGGCGGCCTCCAGCAGCCCTTCCCGCAGCAGCGCGGTGCGCTGCTCGCCGGGGGAGCAGGAGACGAGGATCAGGGGCGCAGCCATCCGATGCCGCGCAGCAGCTGGGCGGTCTCGTGCAGCGGCAGGCCGACCACGTTGGAATGGCTGCCGGAGAGAAAGCGGACGAAAGCCTCGGCCGATTCCTGGATGGTGTAGCCGCCGGCCTTGCCGCGCCACTCGCCGCTGGCGATGTAGGCATCCACCTGCGCCGGGGTCAGCCGCTGGAAGGTGACGATGCTCTCCACCAGCCGCTTCAGCAGCCGGCCATCCGGCAGGCCGAGCGCCACGCCGGTATAGACGCGGTGGCGGCGGCCCGAGAGCAGGGCGAGGCAGGCGCGCGCCTCGGCCTCGGTCTCGGCCTTGGGCAGGATGCGGCGCCCGGCGCCCACCACCGTATCGGCCGCCAGCACCAGCGCCCCGGGTTCGGCGGCCATGACGGCGCGCGCCTTGGCCTCGGAGAGCCGGGCGGCGAGCTGGCGCGGCAGTTCCTGCTTCAGCGGGGATTCATCGATCTCGGGCGGCCGCACGCGCACCGGCACCACGCCGATCCGCCGCAGCAGATCGAGGCGCCGGGGACTGCCACTGGCCAGCACCAGCGGCGGGCGGGCGGGCGCGGAGGAAGGAGGGGGGGCGGCTTCGGCCGCCGCGGCCTCGGGCGCCGGCTGGCCCGCCATGGGCATTACTTGAACCGGAACGTGATGCGGCCCTTGGTCAGGTCATACGGCGTCATCTCGACGTTCACGCGGTCGCCGGCCAGCACGCGGATGCGGTTCTTGCGCATCTTGCCGCTGGTATGGGCGAGGACCATGTGGTCATTGTCGAGCTTCACACGGAACATGGCGTTGGGCAGGAGCTCAACGACCTGGCCGCTGAACTCGATCATATCTTCTTTCGACATCAGGCCTCTTTCTGGTGCTGCGGGGCGGGTTCGGTGCGGACGCGGAAGCGCGGGCGCGGCGGACCATGATGGTCCGCGCCCGGCCGGTCAAGCACGGCTCCCGCCGCGAAAGTCTCTGTTCGCCGGAGAAATGGCGCCCGCGCGCGGATTCTTCAACCGTATCGGTTCAGCCTTGGCCCAGCCGCATCGCCACGCTACGGGCATGGGCGGTCAGGCCCTCCGCCTCGGCCAGTGCCACGGCGGCGGGGCCGATCGCCTCCAGGCCGCGCTTCTCGGCGGCGATCCAGGTGGTGCGCTTGAGGAAATCGAAGACGGATAGGCCGGAGGCGAAGCGTGCGGTGCGCCCGGTGGGCAGCACATGGTTCGGCCCGGCCACGTAGTCGCCCAGCGCCTCCGGGCAATGCGCGCCGAGGAAGGCGGCGCCGGCATGGCGGATGCGGTCGAAGAGCGGACCGGGCTGCGAGACCATGATCTCCAGGTGCTCCGGCGCCAGCCGGTCCACCAGGGCGGCCCCCTCATCCCAGTCATGCACCACGATGATGGCACCGTGGCGGCGCCAGCTCTCGGCGGCGATTTCCGCGCGGGCGAGGGTGCCGAGCGCCTCCTCCACCGCGTGCTCGACAGCATGGGCCATCTGCGCGCTGGTGGTGATCAGGATGGCCTGTGCGCTCTCGTCATGCTCGGCCTGGGCCAGCAGGTCGATGGCGATCTGGGCCGGGTTCTGGCTGGCATCGGCCAGCACGACCACCTCGGAGGGTCCGGCGATGGAATCGATGCCGACGCGGCCGAAGACCTGCCGCTTGGCCTCCGCCACATAGGCATTGCCGGGGCCGGCCACGCGGTCCACCGGGGCGATGCTCGCGGTACCCCAGGCCAGCGCGGCGATCGCCTGGGCGCCGCCGACGCGCCAGATCTCGGTGACGCCGGCGCGATGGGCGGCGGCCAATACCAGGTTGTTCAGCACGCCATCCGGCGTCGGCACGCACATGGCGATGCGCGGCACACCTGCCACCTGGGCGGGGATGGCGTTCATCAGCACGGAGGAGGGATAGGCCGCCTTGCCGCCGGGCACGTAGATCCCGACCGCGTCGATGGCGCTCCAGCGCATGCCGAGGGTGAGGCCGAGCGGGTCGTCCAGCTCCAGGTCGCGCGGGAGCTGGGCGGCATGGAAGCGCTCGATGCGGGTCGCCGCGAGGTCCAGCGCGTCCAGCAGGGCCGGGGCGCAGGCGGCGCGGGCGGCCTCGATCTCGGCCGGCGTCACCCGCAGGGCGGTGGCGCCCTCCGGGTTCCAGCGGTCGAAGCGCCCGGTGAGCCGCAGCAGGGCGGCGTCGCCCTCGGCCCGCACCTCGGCGATGATGCCGGCGACGACGGCATCGACCTTGGCCGTGGTTTCGCGCGCCTGGTCGAGCAGGGTGCGGAACTCGGCCTCGAACCCGGCATGGGCGGTGGACAGGCGGATCATGCGGCGGTGTCGGTCCCTAGGGCGGCGAGCGCGGCGCGGAAGCGGGAGAGCCAGCCTGTGATCGCCTCCGGCTGCGTCTTGAGCGCGGTGCGGTTGACGATGAGGCGGGAGGTGATGTGGGCGATCACGTCCGTCTCCACCAGCCCATTGGCCTTCAGGGTGGAGCCGGTCTGCACGAGGTCCACGATCAGCCGGGAAAGGCCGAGCGAAGGGGCCAGCTCCATGGCGCCGTTGAGGTGCACCACCTCGGCCTGGATGCCCTTCGCCGCGAAGTGGCGGCGGGCGATGTTGGGGTACTTGGTGGCGACGGCGACGCGGGAATGCCGGGCCATGTCGTCCTGCCCGGCCTCGGCCGATGGCTCGGCCACCGAGACGCGGCAGCGGCCGATGCCGAGGTCGAGCGGCGCGTAGATCTCGGGATAGTCGAATTCCATCAGCACGTCGGCGCCGCAGATGCCGATCTGCGCCGCGCCGAAGGCGACGAAGGTGGCGACGTCGAAGGAGCGCACGCGGATGACATCGAGGCCGGGATGGTTGGTCTCGAAGCGCAGCCGGCGGCTGGATTCGTGGTGGAAATCCTCGGCGGGGGTGATGCCGGCGCGGGTCAGCAGCGGCCCCACCTCCTTCAGGATGCGCCCCTTGGGCAGTGCGAGGACGAAGGGCTGGGCCTCGTCCGTGGCCACCGCGGGGCTGTTGCTGATGGGATGGTCCATGTCTGGTTCTATCACCGGAAAGGTGTCGATGCCATGCCGGCCTCAGCCGGGGAGGCGCTCGATCTCGGCGCCGACAGCAGCCAGCTTGCGCTCGATGCGCTCATAGCCGCGATCCAGATGGTAGACGCGGTTGACCACCGTCTCTCCCTCCGCGGCGAGGCCGGCGATGATGAGCGAGACGGAGGCGCGCAGGTCGGTCGCCATGACCGGCGCGCCGGAGAGGCGCGGCACGCCGCGCACGATGGCGGAGGAGCCATGCGCGTTGATCCGCGCGCCCATCCGGGTCAGCTCGGGCACGTGCATGAAACGGTTCTCGAAAATCGTCTCGGTGATCATCGAGGCGCCCTCGGCTACCGCCATCAGCGCCATGAACTGGGCCTGCATGTCGGTGGCGAAACCGGGGAAGGGCTCGGTCATCACATCGACGCCATGCAGCCCGTTGAACCGCCTGGCGCGCACGCCCTCCGCCTCCTCCTGCAACTCCACCCCGGCCTCGCGCAGCGCGCGGCTGAAGGCGCCGAACAGCTCCAGCCGCATCCCCTCCAGCAGCAGCTCGCCGCCGGTGATGGCGCCGGCGCAGGCGAAGGTGCCGGCCTCGATGCGGTCGGGCAGGATGGCATGGGTGGTACCGTGCAGGCTGTCCACGCCCTCGACCACCAGCCGGTCGGTGCCGATGCCCTCGATCCGCGCGCCCATGGAGATCAGGCACTGGGCAAGGTCGCTGATCTCCGGCTCGCGGGCGGCATTGACCAGCTCGGTGGTGCCGGTGGCGAGGGTGGCGGCCATCAGCAGGTTCTCGGTGGCGCCCACGGAGACCTGCGGGAAAATGATGCGCGCGCCCTTCAGCCGGCCGCCATTCGCTTCGGCCGGCACGCGGGCGTTGATGTAGCCGGCGTCCAGCTCGATCACCGCACCCATCTGCTCCAGCCCCTTGAGGTGGAGGTCCACCGGCCGGGTGCCGATGGCGCAGCCGCCGGGCAGCGAGACGCGGGCCTGGCCATAGCGCGCCAGCAGCGGGCCGAGCACCAGCACCGAGGCGCGCATCTTGCGGACCAGGTCATAGGGGGCCTCGAACTGGCTGGCGGCGCCGTCGAGCGAGATGCGGCGGCTCTCGGTGTCATGCTCGACGCGCAGTCCGTGCTGGGCGATCAGCCCGCCCATGGTGGCCACGTCCGCCAGAGCCGGGGCGTTGGTGAGCACCACCGCCGCGTCGGTCAGCAGGGCGGTGGCCATCAGAGGCAGCGCGGCGTTCTTGGCGCCACCGATGGCGATGCGGCCGTTCAGGCTGCGGCCGCCGCGCACGCGGATGCGGTCCATGGGCTGGCTCCCCTCGGTTACAGGCGCGGCAGCGCGACGCCGCGCTGGCCCATGTATTTGCCCTTGCGGTCGGCGTAGGAGACTTCCGGTGCCCCCGCCCCTTGCAGGAACAGGAACTGGCAGATGCCCTCGTTCGCGTAGATGCGGGCGGGCAGGGGGGTGGTGTTGCTGATCTCGATGGTCACCTGCCCCTCCCATTCCGGCTCCAGCGGCGTGACGTTCACGATCAGGCCGCAGCGGGCATAGGTGGACTTGCCCAGGCAGATCACCAGCACGTCACGCGGGATGCGGAAATACTCGACCGTATGGGCCAGGGCGAAGGAGTTGGGCGGGATGATGCAGGTCTCGCCCCGGCGCGTGACGAAGCTGTCCTCGGCAAACTTCTTCGGGTCCACCAGCGCGTTGTCCACGTTGGTGAAGACCTTGAACTCGTCGGCCACGCGGGCATCGTAGCCATAGGAGGAGAGGCCGTAGGAGATCACCCCCTCGCGCCGCTGGCTCTCGACAAAGGGCTCGATCATGCCGTGCTCCGTCGCCATGCGGCGGATCCAGCTGTCGGGCATGATGGACATGGGCGCGGACTTCCGTGCGGCAGCGGCAAAGGCGGGCCGGGATAGCCCAGCGGCGCGCCGCCGGCAACCGGAGCTTGTCGGAGGTCAGCCCTTCCGGGGCTCGGGGGGCGGCGCTGGCGCGGCCTCCTCGGTGCGGGCGCGGCTCTGGGCCTTTCGGCGGCGCAGGTTCTCGCGCAGCGCGGCGGCAAGGCGCGCCTCGCGTTCCATCTGCGCTGGGCTGGGCGGGGGAGTGGGAGGCTTCGCCATGGCGATGGCAGGTGCTTCCTGGAGATGAAGGGGACGGCCGGACGAGATGCGCTGCCGGCTTCGCCTATCAAAGGTGGAAAAACCGGTCAATATATTGATTTTACAAAGGGAGAAGCGCGCCGCGCCGTCCGCGAGGCCGGCTCCTCCGGGGAAACCCGGCCCGGTGGCGGAACGTTGCTGAAGGCCGCCGCTGGCAGGAGGGCCGAATCATGCGCGCAGTTCCCACTCTCGCGTCGACGCTGCTGGGCGCTGCCTTGCTCGCGGCCTGCGCCGCCGGCAGCCCGGCGGATTTCGACCGCCGCATGGGAACCTATGTCTCCGGGTCGGAGGCGCAACTCGTCAGTGCCCTCGGCGTGCCGCACCAGGTCTACGAGGTCGAGGGGCGCCGCTTCCTGCAATACGACTTCTCCCGCGCCGCCTCCTCGCCCTCCATCAGCCCGAGTATCGGCTTCGGCTTCGGTGGCGGAAGCTGGGGGCATGGCGGTGGCGTGGGGACGGGCATCGGCTTCGGCTTCGGCGGCGCCGGTGTGCCGGCCGAGCCCTGCGCGGTGACCTTCGAGGTGCGGGACGGGCGCGTGCTGAACTTCGAGCGGCAGGGCGAGGGTTGCCGCTGAGGCATGCTCAGGCCCGCACTGCGGCCAAAGCCAAGGCTGCGCACGAACGGCCGGATTGCTGAATCAGAGAGCCTTCCGCCCCCTCCCTGCAAACAGGCTCAAGCCGTCGAAGGGAGATGGTGCTGCTGGACAGGATTGAACTGTCGACCTCTCCCTTACCAAGGGAGTGCTCTACCACTGAGCTACAGCAGCGGGTGCCGTGAAAGCGAGGCGCTCTCTAGGCCGTGGACGGGGCAGACGCAACCCCTTTTCTGTGCCACGCCAGAATTCGGCCTTCGCGGCCCAGGCTCCGGCATCCAGCCGCCGCGGGACGCGTTACCCTGGAATGATGCGCAAGGCCCTTCTGCTCCTCATCCTCTCCTTTGGCCTCTCCGGCTGCGGGCTGGTCGCGGCGCCCTGCCGGATCGGCTCGGCGGGCCTCAAGATCGTCCCGTTGGTGGGCCACGCCGCTGCGGTGCCGACCGATGCCTGCGCCGAGGCCATCGACCCGTAGCCCTGCGGCGAGGCGGGCGGCGGAGCGCCTCCGCCGCCCCGGCCTTCAGGCGCCCGGGTCGCCGAACCGGCCGCCCCTGCGCAGCGCCTCCCAGAGGCCGAGCGCGGCGATCGCCAGGTTCGGCACGGCCGCCTGCAATTCAGGCGAGACCGAAACGCCCAGCCCGGCCGTGAGGATCATGAAAAGACCACGCCAGGTGCTGGGCTGGCTGATCTGCGCGCGAATCCAGGATTCCATCATGGGTGCTCCTTGGAAGTGGGGAAGGGGGAAGCGGCGGGTGCCTTACTGGCTGTCCACCGTCAGCGCCTCGGCCGCGATGGTCACGGTGCCCGGACCCGTGACGGCCGCGCTCTGCGCCAGCAGGCCATAAGCCAGCGGGTTGCCGCCGGAGGCGGCGTCATAGAGGCCGACATGGGTCAGGGTGCCCACCGCCCCGTTGAACACGAAGCGGACGTTCTCGACGTTCCGCTGCAGGCCGTTGCCGGTGAAGGTGATGCGCTGGCGGGCATAGCCATTGCCGGCCGGCTCGCCGGTCAGGCCGCTGGCGGTGCCGCCGCTGCCAAGCGCGGCATAGATGGCCGTCGGCAGCGCCGGGCTGCGGCCGCAGAGGGCACGGCCGAGCAGGTTGCGGGCATAGTCGGTCAGGATGGGCATGCGGATGCAGTCCTTGTTGCGGGAGGGAGGGGGCGCGGCCTCAGGCGGCTGCGCTCAGCGCCTGCAGCATGGCGTTGGGGAGGCGCTGCGGACGGTAGTCGAGCAGGCCGATCTCGCCATTGGCGGCACGGTTGAGGGCGGCTGAGCCGTGGCCGATCAGCATGCGGGCGAGGCCGGAGGGCAGGGCGGCGGTGGCGCTCTGCACGGCCCCGCCACCCAGGCTGATCGCCTGATCCCCCGGCGCCCAGGCGAAGGCGACCCGGAACGGGACGCCCGGGACCATGCTGCCGCCGAGAAGCGAGGCGCGGGTGGTGCCGCCGCCATCCACCACCCCATAGATACCGCCGCCGCCCGAGGTATTGCGGATCAGGAGCCGGTTCTGGTCAGTGCCGTCGTCGATCTGCATCAGCCCTTGCGAGGCGCTGAAAGAGGCGGCGTAGGGCAGCATGGCCTGCAGGACGACGCTGCCCTCGCCGCCGAAGCCGCCCGCCGGCGACCAGGCGGCAAGATCGGCAGCCCGGCTGCTGCTGACGAGGCTGCCGGCAGCCGGCCGGATGGGCGTGGTGACGCAGGTGCCGAGTTCGAGCTGCGGCAGGCCGATATCGAAGGTCTCGTCATAGAACTGGCCGGCCGTTGCCGAGAAGGACAGCCCGGACTGGATGGCCGCGATGGAGCTATCCATACCCAGCGCCCGGACATGCTCCACCCGCGCAAGCCGGTCCGTGATCGGGACTGAGTTGGTCGGGCTCTCGGCGGCGGCGGCCAGGCTGCCCGCGCTGGTCCGGGCGATGAGGCGGATGCCGCCTGGACCCAGCGTGGCGGCCGAGGCGACGCGGCGGATGTAGAGGCTCGCTGCCCAGGACTGGTTCGGCGCCGCGGGAACGGCGGTGTTCGCATCGAAGTTGACGATGGCGGTCCCCGTCTTGGTCGCCGTGCCACTGATCCGCACGCGCACGCAGCCGATGCCATCGACCATGCCGGCGTCGGAGAAGGTGAAGGTCAGCTCGGGCGTGTTCTGGATGTTCCAGTAGGTCGGGGTGCTGCCGCCACTGATGCCCTCGCCGGCCGGATTGCGAATGCCGTTGGCCCGCGCCTCCTCGACGAGCAGGCGCCGCGCCACCCCATGGAAGCGCGGCAGGTTGGCGGCGAGCGGCTGGAATGCGCCTGACGCATCCTGCGCCAAGGCTGTGCTGGCGCGGCTGAACTGCACGCGGCCGGGAAAGTCGGGCCCCATCACGCGAAGTGCGCTGCCACTGCCCAGCGGGCCGGGAAGACCGAGGACTCCGCTCATCAGGGCGCCCCCGCCCCCGCCATCTGGCAGATCTTCGTCGTCCCGCCGTCCGGCGAGTAGACTAGCAGCGTCGCCACGCCCCCGGAGCGGATGCGGGTGAAGCCGTCGCTGTTGGTCGGCGCCGTGTTGTTGGTGAAGCCCGAGAGCGTCAGGCCGAGATCGCCACCCGTACGGTTGATGACCGTGCAGGAGAAGCCGTCGCCCGTATTGGCCCAGGAGAGCGCCAGGCTGGCGCCGCCATTGGCGATCAGCATGCGCGCGTTGTGGCTGGCATAGCTCACCGTGGTGGCGCCGGAGAGCAGCAGGGTCGGCAGACGGCGCTCGGTGAACTGCCCATCGACATACTGCTTGGTGGCGGCTTGTAAGTTGGTGGTAGGGTTTGTCGGCAGCACAAGCGGGCCGGTCAGCGTCACCGTGCCATTGGCCGCGAGCCGGAAGCGCTCCGCCACGCTGCCGCCCGAGCGGGTCTCCAGCACCACCGCGCCGGCCTCGCCGCCGCTGGCCACCGCTTCGGCGACCGTGACCAGCCGCGCGAAGACCTGCTCGCTGCCGGCGCTGTTGTTCCCGGTCGCTTCCAGCACCGCCAGCCGGTCATTCACCGCCACGCTGCTGGAAAGGCGGCGCAGGCGCAGGGTCTGCGGCTGGGTCATCCCGCTGCCGCCGAGCGTCAGCGCCGGGTTCAGGTTTCCCGTGTCGCCGGCGAAGACGCAGTCGGTGCCGCTGATGCTGAAGCTGGCGGCATTGGTGTTGCCGGTGCCGTAGAGCTTGATCTGTGCGCCGGCGCCGGTGCTGCGGCGATGGATGTTCACCGCACCGTCGGTGTCGGTGGAAAGGCGCGTCTCGATCGCCGCGGCGGCGGAGACCGAGGCCAGTTCCACCCGCCCAGCGGCGATGCGCTGCGTGGTGGCGGCACCGGCCGCCCGGTTGCCCACCAGTTGCAGGCGCTGCATGGCGGCCGCGTTGTCGGCGGTGAAGGTGACGGAGGTCGTGTCGCAGCCGGCGACGATCAGGTTGCCGGCGCTGGCGCCGAGATGGATGGCGCTGACGCTCACATTGCCCGTGCCCGGCGCCCCGGTGAAGTCGCAACCGACCAGCGAGAGCTGCCCGCCCAGCACCTCGGCGATGCGCCGCGCGCCGCCGGTGACATTGACGCCGATCACCTCGTGCTGCTCGCCGCCGGTGGTGTTCACCTGGATCGAGCAGCCCTTGGAGGAGAGGAAGCCGCCCACCCACTTGGTGCGCAGCGCCGTGCCGGCGATGCGCACGCCGATGGTGGTGGGGTCCGCCGCATCCACCCAGCCATCACCGCCGATGTTGAAGAAGCTGCAGGAATGCGTCTGGTCCTGCACATCGAAGCCGATGTCATGGCCGTACTCGAAGCAGTTCTCCAGCGTGGCCATGTCGCAGTCATAGACCACGTAGCCCGTGCCCTGCCGCCGATTGGGGGTGACGTAGACCGCGCCGCCCGAGATCCAGCCCGCGTTGTAGGTGGAGTTGTTCAGGTCGAAACGCGTGCTGTCCACCACGGTGATGGCCCAGCGGCCATAGGCGCTGGAGGCACCGGAGTCGCGCACCTCGGCGATGTTCACCAGATCGCCACTGGCCAGCCCATGCGCGGTGGCGGTGGTGATGCGGAACCGCCCGCCGCCATTGTCGCCGATGCCGGTGATCAGCAGCCGCGTGTTCGACCAGCTGCGCGAGGTGGTAACCAGCGGATGCCAGTTCACCGCGCTGATGCGCGAGACGTCGTAGGAGCGGCCGAGATAGAGCCCGTTGGTGCAGTCGCCCAGCACGTCCTGGATGCGCACCCGCGCATTGCCGTCGCTGTAGATGCCCCAGTTGAAGCCGAGGATCAGCAGGCGGGAGAGCAGGCTGTCGGCGCCGTTGCCATCGCTGTTGCCGCTGCCGCCGTCGCCGATGGTGATGGCGGTGCCGGCGAAAGCCGCGGCGGCGTCCAGGCCCTGGCGCAGGCTGGCCGGCTGCGTCAGCCCGTCGCGCAGCACGGCGATGCCGTCGATCCCCGCATTGCGCCGCACGCGGATGGTGCGCGCGGCATCGAGCAGGATGGCGTAGCGCACGCTGCCGAAATCGCCGTTCTGCCGCCAACCGCCCGAGCCGGGGCGGCCCTGCAGGAAGACGCCGTCCTTCACGTCCAGTTCCGCCGCCGTCACCCGGTAGCGCCGCGGCCCGATCTGCACGGTGCCGCCGCCCTGCGCCGCCGCCGCGTTGATCGCGGCCTGAATGGCGGCGGTATCATCGGTGGTGCCGTCGCCCACCGCGCCGAAGTCGCGCACATGCAGCGGCCGTTCCGTCAGGACACTGGTGCGCAGCTGGGCGAGAGTGGCGCGACGCGTCTCGGCGAAGCTGGCGCTGCCCTGCACCACCGGCGCCAGGTCCGCGTCGCTGAGTGCGGCGGCAGAGGGCAGTTCACTGATCTTCTTGTCGGTCATCGGGGCGGAGGTCCTTGGCGGCGGGAAGGAGCGTGCGGTCAGGCGGGCTTGGTCAGAGCAGCATCTCGCCGCCCTGCTGGGCGGTGATGGTCGCGCCGGATTCGGTCAGCAGCGCGAAGGGTTCGGTCACGACGAAGGAGGTCGAGGTCTGCGCCGCCAGTGGCTCCTGGGCATCCGCCACGCGGATCCGGTAGCCCGTGCCGGGGTCGGGTGCGGTGAAGCTTGCCGAGGCGCTGCCGGATGCGGCCGACACCGAAACCGGCCCGGCGATCACCGCGCCCGCCGCGTTGAGCATGGTGAAGACCAGCGTCGTTACCGGTCCGGTGGCGCGCGCGCCCACCGTGAAGCTGCGGCCGACATAGAGGCCGGTCGGCACCGGATCGAGCGCCACGCTGCGCGCCACCACCGCCACCGGGGCCATGCTGAACTGCAGGCCGAAGGCGCTGTTGGCGTTCAGCCGCAGCGGCGGCGCCGAGGCGTCGAGCACCAGCCCGTTGCCCACCCCCGCGCTGCTGCGCACCGGCAGGAAGGTCAGCGAATCCGCGGACTGCAGCACCACCACATGGCCGGGCTGCAGGCGGTCCGTCACGCTGGCGAAGTAGCCGGGCGCCAGCACCGCGGCGCGGGTGTCGCTGGTGACGTAGAGCCACAGGGTGAAGCTGTCCGTACTGGCGAGCGAGGACAGTCCACGCGGGTCGAAAGGCATGCGCGTCTCCTGGTGGGGGCGAAGGGGGCGGGTCCGGAGCGTGCCGCCGCCCGGCGCGCAGGCGCGCGCACCGCCGGGCCTGCGGGGAAGGCCGGGCGGCGTGGGGAAACGACGGCGATGAAGGAGGGGACCAGGCGCAATACGCCCGTTGATGCGCTAGGAATTAATAGATGAAGCAGGTCTTCGTCAAGAAAAAAATCCTATATCTGCTTCGCAAATTGGCTCACCTCCAGCCATCCGCGGTGGACCCCGACGCCAAGCTTCACTAGCGTGCGCGCTCCTCCCCTTCGTCCAGGAGTTGCCCGATGCTCCGACGCCCGCTCGCGGCCGCCCTCTGCGCCGCCGCCCTCCTGCTGGCCGCGCCGCTCCCGGCCCGCGCCGAGGAGGCGGTGCTGAACGTCTACAATTGGTCGGACTACATCGACCCCGCCGCCCTGGAGCGCTTCCAGAAGGAAACCGGCATTCAGGTGCGCTACGACGTGTTCGATAGCGTGGAGACGCTGGAGGGCAAGCTATCCGCCGGGCGTTCCGGCTACGACGTCATCGTGCCGACCAGCGAGCCGACCTTCTCCCGTCTCGTGCGCGCCGGCGCGCTGAAGCCGCTGGACCGCACGAAGATCCCGAATTGGGGCAATCAGGACCCCACGCTGTTGCGCCAGGTGGAAAGCAGCGACCCCGGCAACCAGCACGGCGCCATCTATCTCTACGGCACGGTCGGCCTCGGCATCCGCGCCGACAAGGTGCGCGAGCTGCTGCCCGACACTCCGCTCGACAGCCTCGACCTGCTGCTGAAGCCCGAGAACGCGAAGCGCCTGGCCAGCTGCGGCATCGCCGTGATGGATTCCGCCACCGACGTGCTGCCCAGCGTGCTGCACTGGCTCGGCCGCAGTCCCGACAGTTCCGACAGCGCCGACCTGCAGGCCGCCGGCGAGGCGCTGCAGGCCATCCGCCCCCATATCCGCGCCATCATTGCCAGCGGCAACATCCTCGATGCGCTCGCCACCGGCGAATACTGCGTGGCGATGACCTATTCGGGCGATGTCATCCAGGCCAAGGCCCGCGCCGACGAGGCGAAGCAGGGCGTCCAGCTCCGCTACGTCCTGCCGAAGAAGGGCGCGCAGCTCTGGTTCGACATGCTGGCCATCCCAACCGATGCGCCGCACCCCGAGGCGGCGCACCGCTTCATCAATTTCCTGCTGCAGCCCGAGGTCATGGGCGGCATCACCAACGCCGTGCACTATCCCAACGCCATCCCCGCCGCGACCCCGATGGTGGACGCCGCCGTGCGCGAGGACCCCAACGTCTACCCAACTCCCGAGATGCTGGCCCGCACCTTCACCGTGCGCGCGCTCTCCCCGCAGGCCGAGCGCGCCCGCAGCCGTCTCTGGAACCGCTTCAAGGCCGGCCATTGAGCACCCCGCTGCTGTCGCTGCGCGCCCTCTCGAAGCGCTTCGGCGAGACGACCGCCCTGGACCGGCTCGACCTCGACGTCCCGCCCGGTGAGTTCCTGGCCCTGCTCGGCGGCTCCGGCTCCGGCAAGTCCACCCTGCTGCGCGTCATCGCGGGCTTTGAAACCGCCGACGCCGGGCAGGTGCTGTTCGACGGGCATGACCTCGCCGGCGTGCCGCCGCATGCGCGGCCCCTGAACATGATGTTCCAGTCCTACGCGCTGTTCCCCCATCTGAGTGTGGCGGGCAACGTCGCCTACGGCCTGCGGCGGGAGGGCGTGCCGCGCGCCGAGCGCAACCGCCGCGTCGCGGAGGCGCTGGCCATGGTCGGGCTGGCGGGCTTCGACCGCCGCCTGCCGCACCGCCTTTCCGGCGGCCAGCGGCAGCGCGTGGCGCTGGCCCGCGTCCTGGTGAAGCGCCCACGCCTTCTGCTGCTGGACGAGCCCCTCGGCGCGCTGGATGCCGGCCTGCGCGAGCGCACCGGCTTCGAGCTGCGCGCCCTCCAACGTGAGACCGGCGCCGCCTTCATCATGGTCACGCACGACCAGAGCGAGGCTCTGGCCCTGGCCGACCGCGTTGCGGTGTTGGAACAGGGCCGGCTGGTGCAGCTTGGCCCGCCGCGTGCTGTCTACGAACGGCCGGCTACGCGCTTCGTCGCCAGCTTCCTCGGCGGCGCCAATGTGCTGGAAGGCCGGCCGGATGGGGCAGGGGGCCTGGACTGCCCCACGCTCGGCGGCACCCTGCGCCCGGCCGAGCCCCTGCCGCCGGACAGCACCGCCTGCGCCCTCCGCCCCGAGCGCATCGCCCTGCGCCCCGGCGCCAGCGGCCCCAACACCGCCGCCGGCGTCATCGAGGAGGTGGCCTTCCGTGGCGATGACAGCCTGCTGCTGGTGCGCATGCCCGGCGGCGCCGTGCTGCGCGTCGGCCATGCCGAGGAGGATGGCGCCCCGCCGCCGCGCGGCAGCACGGTGCAACTGACCTGGGAGGCGGCCGCCGTTGTGCCGCTGCTCGGCTGATGCGCCGCCTGCCGCTGCTCATTCCCGTGCTCTGGCTGGGCCTGCTGGTCGCGCTGCCGCTGCTGGTGGTGCTGGTGCTCGCCGTCTCCTGGCCAGCGGAGGGCGTGCCGCCCTTCACCCTGCCCGGCGCAACGGGGCTGAACGGCGAGTCCTTCGCCCTGGTACTTGGGGATTCCTACTACCGCGCCGCCTTCCTCAAGGCGCTGGTGGTGGCCGGCTCCACGGCTGCCCTCTGCCTGCTGCTGGCCTTCCCGATGGCGCTCGGCCTGGTGCGCGCCAGCGCCGCCTGGCGCGCACCGCTCCTGCTCCTGGTGCTGCTGCCCTTCTGGACCGGCTTCCTGCCGCGCCTCGGCGCCTGGATCGGCCTGCTGCGCGACGAAGGCTGGATCAACCGCCTGCTCCAGGTCTGGGGCTTCATCGAAACGCCGCTGCCGCTGCTCTACTCCTGGCCGGCGCTCTTCCTCGGCATGGTGCATGCCTATCTGCCCTTCGCCGTGTTGCCGCTTTATGCCAGCCTCTCCCGCCTCGACCCGGTGCTGGAGGAGGCCGCTTCCGACCTGGGTGCGAGCGGCTTCACCATCTTCCGCACCGTCACGCTCCCGCTCGCCGCTCCCGGCGCCGCGGCGGCCTTCCTGCTGGTCTTCATCCCGGCGGCCGGCGAGTACGTCATCCCCGAGCTGCTCGGCCCGCCTTCCGCCCAGGTGGTCGGCCGGGTGTTGTGGCAGGAGTTCTTCCAGAACCGCGACTGGCCCACGGCGGCGGCGCTGGCGGTGCTGCTGCTCCTGGCCCTGCTGGTCCCCATCCACCTGTTCCAGCGGCTGGAGGCGCGCGCGTGAGGCGCTCGGCCTTCCCCCGCCTCGGCCTGCTGCTCGGTCTGCTCTTTCTCTGGCTGCCGGTGCTGCTGCTGGGGGGCTACGCCTTCAGCGACGCGCGCATCCCTTTCCAATGGGGCGGCTTCTCCTGGCGCTGGTTCGCGGCCCTGCTGGCCAACGAGCGCCTGCTGGCCGCCGCCTGGCTCTCGCTGCGGGTGGCGGCAGGCGCCGCGACGCTGGCGGTGGTGCTGGGTGCCTGCATTGGCTGGGTGCTGGCGCGACAGGGCCCCTTCCGCGGCCGCCCCCTCTTCGGCGCCCTTGCCGGCGCCCCGCTGGTGCTGCCGGACGTGGTGATCGGCCTCTCCCTGCTGCTGTTCTTCGTGCTGCTGGAGGGCGCCACCGGCTGGCCCGCCGAGCGCGGCGCCGCCACCATCCTGCTCGCTCATGCCAGCATCGGCGCCGCCTATGCCGCGGTACTCGTCCAGGCCCGCCTCGCCGTGATGGAGCGGGAGCTGGAGGATGCCGCGCGCGACCTTGGCGCCGGCCCCGCCACCACCTTCGTCACCATCACCTTGCCGCTGCTGGCGCCCAGCCTCGTGGCGGGCTGGCTGCTGGCCTTCACCCTGTCACTGGACGACGTGGTGGTGGCGAGCTTCGTCTCCGGCCCCGCCGGTACCACCCTGCCGATGGTGGTCTTCTCCATGCTCCGCCTCGGCCTGACGCCGGAGATCAACGCCCTGGCGGTGGTCATCCTTCTGCTGGCCTTTGCCGGCGCCGGGGGTGCGCTGCTGCTGCTGCGCGGCGTGGTGGGGCGCCGCTGAGCCGTGCCGCCGGCCCTGCCATGTGGCGGCGTGGCAACAAGGCGCCGCCATTCGCTGCGGAGCGCCGGCCTGGAACGGAATCGATCCATGTCGAGCTTGCAACGACCCTGCCATTCCCCATGATCTTCCCTGTGGACGACCCGCGTGGTCGCTTCCGGCCGCCAGCGGGCCTTCCGCCGAACACAACGTCGCCGCCACCGCGGTGAGCGGCGCGGGAGGACGCATGATGGACACCATCTGGACTCTGGAGCGTGCCTCGCCGCCCGAAAGGGCCTCCATCCGCCATATCGGCACCGCCGATGTCTGGGACGCCTTGCGGCGCGGCTGGGACGACTTCCTGGCCACGCCCACCCAGCTCATCTTCCTGGCCATCATCTACCCGATCATCGGTTTGATCGCCGCCAACGCCATGGCCGGGCGGGCGCTGATGCCGCTGATCTGGCCGATGATCTCGGGCTTCGCGCTGGTCGGCCCGCTCGCCGCGATCGGCATCTACGAGCTGAGCCGCCGCCGTGAGAAGGGATTGCCCGTCTCCTGGGTCAATGCGCTGGACGTGCGCCATTCGCCCGCCTTCGGTTCCATCCTGGGCCTCGGGCTGATGCTGCTGGCCATCTTCGTCGTCTGGCTGCTGGTGGCCGAGACGCTCTACGCCGCCACCCTCGGCGACATGCAGCCCACCTCCATCCGCGCCTTCCTCGACCGTGTCTTCAGCACGCCCGAGGGTCTCACGCTGATCGTCGTCGGCAATGCGGTGGGCTTCCTCTTCGCGCTGGCGGTGCTGATGCTGACCGTGGTCTCCTTCCCCATGCTGCTGGACCGCGGCGCCGAGGGGCGGGCGGTCGATGCCGCCACGGCCATCCGCACCTCCATCCGGGCGGTGCGCGCCAACCCCCTGCCGATGGCGCTCTGGGGTCTCATCGTCGCGGTGCTGCTGCTGCTGGGCAGCCTGCCGCTCTTCGTCGGCCTGGCCGTCGCCGTGCCCGTGCTCGGCCACGCCACCTGGCACCTCTACCGCAAGGTGGTCACCTACTGAGGGCCGGAACCGCCCTCCGAAATTGCCCCCCGGCGACCCGCTGCGGGTTGCCGGGGGCGTCGTTCGGGCGTTAGGGTCCGCGGCCTTCCAGTGCTGGATCCGTTGCCACCATGAACCTGACCGCCGAGCGGCTCGACCGCATCGCCCCCTCCCAGACCATCGCCATCACCGCCAAGGCGCGGGCGCTCAAGGCGGCGGGCAAGGACATCATCAGCCTTTCCGCGGGCGAGCCGGACTTCGACACCCCGCAGAACATCAAGGATGCGGCGATCCGCGCCATCCAGGCCGGCGAGACCCGCTACACCGACGTCTCCGGCACCAAGGCTCTGCGCGAGGCGGCCGCCGCCTACTTCAAGCGCGAGCATGGCCTGGACTACAAGCCGGAGGAGATCGTCGTCTCCACCGGCGGCAAGCAGGTGATCTTCAACGCCATGCTGGCCACCATCGACGCGGGCGACGAGGCGATCATCCCCGCACCCTGCTGGGTCTCCTATCCGGACATCGTCTCGCTGGCCGAGGGCAAGCCGGTCATCATCTCCGCCGGGCAGAACCAGGGCTTCAAGATCACCCCCGAGCAGCTCGAGGCGGCGATCACCCCGAAGACCAAGTGGTTCATCCTGAACAACCCCTGCAACCCGACCGGCGCCGCCTATAGCGAGGCCGAGCTGAAGGGCCTGGCCGAGGTGCTGCTGCGCCACCCGGATGTCTGGGTCTTCACCGACGACATCTACGAGAAGCTGGTCTATGGCGGCTTCCGGGCCAAGACCATGGTGGAGGTGGAGCCGCGCCTGCGCGACCGCACCATCACCATGAACGGCTGCTCCAAGGCCTGGGCGATGACGGGCTGGCGCATCGGCTTCGCCGGTGCACCGCTGGCGCTGGCCAAGGCGATGGACAAGCTGCAGAGCCAGTCCACCTCCAACACCTCCTCCGTCTCCCAGGCCGCCGCCGTCGAGGCGCTGAACGGCCCGCAGGAGTCGGTCGAGGCGATGCGCAAGGTCTATGAGAAGCGCCGCGACCTCGTCGTCGGCCTGCTCAACAAGGCCCCCGGCATCCACTGCATCGTGCCGGATGGCGCCTTCTACGTCTTCCCCTCCGTCCATGGCTGCCTCGGCAAGGCCACCGCCTCGGGCAAGCGCATCGAGACGGACGAGGACTTCGTCACCGCGCTGCTGGAGGATGAGGGCGTCGCCGCCGTGCACGGCTCGGCCTTCATGTTCCCCGGCCATTTCCGCATCAGCTACGCGACCGACGACGCCTCGCTGACCGAGGCCTGCACCCGCATCCAGCGCTTCTGCGCCGGCCTGAAGTGACCGACGGGGAAGGGCGGGGCGCCGCCCCGCCCTTCCGCTTCCGCGCCGCGGAGGAGGCGGATTTCGAGCGCCTCCTCGACCTTTCCATTCGCGCCCTGCGGGCCGACCTGGAGCGGCTGGGCCGCTGGGACCCCGCCCGCCGCCGGGCCCGGATGCGCGCGAGCTTCGACCCTGCCGCCACGCGGCGCATCGAGGACCCGGCGGGCCGCCTGCTGGGCTGCGTCACCCACCGGCACCATGCCGGCCATACCGAGATCACCAATCTCTACCTGGAGCCGGACTGCCAGGGCCGTGGCCTGGGCAGTGCCGTGATGGCCGCCCTGCTGGCCGAGCGGCCGGATTTGCCGGTCCTGCTGGAAGTCCTGAAGGAAAGCCCCGCCCTGCGCTTCTACGCGCGCCTCGGCTTCGTGCCGGAGCGGGAACAGGCCTTCGACTGGCTGCTGCGCCTGCCGCCACGGGCCTGAACGCAGCCATTCCCGTCCCGTCGCGTTGCTCGGGGCAAGGAAGAACCCCGGAGGAGGAAAGCCGATGCGCCCTGCCTTGCCGCTGCTCGTCCTGTTGCCGCTCGCCGCCTGCGCCGAGGCGGCCTACCAGGTCCCGGCCATCAGCCCCGCCGCGCAGGCCGCCGCCAGTGCCGAGATCGGCCGGGGCCAGGCGCCGGTGCGGCGCCAGTTGACCGATGAACAGGCCAAGGAGGCGATCGCCCGGGTGGCGCGCCGGCTGGCGCCCGCCGGCAGCGCCATCTGCCAGGAACTGGGCCGGCAATGCGCCTGGCGCTTCGTCTATGATCCCAGCCAGGAGCTGAATGCCGCCGCCACCGGCGAGGGTGACATCGTCGTGCAGCGCGGCACGGCGGAATACGCCCGCAATGACGACGAGCTGGCCTTCGTCATCGCGCACGAGATGGCGCATCACGCCGCCAACCACGTGCAGAGCACCAACACCCGCGCCCAGCTCGGTGCCGCGCTGGGCGGCGTGCTGGCCTCGGTGATCGGCTCCTATGCCGGGCTGCAGTCGGAGGGGCTGGCGCAGGGCGCGGCGGGCATCGGCTCGCAGCTCGCCGTCATCACCTACAGCAAGGCGCAGGAGCGCGAGGCGGACGCCATCGGCGCCACCATCCTGCACCAGGCCGGCTACGACGTGGGCAAGGCGCGCGAGATGCTGGTCGCCCTGGGTCGCCTCTCCGGCCAGACCCAGACGAGCCTGCTCTCCACCCATCCCGCCGGCCCCGACCGCATCGCCTCCTTCGACGCCGCGGTGGCCGACATGCGTGCGGTCAACTGGCAGCTCTCGCCCCAGGGTGTCGGCCGCAGCGTCGCGCCACGGTAACGGGTGCGCCGGGGAGCATGCCGCTGCTTCCCGGCCGCTTCGCTCAGTCCAGCCGCAGCACCACGCGGCCGTCGATGGTGCCTTTCTCCATGCGGGCGAAGATGTCGTTGATCTCGTCCAGCGTGCCCCAGCTGAAATGGGAGGCCACCTTGCCCTCGCCGGCAAAGGCCAGCGCCTCCTCCAGATCCTGCCGCGTGCCGACGATCGAGCCGCGCACTGTGATCCGCTTCAGCACCGTGTCGAAGATCGGCATGGCGAAGCGCCCCGGCGGCAGGCCGACCAGCGCCATGGTTCCGTGCGGCCGCAGCATGGCGAAGGCCTGCTCGAAGGCGGTGGGGGAGACCGCCGTCACCAGGACGCCATGCATCCCGCCCGCCTTCTGCACGGCCTGGCCCGGGTCCTCCTCGCGGGCGTTCACCACCAGGTCGGCGCCGAGCCTGCGGGCCAGTTCCAGCTTCTCCGGATGCACGTCCACCGCCGCGACATGCAGCCCCATGGCCTTGGCATACTGCACGGCCATGTGCCCGAGGCCGCCGATGCCGGAGATGGCCACCCACTCGCCTGGCCGCGCCTCGGTTTCCTTCAGCCCCTTGTAGACGGTGACCCCGGCACAGAGCACCGGCGCCGCCGGGCCGAATTCCAGCCTTTCCGGCAGCAGCCCGACATAGTCCGGATCGGCCAGGACATACCCGGCGAAGCTGCCATTCACGGAGTAGCCGGTGTTCTTCTGGCTGCCGCAGAGCGTTTCCCAACCGGTGCGGCAATAGGGGCAGGCGCCGCAGGCGGTGTGCAGCCAGGGCACGCCCACCCGGTCGCCCTCCTTCACCCGTGTCACTCCCGCGCCGAGTGCCGCCACATGGCCCACCCCCTCATGCCCGGGGATGAAGGGCGGATTCGGCTTCACCGGCCAGTCGCCCCGCACCGCGTGCAGGTCGGTATGGCAGACGCCAGAGGCGGCGAGCCGCACCAGGATCTGCCCCGGGCCGGGCTCCGGCACCGGCACTTCCTCGATCGTCAGCGGTCCGCCCAGGCGCCGCACCACCGCGGCACGCATCGTCTTGGCCATCTCCGTCACCCCTGCTGGTTCCGCCCCGGGTTACGGCGCGCCGCGCGGGGCCGCCCTGCGCTGGATCAGGAGCGCGGCACCTTGGCGACGGCGCCAACCGACCCTAGGCTGCGCCCCTTCGCCCGCCTGACATGTCGGAGACCATCGTACCCATGCCTGCCCTCGCCGGACGCCTCAAGAACATTGCCGTTTCCGCTTCGGTCGTCATGGGCACCCGTGCCCGTGAGCTGGCTGCCGAGGGCAAGAAGGTGATCAGCCTCGCCAGCGGCGAGCCCGACTTCGCCACCCCTGCCCACGCTATCGAGGCGGCGCACCAGGCGGCGCTCTCCGGCGACACCAAGTACCCGCCGACCGACGGCACCCGCGCGCTGAAGCTGGCCGTGCAGAAGAAGTTCAAGCGCGACAACAACCTCGACTACGCGCTGGACGAGATCCTGGTCGCCAATGGCGGCAAGCAGATCATCATGGACGCGCTGCTCGCCACCTGCGACCAGGGCGACGAGGTGCTCATCCCCGCCCCCTACTGGGTCAGCTACGCCGACATGGCGAAGCTCGCCACCGGCACGCCCACCTTCGTCAACTGCCCGCAGAACAACGGCTTCAAGCTGCGCGCCGAGGACCTGGACGCCGCCATCACGCCAAAGACCAAGTGGCTGTTCCTGAACTTCCCGAACAACCCGACCGGCGCCTCCTGCTCCCGCGCGGAGATGAAGGCGATCGCCGAGGTGATGCTGAAGCACCCGCATGTCTGGATCCTGACGGACGACATGTACGAGCACCTCGTCTATGACGGCGAGTTCTGCACCATCGCCGAGGTCGAGCCGCGCCTGAAGGACCGGGTGCTGACGGTCAACGGTGCCTCCAAGACCTATGCCATGACCGGCTGGCGCGTCGGCTTCGCCGGCGGCCCCAAGCCGCTGATCAAGGCCATGACCAACATGCAGGGCCAGCTCACCAGCGGCATCAGCACCGTCAGCCAGGCGGCCGCCGTGGCCGCGCTGGAGGGTCCGCAGGACCTGCTCGCCGAGCGCGCCGCGATCTACCGCGAGCGCCGCGATCTCGTCTGCTCCATGCTCTCCGAGGCGCCGGGCCTTACCTGCCACAAGCCGGAAGGCGCCTTCTACGTCTACCCGAACATTGCCGCCTGCCTCGGCAAGACCAGCAAGGGCGGCAAGCGGATCGAGACCGACACCGACTTCGCCCTGGCCCTGCTGGAGGAGAAGCTGGTGGCCACGGTGCAGGGCACGGCCTATGGCATGAGCCCCTATATCCGCATCTCCTACGCCACCGACACCGAAAGCCTGCGCGAGGCTTGCGCCCGCATTCAGGAGTTCTGCCGGGAACTGTCGTGAACGCGATGCAGGCGATCATCCGCCCGGGCCGCGACGAGGATGAGGCGCAATACATCCGCCTGATCGGCGATGCCTGGGCGGAGTACCCGAACTGCATCCTGGACGTGGATGGCGAGGTGCCCGAGCTGCGCGCCCTGGCGAGCTACTTCGCCAAGGCGGGCGGCGCCGTCTGGGCCGGTGAGGCGGATGGCCGCCTCGCCGGCATGGTCGCCACCCGCCCGCTTGGCTCCGACCGCGCCTGGGAAATCTGCAAGATGTATGTGGAGAAGGCGCAGCGCGGCACCGGCCTCGCGCATGCGCTGATCTCCCGCGCCGAGGAGCACGCCCGCCAGCACGGCGCCGAGCGCATGGTGCTCTGGACCGACACGCGCTTCGAAGCCGCGCACCGCTTCTACGAGAAGCGCGGCTATGTCCGCGCTGGCTCCATCCGCATCCTCGACGACATCTCGAAGTCGCTGGAGTTCCGCTACGCCAAGCCGGCCGCCGGCCTGGCCGTGGAGGCGCTGGACGCCGCCGCTGCCGCCAGCGCCGAGCGCAGCCTGGCCAGCATCCTGGCGGCCTGTGTGGCCGATGGCGCCAGCCTTGGCTACCGCGACCCGCTCTCCGCCGAGGCCGCACGCAACGTCTGGCGCAAGGTCTCCGCGGATGTGGCGATGGGCACGCGCCTGCTGCTCGTCGCCTGGCAGGAGGGACGGATGGCCGGCACCGTGCAACTCGACCTTGGCACGCCCGAGACCGAGACGCACCGCGCCGTGCTGCGCCAGCTCCTGGTTCACCCTGACTTCCGTCGCGCTGGCGTCGGCCGGGCGCTGGTCCAGCGCGCCGAGCAGGCGGCGCGGGGCATCGGCCGCAGCCTGCTGACGCTGGATTGCCGCGCCGGCGAGGCGGCCGCCTCCCTGCTGCTGCGCCAGGGCTGGGCGGAAGCGGGCCGCATCCCCGGCTTCGGCCGGACCCGCGAGGGTGGCGCAGCGGACCAGATCATCCTCTATCGCAGCGTCTGAAAGGCCGGGGAGAATGAATTCTCCCCCAGATCCCCACTTCTTCCTTTTGGCAGTTCTCCCGCGCGGGCATCCCGCGCCCCCTGAACTGCCAAAAGAAAGATGGGGGTTTGGGGGAATTCCTTCCCCCAACCTTTTTCCTGCTGCCTCGCAGCACCTTGGCCCTGTTACCATCCCGGCATGATCACGCCCGCCTATTGCCGCACCATGGCGGCCTACAACACCGAGATGAACCGGCGCTTCTACGCCGCCGCCGCCACGCTGGACGATGCGGCGCGCCGCCGCCCGTGCGGCGCCTTCTTCGGCTCGCTGCACGGCACGCTCTGCCATCTCGTCTGGGGCGACACGATGTGGATGAGCCGCTTCGACGGCGGCACGCCGCCTCCGGTGAAGCTGCCCGAGAGCCCCCGCATGATCGAGGACTTCGCCACGCTCCGCACCACGCGCGAAGCGCTCGACGCCCGCATCGAGTCCTGGGCGGCGGGGATCGAACAGCCCGCGCTGGACGGCGACCTGACCTGGTTCAGCGGCGCGGCCGGCCGTGAGGTCCGGCGATCCATGTCGCTGCTGGTGATGCACTTCTTCAACCATCAGACGCATCACCGCGGCCAGGCTCATGCCCTGCTTACTGCGGCCGGCGCCAGCACCGGGGATACAGATCTGTTCCTCGTGCTGCCCTGACCCTCACGCAGCGGGAGGCGGATATCGGAACTCCTC
Organism: Roseomonas sp.; assembly: GCA_035556695.1. Classification (GTDB taxonomy): domain Bacteria; phylum Pseudomonadota; class Alphaproteobacteria; order Acetobacterales; family Acetobacteraceae; genus Pseudoroseomonas. The sequence goes on from DATMFR010000009.1 coordinate 32,629, forward strand.
CCGCGAGCCGGTGTTTTCCCTGCCGAACCGCAAGGGAGACGCGCAATGACGGACATCAAGCAAGCCCGCATCCTGATCGTCGCCACGGACGGCTTCGAACAGTCGGAACTCCTGGTGCCGCTGGAGCAGCTCCGCGCCAGGGGCGCCACGGTCGAGGTCGCCGCCCCTGAGAAGACTCGTGAGTCTGGCGTGATCGTCGCCTGGAACGGCGCCGCGCAGCCGGAGAACTGGGGCGAGAAGGTCAAGGTGGACCGCAAGCTCGGCGAGGTGAAGGCCGCCGACTATGATGCCGTCGTGCTGCCGGGCGGCGTGATCAACCCCGACCACCTCCGCGTGAACCCGCAGGCCCTCTCGCTGGTGAAGGACTTTGCCGCGCAGGGCAAGGTCGTCGCCGCCATCTGCCATGGCCCCTGGATCCTGGTGGAGGCCGGGCTGGCGAAGGGCCGCAAGATGACCTCCTTTGCCTCGATCAAGACCGACGTGCAGAATGCCGGTGCCACCTGGCTGGACGAGGAGGTTGTGACCGACAAGGGCATCGTCACCAGCCGCTCCCCGAAGGATCTCGACGCCTTCGTGGCGAAGATCGTCGAGGAGGTGCGCGAGGGCCGCCACAACCGCCCGGCGGCCGCCTGAGGCCAAGTTGGGGCGCGCGCAACCTCGCGCGCCCGGCCTGCCTAGCCGAGGAAGGGCTCCAGAGCGGCCAGAACCGCCTCCGGGGCCTCTTCCGCGAGATAGTGCCCACTCTCGATCGGCCCGCCGCTGACCGGCCCCGTGGCATAGCTGCCCCAGACCTCCAGCGGCTTGTACCAGACCCCGATCTTCCCCTTGGCGCCCCAGAGCGCCAGCAGCGGGCAGCGGATCTTCTCGCCCGCCGCCCGGCTGGCCCGGTCATGCTCCAGGTCGATCGTCGCCGCCGCGCGGTAGTCCTCGCAGATCGCCGTGACGGTGCCGGGCTGCCGCAGCGCCGCGAGGTAGTCGGCCCGCGCCTCCGGGTGGAAGAAGTCGCGGCCCTTCGGCTCGCGGCTGGTCTGCAGGTCGAACCAGTCCTCCACGTCGCGCAGGATCATCCGCTCCGGCAGGTCGTGCTTCTGAGCCAGGAAGAACCAGTGATAGTAGCCCATGGCGAAGGCCATGTCGGTGCGTTCGAAATGCTCGATGGTTGGCACGATGTCGAGCACCGCCAGCCGCTCCACCGCCTCCGGCGCGTCCAGCGCCAGCCGGTGCGCGACGCGGGCGCCACGGTCATGCGACACCACCCGGAAGCGCTCATGCCCGAACTGCCGCATCAGCCCCAGCAGGTCGGCTGCCATGGCGCGCTTGGAATAGGGCGCATGGTCCGCGCTCGGGCCCGGCTTGCCGGAGAAGCCGTAGCCGCGCAGGTCGGGGCAGACGACGGTGAAGTGCCGCGCCAGCACTGGCGCCACCGCGTGCCACATCGCATGGGTCTGCGGGTTGCCGTGCAGCAGCAGCAAAGGCGGTCCTTCGCCACCGCGCCGCAGCCGTAGCCGCTGCCCCCCGACCATCCGCTCTTCCAGCGTGAACCCTTCGAAGATCATGGCAGCCTCCCTTGTCGCCGCGCCCTCAGGGCAGCACGAGAAACACCCCGAGCGCCAGCCCCACCAGGGCCATGGACAGGGAGTAGGCCCACCAGCCCGGACGCGGACCAAGGGCGGCCAGCAGTCCGCTGAACAGCGCCGAGAGCGCCAGCCCGAGCGCCGCCTGCTGCCAGGAGTGCAGGAACCAGCCCCAGGCCAGCAGCCCGAGCCAGGCCAGGAAGGCCAGCTTGGCCGTGATCTTCCAGACGGCCTCGGCCGCATCGGCGGCGGGCCGCAATTCGGGGATGCGGGCCCGGCTGTGGATGGCGGCGGCACCGGACAGCAGCATCAGGGCGGGGAAATAGAGGTCCATGCCCTCGCGGTAGCCAAGTCGAAGCGGTTTGCCAATCCTGCGGGGCTTCGACTTCGGCGGCGCCTCGCGTAGTGTCTCGGCCCCCAGCCAAGACGCGGGGATGGCGGCCTGCGCCGCAGCCTGCCCCCGCCGCAGAGGAGTGAACAGAATGGGCCGTGGCCGACTGAAGAGCGTGGCACGCAAAGCCGGCCGGCAGGTGGTGGATCCAGGCCAGGAGATCTCGCAGCTGCGCCGGGAACTGGAGGAGGCGCGCGCCCTGCTGCGGCAGGTGGAGCTCAACCGCACCGAGGCGGGCAGCCTGACGCTGGCCCGACGCCTGGCGACACTGGAGGAGGAGCGCCAGATCGCGCGGGGGCTCGCGGTGGAGGCCGCTCTGGCCCGCTCGAAGGTGGAGGCGGAGCTGAAGGCGCTGCGGGATGCCATCGAGAAGGCACCGGGCATCTCGGGCTGGCTGCTGCGCCGTGCCCGCCGCCGCCTGGGCTGAGGCTGGCCTCAGCCGGTGGCCGCCGAAGCGGTCCTGAGCCGTGGGACGGGCGCGGGGTGGCGAACGCCACCAAGGGTGGGCAGCACGGCGCTGTAGCCAGTCTTGCCGTTCATCAGGCAGACGGCTTCCAGAACGTCATCGGCGCCGAGCGGGCTGCCTTCCTGCCGTGCCTCGGCAGCACGCGTGCATTCCTGGGTGCTGATGCCGAGCAACGAGTCGCCGAGCATGCCTGCGGTCAGCCACAGGCACAGGAAAAATGCCGTGGAGCCGAGGATGACCTTCAGGATCTGCATGGCTGCGCTCCTTCCCCATCTTGGGAAATGCACCCTTGCCGGCCGCGACGGTGCGGCTGACGCGAAGCAGCATACCGACCACTTCTCACCATCTCGTTAATCCCTGCCATGAGCAGTCCTACCCGAAGGCCCACCGCACCGTCTGGGCGACCCCGAGCGTGCCGGCGCGAATGAGCGGGCGGCCGAGCAGCGGCGTATGCAGCCCGTGCATGCGCTGCGCCCAGGCTGGCAGCAGATCGATCGCCGCCTGCATGGTCAGGGCCTGGACTGGCTCCGCCACGCGCCTTCCACCGGGCTGGCCCAGCACAAGGCGGGCGACCTCGCGCGTGCGTGCATCGCAGACGAGCTGCCGCCGCATGGTGATCATCAGGCGCTGCGCGGCGGAGCGCGTGTGCGGAACCGGATCGGCCCCGAGCGCGGTGGCGACCTGCGCCATCTCGGCGAAGTAGCGGTCCTGGTCGGCTGCCGACATGCGCGGCTCGGCATAGCGGATCCAGGCGTCCAGGAAGCTGGACGCCTCCGTCACATGCACCCAGGCCAGCAGGGCGGGATCGTCCGCCGTATAGGGCCGCCCATCCGGCAGCACGCCTTGCACCTGGGAATGGATACTCCGCACGCGTGCGATGGCGGCTTCGGCTTCCGCGCGCCCGCCATAGGTGGTGAGTGCGATGAAGCGCGCCGTCCGCCGCAGCCGGCCGTGCATGTCGGCGCGGAAGTTCGAATGATCCCAGACGCCGGCCAGCACGCCGGGATGGAGCATCTGCAGCAGCAGCCCGGCAATGCCACCGACCATCATGGAGGCCACGTCGCCATGCACGCGCCAGGCGACCGCCTGTGGCCCGAACAGCCCGTCCGGGCGCCGCACGACCGGCCGCTCACCCTTGGCCCGGTCGTTGAACAGCGCGACCACCCGCCCGACGATTGCCCGCTTCACCGGCCGGACGAGATCCGCGGGCAGGAGGGGCGGGAAGGCGGGTTGCGCAGGGTGGGGTGGCCGGCTGGCCGGCCTGGGCTCATCGCCGCTACGGGGTTCCATCCGCTCTGCCACCTCCTTGGGCTGAAAGGGCGAGCCGACTGGCCTCCGTCTCCTTTCCTGCCTCTGACGGCATCAACGTTCCGGCGGCCGGAAAGCTGCGGCCGGACCCTGTGCGCAGCCCGTGCCTCCGGCGGCGGTGAGCACGGAATCCCGAGGCTGCCCGGTGCTACTCCAGCACTGCGGGAATGACCGAAGCGGCCAGCAACAGCCCCATGGCGAGGTTGAAAGCCCGCATCCGGCGGGGCGAGGCGAGCCATTGGCTGCTGCCTGCCCCAAGCCGCGCCCAGGCGCCAAGGCTGGGCAGGGTGACCAGCATGAACAGCCCCGCCAGCACCAGGACCTGCGCGGTCAGGTTCTCGCCGGGCAAGGTGTAGGTGGCGGTGGTCGCCACCGCGAGGATCCACGCCTTCGGGTTCACCCACTGGAAGGCGCAGGCGCCCCAGAAGCCGATGGGCGCGCCGGTGCCCGGCGCCTGCCGGGTGGCGGGGCTGCCGGCGCGGGCGATCTGCCAGGCCAATACCAGCATCCAGGCGGCGCCGGCCCAGCGCAGCACTGCATGCAGCCCGGCATGGCTGGCCAAAGGCTGCGCGAGGCCGGTGCCGATGACGGTCAGCATGAAGCCGAAGCCCACCGCGACGCCCAGGATGAGCGGGAGCGTCGCGCGCAGCCCGTGCCGTGCGGCAGTGGCGAGGGTCATGATGTTGTTCGGCCCCGGCGTGGCCGAGGCGGCGAAGGCGAAGCCCAGAAAGGCCAACAGGTCGGTGTTCACCGCCATGTCCTCACAGGCGCCGTGCATCGGGGGGCAGGGAAGGGGACGGGGTTCATGGCCGTGCTCCGGAAGGAAGCCGCTCCGGCCAGGTACCTGATGAAGCCCCGGCCGCTCCGGCGGGGCTGGGGAAGGGAATGCCGCTGGAGTCAGCGCAGGCCCGTCACCCGCCCGTCAGGACAGATGATAGCGCGTACGGCGATGCGGCAACGGGGGGCGTGCATGGCATAATTAGGTCGCTGTCGCTGACCGATGTAAAGGGGCGCCTGGAACTCTGGGCGGCCGCGCCCCTGGCCCGCCCCCCCGCCGCTAGATCGGGAAGCCGTAGAGGCGGCCGGCATTCTCCACCAGGATGCGCCGCCGGACGGCCTCGTCCGGCGCCCAGTCGGCCAGGAGGTCCAGAAGCCCCTTCTCGTCCGGCTTCGGCGCCGGAGCATTGGGGTGTGGCCAGTTGGACCCCCAGACGATGCGCTCAGGCGCCGCCTTGACCAGCGCCCGGGCCAGGGCGGCGACATCCGCATAGTCCGGCGGCCCGCTGCGCGACACGCCATAGGGCGAGGAGGCCTTCACCCAGACCCGCCCCGTCTCCACCAAGCGCAACAGGCAGCGGAAGGCGGGATGGTCGGGCGTGACCGGTTCCTCGAAACGTCCGAGATGGTCGATGACAACCGGGCATTCCAGTTCCCGGATCAGCCCTTCCCGCTCCGGCAGCTCGCCGCCGTCGAACTGCAACTGCACATGCCAGCCGAGCGGCGCGACACGGGCCGAGAGCCGCCGCAGATCCGCCCAGGGCACCAGCCCGCCCTTCATCATGAAGGCCCGCGCGCCCTGCGCCCCCTGCGCTGCCAGCCGCGCCAGCTCCGCCTCCTCGGTGTCGGGCGCCACCACCACCACCGCGCGGGCGGCCGCCGGGCCGAGCGCCGCCACGGCATCCAGGGTGCAGCGGTTGTCCGCGCCATAGGCGGTCGGCTGCACGACGATGACGCGCGAGAGGCCCAGCCGCGCCATGACGCGCCGATAGGCCTCCAGCGTGCCCTCGAAGGGGGGCGGCGTCGGGTTGGTGGAGGCGACCGGATAGCGGGCAGGGTCGCCGTAGATGTGCATGTGGCAGTCGCAGGCGCCCTCCGGGATGGGAGGCAGGGCTTCCGGCATGGCGGGGGCGTTTCCTTTTTTGGGTCGGAACGGTCCGGAAGGGCATGATTCCCTGATGACCGCCTCCGGCCTTCGGCTAAGCTTTCCGGCAAGACTAGGGAGGAGAACAGGAAATGATCAAGCGACGCAGCCTGCTGGCTGCCACCGCCGGCGTGGCGGCGGCTCCGGCCTGGGCCCAGGGCGGCGCCTGGCAGCCCCGTGGCCCCCTGGAAGTCATCGTCGGCTTCGCGCCCGGCGGCGGTGCCGATCTCGCGGCGCGCGCCATCGCGCAGGCCGCCACCCCCCATTTCCCGGTCCCTCTGGTGGTGATCAACAAGGCGGGCGCCGGTGGGGCGGTGGCGGCGCAACAGGTGGCGGGCATGGCGCCGGATGGGCAGGCCCTGCTGGTCGGCGGCGGCAGCGAGAGCACCTCGCTGCCCGCCTTCCGTGAGGTTCCCTACGACCCCAAGCGCTCCTTCCGGGCCCTGCTGCGCCTGACCCGGCAGCCGCTGCTCATCGTCGCCGGCAAGGGCAGCCGCTTCGCCAATCTGAAGGAGGCTGTGGAGGCGGCGCGCGCCCAGCCCGGCGCCATCAGCCACGCCTCCTCCGGCATCGGCTCGCTCTACCACGCCGTCTTCCTGCTGCTCGGCAAGGCGGCCAATGTCGAGTTCCTGCACGTGCCCTATACGGGTGGCGGCCCCTCCCTGCAGGCGCTGATGTCGGGAACGGTGGAAATGGCCGTGCTGGCGCCGGAGGAGATGGGCGGGCTGGCGGCCGAAGGCGCGGTGCGTCCGCTGGCGGTGGCTTCGGCCGAGCGCCTGCCGGCCTTCCCGGCGGTGCCAACCCTGCGCGAACTGGGCTGGAACGTCGAGATCGAGAATATGAAAGGGCTGATGGGCCCCGCTGGCATGCCTGACGCGGTGGCGGCCTCGCTGCATGACCGCTTCCGCGCCGCCATGGCGGAACCGGCCTGGAAGACCTTCCTGGAGCGGACCGGCGCCACCGAGGGCTATCTCGATGGCCCCGCCTTCCAGGCCGCCATGGACCGCCTGCTCGACCAGGTCAGCGCCGCCGTCCGGCAGAGCTGACCCGGCCAGGTTGCCATGCGTCAGCCGAGCGTCGAGAGGTCCATCGGCGCGGCGATCCAGTCATAGCCGCCGTCGTTGCGGCGGCTGACATGGCCGAGCCCGGGCCAGGGGAAGTGATAGGAGAGCACCGGGGTCCGGTCGGTGGCGAGCCGGTCCAGCATCCGGCTGCGCGATTGCGCCGAGAGCTTCGGGTCGGTGTCGAAGGAGAACTCCCACAGCGGCTTGCGCAGCAGCAGGATGTGGTGATGGGCTAGGTCGCCGGTGTTCATCATCACCTGGTTGCCGCTGGTGATGGCATAGCAGTGATGGCCGACCGTGTGGCCGGGCGTCGAGAGCGCCACCACGCCTGGCGCCACCTCCTGCTCGTCGCGCACCATCACCATGCGGTCGCGATAGGCGGAGAGGTTCTTCTTGGCGCCGTCGATGAAGGGTACCATGAACTCCGGGCCGCGCTTGTTGCCGTCATCGGTCCAGAACTTCAGGTCGGCCTCGCTCAGCGCCACCTGCGCGTTGGGGAAGTTGCGCTCCCCTTGCGCATCCACCAGCGCCCAGCAATGGTCGCAATGGGCATGGGTCAGCACCACCAGGTCGATCTGCTCCGGCGCGATGCCGGCGGCGCGCATGTTGGCCAGCATCTTCCCCGTCGTCGGGCCGAACATCTTGCTCGCCGGCCCCATGCTGTCGCCCATGCCCGTGTCGAACAGGATCAACTGCCGCCCGGTGTTCAGCACCAGCACGTTCTGTTCCAGTGTGGCGGCGTCCGGCGGCAGGAAGTTGTCTTGCAGCAGGCCGTTGATCTCCTGCGGCGGTGAGGTGGGGAAGGCGGGTTCCGGCTTGCCGAGGGGCAACCGCCCGTCGGACAGCACGGTCACCTCATACTCGCCCATGCGGAAGCGGTGCCAGGCCGGCGGCAGCGTGTTCTGGAACGGTGCGGCCGCCCGGCTGATGCCGGCCGGAAGGGTGGCGAGCGCGGCGGCACCCGCCAGCAGACCGCGACGCGTCATCTGGATCATGCTTTCCTCCCCGCCCGGTGCGGGCGGCTGCATTTTTTGCCTCGGCGTGCGCCGCCTGCAGCGCAGCCGGAACGCGCGACCGAAGAGGACCACAACTCCGCCTTGCGGATGGAATGCATTTTGGGGAGGAAACAATAACGGTTTCGTTATTGCACCGCTGTCGCTCCTTGGAGGCGCCTCCCGCGCCATGCCACTCTGTGGCGAGAGCCGAACAACAAGGCCCGACCGGAGGACGCGTCCCATGCCGCACCCGAATTCCGCCGCCCCGCCACCCTCCAGCGCCGGGCTGCCGCCGCTGGGCCGGCGCGGCGTGCTGCAGGCCGGGCTCGCCGCCGGCAGCCTGCTGCTGGCCGGCCGCACCGCGCAGGCGCAGGCGCAGGCGGGCAAGCCGCAGGAGATCAAGATCGGCATCGCCACCTATCTCTCCGGCCCGGCCAGCGTCTTCGGCGTGCCCGGGCGGCAGGCGGCCGAGATGCTGTTCGACCAGATCAATGCCGAGGGCGGCATTGGCGGTGTGAAGCTTCGCCCGATCTTCGTGGACGAAGGCCCGGGCGTGGACCACGTGGTCGGCGAGTTCCGCCGGCTGGCGCAGAGCGAGGGCGTGGACCTCATCTTCTCCGCCATCTCCTCGGCCGACTGCCTGGCCTGCGCGCCGCTGGCCGACGAGCTGAAGCGCCTGACCATCCTCTGGGACTGCGGCACCCAGCGCATCTTCGAGGAGGCGCGCTACGACTACGCCTTTCGCACCCAGGCCAATGCGACGCCGGAAGTGCTGGCGGCGCTGCTCTATCTGCTGAAGGTGAAGCCCGATTTCCGCAGCCTCGCGGTGGTCAACCAGGACTATGCCTGGGGCCGCGACTCCTGGGACATCTGGCGCACCGCGATGAACACGCTGAAGCCCGGCGTGCGCGTCTCCGCCGAGCTGTTTCCACGCTTTGGCGCCACCGACTTCTCCACCGAGATCACCCGCCTGCTGGCGCTGCGGCCCGACGTGGTGCTCTCCACCTCCTGGGGCGGCGACCTCGATGCGCTGATCCGCCAGTCGGCCGACCGCAAGCTGTTCGAGCGCAGCACCTTCGTCCTGCCGCTGGCCGAGTCCTCGCTGGAGCGCGTCGGCAAGGCGCTGCCGCCCGGCCACATCATCGGCGCCCGCGGCGACCACTGGTTCCTGCACCCGAACCCGAAGGACCCGGCGCTGCTGCGCCGCTTCACCGAGGATTTCCGCAAGCGCTTCGGCGCCTATCCCATTTATTCCTGCCACCACATGGCACAGGCCGTCTTCGCCACCAAGGCGGCCTATGAGAAGGCGATGCAGGCCAAGGGCGGCGGCTGGCCGACCGATGCCGAGCTGGCGCAGGCCTTCCGCGGCCTCGAATTCCCCTCGCTCACCAGCACGGTGAAGATCCGCGAGGACGGGCAGGGGCTGGAGGACCAGATCATCGGCACCACCATGGCCGCCGAGGCCTATCCCTTCCCCGTCATGACGGACATGGTGGTCTTCAAGGGCGAGAGCATCACCACGCCCGTCGGCCAGAAGAGCGCCGACTGGCTGAAGACGCTCAAGCCCTCCATCCTGGAGCAGATGCCGCAGCCCGTCGCCTACAAGCCCTGATCCCATGGCGGACTGGTTCGCCCAGAACGGGCTGCTGCTCGGCCTCGCCGCGCTGGACGGCCTGTCCAACGCGGCGGCCATCTTCATGGTGGCGGTGGGGCTCAACCTCGTCTTCGGCGTGCTGCGCGTGCTGAACGTCGCCCATGGCAGCCTCTACGCCATCGGCGGCTACACGGCGGCCTCGCTCGGGCTGCTGCTCACGGCCAGCGGCCTGCCGGACTGGCTGGCCTATCCGCTGCTGCTCGTGGCGGCGCTTCTGGTTGGCGCGGTGCTCGGCCCGCCGATCGAAAAGCTGCTCCTGCGCCGCACCCGCCAGCACGAGCCGGTGCTGCAACTCCTCATCACCTTCGCCCTGTTCATGATCCTGGAGGACCTGCAGAAGCTGGTCTGGGGCGTGCAGCCGGTGGTCAACGACACACCGCTGCGCCTGCTCGGCACGGTGGACGTGCCCTTCGGCGCCGACGTCATCCCCTTCACCACCTACCAGCTCTTCGTGCTGCCCGGCGTGGCGCTGGTGACGCTGGCCGCGCTCGCCTGGTTCCTGCGCCGCACCCTCGCGGGCCGCATGATCGTCGCCGTCACCGCCGATGCCGAGGCGGCGCGGGCGATGGGCATCGATGCCGGCCGGGTCATGCTGCTCACCTTCACCGCCGGCGCGGCGCTGGCGGCGCTGGGCGGCGCGCTGGCCTCGCCCACCGTCTCGCTGGTGCCGGGGGTGGGGGCGCAGACCATCGTGCTCTCCTTCGCCGTGGTGGCCACCGCCGGCCTTGGCCAGGTCGAGGGCGCCGCCATCGCCGCCCTGCTGATCGGCCTGGGCCGCGCCTTCGCCGTCTACTTCGAGCCGGAGCTGGAGGTCGTCATTCCCTACCTCATCATGGTGCTGGTGCTGCTGGTGCGGCCGCAGGGACTCTTCGGCGTGGTGGAGACCCGGCGGATATGAGGCGCCACGCGGACCTCATCCTCGCCCTGCTCGGCGCGCTGGCGGTGCTGGCCATCGGCTGGGCGGTGCCCTGGCTGCGCTTCGTGCTGACCATCGCGCTCGCCAAGGGGCTCGCCGTGCTCGGCATCCTGCTGCTGCTGCGCGCCGGCCAGGTCAGCTTCGGCCATGCGCTCTTCGTCGCCTTCGCGGCCTATATCGTCGCCTTCCTGGCGCCGCTGCTGCCCGAGACGCTGCTCCTGCTCCCCCTTGCCGCGCTTGGCTCGGCGCTGCTCGGGCTGCTGATCGGCCTCTTCGTGGTGCGCTACCGCGAAATCTTCTTCGGCATGCTGAACCTGGCGCTCAGCATGGTCTTCTACTCCGTGCTGGAGAAGTTCTACGCCATCACCCACGGCACCGACGGCATCCGCCTCGCGCCCACCACCTTCGCCGGCATGGCGCTGGAGGGCGCGTCGCAGGGCTGGTCGGTGCTGCTGCTGGCGCTGGCCCTTGCGCTCGGCTTCGGCGCGCTGGTGCGGCTGCACCTGGCCTCGCCGATGGGCCAGGCGCTGGCCGGCATCAAGACGCGCGAGGCGCGGCTGGAGTTCATGGGCGTCTCGGCCCGGCGGGTGCTGCTCTCGGCCTATGTGCTCTCGGCCTGCATGGCCGGCTGCGGCGGCGCGCTCATCGCCATGACCACGCGCCACGTCACGCCCGCCCTGGCCTACTGGACCGCCTCGGGCGAACTGGTCTTCATCGCCATCCTGGGCGGCGCCGGCAGCGTGCTCGGCCCCTTCCTCGGCGCGCTCGCCTATGAGCTGACCCGCGTCTACGCGGCGGCCCTGGTGGCCGATGCCTGGCAGATGATCCTCGGCGCGGTGCTCCTCCTGGTCATCCTCTTCGCCCCCGGCGGCCTCTGGGGCATGGGGCGGGCGCTCTTCGCGCGCCGGCGGTCGGCATGAGCGCGCTGCTGGAGGCACGCGGCCTGCGCCTGGCCTTCGGCGGCGTCCGCGCCGCCGACGGCATCGACCTCGCGGTGGAGGAGGGCGAGTTCCTCGCCATCATCGGCCCCAACGGCGCCGGCAAGACCACCTTCATCAACATGACCACCGGCTACCTCCGCCCGCAGGCCGGCGAGATCACCTTCCGCGGCCGCCGCATCCTCGGCCTGCCCCCGCGCCGCATTGTGCGGCTCGGCATCGCCCGGTCCTTCCAACTGCCGCAGCTCTTCACCGAACACACGGTGCTGGAGAACATGGCCCTCGCCATCGCCGCGCGCGAGGGGCTCTGGTCGCCGCTGAACTCCCTGCTGCGCCCTTCCTGGCGCGACGAGGCCATGGCCCTGCTCGACAGTTTCGGCCTCGCCCCGCTCGCCGACCGCCGCGGCGACGCGCTCAACGAGGGCGCCCGCAAGCTGGCCGACATCGCCATGGCCGTCGCCCTGAAGCCGCGCCTGCTGCTGATGGACGAACCCACCAGCGGCGTCGCCGCCGCCGACAAGATGGCCGTCGTCGAGACCCTGGCGCGCGTGCTCCGGCAGTCCGGCGTGACGGCGGTCTTCGTGGAGCATGACATGGAGGTGGTGGACCGCTTCGCCGACCGTGTCGCCGTCTGGGGCCAGGGACGGATCATGGCACTCGGCCCGCCCAAGGCGATTCTCGCCGACCCGCAGGTGCGGCGGGATGTCATTGGCATCATTCCGGAGGAGGAGACCGGCCGTGCTCCGGCTTGAAGGCGTCTCGGTGGCGATCGAGGGCGCGCCGGTGCTGCGCGAGGTGGCGCTGCACGTGCCGCCGGGCGGGCGCGTGGCGCTGATCGGCCGCAATGGCGCCGGCAAGACGACGACGTTGCGCGCGCTGATGGGGCTGCTGCCGCTCCAGCGCGGGCGCATCGCGCTGGACGGCCGCGAGGCAGGCGGCATCCCCGCGCATCACCGCGCCCGGCTGGGCATCGGCTACGCCCCGGAGGAGCGGCGGCTGTTCGGCGGCTTCAGCGTGCGGGAGAACCTGCTGCTGCCCGCGCAGGTGCTGGGCCTGCCGCGTGCCGAACTGGACCGCCGGCTCGGCATGGTCTTCACGCTGCTGCCAGAGCTGCGCGATGTCGCCCCCCGCCGGGCGGCGGGCCTCTCCGGCGGGCAGGGCAAGATGGTGGCGCTGGGCCGGGCGCTGATGGTCGGCACCCGCGCCGTGCTGCTCGACGAACCCTTCCAGGGCCTCGCCCCCGCCTTGGCGCTGCGCTACGCCGAGGCCCTGGCCCGGCTGCGCGAGGCACTGCCCGAAGTCGCCATCCTGATCACCGAGAGCAGCCCGGCGCTGCTGCGTCCGCTGGTGGACCGGACCTACGTCATCGAGCGCGGCGAGATCGCGCCGGCCTGAGGCGACGAGACCAGAGGAGGTGGTCGGCAGCACGGGCCAGCACGGGGCGCAGCCCCCCCGCACCGGTCCGGGTCAGCCTTCCTCGGCCTCCCTGTCCAGGTGGCGACGCAGCGCGAGGTGTTCCGGGCCGGCACTGTCCGGGCGGAGGAAGTCCTCCACCGCGAACTCCGTTACCTGCCCGCCCGAGGGCAGGTTCGCCTGATGCCGCACGAAAACCCGCTCCGAACCGGCCTCCCGCATCAACTGCCAGCGGTCGCCGTTCGCACTGTGGTAGAGGTCTCTCACCAACAAGGCCATGCCGCCGTACCTTCCATTCAGGATATGGGGAGAAACCGCGCCGAGGGGGCAGGGTTCAGCCGCGCGGCGCCTCGTCGGCGCGGTCGCGCGCATGGCTCAGGAAGAAGCGGAGCATCTCGCGCGAGGCGTCGGGCCCCTTCGGATCGGTATAGGAGCCGGCCGGGCTGCCGCCCGACCAGGCATGGCCGCCGCCATGCACGACCCATTGCTCCAGCATCACCTCCCCGCCTTCCGTGATGTGGCGGGTGCGGCTGTAGGCATGCCCCCCGGCGACCTGCCCGCGCTGCGTCTCCTGCCGCAGGTCACGCGACGCGCCGCACTGGGCGATGATCTCGTCGCCGTTGCGGGGATGGACGGTGCCATCCTGGTCCGCATGGAACACGATGGTGGGCACGCCGCCGCTCCGCACCGCCCCGGCGCCGCCCTGCCGCATCGCGGCGAAGGCGGACGGAATGTCGCGCGCGGCGCCGCAGGCCAGGCCGGAATGCACGCCCACGGCGGCATAGAGGTCCGGATAGGTGGCGCCCATGACGGCCGCCGCCGCTCCGCCCGCGGAAAGCCCGGCCACATAGACCCGCCTTGGGTCCACGGCATGCTCCCGCATCACCTGGCGCGTGATGCCCGCGAGCAGTGAAGGCTCGCCTTTGTCGCGCTGCTGGTCGCCGGGGCTGAACCAGTTCCAGCACTTCTGGGCATTGGCGGAAGCCGTCTGGCCGGGATAGGCGACAAGGAGGACATGCTCCTCGGCCAGGGTGTTCATGCGCGTGCCGGCGGCGAAGTCGTCGGGCGACTGCGTGCAGCCATGCAGCATGACCACCAGGGGCGCCGGCTCGCCGCGATAGGTGCTGGGGATATAGAGCTTGTAGGGACGGCTGCCGGCCGGACCGGTGAAGGCACCCTCGATGAACCGGGCGCCTTCCGGCAGGGGCGCGTGCACCGGCCGGGCGGAGGCCTGCCCAAAGCCGCCGCCCCGGCCCGCCGCCAGCCCGCTCCACGGGAGCGGGCCCTGCGGTGGGATGATCCCCCTCCGACCACCGCCCTGCATCTCCGGGAAGGGCGTGTGCGACGAGGGCCGGGCGCCTTCGTCGGGCTCAGGGGTCAGGTCGATGATGGGGCGTCCCTTGTCCTGTGGCGCGGTCCTGTCCGGAGTATGGTCCTCGCCTCGGAGCCCGCGCTGCAGGAGTGCGGTGGCTTCGCTCAGGCGGCCCAGCCGGGTCAGGCGGGCGGCTTCAAGCATGTGGGGTGGCAGCGTGGCGGTCATGATCGGTGCCTTCGGGCCATGGACGCGCGTCGGCATTCCGCGCTGGGCGGGCGACGCTGCGTTCCGTTTGGTGGAGCTGGAATGCGCGGCCGGGTCAGGGCGGCCGCACGGTCAGTGGATGCGCTCGGCCAGGGCGGCCTTCACCGCGGCGCTCGCCTGGAGCGCCCCGAGCACGGAGACCGAGGCGATGGTGGCGCGGGCGAGTTCGGGGGGGACGTCGGCGGCGATGCTGGCAAGTCCCAGCACCCGGATGTCGAGCATCTGCCCGGCCGCCTGGGCCGCTTCGAGTTCCGCGCGGGTGTAGTGCCGCAGGCCGAGCTCCAGGCTCTTGCGGGCGACGGATTGCCGTGCCGCCTCGGCGTGGCGCTCGATCTGGTTGCGGATCGCGGTGCGGATGAAGTCGGTGCGGTTGGCGTAGAACCCGTCCTGCACCAGCAGGTCGATATGGCCGAGGTCCACATAGCCCAGGTTGATGGTGATCTTTTCACTGTCACCGCCCGCCTTGGGCCGCAACTCCGGTACATTGTCCGCCATTTCGCCATCCCCTCACCATCCACTGGGATGGTAAATGGGTGGTGCTCTGCCGATTGCAAGGCTTTATGGCTCACCTCGCCAGGGCACTGGCGGTTCCTGCGCCAATGCAGGGCCCAAGCTTCATCACCGGGCAACGGGTAGGTGGGCGGCTTCAGCCGCAGGGATAGAGCCGTACCGGGTCAGCATCCCGCGGCAGGCCGGCGCCGAGAGGGCCGCAATGGCCCTCGGCGCAAAGCTGCCAGTGGCCCACCCCCGCCGCGTCGCTGCGGCGGAGCAGCACCTCCGGCAGGTCGAGACGGGGGTGCCATTCCCACATCCCGCCCACCTTCCTGGCGCCGGGCGCGGGGTCCATCCCCGCGCCCGAGCCCTCGACCCGGGCTGTTTCCAGGTGCAGCACGCCGGGGCGGACCTGCCAGTCCTCCTCCCAGCGGGTGTGCTCGACGGTGTGCGACCAGGCGAGCATGAAGCCGGCCACCGCCAGCGTCACCACCTTGCCGCCCCCGGCGATGCACAGGGCGCTCAAGCCGTGCGCCCGCCCGTGGCCGCGCCCCGGCGGGACCAGACATGCCAGGCGATGAAGGCCGCCGTCGCGATGAAGCCGACGGTGTCCGTCACCGGCACGGCCGCCACCAGCAGCACCGCCGCGATGAAGGCCCAGGCCCGTTCCCAGAGGCGGATCGGCCCCAGCAGGAAGCCCACCGCCGTGGCGCCCCAGAGGCCGATCGCCAGCAGCGCCTTCAGCAGCACGTAGAGCACCGCCGGGACATAGCCGATGCTCTCGGCCAGCGGTCCGCCATCCTGCAGCATCAGCACCGGCGCATAGACCGCCATGAACGGCACCGCGAAGCCGGCGATGGCCACGCGCATCGCCTGCAGCCCGATCTTCATGCCGCTCTCGCGCGCGATCGGCGCCGCGGCGAAGGCGGCCAGCGCCACCGGCGGCGTCAGGTCCGCCATGATGCCGAAGTAGAAGACGAACATGTGGCTGACGAGCAGCGGCACGCCGAGCTGCAGCAGTGCCGGCCCGGCGATCGAGGAGGTGATGATGTAGTTCGGGATCGTCGGGATGCCCATGCCGAGGATCAGGCAGATCAGCATGGTCAGCAGCAGCGAGGCGAAGAGGCTGTTCTGCCCCACCGCCACCACGGCGCCCGCGAAGGTGGTGGCCGAGCCGGTCAGCGACAGCACGCCGATGATCACACCCACCAGCGCGCAGGCGATGCCCACCGGCAGCGCCTGGCGCGCGCCGTCGGCCAGCGCCTCGCCGCAGAGCTTCAGCGTCTCGCGCCCGCCCTTGCGCACGGCGTTGATCACGATCAGCAGCGCCACCACGGCGATCACCACGCCGATGCCATAGGCCAGGAAGGCCGCCGACATCAGGCCGAGCGCGATCCAGAAGGCCACCCGCAGCGCCGCCGCGCCCATGCCGAGCGCGATCGGCGCGCCGAGCACGATCATCGCGGTCAGGCCGAGGCCGATGGTGCCGGCATAGAGCGGCGTGTAGCCGGCCAGCAGCAGATAGACGAGGATGGCCAGCGGCAGCAGCAGGAACCAGCCCTTGCGCAGCGCGGCGAGGGCGTTCGGGCACTGCTCCTTCGGCACGCCGAGCAGGCCGAGCCGCCCCGCCTCCAGATGCACCATCCAGAAGGCGGTCAGGAAGTAGAGGATGGCCGGCACGATCGCCGCTTCCACCACCTGCAGGTAGGGAATGCCCAGGCTCTCGGCCATGATGAAGGCGACCGCGCCCATCACCGGCGGCATGATCTGCCCGCCCATCGAGGCCGTGGCCTCGACGCCGCCGGCGAAGGCCGCGCGGAAGCCGAAGCGCTTCATCAGCGGGATGGTGAACTGCCCGACCGCCACCACGTTGGCGACGCCCGAGCCGCTGATCGTGCCCATGAAGGCCGAGGCCACCACCGCCACCTTGGCCGGCCCGCCGCGCGTGTGCCCGACCGTGCCGAGCGCCACGTCGGTGAAGAGCGAGATCATCCCCGCGCGCTCCAGGAAGGCGCCGAACAGGATGAACAGAAAGATGTAGGTGGAGGAGACGTAGGTCGGCGTGCCGTAGATGCCTTCGGTGCCGAGATAGAGCGTGTCGATGATCTGGTCGTAGTCGAAGGGCCGGTGATCCAGCGGCGCCGGCAGGTACTCGCCGTAGAGGCCGTAGAGCAGGAAGACCAGGCAGATCAGCGGCAGCGATGGCCCCATCAGGCGGAAGCCGGCCAGGAAGACCAGAGCCACCACGAGCACGCCGATCGCGAGATCCATATCCGTCGGCAGGCCGGCGCGCTGGATCAGGTCCGCATAGAAGATCCAGTGGTAGAGGCCGGCGACGAAGGCGATGATCGCCAGCGCCGCCCAGAGGATGGCCGTCTTATCGCCGCGCCTCCGGTTGGCCGTCAGGCCGAACAGCAGCAGCAGCAGGAAGCCGACATGCAGCGAGCGCACCACCGAACTGGGCAGCGAGGCATAGGCGGCCGTATAGATCTGGAAGGCGGAGAAGATGAAGGCGATGACCTTCAGCAGCATGCGGCCGCCGGGCTCGCCCCAGCCCATCCCGCCATGCTCCACCGCCGCCGATTCCTCGACGGCGGTGGGGTGGCCGACAATCTCGGCGCTCATCGCGACGGCCCCGCCTTGGCGGCGGCGCCGTAACCGTCCGGGGTCAGTGGGTTCATGCCTTCTTGCGTTCCTTGAAGTAGCGCTCGGCGCCCGGGTGCAGCGGGATCGGCGGGTTGTCGCCGGCGCCCTCCACCACGATGTCCTTCGCCGCCGCCTGCGCGGCCACCAGCGCCGGGATGTTCTCGTAGACGGCCTTCGCCATGTTGTAGACGAGGTCGTCGGCGAGGCCGGCGCGGGTGACCAGGTAGTTCGGCACCGCCGCGGTCGTCACATCCGCGGTCTGCCCCGTATAGGTGCCGGCCGGGATGGTGGCGGCCTTATAGGGCGTGCCGATCTTGGCGATGATGTCCTTCGGCACCTCGACGACGTTGATCGGCACCGAGGTGGCGAGATCGAGGATCGAGGCGACGCCCAGGCCCGCCGATTGCAGCGTCGCGTCGAGCTGCCGGTTCTTCATCAGGTCGACGGATTCGCCGAAGGGCAGATACTCGACCTTGCCCAGATCCTTGTAGCTCAGCCCGGCGGCGGCCAGGATCGCGCGCGCGTTCAGCTCCGTCCCCGAGGCGGGCGCGCCGACCGAGAGGCGCTTGCCCTTCAGGTCCGCCAGCGTCTTCACGCCGGAATCCTGCAAGGCGACGATCTGCACAAAGTTGGCGTAGATCGCGCCGACGCTGCGCAGCTTGTCCAGCTTCTGCGGGAAGCCGGCCTCGGCATTGCCCTGCCAGGCGAAGCCCATGGCATCGCCAAGGCTGAAGGCCAGCTCGCCGCGGCCGCGTTGCAGCAGGTTCAGGTTCTCCACCGAGGCCTTGGTGGCCTGCACGGAGGGACGCACGCCGTCGATCTTCTCAGCAAACAATTTCGACATGGCGACGCCCAGAGGGTAGTAGACGCCGGAGGTGCCACCTGTCAGAATGTTAATGAATTCGGCTGCCTGGGCAGAGCGAAGCCCGTGCAGCATCCATCCAGTGCCGGCAGTCGCCAGCATCAGGCCTCTACGTGAGAGCATAATTCTTTCTTTCCTCCTGGGCCGGTCTCTCTATGCCGGGCAGCGGTGGCCCGCAATGAGCGGGGATGGCGGCGCAACTGCCCCGCGCTGAACCGCCCGATCCTTCGGAGGTTTGCCGAGGATGTCAAATACGAGCCATGCCATAGGAACGAGCTGAGCAACTGCGGCCCGAAACGGCCGGGATGCCGTTCCCCCGGTCTTGCCGGTGCCCGCCCCCTCATGCTGCATTGCGATAGGCACGGGGTGCGGAGAGCGCGACATGACGAAGCCTGCGGTTCTGATGACCATGCCGGTCGCATCCGACCTGCGCGAGCGCCTCGCAGCGCATTACGACCTGCACGGGCCGCTGGCGCAGCCAACACCGGAAGCCATCCCCGAAGCGGCATGCGGCGCCCGCGCCCTCGTCACCCTCGGCGGCTTCAGGACCAATGCGGCGGTGATGGAGGCGCTGCCCCAACTCGGCCTGATCGCCTGCTACGGCACCGGCTTCGAGGGCGTGGACGCCGCCGAGGCGGCCCGCCGCGGCATCATCGTCACCCATGCCGGCGACGCCAATGCCGCCGCCGTCGCCGAATTCGCCATGGGGCTGGTGCTGGCCACCGCGCGCGACATCCTGGTAGGCGACCGCATGATCCGCGAAGGCCGCTGGAACAGCCTGCGCATCGACCGCATGCCGCTGGTGCCCGGTCTCGGCGGCCGTCGGCTCGGCATCTACGGGCTGGGCAGCATCGGCCTGCAGATCGCCCGCCGCGCTGCAGCCTTCGACATGGAGATAGGCTACCACAACCGCGCGCCGCGCCCCGGGCTCGACTACGCCTACCATGCCAGCCTGACGGAGCTCGCGGCCTGGTCCGACATCCTGGTGGTGGCCGTCCGCGCCGGCGCCGCGAACGAGAAGGCGGTGGACCAGCCGGTGCTGGAGGCGCTCGGCCCCACGGGCATCCTTGTCAACATCGCGCGCGGTAGCGTGGTGGACGAGGCGGCGCTCTGCACGGCGCTGGAGAGCGGCCGGCTCGGCGGCGCCGGGCTCGACGTCTTCGCGCAGGAGTCGCATGTGCCCGAGCGCCTGGTGCGCCTGCCGAACGTGGTGCTGACGCCGCACATGGCGGCCCTGGCCCGCAGCGCGCAGGAGCGGCAGCAGCAGCTCCTGCTCGACAATCTCGAAGCCTTCTTCACCGGCGGCACAGTGCGCCACCGCATTCCCGGCTCGGTCTGAGCGGACCCGCCCCGAACTGCGCCTGGCTCGACGGCGGCGGCCCGCGGGAGCACCATGCCCCCCGGATGCATCCCCCACCTGTGGCTTCGCCGAACCGGCGCCCGGCCACGCCTGATGGCGAGGTTCCATGGAATACCGCAATCTCGGCCGCAGCGGCCTGAAGGTCTCGCCGCTCTGCCTGGGCACCATGATGTTCGGCGGCGCGACGGACGAAGCCACCTCCGCGCGCATCATCGACCGCGCGCGCGAGCAGGGCGTCAACTTCATCGACACCGCGAATGTCTACAACGAGGGCCGCTCAGAGGAGGTCACCGGCCGCGCCATCCGCGCTGCCCGCAGCCACTGGGTGCTGGCGACCAAGCTCGCCAACCCGACCGGACCAGGCCCGAACGACCGCGGCCTCTCACGCCGGCACTGCCTGCGCGCAGCCGAGGACAGCCTGCGCCGCCTCAGCGTCGAGACCATCGACATCCTCTATCTGCACAAGGAGGACCACACCACGCCGCTGGCCGAGACGGTCGGCGCCATGGCCGCGCTGATCCGCGCCGGCAAGATCCGCTATTTCGGTGTCTCCAACCACCGGGCCTGGCGCATCGCCGAGATCTGCCGCCTCTGCGAGGAAATGGGCATCGACCGGCCGGTGGTCAGCCAGCCCTACTACAACGCGCTGAACCGCATGCCGGAGGTCGAGCACCTGCCGGCCTGCGGCTATTTCGGCCTGGGCGTGGTGCCCTACAGCCCATTGGCGCGCGGCGTGCTGACGGGCAAGTACGCCACCCAGGCGCCGCCGCCCGCCGACACCCGCGCCGGCCGCGCCGACAGGCGCATGATGGAAACCGAGTGGCGCCCCGAGAGCCTGGCTATCGCGCGGACGCTGAAGGAACACGCGGAGGCGCGTGGCATCACTCCCGGACAGTTCGCCGTCGCCTGGGTGCTGAACAACGCGCTGATCACCGCGCCGATCGCCGGGCCGCGCACCGAGGCGCAGTGGGAGGACTATGTCGGCGCGCTGAGCTACCGCTTCACGGCGGAGGACGAGGCGCTGGTGGACATGCTGGTTCCCGCCGGCCATCCCTCGACGCCGGGCTACAATGACCCGGCCTATCCGCTGGAAGGCCGCGTCGCGCGCTCCGGTTAGCCGGAGAGGGCGCTGCCCTCTCCAGACCTCTCCCGCCGGGGGCATTGAATGCCCCCGGACCCCCACACCGGTACAGGGAGGGCACGCCCTCCCTGGCCTAGCGCAGCAGGCTGTCGGCTGCTGCGCGTGCGGCCTCGGTGACGGTCTCGCCCGCCAGCATCCGGGCCAGTTCCTCGCGGCGGGCCTGCGCATCCAGCGGCTCAACCCGCGTCTCGGCGCGGTCGCCGCGCACGCCCTTGGCCACCCGCCAGTGCTGGCTGCCGCGCGCCGCCACCTGGGGGCTATGGGTGACGACCAGCACCTGCAGCCGCTCGGCGACGCGCGCCAGCCGGTCGCCCACCGCCGCGGCGGTGGCGCCGCCGATGCCGCTGTCCACCTCGTCGAAGACCAGCGTCGGCACCGGCGAGCCGCGCGCCAGCACCACCTTGAGCGCCAGCATCAGCCGCGACAGCTCGCCGCCTGAGGCGATCTTGTCCAGCGCGCCAGGCTTCTGGCCGGGATTGGTGGTCACGAGGAAGGTGACGCGGTCCTGCCCGTCGGCCGCCCAGGCGCGCTCTTCGCGCGGAGCGATCTCGATATGCAGCCGGGCACGTTCCAGCTTCAGCGGCGCCAGCTCCTGCGCCACCGCCTTCTCCAGCCGGCGCGCGGCCTCGGTCCGTGCGGCGGTCAGCGCCTCCGCGGCACGGACATAGGCTGTGCGGGCGGCGCTGGCGGCCTGCTCCAGCGCGGCGGCATGCTCCGCCCCCGCATCCAGCGCGGCGAGGCGGCTGGCCAGCGATTGCAGCAGCGCCGGCAACTCGACCACCGCCACCGCATGTTTGCGGGCGGCGGCGCGCAGGGCGAAGAGCCGTTCCTCCACCTGCTCCAGCCGGCGCGGATCGGGGCCCAGATCGGCGCTCAGCCGCTCCAGCATGGTTTCGGCTTCGGACAGCGCATCCTGCGCCTGGCCCAGCGCGGCCAGGATTGGCGACGCCTCCTCGTTCGGGGCGGGCAGGCGCTCCAGCGCGCGGGCGGCGTTGCGCAGGGCGGCGGAGGGGCTGGTGCTGCCGCGCCGGTCACGCGGCTGCAACTCGGATAGGGCGGCGGCCACGGCCTCGGCGCGGCGTTCGCCCTGCTGCATGGCCTGCCGCTCCTCGGCGAGGGCTTCCTCCTCGCCTTCCACCGGGGCGAGGGCCGAAAGCTCCTCGACGGCATGGCGCAGCCATTCCTCGTCGCGCTGCGCCTGGGCGATGGCCTCCTGCGCCGCCTTCAGCGCACGCTCGGCGCCGCGCCACTCGCGAAAGGCCTCGGCCACGGCATTGCGCCGACCTTCAAGCCCGCCGAAGGCGTCGAGCAGGCCGCCATGCGTCGCCGGATCGGCGAGCCCGACCTGATCATGCTGCCCTTGTACCTCCACCAGCAGCGCGCCGAGGCGGCGCAGCAGCGTCACGCCCACCGGCTGGTCGTTGACGAAGGCGCGGGAGCGGCCATCGGCCTGCACCACGCGGCGCAGCACCAGGTCGTCCTCCGCCTCGATCCCCTGCTCGGCAAGGACGGCCTGGGCGGGATGGTCGGGCGGCAGATGGAAGCAGGCGGCCACCGAGCCCTGCGGCTGGCTGGTGCGGACCATGCCCGCCTCCGCCCGCTGCCCGAGGGCCAGGCCGAGGCTGTCGAGCAGGATGGACTTGCCCGCGCCCGTTTCGCCGGTGAGCACCGTCAGCCCGGCGCCGAGCGAGAGGTCCAGCCGCTCGATCAGCACGATGTCGCGGATGGCGAGGGAGGTCAGCATGGCGGCGGCGCCACCGGCTTCCGGCTCAGAAGATCGCGTTCCAGGCGCGGCTGAACAGGCCCGAGCTGCTGCCATCCGCCGGCTTCGCGCCCTTCACCAGCATGGCGTAAGAATCCTCGTACCACGGGCTGCCAGGGTAGTTGTGGCCGAGCACGCTGGCGCTCTGGCGCGCCTCATCCACCAGCCCGAGAGCGAGATAGCACTCGGTGAGCCGGTGCAGCGCCTCGGGAACGTGGTTGGTGGTCTGGTACTCCTCCACCACGCGCTTGAAGCGGCCGATGGCGGCGGAATAGAGGCCACGCCGCTCATAGAAGCGGCCGATATTCATCTCCTGGCCGGCGAGGTGGTCACGCGCCAGATCGATCTTGAGGCGGGCGTCGCGGGCATAGGCGCTGTCGGGGAAGCGGTTCACCACTTCCTGCAGCTGGGCCAGGGCGATCTCGGTGCCGCGCTGGTCGCGCTGCGCGTCCACGATCTGCTCGTAGTAGCAGAGCGCGCGCAGGTAATAGGCATAGGCGATGTCGCGATGCGCCGGGTGCAACTGGATGAAGCGGTCGAGCGCACCGATCGCCTCGGTGTATCGGTTGCGCATGTAGTCGGAATAGGCCGACATCAGCCGCGCGCTGGTGGCCCAGGTGGAATAGGGATGCTCCCGCTCCACCCCGTCGAAGAACTCGACGGCCTGCTGGTAGCGCTCCTGGCGCAAGGCATCGAGGCCGGCGGCGTAGAGCGCCTCCGGCGTCTGCGAGGCCATCGCGGCCTGCGCCTCCGGGCGGAGCGAGCTTTCTTTGCCGTTCCACTGGGCGCAGGCGCCTGCCATCAGCGGCAGGACGAGGAGCAGGGAGAGACGGAAGGTCCGGGTCAGACGGGGGGTGCGCATGGCGGCCGCTCTATACCATGCCCCCCCATCAGAACGAAGAGGGGGCAGCTGACGGCCCGCAGGCCGCCGGAGGCAATGACTCAGGCGGCCACCGACTCCAGCGCGCCCTGCGGGAGCGACTGGCCGGCCGGGGTGGTGGCAAAGCCCGCATCGCGCCAGCGCCAGGCCGAGGCATCGGCGAAGAGGGCGCGCAACAGGCGGTTGTTCAGCGCGTGGCCCGAGCGGCTGCCGGCGAACCGGGCGGAAAGCGGCGCGCCGGCCAGAGCCAGGTCGCCCACCACATCCAGCAGCTTGTGCCGCACGCATTCGTCAGGGGAGCGCATGCCGCCGGGGTTCAGCACCAGGGGGCCATCCACCACCACGGCATTGTCCAGGCTGCCGCCCAGCGCCAGGCCGGCGGCGCGCAGCCGCGCCACATCCTCGGCCATGGTGAAGGTGCGGGCATTGGCCAGCCCGGCGCGGAAGGCGCTCTCCGTCACCCGCAGGGACAGGCTCTGGTGGCCAATCGCCGGCGAGGGGAAATCGATCTCGAGGGCGGCCTCGAAGCCGGGGGTCTCGGTGGGGTAGAGCGCGACCCAGGCCGCGTCCGGTCCCTCGCCATCCTGCACGCGGACCGGCTTCAGCACCTCGATGGTGGCGCGCGGCATGGGCGTCGTGGCGATGCCCGCACAGTCGATCAGGAAAATGAAGGGGGCGGCGGAGCCGTCCAGGATCGGCACTTCCGGCCCATCGACCTCCACCACCGCGTCATCGACGTTACAGGCGGCGAGGGCGGCCATCACGTGCTCGATGGTGCCGATTCGCACATGCGGCTGATCGGGCAGGGCGAGGGCGGTGCAGAGCCGGGTGTCGGACACCAGGTCGAACCGGGCAGGGAGGTCAATGCCAAGATCGGTGCGGCGGAAGGTGATGCCGGCACCGGCGGCGGCCGGACGCAGGGTCAGGCTGACACGGCGGCCGGAATGAAGCCCGACGCCGACGCAGCCGATCGGCGCCTTCAGCGTCCTGCGTCGCTCCGTGCCTGCTACGAGGAAACCGTCCATCACTGCCCCTGGTCGTTCACTGCAAGGCGGAGGGGATTAGGCTTGCTCCGCCAAGGCTGTAGATGGCACTGCAACAGGGCCAGCGCGAGTCAACGGTTATTACCGATTATTTCACTCTAGCTTCGGCTTCTAGTTCGTTGAAATCTAAGACTTGTTGCGACGCAAAAAAACCCCGCGCTTTTGGCGCGGGGCTGGTGCTGTAAAGGTCCGGCCGAGTCGGTCAGTTGTTCTGGCGGCGCAGGAAGGTCGGGATGTCAAGCCCCATCTCCTCGGCCTGCGGGGCTGCCGGAGGCTGCGGCTGGGCCGCCGCAGCCGGACGGGGCGCCGCCGGCTGGGGGGCCGCCGGGCGCGGCGCCGGCGCCATCTCGGCCTCGGTGCCGAGATTACGACGCATCAGGCCGGTCGCCTTGCGGAACAGGTTGAAGCCACCACCACCGGCCGGGGGCGCGGAGACAGGCGGCGGCGCCATGGGGCGCGGCGCGGTGGCCGGAGCGCGCAGCCCGGCATCCGGCTGCACCACCGGCGCGGGCATGTCCTCGGGCGAGGGTGCCTCGGGCGCAGGCGCGCCGGGCGCCGCCTCATAGGCGGCCGGCGGCGCGGCCGGGGCAGGCGCCGGCGCGGCGGAGGCCATGCCCGCCGGGCGGCGCGGCGCGCCGGCATTGGGCCCGCCAACCCGCACCGGCGCGGCCGGCTGCGGCATCACCGGGCGCGAGGTCATCGGGGCGCCGGGCACGCCACGCGGCATGGCCGGCGGCACGGCGGCGTTGGAGACCGCCTGAACAGGCGCCGCGCCGCCGACGGCGACCAGCTTCGGCCGCTCGGCCGCGGCCTGCTCCACCACGGCGTCTATACCGGTGGCGACAACGGAGACGCGCAGGCGCCCGTTCATGTCTTCGTCGATCGAGGAGCCGAAGATGATGTTCGCTTCCTCATCCACCTCGCGGCGGATGCGGTTCGCGGCCTCATCGACCTCGAACAGCGTCATGTCGTAGCCGCCGGTGATGTTGATCAGCACGCCCTTGGCGCCGAGCATCGAGGTGTCCTCGAGCAGCGGATTGCTGATCGCCGCCTCGGCAGCCTTCACCGCGCGGTCCTCGCCCTCGGCCTCGCCGGTACCCATCATCGCCTTGCCCATCTCGGCCATGACGGTGCGGATGTCGGCGAAGTCCAGGTTCACCAGGCCCGGGTTGACCATCAGGTCGGTGACGCCGCGCACGCCCATGTAGAGCACGTCGTCGGCCATCTTGAAGGCTTCGGCGAAGGTGGTGCGCTCGTTCGCCTTGCGGAAAAGGTTCTGGTTCGGAATGACGATCAGCGTGTCCACATAGGACTGCAGATCCTCAAGCCCCGCTTCCGCCGCACGCTTGCGCTTCGGTCCCTCGAAGTCGAAGGGGCGGGTGACGACGCCGACCGTCAGGATGCCCCGCTCACGCGCCATGCGCGCGATCACCGGCGCCGCGCCGGTGCCCGTACCGCCGCCCATGCCCGCGGTGATGAACACCATGTGCATGCCCTCGAGGTGGCGCGCCAGGTCCTCGGTCGCCTCCTCCGCGGCGGCGCGGCCGATCTCCGGCTTCGCGCCCGCGCCCAGCCCCTGAGTCAGGTGCGGGCCGAGCTGCACGCGGCGTTCCGCGCGGCTGTTCACCAGCGCCTGCGCGTCGGTGTTCGCCACCAGGAATTCGACGCCGTCGAGTCCCATCGCGATCATGTTGTTGACCGCGTTGCAGCCCGCGCCACCGACACCGACGACGGTGATGCGTGGACTGAAATCGGTGTGCTGCTGGCGCGGGATCGTCAGGTTCAGCGTCATTGCAGCGATTCTCCTCGGCGTGCGGACGTGGTGCGGGGCAATGCGGGCGCAGATTGCATCAGACTCGCTCGCGAAGCCAGTTGACGAAACGAGAAAACATACCGTTTCCGCGTTCGGGACCCGGATCGATGTCGAACAGCGGGCGGCCTTCGCCCGCGCCCCATGCGACCAGCCCCAATGTTGTCGCGAAATCCGGTCCTTGTGCGGCTTCTGGGAGACCGCGCACAAATCCAGGACGGCCCAGACGGACCGGCCTGTCCAGAATCTGCATCGCCAGCTCACGGAGTCCCACGAGCTGGCTGGCGCCACCGGTGAGCACGACGCGTGCGCCGGCATCGCGGCCGAGCGCGGCCGCATCCAGGCGGTCGCGCACCAGTTCCAGCGTCTCCTCGATTCGCGGCCGGATGATGTTGATCACCGTGGCCCGCGGAATGCTGACGAGATGGTCCTCGTCCTCGCCGACCTGCGGCACCATGACCATGGTGCGGGCATCGTCGCCACCGTTGAGTGCGCTGCCATCCAGGATCTTGATCCGCTCGGCATGGGCGATCGGCGTGGCAAGGCCGCGTGCCAGGTCGTTGGTGACCTGCCAGCCGCCGACGGGAAGCTGGGAGGTATGCAGCAAGTGGCCCTCGCCATAGACGGCGATGCTGGTCGTGCCGCCACCCATGTCCACCACCGTGGCCCCGAGCTGCCGCTCATCCTCGACCAGCACCGAGAGCGCCGAGGCGTAAGGCGCCGAGACCAGCTCCTCCACCTCCAGGTCGCAGCCGCTCAGGCAGATGCCGAGGTTGCGCAGCGAGGCCGAGGTTGCATCCACGAGGTGCAGATGCGCGGCGAGCGTCTCGCACATCATGTTGCGTGGGTCCTCGACCCCGGGCGTGGCATCGATGGTGAAGCCCAGCGTCGTGGCGTGCACCGTCTCGCGGCCTTCCTCGGAGGCGCGGCGGCGGCCCTCGCTCAGAACGGCGCGCAGGTCGGCATCCGTCACCGCGCGGCCGCCGATCGGCCATTGGATATTCATCAGGCGCGAGGCCGGCTGGCCGCAGGAGAGATTGACGATGGCGCCGGAGAGCTTGATCTCCGCCGCCTCCTCCGCCTGGGCCACCGCCGCGCGGATGCACTGCTCCGCCTCCTGCAGGTCGACGATGTTGCCGCCCTTGATGCCGCGCGCGCGCTGCCAGCCGCAGCCCAGGATGCGCGCCTGCCCGTCGCCCTCGATCCGGGCGATCAGGCAGACGATCTTGCTGCTGCCGATGTCCAGCACGCCGAAGGCGCTGCTGCGCGCGTGGCGCCGCTTCGGCGAGGGTGCGGCAGGCTCGATCGGCGGAGCGATGCGGGGCATGCGGCTCATCCGCGGCCGTTCCCGCGGGTCTTGCGGCCATGCTCCGGCGCCGGCGCCTCGGTGCCCGGCTGCTGCCGCACCACGAGCCGGTCGGGCAGGCGCAGGTCGATCGCCTGCACGGGCCGGTCCAGCAGCGAGGCGGTCCGCTGCAACTCGGCGAGGCGGTGGATCGCCGCCGCCTCATGCCCTTCCGGCAGCAGCACGTCCACGCCGTTGTACAGCCGCAGGTTCCAGCGCCGCTGGCTGATCAGCACCAGCGCCTGCACACGCTGCTGCACCTCCGGCTCCTGCTTCAGGACGTCATAGAGCGGGGCGCCGCGCTTGTCCGCGCCGTCGCCGACCAGCAGCGGCAGCGGTCCGAAGGCGTCGAGCGTGTCCGCCGACACCACGCGGCCGTCGCGGTCGACCACCGCGAACTCGCCCCCGTGCTGCCAGATGGCGAAGGGCTTCCGCTCATGGAGCTCGATGACGATGTTGCCGGAGAGGTGGCGCTGCACCTCCGCCCTCTCGATCCAGGCGATGCTCTCCAGCCGCTCCTTCACCTGGGTGGGAGAGAAGGCCAGCAGCGGGTCACCGCGGCTGACGCCGATCGCCGCGCGGATCAGCTCCTTCGGCGTGTTCTGCTGCCCGCGCACGACGATCTCGCCCACCGTCAGCCCGGCATCGGCCGCCGTCTCGGCCACCGATTGTGCCAGCCAGGCGAAGGGGCCGGTCGGCTGGATCGCCGCCACGGTCACCGCGCCGCCGCCCACCACAGCAAGGCCCGCCATGCCGAACAGGATCGGCCGCAGCCAGGGCTTCTTGCGACGCAGCCAAAGGCGCAGGCCGCTCGGCCGCTGCGGCGCGGCGCGCGTCGGCCGGCCGCCATCGCTCGCCAGGCGCGTGCGATCCTCGGGCCGGACGCGCGCGGAACTACGGGCCATTGCGGGCCTCCTGCACCATCCAGGCGCACAGGGCGGGGAAGGGGATGCCGCAATACGCCGCCTGCTCGGGCACCAGGCTGGTCGGCGTCATGCCGGGCTGGGTGTTCACCTCGAGCAGCACGAGCCGGCCGGTCGTGTCGTCGTAACGGAAGTCGGAGCGGCTGACGCCGCGGCAGCCCAGCGCCTCATGCGCGCGCACCGCCGCGTCCATCGCCGCCTGCGCCACCTCGTCGGGGACGACGGCGGGGATGGTGTGCTGGCTGCCGCCATCGGCATACTTGGCGTCGTAGTCGTAGAAGATGTGTCCGGTGCCGATCTCGGTCACCGCCAGCGGCCGGTCGCCCATGACGGCCACGGTCAGCTCGCGGCCGGGGATGTATTCCTCGGTCATCACCTGCGGGCCGAAGCGCCAGCGGCGCGCGATCTCGGCACGGCGGTTGTCGCCCGCCTTCAGGATCTCGACGCCGACCGAGGAGCCCTCGTTCACCGGCTTCACCACATAGGGGCGAGGCAGCGGATCGGCCGCCTCCAGCTGCTCCGGCGTCACCACGCGATGCTCGGCGAGCGGCAGGCCATGCGCGGCGAAGACCGCCTTAGCCGCCGCCTTGTCCATCGCGACGGCCGAGGCCCGCACGCCGGAGTGCGTGTAGGGCAGGCCGAGCCAGTCCAGCACGCCCTGCACGCAGCCATCCTCGCCGAAGCGGCCGTGCAGCGCGTTGAACACCACGTCGGGCTTCGCCGCCTGCAAGGCGGCGATCATCCCGGGCAGGTCCTGCGTCACCTCGATCGGGGTGACGGTGAAGCCGGCCTCGCGCAGCGCCGAGGCCACCTGCCGCCCGGTCGAGAGCGAAACTTCGCGCTCCGCCGAGAAGCCGCCGAACAGGACCGCGACATGCGTCATGCGCGCTTCTCCCCGATGCGCCGGATTTCCCATTCCAGGCTGATGCCGGACCGCGTCGCGACGCGGGCGCGCACCATCTCCCCCAGCTGCTCCAGCTCGGCGGCGGTGGCCTCGCCGAGGTTGAGCAGGAAGTTGCAATGCTTCTCCGACACCTGCGCATCGCCGATCCGCAGGCCCCGGCAGCCGGCGGCGTCGATCAGCGCCCAGGCCTTCTCGCCGGGCGGGTTCTTGAAGGTGGAACCGCCGGTGCGGGCGCGCACGGGCTGCGTCGCCTCGCGCGCGGTGCGGATCTCGCGCATCCGCGCGGCGATCGCCGCCGCATCGCCCGGCGCGGCGCGAAAGCGCGCGCGGGTGACGATGCCGCCCGCCGGCAGCGCGGCGCGGCGATAGGCGAAGCCGAGCTCCGCCGCATCCAGCCGCAGCAGCCCGCCAGGCGTGGCGACCTCCGCCCAGTCCAGCACGTCCTTCACCTCGCTGCCGTAGGCGCCGGCATTCATCGCTACCGCGCCGCCGATGGCGCCAGGAATGCCGGAGAGGAACTCCAGCCCCGCCAGCCCGGCGGCGGCGGCATGCTCGGCCACCGTCGCATCCAGCGCGGCGGCGCCGGCAACGAGTCCATCCGCCTCCGCCGTCACCTCGGAGAAGCCGCGCGCCAGCTTCACCACCACGCCGCGCACGCCGCCATCCCGCACCAGCAGGTTGGAGGCGGCGCCGATCACGGTGAGCGGCAGGCCCTCCGGCTTGTCGCGCAGCAGCACCAGCAGGTCCTCGGCATCCGCCGGGCGCACCAGCCACTCGGCCGGGCCACCGGTGCGGAACCAGGTGAAGGGCGCGAGCGGCGCCTCCGCCTGGACGCGCCCACGCAGCGGCGGCAGGGTGGAGGCGACGCTCTCGGGCATGGCGCGGCTCACCGGCCCCCCCCGACGAGGCGCGGCCCGCGCGGCTGCAGCGCCGTCAGCTTCTCCGGCAGCGCATGCGCCCAGCTCGTGATGTTGCCGGCGCCGAGGCAGACCACGTAGTCGCCCGGCTTGGCGATGGCGTTGATCATCTCCGGCAGGCTGTCCGGACCCGGCAGCGGCACCACGCTGCGGTGGCCATGGGCACGCAGCCCGTCCACCAGCGCGTCGCGGTCGAAGCCCTCGATCTTCTGCTCGCCCGCGGCGTAGACATCGGCCACGATCACCGTGCCGGCGTCGTTCATGCACTGGCAGAACTCGTTGAACAGCGCCTGCAGGCGGCTGTAGCGGTGCGGCTGCACCACGGCGATGACGTCGCGCGCCCCCGCCTGCCGCGCCGCCTTCAGCACGGCCGCGATCTCGACGGGGTGGTGGCCGTAGTCGTCGATCACCTGGATGCCATTGGCCTCGCCCACCCGGGTGAAGCGCCGCTTCACGCCCTTGAAGCCGGCCAGCGCCGAGCGGATCGTCCCCTCGTCGATGTCCATCTCGATGCCGACGGCGATGGCGGCCAGCGCGTTCTGCACGTTGTGCTGGCCGAGCATCGGCAGGCGCATCGGCTTCAGGCTGCGGCTGCGGCCGGTCAGGCGATCCTGCACCGTCACCTCGAAGGTGGCGCCCATGCGGTCGGTGATCAGCCGCTCGGCGCGCACATCGGCCTGCGGCGAGAAGCCGTAGGTGATCAGGCGGCGGTCGATGTTCGGGATCATCGCCTGCACGTTGGGGTGGTCGGCGCAGAGCACCGCGAAGCCGTAGAAGGGGATGTTGGAGACGAACTGGGCGTATCCCTGCTTCATCGCCTCCTCGGTGCCCCAGTGGTCCAGGTGCTCCGGGTCCATGTTGGTGACCACCGCGGCGACGGCGGGCAGGCGCAGGAAGGAGCCGTCGCTCTCATCCGCCTCCACCACCATCCAGTCGCCCGCGCCGAGGCGGGTGTTGGTGCCGTAGGCGTTGATGATGCCGCCGTTGATCACCGTGGGGTCGAGCTTGGCCGCCTCCAGCACCGTCGCGACCAGCGAGGTGGTGGTGGTCTTGCCATGTGTGCCGCCAATGGCGATGCCCCACTTCAGCCGCATCAGCTCGGCCAGCATCTCGGCGCGCCGCACCACCGGGATCAGCCGCGCGCGGGCAACCACCACCTCGGGGTTGTCGCGCTTCACCGCGGTGGAGGTCACGACGACCTGCGCCGCCCCCAGATTGGCCGCGTCATGCCCGACGGTGACGGCAATGCCGGCGGCGCGCAGCCGCTCGACATTGTAGCCCTCGGCGATGTCGCTGCCCTGCACCTGATAGCCCAGGTTGTGCAGCACTTCGGCGATGCCGGACATGCCGATGCCGCCGATGCCGACGAAGTGGATGGGTCCGATGCTGAGCGGCAGGGCGCGCATTACGAGGCTTCCTGAAGTCGGCGCGCGGCGGCGCGGGAAAGGACGAGGTCGGCGAGGCGGGCGGCAGCATCCGGCGCCGCCAGAGCCGCGGCGGCGGCGGCGGCGCGGGCCAGCGCCTCGGGAGATTCCAGCAGGCGCTGCAGCTCGGCGGCGAGAGCCTGCGGCGTGAACTGTGGCTGCGGCATCACCACCGCCGCGCCCGCCTCGGCGAGCGCGCGGGCATTGGCGCTCTGATGGTCATCGATGGCGTGCGGCAACGGCACCAGGATGGCGCCCCGCCCGGCGCAGGCCAGCTCGGCGATGGTGGAGGCGCCGGCGCGCGAGACCACCAGATGCGCCGTGCTGTAGAGCCCCGCCACGTCGCCGAAGAAAGGCGACAGCTCGGCGGGAAGGCTCAATTCCTCATAGGCGGTGCGTACGCGGGGCAGATCCTCGGCGCGGCACTGCTGCACGATGGAGAGCCGGCTGCGCAACGGCGTCGGCAGCAGCGCCACGGCGGCCGGCACCACTTCGGAGAAGATCCGCGCGCCGAGGCTGCCGCCCAGCACCAGCATCCGTGTCGGCCCCTGCGGCGGAACGAAGCCATGCCCCGCCAGCGCAGCCAGGGCCGGCCGCACCGGATTGCCCACCACGGCGCGCTCCGTTCCGGCGGGCACCCGCGTCGTCGCGGCGAAGGAAAGCGCGAGCACGTCGGCGCTGCGCGCCAGCAGGCGGTTGGCGCGGCCGAGCACCGCATTCTGCTCGTGCAGCACCACCGCCGGGCGGTGCGCCAGGCTGCGCGCGGCCAGCAGCGGCGGCACCGAGGGATAGCCGCCGAAGCCCACCACGGCCTTGGGCCGCAGCCGCTGCAGCAGCTTCCGCGCCTGCATCGTGCCGGCGGCGAGCGCCATGGCGCCGGCGGCGGCGCGCTTCAGCCCGCGCCCGGCGAGGCCCGCACCCTTCAGGACGAAGCGCTCGGCATGGGCGAAGGCGGGGCTGCTGTAGTCGGCGCTGCGCGCATCGGTCATCAGCGCGACGCGCTCGCCGCGCCGCGTCAGCTCCGCGGCGAGCGCCTCGGCCGGGAAGAAGTGCCCGCCGGTGCCGCCGGCGGCGATGATGATCGGCGCCGTCATGCCTCATCCGTCCGTGCCAGCCGGCGCCGGGTCAGCGCCAGCAGCATGCCCATGCCGAGCGCCACCGCCACCACGGAGGAGCCGCCATAGGAGATGAAGGGCAGGGTCATGCCCTTGGTCGGGATCAGGTGCAGGGCGGAGGCCATGTTGATGAAGGCCTGCAGCCCGAACTGCGTCAGCAGGCCGGTGGCGCCGAGGATGATGAACAGGTCCTTCTCGCCCAGCAGCCGCAGCAGCCCGCGCAGCACGATGAAGCCGAACACCGTCAGGATCAGCAGGCAGAGGGCCAGCCCGAACTCCTCGCCCGCCACGGCATAGACGAAGTCGGCATGGGCGTCGGGCAGCAGCGCCTTGAGCCGCCCCTCGCCGGGACCGACACCGAGCATCCCGCCATGGCCGAAGGCCTCCATGGCGATGGTCACCTGGTAGTTGTCGCCGGCGGCAGGATCGAGGAAGCGGTCGATGCGCGACTGGAAGTGCGGCAGCGCGAAATAGGCGCCGATGCCGCCGAGCACGCCGGCCACGCCGCAGCCCGCCACCAGCAGCAGGTTGATGCCGACGACGAAGAGCTGCGCGCAGAACACCGCGGCGATGACGATCAGCATGCCCATGTCCGGCTGCTTGACCAGCGTGCCCGCCACCAGCACGAAGAGGAAGATGGCGGCGGCCGTGGCGCGCCAGCCCAGCGAGCGCGCCTCGGCGAGCAGCCAGGCGGCGACCACGGCAAAGCAGGGCTTCATGAACTCGGAGGGCTGGATGGTCACGCCCGCCAGGTGCAGCCAGCGCCGCGCGCCCTTGATCTCGACCCCCATCGAGAGCGTCGCCGCCGTCATCAGCAGCGACAGGAAGAAGCCGATCAGCGCGAGTCGCCTGACCTGCTTCACCGGCAGCACCGAGATGGCCACCATCACCCCCGTGGCGATGGCCAGGAAGAACACCTGCTTCAGGATGAAGAGGTCGCGCGAACTGGCGCCGATTCGCTCCGCCACGCCCGGGCTCGCCGCCAGCAGCATGACGTAGCCGAAGCCGACCAGCGCCAGCAGGGCTGCCAGCGTCCAGCGGTCCACCGTCCACCACCAGCGGCCCAGGACGGAAGTATCGGCGCGCGAGAGAGCCATCAGTCGGTCTCCGGAAGCTCGGCCACGAGGGCGCGGAAGGCGTCGCCGCGCGCATCGAAGCCGGTGAACTGGTCAAAGCTGGCGCATGCGGGCGAGAGCAGCACCACCGGCACGCCCAGGCGCCGTGCGGCGGCCAGGGCGGCGGGGACTGCGGCATCCAGCGTCACCGCGACATCGTTCGGCACGTCATGCGCGGACAATGTTGCCGCAAAATCACCCGCGCACTGGCCGATCAGCACAGCATGCGCAATGCGGCCGAACATCGGCGCCAGGCTGTCGATGCCGCCGGCCTTCGGCACGCCGCCGCCGATCCACACCACACGGTCATAGCTCGCCAGCGCACGCTCGGTGCTGTCGGCGTTGGTCGCCTTGCTGTCGTTGATGAAGGTGATGCCCGCGCGCGTGCCGACGCGCTCCTGCCGGTGCGGCAGGCCGGGGAAGCTGCGCAGCCCGGCGGCGATCTCGCCACGCGTCAGGCCGAGCGCGAGGCCGATGGCCGTCGCGGCGGCGGCGTTCTGCGCGTTGTGGCTGCCGGGCAGGGCGGCGGCCTCGTTCAGATCGGCGATCACGCCCTGCGCGTCGCGCAGCAGGCGCCCTTCCGCCCAGATGCCGCCCGGCTGCGGCGCGCTGCCCGAGACCGGCACCACGCGCGCGGCCAATCCCCTGGCGAACTGCGCGCCGCTCGCATCGTCCATGCCGATCACCGCGACATCGGCCGCCGTCTGATGAGCGAAGATGCGCGCCTTGGCGGTGGCATAGCCGGCCATGTCGCCGTGTCGGTCGAGATGGTCGGGCGAGAGGTTCAGCACCGCCGCAGCGTCGAAATGCAGCCGTTCGGTGCGCTCCAGCATGTAGCTCGACATTTCCAGCACATAGGTGCCGTCCTCATCGAGCAGCGGCAGGCCGAGCGCGGCCGGGCCGAGATTGCCGCCGACCTCGGAAACGCGCCCGGCGCCGCGCAGCAGGTGGTGCACCAGTGCCGTGGTGGTGGACTTGCCGTTGGTGCCGGTGATGCCGACGAAGCGAGCCTTGCTGCCGGCCGCGCGCACGGCGCGGAACAGCAGCTCCGCATCGCACAGCACCGGCACGCCGGCCTCTCGCGCGCGCAACGCCGCCGGATGCGCCTTCGGCAGGATGTGCGGAATGCCCGGCGAGAGCAGCAGCGCATTGAAGGGGAAACCCGGCAGGGCCGCCGGGTCGCCCACCGGCAGGCCCGCCGCTCCGGCTGCCGCGCGGCTCGCCGGCTGGTCGTCCCAGCAGAGGATGTCGGCGCCCCAATCGCGCAGCCGCCGCGCCGCCGGCAGCCCGGCCCGCCCGAGCCCGACCACGGCGATCCGCTGCCCGGCGAAGGGCAGGAAATCCATCTCGGCGCGGGCGACGGCGGTCTGCATCAGCGGATCTTCAGCGTGGAGAGACCGACCAGCGCCAGGATCATCGCGATGATCCAGAAACGGATCACGATGGTCGGCTCGGCCCAGCCCTTCTTCTCGAAATGGTGGTGCAGCGGCGCCATCAGGAAGACGCGGCGGCCGGTGCGCTTGAACCAGAAGACCTGGATCATGACGCTCACCGTCTCGACCACGAAGAGGCCGCCGACGATGGCCAGCACGATCTCATGCTTGGTGGCCACCGCCACCGCGCCCAGCGCGCCGCCCAGCGAAAGGCTGCCGGTGTCGCCCATGAAGACCTTGGCCGGCGGCGCGTTGTACCAGAGGAAGCCCAGCCCCGCGCCGATCAGCGCGGCGAGGAACACCGCAAGCTCCGAGCTGCCCGGCACGCCGTTGAGCTGCAGGTAATCCGCGAAGACGCGGTTGCCGACGAGATAGGAGATCAGCGCGAAGACCGCCGCCGCCAGCAGCACCGGCACGGTGGCCAATCCGTCCAGCCCGTCGGTCAGGTTGACCGCGTTGGAGGCGCCCATCATCACCAGCATGCCGACCAGCGGGAACAGCAGGCCGAAATTGATCATGGCCTCCTTGAAGAAGGGAAAGGCCAGCTTGTGGGCGATCTCGCCCGGCATCAGCGCGGTGAGCCAGATGGCGGCGGCCAGGCCGAAGCCGGCCTGCGCCACCAGCTTGGCCTTGCCGGAGACACCCTTGGTGTTCCGCTTGGTGACCTTCAGCCAGTCGTCCCAGAAGCCGAGCAGGCCATAGCCCACCGTCACCAGCAGCACCGCCCAGAGCAGCCCGCTGCGCAGGTCGGCCCAGAGCAGGGTGGAGGAGAGCAGGCCAAGCAGGATCAGCACGCCACCCATGGTGGGCGTGCCCTTCTTGGTCAGCAGGTGGCTCTGTGGCCCATCGGTGCGAATGGGCTGGCCGCCGTTCTGGAAGCTCCTCAGCCAATTGATCACCGCCGGGCCGAAGAACAGGCTGATGAACAGCGCCGTCATGCAGGCCGCGCCGGCCCGGAAAGTGACGTAGCGGAACAGGTTGAAGAGGATGAACCCGTCCGCAGACGAGGCGAGCAAGTTGAAGATCATGACGGCGCCCCCAGGGCGCGGACCACAACAGACATGCGGCTACCGAGCGAACCCTTGATGAAGATGACATCGCCCGGACGCACGGCCTCGCGCACCAGCGGGGCCAACTCCTCGCTGCTTTCCCGATATGCGCCACGCCGTTCCTCCGGGAGGGCGTCGTATAGGGCGCGCATCAGCGGACCGCAGCAAAAGACAAGGTCGGCAGCCGCCAGCACATCGGGGAGCAGCCCCGCGTGCAAAGCGGGACCGTAGGAGCCGAGTTCGCGCATGTCGCCGAGCACGGCGATTCGCCGTGTTCCCCGCTGCGCGGCCAGCACGCCGAGCCCCGCGCGCATGGCCGGCGGCTGGCCGTTGTAGCTGTCGTCGATCAGCAGCGCGGTGCCGCCCGGCACGGCGATGATGCTGCGCCCGCCACGTCCGGCGCCAGGCCGGAAGCCGTCGAGCGCGGCGATGAAGGCGGCGGGATCGGCGCCGAGTGCGGCAGCCACGGCCAGGGCCGCGGTGGCGTTCATCGCCAGGTGCCGGCCCGGCGCGGCGAGGCGCAGCACATGCCGCTGCCCCTGGAAGGCGATCTCGGCACGTCCATCCTCGGCGCCGCCGTCATAGGCGAGCAGCCGGGCCTCGGCTATCGCATCGGCGCCGAAGCCCAGCACGCGCATTCCCGCCGCGGCGGCGCGTGCGGTGAGCTGCGGGAAGGTGGCGTTGTCGCGCGGCAGCACGACGGTGCTGCCCGGCTCCAGGCCGAGCATGATGTCGGCCTTCTCCTGCGCGATCTCCTCGATCGAGCCGAGATGGCCGATATGCGCCGCTTCCACCGTGGTGATGGCGGCGACATGCGGGCGTGCGAGGCGGGCCAGCGGCGCGATCTCGCCGCGATGGTTCATGCCGATTTCCAGCACGCCATAGGCCATGTCGCGCGGCATGCGGGTCAGCGTCAGCGGCAGGCCCCACTGGTTGTTGTAGCTGGCCTCGGCGGCATGGGTCGGGCCGAGCGCCGCGAGCCCCTGGCGCAGCATCTCCTTGGTCGTCGTCTTGCCAACGCTGCCGGTGATGGCGCAGATGCGCGCATCGCTGCGCGCCCGCCCGGCGGCGCCCAGCACGGCAAGGCCGGAGAGCGTGTGCCCGACGCGCAGCAGCGGCGCATCCGGCGCCACGCCCGGCGGGTCATGGTCCACCATGGCGCAGGCCGCGCCGCGCGCCAGCGCATCGGCGACGAAGTCGTGCCCGTCCCGCACGTCGCGCAGCGCGACGAACAGCTCGCCCGGCGCGACGTTGCGGCTGTCGATGCCAATGCTCGTGACGGCGACATCGTCGGGGCAGGTGCCACCCGTGGCGTCGCGCAGCTCGGCGGCGGTCCAGAGCGGCGCGGTCATGCCACCGCTCCCGCCAGCCGGCGCACCGTCTCGGCATCGTCGAAGGGATGCGTCACCGTGCCAATGGTCTGGCCGGGCTCATGGCCCTTGCCGGCCACCACCAGTACGTCGCCGGCGCCGAGCGCCGCCAGCCCGGCGGCGATGGCGGCGGCCCGGTCGCCGATCTCCTGGCTCGCGGCGGCCCCGCCCATCCCGGCACGCACCGCAGCGCGGATGGCGGCGGGGTCTTCGGTGCGCGGGTTGTCGTCGGTCAGGATGGCATGGTCAGCAAGGCGCGCGGCGATCTCGCCCATCAGCGGCCGCTTGCCGGGATCACGGTCGCCGCCAGCGCCGAACACCACATGCAGCCGGCCGGCGGTATGCGGCCGCAGCGCCGTCAGCAGCCGCTCCAGCGCGTCGGGCGTGTGGGCGTAATCAACATAGACGGCGGCGCCATTCGGCAGCCGGGCGGCCAGTTCCATCCGCCCCCGCACTCCGGTGAGGCGCGGCAGGTCCTGCAGCACCGCCGCTGCGGGAAGCCCGGTGGCGATGGCAAGCCCCGCCGCCAGCAGCACGTTGTCCGCCTGGAAGCGGCCGGGCAGCGCGAGGGTGATCTCCGCCTTGCGGCCGAAAACCTCGATCTCCAGCACCTGGCCATCGGGGCGGGGGAGATGGTTCAGCAGCCGGATCGCCTCGCCCTTAAGGCCGACAGTATGCAGCTCCAGCCCCCGGCGGGCGGCAATGCCGCGCAGCGCGGCCACCATCTCGGGTGCCATGTCGGCATTGACCACCGCGGCGGCGCCAGACTCCAGAAGCGTATCGAACAGCCGCAGCTTGGCTGCCGCATAGGCTTCCATGCTGCCGTGGTAGTCCAGATGGTCGCGCGTCAGGTTGGAGAAGCCGGCGGCGGCGAGGCGCAGCCCGTCGAGCCGCCGCTGCTCCAGCCCGTGCGACGAAGCCTCCAGCGCCACATGGCCGATGCCGCCACGCGCCAACTCCGCCAGCGTCGCGTGCAGCGCCACCGGGTCGGGCGTGGTGAGGGAGGGGGCCGGCGGAAAGCCCTCGGCACGCAAGCCGAGCGTGCCGAGCGAGGCAGCCCGCCGCCCGGCAAGGCTCCAGAGCTGGCGCAGGAAGTCCACCGTGCTGGTCTTGCCGTTGGTGCCAGTGACGGCCACCACGGTGTCGGGCTGCGGCGCGTGGAAAGCGGCGGCCAGCAGCGCCAGCGCGCGGCGCGGGTCCTCGGCGGTCAGCAGCGGGAGGCGCGGCGTGCCGGCGGCCCAGGCGGTGCCCTCCGGCGCCAGCACGGCGGCGGCGCCACGCTCCACCGCCTGGGCGATGAAGGCGCGCCCGTCCATCCGCGCACCCGGCAGGGCCGCAAACAGGAAACCGGGCCGTACCGCCCGGCTGTCCGCCGTCAGCCCCCTGACCTCCGGCGCCGGCGGGATCTCGCCCGCATCGCGCCGGAGGCCGGGAACCCGGCCAAGGAGATCCTCAAGGCGCAAGGCGAATCCCCCGCTGGGCCGCAGGGTCGCTCCCCTGCGGCTCGGCCATCGTCATGCGCAGCGGCACCGGCGGCGGCAGGCTGCCGGGGCGGGCCGGCAGGTTCGGAATCGGCACGGCGCGCACCGCCGGCGGCGCCGCCGGCTGCGGCGGGCGCAGCACCTGCTGGGCCGCCGCACGGGGCTGTGGCGGCGTGGCGGAACGGGCGGCAGGCGGCGTGGAGGCAGCGGTCGCCTGGCTCGGCCGCGTGGCCCGGCCCGGCTGCAGCGGGATCGAGGTGGCGGCGACGATCGCCGGGTCGTTCGGGTCCTCCGGCACCAGCCCGAGCACCGGGGCGATGCGCGAGATCACCGTATAGGCGGCCGGCGCCGCGACCCAGCCGGCGGTGGCGTAGCCATGGCTCTTGGCGTTGGGCGAGGGCTCGTCGATCATCACATAGACGGCGTAGCGCGGCGACTGGATCGGGAAGGCACCCACGAAGGCGCCGATGCGCTTGTTCATCAGGTAGCCGCCATGCGGGCCGGTCTTCTGCGCCGTGCCGGTCTTGCCGCCGACGAAGTAGCCCGGCACGTCCGCGTTCTTGCCCGAGCCGTCGGTGACGACCAGCCGCATCAGCTTGCGGATGGTGGCGCTGGTCTGCTCGCTGACGATGCGGTTGCCCGGGCGCGCCGTGCCCGGCGGCTGCGCCAGCAGCGTCGGCTCGCGCAGGATGCCGCCATTGGCCAGCGCGGAGATGCCGGAGATGACGTGCAGCGGCGTGACGCCGATGCCATGCCCGTAGGAAATGGTGAACATGTTGATGTCGCGCCAATGCGCCGCCGGAGGCGCCATCGGCGCGGCGGTTTCCGGCAGCTCGATCTTCTTGCGCGCCAGCATGCCGGCGTTCTTCAGGAACTCGCGCTGACGCTGCGGCCCGAAGGTC
This sequence comes from Roseomonas sp., assembly GCA_035556695.1. GTDB lineage: Bacteria > Pseudomonadota > Alphaproteobacteria > Acetobacterales > Acetobacteraceae > Pseudoroseomonas. The sequence goes on from DATMFR010000009.1 coordinate 72,822, forward strand.
TCGGCCATGTGCGCGGCACCGAGGTTGGACGAGTAGGCCAGCACCTCGGGGAAGGTGATCCAGCGGTTCTTGCCCTTGTAGTCGGTGATGGTGAAGCGCCCGTAGCGGATCGGCTTCGAGGCGTCGAACATCGAACTGTAGACGTTGGCGGTGCCGTATTCGAGCGCCGCCGCCGCCGTCAGCAGCTTGAAGGTCGAGCCTGGCTCGTAGAGGCCGACCGTCGCGCGGTTGAAGCGCTGGTCGAGCGAGGCATCGGTGATGTCGCTGGCGTCGTAGTCGGGCAGGCTGACCATGCCCAGCACTTCGGCGGTGTTGATGTCGAGCACGATGCCCGCGCCGCCGATGCCGTTGAAGTCGCTGATCGCCTGGCTGACCGCGTCGCGCAGCGCGAGCTGCACGCGCACGTCGAGCGAGAGCTTCACCGGTTTGGTCGGGTCGTCGCGCAGTCGGCTGTCGAAATAGCGCTCGACGCCGGAGACGCCGTTGCCGTCCACGTCCACATTGCCGAGCACGTGCACGGCGGCGCGGCCCTGCGGGTGGTAGCGGCGCTCGCTCTCCTCGAAGTCCAGCCCGGCGATGCCGAGATTGATGATGCCCTGCTGCTCGCGCGGCGTCAGGGCGCGGACGATGTAGACGAAGCCACGGTCGCTGGAGAGGCGCTCGATCAGCTTCTCGCGATCGAGCTGCGGCAGCACGGTGCGCAGCTTGTCCGCCACCTCGACCGGGTTCTGGATCACCCGCGGATTGGCCACCAGCGCGTTGACCGGCAGGTTGATGGCCAGGATCTCACCGTTGCGGTCGGTGATGGCCGCGCGGGTGGAGACCGGCTCGCTGGGCGGCTGCATGGCACGCACGGCTGCGTTCAATCGCTTGGGCTCGGCCGGCGCGATCACGGTGGACCAGGTGGCCTTCATTGCTACGGCGATGAACAATGCGCCGAAGCCCAGCGCCGTCAGCACCAGACGCCCACGGCTGCGCTCAAGCTGCTGCCGGCGCTGCAGGTCTGGCTGGGTGACGCGCACCACCACACCCGGCGCCGGCGGCGGCAGATCCGCATCCTCCGCCCACGGCGCGACGGGGTGGCGCAGCGGCGGCGAATCGGGGGAGGGCGGGTGGATGTGCGTCATGACGCTCAGCGGCTCCAGGTGCCGGGGGCGACGGGAACAGGCGCGGCCATCGGCACCGGCGGCGGCAGGCTGCCATTGCCGGTGAAGCCGCCGAGCGCGGAACCCATGGGAGCCACGGGTGCGGCCATCGCGCGGCCCATCGGCAGATGGGCAGAGGCGCGCAGCAGGTTCGGCTCGGGGCGGGGCACCGGGCGGGCCTCGGCCATGGCGGCGGCGCCGAGGCGCGAGGGCGCGGAGACAGGAATCGCCTCGCGCGGCGCGGGGATCGGCCGGTGTGGCTCGCTGCGGCGCGCTGCGAGCGTGGCCGGCTCGGCCGGGCGGGGCGCCGGCTCCGCGACGTGCCGCGGCGCGGGGCGGGGTGCCGGCTCCGCCGCGACCACGGGCCGGACCGGCGGCGTGTGCGCGACCGGCGCTGGCGTTGCGGCCGCCGCCACCTTCACCGGTGCCGGGGCAGGTTCGGCCTGGGGCTCGTCGGGCGGGGCCGCGGCGGCCACGGCCGTCTCCGCCGCCGGGCCGAACAGGTCCACTGGCCCGGCGAAGGTCGCCGGCGAGGGAAGCCGCCGCTCCAGGTCGGTCAGGCGGAGGAACTGGCTCGGTGTCATGGTGTCGAGCGGCAGGTGCTTCTGCGCCATCTGCCGTAGCCGCTCCGGCTCGTTCAGCATGGCCCATTCGGCCTTCAGCACCTGGGTGCGCTCGCGCGCCGCCTCGATGCGCCGGGTGACGTCGCGCAGCTCCCGGTCGAGATGCGTGGCGGCCTCCTCCGAGCGGTAGACGTGCCAGCCCACCAGGCTGAAGGCGGTGATCGCAACCACGGTCAGGGGGCGGAACATCAGGCCGTCTCCAGTTTCTCAAGCGCCCGCAGGCGGGCCGATCGGGCCCGGGGGTTGGCGGCCGTCTCGGCCTCCCCCGGGCGCAGGGCGTTGGTGGTCAGCAGCCGGAACTCCGGCGCGGCGCGCGGTGCCAGGATGGCCGCCGGCGCATGGCGCGAGGCGCCGGGCGCGCGGCCCGCCGCCTGCTGCATGAAGCGCTTCACGATGCGGTCCTCCAGCGAATGGAAGGCGACGACGACCAGCCGCCCGCCCGGGGCAAGCAGCTTCGTCGCCGCGGCGAGCCCGCGCTCCACCTCGCCCAGCTCGTCGTTCACGGCGAGCCGCAGCGCCTGGAAGGAGCGGGTGGCGCTGTCGATGCCGGAAGGGTCGCGCGGCATCACGGAATGGATGATCTGCACCAGCCGGCCGGTGGTCTCGATCGGCGCTTCCTGGCGGGCGGCGACGATGGCGCGGGCGATGCGGCGGGAATGCCGCTCCTCGCCCAGCTCCCAGAGGATGGTGGCCAGCTCGGCCTCCGGCAGGCGGTTCACCAGCTCGGCGGCGGAGCGGCCCTGCTTCTCCATCCGCATGTCGAGCGGCCCGTCAGCGCGGAAGGAGAAGCCGCGCTCGGCCTGGTCGATCTGGAAGGAGGAGACGCCGAGATCGAGCACCACGCCGTCGAGCCGCGCCACGTCGTGGGAGGCCAGCAGCTCCAGCATCTCGCCGAATCGGCCCTCGACCAGCACGAGCTGCCCGGGGAAGTCGGCGGCCAGGGCGGCGCCGCGGGCGATGGCGTCCGGATCGCGGTCGATGGCGTAGAGGGTGCAGCGTGCGGCCGAGAGGATGGCGCGCGCATAGCCGCCGCCGCCGAAGGTGCCGTCGAGGTAGCGGCCGCCCTCGCGCGGGGCGAGGGTGCTTAGCACTTCCTTCAGCATGACCGGGATATGGCTGCTCATGCCGATTCCCCCGTCGGTGCCCGCCCCGTCGGCGTCCCGCCCGGCAGGGTGAGGGCGCGGTCGCGGGTGCCGTTGCGGGCCTCCTGCGCGCGGCGCTTCGCGGCCGCCGGGTCCCACAGCGTGAACTTCGCGCCCAGCCCGACGAAGGCGACCGTGTCGGTCAGCGCGGCATGCGCGATCAGGTCCTCGGGCAGCATGATGCGGCCCTCGCCGTCCGGCCGAATCGGATAGGCGTCAGCGAAGATCGCGGTGGCCAGGTCGTCCTGTTCGTCGGAGAACACGTCGAGTCGATCCAGCTTGCTGGCCATTGCGTCAAACGCCGGCATCGGCCAAGCCTCGATGCAGGCATGCTGATGCGAGGGACGGAGCACGATCTCGTCGGATCCCAGTCGGGCCAACTCGGCACGGAACAGCGCCGGGACGGAAACCCGTCCCTTGCGGTCCAGCCGATTGGTGTGGGTCCCCATGAACCGGGCCATCGATGCCGCCTTGTCCCCCTGCGGCGGGAAGTCCAATCGAGGGCCGGAAAGCGGCCGGCGAGGCCCCCCGACCTCGCCGGCTCACCCGACCATCCCCTGATTTTCGATCCCTCGCCCCCCCGAGCTCCGGATCGTTCATGGGATAACATGGGATACCATGGGTAGACTCAGGGCAGCAAGGGTAAAACCCTAGCCGAAGTCCTTGCGAAAGGCCGAAAAATCATCGCTCTACGGCGTGCAGTCGCACTTCCGTCGCATGACTGTAGGAATTGTGACGCGGTGTTGCCGAAAGGCGTCAGGTGGCCTGTAAGCCGGGTTCTGTCCACGCCTCCGGCGGACCGGAAGCGTGAGGCGACCATTCCTCTGGGACACGCCTTGCGGCGTGCCTCACGCAGCCAACCCGGGTGGCGGGGCGGGAAAGCCCCCTGCGGACAGATCCCTCGCGGGATCCCCGCCGGCCACCCCTATTCGGCCTTGCTCCCGGTGGGGTTTACCGTGCCGCCCCCGTCGCCGGGGGCGCGGTGCGCTCTTACCGCACCGTTTCACCCTTGCCGGGGCGGCGAACCGGCCCGGCGGTCTGATTTCTGTGGCACTTTCCCTGGGGTCGCCCCCGCCGGCCGTTGGCCGGCACCGTATTCCCGTGGAGCCCGGACTTTCCTCCAGCCATGGGACCTGCCCATGACCAGCGGCCGCCCGGCCACCTGACGCGCGCCGAGATGTGCCCCCGGCAAGGGCCGGAGTCAATTGGTGTCCGTGTCGGAAGAATCAATCGAGAGTTGAATATACCAGGTCTGCCACAGCTTCGAGCCGTGCCAGCGTGCCGGCATCCGGCTGGCCATCCACCCGCTCCGGCCGCCAGTGTCGCTGGAAGGCAGCGAGCGCCAGGGCGGGCCGCGCCGGATCCACCGGATAGCCGATGCGTGCCAGTAGCACCGCGGCGCGGGCCGGACCGCCGGGCGGCAGGCTGGCATCATCGCCCGGCACGCCCGCAGGCCAGAGGCCGACGCCGTTCGCCGCCAGCCCCTCCCAGTCGAACAACTCGCCCGGGTCCTGCTTGCGGTCGGGCGCGATGTCGCTGTGCGCCACCACGTTGCAGGCGGGAATCGGATGCCGCGCCAGGATCTCCAGGCACAGCTCCGCCACCGCCGCCATCTGCAGGGCGGGGAAGGGGCGGTAGCCCCATTCATGGCCGGGATTGACGACCTCGATCCCGATGCTGCGCCCGTTCAGCGCCGTGTTGCCGCGCCAGAAGGAAACCCCGGCATGCCAGGCGCGGCGCGATTCGGGCACCAGCGCCCAGACCTGCCCATCCTCCTCCACGAGGTAGTGGCAGGAGACACGCGGCAGCGGCGCCGGCGGGGCGGGGTCGCAGAGCCGGTCCAGCGCTGCGCGGGCGGTAGGCATCCCCGTGTAGTGCAGCACCAGCGTGTCGATCGGCTCGCCGGCGGGGCGGTCGTCCTGGTTTGGGCTCGCCCGCTCGCGGAAGCCGGGGCGGGCCGCGTCCCACATCAGAGGTCGCGCTCCCGCTTGACGCGGTCCCAGGCGGCGTTGATCTCGGCCATCCGGGCCGAGGCATGGCGCAACTGCTCGGGTGGCGCGCCGCGCGCCGCCAGCCCATCCGGATGGTGCTCGCGGATCAGCCGACGCCAGGCCAGCCGCACCTCCTCGTCGCTCGCCGAGGCGGCGATGCCGAGCACGGTGTAGGGGTCGGGCTCGCGCGCCACGCTCAGCGGCGGCACGCGGGACTGCTGGCCGCCCCCGTCCTCCAGCCGGAAGCTCTTGCGTACCTTGGCCAGGAAGGTGGCCTCGCTGCGCGTCAGCGGGCCGTCGGCGCGGGCGATGTGGTGCAGCGCCGTCATCACCTCCTCCAGCATGGCCCGGTTGTCGGCGAAGACCTCGCCCATCCGGTTGGCGAAGGGCTCGTAGCCGCCAGCATCCTCGCGCGCCTTGTCGAACAGCAGGCCGACCTCGCGCTGGTGCTCGGCCGGGATGCGGAAGGCGCGCTTGAAGGCGTTGATCTCCTCCCGCTTCACCGCGCCATCGGTCTTGGCGAGCTTGGCCGAGAGCACGATGACGCCGACCGAGAAGAGCTGGTCGCGGTTGGTGATGCGCGCGAGGGCCTCCGGCCGGCCATCGAGTTCCGGCGTGCGGCTGGTCCCCTCGTCGGCGGCGTGGCCGAGCGCGGCGCCTACCACGGCGCCGAAGGGGCCGCCCATCGCGAAGCCGGTGACACCGCCGAGGATCTTCCCCCAGAAACTCAACTTCCCACCGCTCCCGCTACTGCGCCCCTGCCTGTCGTCACCCCTACCATGCCGCGCGGCCCGCTGCCATGGAGTCCAGTGTGGCGTCTGCTGGCGTCTGCACTCTTGCGCCTCGCGCGCCCGGGCGCCACACGACACGAGAGGCCTGAGTTGGGAGATGGCGCGATGAGCGGCTGGCAGTTCTGGATCGATCGGGGCGGCACCTTCACCGACATCGTGGCGCTCGACCCCGCGGGGCGGCTCTCCACCCGCAAGCTGCTTTCGGAAAACCCCGGCCGCTACCGGGACGCGGCGGTGGCCGGCATCCGCGCCTGCCTGGGGCTGGAGGCCGAGGCACCGATCCCGCCCGGCACCATCGCCGCGGTGAAGATGGGCACCACCGTCGCCACCAACGCCCTGCTGGAGCGCAAGGGCGAGCGGGTGCTGCTGCTGGTCAACCGCGGCTTCGCCGACGCCCTGCGCATCGGCAACCAGGCCCGGCCGCGCCTCTTCGACCTCGACATCCGCCTGCCGGAGCTGCTGCACGAGCGGGTGGCCGAGATCGGCGGCCGCCTGGGGCCCGATGGGCGCGAGATCGAGCCACTGGACGAGGCCGCCGCGCGCGCCGCGCTGCGGGAGGGCTATGACGCCGGCATCCGCGCGGTGGCGATCGTGCTGATGCACGCCTGGGTGGCGCCGGAGCACGAGCAGCGGCTCGGCGCCCTGGCCCGCGAGATCGGCTATACCCAGGTCAGCCTGAGCCATGAGGCCTCCCCGTTGCCGCGCATCGTGCCGCGAGGCGACACCACGGTGGTGGATGCCTACCTCTCCCCCATCCTGCGCCGGTATGTGGACCAGGTGGCGTCACAACTGCCGGGTGTGACACTCTATTTTATGCAATCCTCCGGCGGGCTGACGCTGGCGGAGCAGTTCCAGGGCAAGGACGCCATCCTCTCCGGCCCTGCCGGCGGCATTGTCGGCGCCGCCCGGACGGCCGGAATGGCCGGTTTCGACCGCATCATCGGCTTCGACATGGGCGGCACCAGCACCGACGTCGCTCTCTATGCCGGCCACTTCGAGCGGGCCTTCGAGACGGCGGTGGCGGGGGTGCGGATGCGCGCCCCGATGATGGCCATCAACACCGTGGCGGCCGGCGGCGGCTCCATCCTGGCCTTCGACGGTGCCCGCTTCCGCGTCGGACCGGAAAGCGCCGGCGCGGTGCCCGGCCCCGCCTGCTACCGGCGTGGCGGCCCGCTGACCGTGACCGACGCCAACGTCATGGTCGGCAAGATCCAGCCCGCCCACTTCCCGCCGATCTTCGGCCCCGAAGCCGACCAGCCGCTTGATGCCGAGGTGGTGCGGGAGAAGTTCGCCGCCCTGGCGCGCGAGATCGCCGCCGCCACCGGCCAGCCGGAGCAGGACCCGCGCGCCGTGGCCGAGGGCTTCCTGCGCATCGCCGTCGCCAACATGGCGCAGGCGATCAAGCAGGTCTCGATCCAGAAGGGGCACGACCCCGCCCGCCATGCCCTGCAATGCTTTGGCGGCGCCGGCGGCCAGCATGCCTGCCTGGTGGCCGATGCGCTGGGCATGGACACGGTCTTCATCCACCCCTTTGCCGGCGTGCTCTCGGCTTATGGCATGGGCTTGGCCGACCAGAGCGTGATCCGCGAGGCCGCCGTCGAGGCTCCCCTCTCGGCGGATGGCATGACGGACCTCTCCACCCGCGTGGCGGCGCTGGAGACCGAGGGCCGCGCCGCGCTGGAGCAGCAGGGTGCCGACCCCGCCCGGCTGCGCGCCGAGCCGCGCCTGCACCTGCGCTATGCCGGCACCGACACATTCCTGCCGGTGCCCTTCGGCGCCTACGAGGCGGTGCTGGACGGCTTCACCGAGGCGCATCGCCGCCGCTTCGGCTTCGCCACGCCGGAGCGCCCGGTGCTGGTCGAGGCCTGCGTCGTCGAGTGCATCGCGCCGGGCGAGGCGGTGGAGGAGCCGCAGCTTCCGCCGCGCGCCGCCGGGGAGGCGCTGGCCCCGCTGGCCACGGTGCCGCTCTTCACCGAAGGGGCCGAGCACGCCGCGCCGGTCTTCGACCGCGAGGCGCTGCGGGCCGGCGACCGCATCCCCGGGCCGGCCCTGGTGCGCGAGAGCAACGCCACCACCGTGATCGAGCCGGGCTGGACCGCCGAGGTGACCCCGCTCAACCACATGGTCCTGCGCCGCACCGCGCCGCGCGCCGCGGCCCGGGTGGAGGAGGGCGCCGCCGCCCGGCCGGACCCGGTGCTGCTGGAGCTGTTCAACAGCCTGTTCATGAGCATCGCCGAGCAGACCGGCACGGTGCTGCAGAACACTTCCCTCAGCGTGAACATCAAGGAGCGGCTGGACTTCTCCTGCGCCATCTTCGACGCCGAGGGACGCCTCGTGGCCAATGCGCCGCATGTTCCCGTGCATCTCGGCGCCATGGGGCAGAGCGTGCGCACCGTCATCGCCAGCCGCGGCAAGACCCTGAAGCCGGGCGACGTGGTGGCGCTGAACAATCCCTATAACGGCGGCACCCACCTGCCGGACATCACCGTGATCACGCCGGTGTTCGACGAGGCCGGCGCGGAAATCCTGTTCTTCGTTGGCAGCCGCGGGCACCATGCCGATGTCGGCGGCCTGACGCCCGGCTCCACCCCGCCGGATTCCGCCACGCTGGAGGAAGAGGGCGTGGTGATCGATGACTTCCTGCTGGTGGATGGCGGGCGGTTCCGCGAGGCCGAGTTCCGTGCCCTGCTGACCGGCGCGAAGTATCCCGCGCGCAGCCCGGACGTGAACGTGGCCGACATCAAGGCGCAGGTGGCCGCCAACGAGACGGGCGTGCAGGAGCTGCGCCGCGCCATCGGCCAGTTCGGCCTGCCCACCGTGCGCGCCTACATGCGCCATGTGATGGAGAACGCCGAGGCGGCGGTGCGCGCCGTGCTCGACCGCCTGCAGGATGGCAGCTTCGCCTACACGATGGATGACGGCGCGCCGCTGCATGTCGCCGTTCGCTTGGACCGCGCCGCCCGCCGCGCCACCATCGACTTCACCGGCACCGGCCCGCAGCGCCCCGGCAACTTCAACGCCCCCGCGGCGGTGACCCGCGCCGTGGTGCTCTACTGCTTCCGCTGCCTGGTGGGCGAGGACATCCCGCTGAACGACGGCTGCCTGGTGCCGCTCGACATCATCGTGCCGGAGGGCTCCTTCCTCTCGCCGCGCGCCGGCGGCCCGGGAGGGGGCGCCGCCGTGGTGGCGGGCAACACCGAGGTCTCGCAGGCCACCGCCAACGCCCTGCTGGCGGCGCTCGACGCCTGCGCCGGCGCCCAGGCGACGATGAACAACCTGCTCTTCGGCGACGACCAGTACCAGTATTACGAGACGGTCTGCGGCGGCATGGGCGCGGGGCCGGGCTTCCACGGCGCCTCCGCCGTGCAGACCCACATGACCAACACCCGCATGACCGACCCGGAAATCCTGGAGCTGCGCTACCCCGTGCGGCTGGAGGAGTTCGCCATCCGCCGCGGCTCCGGCGGGGCCGGCGAGTGGCATGGCGGGGATGGCGCACGGCGCCGCATCCGCTTCCTGCGGCCGATGACAGCGATCATCGTCGCCTCCCGCCGCAACGTGCCGCCGCATGGCCTGCATGGCGGCGCCAATGGCGCGCCCGGCCGGCAATGGGTGGAGCGGCTGGACGGTTCCGTGCAGCCCCTCGGCGGCCGCGACCGTGCCGAGCTGGCGGCTGGCGAGGTGCTCGGCCTCGAAACCCCCGGCGGCGGCGGCTGGGGCCCCGCGGCCGGCTGATGCAACCCCACGCTGCCCGCACCGCCGGCCACCCTCCGGGCCGCTCCCTCGGCCGACGCCTCCTGCTTGCGGGCCTGGCGCTGCTGCCGGTGTTGCTGGGAGCGGCGCTGTGGTTCGTGCCGCGCCTGACCGACTGGAACGAGCACCGCGACCGGCTGGCCATCCTGGCCGCCGGCCGCCTCGGCCAGCCGGTGACGCTGACCGGCCCGGTCAAGCTGGCGCTGCTGCCGCAGCCGATGCTGGAGGCGGGCGGCGTGACCATCGGCGGCCCGGATTCCTCCCTCTCGGTGGAGGCGCGCGCGCTGCGGCTGCGGCTGGACTGGCTGGCGCTGCTGCGGCTGCGGCTGGAGCCGCGCGAGGTGACGCTGGTCGGCGCCGAGATCCGCCTGCCGTGGCCACCGGTGCCCGGGCAGCCCTTCCGCCCGCCTCCGTGGCTGACCGGGCTGCAAGGCCGCATCGAGAACTCCCGCGTGATGATCGGGCAACTCGTGCTGGAGCGGGTCAACGCGACCCTCGCCGCCGGCGCCACCACTGACGCCCTGCAGATCGGCGGCCGCTTCCGCTGGCGGCAGACCGACCTGGATTTCGAAACCACTCTCGGCCGCCCCGGCGCCGATGGCGTGGCGCCGCTCATCCTGACCCTGGCGGGCGGCAAGGCCTCGGCCTCGGCCAGCGGCGTGCTGCTGCCCGAAGGGGGTTTCGAGGGCAGCCTGCAAGGCGGTGGCAGCGACCTTTCGGCCCTGCTGCCCGCCCCCTCCGGCAGCTTCCGCCTGCGCGGCCGCCTCAGCGTCACCGCCGAGCTGCTGACGGCGGACGATCTGGCGCTCGACCTCGCCGGCACGTCGGCGCGCGGCGCCGCCACGCTGCGCGTCGCCCCGGCCCCCCGACTCGACCTGGCCCTGGCTACCGGCCGCGTGGAGCTGGACCCCTGGATCGCCGCGCTGCGTCGCGCCGGGCCACTGCCGCTGCCCTTCGGCCTGGACCTCTCGGCCGAGGCGGCGGGCTTTCGCGGCCTGACCCTGCGCCGCCTGCGCGGCGCCGCCTTCCTTGCAGGCGACCGGCTGACCCTCACCGATGTCGGCGCCGTCCTGCCTGGCGAGACCGAGATCGAGCTCTCCGGGGTCAGCACGAGCCGCCCCGCGGCGGCAGGGCAGGGGGCGGCCGCCGGCAGTGGCGATCGGCTGGAGGCGACGGTGCGCTTCCACGGAACGATGCTGCGCAGCACTCTGCTGGCGCTCGGCCTGCCGCTGGAGGGCACGCAGCCCGACCGGCTGCGCGAGGGCGAGGGCCGCTTCCGGCTGGTGCTCGACGGGGCGCAGGCCGCGATTCCCGAATTCACCGCCACGCTGGATGGCGGCCGCGTCTCCGGCGCCGGGGTGCTGCGCTTCGGCACCCGCCCGGCCCTGGGCGCGGGGCTGACCTTCGAGCATCTGCCGCTGGATGGCTGGCTGCGGCCCGGGCTGGACTGGCCCACCGTGCAGGGCTGGCTGGCCGGCATGGACGCCAATCTCCGCCTTTCCGCCGAGCGGGCGCAGTGGCATGACCTGGCGATCCAGGGCCTCTCGGCCGATGCCTCGCTGGAGAATGGCCGCCTGACCGCGCGGCGCCTCTCCGGCCGGGTGGCGGAAAGCAATGTCGCGCTCTCCGGCGTGGCCCAGCTCGGCCCGGCCCTGCAACTCTCCGACCTGGCACTGGAGGTCGACGCCCCCAGCGCGGCGCCCCTGCTGGCGCTGCTGCCCGGCGACTGGCCCGACCAGGTGCCGATCGGCGCCGGGGCGCTGGCGCTGCGCCTCTCGGGCAATGGCCCGCCGGGAGCGCTGGTCCTGCGCGGCAGCCTGGGGCTGGGCGACCTGCGCGCCGAGGCCAGCGGCACGCTGGACCTGCCGGGCCGGCGCTATGCCGGCGGGCTGACCCTGCGCCATCCCGGCGCGCCACGCCTGCTGGACGAGGTGGCCGGGCTCGCAGCGCCGCCCTGGCTGGGCGAGGGCTCCTTCTCGCTGGTCAGCAATCTCACGGCCAGCCCGCAGACGCTGCATGCGGAAAGCTTCGACCTCGTGGCCGCCGGGTTGCGGCTGGGCGGGCAACTTGACCTTGCCCTGCAAGGCGACCGTCCCCGCCTCACCGGGCGGATCGCCGCCGAACGGCTGCCGCTGCCCAGCTTCGACTGGAGCGGGCGGGAGCCCTTTCCCCTGGCGCCGCTCAGCCGCTTCGACGCGGAGCTGGCGGTGAAGGCGCAGCGGGTCGAGCCATTCGGCCTGGCCCCGCTGGAGAACGCGGCGGCGACGCTGCGGCTGCGCGGGGGTGTGCTCGAGTTGCAGGACCTGAAGGGCCAGTTCGCTGGCGGGCAATTGGAGGGAGGGCTGCGGCTGGAGGCCGGCGCGACGCCGCCGGTCGTCGCCTTGCAGGGGCGGCTGGCCGGCGCCGCCCTGCCGGAGCCGCTGCTGGGCCTGCCGCTGGACGTGAAGAGCGGGCAGGTGGAGGCGCAGGCGAACCTGCGCGCCAGCGGCCACAGCCCCGCGGCCCTGATGGCGACGCTGGAGGGGCAGGCGCAGGTCACGCTGCGCGGCGGCGTGCTGGATGGCACCGACTTGCGCGCCGCGCTGGCGGTCTCCGAGCAGGCGCCCCTGGCGCAGGCGGAGAGCAGCCTGCGGCAGGCGCTGCTCGGTGGTGCCACCCCCTTCGAGGCGATGCAGGCCCGGCTGCGCTTCCAGTCCGGCCATGTGGTGCTGGAGGAGGGGCAGCTCGCCCTGCCCGAGGCGCCTGATGCCCGGCTTTCGGGCGAGTTCGACCTCGCACGGGGCGGCATGGACCTGCGGCTCGCGCTACGCGAGGGCGAGGCGCCCGAATTCGGCCTGCGCATGACCGGCTCGGCGGCCAAGCCGAGGCTCGTGCCCGAGATCGCGGACTGGCTGCGCTGGCGCGCGGAACGCTAGCGCGGCTGCCGCGTTAGCCAGGGGCCACCCCGTCGCAGGAGGCCCCGCCGATGCGCCTGCCCCGACCTCTGTTCCTCCTGGCGCTGCTGGGCCTCGGTGCCTGTGGCGAGCAGGCGAGCCTGCCGGTTTCTGCCGGCACCGGACCACAGCCGACGCTGCCGCCGCCGCGCCAGAGCTGGTTCCCGACCGTCAATGTCGCCCCCGCCCAGGGCTGGCCGGAGGGCGCGATGCCCGTCGCCGCACAGGGGCTGCGGGTGCAGGATTACGCCGGCGGCCTCCAGCATCCGCGTTGGCTGCACGTGCTGCCGAACGGGGACGTGCTGGTGGCGGAGACCGATGCGCCGCCCAAGCCGGAGGACAACAAGGGCATCAAGGGCTGGATCATGGGCCTGCTGATGCGGAAAGCCGGCTCCAATACGCCGAGCGCCAACCGCATTACCCTGTTGCGAGACAGCGATGGCGACGGCATGGCCGACCAGCGCAGCATCTTCCTGGAGGGGCTGAACTCGCCCTTCGGCATGGCCTTGGTGGGGAACGACTTCTACGTCGCCGATACGGACGCTGTGCTCCGCTTCGCCTATCGGTCCGGCGAGACGCGCATCACCGGGCCGGGCACCAAGGTCACGGATTTGCCGGCGGGGCCGATCAACCACCATTGGACCAAGAGCCTGATCGCCAGCCCGGACGGGGCGCGGCTCTATGCCACGGTTGGCTCCAACAGCAACGCCGCCGAGAACGGCATGGAGGCCGAGGAAGGCCGCGCCGCGATCTGGGAGATCGACCGCGCCACGGGGGCCAAGCGGCTTTTCGCCACCGGCCTGCGCAACCCGAATGGCATGATGTGGGTGCCGCAGACCGGCGCGCTGTGGACGGCCGTGAACGAGCGGGACATGCTCGGCAGCGACCTGGTGCCGGACTACATGACCAGCGTGCGGGACGGCGGCTTCTACGGCTGGCCCTACAGCTACTACGGCCAGCACCCCGATCCCCGCGTCGAGCCCCAGCGGCCGGAACTGGTCTCGCGCGCCCTCGCGCCGGACTATGCACTGGGTCCGCACACCGCCTCGCTCGGTCTCGCCTGGTCGGGTGCCGGCGAGGAGGCGATGCCACGGCCCTATGCGCAGGGGGCCTTCGTCGGCCAGCACGGCTCCTGGAACCGCCGTCCCCCCAGCGGCTACAAGGTGATCTACGTGCCCTTCGAGGGTGGGCGGCCGAGCGGCCCGCCCGTGGACGTGCTGACCGGCTTCCTGGATGGCGAAGGCAAGGCGCAGGGCCGCCCCGTCGGCGTCGCCCTGGACGGGCGGGGCGGCCTGCTGGTGGCCGACGATGTCGGCGGCCATGTCTGGCGCGTGAGCGCGACGCGGTAGGGAGCCGGGCCGGGGAAACTCATTCCCCCCGCCTCTCACCCCGATTGGTCACCAGCGCATGCACCCGCAGTGCGCTGGCAAGCGGCAGGTTGGGCTCCGTGCGGGCGGCGTCCACCTGCTGGACCAGCGCGGAGAGGGTGATTCCCCGCGCTGCCGCCATCTCCTCCAGGGCCGACCAGAACTCCGACTCCAGCGCCACGCTGGTGCGGTGCCCCGCCAGGGTGAAGGAGCGCTTCAGCAGGTGGGGGCCGGTCATCCCGCGCCTGCCAATGTTGAGCCGGGGGCCACCATCTCTTCCGGCTTGACCCAGGCATCGAAGTCCTCGGGCTTCACGAAGCCGAGCCGGTCGGCGGCCTCACGCAGCGTCAGGTTCTCGGCGAGCGCCTTCTTGCCGATCTGCACCGCCTTGTCGTAGCCGATGCGCGGGTTCAGCACCGTCACCAGCATCAGCGACTTGGCCAGGTTCTCAGCGATGCGCGCCCGGTTGGGCTCCAGCTTGTCCACCATGTTGTGGGCGAAGCTTTCCGCCACGTCGGCGAGCAAGGTCACCGACTGCAGCGCGGCGTTGATGATCACGGGCTTGAAGACGTTCAGCTCCAGGTGCCCCTGGGCGCCCGCGATGGTGATCGTGGTGTGGTTCCCCATCACCTGCGCCGCCACCATTGTCATGGCCTCCGACTGCGTGGGGTTGGTCTTGCCGGGCATGATGGAGGAGGAAAGCCCGTCGGCGGGAATGAACAATTCCGAGAACCCGCTACGCGGGCCGCTGCCGAGTAGCCGGATATCGTTCGCGATCTTGTTGAGCGAAACGGCCAGCGTGTTCAGTACACCGGAAAGTTCAACAAAGGCGTCCTCCGCCCCCATGCCCTCGAACTTGTTCGGGTTGGGCTGGAAGTCGAGCCCGGTCAGTGCGCGGATTCGTTGGCAGAATGCAACGTCGAAGTCCTTGTGGCGGTTGAGCCCGGTGCCGACGGCGGTGCCGCCCTGGGGCAGCAGCAGCAGCCGGGGCAAGGCGCCGCGCAGCCGGTCCTGACCATGCGCCACCTGCGCAGCCCAGGCGCCGAATTCCTGCCCGAGCGTCACCGGCACCGCGTCCATCAGATGGGTGCGGCCGACCTTGACGATGTCGCCCCACTCCTTCGCTCGCCGCTCCAGCGCCTCCCGCAGCACGCCGAGCGCCGGGATGAGGCGCTGCTCCACCGCCTCGGCGGCGGCGATGTGCATCATGGTGGGGAAGCTGTCGTTGGAGGACTGGCCGCGATTGACGTGGTCGTTCGGATGCACGGGCTTGCGGCTGCCGAGCGGCTGGCCGAGCATCTCGTTGGCGCGGTTCGAGATGACCTCGTTGGCGTTCATGTTGGTCTGGGTGCCGGAGCCGGTCTGCCAGACCGGCAGCGGAAAGTCCGCATCCCGCTTGCCCTCGGCGATCTCTGCCGCGGCGGCGATGATCGGGTCGGCCAGTTCGGCCGGAAGCTCATCGAGCTGCCTGTTGGCCTCGGCGGCCGCCTGCTTCTGCAGACCCACGGCGCGGATCAGGGCGCGGGGGAAACGCTCCGAGCCGATGCGGAAAAGGCGCCGCGCGCGCTCAG
The DNA here is from genome assembly GCA_035556695.1 of Roseomonas sp. Lineage (GTDB taxonomy): Bacteria > Pseudomonadota > Alphaproteobacteria > Acetobacterales > Acetobacteraceae > Pseudoroseomonas. The sequence goes on from DATMFR010000009.1 coordinate 88,138, forward strand.
TCTGCGGCCCCCAGTAGCGGCCGGTCTCGATCTCGATGGTGCCGAGGCTATCGGTTTCGGTGCGGGTATCGGCCATGTCCGGGCTCCTGCCTGTGTTGAGGTGCAGGTGGGAAGCCGGACAGCCCGGGAACAGGTTGCACGCGCAGCGCTGGCCTGCCGCGAGAGCAGGCCAGGAGCTTAGGGCGCCCTTACCAGTGCCGGTAGCGCGGCGCCGGCTCGTAATAGACGACCGGCGGAGGCGGCGGGGGCGGCGCATAGGCCACCACCGGCGGCGCGTAGTAGTAGGCCACGGGCGGCGGCGGGGGCGGCGGCGGTGCGTAGTAGGCGACCGGCGGAGGAGCGGCCTGTGCGGCCACCGCGCCGCCGAGCAGCGCCCCGACGGCCAGGCCACCAATGACGCCGGCGGCCACGGCGCCGCCATTGCCGCCATGGCGGTGCCAGCCACCGGCCTGGGCGGCCGGGCTGGCCAGCATCAGCGCGGCGCCGGCCGCGCCGACAAGGAACAGCGAACGGATCGGTTTCATCATAGCGCCCTCCGGGCTTGACCCTGGCATCATACCCCGGATCGGTGCGAGATTATGGCGAAGCCAGGGTATGATGATGGCCGCTGCTCAGGCGGCCGGACCGTAAGTGGCGATCTCGATGAGATTTTCATCGGGGTCACGGCAATAAACCGAGGTGATTGGGCCGAGCGCTCCCGCCTTCGGCATCGGCCCCTTCTCGATGGTCACGCCGCACTCGTGCAGATGGGCGATGACGTCCTCGGCGGTGACCGCGACGATGAAGCAGAGGTCCTGCGTGCCTGGCGCCGCCGCGGTGCCGGTGAACCATTCCTCCTGTGTCGCCGTCTGCGGGCGCAGATTGATCTTCTGGCCGCCGAAGCGCACCGCGTTGCGCCGCTGCTCGCCAAAGGCCTCCCGCTCCATGCCCAGCACCCGCTGGTACCAGGAGGCGCTGACCTCAACGTCCCGACAGGTGATCACCAGGTGGTCGAGCCGGTCTACCGCGAAGCGCATGCCTTACTTCTCCCTGGCGCCGATGCGCGCCGTGACCTCGATTTCAATCCGCATCGCCTCGGCCTGTAGCCCGGCATGGATCAGCGTCGCGGCCGGGCGTGCGTTCCCGAGCCACTTGCGCGTGACCGGCCAGCAGGGCTCCCAGTCCTCGCGCCGCGGCACGATGTAGGTGACGCGCACCACGTCATCCATCGTCGCCCCCGCCTCGGCGAGGGCGGCGGCGATGTTGCGGAAGGTCTGCTCGCACTGCGCCACCACGTCGTCCGCGATGGTCATGCTGGCATAGTCGTAGCCCGTGGTGCCGGACACATAGACGGTGTCCCCCACGGCGACGGCGCGGGAATAGCCGATCCGCTGCTCGAAGGGGCTGCCGGAGGAGATCAGGCGCCGGCTCATGCGGCGGCTCCGCCGGCGCAGCGCTCAGGCCGGTGCCGGCGCTCGGTGGCGGCGGGGAAGCGCGCCAGCTTCTCCGCCGGGCGGACCGGCCGTGCCAGCAGCTCGCCGCCGCAGTTGGGGCAGCGGCCGCCAAGGCGCGCCTCGGCGCAGTCCCGGCAGAAGGTGCATTCGAAGGAACAGATCAAGGCGAGGCGGGAGTCCGGCGGCAGGTCACGGTCGCAACACTCGCAGTTCGGCCTCAGCTCCAGCATCGCCTTCCTCCCGGGATGGATGCGACCCGGCCGGGGCCGAGTCGCGCTGCTCTCACTCCAGGCCGTCGTAGAAGTCGTTGCCCTTGTCGTCCACGACGATGAAGGCCGGGAAGTCCTCGACCTGGATCTTCCAGACCGCCTCCATGCCAAGCTCGGGGTATTCCAGCACCTCGACCTTGCGGATGCAGTCCTGCGCCAGCCGGGCGGCGGGGCCGCCGACCGAGCCAAGGTAGAAGCCGCCATAGGTCCTGCAGGCGTCCCGCACGGCCTTGGAGCGGTTGCCCTTGGCCAGCATGACCAGCGAGCCGCCGGCGGCCTGGAAGCCGGCGACGTAGCTGTCCATGCGCCCGGCGGTGGTGGGGCCGAAGGAGCCGGTCGGCAGCCCTTCCGGCGTCTTGGCCGGGCCGGCGTAGTAGACCGGATGGTCCTTGATGTACTGCGGCAGCCCCTCGCCGCGGTCCAGCCGCTCCTGCAGCTTGGCATGGGCGATGTCGCGCGCCACCACGATGGTGCCGGTCAGCGAGACGCGGGTCTTCACCGGGTGGCGGGACAGCTCGGCGCGGATCTCGTCCATCGGGCGGTTGAGGTCGATCTTCACCACCTCGCCACCCAGGATCTCGTCCGTGGTCTCGGGCAGGAAGCGGGCCGGATCGTGCTCCAGAGCCTCGATGAAGACGCCATCCTTGGTGATCTTGGCCTTGATCTGCCGGTCGGCGGAGCAGGAGACGCCGATGCCGATGGGCAGCGAGGCGCCATGGCGCGGCAGGCGGATCACCCGTACGTCATGACAGAAATACTTGCCGCCGAACTGCGCGCCGATGCCCAGGTTCTGCGTCAGCTTGTGGATCTCGGCCTCAAGCTCCGGGTCGCGCAGGCCGTGGCCGGACTTGTCGCCGGTGGTCGGCAGCTCGTCCAGGTAGCGGGTGGAGGCGAGCTTCACCGTCTTCAGCGTGGTCTCGGCCGAGGTGCCCCCGATGACGATGGCCAGGTGGTAGGGCGGGCAGGCGCTGGTGCCCAGCGTCTTGATCTTCTCCTCCAGGAACTTCAGCAGCTTCTCCTTGTGCAGCACGGCACGGGTCTGCTGGAACAGGAAGGTCTTGTTGGCCGAGCCGCCGCCCTTCAGCACGAACATCAGGTGGAACTCGTCGGCGTGGTGGTCGCCGGGCGAGGCGTAGATGTCGAACTGCACCGGAAGGTTGTTGCCGGTGTTGACCTCCTCGAAGGTCGAAAGGGGCGCCATCTGTGAGTAGCGCAGGTTGGTCTCGGTATAGGTGCGGTGGACGCCGTAGGAGAGCGCCTCTTCCTCATCTCCCTCGACCCAGACCCGCTGGCCCTTCTTGCCGAAGACGATGGCGGTGCCGGTGTCCTGGCACATCGGCAGCACGCCGCCGGCGGCGATGGAGGCGTTCTTCAGCAGGTCGAGCGCCACGAAGCGGTCGTTGGCGCTGGCCTCCGGGTCCTTCAGGATCTTCGCCAGCTGCTCCAGATGGCCGGGGCGGAGGAAGTGGGAGACCTCTTTGCAGGCGGCGAAGGCAAGCTCCTCCAGCGCGCGCGGCGACACCTTCAGCACGGTGCGGCCCTCGACCTCGATGGCCTTCACGCCTTCGATGGGCAGGCGGCGATAGGGGGTCTTGTCCGCGCCGAGCGGCAGCATCGGGCTGTAGCGGAAGCCTTCGGGCCGCTGCGAGACCGGCATCCCGGCATCGGTCTCGTTGACCGGGGTATCGGCGAGGGGGGCGGCAGGGGGGATATTGTCGTCAGGGGACATCGGGACGCTCCGGCATGACGGGCAGGGCAGGCGTCGCCTGGGCGGCGGCGTCGGGTGGGGCAGTGGTAGCGCAGGCCACGCGGCAAACCAACCGGGCGCCAGCCCGGCCAGACAGGGCAGGGCTCAGTCGCGCGAGGGGCGGCGGCGGAAGGCGTCCAGGCTGACCACCTGCGCTGGCCCCTCCTCAGGTGCCGGCTTCGGCGTGCCGTCCTCGCCCTGTTCGGCCATGGGCGAGGGGACCGGGTCGGCCAGCGCCTCCTCTTCGGCCGCCTTGGCCGGCGCCTCGGCCGAGGGGAAGCGCAGCCCAACCCGGACATGCGGGTCCCAGAAGGCGGTGAGGGCGGCGATTGGGATGGTCAGGGTGGCCGGCACGCCGCCGAAGGAGAGGCCGGCAGTGACGAAGCCCTTCTCGCGGTCCACCTTCAGGTCCCAGAACTGGTGCTGAAGGACGATGGTCATTTCCTCGGGATAGCGGGCCTTCAGATGGGCCGGCATCGCCACGCCGGGATGATCGGTGCGGAAGGTGATGTAGAAATGGTGCTCGCCAGGCAGACCATGGACGCCGACATGTTCGAGCGCCTTCAAAGCCACCTCACGCATCGCCTCCTCGGTCCAGCGATCGTAGGGTAGCAGGCTCTCCACTGGCTTATTGTCTTCGGTCATGCACTCCACCCCACCGGACGCCCAGAATAATGGAAGACCCATAGCGGTGCCGGCAATCAGCGGAAAGTAGGCGCAGCCATAAAACGAAGTGGGGGGATTCTGTTGCCCGGTTCCCCCCGGACCGCGCTTACCTATTTAGGCAGCGAGCGCCACAGCCTCGCGGCTGTTATCGTTGGCACTTGTGATTTAGCCCGATAACGGCGGTACAATGCCGGGCAAAAGACGGGTCTTTACCGCGCGCGTCGAGCCTGTTTCGTCCCCATGTGGGCCGCAGGCCGGAGCCTGGGCCGGAACTGGTGGAGACGCCGGGCACTGCCCCCGGGTCCGCAACGCTTATTCCACACGCCGTTTATCGCCATAGCCGCCCGAAGGCGAGCAGGACGGATATAGTCCGCCCGCCGGCCGATTGCGAGGGGGGCGGGCGCCTTTTTCGGTGCCGCCAGAGCTGCCCCATGCGCGCCCGTGTTGCTGCCCCCCACCGCCCCCGGCTACACCCCGGGCGGCAAGCGCGGCACACTCGGCCGCGGACTCCAGAATTCGAGGATGGTTCCGAAATGGCACTCACGGCAGCGCAGCTTCAGGAGCTGGCCGAGGCGAAGGCGGCGCGGGCGGAAACCCGGCGCCCGACCGTGCCGGCGCTGGAGGCCATGCTGTTCGAGCCGGTGCCGGTGCTCGACCACGGCTTCGTCCGGGTGGTGGACTACATGGGCGACGATGCCGCCGTGGTGCAGGCGGCCCGCGTCTCCTACGGGCGTGGCACCAAGGCGGTGATGGAGGATCGGGGGCTGATCCGCTACCTGATGCGCCACCGCCATTCGACCCCCTTCGAGATGTGCGAGATCAAGTTCCACGTGAAGCTGCCGATCTTCGTGGCGCGGCAGTGGATCCGCCACCGCACGGCGAACGTGAACGAATACTCCGCCCGCTACTCGATCATGGACCGCGAGTTCTACCTGCCCGCGCCGGAGCATCTGGCGGCGCAGTCCGCCAGCAACCGGCAGGGCCGGGGGGAGGTGCTGCAGGGCGCCGAGGCCGCGCATGTGCTGAACCTGCTGCGCGAGGATTCCCTGCGCAATTACGAGCACTACCAGGAGATGCTGAACGCGGACGAGGAGGGCCAGGTGCTCGATCCCTCCCGCCAGGGCCTCGCGCGCGAGTTGGCGCGGATGAACCTGACGCTGAACGCCTATACCCAGTGGTACTGGAAGACCGACCTGCACAACCTGCTGAACTTCCTCAGCCTGCGTGCCGACGCCCATGCGCAGTACGAGATCCGCGCCTATGCCGAGGTGATGATGGCCTCGCTGGAGGCCTGGGTGCCGGCGGTGGCCGAGGCCTTCCGCGACTACCGTCTGGGTGCCGTGACCCTCTCGGCGCAGATGCTTGGCGTGGTGCGGCGCCTGCTGGCCGGCGAGGCGGTGGCGCAGCCTGAAAGCGGCCTCTCCAAGCGCGAATGGCGGGAGCTGATGGACCAGCTCGGCCGACCGGCCTGACCTTCGCTGCCGTGGCCGCCCCTCCGCGTTCCGCGCGCGCTGCCGGCGGCACCCCGCCGGCCCGGCGGAAGCCGGCGGCCGGGCGTGCCAAGCTGGGCGGCGGATTGCGGCGCCGGCTGGAGGATTTCCACTGGCGCCGGTGGCTCGCCGTCATCATCTGTGTGGCGGTGCTGCTGATCGGCGTGCCGCTGGCGCATGCGATGCTGGGCGACCTCGGTGCCCTGCTGCTGCTGACGGGCTGCGGAGGCTTCGCGCTCGGCCGCGCCACCGCGCCCCGCCCGATGGCCGGGCCGGCACCGCGCAAGGGCCGCGCGCGACAGGGTTGAGCGGCCGGGAGGGGTATTTCGATGGTCTGGCTGCTTCTCGCCGTGCTGCTGCTGTTGGGCTTTCCGGCGATGCTGGTCATCGCCTCGCTGTCCTTCGGGCTGTGGCTGGTCTGGCTGGTGCTGGCGCTGATCTGGGGCGTCATCACCTTCGTGCTGCACGACGTGCCGCTGGCGCTGCTCGTGGTCGGCGCGCTGTATGTCGGCTATCGCTACGGCCGGAAACGGCAGCAGGAGGACGCAGCCCTGCGCCTGCGCTGAAAGAGATCGGGGGGAATGAGTTCCCCCCGAGCCCCCCATCTTCTTTTTGCCAGTCAGAAGAAAGATGGGGGTCTGGGGGAATTCCTTCCCCCAGCCTTTTCCTTCATTCCACCACGATGCGCGGCGCCGCCGGCCGGGCCGCCAGCTTCTCGCGCAGCCGCCGGGCGATGCCGCGGTAGCGCCCGGCCTCGTCGCTTTCGGGCTTCGCCATCACGATCGGCGTCCCGGCATCGGCCAGTTCGCGGATCTCCAGCTTCAGCGGCAGCTCGCCCAGGAACTCCACCCCCATCCGCTCCGCCTCGGCGCGGGCGCCGCCATGGCCGAAGATATTCGCGGTGTGGCCGCAATTCGGGCAGCAATAGTAGGACATGTTCTCGATCAGCCCGAGAACGGGGACGTTCACCTTCTCGAACATCCGCACGCCGCGCCGGGCGTCGATCAGCGCCACGTCCTGCGGCGTGGAGACGATCACGGCACCGGCCAGCGGCACGCGCTGGCTCATGGTGAGCTGCGCGTCGCCGGTGCCGGGCGGCATGTCCACCACCAGCACGTCGAGCGGCCCCCATTCCACCTGGCCGAGCATCTGCTCCAGCGCGCCCATTACCATTGGGCCACGCCAGATCATCGGCGTCTCCTCCTCCACGAGGAAGCCGATGGACATCGCCTTGAGACCCCAGCGGGAGAGCGGTACGATGCGTCCGCCGGTGGCGCGCGGCCGCTCGCGCGTGCCGAGCATCTGCGGCAGGGAGGGGCCATAGATGTCGGCGTCCAGCAGGCCGACCTGCAGCCCCTCGGCGGCCAGCGCCACCGCCAGGTTCACCGCCGTGGTGGACTTGCCGACGCCGCCCTTGCCCGAGGCGACGGCGATGATGGCGCCGACATCCGGAAGCAGCATCGGCCCCTGGCCCGGGGCGGGGCGGCTGGCGCGGGCGGTGCCCGGCGGTGGGCCGCCGGCGGGCGGCATCCCCGGCGCGGCGGCGGGCCGCTGCCCCTGCACAGGCGCGGCCTGGACGTCGCGGTGCGCCGTCAGCACGCAGGTGGCGGAGAGCACGCCCGGCACCGCCGCCGCGGCACGCTCCGCCGCCGCGCGCAGCGGCTCCAGAGCACGGGCCTGCTCGCGCGGCACGGCCAGCGCGAACTGCACCAGCCCATCCCGCGCGGAGAGACCCTGCAGCATGCCGGCGGTCACCACATCCTGCCCCGTCTGCGGGTCGCGCACCGCGCGCAGCGCGGTACGAACCGCCTCGGTCAGTGTCTCCGACATCGCTTGAAAACCCCTCGCTCGCGGACAATATCGGCCAAGCCCCCGTCGGAGCACATTGCGCGAAATTCATGTTGCGCATTGCGCCCGGCCCGGACAGGGCGACATATGGTTCGGCCCTGTCGCGCATGCACCGCCTTCGCGCAAGCGTCCGCGGCCGGGAACGAGTGTTTAAGAGGGGAGACCAGCCAGCCTATGCCCTGGAACAATCAAGGCGGATCCGGTCCGGGAGGCAGCCCGTGGGGCAATCCGCGCCCCGGCGGACCCTGGGGGCAGCCGCCTCAGGGCGGCGGCGGCGGGCGTGGCCCCGGCGGCGGCCCTGACCTGGACGAGGCGATCCGCCAGGCGCAGGCGGCGCTGCGCCGCTTCCTGCCAGGCGGCGGCGGCGGCATGGGCAAGTGGATCGGCATCGGCGCCGTGGTGGTGCTGGGCCTCTGGGCCGCCAGCGGCATCTACCGCGTGCAGCCCGACGAGCAGGGTGTGGTGATGCGCTTCGGCGCCTTCGACCGCACCACGTCGCCAGGCCTGAACTACCACATTCCCTGGCCGGTCGAGACTGTCACCACGCCGCGCGTGACGCGCATCAACCGCATCGACATCGGCTTCCGCGCCTCCGGCGATGCGCCGCTGACCCGCCCCGTCCCCGCACGGGACGTGGTCGAGGAAAGCCTGATGCTGACCGGCGACGAGAACATCATCGACATCGACTTCGCGGTGTTCTGGCGCATCCGCGATGCCGGCGAGTACCTGTTCAACACCCGCAACCCCGACCAGACCGTGAAGTCCGCGGCCGAGAGCGTGATGCGCGAGGTGGTCGGTCAGACGCCGATCCAGCCGGCCCTGACCGAAGCGCGTGCCGAGATCGAGCAGCGCGTGCGCACCGGCGTGCAGTTCATCCTGGACCAGTACAAGTCGGGCGTCGAGATCACCCAGGTGCAGCTGCTGAAGGTCGATCCGCCCTCCGAGGTGATCGACACCTTCCGCGACGTGCAGCGCGCCAATGCCGACCGCGAGCGGCTGCGCAACGAGGCGGAGACCTACCGCAACGACATCATCCCCCGCGCCCGCGGCGAGGGGCAGCGGATGATCCAGGAGGCGGAAGGCTACAAGGAGAGCCAGATCGCCCGCGCCCGCGGCGAGGCGGCCCGCTTCGTCAGCGTCCTCTCGGCTTACCAGGTCGCAAAGGACGTGACGGTTCGCCGCCTCTATATGGAGACCATGGAGGACATCCTGCGCCGCAACCCGAAGCTGCTGGTGGATGACCGCCTGCAGGGCATCGTGCCCTACCTGCCGCTGGATGGCGCGAGCCGCCCCGCCGGCGCGGCCGGGCAGCAGCAGCAACGCCCGCCTGTTCCGCCCTCCGCGCTGGATCGTGCGCCGGCGCAGCCGCAGGCCGCCCAGGGAGGCAGCCGATGAACCGCACCCTGTTGCTGGGCGGCGTCGCCCTCGTGCTGCTGGTGACGGCGCTCTCGGCGCTCTTCACCGTGCGGCAGACCGAGCAGGTGCTGGTGACGCAGTTCGGCCAGCCGATCCGGGTGATCAAGGAGCCCGGCCTGCACGTGAAGATCCCCTTCATCCAGGCGGTGAGCAGCTTCGACAGTCGCCTGCTGGACTACGACACGCCGGGCGAGGAGGTCATCCTCGGCGACCAGCGCCGGCTGATCGTGGATACCTTCACCCGTTTCCGCATCGTCGATCCGCTGCTCTACTTCCAGACGGTCGGCACGCAGGAGAGCGGCATCCGCGGGCGCCTCTCCTCCATCGTGGCCTCCTCGATGCGCCGGGTGCTCGGCAGCGAGACGCTGATGGCCGTGCTCTCCAACGAGCGTGCGCGGATCATGAACCAGATCCAGCAGCAGGTGAACGGAGAGGCCAAGAGCTTCGGCGTGGCCGTCGAGGATGTGCGCATCCGCCGCACCGACCTGCCGGACGAGAACACCCAGGCGATCCTGAGCCGCATGCAGTCCGAGCGCGAGCGCGTGGCGCGCGAGGCGCGGGCCGAGGGCGCCGAGGTGGCGGCCCGTGTCCGCGCCCAGGCCGACCGCGAGCGCACCGTGCTGCTGGCCGAGAGCCAGGCCCAGGCCGATACGCTGCGCGGCCAGGGCGATGAGGAGGCGATCCGCCTCTTCGCTGATGCCGCGCAGCGCGACCCGGCCTTCTGGAGCTTCTACCGCTCCATGCAGGCCTATCGGGAGGCGCTGTCGGAAGGTGATACCCGGCTGGTGCTGACGCCGGATTCGGAGTTCTTCCGCTACTTCCGGCAGAGCCGCCCGGAAGGCTCCGGGCTGGGGGATGGGAGCGCGGCCGCCGCGCCGGCGCCGCAGGGTACCACACAGGCTCCCGCTCCATGAGCGGCAGGCCTTGACGGTCCTGCAACTTATCGCCGGCGGGGCGGTTGTGCTGGCGCTCGAAGGGCTGCTTTACGCAGCCTTCCCGGCAGCCATGCAGCGCGCCCTCGCCGGCCTCACCGGCCTGCCGCCGGAGCGGCTCCGCATCGCGGGGCTGGTCATGGCGGCGGCCGGCGTCGCTCTTGCCACGCTGCTCGTGCGTCACTGAGGCGACGCTCCAGCCCCCGCAGGGCAGGGGGCCAACTGCTTTTCCGCCCGGCAGGCGCGCGCTGCCCTTCCGCTCCCGGCCGGGCTGCCCCATCTTCACGTCTGCCGGGCCGTGGCCCGGATCGTCTCCCAAGCGAGGTTTGCCGATGCGTGTCGCCACCCTGATCCTGAGTGCCACGGTCGCCGCGGCGCCACTCGCCCTGTCGGTGCCCGCCTCGGCCCAGCCGGCACAGGTGCCGCAGGCGTTGACGGAGCGCCTGCCCGAGAGCTTTGCGCCACTGGCGCGCCGCCTGCTGCCCTCGGTGGTCAACATCCAGACCAGCCAGACCCTGCAGGCGAGCGGCAACCGTCCGGATGCGCCGGAGATGCCGCAGTTCCCGCCGGGCAGCCCCTTCGAGGAACTGTTCCGCGACTTCATGGAGCGCATGCGCCCGCCGGGTGGCCGCCCCGGCCAGCCGCCGCGCCGTCAGCAGAGCCAGGGCTCCGGCTTCATCATCGATGGCTCCGGCATCATCGTCACCAACAACCACGTCATCGACGGCGCCGACGAGATCAACGTGGTGATGCAGGACAACACCACGCTCAAGGCCGAACTGGTGGGCGTGGACCAGCGCACCGACCTCGCCGTGCTGCGCGTGAAGTCCGACAAGCCGCTGCCGGTGGTGGCCTTCGGTGACTCCGACAGCGCCGAGGTGGGCGATTGGGTGCTGGCCATCGGCAACCCGCTCGGCTTCGGCGGCAGCGTCACATCGGGCATCGTCTCGGCGCGCGGGCGCAACATCAATGCCGGCCCCTATGACGACTTCATCCAGACCGACGCCGCCATCAACCGCGGCAACTCGGGTGGTCCGCTGTTCAACACCAAGGGCGAGGTGATCGGCATCAACACCGCCATCGTCTCGCCGTCCGGCGGCTCGATCGGCATCGGCTTCGCCATTCCTGCCAACCTGGCCAAGAACATCGTCGCCCAGCTGGTGGACAGCGGGAAGGTGCGGCGCGGCTGGCTCGGCGTGAACATCCAGCAGGTGACGGACGAGATCGCCGAGAGCCTGGGCCTGCAGGGCCATGCGCGCGGCGCGCTGGTGGCGCGGGCGCAGGAGGACGGCCCCGCCGCCAAGGCCGGCATCCAGAACGGCGACGTGATCCTGAGCTTCAACGGCCACGAGGTGCAGGAAATGCGCGCCCTGCCGCGCATCGTGGCCGAGACCAAGGTGGGCACCGCGGTGCCCGTGACGGTCTGGCGCAACGGCAAGCAGGAGACGGTCCAGGTGACGGTCGCCGAGCTGCCGGCCGAGCAGCAGCAGGCGGCGGCCCCGGCGGCACCGCAGCAGTCCCGTCCGGGCTCGGCGATGGCGCTCTCCGGCCTGGGCATGAAGGTGGCGCCGCTCTCGGCCGAGACGCGTGACCGGTTCAGCCTGAAGGAGGACGCGCGCGGCGTCGTCGTCACCGAGGTGGAGCCGGGCAGCAGCGCGGCCGAGCGTGGCCTCAGCCCCGGCGACCTGATCGTCGAGGTGCAGCAGAACCGCGTCACCACGCCGCAGGAGGTGCAGGAGCAGCTCGCCCGCCTGCGCCGGCAGAACCGCCCGACGGCGCTGCTGCTGATCGAGAACGGGCAGGGCCAGCGTTTCGTGCCGCTGCGCCTGGCGCCCGAGGGCAAGAACGGCAGCCCGGGCTGACGGGGCAGAGCCGGGAGAGAAAGAACTCTCCCCCGGGCCCCTCTGTCTTTTTTCTGTCGGTTTTGTTGCGCCAACCGCAGGCCCGGATCCCCTCCGGGCCTTTTTCGTGGGCTTACGCGACGAACTCGGCTGCGCGATATCCTTGCGCGAACAGCAAGGCCCGCAGATCCGTATGATCCACCCGCACGCGCGCCGCGGCAGCGACCACCGGCTTGGCATGGTAGGCCACGCCCAGCCCCGCGGCGGCCAGCATCTCCAGGTCGTTCGCGCCGTCGCCCACCGCCAGCGTGTCGGCGAGCGGCAGGCCCAGCTCGGCCGCCAGCTGCTTCAGGGTGGTGAGCTTGGCATGGCGGTCGAAGATCGGCTCCGCCACGGTGCCGGTCAGGCTGGCGCCGTCATCCTCCAGGAGGTTGGCGTGGTGGCTGGTGAAGCCGACCTTCTCCGCCACCCGGCTGGTGAACCAGGTGAAGCCGCCCGAGGCCAGCGCGCAATGCGCGCCATTCGCCACCATGGTGCGCACCAGCGCCTTGGCGCCCGGCATCACATGCGTCTCCGCCCAGGTGGCCTCCAGCGCCGAGAGGGCGAGACCCTTCAGCATGGCCACGCGCTCGCGCAGCGCGGTGGCGAAGTCGATCTCGCCGTTCATGCTGCGGCGGGTGATCTCGGCCACGCGCTCCTTCAGCCCGGCATAGGCGGCCAGCTCGTCCAGCGTCTCGCTGGTGACGATGGTGCTGTCCATGTCGGCGATCAGCAGCCGCTTGCGGCGGCCTTCCGCTGGCTGGGCGACGCTGTCCACCGGCGCGCCCTCCAGGGCACCGGTGGCGATGGCCTGGGCCTGCTCGGGGGCAAGCCCGTCGAAGGGCAGGTCCACGGCTTCCTCCTCCGCGAGCCAGTCCGGGCTGCCGGCATTGGCGCCGAGGGAGACCAGCGCGGAGCGGACCCGCGCAATAAGGGGCGCCGGCAATTGGCCTGCGGGCGCGATCAGGGTGAGCACATGCTGCATGGGGGGCGGACCATGCCCGCGTGCGCATGAGCAATCAACCATTCGCGCTGCTGGTGGCCGGCCCGACGGCCAGCGGCAAGTCGGCGCTGGCGCTCGCGCTGGCCGAGCGGCTGGGCGGCGCCATCATCAATGCCGACAGCATGCAGATCTATGCCGGGCTGGAGGTGCTGACGGCGCAACCCTCGCCGGAGGAGCAGGCGCGGGCACCGCACCGCCTCTATGGCCTGCGCGACCCCGCCGAGGCCGCCAGCGTGGCCTGGTGGCGCGAGCAGGCCCTGGCCGAACTGGCTACGGCACGCGCGGCCGGCCGGCTGCCGGTCCTCTGCGGCGGCACCGGCCTCTATTTCCGCTCTCTCACCGAGGGCATCGCCCCCGTGCCGGAGATCCCGCCCGCCGCGCGGGAGGAGGCGCGCGCCCTGCTGGCGGAGGAGGGGCCGGCCGCGCTGCATGCCCGCCTCGCCGCCGCCGACCCGGAGACCGCCGCCCGCCTGCGCCCCAGCGACAGCCAGCGCCTCGCGCGCGCCTATGAGGTCTGGCGCGGCACCGGGCGAGGGCTGGCCTCCTGGCAGCGGGAGACGGGCACCGGCCCGGCGAGCCTCGATGGCATGCCCTGGCGTTTCGCCGCGATCCGGCTGGACCCGCCTCGCGAGGCGCTGCGGTCCGCCATCCGGCGCCGCTGGGAGGCCATGCTGCGGGGCGGCGCAGTGGAGGAGGTGCGGGCGCTGGTGGCGCGCGGCCTCGACCCCGCCTTGCCGGCGATGCGCGCGCATGGCGTGCCCGAGCTTTCCGCCATGCTGGCCGGACGGCTCACGCCGGAGGAGGCGGGGGAGCGGGCCTGCTTGGTCATCGGCCAGTACACCAAGCGGCAGGCCACTTGGTTCCGCCACCAGCCGCTGGCTGCTCCCAGCGAAACGCATACGATCCATGCGCGGGTGGCGGGAATGGAGCAATTTTCAGAAAGAGAACAAGGGGAAATTTTCTCGTTTGTTCGCTCCCGCGTTGACGCGGGCGGGGAGGGGGCGTAGATCGGGGTCCCGGACAGGAATGTCCGGCAACACCACACCGCAGGAAAGCCAGAAGCCATCATGTCTGCTGCCAACCTTCCCGCCGCATCCGACACCCAGATCATGACGGGTGCCGAGATTGTCCTGCGCGCGCTGAAGGAGCAGGGCGTAGAGGTTATCTTCGGCTATCCCGGCGGCGCGGTACTCCCGATCTACGACGCCATCTTCCAGCAGAACGCCATCCGCCACATCCTGGTGCGGCATGAGCAGGCGGCGGTGCATGCCGCCGAGGGGTATGCCCGCTCCACCGGCAAGGTGGGCTGCGTGCTCGTCACCTCCGGCCCCGGCGCCACCAATGCCGTGACCGGGCTGGTGGACGCGCTGATGGACAGCATCCCCGTCGTCTGCCTGACCGGCCAGGTGCCGACGCATCTGATCGGCAACGACGCCTTCCAGGAGGCCGACACCACCGGCATCACCCGCCCCGCCACCAAGCACAACTACCTGGTGAAGCGGATGGAGGACCTGGCCCGGACGGTGCACGACGCCTTTTACGTGGCGCGCTCCGGCCGCCCCGGCCCGGTGGTGATCGACCTGCCGAAGGACATCCTGATCGGCAAGGGCCGCTACGCTCCGCCGCCGACGCAGGAGCACCGCTCCTACCGCCCGCAGACCGAGCCGGACATGGCGCAGATCCGCAAGGCGGTGCGCCTGTTGAAGGAGGCGAAGCGCCCGGTGGTCTATTCCGGCGGCGGCGTCATCAATGCCGGTCCCGAGGCCTCCGAGCTGCTGGCGAAGTTCGTCCGCATGGCCGGCCTGCCCTGCACCAACACGCTGATGGGCCTCGGCGCCTTCCCGGCCAGCGACCCGCAGTTCCTGGGCATGCTGGGCATGCACGGCACCTACGAGGCGAACCTCGCCATGCACGGGTGCGACGTGATGTTCAACATCGGCGCCCGCTTCGACGACCGCGTGACCGGCCGCCTCAACGCCTTCGCGCCGGATGCGGTGAAGATCCACGCCGATATCGACCCCTCCTCGATCAACAAGAACGTCAAGGTCGAGGTGCCGGTGGTGGGCGACGCGGCTTCCGTTCTGCGCGCGATGATCGCCGCCTGGGAGGCGGACGAGGCCCGGCAGGACCGCGAGGCGCTGGCCGCCTGGTGGCGCCAGATCGACGAGTGGCGCGGCACGAACTGCCTGCGCTACGTGCAGGAAGGCAGCCTGATCAAGCCGCAGCACGCGGTGAAGCGGCTCTACGAGCTGACGCGGGAGACGGGGCGCGAGACCTTCATCACCACCGAGGTCGGCCAGCACCAGATGTGGGCGGCCCAGTATTTCGGCTTCGAGAAGCCGAACCGCTGGATGACCTCGGGCGGCCTCGGCACCATGGGCTACGGCCTTCCGGCGGCGATGGGCGTGCAGATCGCGCACCCCGATGCGCTGGTGATCGACATCGCCGGCGAGGCCTCGATCCTGATGAACATCCAGGAAATGGCGACGCTGGCGCAGTATCGCCTGCCGGTGAAGGTGTTCATCCTGAACAATCAGTACATGGGCATGGTTCGCCAGTGGCAGGAGCTGCTGCATGGCGGCCGCTACTCCGAGAGCTACAGCGAGGCGCTGCCCGATTTCGTCAAGCTCGCCGAGAGCTTCCACGGTGTCGGCATGCGGGCGGAGAGCATCGATGACCTGGACCGCGTCATCCGCGAGATGATCGCCATCGACCGGCCGGTGATCGTCGATGTCGCGGTGGACCCGAAGGAGAACGTCTTCCCGATGATCCCCTCGGGCGCGGCGCATAACGAGATGCTGCTGGCCTCCGGGCAGATCAGCGGCGGTGCGGGTGTGACGGATGAGGGGACGGCGCTGGTCTGAGCCGGCGCCACCCCGACCCCGCGCCATCCTGGCCCTGCGACCATACGGACAGAAGAATGCCCGACCCCAACGACATGTCCCAGCGCGCCGCGACCATCGCGGTGCTGGTGGAGAACGAGGCTGGCGTGCTGGCCCGCGTCATCGGCCTGTTCTCCGGCCGTGGCTACAACATCGACAGCCTGACCGTGGCGCCGGTGGATGCGGAGGGCCGCCTCTCCCGCATCACCATCGTCACCTCGGGCACCGAGATGGTGATCGAGCAGATCAAGGCGCAGCTCGACCGGCTGGTCCCCGTCCACAAGGTGGCCGACCTGACGCTGGAAGGCCCGCATCTCAACCGCGAGCTGGCGCTGATCAAGGTGGTGGGCACCGGCTCGGCGCGGCAGGAGGCGCTGCGGCTGGCCGATGCCTTCCGCGCCCGCGTGGTGGATGCCACCATTGAGAGCTTCGTCTTCGAGATGACGGGCAGCAGCGAGAAGCTCGATGCCTTCATCAACCTGATGCGGCCGATCGGCCTTGTGGAGGTCTCGCGCACCGGCGCGGTGGCCATCGCGCGCGGCACGGCCGGTCTTTCGGTCTGACCTTCGCCCAGGGGGCACTGCCCCCTGGACCCCGCCAGCGGATGGGAGGTCCAGGAACCTCAGGTTCCTGGCGGGAGAGCGCGGGAGGGCGGAGCCCTCTCGCAGGAGTTTTGGTTCTTCAATCGGGGGAGTGCGCCAGAGATGCGCGTCTACTACGACCGTGATGCCGATGTGGGCCTGATCAAGGGCAAGAAGGTTGCCGTCATCGGCTTTGGCAGCCAGGGCCATGCGCATGCGATGAACATGCGCGATTCCGGCGTTGCCGAGGTGGTGATCGGCCTGCGTCCGGGCGGTTCCGCCAAGAAGGCCGAGGCCGCCGGCTTCAAGGTCATGAGCCCCGCCGAGGCCGCCAAATGGGCCGATGTGGTGATGGTGCTGACCCCGGACGAGGGCCAGGGCGACCTCTACCGCGACCACCTGCACGAGAACATGAAGGAAGGCGCCGCGCTGGCCTTCGCGCATGGCCTGAACGTGCACTTCAACCTGATCGAGCCGCGCGCCGACATCGACGTGTTCATGATCGCGCCGAAGGGCCCTGGCCACACCGTGCGTGGCGAGTACCAGAAGGGCGGCGGCGTGCCCTGCCTGGTGGCCGTGCACCAGAACCCCTCGGGCAATGCGCTGGAGATCGCGCTCTCCTACGCTTCCGCCGTCGGCGGCGGCCGCTCGGGCATCATCGAGACCACCTTCAAGGAAGAGTGCGAGACCGACCTGTTCGGCGAGCAGGTCGTGCTCTGCGGCGGCCTGGTCGAGCTGATCAAGGCCGGCTACGAGACCCTGGTCGAGGCCGGCTACGCGCCGGAGATGGCCTATTTCGAGTGCCTGCACGAGGTGAAGCTGATCGTCGACCTCATCTATGAGGGCGGCATCGCCAACATGAACTACTCCATCTCCAACACCGCGGAGTATGGCGAGTACGTGACCGGCCCCCGCATCATCACCGCCGAGACCAAGGCCGAGATGAAGCGCGTGCTGAACGACATCCAGTCCGGCAAGTTCACCCGCGACTGGATGCTGGAGAACAAGGTCAACCAGGCCTCCTTCAAGGCCACCCGCCGCCGCCTGGCCGAGCATTCCATCGAGGAAGTCGGCACCAAGCTGCGTGGCATGATGCCCTGGATCACCAAGGGCGCGCTGGTGGACAAGAGCCGGAACTGAGGCCGGCGGAAGGAAAGGGGCGCTTCGGCGCCCCTTTTGCTTTTCCGCGGCCCTGTGCCGCAGGCTGCGCCCGGCAACCGATCCTGCCGCGGGCCGTTCCAGGCTCGCCCTTTCGGGAAGGATGGCACGGCATGCGGCTCTTCGACTGCGAGGTCTGCGGACAGCTTCTCTATTTCGAGAACACCCGCTGCATGCGCTGCGGCGCGACGCTGGGCTTCCTGCCCGGGGTAAGCCGCCTTTCCGCGCTCGATCCGGCCGAGGGCGAAGGCGTGCCGCAGCGCCTGGAGGACGAGCCGCGGGTCGGCCCGCCCGCCCAGGACCACCAGATGGTCGGCCAGCAAGGGGCAGGGCAGCCGGCGGTCGGCGGCCGCGCCATCGGCCAGTTCTGGCGCCCGCGCGCCGATCCGGAGCGGCTCTACCGCTTCTGCAGCAATGCCCAGCATGAGGCCTGCAACTGGCTGGTGCCGCAGGATTCGCCGGAGGACTTCTGCCTGGCCTGCCGGCACAACCGCACCATCCCCGACCTCTCGGACCCCACCAATCTTGCGCACTGGCGCAAGATCGAGGAGGCCAAGCGACGCGCCTTCTACAGCTTCATCCGCCTTGGGCTGCCGCTGACCAACCGGGTGGAGGACCCGGAGCATGGCCTGGCCTTCGACTTCCTGGCCGATTCTTCGGCGGAGGGTGCGCCGAAGGTCATGACGGGCCACGACAACGGCCTGATCACCCTCTCCCTCGCCGAGGCGGACGACGCCGAGCGCAACCGCCGCCGCACCGAGATGGGCGAGCCCTACCGCACGCTGCTCGGCCATTTCCGGCACGAATCCGGCCATTATTTCTGGGACCGGCTGGTGCGCGATGGCGGCCAGCTCGAAGCCTGCCGCGCCGTCTTCGGCGACGACAGCCAGGACTACGGCGCCGCCCTCCAGCGCCACTACAACGAGGGCCCGCCGGCCGACTGGCAGGAGAACTTCGTCAGCACCTACGCCACCGCCCATCCCTGGGAGGACTTCGCGGAAACCTGGGCGCACTACCTGCACATCGTGGACACGCTGGAGATGGCGCGTGCCTTCGGCCTCGGCATCGCGCCGCGGGTGGCGCATGGCGAGGAACTGGTGGCCGAGGTGGACTTCCGCCCCTATGAGGCCACCGAGATCGCGCCGGTCATGGAGGCCTGGGTTCCGCTGACGGCGGCGGTGAACAGCCTGAACCGCTGCATGGGCACGCCGGATCTCTACCCCTTCGTGCTTTCGCCGGCAGTGGTGAGGAAGCTCGCCTTCATCCAGGCACTGGTGCATGGCACGCTGCCCAGGGCAGCGGCGGGCCAGGGAGAGAGTTGACGGCATCCGCCGCGCGGCAGCACCCTGCGGGGCGCCATGACAAAGCTCGCCCCCGACAGCGGCTATCCGCGCGACTTCTTCGGCTACGGACCCAACCCGCCGGACCCGCAATGGCCGGGCGGCGCCCGCCTCGCCCTCTCCTTCGTGCTGAACTACGAGGAGGGCGGCGAGAACACCGTGTTGAACGGCGATCCGGGCGGCGAGATCTACCTGAACGAGACGCCGGGCGGCAACCCGGTGCTGGGCGCGCGGGACATCGGCAAGGAGAGCCAGTTCGACTATGGCGCCCGTGCCGGCGTCTGGCGCGTGCTGCGGCTCTTCGCCGAGCGCAGCCTCAAGCTTACGGTCTATGGCGTCGGGCGCGCGCTGGAGCTGAACCCGGCTGTGGGCCGCGCCTTCGCCGAGGCGGGGCATGAGGTGGCCAGCCATGGCTGGCGCTGGATCAACTACCAGGAGGTGGACGAGGCCACCGAGCGCCAGCACATCGCGCAGAGCGTGGAGACCATCGAGCGGCTGGTCGGGCGCCGGCCGGTCGGCTGGTACACCGGCCGCATCAGCCCGCAGACGCGCCGCCTGGTGGCCGAGCATGGCGGCTTCCTCTACGACAGCGACGCCTATGACGACGACCTTCCCTACTACGTCACCGTCGCCGGCAAGCCGCTGCTGATCATCCCCTACACGCTCGACAACAACGACATGAAGTTCGCCGTGCCGCCTGGCTTCACGGCGAATGACGGCTACACCCAGCACCTGCGCGACGCCTTCGACTTCCTGCGCGAGGAAGGCCGCACCGCGCCCAAGATGATGAGCGTCGGGCTGCATTGCCGGCTGGTCGGCCGCCCGGCACGGGCGGCGGCGCTGGCGCGCTTCCTCGACCATGTCGTGGCCTGCCCCGATGTCTGGGTGGCGACCCGGGAGGAGATCGCCCGGCATTGGCTGGAGGTGCACCCGCCCGCGGGCTGAGGCCGCGCCTTCACCAACCCTTCATGTCCCCCTGTCAGAAGCAGGGAAGCCCATGGAGGAAACATTGCGCGCGCTTCCCTTCGCCCTCACCGTCGGCCGCAAGCTCGCTCTGGGAGTGCTGGTGCCGCTCCTGCTGCTCGGCCTCATGATCGCCGATGTCTGGCGCAACCTTGACCTGATCCAGCACGAGAGCGCGGTGGAGTTCGCGGCGGGCGAGGTGGAGATGCGCCTGAAGCAGTCGGAGAACGCCCTCCAGGCCGCCGGGGTGCAGCTGAGCGAGATCGTCTCGGCGCAGAACATCAAGGTGCTTGAGGAGGCGCGCCGCTTGGGTTCGCAGGACCTGGAGCAGGCCCGGCAGCATGTCAGCGCGGCCGCTTCCAATGCCGGCAGCGCGGCGGCGGAGGCGAAGCTGCGCGAGGCGCAGGCACAGCTCGACAAATACGATCGGGTGCGCGGCGCCCTGGTCGCCGAACGGCGCCGGATGCTGGAGACCCGCGACCACCTCGCCACCCTCGGCCGCGAGTATGACCGCATGTTCGAGATGGTGATGGGCGGCGTCGATCCCTCCCTCTCGGCGGCGGAGCAGGAGGAGGTCCGGCAGAACCTGCTCACCCTCCACCGCACCGTCACCGAGTCCCGCATCAACCTGCAGGACTACATGCTGACCGGGGAGACCGGCCCGGAGCGCCGCGCGCGCAGCGCCCTCCAGCAGGCGCGCGTGTACCTGCGCAGCGTGGTGGAGAATGGCGAGGCCCCCTCTGCCCGGAAGGATTGGGGCAGCCTGGCTGGCCGGATCGGCGAGGATGGTGCCGTCGTGCTGAAGGCGCTGGACGAGATCAGCCGCCTCCGGCGCGATGAACTGGCACCCAGCCACCAGCGGATCGAGTCGGATCTGCAGGCGGCGAACGCGCTCCTGCGGGAGGAGGCCCGGCAGGGCCGCCTGCGGCTGGAAGGCGCGATCAGCGGCGCGCGCCAGAGCATGCTGGTGCTCGGCCTGGCGGTGACGCTGCTGCTGGGCGCGCTGGGCCTGCTGAATGCCCGCTCCATCAGCCGCCCGCTGCGCCGGCTGGCCGAGGCGGTGGCGGAACTCGCAGCGGGGCGGATGCCCGAGCGCATCCCCGGCCTGGGCCGGCGGGACGAGATCGGCACCATCGCGGATGCCATGCAGGACCTGCAGGCCACCGTCGGCCGTGCCTTCGCGCAGAGCCAGATGCTGGAGCAGCTACCGATCGGCGTCATGACCGCCGATCCGCGGAACGACTTCCGCATCACCTACATGAACGAGGCCAGCCGCCAGGGCCTGCGCCCGTTGGAGCACCTGCTGCCCTGCCGGGTGGAGGAGGTGGTGGGCCAGGGCGTCGATCTGTTCCATCCCCCGGCCCAGCGGCAGCGAATCCGCGAGATCCTCGCCCAGCCCGAGCGACTTCCCCATGTCGCCAAGGTCCGGTTGGGCGACGAGGTGCTGTCCCTGCGCGTGACGGCCATGCGCGACGCCCGCGGCAGCTATGTCGGGCCGATGCTGAGCTGGTCGCTGGTCACCGCGCAGTCCCGTCTGGCCGCCGGCTTCGAGGCCGAGGTGGGTGCGGTGGTGAATGCCGTGGCGCGCTCCGCCGACGCGTTGCAGGAGGCGGCGCGCGGCATGAGCGCCAGCGCCACCCGCTCCGGCGAGGAGGCCGGGCTGGTGGCGGAGGAAAGCCAGCGCGCCGGTGCCAGCGTGCAGGCGGTGGCGGCCAGCGCCGAGCAACTCGCCGCCAGCGTGGCCGAGGTGACGCGGCAAGTGCAGAGCGGCGCCGGCGTCGCCCAGGAGGCGGCGGGCGAGACCCAGCGCGCCGACGCCACCATCCACGCCCTGGCCGAGGCGGCCGGCCGGATCGGCGATGTGGTGCAGCTGATCCAGGACATCGCCGCGCAGACCAACCTGCTGGCGCTGAACGCCACGATCGAGGCGGCGCGCGCGGGGGAGGCCGGCAAGGGCTTCGCCGTGGTCGCCTCGGAGGTGAAGAACCTGGCCGGGCAGACCGCCAAGGCCACGGAGGAGATCGGCCAGCAGATCCAGGCCATCCAGGGCAGCACCGCCCAGGCCGTGAGCGTGTTGCAGGGCATCGGCGCCACGGTGGAGCGGATGAACGAGGTCACCGCCGCCATCGCCGCCGCGGTGGAGGAGCAGGCGGCGGCCACGCAGGAGATCGCCCGCAGCGCGGCACAGGTCTCGGAGAGCACGGGCGCCGTCAGCCGCCGCATCGGCGATGTCAGCGGGGCGGCGGCGGCGACCCGCGATGCCGCGGGCAGCGTGCTCGACTCTGCGGCGGAGCTGAGCGGGCAGGCGATGGCGCTGCGTCGCAAGTCCGATGCCTTCCTGCAGGCGGTGGAGGCCGCCTGAGCTACCCAGAAAGGGCTTGCGGCAGGGCGCCACCCTGCCTATCGTCCTGGGCATGGACGCTTCCGCGCGCATTCCTGGCCTGACGAACGGCTCCGCCGTCGCTGCCGCGCGCGCCCTTCCCGGCCTCCTTCTCCTTCGACTTAGCCGCCCCTGAGCGTGACGCCCGGCTGACGTGCCGGCATCGCTCAGGGGGACCCTGAGGCGCAGCATGCGCCTCCGCCTATCCGGTTCACGGCAGAAACGAAGGAACGCCTCATGGCCATCAATCACCCCAGCTTCGGCACCATCGACGACAAGCGCGTCATCGTCTTCGACACCACCCTGCGCGACGGCGAGCAGTCGCCCGGCTTCTCCATGAACCTGGAGGAGAAGCTGCGCATGGCCGAGGCCCTGGCCGAGCTGGGCGTGGACGTCATGGAGGCCGGCTTTCCCATCGCCAGCCAGGGCGACTTCGAGAGCGTGCTCTCCATCGCCCAGCGCTTCGCCAAGGACGGGCCGGTGGTCTGCGGCCTGTCGCGCTCCGCGCCCGGCGACATCCTGCGCGCCGTCGAGGCGGTGAAGCCCGCCGCCCGCCAGCGCATCCACACCTTCCTCTCCACCTCCGACCTGCACATGCGCGTCAAGCTGCGCATGAGCCGCGAAGAGGTGCTGGAGGCCATCACCAAGTCCGTCTCCCTGGCGCGCAACCATGTGGCCGATGTCGAGTGGTCGGCCGAGGATGGCAGCCGCACCGATCCGGACTTCCTGTGCCGCTGCGTGGAGGCCGCCATCAAGGCCGGCGCCACCACCATCAACATCCCGGACACCGTGGGCTACGCGGTTCCCGACGACCTGAAGCGCATCTTCACCATGCTGCGCGAGCGGGTGCCGGGCGCTGATGGCGTCATCTTCTCCACCCACAACCATGACGACCTCGGCCTAGCGGTGGCGAACACCCTGGCCGCCCTCGAGGCCGGCGCGCGGCAGGTGGAGGCCACGATCAACGGCATCGGCGAGCGCGCCGGCAATGCCAGCCTGGAGGAAGTGGCGATGGCGCTGCGCACCCGCGCGGACGTCATGCCCTACGCCACCGGCATCGTCACCCAGAACATCCTGAAGACCAGCCGCCTGCTGGCCACCATCACCAGCTTCGACGTGCAGCCGAACAAGGCCATCGTCGGCCGCAACGCCTTCGCGCATGAGAGCGGCATCCACCAGGATGGCGTGCTGAAGGACAAGACGACCTACGAGATCATGACGCCGGAGAGCGTCGGCTGGTCCACCAATTCGCTGGTGATGGGCAAGCATTCCGGCCGCGCCGCCTTCCGCGACAAGCTGGCGACGCTGGGCTACACGCTGGGCGACAACCAGCTGAACGACGCCTTCCGCCGCTTCAAGGATCTCGCCGACCGCAAGAAGGTCGTCTACGACGAGGACATCGTCGCGCTGGTGGATGACGAGGTGGTGCGCGCGCAGGACCGGCTGAAGCTGATGGCCCTGACCGTGGCCACCGGCATGGGCACGCGCCCCACCGCCTCGCTGGCGGTGGAGATCGATGGCGAGAAGGTCGAGGCGGTGGCCGGTGGCGACGGCGCGGTGGACGCCACCTTCAACGCGCTGCAGCAGGTGGTGCCGCACAAGGCGACCCTGAAGCTCTATGCCGTGCAGTCCGTCACCGGCGGCACCGACGCGCAGGCGCGCGTGACGGTGCGGCTGGAGGAGGACGGCAAGCTGGTGGACGGACAGGGCGCCGATACCGACACCATCATCGCCTCCGCCCGGGCCTATGTGCACGCGCTGAACAAGCTGCTCGCCAAGCGCGCCCGCACCGCGCCGCCGGAGATGATGCGCACTGCCTAAGGCTTTGGGGGGGGCGCAGCTCACCCCCGTGGCGGTGGCGAACTTGCAGAGATAAAGATGGGGGCCGGGGGAATTCCTTCCTCCGGCCTTCTTCTTTCCCACTTTGCCGACTGGGTGCTCACATCCGGCGCCAGCTTCAGCGCAGCGCGGATGGCGTCGAACAGGTCCCTCTGATCGGTCAGGCCGCTGACATCCCCGCGGGCGGGCCAAAGGTCGCGACGGGAAGCTGCGAGCCGGTGTGCTCCTGCGAGTCGAACTCGGAACTGCCGTGGCTCACCGCCATCACCAAGCCGTCCTCGGTGCGAGGCAAGCAGACTGCGTTTGGTCAAACAATGCATGAGGCGGCCCTCGCCTGCCCGAGATGGCCTACACAGTTTCTCGTCGGCCGTTTGTCGCCGTTCGATGACATGGCAGGCGCTGCGAAGGCTGTTCGCTCCAGCCCTCGCTGCGAATAATTCTTACTCCCGCAGCGGAACCGCTGGTGAGAGTGCGCGGTTTGCTGCTCTGAAGGCGCTTGGCACATCCCTGCTTCGCGCTCCGGCCAGTCAGGAGAAGCCCATGTACTATCACGACAAGCGGCTGCAATATCCCGTCCGTGTCGAGACACCGGACCCGCTGTTCGCACGGCAATTGCAGCAGGCGATCGGGGGTGTCGAAGGTGAAATCCGTGTCTGCCTGCAATATTTCTTCCAGGCCTGGGGCGCGCGCGGCCCGAACACCAAGTACCGCGACATGCTCCTGCACACCGCGACGGAGGAGATCGGCCATATCGAGATGCTGGCCACCGCGGTGGCGCTGAACCTCGAGAATGCGCCGCTCAGCCTGCAGGAGAGCGCGGCGGCGGCGAGCCCGGTCGTCAACGCCGTGATGGGCGGTGAGCGGCCGCGCCACATGGTGGAGGGCATGCTGCAACGGCATATCCTCTCCACCGGTCTCGCGGCGATGCCGACCAATTCCGATGGCGTGCCCTTCGACTGCTCGCACATCTATGCCAGCGGCAACCTGGCCGCCGACATGTTCGCCAACGTCACCGCAGAAGCCACCGGCCGCGTGCTGGCCGTGCGCCTCTACAACGCTGCGCATGATCCGGGCATGAAGGACATGCTGAGCTTCCTGATCGCGCGCGATACCATGCACCAGCAGCAGTGGCTGGCGGCGATCGAGGAGATGGGGGGCATGAAGGCGCTGCCGATCCCGAACAGCTTCGATCAGTCGCAGGAGAAGCAGGAGTTCAGCTACGTCTTCCTGGGCACCGACCGCGATGGCGTCGCGCCGCCGGAGGGCCGCTTCACCACCGGCCCGTCGCTGGACGGCAAGGGCCAGTTCAGCGTGATGCAGAATGCGCCGCTGGGCGATGAGCCGGTGCTGGGTCCGGCACGTGATGGCTCCGGCGCGCAGGCGGAGCAGATCGGCAAGCCCGCCTCCGGTTGAGGCGCGGGCGGAACCGTGCGGCGCCCCGGTGGTTGATCTGAGCGAAGCAACCGCCGGGGCCCGCGCCCTGGTCAGAGGAGAGAAGCCCCCATGGTCACCACGGTCGGCACCGAGAGCACCTTCCCGAAGCTGGTCCGCAACCTTCTCCTTCTGGAGCATGATGCGATCGCCGCCTATGAGCAGACCATCGAGCGGCTGGAAAATCCGGCCTACAAGCAGCAGATCGCGGCCTTCAAGAGCGACCATGACCGCCATGTCACGGAGTTGACGCGCCTGGCCGGCAGCCTGGGCACCGACGCGCCGACCGAGGGCGATGCCAAGCAACTGCTGACCACCGGCAAGGTCGCCCTGGCCAGCATCATGGGCGATGCCGCCGTTCTACGGGCCATGAAGTCGAACGAGGAAGACACCGTCTCGGCCTATGAGCGGGCCTGCGAGCATTCCGAGGTGCCGCCGGAAGCGCGTCGCATCTTCGAGCAGGCCGCGCAGGATGAGCGCCGCCACCGCAGCTGGATGCAGGAAACCGCCTCGGCGTCCTGAGCCCGGGCGTATGCAGGCGCCGGCCAGTGCGGTGGCCGGCGCGGCACCCGGATGCCGCGCCGAAGGCGGGCGCATGTCGATGGGGCATTGGGGGAGGGGGTTCACGCAGACGCGCATTGCGATCCGGTAGGGGAAAATGGTCTGTTGGGATCGGCCCATCTTCGGCCGCTCCGGCGGCCTGTCCCTGGAGGGAGCGAATGCCCCTTGCCTGGATTGCAAAACCCAGCGACCTGACCCTTTGCCTCAGTGGCTATCCCCTGCGGATCCGCCTGCATACCGGGCGCGAACATCCCTACACCTTGGAAATGGATGGAAAGCCGCCTCGCGTCTACTCATCGCTCGCCCGTGCGAAGGCGGATGCGATCTGCAGCGCGCGCGAATGGGATGAGGAGATGGCGCGCATCCTGGCAGACTGAACCCGCCGCCTTTGTCATGCGCCCGGCGGAGTGCCGATGGCTCAGTGCCCCGCATGCAGCAGGGTGGCGACACGGTCGGCGAGTTCCTCCGGCGCCACGGGCTTGCGTAGCAGCAGCAGCGGTCCCTGGCCTGCCGCCTCGGCGAACCGCCCGCCGTCCAGGTGCCCCGCATAGCCGGTGATCAGCAGGGCCGGTAGGTCCGGCCGCGCCAGCCTCGCCTGCCGAAGCAGTTCCAGCCCATCCATTCCCGGCATTGCCAGGTCACTGACCAGCAGGTCGAAAGCCGCCCCGCTGGCGAGCCGCGAGAGGGCGGAGTTGCCATCCTCCGCCTCCTCGACCTCATGCCCGCGGTCGCGCAGGCTGGCCGCCAGCACGGCGCGCACCTGCGGCGCATCATCCACCAGGAGGATGCGCCCGGCGCGGAGAGGCGGCGCCTCGGCCACCTTGGTTTCAGCCCGGGGCACCGGGGTGACATCCTCCTCCGCCTCGGGGAGCCAGAGAAGCACGGTCGTGCCACGGCCTGGCTGGCTGCGGATGCGCAGGGCGCCACCCGACTGCTCGGCGAAGCCCTTGGCCATGGCGAGGCCCAGCCCCGTCCCCTTGCCCTGGGGCTTGGTGGTGAAGAAGGGCTCGGCGGCGCGCGCCAGCACCGCCGGGTCCATGCCGGTGCCGGTGTCGGAAATGCCCAGGCGCAGATAGGGGCCGGGCGTCAGGCCGAGCTCGGACGCGGCTTCCGGCGCCACCTCCTCGGCCACCGCCGACAGCGTCAGCGTGCCGCCGCCGAGCGGCGCCATCGCGTCGCGGCCGTTGATGGCGAGGTTCACCAGCACCGTTTCGAGTTGGCCGCGATCCGCCAGCAGCCGGGGCAGGGCAGGAGTGGCCTCGATCCGCACCTTGGTGTTGGCGCCGAGGGTATAGGTGAGCACCTCGCGCAGGCTGGCGAGAAGGGCGGCCACATCCACCGCCTCCGCCCGCAACTCGCCACGCCGCGCGAAGGCCAGCAGCCGGCGGGTGACCGAGGCCCCGCGCTCGGCGGCTTCCACCACGATGGTCGCCATGCGCTGCACCGCCCTGGGATCCTCCGAGCGGCGCTGAATGGCCTTGGCCCCGCCGAGAACCGCTTGCAGCACGTTGTTGAAGTCATGCGCCACGCCGCCAGCCAGCCGCCCCAGCGCCTCCATGCGCTGCGACTGCGCCAGGCGCTCCAGCATCGACTCGCGCTCGCGCCGCGCCTGTTCCAGGTCGGTCTGTGTACGCTGGCGCTCCAGCCACAGCAGGGCCAGCCCGGCGAGGGCCAAGGTCAGCAGGGAGATGGCTGCCGCCGCCGCATGGAGCGCCGGGCGCACGAAACCGGTCGGGTCCAGTTCGCGACGGGCATCCAGGGCAACCGCGACGGCAAGGGGGGCTTCCACCAGCATGCGGTAGCCGACCAGTTTGGGGCGCCCGTCGAAGATGCTCCGCTCCAACCGCAGACGACCGGAATGGGAGGCGTCCTTCTGGTTGGCGGACAGCGGGTCCAGCTTAAGCACCTTGCCCAGCGTGTGCCGCATGTCGCTGCTGCGGGCGAGGATGGTGCCATCCCTGCGCAGGACGGTGGCGCTGCTGCCGACGCCGAACTGCAGGCTGGCGAGGTCCCGTGCCAGCTCCAGGGGGTTGATGGAGACCACGGCCACACCCGCGAAGGCGCCGCTGCTATCGTGCAATGGCCGGGTGAACTGCACGCTCCACTGGTCCGAGGCGCGGCCGACCAGCGGGGCGCTGACGAACAGCCCCTCGTGACCGTCGCGATAGATGCGGAAATGCTCGCGGTCGCTGATATTGACCGCCCGCCATTGCGGCAGGGAGGACCAGGTCAGCAGGCCGTCCTGCCTGACGATGCCGACCTGAAGCACGCCGAAGCGGCCGCGTCGCGCCACCAGCGCGAGCTGCGCCTCGATCGCCTCGGCGCCGCCGACATCCGCGCTTTCGAGCAGCCGCTGGCGGGATTGCGCCAGGTCGTGCAGGCTTTCCACCGCCTCCAGCGTGCGCAGGAGGTTCTGCTCGATGGCCTCGGCCGCTACGTCGGCGCGGGCCAGCGCGGCGGTCTCCGCCTGCGCTTCGAGGCGCGCCGCCTGGCGCTCGGCGAGGAGCCAGGCGCCGCCAGAGCAGGCCAGCCAAGCCGACAGCACTGCGACGGCACGCAAGCGGTGTGGCAAGGCGACGGGAACCTTCCAGCCCTTCGGTTTGTGTGGGAGCGGCACAGCCAACCCACGCGTCACCAGCGTTGTGGGTGGTGGACCGGCCGGCGATTCCGCCAGCCCTATCCACCCGCTAGCTAAAGGCGAGTTAATAGTCGTTCGGAACCCAACAGCGCAAGCTATGGCATTCGCGCAGCCTGCCGCTCCAGATGGGCGCGCAGCAAGGCCATGTTCCGCAGGTTCGCGCGGTAGAAGATGTCGCCTGCCCATCCCGCCACCGGCACGGCGCTGATCAGCGCGTCCAGTCCTAAATGGCCGAGCATGCGCAGCAGGGTGCGGCCAGGCACGCCGATGCGCCAGGCTTCCCAGAGCAGGTAGGCGGAGACGCCCTTGGAAGCCACCAGGCCGATGCCGGGCAGCAGGTTCAGCACCGGGTCGGCGCCGAAGCGAATTCCCGTGCCGGGAATGCGCCAGCGGCTGTCGAGCAGGCGCGCAATGGCGTCGAGCCGCCGGTAAAGGGCGGCATCCCGCCCGCTGGTGCTGCCCGGCGGGGCTGCCCTTCGCCACTCCGGATCGCCGGGGCGTGTCGCACGTGCAGAGTTCATACCAGAAGAACGCGCGGCGCCGCGGAAAGTACCGTGGAGACGCCCTAAAGCGTGCTCGGGTGGAAGAGCGCCTCGGGCGGAATGGCCTCGGCCGCCAGCCCATCCTGCACGGCGTAGCGGATCATGGCGGCGATCTCCTCGCGGTTGCGGCGGAAGCCATAGGGCCAGGGATCGCCGCCCATCGCGGCCGCCTGCGCCTCATACTCCGCCGCGATCCAGGGCAGGGAGACGCGCAGCACGTTCACGCGCGAAAGCTCCTCCAGCGACATCTCCTTCGCCCGGCCGAAGGCGCGGAACAGCTCCAGCGGCAGCCAGGGATGCGCGGCGGCGACGTCCTTCCGCACCGCCAAACAATGCATGATGGGGAAGAAGCCGGTGGCGCGGTGATAGGCCTCCTCCTCGCGCCGGTAGTCCGGGTAGAGCCGGTCCACGGGCGCGCTGCGCGCGACGAAGCAGGACGGCGGGCGCGGCGCGACGATGGCGTCCAGCTCGCCGGCCGCCAGCATGCCGTTCAGCGTCTGCTCCGGCCCGATCGGCTGCACGTCGAGATGCGGCGGCAGAGTGAGGGCGACCCGCTCGCTGCCGCCCTTCTCCTCCAGCCCCCCGGTGCGCCAGGCGATGCCGGCGGTGTCCACGCCGTAGTGCTCGCGCAGCATGCCGCGCACCCAGAGGGCCGCCGTCTGCTGGTATTCCGGCAGGCCGATGCGCCGCCCGGCCAGGTCTGCGGCGCCGCGGATGCCGCGATCCGTCCGCACATAGACCGCCGAGTGCCGGAAGGCGCGGGAGAGGAAGACCGGCACCCCGACATAGGGCGAATCCCCCCGCGCCGTGGTGACGATATGGCTGCCCATGGAAAGCTCGGTGACCTCGAAGGCCTTGTCGCGCAGGGCGCGGCGGAAGATGTCCTCCGGCTCGCCGGGCAGGGCGAGGAAGCTCGCGCCGGGCACGCTCACGCGCCCGTCCAGCACGGGGCGGGTGCGGTCGGAGAGGGTGCAGGCCAGCGAGAGGGTCAGCGTTTCGGTCACGGCGTTCAGGGCTCCATCGCGGCGGCGAGGTTGTCGGGCGTGAAGGGCAGGGCGCGCGGCCGGACGCCCAGCGCATCATGGATGGCGGCGGCGATGGCGGCGATGGTCGGCCCCATGCTGCACTCGCCGGCGCCGAGCGGCGGCTCCTCCGGCCGCGAGAGCAGCCGCGCCTCGACGGCAGGCACCTCCGAGAAGCGCAGCACCGGGTAGCGCTCCCAGGAATCGCTGGTGACGGTGCGGCGGTCGAAGGCCACTTCCTCCTTCAGCGCGATGGAGGTGGCCTGGATGGCGCCGCCCTCCACCTGGTTCAGCACCCCGTCGGGGTTGATGACCTGCCCGACATCGGCGGCGATCCAGAGGCGGCGCACCCGCACGACCTCGGCCGCCTCGACCTCGGCGGCCACGGCGCACCAGGCGCCGCTGCCCTTGTAGCGCGCGGCGGCGAGCCCGTGGCCGACCCCCTCGGCCTTGTCGCCGCGCCGCCAGCCGCACATTCCCGCCACCTCGCGCAGTACGGCGGCAGTGCGGGCATCCTCCAGATGGCGCAGGCGGAAGGTCAGCGGGTCCTCGCCGAGCCGCTCCGCCAGCTCGTCCATGACGGATTCATTGGCCCAGACATTGATGAGCGCGCCCAGCCCACGCAGGGCGGAGCTGCGCAGGGGCATCTCCGTCAGCCGGCGCAGGGTGATGTGCAGCGCCGGAATGGCATAGCCGGGCTCGGCATTGCGCTGCGCTCCGCCGCCCGCCTTGGCCGGCGCATTGACGGCGACCGGATGCGGCAACGGTGCTTCCAGATACTGCGCCGCCAGCAGTGTCGGGGACTGGGCACGGCCGGGGCGGGAGGAATGCCCGTTGCCGGTGATCTCGGAGCGCCAGTGGCGCAGCCGGCCCGCCGCATCCAGGCTGGCCTCGATCCGCACCAGGGTCGCGGGCGAATGCGGCGACCAGGCGAGTTCCTGCGCCCGGCTCCAGCGCAGCCGCACCGGGCGGCCGGGGCAGGCGCGGGCGGCGAGGGCGGCATCCAGCGCCACGTCGTCGGCGCCGTTGTGGCCGTAGCAGCCGGCGCCCTCGGCATGGCGGACGGTGATGCGCTCCGGCGGCATCCGCAGCGCCAAAGCGAGGTCGGCACGCAGGTTGTAGACGCCCTGGCTGTGGGTCCAGACCTCCAGCGCATCCTCCTGCCAGCAGGCCACGGCGCAGGAGGGGGCAATCGAGGCATGCGCCAGGAAGGGGCGGAAGAACCGCGCGCTGACCTGATGCGCGGCAGGCGGCAGCTCGGCCTCCCGCTCGGCAACCATGCTTTCCTCGGCGGGGGCGGCGGCCAGCCAGTCCGGCAGGGCGGCCATCTCCGGCAGGCTATCTTCCGCCTGCCATTCCGCGCGGCCGGTGATGCGCGCGGCAGCGGCCTCGACCTCCGTCTCGCTCTCCGCCAGCACGGCGAGGAAGCTGCCATCCCGCATCACCCGTGCGCCGGGCGGCAGAGGGCCTTCGCGCAGCGCCAGCAGCCTGGCGTGCCGTGCCGGCGGACGGATGACGCGCGCATGCAGCATCCCCGGCAGGCGCAGGTCGTGGATGAAGCGCGGCGCGCCAGTCAACTTTTCCATCAGGTCGAGCCGCGGCACCGGGCGGCCGACGATGCGATGCGCGGCGGGCGGCTTCGGCGTGGCCTGCCCGGTGGCTTCCGTTTCCAGCAGATCCTGGCCCGCCAGCTCCCAATAGGAGCCGAGCTTTCCCTCCGGGCCGAGGAAGTCGCCATCCTCGACGCGGATGGCCTCCACCGGCACCCCGCTCCGCTGCGCGACGACGGAGAGGAAAATGGCGCGCGCCTCGGCACAGGCCTGCCGCAGCGCCATGCCGCATTCCTGCACGGAAAGGCTGCCCGAGGTGACGCCTTCATTGGGGCTGTCAGGCGTCGCGGCGGGGCGCAGACGGATGCGCTCCAGCGCCACGTCCAGCTCCTCGGCGGCGATCTGCGCGAGGGCGGTCAGGATGCCCTGGCCCAGCTCGACCTTGCCCGGGGTGAGCGTCACCTCACCCTCCGGCGCGATGCGCAGCCAGCGCGAGAGCCGCGGCTGCACGGCCAGGCTGCCGGGCAGGGGATGGGCGGCCTCGGCGCCGCCCGTGGCGAGCGAATAGGCGAGGTTCATGCGGCACGCTCCTCCGCCGCGCGCAGCACGGCGCGGATGATGCGGTTCTGCGCGCCGCAGCGGCAGAGATGCGGCTCCAGCGCGGTGCGCACCGCCGCCTCGTCCGGGGCGGGGTTCGTCTCCAGCAGGGCGGCGGCGCTCATCAGGATGCCGGAGAGGCAGTAGCCGCATTGCCCCGCCTGCTCGGCAGCAAAGGCGCGCTGCAGCGGGTGGGGGTGCACGGCATCTCCCAGTCCCTCCACGGTCTGCACCGACCGCCCGGCCGCGACCTCCGCGGGCAGCGCGCAGCAGGGATGAGAGTCGCCGTCGATCCGCACATGGCAGGCGCCGCAGGCCTCCTCGCCGCATCCGAAACGCGGGCCGGAAAGGCCGAGCGGCCCGCGCAGCGCCTCCAGCAGGGTCATGCCCGGCAGCGCCTCCACCTGCACGGGCTGCCCGTTGAGGATGAAGCCGATCCGGGCGCGGCTCATTGCGGCTGGATCTTCGCCATGGTGATGTACTCGCGCTGCGTGGCGATGTCCTTCTCCAGGAAGGCGCCGAACTCGGCCACGCTCATCGGCATGGGCTGCGAGCCCTGCTGCGCCATGGCCTTCACTGTGTCCGGCGATTGCAGGATGCCGTTCACCGCCGCATGCAGCTTCTCGACCACCGGGCGCGGTGTCCCCTTCGGCGCCATCAGCCCGAGCCAGATCGAGGCCTCGTAGCCCGGCAGCCCGCTCTCGGCCACGGTGGGCGCCTCGGGCAGCAGCGGGTCGCGCCGTGGGCCGGTGGTGGCCAGCGCCCGCACGCCGCCGGACTCGATCAGCGGCCGCATGGTCGGGATGGCGTCGAACATCATCGGCACCTGGTTGCCGAGCACGGCGTTGCGCGCCTCGCCGCTGCCGCGGAAGGGAACGTGCTGCACCTCGATCCCGGCCATCGCGCAGAACACCGCCCCGGCGATGTGGTAGGGCGTGCCGGGGCCGGAGGAGGCGAAGTCCAGGCTGCCCGGCTTCGCCTTGGCGAGCGCGATCAGTTCCCGCACGTTCTTCGCGGGCAGCGCGGCGCTCACCACCAGCACGTGATGCGCGATGTTGATCGCCGCCACCGGCTCCAGGTCCCGCATCAGCCGGTAGGGACGGCCGGGCAGCAGCGTCTCGTTGGCCGTATGGGTGTTGGACATCACCAGCAGCGTGTAGCCATCGGGTTCCGCCTTGGCGACGGCATCGGTGCCGATCACCGCGCCGCCGCCCGGGCGGTTCTCGATGACGAAGGCCTGCCCCATCGCCTCGCTGAGCCGCTCCGCAAGCAGCCGGCCATAGATGTCGGCCGAGCCGCCGGCGCCGAACGGCACCACGAGCCGCACGGTGCGCGTGGGCCAGCCGCCTTGCGCCCGTGCCGCCGGTGGCAGGCCGGCCGCCATCAGCCCGAGGCCGGCGCCGGCGAAACCCCTTCGTGTCAGCCCCATCGTGTTGTCCTCCCCCTTGTTCTTCGTTCCTGTCCGGCGCGGCCGGCGGGCGGCGGTTCAGTCCAACCGCCCGATGCGGCGCACGGCGCGGATCAGCCGCTCGCTGTCGGCGGCGAAGAAGCGGTCGAAGGCCCCGCCATCCTGGTAGGCGATCGGGCTGCCGGCGGTGGCCAGGGTCTGTCGCAGCGCGTCCGACTGGCAGGCCTCGCGCAGCGCGTCGCGCAGCCGCGCCTGGACCGGCGCCGGCGTGGCGACAGGCAGGAAAAGGCCGGTCCAGATGTAGAACTCGACCTCGGGGTAGCCGAGCTCGATGAAGGTCGGCACCTCCTCGAAGCCGGGGATGCGCTCGGCACCCCAGCCGGCCAGCGCGCGCAGCCGCCCCTCGCGCAGATGCGGCAGCACGGGGCCGGGCCCCGAGGCCAGGGCATTGACGGTGCCGGAGAGCAGCGCGGTCAGCGCCGGGCCGCCGCCCTGGAAGGGCACGTGCAGCAGGTCGAGATCGGCGGCGCCGGTGAACATCGCCATGGCGACGTGCAGGGTGGAGTAGTTGCCGGCCGAGCCGTAGCTGATGGCGCCGGGCCGCTTCTTCGCGTCCGCCACCAGCTCCGCCACGCTCTTCCAGGGCGCCGAGGCCGGCACCACCAGCAGGGTCGGGTCCGCCGTGATGCGCGCGATTGGCGCAAATTGGTCCACGGTATAGGCCGGCGTGCGGCCCTGGATGCGCTCCGCCTCCGGCAGCACCGCCAGGGAGGAGAGGGCGAGCAGCGCCGTGTAGCCGTCCGGCTCGGCGCGGGCGACGCTGGCGCTGCCGACGATGCCGCCGGCCCCCGCGCGGTTCACCACCGGCACGGGCTGGTGCAGCAGCTTCTCCAGCGCGGCGGCCGTGGGGCGCGCCGTCACATCGGCCTGCCCGCCGGGCGGGAAGGCCACCACCATCTGGATGGCGCGGCTGGGGTAGGTGTCCTGTGCCCGCGCGGCGCCGGCCAGCGGCATGGCCGCCAGGGCGCCGCCAGCCATGAGGAGCTGTCGTCGCAACATGCCTTGGTTCCTCCCGGTCTGCTGCCGGTTCGCTTGCCTTGGACGTCGGGTACGGCGGCGGGCGCGGTAGGAAGGCGCCCGCCGCGTTCGGTCAGGCGGCGGCCTGCCGGGCGGGTGCCAGGCGGCGCACCGTGTTGCGGATGCTGCCGATGCCGCTGATCGCGCATTCCACCACGTCGCCATCGCGCAGGAAGCGGGGCGGCTTGAAGCCGATGCCCACGCCCTCCGGCGTGCCGGTGGCGATGACGTCGCCCGGCAGCAGCGCGGTGCTGAGGGAAATGGTCTCGATCAGCGTCGGGATGTCGAAGATCAGGTCGGCGGTGCTGGCATCCTGCCGCGCCTCGCCATTGACGGTGCAAGTGACGCGCATCGCCGCCGCATCCACCTCGTCGGCCGTGACGATCCAGGGACCCATCGGGCAGAAGCCGTCGATGCCTTTGCCCAGCAGCCATTGCTTGTGCTTCTGCTGCAGGTCGCGCGCGGTGACGTCGTTGACCACGGTGTAGCCGAAGACATGCTGCATCGCCTCGGCCTTGGCGATCGCCCGGCCGCCCTTGCCGATCACCACCGCCAATTCCGCCTCGTAGTCCACGCCGCCGTCCAGGCCGGGCACCAGCGGGATGTCGGCCGCCGGGCCGGAGATGCTGGTGAAGGGCTTGGAGAAGATGATCGGGCTGGAGGGGATGGCATCCGCCGCGCCGGCGGCGCTGGAATCATAGCCGCTGCCGGCGAACTCGCGCGCATGAGCGTGGTAGTTCTTGCCGACGCAGAAGATGTTGCGCGGCGGCTTCGGCAGCGGCGCGAGCAGCGCGGCCTTGTCGAGCGGGCGCCCTTCGCCCTGCGGCGCGGGCACCGTGCCCGTGAGATGCGCGATGGCGGCAGTCATATCGGTGGCGGCGGCTTCCGGCAGGCCCGGCAGCAAGTCCGCCAGTGGGTGGAAACGGTCACCCTGCGCCGCGACCAGCGCGACAGTGGGACGACCCTCGACTAGGATGGTGGCGAGCCGCATCGGAAACCCTTCTCTGGAAATGGACCAATTGCACCGTTACCTTGATCCAATTATGAGCCATGATGGTTGGACCAATCCGGTGCGTCAAGCAGCGCGGCAGCGGGCATGACCGCGCTTCCGCCCGGCCCGCCGCGTGAGCGCGGGGATGCGGAACGGCTGCGGCAGCGGCTGGCGCAGGATCTCCAGTCCGGCCGCTGGCAACCCGGCGAGAAGCTGCCCACCGAGCGCAGCCTGGGCGAGCAGTACGGCATGGCGCGCAACACTGTGCGCCGTGCGCTCGATGCCCTGGCGGCGGAGGGGCTGATCGAGCGCCATGTCGGGCGCGGCACCTTCCGCACGGGCGGTGCGGGGCAGGGAGCCCCCGCCGCTTCAGCCATGGATGCCCTGCCGGACACGGAATCCTTCAGCCCGGCCGAGGTGGTGGAATGCCGGCTGGCCTTCGAGCCGGAGCTGGTGGCGCTGGCGGTCTCGCGCGCCAGCCCGGCTGATCTTGCCCGCCTGGAGGAATGCCTGCGCCGCGCCGGTGCGGCGGCGGACCTGCCGGAATTCGAGCACTGGGATGGCGCACTGCACGATGCCATCGCGGTAGCGACCCATAACGGCGCCGCCATCGCGCTGTCCCGCTCGCTGGCCCGGGTGCGGCTGCAGGCGGAATGGGGCGCGCTGAAGGCCAGGGGCGCGACGCCCGCGCGCCGCGCCGCGCTGCAGCGGCAGCACGGCGCCATCATCGCGGCGCTGCGCCAGCGCGACCGCGCCGCCGCCCGGCGCGCCATGCGCGAGCATATCCTCTACGTGCAGGCCTACATGTTCGGCGAGGAGGAGGGCGGCTGAGCCTTTCCCCCACGCCGCATCAAGCCGGGCCAGACTGACCCCGGGCGCGCGGCCCGGGGCATGGCCTCACTCCCCCGGCACCTTCTGCGGCGTCGCCGGCTCCAGCGAGACCCGCGGCACCAGCGTGGCGGCCAGCAGCGTCAGCGCCGCGATCACGAACACCGCCCAGAAGGTGAGGTGCAGCGCATGGCCGAGCGTCGCGCGCACCGCGGCCTCGCCGATGGCGGCGCCCGGATGCTCCAGCAGCGCGCGGATCTGCTCGGAGCTGGCGGGTGAGAGGCCATTCCCGCCCCGCGCCAGGCTGAGGTTCAGCACCGCGCCGAGCGCCGTGGCGCCCAGCGTGCTGCCGAGGTTGCGCGAGAAGATGTTGGAGGCCGTCGCCGCGCCCCGCTCCGCCCAGCCGACGCAGGTCTGGATGAGCACGATGGAGGCGTTGCTGAGGAAGCCCATCCCGAAGCCCATGACGAGCGAGCCCAGCCCCGCCACGATCGGCGAGCTGCCCGGCCCGAGCGCCAGGAAGGCCAGCGCGCCGAAGGGCAGCATCGCGGCGCCGAACAGCAGGATGTTGCGCAGGCCGAAGCGGGTGAAGTTCTTGGCGGAGATGGTGGCGCCGACCGGCCAGCCCAGCACCATCATGGTCAGCGCGAAGCCGGCCACCAGGGCGGACTCGCCAAGCACGCCCTGGACATACATGGGCAGGAAGGTCGTCAGGCCGATGACGGTCATGCCGCTCAGCAGCGTGGCGGCATTGGCCGTGGCGATCGGCCGGCGCGACCACAGGCTGAAGGCCATCATCGGCTCGCGCGCCCGCCGCTCCTGGAACACGAAGAGGACGGTGCTGACGGCGCAGATCGCGGCCGCCGTCAGCGCCGTGCCGTGGCCCTCGGTGCCGGCTTCCGTGAGCGCGACCATGAGGGAGGCCACCGCCACCGCGAAGAGCGCCGCGCCGATGGTATCCAGGCTGCGCTGCTTGTGCTCCACGCGCTCCTTCAGGAAGACGAAGAAGCCGGCCGCCGCCAGCACCCCGATCGGCAGGTTGATCCAGAAGATCCAGGCCCAGCTCAGGTGCTGGATGATCAGCCCGCCGGCCAGCGGCCCCATGACCGATGAGATGCCCCAGACGCTGGCGAGATAGCCCTGGATCTTGGCGCGCTCCTGCACGGTGTAGAGGTCGCCGATCACGGTGATGCCGATGGGCTGGATGGCTCCCGCCCCGATGCCCTGCAGCAGCCGGAAGACGATCAGCGAGGGCATCGACCACGCCGCCCCGCAGAGGAAGGACCCCACCAGGAAGAGCGCGATGCCGGCCAGCAGCACCGGCTTGCGGCCGTAGAGGTCGGCCAGCTTGCCGAAGACCACCGTGGTCGCGGTCTGGGTGAGCAGGAAGGAGGAGAAGACCCAGGAATAGAGGTGCAGGTCGCCGAGCTGGCTCGCGATCTGCGGCATCGCGGTCGAGACGATGGTGGCCTCGATGGCGATCATGAACATGGCGGCCATGACGGACGCCAGCACCAGCGGACGCCGGAGAATCGGAGGTTTTGACATGCAGGCTAGCTAGGACCTTTGCCGGTGGCCGGGAACCGCGTGCCGCCGCTGTCGCCACCGATGGCTGTCCCGCTCGTACTGCATGGGCAACGGAACCGGGTCGGTGAGAGGGGCTCAGGGCGAGACGCCGGGCGGCAGCGCAGGGGCCGGCGGCGCGCGTGCCATGATGCCGGCAGACATCTCCTGGCTCCGGGCGCGGCGCCAGGCAGCGGGAGGGAGGCCGGCCAGCCGGTGGAAGGCGCGGCTGAACGCCGCCTCCGACTCATAGCCCACCGCCAGCGCGACCTGGGCCACCGGGCGGTCGTCATCGGCCAGCAGCCTGGCCGCGAGCTGCATCCGCCACTGTGCCAGGTATTGCATCGGCGGCTGCCCCACCAGGCGGGTGAACCGCTCCGCCAGGGATGAGCGCGAGAGCCCGGCCTCGCGCGCCAGCCGGTCCAATGTCCAGGGCGCCGCCGGCCGGGCGTGCAACAGGTTGAGCGAACGCCCGACATGGGTGTCGCGCAGGCCGGCCAGCCAGCCTGTCTCGCCCTCCGGCGCGGTCCGCAGGTGCCGCCGCACCAGCTCGATGAACAGCAACTCGCTCAATCTTGCCAGGATGCACTCGCCGCCGATGCGCGGCCTGGCGCTCTCGGCGACCACGGCCTCCACCAGGGGCCGGAACCAGCCGGCATCCGGCTCCGCGCGGCTGCGGAAATGCAGCATGGGCGGCAGGGCCTGCAGCAGCGGGTTGAAGGGGCGGGCGTCGCAGCCCAGGAAGCCGCAGATCAGCGTGCCGGTGACCGGGCCGCTCTCGCCCAGGGCGACGGCGAAGGGCAGGCGCGCGCCGCCCGCCGCGCGGTAGAGCCCGAGATCGGGCGGCTGGCGCAGCCCCGGCGCGCTCGACAGGATATGCGGATCACCCTGTGGGAAGGCCAGGACATCGCCGGCCTCCAGCGCAACGGGCGCGTCATCGGCCAGCCCGCCGAAGCAGTTTCCCTGGCCGATGATGTGGAACTCCATCAGGTGCTGCGCCTGCGGCATGATGAAGGGTGCGCAACTCGCCGCAGGGGGCGTCTCCGCCACCCAGGGGGCGCGGACCTCGATCCGGAAGAAGACCGCGCCACTCAGCCGGACGGCGCGCAGCACCTCGGACAGCGCATCGGCATCCATCTCCGCCATCCCCAGCGGACGTCCGAGCATGTCGCATGGACGGTTGATGAATCCACCGAAAGATTCGGGCGGAAGGTCACTTCGGGCGGCGCCGCGATCATGGGAACGCCGCGCCCATTCCTGTCGTCAGCGGCCAGGCGAGACCTTGAAGACGGTGTGGTTGACCTGCCCCGCTCGCACCGCCCCGAGCTGACTGGGGAGGAGAACAGGTGATGGCGCCTGGCCAAATCCAGCTTCCCACCCGCGATGGCCGCCCCTTCCTGGCAGATGGTGGCCTGGAGACCGCGCTGGTCTTCCACGAAGGCATGGATCTGCCGGCCTTCGCCGCTTTCCCGCTGCTGCGCGACGGGGAGGGCCGTCAGACGCTCCGGCGCTGTTCTGAGCCCTACCTTCGCCTTGCCGCCGAACGCGGTGCCGGCTTTGTGCTGGAGACCGTCACCTGGCGGGCGAATGTCGAACGGGGCGCGAAGATCGGCGATGATGCGGCGGCCGCAGCCGTCCGCTTTGCTTCCGGGCTGCGCGACGACGTCGCCGAGGCGCGCATCCCGATCCTGATCAACGGCGTCATCGGGCCGCGTTACAGCGCGGTCCGCCACGCCTCGGGGTAGAGGTGGTAGCCATCCACCCGCCGGGCCAGGTTCGCGAAGGCCGGGAAATGGGTGTGCATCCCGGCGATGAGCTGGCGCTCGGTGGCCACCATGTCGAAGATCCGCCGGCGCGTCTCGGCCGCCAGCGCGGGGTCCACGTCGAACTGCATGCAGACCTCGGGATGCGGCACCTGCACCTCCGGCACATGGATGATGTCGCCCCAGATCAGCAGCGACTCGTTGCCGGATTCGATGCGGTAACCGGTATGCCCCGGCGTGTGCCCGGGCAGGTGCACCGCGGTGACGCCCGGGAAGACCTCGCCGCCACGGAAGGGCCGCAGGCGGTCGCGGTAGGGCGCCATCTGCGCCTGCGCCACGGCGAAATAGGGCACGCCCTGGCCGCGCGCCTTGACCTGCTCGGGGGCGGCTGGGTCCTGCCAATAGGCCAGTTCCGCCTCGTGCATGGCCAGCTCGGCATTCGGGAAGAGGGCGGTGCCCTCGGCATCCGAAAGGCCGTTCGAGTGGTCGGGATGCAGGTGGGTCAGCAGCACCGTGTCCACCGCCGTCAGCGGCAGGCCGAGGGCGGCGAGGTTGGCGAACATCTTGCCCGCCGAAGCCTGCATGTTCGGCCCGCAGCCCGTGTCGATCAGCGCCACGCGGCCGGCCGAGTGGATCAGGAAGGTGTTCACCGAGCCCCGCCGCGGCGAGGGGCGGAAGGCGCCGACCAGCAGCTCGGCGATCTCCTCCTGCGGCAGGTTCTGCAGGATCGCGTTGGACCCGTCGAGATAGCCGTCGCTGACGGCGGTGACGACGATGTCGCCGATCCGGCGATGGTAGAGGGCGGGCACCTGGGCCTGCGGCGGCTGATGCATCGGGTGTTCCTGGGGCATGGAGGGCATTCTAGGGCAGATCCCGCCCGCTGGGGACCGGCCGGGGCGGTGAGCCCGCCCCGGCTTGGCGTCAGCTGTAGGCGAGGCGCAGGCCAGGCTCGTCCCAGGGCAACTCCACCAGCTTGCCCGTCGTGGAGAGGGTGACATAGGCCGTGCGCAGCTCTGGCCCGCCGAAGCAGATATTGGTCGGCATCAGGTCGGGCATCGGCACCACGCGCAGGATTTCGCCGGAGGGCGCGACGGTGGTGATCTCGCCGCTCACCAGCGTGGCGACGCAGATATTGCCGGCTGCCGTCACGGCCAGGCTGTCCAGCCGCCGGAAGCCGGGGAACTGGCAGACCAGCCGGCCGCCATGCGGGCTCGGCCAGGGCTGCTTGCGGAGCTTGCCCGGCCCCTCGATGTCCCAGGCCCAGAGGCGGCCGGTCTCGGTCTCGGCGGCGTAGAGCACCTTGCCATCCGGTGAGAGGCCGATGCCGTTGGCGCCGCCGGGGACGGGAAGGGCGGCCTCGACGATGCGCGAGCCATCGGCGGCGGCCCAGAAGACGGCGCCATGGTCGCGGGTGCGGGCGCGCACCTTGCCGAGGTCGGAGAACCAGAAGCCGCCCTGGTTGTCGAAGACGATGTCGTTCGGGCCGCGCAGCTTGACGCCGTCGCATTCGGTGTAGAGCGTCTCGACCGCGCCGGTGGCGGGGTCGATGCGCTGGATGCTGCCCCCGGCATAGTCCTGCGCCTGCCCATGCGGTCGCAGCAGGCCCTCGGCCTCGGTCCAGTCGAAGCCGCCGTTGTTGCAGACGTAGAGCTTGCCGCCCGGCCCCATGGCCAGGCCGTTCGGCCCGCCGCCGGGCCGCGCCGCGACGCTGCGCTGCCCATCCGGGCCGATGCGGCTGATGACGCCGGCCGCGATCTCGACCAGCAGCACCGAGCCATCGGGCATCCAGACCGGGCCTTCCGGAAAGCGCAGCCCCTCGGCCAGCACGCGCAGCGGCGGATTGTTCTTTTCCAGCATGACGTTTCCTTCCACTGCCGCCGCGTCAGATGGCCGAGGGGTGCCGGGCCAGCGGCGTCACATGGATGTCCATGTAGGGAAAGAGCGGCAGGGAGGAGAGCAGGTTGTGCAGCTCGTCCGCATCGGCCACGTCGATGATCGAGATGTTGGCGTAGCGGCCGGCGACACGCCAGAGATGCGGCCACTTGCCCTGGCGCTGCAGATCCTGCGCGTGCGCCTTCTCGCGTGCCTTGATGTCGTTGGCCTGCTCGGCCGGCATGTCCGGCGGCAGGCGGACTTCCATGCGGACGTGAAACAGCATTGCCTGGTCTTTCCTGTCAGGAAGCGGCGCGGCGA
Organism: Roseomonas sp.; assembly: GCA_035556695.1. GTDB lineage: Bacteria > Pseudomonadota > Alphaproteobacteria > Acetobacterales > Acetobacteraceae > Pseudoroseomonas. The sequence goes on from DATMFR010000009.1 coordinate 130,129, forward strand.
CCGGGGAAGGGCCGTCCGGCCCAGCCCTCGCTCAGCGGCGTCAGGAAGTAGAAGGTGATGTGGCGGGAGCGGAAGCGCCAGCGCCCGTCCACCCGCACCATCACGTCGTCGTAGTGGCCGGCGGAGACGTAGGAGACGCCGTCGGTGACGGAGAGGTATTCCAGCGAGATGCGCCCGCGGGCCGTGTCGCCCTCGATCTCCACCGTGCCGTTGGTGCAGAAGTGCCAGAAATCCTCCGTGGCCTCCGCGAAGTCCTGGAAGAAGCGCAGCAGCGCGTCACGCCCCTGCACCTCCTTCAGGCCGCAGAACAGGCCGTCCTCCGTGAAGAGGTCCACGAATTCCGGCCACTTGCGGTCGTCGAGCAGATGGCAGTAGCGGGCGCGAAGCTGACCGATCTCCAGCTCGTCCTCGATGCGGCGCAGGCGCCGCTCCAGGGCCTCGTCCATCAGAACATCTCCATCAGCTTGGCATGGTCGGCCAGGTCGGCCGGCACGCCGCGGAAGATGACTTGGCCGGACTTCATCACCACCACGCGGTCGGACACCGCAAAGGCCTCGCCGACATTCTGCTCGACCAGCAGGATCGACATGCCAAGCCGCTGCTGCAGCGCGCGGATCGGCGTCATCAGGTCCTGGAAGGTCTTGGGTGCGAGGCCGATGGAAGGCTCGTCCATCAGCAGGATCGATGGGCGCGAGAGCAGCGCCCGGCCGACCGAGACCATCTGCTGCTGCCCGCCCGAAAGCTGCCCGGCGCGGCGCGTCCAGAACTCGCGGATGCGCGGCAGCACGGTGAGCACCTCCTCCGTGCGCGCCTCGCCCTCCGCCTTGTCCAGCCCGGCGGACCAGAGGGCGAGGGCGAAGTTCTCGCGCACGCTGAGGCCGGGAAAGACGCCGCGCCCCTCCGGCACATAGGCCACGCCCTCGCGCGCCATGGCATCGGGGCGCGGCTGGATCGCCTTGCCGCGCAGATGGATGCTGCCGGCCTCGGGCTGGTGCAGGCCGAAAAGCAGCTTCATCAGCGTGGACTTGCCGGCGCCGTTATGCCCGACGAGGCAGAGCACCTCGCCCTGCGGCAGCGCGAGATCGAGCCCACTCAGCACCTCGCGCCCGCCATAGCCGGCGGTCAGGCCGCGCACCTCCAGCGCCGGCGGGGCTGCAGTGGCGGGCGCGGCCTTGCCCACGGCGGTCATGCTGCTCATCAGCGCGGCTCCCCGAAATAGATGCTGATGAGCTGCGGATCGCTCAGGATCTCCTGCGGCTCGCCCTCGGCCAGCTTGGCGCCGCGGTCAAGGAAGGCGATGCGGTCGGCAAGCTCCGTGACGATGTCGAGGTTGTGCTCGATCAGGCAGATCGTCACGCCCTCCGAGACCGCCTGCCGCACCAGGGCGACGAAGCGCGCGCGCGAGTTGGGATCGAGCCCCGAGGCCGGCTCGTCGAGCAGCCAGATGCGCGCGCCGGTCGCCAGGATGCGGGCGAGGGAGAGGAACTTCCGCTCGGCATAGGCGAGGTCCATGGCGCGGGCCTCGGCCTGGGCCGTGAGGCCGGTGCGCTCCAGCGCCGTCTCAACGGCCTTCTCGCGCGCGCGGCGGGCACTGGCGCCGCCGGGCTGCCAGAGCCAGGGCGCCGGTTCCAGCGCCGCCAGCACGTTGTCCCGCACGGACATGCGGCCGAAGAGCCGCAGGTCCTGGAAGCTGCGCGCCACGCCGCGCCGGGCGATCTGGTAGGGCTGCAGCCCGCGCACCGAGGTGCCGTCGAGCAGCACATCGCCGGCATCGGCCGGGATGTTGCCGGTGATGAGGTTGAACACCGTGGTCTTGCCGGCGCCGTTCGGCCCGACCAGCGCGGTGGTGACGCCCGGCCGCAGGTCGAGATCCACGCTCTGCACCGCGGCGAGGCCGCCGAAGCGCTTGTCCAGGCCGCGGACGGAGAGGGGGATACTGCTCATCACCGCTGCCCCGCCGACTGCCCGGCCAAGCCTGCGGGCCGGAAGATCATCAGGAGCGCCATGGCCAGGCCGTAGATGAGCTGCTGCACGGACCCGATCTCCGTGGGCGGGATGAAGGGCAGGAAGGACAGCCCGGCCGGCAGCAGCAGCAGCAGCAGCACGCCGACCAGCGGGCCGATCAGCGTCGCCGTGCCGCCGATGATGACCATGGCCATCACCAGGATGGACTGCTCCAGCGTGAAGCTCTCCACGTTCACGAAGGCCATGTAGAAGGCGAAGAGCACCCCGGCGACGCCCGCCATGGCGCAGCCCAGCACCACGGCAAGGGTCTTCAGCCGCGCCACGTTCTTGCCGAAGGCCTCGGCGGCGGATTCGCTGTCGCGGATCGCCATCAGGCTGCGGCCGAAGCTGCCGCGCATCAGCACGCGGATGACGAGCAGCACCAGCGCCAGCACGACAAGGCAGACCACCAGGAAAGTGGCGGGCGCCGAGATGTCGAATCCCAGCAGCGAGGCCAGCGGAATGCCGACCAGCCCCCCATGGCCGCCGGTGACGGCATGCGCCTCGGAGAAGACCGTCACGGCCATCATCTGCAAGCCGAGGCTGGCGGCGACGAAGTACTCGCCGCGCACGCGCAGCGCCGGCAGCGCGAGGCAGAGCGAGAGCGCCCCCGCCACCAGCCCGCCGGCCAGGCAGGCGAGCAGCAGGTCCGGCACCAGCAGCATGGCGAGCTGCGCGCCGGCATAGGCGCCGAGGCCGAAGAACACGGCATGGGCGATGCTGAAGATGCCGGCATAGCCGATCAGCAGGTTCAGGCTCGCGGCCAGGATGCCGAAGATGGTCGCCAGCGTCGCAAGGTTGGTCAGATAGGCGATCATCGGGTCACCGCCTGGCCGAAGAGGCCGCTGGGACGGAACAGGATGAAGGCGAAGAGCACGACAAAGCCTGCCGCGCTGCTCCACTGCGTGTCCACCACGGAAATGACGAGGTTCTCCACCACCCCCAGCAGCAGCCCCGCCAGCGCCGCGCCGCGCAGGCTGCCGATGCCGCCCACCACCGCCGCGGCGAGGCTGATCAGCATGACCTGGGCGGAGATCGCCGGCTGCAGGCCGGATGTGGCGGCCGTCAGCACCGCCCCAGGCACCACCAGCGCCGAGCCGAGCCCGAAGGCGAGGGCGGAAAGCCGGCGGGAGGAAAGCCCATAGGCGCGCAGCAGCTCCGGGTTCTCGGAAAGCGCGCGCAGGCCGATGCCGGCCCGCGTGCGCTCCAGGAACAGCGTGACGAGCACGAACAGCACCACTGCGATGCCGACCGCCACCCAGAAGATGTCGGCGAGATAGAGGCCGGGGAGGATCGCGCGCGCCATGGTCAGCGGCGAGGCCACCACGGCGAAGCCGCGGCCGAAGCCCAGTTCGATCAGGCTCTGCACCGCGATGGTCATGCCGAAGGCGGCGACGAAGACGGTGAAGAAGGAGCCTTCATGCCGCTGGATCGGCCGGTAGATGAAGGCGTCCATCGCCAGCCCGAATCCGACGGCCAGGACCAGCGCGGCGAGGCAGCCGACGAACCAGGGCAGCCCCGCCTGACTGCAGGCCAGAAAGGCATAGCCCGCCAGGGCAAAGCTGGCGCCATGGGCGACATGGAAGATGCGGGTGGCGCCGAAGATCAGCGCGAAGCCCGCCGCCGTCAGCGCGTAGATCGCTCCGGTCTGGATGCCGCTGAGAAGAAGCTGCAGGAACAGCATGGGCTCACGCGATCTTCTGCGCGCGGCCGTCGTGGATCTGGTTGATCTGCATGGGCAGCTCCAGCGTGCCATTGTCCTGGAAGGTGCCCTCGCCGCCCACGAAGGTGAAGTGGCGCACCTTCAGCAGGGTCTGCAGCAGGTTCTCGCCACTCACCGGCGTGCCGGCCTTCTCCAGCTCCTGCGCCAGCAGTGCGAAGAGGCGCATCGCGTTGTAGTAGTTCTGGTGGTAGATCGCCGGATCGGAGTTGTACTTGGCGCGCCAATCCGCGACGAAGCGTTTCGTCAGCGGGTCCTGCGCCGAGGTCCAGTCGGCCGACTGGGTGGTGTAGACCAGCCCCTCGCTCTCCGGCAGGCTCAGCACCGAAGGGATGCTGCCGGCGGAATAGGTCAGAAGCTGCTGCTTGATGCCGTTGTCCCGCAACTGCTTGATGATCTGCGATTGCTGGGCGCCGTAGCTGGCGAAGTACACCGCATCCGGATTGACGCTGCGCACCTTGGCGGCGACGGCGGCGAACTGCTGCGCGGTCGGCGGCACGCTGTAGGTGTCAACGAGTTCGCCGCCCGCCTCGGGGAGCCCCTTCCGAAGCTGTTCCAGCACGGAGTTGCCGAGCGGATCGTCAACATAGATCAGCGCGACGCGCTTCAGGCTCTTCTGCTGCAACCATGGCAGCAGCGCCTTCACCTCCTGGTTCACCAGCGGGATGACGTTCCAGAAATAGGGCGACAGCCCCGCCAGATCCGGCCCGACGCCGCCGCCATTGACCATCATCACCTTGCTGCGCGTGCCGATCGGCGCGGCCGCCTTCGAGACGCCGGTGAAGCCCAGCATCACGTAGGAGGCGCCATCAACGCTCGCGAGCTTCTGCATGCCCACCGCCCCACCCTGCGGCGTGGCCAGGCTGTCCTGCGCGCGCAGGTCGATCGGCCGCTTCAGCATGCCGTCGGCCTTGATGTGCTCGAAGGCAAGCTGCACGGCGTTCGTGAAGAGCATGCCGTATTCGGCATTCGGCCCGGACATCGGGAACAGCGTACCGACGACATAGGGGCTGCCCTGCGCGCGCAGGACGGCCGGCGTGGCGAGGCCGGCGGCGGTCGCCAGCAGGAACGTGCGGCGTTGCAGCATGGCGTTTCTCTCCCGGTGTTTCGTTTTTCTTCGCAGGACGGATCAGGTGGCGTGCGGCGGGCGCGTTCCGGATGCCATGAGGAAAGCGCGGCCGCTGGAGGGCTTGTTCGTTCGGCACGGCCTGCCGCGAATCTCCAGAACCATCTCGTCCCTTTCCACGGCATCCGTTTCCCCCGCTGGGGAGGGCCGCTTCGTTGCTTCCCGTGCGGCTTGCGCCCCACCTGGATTTGTCCGTCTAGCGGACAAGTGTCCGTTTCCGAACGGCAGGGTCAAGCCGAGGTCGCCGCTCTGTCAAGTGGAAAATCCATTCCTGGCACCCGGTGATTTGCGTCTTGCCGCTGCCGAGCGGGAGGCGGTAATGCCGCAACGAAGCCATGTCCGCTGGGGGAGGGAAGAGTTTGCAGCCAGGACCCAAGCAGGCTTCGGCGGCGCAGCCACCGCTGCCGCGCGTGGAGGCCGCGGGGCGGCAGGGCCGCGAGTTCGTCAATGCGCTGGAGCGCGGCCTCGCCGTGCTCGCCACCTTCGGTCGTGGCCGCGAGCGCATGACGCTTTCCGATGTCGCGCAGATCACCGGCCTCAGCCGGGGCACGGCGCGCCGGCTGCTGCTGACGCTCTCCGAGCTGAACTACGTCGCCAGCGATGGCAAGCTGTTCTGGCTGACGCCGAAGGTGCTGAACCTCGGCCAGGGCTACCTGTCCTCCTTCGGCCGCGGCGAGGCGGCGACGGTGATCATCAAAGGCGTCAGCGAGAAACTTGGCGAATCCTGCTCGATGGCGGTGCTCGATGGCCCGGACATTGTCTATGTCGCGCGCGTGGAGACGCAGCGCGTGTTCTCGTCGCGCATCGATATCGGCACGCGGCTGCCGGCGCATTGCTCGTCGCTCGGGCGGGTGCTGCTCGCCAACTTGCCCGAGGCTGAGTTCGAGGCCTGGGCGGCGCGCTACCCGCTCCGCGCCTGGACAGAAAAGACACTGGTGGACCCTGTGAAGTTCCGTGCCCGCATCTGCGAAGTGCGGCGCCTGCGCTACGCCATCATCGATGGCGAGCTGGAGATCGGCAGCCGCTCCATCGCCGTGCCGGTGCTTGACCGTGGCGGCAGAACCTGCGCCGCGCTGAACATCGGCACATCCAGCGCACGCGCCCCGCTGGAGCTGATGCGCCGCCGCTTCCTGCCCGTGCTGCGCGAGGCGGCGCAGCAGATCGGCAATGCCACCCCGGGCTGGTAGCGGCCGCCCTTAGCCGCCGGCCGGCGTCAGGCGTAGGATTTCGCCCCGGTCCTCATCGGTGAGGGCATAGACAGCGCCATCCGTCCCCTGCGCCACGTCGCGGATGCGGTGCTCCAGGGCGATGCGGTGCTCCTGCGTCACCTGGTCGCCGTCCAGCACCAGCCGCACGATTCCCTGCGTGGTCAGGCCGCCGATGAGGATGTTGCCGCGCCAGCCTGGAAAGGCGTTGCCGGTGTAAAAGATCATGCCGGAGGGCGAGATCACCGGCGTCCAGTGGCGCACCGAGCCGGCGAGGTCCGGCCGCGTGGCGGGATCGGGGATGGGGTCGCCGTTGTAGTGCTTCCCCCAGCTCACCAGCGGCCAGCCATAGTTGCGGCCGGCCTGCGGGATGTTCAGCTCGTCGCCGCCGAGCGGTCCGAACTCATGCGTCCAGAGCGCGCCGGTCGCGGGATTGATGGCGGCGCCCTGCACGTTGCGGTGGCCGTAGGACCAGATCTCCGGCCGCGCGTCCTGCCGGCCCACGAAGGGATTGTCCCGCGGGATGCTGCCGTCCGGGTTGATGCGGACGATTTTGCCGAGATCGCTGGCGAGGTCCTGCGCCGGCTGGAACTTGAAGCGCTCGCCCAGCGTGATGAAAAGCTGGCCCTGCGGCGAGAAGGCGAGCCGCGAGCCGAAATGATTGCCGCCCGTGACCTTGGGTTCCTGCCGGAAGATGACCTCCGCGCCCTGCAGGCGTGTTGCGGCCTCGTCCAGTTGCCCCCGCGCCACGGCGGTGGAGGCAGTGCCGTTCGGCCCCGGCTCGGCATAGGAGAAGTAGATGCGGCGGCTGCTGGCGAAGTCGGGCGCCAGCACCACGTCGAGCAGCCCGCCCTGGCCCTGGGCGAAGACCTGCGGCACACCCTGGACGGGCGCCGAGACCTGCCCCTCGCGCGTGACCACGCGCAGGCGGCCCGGCCGTTCCGTCACCAGCATCCGCCCATCGGGCAGGAAGGCGAGTCCCCAGGGATGCTCCAGCCCGCCGGCCACCACCGCCACCCGTATCGGCCCCGCCTCGGTCTGCACCTGGCGTGGTGCCGGTGCCGCCCTGCCGCCCTGCGGCTGCGCCAGCGCCGGCATGGAGGCGAGCAAGGCCGCCGCGAGGGCGAGGCTCCGTCTCATGGGCTTGTCCCTTCTTCATGCCGCACGGACCTCGGCAGGCCCGGCTTGGAGGCGTGCATCACGCGCCGGCAGGGAGCATGCCGGCATAGCCTTCAAGCAACGCCAGCGGGCCGCCCTGGGTTCCCCCTCCGAGCAGCATTCGCGGTATCGCTCCGTTGGACTGCAAGAAAAGGGCCGGGGAGGCGCTCGGTCTGCGCGTTGTAGGCCACGACGGCCTCTGCCGGGGAGCGCCCGCTCTCGAACTTCGCGACGTCGGCGCCGGAGACGAAGGCCTGGCCCGCGCCGGAGAGCACGATGACGCGCACGGCCGGGTCCTCGGCAAAGTCGGCCAGGATGCTTTCCGCCGCCTGCCACATCTCCATGCTGACGGCGTTGCGGCGCTCGGGAATGTTGAAGGTCATCCAGCCGATGCCGGCTTCGTTGCGGGCTAGCATCTTCAGGGTGGAGGCCGCCGGTTCCATAGCGGCCTCCTTGGCGCCGCGCCGAAGCGGCGAGGGGCGGCGGGCGCTGCGTCCCGCCGCCCGCGCTGCCTCAGACCACGTGCCGGCTGCGCAGCTCGGCGATGGTGGCCTCGTCAAGGCCGAGCTTCTGCAGCACCGCATCCGTGTGCTCGCCGATGGCGGGTGGATGCGAGACCACTTGGCTCGGCGTGCGCGAGAGGCGGACGGGCTGGCCGACATAGCGCACCGGCTTGCCGTCGCGCGGCAACTCGCGCGCAATGCCGAGATGCTGCACCTGCGGGTCGGCGAAGGCCTGGTCGATGGAGTAGATCGGGCCGCAAGGCACGCCGGCCTCGTTCAGCGCCTCCACCCATTCTGCGCTGGTGCGCGTCGCCGTCACCTTGGCGATCTCTTCGTTCAGCCTGTCGCGGTTCTTGCTGCGCGCTTGGCCGTTGGCGTAGTCCGGGTTCTCCAGCCAGTCCTTGCGGCCGAGCGCCTCGGCGGCGCGCTCCCAGATGCGCTGGCCGGAGGCGGCGATGTTGATATGGCCGTCGCTGGTCGGGAAGACGCCGGTCGGGATGCTGGTCGGGTGGTTGTTACCGGCCTGCTTCGGCACCTCCCCGGCCATCAGCCAGCGGGCGGCCTGGAAGTCCAGCATGAAGAGCTGCGCCTCCAGCAGGCTGGTGGAGACCCACTGGCCGCGGCCGCTCTTCTCGCGCTCCAGCAGCGCCACCAGGATGCCCTGGGCGGCGAAGATGCCGGAGCAGAGGTCGGCGATGGGGATGCCGACGCGCACCGGCCCCTGGCCGGGCAGGCCGGTGATGGACATCAGCCCGCCCATGCCCTGGGCGATCTGGTCGAAGCCGGGGCGGCCGGCATAGGGCCCGTCCTGCCCGAAGCCGGAGATCGAGGCGAGGATGATGCGCGGGTTGATCTTCTCCAGCTCGGCATAGTTGATGCCGAGGCGGTCCTTCACGTCGGGCCGGAAGTTCTCGACCACGACATCCGCCTTCTCGACCAGCCGCTTGAAGAGCGCCAGGCCATCCTTGTCCTTCAGGTTGAGGGTCATGCCCCGCTTGTTGCGGTGCAGGTTCTGGAAATCCGGCCCCATGCGCGGGCCGCCCATCGGGTCGCCGGCATCCAGCCCCTCAGGCATCTCGATCTTGATGACCTCGGCGCCCCAGTCCGCGAGCTGGCGAACGCAGGTGGGGCCGGAGCGCACGCGGGTGAGGTCCAGCACCACGGTTCCGGCGAGGGCCGAGGAGGCCGCGGGGCCGGGGGCCGTGGCGATGGCGGGATCGGTGGCGATGTCGTTCATGCTGTTCCTCCGTGGGGAAAGGCCTAGCATGTTTCGGTTAGGGTGCAAACTGTTGACGATTTTCACTTCGCGGGATTTGATGTGGCCATGACAGGCGAAGCGCCCACCGAGATCACCCTGCTGCGGACCCGCTCACTCACCTCCGTGGTGCGGCAGGAAATCGAACGACTGATCCTCAGCGGTGCCATCGAGGCTGGCAGCCGGCTCAACGAGCAGGCGCTGGCCGCGCGCCTCGGCGTCAGCCGCGGACCGGTGCGGGAGGCGATCCGCGGGCTGGAGCGCCAGGGCCTGGTCGTCACGGTGGTCAACCAGGGCAGCTATGTCCGCAAGGTCAGCGTCGAGGAGGCGCTGGAACTCTACGACCTGCGCGCGCTGCTGACCGCGCGCGCCTGCGAGGTCATCGCCGCCGCCCCGCCACCGGGCGCCGAGGAGCGTCTCGCCGCGCTGGTCGCGGAGATGGAGCGGGCCGCCGATGGCGATGACGCCCCGCGCTACTACGCCCTGAACCTGGAGTTCCACGACACGCTGATGGAGCTGGGCAGCGGTCCGCGCGCCCGGCGCATCTATGCCGACCTGGGCAACGAACTGCACCTGTTTCGCCGCCGCGCGCTCGTGCAGCCGGAGAAGATGCGCGAGAGCAATGCCGAGCACGCCGCCCTGCTGGCCGCCATCCGCGCCCGTGACCCGGCGGCCGCCCGCGCCGCGGGCGAGGCGCATATCCGGGGCGGCAAGCGGCGCTTCGCCGCCAGCAGCCCCGGCGCGAATTCCACCAAGCCGCGACAGACGGCGCCAGGAGGACACGATGACCAGGAATCCCCCACCCAGCACGACCCGCCGGCGCCTGCTCGGCGCCGGCGCCGCTAGCCTCGGCCTGCTCGCGGCGCCGGGCCTGCTGCGCGCCGAGGAGGCGAAGTTCCCCTCCAAGATGATCGAGGTGGTGACGCATGCCGGCGTCGGCGGCGGCACCGACATCACCGCGCGCATGATGATGGTGCAGGCGCCGGCCATCCTCGGCACCGAGCTCACCGTGGTCAACCGCACCGCCGGCAGCGGTGCCGCGGCGCTGCAATACGCCGCCTCCCGTCCGCGCGACGGGCACACCATCCTGCTCATCACCCAGACCCACCTGCTCACCATGCTGCGCAACAAGAGCCTGCCGCAGTTCGATGAGCTGGTCGGCGTCGCGCGGGCCACCGAGGACCCGCAGATGATCATGGTGAAGGCCGGCAGCCCGCTGGCCGATCCCCGCGCTTTCATCGAGGCCTCCAAGGAGCGCGGGCTGAAGTATGGCGGCACGCATGTCGGCAGCGTGGACCATGTGGCGATCTTCTCCTTCGCCCGCGCCGGCGGCTTCAAGGCGCCGACGCTGGTGCCGTTCCGCGGCGGCGGCGACATCGTCATCAATCTCGTCGGTGGCAATATCGACGTCGCGCTGCTCAACCCGGCGGAGGCCGAGGCCCAGCTCAATGCCGGCGAGGTGAAGCCGGTCTTCGTGCTCTCCCGCCAGCGGCTGGCGAACATGCCCGATGTGCCAACCGCCCAGGAACTTGGCATCCCTGCCACGGCGGCCACGACGCGCGGCTTCGTGGTGCTGAAGGGCACGCCGGAGGACCGCATCGCGAAGCTGGAATCCGGGCTGGTCAAGGCGATGTCGGGCCAGGTCTTCCAGTCCTACCTGAAATCCTCCGGCCAGGCGACGGACAGCGTCACCGGGCAGCAGGACTGGCAGGCGCAACTCGCCGAGTTCAACGACCAGGCGCGCGATGCCCTGACCACGCTGGGCCTGCTGCGATGAAAGCACTGCCCGACCGGGCCTGTGCGGCGGCGGTGGGGGCGGTCGCCATCACCGCCTTCGCCGCCACCTATGGCTTCGAGGAGGTGCCGCCGGGGCTTGCCCAGGGCCTCGGCGCGGCCGAGTTCCCGCGCCTCGTCTGCCTCGTGCTGTTCGGCCTCGCCGTGCTGCTCTTCCTCGGCGCGGCGCCCCGCAAGCCACCGCCGCGCGTGCCGGCCACCGGCTGGTGGACCATGGCGCTCGCCCTCGGCTTCCTGCCGCTGATGATGGTGGTGGGCATGCTGCCGGCCATGCTGGTCTTCCTGGTCGCGCTGGGCTGGCTTTGGGGCGAGCGGCGCTGGAAGCTTCTGCTGGGCTCCTCCCTCGGCCTGATGGCGGGGATCTGGCTGGTCTTCGTCCGGATCTTCGCGCTGAGCCTGCCGGGCGGCTGGCTCGGCGACCGGTTCTTCTCCTGAGGAGGCGGCGCATGGAAGCCTTCCTGGCCGGCATGGCCACGCTGACCGACCCGTTCATCCTCGGCATGATCCTGGCCGGCACGGTGCTCGGCATCGTCGTCGGCGCCCTGCCGGGCATTTCCGGCAGCACCACCATCGCCCTGCTGCTGCCGCTGACCATCGGCGTCAGTCCGATCGCCGCGCTCGCCTTCATGGGCTCGGTCTACTGCGCCGCGAATTTCGGCGGCTCGATCACCGCCATCCTGGTCAACGCGCCGGGCGATCCCTCGGCCTCGGCCACCGCCATCGAGGGCTACAAGCTCGCCGAGCGCGGGGAGGCAGGGCTGGCGCTGGGCATGTCGGCGGTCGCCTCGGCCATCGGCGGCATCTTCAGCGTGGTGGCGTTGATCTTCTGCGCGCCGCTGCTGGCACGCGCCGCCTACAGCTTCGGCCCGCCGGAATACTTCGCCCTGGCGGTCTTCGGCCTCTCCATGTGCGCGGCCATCGGCGGCGACGCGCGGGTGAAGAACCTCATCACCGCCGCGCTCGGCGTGCTGCTGGCCACCGTCGGCATCGACCTGACCAGCGGCGTGGAGCGCTACAGCTTCGGCATCATGGAACTCACCGACGGCATCAACTTCGTGCCCGTGCTGATCGGCCTTTTCGCGGTGTCCGAGATGCTGGACCAGTCCACCCGCCGGGCCGAGGAGCCGAAGCTGATCGCCATGGACGCGGCGAAGCTGCCGACCCGCGCCGATTTCCGCAAATGCAACCGCGCGATCTGGCTGGGCAGCGCCATCGGCACCTTCATCGGCGCGCTGCCGGCGCTTGGCGCCACCACGGCGGCGCTGGTGGGCTACAACGAGACGCAGCGCTGGTCGAAGCACAAGCACGAGTTCGGCCATGGCGCGCTGGAGGGCGTGGCGGGGCCGGAGGCGGCGAACAACGCGGCCGTCGGCGGCTCGATGGTGCCGACCCTCGCCCTCGGCATCCCTGGCAGCGCCACCACGGCGATCATCCTGGCCGGGCTGATCGTGCAGGGCGTGCGGCCGGGCCCGCATCTCTTCAACGAGCAGCCGGTTCTGCTCTATGCCGTCTTCGCCTCCATGCTGGCGGCGAACCTGCTCTATCTCGTGCTCGGCATGGGCATGGCGAAGCTCTTCGCGCGCATCAGCCTGATCCCGCCCACCATCCTCTGGCCGGCGGTCTTCGTGCTCTCGGTCATCGGCGCCTATGGGCCGAACCAGTCCATGGGCGACGTCGTCATCATGATGGTCGCGGGCGGTGTCGGCTTCCTGTTCCGCCGCCACGGCTTCTCGCCGGCGCCGCTCATCATGGGCCTGGTGCTCGGCGGCATGCTGGAGGAGGCGCTGAAGCAGTCGATGATCATCTTCGACCAGAACCCGCTGGGCTTCGTGCAGCGGCCGATCGCGCTGCTGCTGCTGGCGGTGACGCTCGCCGGCCTGCTCGGGCCGATGCTGCTGCGCCTGCTGCGGGTGATGCGGCCGCAGAAGGAAGTCGCCTGACCCGTGCAGGAGAGGGGCTGGGGGCACTTCCCCCAGCCCCTTTCAGCCTTGCCCGCCGGTGCGGCGCAGGAAGGCGGCGAAGGCCTCCAGCGTCACCTCGCTGACATGGTGCTCCAGCCCTTCGGCGTCGCTCTCCGCGACATCGTCCGGCACGCCCATCGCCTTCAGCAGATCCACCACCACCCTGTGCCGCGCGCGCACCTTGCGGGCCAGCGCATGCCCCTCCTCGGTCAGGAAGATGCTGCGATAGGGCTTGGAATAGGCCAGCCCCAGGGCCTTCAGCCGCCCGATGCTCTTGATGGCCGTGGCATGCGAGACGCCGAGGCGACGGGCCAGGTCGGTCGGCCGCGCCTCGCCTTCCTCGTTCAACAGGTCATCGATCAGTTCGACATAGTCTTCCAGCACGGCGGAGGCGCGGCCGGCCCGTGCGGAGGCATGACGCGCCGCCTGAGTGCCCTCCGCGGGCATCTCCGCGGGGTCCGGGGGTGTGGGCCCCTCTCGGGGCGAAAGGCTGCCGGGCTTGGGGTCTCGGGTGGTCATGGCGGCGGCAAAATGCCGCAGAGAGCAAGATGTGGCAACTTCGCTCAAAATAGAGCGCAGGCATGGAAGTAAAGCAGAGGCTACATCACCTGGAGGCTTCGCAGCGTGGCGCAGCATCCAGCCATGCCGGAAGGTTAGCGCTCCCGCGCCCCGAATCCGGGCGCGGGAGCTGTCACGTTCAGTGGCGCTCCGGCATGGCAATGCCGGCCGTGGCCTCGCGCACCGCCTTCACCTGATCGGTGGTGACGGCCGGCGCGGCATTGCCCCAGCTGTTGCGGATGAAGGTTGCCACATCCGCAACCTGCTGGTCCGTCAGGCGCCAGCCCAGGGAGGGCATGGCCGGCGCGGTGACTTCACGCGGCGTCGCCACGGACTGCGAGCCCTGCAACACCACATGCAGGATGCCCGTGGGGTCGGTCTGCTGCACCAGCTGGTTGTCGGCCAGGCGGGGGAACATGCCGGTCACGCCGCTGCCGTCCCGCGCATGGCAGGCCGCGCAGGTGTCTTCATAGATCGCCGCGCCGATCTGCATGTGGGGGTCGGTGGCGGCGACCGGCTGCGGCGCCGGCGCAGCGACCGCGCTGCGCTCGCGCAGATAGGTGGCGATCGCCTTCAGATCGGCATCGGTCATCTGGCTGGTCGAGTAGGCCACCACCTCGCTCATCGGCCCGCTGGCGGCGGCGCGGTCGGTATGGCCGGTGCGGAGATAATCGACGATCTCCACCTCCGACCAGCCGCCGATGCCGACCCGCTTGTCCGCGGTGATGTTGGGCGCGAACCATCCCTGCAGCGCCCCGCCCTTCAGCTCCTCATCGGCCGCATCGCCGCCCATGAAGTTGCGCGGCGTGTGGCAGAGGCCGCAATGGGCCGGACCTTCCACGAGATAGGCGCCGCGGTTGTAGGCCTCCGACTTCTGCGGGTCCGGCTTGAACTCGCCGGGCGTGAAGTTCAGCCGGTTCCAGGCCCACATCGCGAGGCGGATGTTGAAAGGGAAGGGCAGGGTGTCGCGGTCGACCTTGTTCGTCACCGCCTCCTGCACGCGCAGATAGGCGTAGATCGCATCCGTATCGGCGCGCGACATCTTGGTGAAGGAGGTATAGGGAAAGGCGGGGTAGAGATGCGTCCCGTCCGGCCGCTTGCCCTCGTGCATCGCCTGGTAGAAGTCCTGCGCGGACCAGGTGCCGATGCCCGTCGCGTTGTCCGGGGTGATGTTGGGCACGCTGATCTTGCCGAAGGGCGTCTCCAGCATGTTGCCGCCCGCCATCGACTGGCCATCGGGGCCGATATGGCAGCCCATGCAGTCGCCGGTGGTGGCGAGGTACCGGCCGCGCTGCACCTCGGTGAAGTTGTCCGAGTCAGCCCGGGCGGCGGTGGCGAGGGCCGTGGCGGCGAGCAGCGTCGCCGCGAGGATCGTGCCGCGCATCATGCCTGCACCAGCGCCTGGCCTGGGTTCTTGAGGTACTTGTTCTTGATCGCGTCCAGCGCCCAGTAGGTCAGCGCGCCGACGGTGCCGGTCGGGTTGTAGCCGGCATTCTGCGGGAAGAGGCAGGCGCCCGCGACGAACAGGTTCGGCACGTCCCAGTGCTGCGTGTAGCGGTTGACCACGCCATCCTGCGGCGTGCTGCTCATCACTGCGCCGCCCGTATTGTGCGTGGTCTGGTAGGGCACGACGCTCCACGGCCCCTTCTTGTAGCTGGTGGTGACCCTCTCGGCCCCCATGGCGCGCGCGATCTCCGCCGTCTTGTCCACGACGTGGCGCGACATCTTGAGGTCATTCTCCTTGAAGTCGAAGGTCATGCGCATCAGCGGGCGGCCGAGACGGTCGGTATAGGTCGGGTCGAGGTCCAGGTAGACGTCGCGATAGGCCATCGAACTGCCCTGCGTGCCGACCGACTGGTAGTGGTTCTGGGCGTCCACGATGCCGCGCTTCCAGGCCGAACCCCATTTCGGCGTGCCGGGCGGGGTCTGGTGGGTGCGGATCGGCCGGGCATTGGTGGTGGTGCAGTTGATGTTGGCACCGCCGATGAAGCCGAGGCCGGTATGGTCGAAATTGTCGCCGTTGTAGTCGTCGGCCATCATGCCGAGCGAGCCGGCGCCGGCGAAGGAGTTGAAGTTCGTGTCCTTGCTGAAATAGCCGACCGAGCCCGCATTGGTCTGATAGGCGTAGTTGCGGCCGAGCGTGCCGGTATTGCTGACCGGGTCATACTGCGTGCCGATCTTGGAGAGCATCAGCAGGCGCACGTTGAACAGCGCATAGGCGCAGAGCAGCACGAGGTCGGCGGGCTGCTCCCACTCCCGCCCGTCGGCGTCCACATAGGTGACGCCGGTCGCCATCTTGCCGTCGGGCGTGGTGTTGACCTTCGTCACCTCGCAGAGCGTGCGGGCCTCGAAATTCCGCTGCCGGATCAGCGCCGGCATGACGCAGGTCAGCGGGCTGGCCTTCGAGTAATTGGCGCAGCCGAACCACTCGCAGAAGCCACAATAGGTGCAGGGCGCCATGCGGACGCCATAGGGGTTGGTATAGGCTTCCGAGATGTTGCCGGAAGGCAGCGGGAAGGGGTGCATGCCCAGATCCGTCGCCGCCTTCTGGAACATGGTCTGCGCCAGGTTGGGCGAGAGCGGCTTGGTCGGATACTCGTCGGAGCGCCAGCCCTCGAAGGGGTTGCCGCCGGGCTGGATGGCCCCCTTCAGGTTGCCCGCCTTGCCCGAGGTGCCGTTGACCTTCTCGAAGAAGTCGTAATGCGGCTCCAGCTCGTCATAGGTGACGGGCCAGTCCTGCACGGTGCAGTTCTCGGGGATGATGCCGGCGCCGTAGCGCTCGGTGTAGTGCGAGCGCAGCTTGAACTCGCTCGGGAAGAAGCGCCAGGTATGGCCGTTCCAGTGCACGCCGGCACCGCCGACGCCGTTGCCCGGCAGGTAGGAGCCGTATTTGCGGATCGGCAGCGCCACCTGGTCGGTGGTGTTGCGCGCGGTCTGCGTGTCCTGCGCGGGGCGCAGGAAGATGTCCTGCCGCACGGCGTAGCGCAGCTCGTCCGGCGCGGTGCCGATATTGTAGTCGGCGGCGGTGTCACGCCAGGGGCCACGCTCGATGGCCACGACGTCCAGCCCCGCCATCGCCAGCTCATGCGCCATGATCGAGCCGGTCCAGCCCAGCCCGACGATCACGACATCCTTCTTGGGCAGGCGGCTCATGCGGGCTTTCCGTTCCATTCGGGCCGGCCGATGATTGAAACGGGCGGCTTGGTGTAGGGCTTGCCGGGATTGGCGATGACGTCGCGGTAGTCGTAGCGGGTGCCTGGGAAGCCGATCATCTTCCAGCCGGCCATGTCCTTGTTGCCGCCATAGATCGGGTCGGCGAAGAAGCCCTCGATGGTGTTGTCGAGGACCTGATTGAAGAACATGGTGGTGGTGAGCTGCGGCGCCGTCAGGCCGGGCAGATGCACCTCGCCCTTCTCCATGCCCTGCAGGAGCTTGTCCTGGTCCTCGGCAGAGAGCTGCTCGAAGGTCTTGCCGCCGAAGGTGTCGCGGCAATAGGCGGCGAGCGCCGCCAGGCCCTTGCGATACTGCTGCTGCGGCACCAGCGGCGACTGGATGCCCTGCTGCGGCAGCGGCTTGTCCGCGAAGGGCGGCTGCATGTAGAGCCACTCATAGGTGCCATAAGGCCCGGCGAGCTGGCGGTCGATGAAGACGGTGCAGCCGACATCCTTGCCGCTCGGGCTGAGATCATCCGCCGGAATCAGGCGGCTGACGATCGCATCCAGCGTCGCTGCCTCCTCCGGCCGCAGGAAGAGCCAGCCGCCCGGCCGCACCACATCGGGTGGATAGGCCTCGTTGGGCGACCAGGGCAGGCGTCCGGTGACGCTGCGCGCGACCGCCTGGGATGAGAAGGCGACCAGCGCGGTTGCAGCGAGCAACCGGCGGCGTGTCGTAAGTGGCATGACCGTCCCTTGCTTGAAAATGCAAGACCGGTCCGGAGAAGTGTCACGAAGCGCGCCCCCGGAAGATCGGAGGGCGGAGGCGGACAGGCGACAGGATCGCCGGGCAGGCTGGGCCGCAAAGCAGCAGGAGCCCGTGTTTCCGACAAATGCTTTTTCATGAAAAAACCGACATCACGCGCGAATCGCTTGATGCAGCGGTGCGAAGTGAACCGACTTCACCTCGGCGCGAGCGCATCTTCCAATTCGCGGTAACGGGACGACAGGCACAAATCTGGCGAAGGGGCTTCGCGGTCCTGAAGATCTCCTCTCTCCATGTTGCCGCTTCGCAAGAAGTCTGGAGCGAGAAGGAAGGTTCCGAATCCGAAACCAGCATGTCAGTCCCGCGCTTCCTTCATGATGATCCCGTGACCATCATCCGGAGATCGCGGCTGTCATGCCGGCACGGAGCATGGCTCCGTGCCATCTGCCGGTCCTTGCCGCCTCAGGCCAGCTTGCGCACCGCCCGGAAGCCTGCATCCGCGGCTTCCAGCGCGCGATCGATATCCGCCTCCTGGTGTGCGCAGGAGAGGAACATGTTGTGCCGCGGATGGAAATAGGCGCCGTGCCGCAGCGCCTCGGCACAGAAGGCATCGCCTTTCCGCCACTCCGCATCATCGGCGAAGGTCATCAACGGCATCTGCGCCGGGCCTGTCTGCCGGATCGCGAGCCCATGCCGGCCCGCCAGATGCTCCAATCCCGCGCGCAGCCGTTCGCCCATCGCCTGCATCCGTGCCGGGCCGTCGATGCGCTGCAACTCGCGCAAGGTGGCAAGGGCGGCGGCCATCGGCACGGCGCCACACCAGAAGGAGCCGGTCGAATAGACCTGCGTGGCCGCTTCCCGGAAGCGCTCGCGCCCGGTGATGGCGGCGAGCGCATGGCCATTGGCGATCGCCTTGCTGTAGGCGGCGAGGTCCGGCCGCACGCCCAGCGTCTCCCAGGAGCCGCCGAGATGCAGGCGGAAGCCGGCGCGCACGTCATCCAGGATCAGCGCCGCGCCCGTGGTGTCGCAGACCTCGCGCAGGTGTTGCGCGAAGGCGGGCGTGGCCAGTTCCTGCTCGTGACCGAAATCGTGCCGGAAGGGCGTGACGATCACCGCCGCAAGGTCGCCGGCCGCCTCGGCCACGGCGGCGTCGAGGCTGGCGCGGTCGTTATACTCGAAGGTGAGCAGGTGCGCCCGGTCCTCCGCGGTGACGCCGGCCACGGAGGGCGAGCACCATGGCACGGCACCGTGATAGCTGCCGCGCGCCACCAGCACCTTGCGCCGGCCGGTGGCGGCCCGCGCGACGGTGACGCAGGTGGTGGTGGCGTCGGTGCCGTTCTTGGAGAGCTGGCACCAGTCGGCATGCGGGATCATGCCGACCAGCAGCTCCGCCAGCTCCACCAGCACGGGGGCGGGGCCGTTCATGCAGTCGCCCCGCGCTGCCTGCTCCCGTGTCGCGGACTCCACGGCGGGGTGATGGTGGCCGAGCACCACCGGTCCCCAGGAACACATGAAGTCGATGAACTCGCGTCCGTCCACGTCGCGCAGGCGGCAGCCCTCGGCGGAGGCGAAGTACTGCGGGTAGCCCTCCGGCAGCCGGGCGGCGTTCAGGTGGCCCCATAGCCCGCCAGGGATGACCTGCCGTGCGCGTTGGCGCAGCTCGGCATCCAGGGAGTGGTTCGCGAGGGGAGGGAGCTGGGTCATCAGGCTGTCCTGCGGCATGGCGACTCATGATATATCATATTTCGATCTGCCGATCCATGCCCCCTTTCCCGAGAGCCCGTCTGAGAAGGGGGCGGCGGAGGGCTGGCGAGGGATTCTTCGTGCCGGGCAGGAAGGTCCGCCGCCCCGATGCGGGGCATCGGGGCAAGGGCCTGACGCCCCCGGCGCGGAAAAGGCCCGCCGGGCCGACCCGCCGCCATTCTCGAACGGGCTCTTAGGCAGCGAGCCGGCGCAACGCCGCCTCCACCTTCGCCGCATTGCCCAGCGCCGCCATGTTGAGCGGGCGGGAGACCACCGGCGCCGCCTCGCCGCCGGAGACACGCAGGATCTCGGCATCCAGCCAGTCGAAGCAGCGCTCCTGGATCTCCTGCGCCAGCCGCGCCCCATGGCTGGTGCCGCGCGCCGTCTGCTCGGCGATCAGCACGCGGTTGGTGCGGCGGATGCTGGCCGTGACGGTCTCCCAGTCCAGGCCGGTCGGGTCGAGGCTGCGCAGGTCCACCACCTCGGCATCCACCCCGGCGGTCTCGGCAGCGCCGATGGAGGGCTGCACCATGGCGCCATAGGTCAGCACCGTGCAGGCGCGGCCAGGGCGGGCGATGCGGGCGCGGCCGAGCGGCAGGCAGAAGTCGAGGTCGTCGCGCGGGAGGGGGCCGGTGGTCTGGAACAGGTCCTGGTGCTCGATGACCAGCACCGGGTCGTCGCAGCGCAGCGCCGCGTTCATCAGCCCGACATAGTCATGCGGCGTGGAGGGCGCGACGATGCGCCAGCCCGGATAAAGCGCGAAGAGCGCCGAGGGGTCCATCGAATGCTGCGAGCCATAGCCCGTCTGCGGCGAGACGCGCGCGCGCACGACCACCGGCACGCCGAAGCCGCCGCCGAACATATGCGCGAACTTGCCGATGCCGTTGAACATCTGGTCTGCGGCGACGATGCAGAAGTCGCCGAACATGATGTCCACCACCGGCCGCAGCCCGCAGAGCGAGGCGCCGAGTGCCATACCGGTGAAGCCATTCTCGCAGATCGGCGTGGCGAAGACGCGCTCGGGAAAGCGTTCCATCACGCCGCGCGAGGAGCCAGAGACGCCGCCGCGCAGCCGGTGCACGTCCTCGCCGATCAGCACGATGCGCGGGTCGCGCTCCATGTTCCGCAGCAGCACGGCGGCCACGGCGTCGATGTACTTCTGTTCGCTGCGCGCCTCGGGCGGCACCTGCTCGGCCTCCAGGAAGCGCTCGCCGGACAGTTCGGAGAGGTCGCCGCGGATGCCCTCATCCACCCGCGCGGCCTCGGGATAGGCGCCGCCGCGCACCTGCAGGCTATTGGAATCGCGCGGCACCTCGGTGAGGGCGGAGGCCGCCGCCTCGACCATCGCGCGGGCGCGTTCATCCAGCGCGGCGAGCCCGGCCTCGTCCAGCACGCCCAGGGCCTTGAGCTTCGCCGGCATGGTGGCCAGCGGGTCGCGCGCGCGCCAGGCCTCCTCCTCGGCCTTGTCGCGATAGCCGAACTGGCTGCCGAGCAGCGGCCCGCTCTGGTGCAGGAAACGGTAGCAGACCGCCTCGACGAAGACGGGTCCGCCGCCCTCGCGGATGGTCTCCACCGCCCAGTGCATCGCTTTGCGCACGGCGAGCAGGTCCATGCCGTCGCATTCGACGCTGGGCACGCCGAACATGGCGCCGCGCGAGGTCAGCCGCGTCTCCCGCGTCTGCTCGCGGACATGGGTGGAGACGGCGTAGAAATTGTTCTCCAGGAAGAAGATGACGGGCAGCCGGTAGAGGGCGGCGAGGTTGATGGCCTCCAGCGACTGCCCGGCCATCAGCGTGCCGTCCCCGAAGAAGGCGACGGAGACGTTGTCGCGCCCCAACACCTTGTCGGCCAGACCGTAGCCCACCGCGTGCGGCAGGTTGGCGCCAATGATGGCGCTGGTGCCGACGATGCCGGCCGGGGCCCAGCGCATGTGCATGGAGCCGCCGCGCCCGGCGCAGAAGCCTTCCTCCAGCCCCATGATCTCCGCCATGGCGCGGCGGACCAGGGTGCCGGCCTCCTCCAGCGGTGCGTCCTGTCGGGGGTCGTAGCGCTCAGGCAGGGCGCTGTTCAGCAGCTTGGCGAGGATCTGGTGATGGGCACGATGGGTGCCGTTGATCTTGTCCTGCGTGCCGAGCACGGACATGGCGCCGACCGCCCCCGCCTCCTGCCCGATGGAGGCGTGCGCCGGACCGTGGATCAGCCCCTGGCCGTGCAGGTCGAGGATCTTCTCCTCGAAGCGGCGGATCAGCAGGAGCTGCTCCATCCAGCGCGCGAGGTCGGCGGGATTTTCGGCGGCCCAGTCGTTCTCGTCGGATTCGAGGCGGAACCAGGGTGTCTCGGTGCGAATGGGGGTCCGTTGCATGGCCCGTTTCTCGATTCTTGGTGCTTGGCGCGTTATGGCGGGTGGCTCCAGGGAGGGCGGCGCCCTCCCTGGCCGTCAGTCGAAGCCTTCGAAGGGCCGGGGATCGAGGAAGCGCCGCAGCACGTTCCCGGTCAGGCGGCTGACGCTGTTGTCGTAGTTGTTGCAGGAGAGGGCGCAGGCCCAGGCGATGGAGCCGGTGCAGAAGACCGCGCCTCCCTTGGCGGTCGGGAAGAAGGCGACGTCCGCGCGGACGCGCGCGTTCTGGTCGCCCATGGCACCGCGATGCAGGGTGCGCAGCTCTTCCAGCGTCGGCACACCGCCATAATCGAGCTGGTCGGCGGTGGCGATCCAGAGCAGGTGAGGGGGCGAGCCGAGGGTGTGGTCCACGCGGTCCACCTCCAGCCCCGCCGCGCCGCCGCCACGCAGCCCGGCATCGCCGAGCGGCTTCTCCAGGTCGATCCCTTCCACCAGCCAGCGGATGCGCGGGTCATGCGCCTCCTCCCGCCAGCGATAGGGATAGGAGCGGGTGAAGACTTGCGCATCGAAGCCGACGCCGACCAGCCGCTGCGGCGGCCGCCCGTTGCTGCGCCAGAGACCGGAGGGCTCGCCGGTGAAGGAGAGGGCGTTCTCGCCCGCCTCGCCCTCCCAGGTTCGCAGCCCGTTCATGCCGCGGCGGATCTCCATGGTGTGCGGCTGGGTCGGGTGCCAGCCGATGCGCCAGTAGAAGCCGTTGCCGCCGAGATAGATGTGCCGCCCGCCGCCGCGCTGATAGGCATCGAAGGCGTCGAGCATGGCGCGGCTGAAATACTCGGGGTGCGAGCCGGTGATGACGCAGTCATAGCCGGCGAGAAGCTGCGCGCCGTGCCGGTCGATGTCGTCGTCGGCGATGATGTCGTAGTCCTGGCCGATCTGCTCCAGCCAGTCGATGATGTGGGTGTCGTTGCCGTAGTTGAAGGTGGCACCGCGCGGCCGCATGTTCAGGATCGGCCGCTTGGCGCTGGAATAGCACCAGCCGCTGCCGTCGCTGTGCGTGTCGTAGGTGGACATGCCCAGCTCGCGATGCTCCTGCAGATACACGTCGTCGCGCGAGAGGGTGAGCAGCCCTTCCAGCATGGCCTCGGCATGCACCTGGTCCAGCCGCAGCGCGCTATTGGCATAGGCGAGGAAGGTGGCGGTGCTGGCCACCAGCGCCAGCCGCGAGCGGGGCTTGCCGAGCGGCGCGCGGACGAAGAAGGCGACGAAGCTTTCCACCGGATCATCCGAACCCTGCCGCGCGCGCAGGCGCAGGGCGTAGAAGCCGCTGCGCCAGTCCTCCGGGATGGTGAGGCGCAGGTCCGGCGACCAGCCGGCGTCGTGCATGTCGTCGCTGTGGAAGTGGATGGCGCCGTAGAGATGCGGCGCCTCGCTCCACTGCACCGTGCTGCCGTCCCAGTTGGCGCCGGTCATGCCGCGCATGGGCAAATGGCGCAGCGTGCCGTCCAGCCGGTTGGCGGAAAGGTCACGCACGCGGCCGGTCGGGATGTCGCGCGAGAAGTCCCAGGCGGCGAGCAGGTCCGGGTCGCCCGGCGGCGGCGCGAGGCTCTCGCAAAGGGCGCGCAGCGCGGCGGCATCCAGCGCGCCGGCATAGAGGCGCGGCCGGTCGATCTTGCCGTCGAGATGCGCGGCGGTCAGCGGCGCATCGCCCCCCTCGCGCGCCTGGGCGGCGATGACGAGGGCGGTTGCCTCCGGCCAGGAGACGGATCTCGGCCCGGCGGCGGTGGCGTCGCCGCTGCGGTCGCGCCCGGCCTGCGGATCGAGGCTCTGCTGAACGATGCGGATCTCGCCGGCCTCGGCATCCAGCACGCCGGCCACGAAGACCCATTCCCGTTCCAGCAGCGGCTGGGGCGCCGTCACGCGCCAGGACCGGCCTTGCGCGCCGACCTCGAACTCCAGCCGCCCCTCGGCATCGAGGCCGAGGCGCCAGCCCTCCCGCCGGTCCTCGCGCCAGCGGGAGAGGATGGTCTGTGGCCCGGCCAGCGGCGCCGTCGGCCAGAGGAAGCAGCCGGCGGAAAGCGAGCCCGCCCGTCGCAGCGCCGGCACGTCGGGCACGATGGCGCAGGAGCCGGGATGCAAGGGCTGGTGGCGCAGCGCCACGCGTCCGTCCACCGGCGTTCCGGGGGTGGTGAAGCGCAGGCCCGGCCCGTCCGGATCGGGGTCGCCGCAGCGCACGCGCAACAGCGTTGCCTCGGCCTCCGCGAGGCTGGCGCTGGAAAGATGGAAGGCGACCTCCTCGCCCGGCGAGACGACCAGCGGCCAGGCATAGCCGAGGACAGCGGTGGTATCGGTCATGCGGCGGAGCTTCCATCCTCCAGCTTCTGCCCCGTCAGCGCCTCCCAGCGCAGGACGAAGACCGCCCATTCGGCGGCGGCGAGATCGGTGAAGACGCGGTTGGGAAAGGTCTCGATCGGCGCGCCGCGGCGCCCGGGCAGGCGCCCGAGCATCCAGCGGCGGTTCGGTTCCAGCACGATCAGCACGTGGCGCCGGCCGACGCCCGACCAGCGCATCCGGTGCAGCAGCTTTTGCAGCGCGTCGCTGTGCGGCCCGCGCGGCTTCCGGCGGAACTCCTCCACCAGGTCGAGCCGCGACGGGTCCACCGGCCAGTGCGCCGCCTCGGGGTCGTTGACCAGCATCGGTGCGTCAGGCCGTCAGCCAGGTCACCCAGCGCTCGCGCAGCGCCGGGCGGTTCTGGGCAATCCAGTCATAGTCGGCGATCACCAGCTTCTCCCAGTTCTCCGGCCAGGAGGGGCGGAAGCGCCGCTCGGCCTCCGGCACCAGCGCGGGCGCCTCGCGGTTGTTGGAGTCGAAGCTGACCTTCTCGCTGAAGGCCAGGTGCTCCTTCGGGTCCTGCACGAAGAAGTCGAGGAACTTGAGCGCGTTCTGCGTGTTCGGGCCGCCCTTCAGCACCGCCCAGTTGCCGACGTCGCGGATCGCCTGGTTCCAGGTGAAGTCGAACTCGCCGCTCTTGGCCAGCGGCACGGCGCGGCTGGAATAGGCCATGGTCATCACGGCATCGCCGCCGCGCATGATCTGCATGGAGTTGTCGCCGCTCTTCCACCACGCCCCGACATGCGGCTTGATGCCGTTCAGCTTGCGGTAGGCGCGGTCGATGTCCATCGGGAAGAGCTTGTCGCGCGGCACGCCATCCGCCATCAGCGCCGCCAGCGGCACCCACCACTCGCGGTCCCCGGTATCGGGCAGGGAGCGGGGGCCGGAGAACTTCTGCACGTCGAAGAAATCCGCCCAGGAGGTCAGGCCGCCCTGCGGGAAGGCCTTCTTGCTCCAGACCATCGCCATGCCGCCGGCGGTGCGGATGATGCCCTTCTCGAAGCAGGCATTCGGCAGCGCATGGGCGACAATGCCCGGCATGCCCTGGCAGTCGATGGTCTGCAGGATCTCGGCGTGCTGGATCAGGTCCGGCGGTGTCGCCGTCACGATGTCGAAGGGGACGTTGCCGCTGCGCGCGCCTGCCTGCGCACGGGCCCACTGGTCCGGCAGCTCGATGGGGATCGAGCGGACGCGGATGCCGGTCTCCTGCTCGAAGCGCTTGTAGAAATGCTCCTGCAGGCTGCGTTCCATCAGGCCGCCCGTCGCGGCGATGATGACCTCGCCCTTGCCCTGCGCCCGCGCCAGCCGCGGCGCGCCGAGCGCCGTCAGCGCCGAAGCGGCGAGAAGTCCTCTGCGGTAGAGTTCCATTGCCCAGCTTCCCTGCTTGCGGAAGGCCGGGGGAATGAATTCCCCCAGGCCCCCTTCTTTCTTCTGTCGGTTCGGCCGGGGCGAGGGCAGCGCCGCATGGTCATGCGCCCTCCATCCGGCCCAGCAGCGCCACGAGGTTGGCGCCACCCTCGGTCAGGTCGGCGCAAAGCGCCGCCCGCGTCGCCAGCGGGTCGTGCGCCCGCAGGCCCTCGATGATGTCGAGGTGCCGGTGCCGGCCCGGATAGGTCGGGCGTGCATCGGGGTAGAGGAAGGCATGCATTGGCCCGTTGCGCAGCCAGATGCTCTCGATGATCGCCAGCAGCTCCGGCATCGCCGCCGCGCGATAAAGCCCGTGGTGGAAGGCCCAGTTGGCGCGGTTGGCCGCCACCGCCTCGCCGGCCTCCTCGGCGGCGGTCAGGGCCGCGTGCGCCTCCTCCAGCGCCGCGATGCCGGCCTCGTCGATGCGCAGCGCCGCCGCCTCCGCCGCCAGCCCCTCAAGCTCCAGCCGGATGGTGCGAAGCTCCAGGTACTGGTCCAGGGTCAGCCCGGCCACGGTGATCGAACGCGCCGCCTCCAGCCGCAGCGCCCGCTCCCGCGCGAGCTGCACCACCGCCTCCCGCACCGGCGTCTCGGAAACCTTCATCGCCGCCGCAAGATCGCGGATCTTCAGCCGCTGTCCCGGGCGCATCCGCCCCTCGAACAAGGCCGTGCGCAGCTCCTCATAAACCCGGCCGGCGAGGTTCTCCCGCCCCACCGGCGCCACGAAATCGATGACCTGCGCTGCTTCCGCCATACTCTCAGCCACTCCTTGCCGCGGCACGCCGCTCCGCGGCGCGCTTCAGCACGAAGCCCAGCAGCAGGGCAAGCACCGTCAGCGCCGTCAGCATGGTGGCGACGGCGGCCAGGGTGGGAGAGATGTTGTAGTCGATGTCCTCGAACATCTTGCGCGGCAGCGACTTCCGGTCCAGCGCCGAGATGAAGAAGGAGACCACCGGCTCGTCGAAGGAGATGATGAAGGCGAAGAGCGCCGCCGAGACCACGCCGGGCGCGATCAGCGGCAGCGTGACATGGCGGAAGGTGGCGAACCGCCCGGCCCCGCAGGAGAGCGCCGCCCGCTCAAGCTCCGCGTCGAAGCGGTAAAGCGCCGCCAGCACGGTGAAGACCACGAAGGGCAGTGCCAGCACCGTATGCGCCATGGTGAAGCCCAGCAGCGTGCCGGTCAGCCGCAGCCGCTCGAAGACCAGGAACATGGCCACCGCCAGCGCCACATGCGGCACGATGACCGGCCCGACCACCAGCAGCTCCACCAACCCACGCCCCGGCAGCCGCCCGCGCACCAGCGCCAGGGCCAGCAGGGTGCCGATGACGGTGGCGCAGAGCGCGGTGAGCAGCGCCACCTCCAGGCTGAACAGCGTGGCCGCCACCCAGTCGGCGTCCTGGAAGTATTCGGCGTACCAGCGCAGCGAGAAGCCGGCCGGCGGGAAGCGCAGAAAGCGCTCCGGCCCGACCGACATCGGGATGATGATGAGCGTCGGCAGCAGCAGGAAGACCGTCACGGCATAGGCCGCGGCATTCACAGCCATCCGCCCGGCGCGGTTGGGGGCAGCGCCCTTCATGCCTGCCCCACGAAGCGGTCCAGCCGCACCGCGCGGCGGAACAGCAGCACCAGCACCAGCACGAAGGCCAGCAGGATGCCGACCAGCGCACCGGCGAAGGGCCAGTTCAGCAGCTCCCGCACCTGCTGCGAGACGAGCGTCGCGATCATCATCTGCTGCGGCCCGCCGATCAGCGCGGGCGTGACGAAGAAGCCCAGCGCCAGCAGGAAGACCATCAGGCAGCCCGAGGTGACGCCGGGCAGGCAGAGCGGCCAGATCACCTCCCGGAAGGTCGCCCAGGGCGAGGCGCCGAGCATCTGCGCCGCGCGCGGGTAATCCTCCGGGATGCCCTTCAGCGCCGAGTAGATCGGCAGAACCATGAAGGGCAGCAGCACATGCGCCATGGCCAGCACCACCGCGCCCTCGGTGTAGAGCAGGCGCACCGGCTGATCGACCATCCCGAGCCGCGCCAGGATCTGGTTGACCACGCCGTTGCGCTGCAGCAGCACCATCCAGGCATAGGTGCGCACCAGCACCGAGGTCCAGAGCGGCAGCAGCACCGCCGCGCCGAGCAGCGCCAGGCCGATCCCGCGGCTGCGCGACATCACCCAGGCCAGCGGCCAGGCCAGCACGAGCGCCAGCAGCGTGACGAGGAAGGCGATGCGCAGCGTGCGCAGCATCACCCGCAGATAGACCGGCTCCTCCAGCGCATGCGCATAGTTGTCGAGGGTCGGCGCCGGCACGAAGAGGCTTTCGTGCAGCAGCGTCGCCAGCGGCAGGATGAAGACCACCAGGAGCAGCAGCAGGAAGGGCGCCGCCAGGGCCAGGCTCGCGGCGGGGCTGAAGCGGCGCCCGCCCAGCAGGAAGCGAGAGGGCCGGCGGCTCATGGCGCCACCGCGAAGGCGCGCGCATCGGCGGCCTGCCAGCCCAGCGTGACGGTTTCCCCGGCGCTGGCCTCCGGCAGCCCGGCGCCTGCGGGGATGCGCAGGCGCAGCACCTGGCCGCCGGCCGCTTCCAGCATCAGCGTCGTCGCGTTGCCGGCATAGATGGCCTCGGTGACGCGGGCCGGGACGCCCTCACCCTCAGGGAGGATGCGCAGACGTTCCGGCCGCAGGGCGAGCCGAACCCGGCCGCCTTCCGCCAGCTGGGAGGCCGCGACGGCCGGCATGACCCCACCGCCCTCCAGCCGCACCCCCACCGCCTCGCCAGCCCCCGCCGCCGAGGCGGCGATACCCGGCCAGAAATTGGTCTCGCCGATGAAGCCGGCGACGAACTCGGTCTGGGGTGCCTCGTACAAATCGCGTGGCGCGCCGAGCTGCTGCAGCCGGCCATGGTCCAGCACCGCCACGCGGTCGGCCATGGTCAGCGCCTCGGTCTGGTCATGCGTGACGAAGACGACGGTGACGCCGATCTCGCGCTGGAGATGCTTGATCTCGATCTGCATCTCCTCGCGCAGGTTCTTGTCCAGCGCGGAGAGCGGCTCGTCCATCAGCAGCACGCGCGGGCGATAGACGATGGCGCGCGCGATCGCCACGCGCTGCTGCTGCCCGCCGGAAAGCTGGGCCGGGCTGCGCTCGCCCATCTGGTCCAGCCGCACCGTGCGCAGCGCGGCGCGCGCCCGCTCCTCCCGCTCGGCCCGGCCGACGCCGCGCATCTTCAGCGGGAAGGCGATGTTCTCCAGCACGCTCATATGCGGGAACAGCGTGTAGCGCTGGAACACCATGCCGAGGTTGCGGCGGTTCGGCGGCAGCCAGGTGATGTCCTCGCCACCGAGCAGGATGCGCCCTTCGTCGGGATACTCGAAGCCGGCGATGGACATCAGGATGGTCGTCTTGCCGGAGCCGGAGGGGCCGAGCAGGGCCAGGAACTCCCCGGCGCGGATGTCGAGCGAAACGCCATCGACGGCATGAACCATGCCGAAGCGCTTGATCAGCCCTTCGATGGCGATGCTGCCGGCACTCCGGTCCGCGTCGAGCTTCCGCACCCTGCCTCCTCGGCGGCTTGGTTCAAGAGCAGACTATTTGATATATCATCTGGACTGCAAGCGGTCGCTTGCCGCTCGCTGCGGGAGAGCAGGGCGCCCCCGCGCATGCTTCCGGGGCTGCTGAACGGATAAAAAGAAGAAGGGGGTTCGGGGGAATTCATCCCCCGACCTTTCAGGCTCCTGGCGACAGCTCCTGCCGATGCCGTGCCGCCGCCTCGACGCCCTTCCAGCCGTAGCGCATGGGCACCATCCGGGTGGCCGACCAGGGTTCGTTCTGATCCGCATAGTGGGGGCTGCCGGGCTGACCGGAGACGCCGTGGAACACCACCCACTGGCAGGCTTCCCAATTGCCGACATCGAAGACATAGCGGGCCAGCGCACCATAGGTGGCGGTGGGGCCGCTGGCGCAGAGCAGGCCATTGGCCAGCACCGTGTCGCCATCGCCGCCGACCCGGCGGGCGGGCGGATCGAGCAGCGCCGCCGCCTCGGGGAAGAGCGGCGAGAGCGCATGCGTGAAGCGCGGCTGGTGCACGGCGCCCCAGCTTTCGCCGGTCGGCGTGGCGGCGGCGCGGACGAGGGCGGCCTGCAGCGCCTGCTCCCAGCTCCAGCCGCCGAGCAGGCTGGCATCGTTGCGGCGCAGCAACTCGGGCAAGGTCCACCAGAGCTGGTTCTGCGGCGCGATGCCGGGCGAGACCTGCGCCAGTGGGTTTGCCCCCGCGGCGGCGAGGCCACTGCGCTCGGCCAGAATCGCAGTCAGCGCCCGGCGCAGGGCGATATAGGCTGCCGGCGCCTCGGCCTCGGCCTCCATGCGGCCGTCCCAGGCGAGCAGGCGCGCGCGCAGTGCGGCCGCGGCGGCTTCGGCGGGAGCGGGGAGGGCGGCCAGCCGCTCGCGCAGCAGCAGCGCATTCGGCGACAGCGTGTCGGCATGGATGCCCGCCGCGTCCTCCGGTGCGAAGGCGCCGCCCTCCGCCAGCCGCGCGGCGATGCGGTGGGCGCGGTAGGGCGGGTGGCAGTCGGTGCAGAGATAGTCGGGATGCGCGTCATCGGCGACGACGCGGTTGTTGGCGGTGACGATGATGCCACCCTCAGGATCGAGGCTGCGCGGCATGTCCTCATGCGCGATCCAGCCCTGCCAATCATGCGCGGCCACCCAGCCCGGCACCGGCAGCCAGCCATTCTCGCGCGGCCGGCGCGGCAGGCGGGCGCGCACGAGGTGGCCGATATGCCCCTCCGTGTCGCCCGCCACCAGGTTGTGGTCGATCAGCCCCCAGCCGCGCGTCGCCTCGTAGAGCGACTCCACGGTGGTGGCGCCGGTCATGCGCGGGAGGCAGTCGAAGGAGAGGTCGGTCTCGGCGAACTGCACGGAGCGCAGCGCGATCGCGCTGCCCTTCGCCGGATCGCCGGCGATCACCGGGCCATGCCGGGTCTCGATGATCTCGAACTCGCGCGTCTCGCCCCCGCGGATGCGGACGCTGTCACGCCGCCGCGCGACCGGCGCCGGGCCGCCAGGCGCTTCGGTATGGGTGGCATCGGCGTCGAAGCGCTCCACGAACAGGTCGTGGATGTCCATGAAGGCATGGGTGACGCAGTAGGCGACACGGCCATTATGCGCGAAATGCGGAAAGCCCGGCACGCCCGGCACGGTGAGGCCGATCATGTCGAAGGCGTCGCAGGCCAGATGGTGCTGCGCGTACATGTTCGGGATCTCGAAGACGCGGTGCGGATCGCCCGCCAGCACCGGCCGCCCAGTCGCGCTGCGAGACGGGCCGACGGCCCAGTTGTTGCTGCCGCCGCCCACCTCGTCGCCGCCGGAGTCCTTGCCCATGCTTTCCAGCAGCGCGCGGATGGCCGGTGCCAGCGCCGCCAGGTCGGCCTGCATGCGCTCCGCCTCCGCACCAGGCGGGATGCAGAGCAGGTCGGTGCCGCCATCGTCGTAGCGCAGCTTGGCCGCACCCTTCGCTCCAACCACGGGCAGGGCGGCGGCACGCCAGAGCTTGAACCACACCGAGCCCATCAACAGCCCGAGCCGGCGCATCACCGCGATGCTGTGCCAGGGTTCCCACGCTTCCGGCGCATCCTCCAGCAGCGTGTATTCGACGGGCTTCGGCTGGCCGCTCCCGATCCAGGCGTTCACCCCGGCGGTATAGGCCTCCAGCATTTCACGCGCTGCATCGCTGAGCGCGGCGAAGTCCCGCCGGCAGGCGGCCTCCATGCCGAGGCGGCGCACCAGGATGTCGCTCTCCGCCGCCGGGGTGCCGAGCCACTCCGCGGCGCGGCCGATGGCGCGCCGCCGCGTCAGATCCATCTGAAAGAGCCGGTCCTGCGCATGGACGAAGCCCAGCGCCATCCAGGCATCCCGGCTCGTCGCCGCGCGGATGTGCGGAATGCCCCATTCGTCGCGCAGGACGGTGGCAGGGCCGGCGAGGCCGGGCAGCGGCAGGCTGCCGTCGAGGTCGGGCAGCGCGGCGTCAAGGGAGGCGCGGTCGAGAGGCATCGGGGGTCCTTGGTGGAGGAGAAGGGCGGGGGAGAAGGAATTCTCCCCCGCACCCCCCTCATCTTTTTCTGTTCGATCGTCCGGGCAGGCTGGCGGCGCAGTCGCGCGCAACGCCAGCTCGCAGAAAAAAAGATGGGGGTCCGAGGGAATTCCTTCCCCCGGACTTTGTCTCAGGCTTCCACCTGCCAGAACATCGGGAAGCTGGACTCGATCATGTTCTTCAGCCGCGTGCGGTAGCCGGCAGGCCGCGAGAACTGCCCCCACATCACGCTCGGCACCGTCTCGTAGGAGACTTCCTGGATCTTGTCCGAGATCCCCTTGCGCGCCGCGGCATCGGGCGCCTTGGCGAAATCCTCCAGCAGCCGCGTCATGCGGGCATCGCAGCTCCAGCCGGCATAGTCGCCGCAGTTGTTGGCGATGTAGAAGTGGTTCAGCGGCGACACCATGTCCACGCCGTTGGAATAGACGGGATAGATGCTCCAGCCCTCCTTCTTCCCGCGGCGGGCGAGCACGGTGCCCCAATCCATCGTCTGCTCGTCCACGGTGAAGCCGGCCGCCTTCAGGTTCTCGGCCAGTACGTGGCCCGCCGTCTGCGAAATGGAGCCGGACACCTCCAGCATCACCACCGGCTCGCCCTTGTAGCCCGTCTTCTTCAGCTCGGCGCGCGCGCCCTCGATGTCGAGCTTCGCCATGCCCGCCCCGGCCTCGCTCTCCAGCGGCGTGCCGCACATGAAGAAGGAGCCGCAGCTATCCACGCGGAACTTCTCGGGAATGCCGATGGCGGTGAGGATCGCCTTCTGGTCCACCAGCTTCCACAGCACGCGCCGCACCGCCGGATCGGCGAAGGGGCCGCTGGCATGGTTCAGCCGGAAGTTGCCCTGGAACATGTGAATGCCGCCAAGGCCGATCAGCTTCACATCCTTGTTGCGCTCCAGCAGCGCCAGGAAGTCGAAGGGCAGGTACTGCATGTAGTCGATCTCGCCGGCGGCGAGCGCATTGGCGCCCGTGGTGTCGTCGGGCATGACCTTCAGCAGCAGCTGCTCGATCTTCACCCGCTTGCCGCCGGAGAGGAAATCCGGCGCCTCGTCGCGCGGCACGTACTTGTCGTTCCGCTCCAGCACCATGCTGTCGCCGGTGCGCCACAGGTCGGGGCGGAAGCGGAAGGGGCCGGAGCCGATGATCTCCTTGATGCGCTGGTCGCCGGCGGCCTTGATGATGCGCTCGGGCATCATGACGGGCACCGGTGCGTTCGGCTTGCCCAGCACGTCCAGCATCAGCGGGAAGGGCTCCTTGAGCGTGATGGCGATGGTCTTCGCGTCCTTCGCCGCGAAGCTGGCCCCGGCCGCCACCATCATCCGCCCGAGCCCGTCGCGCGGCGCCCAGCGCGCCAGCGAAGCGGCGCAATCGGCAGCGGTGACGGGCGCGCCGTCATGCCAGAGCAGCCCGTCGCGCAGCGGGATGGTCCAGGTCAGCCCGTCCTCCGAGACCTCGTGCCCCGAGGCCATCTGCGGATGGATGTTGCCTGCCGAATCCGTCGAGAAGAGCGTGTCGAAGACATGGTAGGCGAAGGTGCGGGTGATCGCCGCCGTGGTCATGTGCGGGTCGAGGATGACGACCTCGGATTCCAGCACGGCGGTGACCTGCCCGCCGGCCGCACGCGCCGGGCGCGGCAGGCCGATCAGCGGCAAGGCCATGACGGCGGCGCTGCCTGAGAGCAGACTGCGCCTGTTGAAGCCCTCTCGGATCATGCTCTGCTCTCCCCTTCTCGCGGCGGCTCCACCGGGTTGGCCCGGCGCCGTTGGTCCGGCGTGTTTCCCTGGAAGGGCAATCTGCCCTCCCTTTCCGGTGACCTTCTGGCGAGATCCTGACCGGAAGCGACTTGAAAGATGATATATCCGATATCAGGCTGCTCTCCGCGTCAAGCGCCGCAATCCCGGACGGCGCAGATTCGAGGAGGCTCCATGCCCGAAACCGAATTGCTGCGGATGAGCGCGCAGCGTGCCGCAGGCCTGATCCGCGCCCGCCGGCTTTCCCCCGTCGAGTACATGCAGGCCGTGCTCTCCGCCGCCCGTGCCGCGCAGCCGCGCCTGAACGCCTTCGCCGCCCTGGCCGAGGAGGCGGCGCTGGAGGGCGCCCGGCAGGCCGAGGTGGCGGTGATGCGGGGCGGGCCGCTCGGCCCCCTGCACGGCGTACCCGTGAGCATCAAGGACCAGGTGGATGTCGGTGGCGTGACCACCGGGCACGGTTCGGCGA
Organism: Roseomonas sp.; assembly: GCA_035556695.1. Lineage (GTDB taxonomy): Bacteria > Pseudomonadota > Alphaproteobacteria > Acetobacterales > Acetobacteraceae > Pseudoroseomonas. The sequence goes on from DATMFR010000009.1 coordinate 163,494, forward strand.
TCTTCGCCGGGCAGCCGCCGGCGGCGGCGGACGACGTGCTGGTGCAGCGGCTGCGCGCGGCCGGCGCCATCGTCTTTGCCAAGACCCACATGCCGGAATTCGGCCATAAGGCGCTGACGGACGGCCCGGCCTTCGGCACCACGCCCAACCCTTGGGACCTCTCGCGCACCTCCGGCGGCTCCAGCGGCGGCGCGGCGGCGGCGGTGGCGGCGGGTGTCGGGCCGATCGCCCTCGGCACGGACGGCGCCGGCTCGGTGCGCATCCCGGCGGCCTGTTGCGGCATTGTCGGGCTGAAGCCGACGCTCGGCACCGTGCCCTGGCAGTCGGCGGCGGATGCCTTCGCCAACTACACCTATGCCGGGCCGATGGCGCGCAGCATCGGCGACGCCGCGGTGATGTTCGCGGCCATGGCCGGCCCGACCGAGCGCGATCCCTGGACCATGGCGGCCCAGCAGGCGCCCCGGCTGAACCCGGCGCTGGCGGGCAACGACCTTTCCGGCCTGCGCATCGGCTTCATCGAGCGCGCCGCCAACCCCCGCCTTGCCGCGGACATGGCGGAGAACACGCGGGCGATGCTGGCGGTGCTGGAGGCGCAGGGCGCCATGGTGGAGCCGGTGACGGAGGCGATCGACTGGATCGAGTTCCCCGGCCGCATCATGTACCAGGCCAACTTCGCCGTCGCGATGGCCAAGCACCTGCCGGACTGGCAGGAAAGGATGGACCCCACGCTGCTCGCCTTCATGCAGCGCGGCGACGGCTTCTCGCTGCACGAGTTCCGTCAGGCGCAGTTCGCCCGCACGCGGCTGTTCCGCGCCATCCAGGGACTGTTCGAGCGCTATGACCTGCTGGTGACGCCGACCCTCAGCCGCACCGCCCTGCCGGCCGATTTCGATGCCGCGAACGACGAGGTGGAGGTGGAGGGCGAGCGCTGCGGCATCACCCGCCAGGGCTGGAGCAGCTATGTCTATCCGTTCAACCTGACCGGGCATCCCGCGCTGACCGTGCCCTCCGGCTTCGGCGCGGACGGGCTGCCGACGGCGGTGCAGTTGGTCGGCCGCTGGGGTGCGGATCTCGACCTGCTGCGCCTCGGCGGCATGCTGGAGGCGGCGCGCCCCTGGGCGGCGGCCTGGCCGGAGGCCGCCGCCGTCTGAGGCCCTCTTTATCGGAGGCCGCCGCCGTCTGGAGGCGAAGGAGCGTCACCGCGCGGCGGTGGCGCTCCGCTCGCGCGCCTGGCGCACCGCCCATTCGGCGATCAGCGCCAGGCAGGTGACGCCGATCAGCAGGCTGCTGACCGCGGCGATGGTCGGCTCCACCTCCAGCAGCAGGCTGTTCCAGATCCGCACCGGCAGCGTCTCCGCGCGGATGCCGGCGAGGAAGAGGGAGATCACCAGCTCGTCGAAGGATGTGAGGAAGGAGAACAGCATCGCCGAGATCAGACCTGGGAGCGCCAGCGGCAGCACCACGCGGCGGAACACCCCCATGCGCGAGCAGCCGAAGATCATCGCCGCGCGCTCCAGGTTGGGGTCCACCGTCTTCAGCGCCGATTGCAGGATGACCAGCACGACCGGCAGGGCCACCACGCTGTGCGCCACCGCGATCCAGGGGCGGAAGCCGATCAGCCCGAAGCGCGCGGAGAGGAAGTACATGGCGATGGCCGTCACCACATGCGGCACGATCAGCGGCATCAGCAGCAGCGCGGTGATGACGCGCCGGAAGCTGAAATGGCCGCGTGCCATCGCATAGGCGGCGAGAAAGCCCAGCGCGGTGGCGAGCAGGCAGGTCATCGCCGCCACCAGGAAGGAGTTCCACAGCGCCGACAGCCAGCGCGGATCGCCGAGGAAGCGGAGATACCAGCGCAGGGAGAGGCTGTCGGGCGGGAACTTCAGGTAGCCGTCGCCGCTGAAGGAGGCGATGACCACGATGGCGATGGGGGCCAGCATCGCCGTGCAGAGCAGCACGACGAGCAGGCGGATGGCGGCGAGGCGCAGGATGGAGCCGGTCATCGCGCGAAGCCCTCCTCGGTGCGGTCGGCGAAACGGGCATAGACGGCGTAGAGCAGCAGGGTGATGGCTAGCAGCACGATGGTCATCAGCGCCGCCACCGGCCAGTTCTGCGACAACTCGATCTCCCGCTCGATCAACATGGCCATCATCACGTCACCCGGGCCACCCATCAGCGCCGGGGTGATGAAGAAGCCGAGCGCCAGGATGAAGACGATCAGCGCGCCCGCCGTCACGCCATGCAGAGTCAGCGGCAGGAAGACCTTGGTGAAGACCGTGAGCGGCCCGGCGCCCATGCCCTCGGCCGCCTGCAGCAGCCGCGGGTCCACCGCCTTCATCGCGGCATAGAGCGTCAGCACCATGTAGGGCAGCAGGACATAGGTCATGCCGATGATGACGCCGGTGCGGTTGTAGAGCAGGTCCACCGGCTCGCTGGCGAGGCCGAGACCGAGCAGCACCTGGTTGATCAGCCCGTTGCGGCCGAGGATCACCATCCAGGCATAGGTGCGGACGATGACGCTGGTGAAATAGGGGATGACGACGCAGATCAGCACCAGCGAGAAGGCCAGCCCCCGCGCCCGGGAGAGCGCGTAGGAGAGCGGATAGCCGATCACCAGCACCATCAGCGTCACCGTCAGGGCGATGCCGTTGGTGTTGAGGATGGCGCCGAGGATGGCGCGCGAGCCCAGCACCGCTTTCGCCTCCAGCCAGACCTCGCTCGCGCTGCCCAGCTCGGTGAGGGATTCGCCGATGAACCAGCCGATCGGCGTGATGAAGAGCAGCAGCAGCAGCGCCAGGGCGGGCGCGATCAGCGCCCATTTCGCGAAATGGCGGAGCGGCATGGGCTCACCCCTCCAGCAGGAGGGCGTCGGCCGCCTGCCAGCCCAGCCGCACCGGCTCGCCAGGCTGGCGCAGCACGGTACCGGAGGCGTTGGTGGCATCGCAGAGCATCACCTCGCCCTCCGGCAGCGCCACCTCGTAGCGCACCACGTTGCCGAGGAAGGCGGTGTGCCGCACGGTGCCGGAAACCTGGTTGGCCGCCGGCGCGGCGCCCTCCGGCAGCAGGCTCACCTTCTCCGGCCGCACGAAGACCTGCCCTTCGGCCAGTTCCGGCCGCCCGGCGCCGACCTCGAAGCGCGCATCGCCGGCGCCGCGCAGGGCGCCGTCCCGCCGCCGGGCGCGGATCAGGTTGGCCTCGCCGAGGAACTTGGCCACGAAGGCGCTCTCCGGCCGCTCATACACCTCGCGCGGCGGCCCCATCTGCGCGATGCGGCCACGGTCCATGATGGCGATGCGGTCGGACATGGTCAGCGCCTCCTCCTGGTCGTGGGTGACGTAGACCACGGTCATGCCGAGGCGGCGGGAGATCTCCTTGATCTCCACCTGCATGTGGTAGCGCAGGTTCTTGTCCAGCGCGCCGAGCGGCTCGTCCATCAGCACCACGCGCGGCTGGCCGACAATGGCGCGCGCCAGCGCCACCCGCTGCTGCTGGCCGCCGGAGAGCTGGCGGGCGAAGCGCTTCTCGAAGCCGGTCAGCTTCACCATGGCGAGCGCCTCCGCCACCCGCCGCTCGATCTCGGCCTTCGGCGCCTTCCGCACGGTGAGGGGGAAGGCGACGTTCCCGAACACGTCCAGATGCGGGAAGATGGCGTAGTTCTGGAACACCATGCCGAGGCCGCGTGCACGCGGCGGCGCCCGCGTCGCGTCCTGGCCATCGATATGGATGCTGCCCTGGCTGGGCAGCGTGAAGCCGGCGATCATCGAGAGGGTGGTGGTCTTGCCGCTGCCGGAAGGGCCGAGCAGCGTGAAGAATTCGCCCTGGGGGATGGTCAGGGAAATCTCCCTGACCACCGTCTCCGGTCCGTAGGTCTTGCTCACCCGGTCCAGACGGACGCCCGCGAAGCCGTTCCCCTTCATCCGAGGATCCAGCGGGACCAGGCGCGGTTGACCTTGTCGCGGTTGGATTCCCACCACTCGACGTTGCGCATGAAGCCGGCCTGCTTCGAGGCCGGGCTGCCCGGCATGCGCGCCACCTGGTCGGCCGGCAGCATGTCGAAGGCCTTCTGGTTGGTCGGCCCGTATTGCAGGTCCTTGGAATACTGGGCCTGCACAGCGGGCTGCATCATGAAGTCGATCAGCTTCTGGGCGTTCGCCTTGTTGGGCGAGCCCTTGAAGACGCTGAGCGCCTGCACCTGGATCATGTTGCCGGTCCAGTCGAAGCCGAGCGGGGCGCCCTTGTCGATCAGTGTCTGCAGGCGGCCGTTCCAGATCGAGCCCAGCACCACCTCCTTGTCGGAGAGCATCTGCGCCGAGAGCGCGCCGGTGTCCCAGAACTTGCGGATATGCGGCCGGATGCGGGAGAGCGACTTCAGGGCACGGTCAACGTCCAGCGGATAGATCTGGTCGCGCGGCACGCCGTCGGCGATCAGCGCGAACTCCAGGTCGGGCGCGCTGGTCGCCATGTCGGCCAGCATGCGCGGGCCAGGGAACCTGTCGGCATCCCAGAACTCGGCCCAGCCCTTCGGGTGCTTGCCGTCGGGGAAGCTGTCCTTGTTGTAGGCGAGCACGGTGGCATAGACGAAGTTCGCCACCCGCGTCTCGTTGCGGTACTCGGCGCCGACATCCTCGGGCTTGGTCCACTTCCAGCTGCCATAGTCGATCGGGTCGAGCGCGCCGAGGCGGCCGAGCGTCACCAGCGGGCCATCGCCGGTGTCGATCAGGTCCAGCTCCACGTTGTTCGCCTTGAACATGGCGAGCAGCTTGGCAACCGTCGCCGCGACCGGGGTCACGGTGATGCCGGTCTCCTTGGTGAAGGGTTCGTAGACGTGGCGGCGCATGACGTCGTCGTAGGCGCCGCCCGGCGTGCGGACGATCACCTGGCCGGCCGCGCGGGCCTGGCCGGTGATGACGAAGGGCGCGGCGAGGGCGGCGCCGCTCAGCGTCAGGAAACGGCGCCGGGAGGGCACCAGCAGGCGGTGTTCGGTTCGCATGTCGAAGCTCCCTGGTGTTGCTCGTGTTGCAAGGCGGGATCGCGCGAGGCGCCCGCTCCCGGCCTCGTTGGTCAGAACCGGGTTGCGGAATAGGGGGCGGGGTCGATCGAGGGCGGACGGCCGGCGGCGAGCAACGCCACCAACTTCCCGGCCGGCGGCCCGCCGGTCATGCCGAAATGGCTGTGGCCGAAGCAGAGGAAGAGGCCGGGATGCCCCGGCGCCGGGCCAAGCACCGGCAGGCTGTCCGGCGTCGAGGGGCGGTGGCCCATCCAGAGCACCGGCTCGCCGGTCTGCAGGTCGGGGAAGAGGCGCTTCGCGTGCTCGTGCAGGATCTTCGCGCGCCGCTCGTCCGGCGCGGCCTCCAGTCCCGCGATCTCCACCGTGCCGGCGACGCGGATGCCGTGCTCCATCGGCGTCATGCCGAAGCTGCGGCTCTTCTGCAGGATCGGGAAGCGCAGGTTGATGGAGGGCGAGGGCAGCATGACGTGGTAGCCGCGCTCGGTCTCCAGCGGCACCGTGATGCCCAGCGGCTCCAGCAACTGCCCCGACCAGGCGCCGCCGGCCAGGATCACCTTGTCCGCCCGGTGGTTGCCGGTGTTGGTGAAGACCATCCAGCGCCCGCCTTCCTCGGGGATCAGCTTCAGGGCGCGCTCGGCCAGCACCGTGCCGCCCTCGGCACGGAACATCTCCGCCAGCGTGCGGATCAGGCGGGGCGGGCTGACGGTGTGGCCGTTGCCGGGAACCAGCACGCCACGCACCACGTCGCGGGCGATGCCCGGGAACATCTGCCGCAGGTCGTCCGCGCCGAGCTCCTCGCTGCGGATGCCGTGCGCCTCGCGCAGGCCGCGCTCGATCTTGCCGGTGGTGGTCTCGCTGGCGGAATCCCACATCTGCACCTGCCCGCTCTGGCGGATCAGGTCGCGGAAGGCCGCCTCGCCGAGCAGGTCCTTCCAGTCCTGGAAGGCGTTCTGGTGCAACGCGCGCATCGCCTTGGCGATCGCCTGCACGCGGTCCATGCGGCCGGCGCGGACCCATTTCATCAGCCATGGCATGGCCTTGGGCATGTAGGCCGGGCGGATGGAGAGCGGGCCGAGCGGGTCGTTCAGCCAGCGCGGCACCTGCCGCAGCATGCCGGGCAGGGCGATCGGCACCACCGTATCGGCCGAGATCAGCCCGGCGTTGCCGAAGGAGGCGCCGCCCGGAGAGGGCAGCGGGTCGATCAGCGTGACCGCATGGCCCAGCCGCAGCAGGTTCAGCGCGGCGGAGAGACCCGCCACGCCGCCACCCACCACAATGCCGCTCGGACCCGCCGCGGCGCTCACCTCACGCGGCTCCCAGATGCGCGGTGGCGATCATCTCGATGCGCATGCCCGGCGCCAGCAACTCCTTCACCACGACCGTGGCGCGGCAGGGGAAGGGCTCGGTGAAGACCTCGCGCCAGACGGCGTTCATCGCCGCCGCGTCGGCGCTGTCCACCAGATAGACCTGGAGCATCATCACATCGGCGAGCGAGCCGCCGCAGCCCTCCATGGCGATGCGCAGGTTGTCCAGCGTGCGGCGCGTCTGCACGGTGATGTCGCCCTGCACGATCTCGCCGGTGACGGGGTCCTTCGGGATCTGCGCGGTGATCACCAGCGGACCCTTGCGGACGACGCCGGAAATCGGCCCCTTGGAGGCAACCAGTCCGGTCTTGACGGCTTCGAACATGTTCAGTTCCCGATGTCGTTGATGATGAGGCCGCGGGGGAAGCGGGTCAGCAGTTCCGGCCCGTCCTCGCCCACCAGGACGGTCTCGCTGATGGAGGCGCCGCCCGCCGAGGCGTAGATGTGGAAGACCATGCCGGCCTCGACGGTCCAGTCGGCGCCGGGATGCAGGATGCGCGTGAAGTCGCTGGTGCGCGGCGTCTGCGGTGCGTAGAGGCCGAGCGTGTAGCCGGTGATGTTGTCGTAGCTCGGTCGCAGGCCGGAGCGGATGACGCCCTCGCGCAGGATGGCGTCCACGTCATGCGCGCGCGCGCCGGGGCGCAGCGCGGCGATCTGCGCGTCCTGCAGCGCGATCAGCGTCTCCGCCGCCGCTGCCAGGGCTGGCGTGGGCTTGCCCAGGGTGACGCAGCGCATGATGCGCGCGCTGTAGCCGGCGATGCGCGGCGTCAGCTCAATATGCACCACGTCGCCCGGCGAGAGCGGCGCGTCGCTGAGATGGCCGTGCAGGAAGTCCCAGCCGGAGCCGGCGCTGATCGGCCCCGCCGGACTGGGATCGGCGCCCAGCTCGACATAGGTCGACACCGCGATGCGCGCGGCGTCGCGCTGCGTGCCGCCGGGGATGCAGGCCGCTGCCGCGCGGCGCAGCGCCTCGTCGGCCACCGCGGAGCTGCGGCGCAGGATGGCGATCTCGGCGGGCGACTTGATCAGCCGCAGCTCGTTCACCACCGGGCCGATGTCGATCAGTTCGGCGTCCGGCAGCGCGGCCTTCATCTGCTCGAAGCGGCGGAGCGACATGGCATAGGAGTTGAAGTCGAGCCCGATGCGCGCCTTGGCGAGGCCACGGCCGGCGAGGGCGGCGGCCAGCACCGGCATCGGGTCCTCCCAGTCGCGATAGGTCGGGATGTCCTTGATCCAGGTGCGCTGGCGGCAGGGCGCGGCGTCCAGCGCACGGATCAGGAAGAAGGGCTCGGCATCCAGCGGCACCACCACGCAGCGCCAGCGGTTCAGGGAGCTGCCATAGCCGGAGATCCAGGTCATCGCCTCGATCTCGTCGAGCAGCGCCACCTCGACGCCGGCGGCCTCCATGCGGTGGCGCAGCGCGGCGAGGCGGTCGGCGTATTCCTTCGCCGAGAACAGCACGTCTTCCGTCATGGGTGGCCTTTCGCGGGGGAGGAGCGCCAGCCGTCCAGCCGGTCGCGCAGCTGGTAGGAGGCGCCTACCAGGGGCAGGAACCAGGGGCGGCCGTGGTATCCGGCCATGGTCGGGAAGGGCAGGCGCGTGAAGGCCGAGGGCCGGTTCGCGCCGCCCAGGATCTGCCGCGCGGCGCAGCGGCCGAGATGCGTCATGGTGACGACGCCGCTGCCGTTGCAGCCCAGCGCGTAATGGATGCCCTCCTGCCGGCCGACATGCGGCAGGTAGTCCAGCGCGAAGGCGACGTTGCCCTTCCAGCCATGGGTGACGCGTACCCCGGCGAGGTCCGGCATCAGCCCGGTCAGGAAGCCGTGCAGGCGGGCGGCGGAGCGCGTCGCGTCGGCGTCGATGAAGCTGGCGCGGCCGCCGAACAGGATGCGGGTGAAGTCCGGCGAAGGGCGGAAGTAGTAGAGCACCTTCTTGGTGTCGCCATAGACGCGCAGCTTCGGCAGCAGGGCGCGCACGCGGTCCTCGCCGAGCGGCTCGGTGGCGATCATGTAGCTGGCGACGGGCACCAGGCGGCGGCGGTGCCAGGGCGTGGCGGCGCCGGTATAGCCGTTGGTGGCCACCATCACCTGCCGGGCCAGGATGTCACCCTGGCTGGTGCGCACACGGTAGCCGGCGCCGTCCTTCTCCAGCCCCAGCACCGTGACGCCGCCGCGCAGCGTGGCGCCGTGCCGCGCCGCCGCCTTGGCCAGACCCTGGACGTAGAGGCCGGGGTGCAGCGAGCCCGCGCGCTCGATCAGCAGGCCGCCATGGTAGAGGTCGGTCGCCACCTCCTCGCGCACCCGGCCGCGCTCCAGGATGGTGGCGGTGTCGCGCCCGGTGCGATTCAGCATCTCCGCGCGGCGCTTCAGCGTGTCGAGCGCCTTCGGGGCATGTGCGCCGACGAAGCGGCCGGTGCGGCGGAAGAAGCACTCCACGCCTTCCTCGCGCAGGAAGATCTCCATCTCGTCGAAAGAGGCCTCGGCCTCCTCGACCATCTCGTCGAGCAGCTTCTGGTCGAGCGCCTTGTGCAGGTCGGAGCGGGCGCGGCCGAGGCTGCCGGCGCCGGAAAGCGCCCCGCCATTGCGGGAGGAGGCGCCCCAGCCGATCGCCTCGCGGTCCAGCACCAGGGCCTTCACCCCGGCGCGGGCCAACTCGATGGCGGTGGAGAGGCCGGCGATGCCGCCGCCAATGATGGCGACCTCGGCCGCCTCCGGCAACGGCTCTGGCGGGCCGGGCGGCGGAGGCGGCGCCAGCTCCCACCAATAGGGGCGCTCAACGAAGCCGGGGGCGAAGGGGGTCTGCTGCTTGTCCACGCCGCAAGGCTGGCATGCGCGGCACGCGGTCCGGCAGTCCAACTTTGGTTATGGCGCCCAGCGCTGGTTATGCCAGCCGGGCTAGGCCATGCGGGTGACGCCCTCCGGCGGTGGCTCGGACAGGATGGCCTCGGCGCATTCGCCGAGCAGGCGGAGGAACGCGGTGCGGTCGAAGGGGTTGCTCATCCCCTCGGACCAGATCGCGCGGTACTCGAAGGTCACTGCGGGGGCGAAGTCCCGCAGGATCAGGCCGCGCCCGAGGAAGGGGCGCGCGGCGAAGGCGTCGGTGAAGGTGATGCCCACCCCGGCCAGCGCCATGCCCGCCGCCCCGGCGATGAGGGGGCATTCCGCCACCTCCAGCGGGCGCACGCCCTCATCCTCCAGCACGCGGTCGATCAGCGTCTGCTGCCCCTCATGGCGGGAGATGCCGATGAAGGGCTGCCCGTGCAGGTCGGCGGGGCGGATGGTGGCCCGCGCCGCCAGCGGGTGCCCCGGCGGCAAGGCGATGAGGGCCCGGGTGCGCGCCACCAGGAAGCTGCGCAGGCTGGGCAGCCGCTGCGTGCTTCCCATCAGCCCGATCTCCGCCCGGCGGGAAGCCGCCATGGCCATCACCCCGCCGGCGTCGCGCGTGGTGAGGGCGAGGCGCTCGGCGCCCGGCACGTCCAGCCAGCGGCGGGCGACCGTCGGCATCAGCTCCTGCGCCAGCACGGGGATGGAGGCGATCACGGCGCGGCGCGGCTCCTCCGCCCGCAGCCGCTCCATCAGGTGCTCGATCTCCTCCATGCCGACGAAGAGGCGCTCCGTCTCGTCGAACAGGCTGAGCGCGCGCTGCGTCGGCACCAGCCGGCCGTGCAGGCGCTCGAAGAGGCAGAAGCCGCAGAGTTCCTCTGTTTGGGTCAGGATCTTGCTGACGCCAGGCTGGCTGATGCCGAGAATCCGGCTGGCGCCGGTGACGCTGCCGCTCCGGACCACGGCCCGGAAGACCTCCAACTGCCGGTGCTGCAGGCGGGACTTGCTCATCCCGCCATTGGAGCAGGCGCGGGCCGGGCGGTGAAGGCCCATCAGGGAAGACGGCGTTTCGCCGAATTGAAACGATACCGAAACCGGAATGACCCCTGTACGCTAGAGGGAACGGGGAAAAATCCAGGAGACGTGCCGCCATGACGCAACTCCACGGCAACGAACCCGGCCAGGCGCCACCCCGCTCCGTGGCGCTGGTCGGCCCGCAAGGGAGCGGCAAGTCCACCCTGTTCGAGGCATTGCTGGCCGCCGCGGGCACGCCGCCCCGGCGTTCCGCTGCCCGCAGCCTTGGCACCGAGATGCGGCTCGGCCACGCCATCTGGCAGGATGAGCCCTGGGCGTTGCTCGACTGCCCGGGGTCGGTGGAATTCGCCTATGACGCGGACTGCGCCCTGGCGGTGGCCGACCTTGCCGTGGTGGTCTGCGAGCCCGCGCCGGAGCGGGCGATCGCCCTCGGGCCGCTGTTCCGCCGGCTGGAGGAGGCGGAGGTGCCGGCGCTGGTCTTCGTCAACAAGCTCGACACGCTCACGGGCGCGGTGCGCGACACCCTGGCCGCCCTGCAGGCACAGACCCGGCGCCGGCTGGTGCTGCGGCAGGTGCCGATCCGCGAGGGGGAGAGCGTCGTCGGCTATGTCGATGTCGTCAGCGGCCGGGCCTACCGCTACCGGCGGGGCGAGCCCTCCGAGCGCATCGCCCTGCCGGACTCCATGCGCGAGCGCGAGGCGCAGGCGCGCGGCGAACTGCTCGAAGTGCTGGCCGACCATGACGACGCGTTGCTGGAGAAGGTGCTGGAGGACGTGGCGGTGGCGCCGGAGGAGATCTACCGCCCGCTGCACAGCGGCGAGGCCAGCGGCGCCGTGGTCGGCGTGCTGATCGGCGCGGCGGAGCGCAACAGCGGCATCCAGCGGCTCTGGAAGGCGCTGCGCCATGACGTTCCCGCCGCCGCCGAGACCGCCGCCCGGCGCGGCGTCACGGCGGAGGGCGACCCGCTGGTCCAGGTCTTCCGCACCCAGCAGGCCGGGCATGCGGGGCGGCTCTCCTATGCGCGGCTCTGGCGCGGCGCCTTGCGGGAAGGGGCGGCGCTGAACGGCGCGCGCTGCGGCGCCATCCATCGCTTTCCCGGCGGCGAGGCGCAGAAGGTGCCGCAGGCCGGCGCGGGCGAGCTGGTGGCGATCGGGCGGTTGGAAGGAGCGCAGACCGGCGCCACCCTGGGCGGGGCGCAGATGCCCTTTCCCGTGCCTCCCGCGCCGGTGCATGCCGTCGCCCTCCATGCGGAGGACCGCAAGGACGAGGTGCGCCTCTCCACCGCCTTGCAGCGTGTGGCGGAGGAGGATCCGGCGCTGACGGTGAGCCAGGACGCCGAGAGCGGCGTGACGCTGCTTTCCGGCCAGGGCGAGATCCATCTGCGCACGGCGCTGGACCGGCTGGCCGCCGCCGCCGGGGTGAAGCTGCGCACCGAGCGCGCGCCGGTGCCCTTCCGCGAGACCATCCGCCATTCCGTGGTGCAGAGCGCGCGGCTGAAGCGGCAGACCGGCGGGCACGGGCAGTTCGCCGACGTGAAGCTGCAGATCGTGCCGCGCCCGCGCGGCGCCGGCTTCCATTTCGACGAGAAGGTGGTGGGCGGCGCGGTGCCGAAGCGCTTCATCCCCGCCGTTGCCGAGGCGGCGCAGGAGGCGACCCGCAAGGGGCCGCTTGGCCATGCGGTGGTGGACATCGCGGTGACGCTGCTCGATGGCGGCTTCCACAGCGTGGACAGCAGCGACATGGCCTTCGCCACCGCCACCCGCATGGCGATGCAGGAGGGGCTGGGCAAGGCCGAGCCCATCCTGCTGGAGCCGGTGCATGAGGTGACGATCAGCGTGCCCACCGAGTTCACCGCCGCCGCCCAGCGCCTGCTGACCGGCCGGCGCGGACAGATCCTGGGCTTCGCCGCCAAGCCGGGCTGGGAGGGGTGGGACGAGGTGCAGGCGCTGGTGCCGGAGGAGGCGCTGACCGACCTGATCATCGAGCTGCGCTCGCAGACCCAGGGCCTGGGCAGCTACGTGCACCACTTCGACCACCTGGCCGAGACGCGGGGCCGGTGAGGCCCCGCGGTGGGGTGCCTCAGCCGGCGCGGCGCTCGATGTTCGGCAGGAAGGCGGTCAGCACGCCGAGCAGCGGCAGGAAGGAGCAGATGCGGTAGACCGTGTCGATGCCGGCCCAGTCCGCCATCTGGCCTAGCGCGGCGGCTCCCAGGCCGCCGAGGCCGAAGGAAAGGCCGAAGAAGATGCCGGCCACCAGCCCGACCTTCCCCGGCATGAGCTGCTGCGCATAGACCAGGATGGCGGGGAAGGCGGAGGAGATGATCAGGCCGATCACGACGGTGAGGATCACCGTCGTGGTCAGGCCGACATAGGGCAGGGCCAGGGTGAAGGGCAGCACGCCGAGGATCGAGAACCAGATCACCGGCAGGCGGCCCACGCGGTCGCTCACCAGCCCGCCCAGTACCAGCCCCACCACCAGCGAGGCCAGGAAGACGAAGAGGTAGATCTGCGCCGCCTGCACCGACACGCCGAAGCGCTGGATCAGGTAGAAGGTGTAATAGGAGCTGAGGCTCGCCGTGTAGACGTTCTTGGAGAAGAGCAGCGCCACCAGCACGGCGACCGCGAAGAGCACCCGGCCACGCGGCAGCGCGACGGTGGCGGCCGCGCCGCCCCGGCTGGGGGCACCCTTGGCGATGCGGTTACGGGCATACCAGCCGCCGACGCGGACCAGCAGCATCATGGCGAGCAGCGCGGCGCCGGAGAACCAGACCAGGCTGCCCTGGCCACGTGGCGCGACGATGAAGGCCGCCAGCAGCGGCCCGATGGCCTGGCCGAAATTGCCGCCCACCTGGAAGAGCGACTGCGCCAGCCCGTAGCGCCCGCCCGAGGCCAGCCGCGCGACGCGCGAGGATTCCGGGTGGAAGACCGAGGAGCCGACGCCGATCAGCGCCGCCGCCAGCAGGATCACGCCATAGCTGCCGGCTTGGGAAAGCACCAGCAGCCCGATCAGCGTCGAGGCCATGCCGACAGGCAGGGAATAGGGCATCGGGCGGCGGTCGGTGTAGAGGCCGACGATCGGCTGCAGCAGCGACGCCGTGCACTGGAAGGCCAGGGTGATCAGGCCGATCTGTCCGAAGTCCAGCGCATAATTCTGCTTCAGGATCGGATACAGCGCCGGCACCAGCGACTGGATCATGTCGTTCAGCAGGTGGCAGAAGCTGAGCGAGAGCAGCACGGCGAAGGCCGTTTCCCCCGCGCCGGCCTGCGAGGGCGCCTCGGACGGCGCGGTGGCCTTGGGGCCACGATCGGGGGTAAGTGCCGCCTGGCTCATGGCAATGTCGTCTCTGTTATGCAACGGGCCAGGAGTATTGCCCCCGCCTCATGGGAGGCGCAACCGCACCACCGGGTGTGCATGGGTGGCATGCGGGGAGGGGCCAACTGCCTTCAGAGGAGCGCGGCGCGTCCGCTCACGGTGCGGCTTCCAGCGCCTCCGCGAGCAGGTCCAGCGCCGCATGGGCGAAAGCCCGCATGTTGCCGGCACGGTCGGCGCTGCCGGTTTCCAGCGTGCGGACCCGGCTCACCGGACCGCTGACGGCGAGGCAGGTATGGCCGGCGGAGTCGCCGTAGCGGTTGCCGCTCGGCCCGGCGGCGCCGGTCTCCGCGAGGCCCCAGCTGGTGCCCAGGCGCTCGCGCATCGTCTCTGCGAGCAGACGGGCATAGGGTTCGGAGGCCGAGCGCAGGCCCTGCATCTGCGCGTCCCCGATGCCAAGCAAAGCGGCGCGTGCCTGCGGCGTGTAGACCACCGCGCCACCCCGGAAATAGGCGCTGGCGCCTGGAACGGCCAGCAGGGCTGCCGCCAACAGGCCACCGGAGGAGGACTCGGAGACCGCGATGGTCTCCCCGCGCGCCTTGAGCAGGGCACCCAGCCGCTCGGCTTTCGGCAGCAGATCCTCCATCGGACATTCTCCGGAAAGAAGGGAAGAGGGCCGGAGCCTAGCATCGCCTGGATACGCTGCCAGCCAAGGGATTTGCCATGCGGGCGAGCATGCAAAAAAGAAGGGCGCTGACCCGTTGGGGTAGCGCCCGAAGTAAACAGGGAGGCTTCACGTCTGGGAGACGAAGGGTCAGAGACCCTTTCCGACCAAATCGTCGGATGAACACATCTTAACCGCAGCCGCGATATGCGCCTTCCATCATTATCGCCCGTCGGCCATGCGCTTCTTGCATGGTTAAACTTTGGTGTCCGCGCGGAGGCGGAAAGGGCCGCCTCCGCGCGCGTGTTCAGCTATTCAGCGCCGCCAGTTCGGAAACCAGGAAGTCCCGGAACACGCCAACGCGCTTCGAGTGCCGCATCTCCTCGGGATAGACGAAATAGGCGTCGATCCGCGGGGCCTTCAGGTCTGTCAGGACCGGGATGAGGTCGCGCAGATCGTCGCCCATGTAGTCGGGCAGGGCGGCGAGGCCGAGGCCGGAGCGTACGGCCTGCAGCATGGCGGGCAGGCTGTTCACCTCCACCGCCGCGCGGCGCGGGCTGCCCGGACGGCGGCCGGCCTCGACCAGCCAGTTGATGCTCTCCACCGGCGGCCGGTAGTCGCCATAGATGATCAGCCGGTGGGCATCGAGGTCCTCGGCCCGCTGCGGCATGCCGGCCTGCTTCAGGTACTCCGGCGAGCCGACGATCTTCCAGCCGAAGGTGGCCACATGGCGCTGGATCAGGTCCGGCTGCTTCGGCGCGTGCATGCGGATGGCGACGTCAGCCTCGCGCATGGCGAGGTCCAGTTCGGCGTCATCGAGCAGCAGCGTGACCGTCACCTCCGGGTGGAGCGACATGAAGCGGTTCAGCCGCGGCGCCAGCCAGGTGGCGCCGAAGCCGGTGGTGGTGGTGACCTTCAGGCGGCCGGCGGCGCGCTCGCGACTTTCAGTCAGCAGCGCCTCGGTCATCGCCAGCTTGGCGAAGACCTCGCGCACCGTCCGGTTCAGCGTCTCGCCCTGCTCGGTGAGGATCAGGCCGCGGGCATGGCGGTGGAAGAGGGGCACCTGCAGGGCCTCCTCCAGCGCCTGGATCTGCCGCGAGACGGCCGACTGGCTGAGGTTGAGCGACTCGCCGGCATGGGTGAAGCTTCCTGCCTCGGCGACGGCATGGAAGACCCGCAACTTGTCCCAATCGAGCGGCATGGCGGTCAGGCGGCCTGCGCCTGGGCGGTATCCTCGCGGAGCGCCAGGAACTTCTCGGCCTCCAGCGCCGCCATGCAGCCGGTGCCGGCGGCGGTCACCGCCTGGCGGTAGATCCGGTCCTGCACATCGCCGGCGGCGAAGACGCCCTCCAGGCTGGTCCGCGTCGAATCCGGTGCCGTCACCAGGTAGCCCTCCCCATCCATCTCCAACTGCCCCTTGAACAGCGCCGTGGCCGGCGCGTGCCCGATGGCGACGAAAACGCCATCCACCGCCATCTCCCGTGTCTCGCCCGTCTTGGCATCACGCAGTCGCAGGCCGCGGGCCACCGGGGCGCGGCCACCGGTCTCGGCCAGCACTTCCTCCGTCACCGTGTTCCAGAGGACGGTGACGTTCGGCCTGGCGAAGAGGCGCTGCTGCAGGATGCGCTCGGCGCGCAGCGTGTCCCGCCGGTGGATCAGCGTCACGGACCTGGCGAGGTTGGCGAGGTAGAGCGCCTCCTCCACAGCCGAGTTGCCGCCGCCGATCACCGCCACGTCCTTGCCGCGATAGAAGAAGCCGTCGCAGGTGGCGCAGGCGGAGACACCGAAGCCGGAGAGCTCCTTCTCGCCCGGGATGCCCAGCCACTTGGCCTGGGCGCCGGTGGCGATGACCAGCGCCTCGGCCTCGTAGGTGTCACCCGAGTCGCCGGTGCAGCGGAAGGGGCGCTGGGAGAGGTCCACGGCGGTGATGAGGTCATGCTGGATGCGGGCGCCGACATGCTCGGCCTGCTCGCGCATCTGCTCCATCAGCCAGGGGCCCTGGATGGGCTGGGCAAAGCCAGGGAAGTTCTCGACCTCGGTGGTGATGGTGAGCTGCCCGCCCGGCTGCATCCCGGCGACCACGAGGGGGGAGAGGCCGGCGCGGGCGGCGTAGATCGCCGCCGTGTACCCGGCGGGGCCGGCACCAAGGATCAGAAGGCGGGTGCGGTGCAGTTCGGGCAAGGTTCTGGTCCTGAAAACGCTCTGGATGCGGAGGATATCGGAAAGATGGGCTATCGCCGCAAGCCGATGCCTTGAACATGGGCGCTCGTGCAAGGATATTGCGCCTGAAGCGCTGCATGAGCAACGAAACGGTTCCGATGAAGCCTGAAACTGTTGACCATCTCGATACGGTAGACCGCCAGATCCTCGCGGAGTTGCAGGCCGACGGACGGATGACGAATGTGGAGCTGGCCCGCCGCGTCGATCTCTCGGCGCCGCCCTGTCTGCGCCGGGTCCGCCGCCTGGAGGAGGGCGGCATCATCCGCGGCTACCATGCCGATGTCGACCCGGTGGCGCTGGGCTGGGAGATCACCTTCTTCGCCCTGGTGGGGCTGGAGAGCCAGAAGCATGCCGTGCTCTCCGCCTTCGAGCAGGACGTGACCACCTGGCCGGAGGTGCGCGAGTGCCACATGATCCGCGGCGGTGGCGACTTCCTGCTGCGGCTGGTCGCGCGGGACACGGCGCATGAGAACGCGCTGACCAACCGCCTGACCGCCGCCCCCAATGTCGGGCGGGTCACCACATTGCAAACGATTCATACCGCCAAGGATGTGCCGGGAGTGCCGCTCTAGGAAACGGAAAAAGCGGCATCCCGTGAAAGGTGCCCGGCCACGCCTCGGTGAAGGTGGCCGGGCACGGGCTCAGCCGCGCCGGACGGCGTAGTTGGCCGCCTCCAGCGCCGCGATGATGGCGTTGCCCTGGGCAGCGTCCCGCACCTCGATCATCAGCTCCAGCTCGGTGGACTGCACCGTGGGCGCACCGAAGAGCTGCTGGTGCTTCACCTCGATGACGTTGCCGCCCGCATCCGAGATGCGCTTGGAGATGTCGGCCAGCATGCCCGGCCGGTCCGGGATGTCGAAATGCAGCCGCAGGATGCGCCCGTCCCGGAGGAGCTGGCGCAGCAGGACGTTGGAGAGGGCGCGGGCGTCGATATTGCCGCCGCAGACCGGCGTGCCCACCTTCCGCCCGGCGAACCGGCCGGGATGCGTCAGCAGCGCCGCCACGCCGGCTGCGCCGGCGCCCTCGGCCACCACCTTGGCGCCCTCGGCCAGCAGGGCGACGCCCTGCTCCACCGCGCGCTCCGGCACCACCAGCACCTCGACGCCGAGGCGCTTCAGCAGGGCATAGGGCGCCTCGCCGACATCGCGCACCGCGATGCCCTCGGCGATGGTCGGGCCGCCGACCGCCACGGGGCGCCCGGCCAGGCGCTGCGCCATGGCCGGATAGCCCTCCACCTCGACGCCATAGACGATGAGGCCGGGGTTCAGCTCCAGCGCGGCCGCGGCGCAGCCGGCCAGCAGCCCGCCGCCGCCGACGGGGAAGACCAGCGTGTCCAGGCCCGGGGCATCCTCGATCATCTCGATCGCCATGGTGCCCTGACCGGCCATCACGCCGGGGTCGTCATAGGGGTGGATGAAGGTCAGCCCCTCGCGCAGGGCCAGGGCATGGGCATGGGCCGCCGCCTCGGCCAGCGTCTCGCCATGCAGCACCACATTGGCGCCCCAGCTTTCGGTGCGGACCACCTTGGTCGCCGGGGTGAAGCGCGGCATGACGATGGTGGCCTTGATGCCGAGCAGGCTGGCATGGCGGGCCACCGCCTGGGCGTGGTTGCCGGCCGACATGGCGATGACGCCGGTGGCCTTCTCGCGCGGGGTCAGCAGCGCCAGGCGGTTGGCGGCACCGCGCTCCTTGAAGGCGCCGGTCGCCTGGAGATTGTCCAGCTTCAGCCAGACCTCACAGCCGGTGGCGCGGCCGATGGCGGGCGCCGGCACGGTGGGCGTGCGCAGCACCGCGCCGCGGATGCGCGCCGCCGCCTCCCGCACATCGGCAAGGGTAATGGCCGGCGGCAGCGGGAGTTCGGCCACCAGGCCCGGGAGGCTGGGGCTGGCCACGGTCAGACGAAGCGAACCTTGGTGATCTCGTAGGCGCGGGCGCCACCCGGCGCCGGCACCTCGACGGAATCGCCGAGCTTCTTCCCGAGCAGCGCCTTGGCGAGCGGGGAGGAGATGGAGATCGAGCCGTTCTTGGTGTCCGCCTCATGCGCGCCGACGATGCGGTAGGTCTTCTCTTCCTCCGTCTCCTCGTCGATGATCGTGACGGTGGCACCGAAGCGCACCTGCTCGCCCGAGAGCTTTGAGACGTCGATCACCTCGACCGAGGGGATGATGCCCTCCAGCTCCGCGATCCGGCCCTCGATGAAGGACTGTCGCTCGCGCGCGGCGTGGTACTCGGCGTTCTCGGACAGGTCCCCATGCGCGCGGGCCTCGGCGATCGCGCGGATCACCGCCGGGCGCTCCTCCGACTTCAGTTGCCGCAACTCCTCCTCGAGCCGAGCCAGACCTTCGGCGGTCATCGGGAACTTCTGCACGGTAGTTCCTTCCTTCATACGCGGCATCAACCGCCGGGCGGAAAACCCGGCGGCTGCTTGGCACCCACGCTTGGGGCCTTTGGCGGGGACAAGGAGCGGGCGTGGCCACGGTCCATGACCGGACCCGCCCGCCCTCAGAATGAAGGCGGAAAATAAGCCTGGAGCGGCGCCACATCAAGGGTTCCGGCCTTCAGCGCCGCGATCGCATGGGCGGCGGCGCGGGCGCCGGCCATGGTCGTGTAATGCGGAACGCCGTTTGTCAGCGCACCGCGGCGGATGTCGAAACTGTCCGCCACCGCCTGGCCGGTGCCCGTGGTGTTGATGACGAGCTGGATCTCGCCGTTGCGGATTGCGTCCACGCAATGTGGACGGCCCTCCATCACCTTGTTCACCACGGAGACGTTGAGTCCGGCCTCGCGCAGCACCGCGGCGGTGCCGCGCGTCGCCATGACCTGGAAGCCAAGATCGGCGAGGCGTCGCGCCACCGAGACGGCGGCCTTCTTGTCGCTGTCCTTCACCGAGATGAAGGCGGTGCCGGCTTCCGGCAGCTTCACGCCGGCGCCGAGCTGGCTCTTGGCGAAAGCGCGCTCGAAGCTGGCATCCAGCCCCATCACCTCGCCGGTGGACTTCATCTCCGGGCCAAGCAGCACGTCCACACCGGGGAAGCGGTTGAAGGGGAAGACCGCCTCCTTCACCGCGACATGCCGGCTGATTGCCGCATCATCAAGGTCGAACTCGGCAAGCTTCGCGCCGGCCATGACACGGGCGCCGATCTTGGCCACCGGCACGCCGGTCGCCTTGGCGACGAAGGGCACGGTGCGCGAGGCGCGCGGGTTGACCTCCAGCACGAAGATCTCGCCGTCCTTCACGGCATACTGCACGTTCATCAGGCCCTTCACCTTCAGGGCCCGGGCCATCGCCTCCGTCTCGCCCCGCAACTCGGTGATGATGGCGGGAGAGAGGGAGTAGGGCGGAAGGGAGCAGGCGCTGTCGCCGGAATGGATGCCGGCTTCCTCGATATGCTCCATGACGCCGGCGACATAGACCTCGCCCGCCTCGTCGGCGATGCAGTCCACGTCCACCTCGATGGCGTCCTGCAGGTACTGGTCGATCAGGATCGGGTTCTCGCCCGAGACCTTCACCGCCTCCTGGCCGAAGCGCAGGAGCTGCTCGCGGTTCCAGGCGATCTCCATGGCGCGGCCGCCCAGCACGTAGGAGGGGCGCACCACCACGGGGTAGCCGATGCGCTCGGCCTCGGCCACCGCCTCATCCAGGTCGCGCGCCGTGCCGTTCTGCGGCTGCTTCAGGCCGAGGCCCTTCAGCAGCTGCTGGAAGCGCTCGCGGTCCTCGGCGATGTCGATCGCCTCGGCGCTGGTGCCGAGGATGGGGATGCCGGCCTTGTGCAGCGCCTGGGAGAGCTTCAGCGGCGTCTGCCCGCCATACTGCACGATGCAGCCCAGCACCTCGCCCTTCTCCTGCTCCTTGCGGATCAGGTTCACCACGTCCTCGGCCGTCAGCGGCTCGAAGTAGAGGCGGTCGGAGGTGTCGTAGTCGGTGGAGACGGTTTCCGGGTTGCAGTTGACCATGATGGTCTCGAACCCGGCCTCCTTCAGCGCATAGGCCGCATGGACGCAGCAATAGTCGAACTCGATGCCCTGGCCGATGCGGTTCGGGCCACCGCCGAGGATGACGATCTTTTTCGCGTCCGTCGGCCGGGATTCGCAGACGGGGGCACCGAAGCCGCCCTCGTAGGTCGAGTACATGTAGGGCGTGTCGGAGGCGAATTCGGCGGCGCAGGTGTCGATGCGCTTGAAGACCGGCATCACGCCGAGCGCCAGGCGGTGCTTCAGCACCTCCGCCTCGCTCTGCCCGACCAGCGCGCCCAGGCGCTTGTCGGAGAAGCCCAGAGCCTTCAGGCGGCGGAAGGCGGTGGCGTCCTGCGGCAGGCCGGCCTCCCGCACACCGTTCTCGGCGCGCACGATCTTCTCGATCTCGCGCAGGAACCAGGGCTCGAAGCGGCAGGCCTCGTGGATCTCCTCCACGCTGAGGCCGGCGCGCAGCGCCTGCGCCACCACCAGCACGCGGTCCGGCTTCGGCGTCGCCAGCGCGGCGATGAAGGCTTCCTTGCTGCCATCGCCGGGCGCGGCGATGTCGTCGAGGCCGGAAAGCCCCGTCTCCAGCGAGCGCAGGCCCTTCTGCAGCGCCTCGTTGAAGGAGCGGCCGATGGCCATCGCCTCGCCGACCGACTTCATGGAGGTGGTCAGCGTCGCCGGCGTGCCCGGGAACTTCTCGAAGGTGAAGCGGGGGATCTTGACCACCACGTAGTCGATCGTCGGCTCGAAGCTGGCCGGCGTGACCATGGTGATGTCGTTCTTCAGCTCGTCCAGCGTGTAGCCGACGGCGAGCTTGGCGGCGATCTTGGCGATCGGGAAGCCGGTGGCCTTGGACGCCAGCGCGGAGGAGCGGGAGACGCGCGGGTTCATCTCGATGACGACCATGCGGCCATCCACCGGGTTGATGCCGAACTGCACGTTGGAGCCGCCGGTATCCACGCCGATCTCGCGCAGGCAGGCGATGGAGGCATCGCGCATGCGCTGGTACTCTTTGTCCGTCAGCGTCAGCGCGGGGGCGACGGTGACGGAGTCACCGGTGTGCACGCCCATCGGGTCCAGGTTCTCGATGGAGCAGACGATGATGCAGTTGTCCGCGCTGTCGCGGACCACCTCCATCTCGAACTCCTTCCAGCCCAGCACGCTCTCCTCGATCAGCACCTCATTGGTCATCGAGGCGCTGAGGCCGGCGGAGACGATCTGCTCGAACTCCTCGCGGTTGTAGGCGATGCCGCCGCCCGTGCCGCCCAGCGTGAAGGAGGGGCGGATGACGCAGGGGAGCTTCACCTCCTCCAGCCCGGCGCGCGCCTCCTCCATGGTGTGGGCGATGGCGCTCTTCGGGCTCTCGATGCCGATCTTGGTCATGGCATCGCGGAACTTCAGGCGGTCCTCGGCCTTGTCGATCACCTCGGCCTTGGCGCCGATCAGCTCGCAGCCATACTTCGCCAGCACGCCGGCCTCGGCCAGCTTGAGGGAGGTGTTCAGCGCGGTCTGGCCGCCCATGGTGGGCAGCAGCGCGTCCGGCCGCTCCTTGGCGATGATCTTCTCGACCATCTCGACCGTGATCGGCTCGATATAGGTCGCGTCCGCCAGGCCGGGGTCGGTCATGATGGTGGCGGGGTTGGAGTTCACCAGGATCACCCGGTAGCCCTCCGCCCGCAGCGCCTTGCAGGCCTGCGCGCCGGAATAGTCGAACTCGCAAGCCTGCCCGATGACGATGGGGCCGGCCCCGATGATGAGGATGGACTTGATGTCAGTACGCTTCGGCATCGGGGGACCCTGTCTGCGTAAGGAGTAGAACCGGCTTGGCGCCGGGATCAGCCGTGGACGGACATGCCGCCATCCACGGGGATGGCGGTGCCGGTGATGAAGGCGCTGGCGTCGCTGGCCAGGAAGGTGACGAGGCCGGCGAAGTCGCCGGGCGTGCCCCAGCGCTGGCGGGGCGTGCGGGCGAGGACGCGGTCATAAAGGTCCGGGATGTCCTGCCGGGCGCCGGCGGTCAGCTCGGTCTCGATCCAGCCGGGGAGGATGGCGTTCGCCGTGATGCCATCCGGCCCCCAGGCCACCGCGAGGCTGCGCGTGTACTGCACGACGCCGCCCTTGCTGGCGCCATAGGCCGGGGAGAGCGGCAGGGCGAAGAGGGACATCATCGAGCCGACGCAGATCACGCGCCCATGGCCGCTGGCCTTGAGGTGCGGATAGGCGGCGCGGCTCATCCGCATGGTGCTGGTGAGGTTGGCGTCCATGACGGCCGTCCATTCCTCGTCCGTGACGTCCTGCGGCAGGCGGCGGATGTTGGTGCCGGCATTGTTGACCAGGATGTCCATGCCCCCGGCCTGCTCGACCACCTGCGCGATCGCGCGGTCGGCGGCGTCCGGCTGGGAGAGGTCGGCCTGAATGGCGAAGGCGTCCTCGCCCAGCTCGGCGACGGCGGCCTTGTTCTTCTCCGCGTTGCGGCCGACCACGGCCACCCAGGCGCCGGCCGCGGCGAGGCCGCGCGCCATGCCGAGGCCGATGCCGCCATTGCCGCCGGTGACCACCGCCACGCGGCCGGACAGGTCGAAGCTTCCCGCCATCGTCTCGCTCCTCTCCTCAGGGCGCCGCGAGGTCTCAGGCGCCCTTGTGCTTCTCGATCATCTCGACGAAGCGGTGGAAGAGATAGTGGCTGTCGGAGGGGCCGGGGCTCGCTTCCGGGTGGTACTGCACGGAGAAAGCGGGGCGGTCGGTGGCGGCGATGCCTTCGTTCGAGCCGTCGAACAGGGAGATGTGCGTGACCTTCACGCTCTCCGGCAGGGACTTCTCGTCCACCGCGAAGCCGTGGTTCTGGCTGGTGATCTCGACGCGGCCGGTGGCCAGGTCCTTCACCGGCTGGTTGGCGCCGCGATGGCCGCGGTCCAGCTTGAAGGTCTTGCCGCCGAGGGCGAGCGCCAGGAGCTGGTGGCCGAGGCAGATGCCGAAGACCGGCTTGCCGGACTGCAGCACGCCCTGGATGGCCGGCACCGCGTATTCGCCGGTCGCCGCCGGGTCGCCGGGGCCGTTGGAGAGGAAGACGCCATCCGGGTCGTGGGCGAGGATTTCCTCGGCGGTGGCGGTGGCGGGCAGCACGGTCACCGCGCAGCCGGCATCGGCCAGGCAGCGCAGGATGTTGCGCTTGGCGCCGTAGTCGATGGCCACGACCTTGTGCTTGCGGGCAGGGGCCTTGTCATAGCCCTGGCCCCAGTGCCAGAGGCCCTCTTCCCACTGGTAGGCCTGCCGGCAGGAGACCTCCTTGGCGAGGTCCATGCCCTCTAGCCCCGGCCAGCCGGCGGCCTGCGCCTTCAGCGCCGCGAGGTCGAAGCGGCCCCCGGCGGGGAAGGCCAGCACGCCAGTCGGGGCGCCACCGTCGCGGATGCGGGCGGTGAGCGCGCGGGTGTCCACGCCGGCGATGCCGGGGATGCCGTGGCTCTTCAGCCAGTCGTCGAGATGGCGGGTGGCGCGGTAGTTGGCGGGGTCGGTCAGGTCCTGCTTCACCACCAGGCCGCGGGCGGCGGGGGTGATGCTCTCCACGTCCTCCGCATTGGCGCCGACATTGCCGATATGCGGGAAGGTGAAGGTGATGATCTGCCCGGCATAGGAGGGGTCGGTCAGGGTTTCCTGATACCCGGTCATGCCGGTGTTGAAGCAGACCTCGCCCACCGTGGTGGTGTGGGCGCCGAAGCCGATGCCCCAGAACACCGAGCCATCGGCCAGCACCAGGGCGGCGGTGGCGCCGGCGGGGGGCTGGTCGGCAGCGTGCGGGTTGTTCGCGGCGGGCATGCTCGTCTCCGGGATGGGGGCAGGGGGCAGGGTGGATGCAGGGGTGGCGCCGGGGGCCAGCTCCGCCAGGGAGAGGCCGGTGGCGGCGATGACCGCCGGCCAGTGCTTGGCGGGGATGGCGCGCGTCTGGCGCCACTTGCGTACCGCCTCAGTGCCGACGCCGCAGCGCGCCGCGACAGCTTCGGGGCCGCCCATCAGGGCGATGATATCTTCCACGGACCGCATGATGGGGGTTATCTGGGAATTTCTTTCCCAGTTCAACAGGCATCTGCTCGTCTGGGAAATCTTTTCCCAGGGGCTGGCCTCTGGCTCTTCGGGCGCTGACGCGGTTTATACCCCGCCGACCAGCCCATCCGCAGCCTAATCTGGGTGGGCCGCCGAAAAGGAGAAGGCCGATGAGCCTGCGCAGCCGTTTCACGGAGGAGCTGAAGGCCTCCATGCTGGCCAAGGATGCCCCACGCACCTCCACCATCCGCATGATCATGGCCAAGCTGAAGGACACCGACATCGCCGCCCGCCCGAGCGGGGTGGACCAGGTGCCGGAGGAGCAGATCGTCGCCATGCTGCGCGGCATGGTGAAGAGCCGTCGCGAGAGCGCCGACCTCTACCGCCAGGGCAACCGGCTGGAGCTGGCGGAGAAGGAGGAGGCCGAGATCGCCGTGATCGAGTCCTTCCTGCCGCAGCAGATGGACGACGCCGCCATGCAGGCCGCCGTGGCCGAGGCGGTGGCGGAGACCGGTGCTTCCTCCATGAAGGACATGGGCAAGGTGATGGCCGCCCTGCGGGCGAAGCACGCCGCCACGATGGACATGGCCAAGGCCGGTCCGCTGGTGAAGGCGGCGCTGAACGGGTGAAGAAGGTCGGGGGAAGGAATTCCCCCGAGCCCCCATCTTTTTTCTGTCTGTTGGGCACTGCGCGGGCCGCCAGCGCGCGCGGAAACTCGAAGAAAGAAGAAGGGGGGCTGGGGGAATTCATTCCCCCAGCCTTCCCCGCGCCCAGGTGCTAAGCTCCCGGCTGGTCCCGAAGGCCCTCCATGTCGCTGCCGCCGAATTTTCTTGAGGAGCTTCGCCTCCGTACGCCGCTGGCGCCGCTGATCGGGCGGGCCACGAAGCTGACGCGCGCCGGCCGCCAGTGGCGCGGCTGCTGCCCCTTCCATGGGGAGAAGACACCGTCCTTCTACGTCTATGACGACCATTACCACTGCTTCGGCTGCGGCGCGCATGGCGATGCCATTGCCTTTGTCATGCAGACCCAGGGCGCCAGCTTTCCCGAGGCGGTGGAGCGGCTGGCCGCCGAGGCCGGGCTGGAGGTGCCGAAGGCCAGCCCGCAACAGGTGAAGCGCGAGGCCAAGGCGCGCGACCTGCACGGCGTGATGGAGGCGGCCGCCGAGGCCTTCCAGCGCCGCCTGCGCCTGCCGGAAGGCCGCGCCGGGCTGGACTACCTGCTGCGCCGGGGCCTTTCGGAGGAGACGATCCGGAAATTCGGCCTGGGCTGGTCCGGTGGCGGGCGGGGCGTGCTGGCGGCCGACCTGAAGCCACAGGGCATCGAGACGAGGCAGCTCATCGAGGCCGGGCTGATGCGGGCAGGGGAGGGCGACGCCCCGCCGGCCGACCTGTTCTTCAACCGCGTCATGTTCCCGATCCGTGACCGGCGCGGGCGGATCATCTCCTTCGGCGGCCGCATCCTGGGCGACGGGCAGCCGAAATACGTCAACGGCCCGGAGACAGAGCTGTTCTCCAAGCGCCGCAACCTCTACGGCCTGGACCTGGCGCGGGAGGCCGCCTTCAAGGGCGCGCCGGTCGTGGTGGTCGAGGGCTATATGGACGTCATCGCCCTGCACCAGGCCGGGTTCGGCGGGGCGGTGGCCCCGCTCGGCACGGCGCTGACAGAGGAGCAACTCGCCGAGCTCTGGCGCCTCGCGCCGCAGCCGGTGCTGTGCTTCGACGGCGATGCGGCGGGCGCCCGCGCGGCGGCCCGTGCGGCCGAGCTGGCGCTGCCACTGCTGACGCCGGAGCATTCACTGCGCTTCGTCACCCTGCCCGCCGGCGAGGACCCGGACACGCTGGTGGCGCGCGGTGGGCCGGGGGCCTTCAAGACGGTGCTGGAGGCCGCCCGGCCGCTCTCCGAGGTGCTCTACGAGATGCTGGCGGCGCAATCGCCCGGCGCCACCCCTGAGGCGCGCGCCACGCTGCGCCACCGGCTGACCGCGGCCGCCGACAGCATCCCGGACAAGATCCTGGGCGCGGAGTACCGCCGCCTGCTGCTGGACCGCTTCTTCGCCGGCAGCCGCCGCCCTGCGCCCGCCTTCGCGCCACGTGGGCGGGGGGAGCGGCAGGGCTTCGGGCGAGGGCGCGGCGCCCCTCCGGCGCTCGACCTGCCGCGCCCCGGGATCGACCCTGCCGAGGTGCGCCAGGAGCAGGCCCGCTGCCTGCTGGCGATCCTGATCGCGCATCCCTGGCTGCTGCCGGAGGTGGAGGAGGCGCTGATGCAACTCGACCTGCCCGATGGTGTTGCTGAGCGGCTACGGCAGCGGCTCGTCGCCTGGCAGGCGGACGCGACGCAGCTTGACGCCGCAGAACTGCTCGACCACCTGAAAGAGACGGAGCCGGAAGGATTGGACTGGGCGCGCCGGTTCACCCGGGCCCCACCGGCCGCCGCGGCCGCCTCGGCGCTGCCCAAGCTGGTGGCGGAAAGCTGGTGGCACTTCTACGCCGGCCTGCGGGGCGAGGCGGCCCTGCTGGCCGAGCGGCAGGCCGCGTTGCGGGATTGGCAGGAAACCAACGATCCCGCGGCGCAAACCCGCGTCATCCGCCTGAACGAGCTGCTCGCGGCCCAGCGCCGCGGGGGCATGGAGGAGGACGCGTCGGGCGAGGAAGCCTGAGTGGCGGCCTCGCCGGATGCGGCGTGCTCTTGTGTTGGCGGGGGGCTGGGCGTTATGGCCCCTTGTATGACGTGCATGGGGGCGCGGCATTTCGGCCCTGTTGCGAGGGCTGAGGGACCTGGGTGAGGCACCCCGGCCAGAATGGCGGGCCGGACAGCGTCAGACGGAGCGGATCGGCATGGCGAGCAAGGTCGCGAACGGCACCGACACGGTCGAGAACCGCGACGAGGCGGTGGAAGGAGCCCTCCTCGACACGCTGTCGGCGGCGGTCAAGAAGCTGGTCGCGCGTGGCAAGGAACGCGGCTACGTCACCTATGATGAGCTGAATCAGGCACTTCCCTCCGAGCAGGTTTCCTCCGAGCTGATCGAGGACACCATGGCGATGCTGAACGATCTCGGCATCAACGTGGTGGAGGCCGAGGAGACCGACGACCCCGAAGGCACCAAGGCGGCCGCCAAGACCGAAGGCGCCGAGGAGGGCGAGGAGGAGGAAGAGAGCGGCGGCAATGTGGACGAGGAAAGCCTCGGCCGCACCGATGACCCCGTCCGTATGTACCTGCGCGAGATGGGCAGCGTCGAGCTGCTCTCGCGCGAGGGCGAGATCGCCATCGCCAAGCGCATCGAGGCGGGGCGGGACATGATGATCGGCGGGCTCTGCGAGAGCCCGCTGACCTTCCAGGCGATCCTGAACTGGCACGAGGCGGTCAAGGAAGGCCGCATGCTGCTGCGCGATGTGATCGACCTGGAGGCCACCGCCGCCGCCGAGAACCCCGAGGTGCCGCCCACGCCCGACACCGAGGAGTTCGAGGAGGGCGAGGAAGGCGAGGGGATGGGGCTTTCCCTCTCCGCGCTGGAGGAGAAGCTGAAGCCGGACGTCCTGGCCAATTTCGAGGCCATCGAGGAGCTGTACGGCCGGCTGCAGAAGCTGCAGCAGAAGCGGATGGACGCCTATACCGCCGGCGAGGATTTCGCCGAGCGCAGCGAGCAGAGCTACGAGAAGCAGCGCGTCGAGCTGGTCGGGCTGGTGCAGAAGGTGCACCTGCACAACAACCGCATCGAGGAGCTGGTGGACCAGCTCAAGGGGTTGAACCGCCGCATCACCGCATTCGAAGGGCAGATCCTGCGCCTCGCCGAGGCCAGCCGCGTCAAGCGCGAGGACTTCCTGCAGCACTGGCGTGGCGCCGAGATCGATCCGGCCTGGTTCGAGCGGATCAATGGTCTGCCGGGCAAGGCGTGGAAGAACTTCATCGAGCGCAGCCGCGGCGAGGTGGAGGCGATCCGCACCCAGATCGGCAACACCGCCGCCGTCACCGGCCTGCCGGTGGACGAGTTCAAGCGGGTCTATTCCACGGTCAGCCGCGGCGAGCGCGACATGACCCAGGCGAAGAAGGAGATGATCGAGGCAAACCTCCGCCTCGTGATCTCGATCGCCAAGAAGTACACCAACCGCGGCCTGCAGTTCCTGGACCTGATCCAGGAGGGCAATATCGGCCTGATGAAGGCGGTCGATAAGTTCGAATACCGCCGTGGCTACAAGTTCTCGACCTACGCGACCTGGTGGATCCGCCAGGCCATCACCCGGAGCATCGCCGACCAGGCGCGTACCATCCGCATCCCCGTGCACATGATCGAGACGATCAACAAGCTGGTGCGGACCAGCCGCCAGATGCTGCACGAGATCGGCCGCGAGCCGCAGCCGGAGGAACTGGCCGAGAAGCTCGGCATGCCGCTGGAGAAGGTTCGCAAGGTCCTCAAGATCGCCAAGGAGCCGATTTCGCTTGAGACGCCGATCGGCGACGAGGAGGACAGCCATCTCGGCGACTTCATCGAGGACAAGAACGCCATCATCCCGCTGGATGCGGCGATCCAGACCAACCTGCGCGAGGCGACGACGCGGGTGCTGGCCAGCCTGACGCCCCGCGAGGAGCGCGTGCTGCGGATGCGCTTCGGCATCGGCATGAACACCGACCACACGCTGGAGGAGGTCGGGCAGCAGTTCAACGTGACGCGCGAGCGCATCCGCCAGATCGAGGCCAAGGCGCTGCGCAAGCTCAAGCACCCCAGCCGGTCCCGCAAGCTGCGCTCGTTCTTGGACAACTGACATGGGCCTGGACAACTGAGATGGCGCTCGCGGCGGTGGAGCCGGTCATCCGCGCGGCGGTGGAGGTGACCTTCCTGCGGATGGCGGCACCCCCGGCCGAACCCGCTCCGGCCCTGCCGGCCGGGGCGCGCCTGGAGCGGGTGGCGCGCTGCACCGTGCCCTTCTACCGCTACCTCTACAACACGGTGGGCGGGGAGTATCTCTGGTGGCTGCGCCGCGCCACGCCGGATGCCGAGATCGCCACCATCCTGGCCGACCCGCATGTGGCCATCCACGTGCTGTACCTGGAGGGCGCCCCGGCCGGTTTCTTCGAACTGGAGCGGCGCCCCGGCCTCGGGACGACCAACATCGCCTATTTCGGGTTGTTGCCGCACGCGGTGGGGCGCGGGATGGGGCGGGCCTTCCTGCGCGCCGCGGTGGATGCGGCCTGGGCCACCGGCTGCGGCGCCGTGACGGTCAACACCTGCACGGCGGACCACCCGCGGGCGCTGCCCAACTACCTGGCCGCCGGCTTCCTGCGGCTGCGCACGGTGCGTGAAATCTGGCCGGTGCCGGTGCGCCTCGGCCTCACGGTGCCGGAGCGGCTGCAGGCCTGAGCCGGCAGCCGCCATTCCCGCCCCGGGCGGCTGGCCTGCGCGGCCGCCGCCCGGCGCGCCTCACTTCGCGGCGGCGATCTGCTTCTGGATGATCTCGGCGGCCTGGGCGGCGTTGCCCCAGCCCTTCACCTTCACCCACTTGCCCGGCTCCAGGTCCTTGTAGCGGGTGAAGAAGTGCTCGATCGCGTCGCGCGTGATCTTCGGCAGGTCCTCCAGCTCCTTCACGTCGGTGAAGGCGAGGGTGATCTTGTCGTGCGGCACGCAGACGAGCTTCTCGTCCTGGCCGCTCTCGTCCTCCATGAACAGCACGCCGACCGGGCGGGCGCGGATCACGGCGCCCGGCACCACCTGGGTGGGCACCAGGACCAGCGCGTCGGAGGGGTCGCCGTCATCGGCCAGGGTGCCGGGGATGAAGCCATAGGCGGCCGGATAGGCCATCGGGGTGAACAGGAAGCGGTCCACCACCACGGCGCCGCTGTCCTTGTCGACCTCATACTTCACCGAGCTTCCCTGCGGGATCTCGATCACGACGTTGATGTCATGCGGCGGGTTCTTGCCGGTGGAGAGCTTCGTCACGTCCATGGCGGGCATCCGTTCCGTGTCAGTGGGCGGGGCAGTGTGGCGGGCTGTTAGCAGGGGGCGGCTGCGGCGGCAACGCGAGGCGCGCCGGGGCTTGCCCGCTCGCCATGCCCCCGGGCACCATGGGGGGCCATCCGGGCCGCCGGGTACGATGCGGACCGGGCCAGAAGGGAAGATCAGGTCATGACCACGCGCCGCCTCCTGCTTTCCGCCGCGTTCGCCGGGACCCTGGCCAGCGCGCTGCCGGCAGGAGCCCGGGCCGAGACGCCGGCGGCCCTCGTGGAGAAGCGTGAGTTCCGCTTCGAGAACTACACGACGCGCGGCGGCGCCACGCTTCCCGTGGTGCGCACCGGCTACCAGACCGCCGGCAGGCTGAACGCGGCGGGCGACAATGCCGTGCTCATCAACCATTTCTTCAGCGGCAACAGCCAGGCCTTCGGGCAGTTCCGGCCGGACGGGCCGCTGGGCTGGTGGGACGCCATCATCGGCCCGGGCAAGGCGATCGATACCGACCGCTTCTTCGTCGTCGCCGCCGACACGATGGCCAATCTGAACGCGGCCGACCAGTTCACCACCACCACCGGCCCCGCCTCGGTGAACCCTTCCACGGGCCGGCCCTGGGCAATGACCTTCCCGGTCGTCTCGATCCGCGACTTCGTGGAGGTGCAGAAGCGGCTGCTGGATTCGCTCGGCGTGCGCCGGCTGGCGCTGGTGGCGGGACCGAGCATGGGCTCGCTGCAGGCGATCGAATGGGCCGCCGCCTATCCGGAGATGGTCGAGCGGGTGATGCCGGCCATCGGCACCGGCGAGATGGATGCCTGGATGCTGGGCTGGCTGGACCTCTGGGCCGCGCCGGTCCGCATGGACCCCAACTGGCGCAATGGCGACTACTACGCGCAAGGCCGGGAGCCGCCGCTCCGTGGCCTGACCGAGGCATTGAAGCTCATCACCCTGCAATCGCGCGACCGTGGCTGGGCCGGGCAGTTCGATCGCCGCCCGGTGGAAGGGCAGGACCCGGCCCGCCGCATCCAGGACCGCTTTGCCATCGAGCAATGGCTGGAAAGTACGGCGGCGGCCCGCGCCAAGCAGTCCGATGCCAATTCGCTGCTCTACCTGACGCGCGCCAACCAGCTCTTCCTGAATGAGTACCCCAGCAGCGCGGCGGCGCTTGCGCGCAGCCAGGCGCGCTGGCTGGTGGTG
Source organism: Roseomonas sp. (assembly GCA_035556695.1). Taxonomy (GTDB): domain Bacteria; phylum Pseudomonadota; class Alphaproteobacteria; order Acetobacterales; family Acetobacteraceae; genus Pseudoroseomonas. The sequence goes on from DATMFR010000009.1 coordinate 195,046, forward strand.
CCGAGCCGGGGCGACCGCGTCTTTCCCATCGAGTACAGCGAGGAACTGGTGAAGACGCTGGAGCAGGCCGGCAAGACGGTGACGACGGCACCGCTTTCCGGCGGGCTCGGACATCTCGAAGGGGTGGCCGGCATGGCGCAGATCGAGGCACCGATCCGCAGGTTCCTTGCCGGCTGAGGCCATCCCGGTCTAGCAGAGGCGGCGGGGCACGAATCGTGCCTCTCTCCTCTCCCAGCGCGCCTGTAGCTCAACGGTTAGAGCGGGCCGCTCATAACGGCTTGGTTGCGGGTTCGAGTCCTGCCGGGCGCAGGGAGGAGGAGTGCGTTGCCCGCCAGGGGCGCACAGAAGACGTGCAATCTTGCTTGCATCTGCACTCAAAAATCCGTGAGATGCGCGCCTGCCCACCTGAAGGGCAGTTTCCTCCACCGGAGAAGCAGCTTGTCCGCGACTGTGCCTGTGCCGCTGTCCCCTTCCCTGGGGCTCGGCCGCCTGTGGCGCCTTTGGCCGCAGCCCGATGCCGTCTGGTGCCCGGCCTGGTGCCGCATCAGTGGCCTGCGGCTCTGGCTTGGTCTCAACCTCGCGGTCATGCTTGGCTATTTCGGCCTCGGCTGGGCCGTCGGCCGCTTCTTCGCGGCCTATGGCCTTTTTCCCTCCCCGATCTGGCTGCCCGCCGGCCTCGCCGCAGTGGCGGCGATGCTGGGAGGATGGAGGCTGGCCCCGGGCCTCTTCGCCGGCTCCTTCCTGGTGAATGCCTGTGCCTTCGGCAGCCGGCCGGAGCTGGCGGCGCTGATCTCGGTCAGCAATGCGCTCGGCCCGCTCGCCGGCGTGGCCCTGACGCGGCGCTTCCGCCCTTCCACCGGCCTCTTCACGCGCTTCCGGGGTGTGATTGCCTTCCTGGGCGGCGCGGTGCTGCTGCATGCCTGCCTGACCGCGCTCGGCGGCACCGCGGCGATGTGGCTGTTGGGCGAGGCGCCGCCGCAGGCGCTGCCGGAGATCTGGTCCGGCTGGCTGCTCTGCGATGCCGGGGGCACTTTCTACTTCGCCCCCTCGCTGGCGCTCTGGCTGGGGGTGGAGCGGACGCCGCCGATGCCGCAAGGGGCGGGCCTCCGGCTGCTGGACGGCACGGTCTGGCTGGGCACGGCGCTGCTGGCGCTGCTCGTCTTCCATCTCGACCTGCCGGCGCGCCTGCCTTCGGCGCAACTGGTCTTCCTGCTGGCGGTGCCGCTTTCCTGGATCGCGCTGCGCGTGTCGCTGCGCGCCGCCTACTCGCTGCTGACGCTGCTCTGCGTCATCGCCTCGGCGGGCACGGTGGCTGGGCATGGACCCTTCCAGAACGAGGCGGTGCACAACCCCATGCAGTCGGTCGGGCTGCTGATCGTGCTGTGCGGCATGAACATCCTGACCCTGCTGGCGCTGGTCAGCGAGCGGCGGGAGGCCGAGCTCGGGCTGGCCGAGGCCAATCACCTGCTGGAGCGGCGGGTCTCCGAGCGAACCGCCGAGTTGCGCCGCCTGGCGGATACCGATGCGCTGACCGGCACGGCCAACCGGCGCAGCTTCCTGGCCCAGGCGCAGGCGGCCCTGCAGCGCGATGCCGGCACCGGGCGGCCCTTCGCGCTGATCGCCTTCGACCTTGACCACTTCAAGGCGATCAATGACGGCGCCGGTCATGCGGGGGGTGATCTGGTGCTGCGGCGGGTGGCGGAATGCTGCACGGCGCAGCTGCGGCGGCAGGATCTGCTGGGCCGCCTCGGAGGCGAGGAGTTCGCCATCGCCCTGCCCGCGACCGATTTCGCGGAGGCGCAGCGCATCGCCGAGCGGCTGCGGGAGGCGCTCTCCTCCATCCGCCTGCCGGCGGGGGCGCCGGCGAAGCATCTTTCCGCCAGCTTCGGCCTGGCTCTGGCACGGGCAGGGGAGGGGCGGCTGGAGGATCTGCTGCGCCGGGCCGATGCCGCGCTCTACGCGGCGAAGCATGCGGGGCGCGACCAGGTTCGGGTGGCGGGCTGAGGCGCGGTCCCGGGCTGCGCCGGGGACAACCCAGCCCGGTGCCGGGCCGATCCGGAACCCTTACGCTTGGCGCGCGGCGCCCGGATGGCTAGAAACAGGGCCAAACCTCTGCCCCGGGATATGTGTAGTCATGGCCGCTTACCAGTACGTCTATGTGATGAAGGATCTCACCAAGTCCTACCCGGGCGGGCGAGAGATCTTCAAAGGCATCACCCTCTCCTTCCTGCCCACGGCCAAGATCGGCGTGCTCGGTCCGAACGGCGCCGGCAAGTCCACGCTGATGCGCATCATGGCGGGGCAGGACAAGGAGTTCGGCGGCGAGGCCTGGGCGGCTGAGGGCGTCAAGATCGGCTACCTGTCGCAGGAGCCGCAGCTCGACCCGACCAAGACCGTGGGCGAGAACGTCCGCGACGCCTTCGGCACGCTGGCGGCCGACCTTGAGCGCTTCAACGAGATCTCGATGAAGTTCGCCGAGGAGATGAGCGAGGACGAGATGAACGCCCTCCTCGCCGAGCAGGCCGAGTTGCAGGAGCGCATCGACGCCGCCAATGGCTGGGAGCTGGACCGCACGGTGGACATCGCGCTCGACGCGCTGCGCTGCCCGCCGGCCGAGAGCGCGGTGACGCACCTTTCCGGCGGCGAGCGGCGCCGCGTGGCGCTCTGCAAGCTGCTGCTGGAGAAGCCCGACCTGCTGCTGCTCGACGAGCCGACCAACCACCTGGACGCCGAGAGCGTCTCCTGGCTGGAGAAGACGCTGCGCGACTACCAGGGCGCCGTGCTGATCGTCACCCACGACCGCTACTTCCTGGACAACGTCACCAACTGGATCCTGGAGGTCGACCGCGGCCGCGGCATCCCCTACGAGGGCAACTACTCCGCCTACCTGGATGCCAAGCGCAAGCGCCTGGCGCAGGAGGAGAAGGAGGAGAGCACCCGCCAGCGGCAGCTGGCCGAGGAGCAGGAGTGGATCGGCCGCTCCCCCGCCGCGCGCCAGGCCAAGAGCAAGGCCCGCATCCAGGCCTATGAGGAGCTGCTGGCGAAGAGCCAGGAGCGCGCCCCGGACCCGACCGAGATCCAGATCCCGCCCGCGCCGCGGCTGGGCAATCTGGTCATCGAGGCCGAGAACCTGCGCAAGGGCTTCGGCAACAACCTGCTGATCGACGACCTGTCCTTCAAGCTGCCGCCGGGCGGCATCGTCGGCGTGATCGGGCCGAACGGCGCCGGCAAGTCCACCCTGTTCAAGATGATCACCGGGCAGGAGCAGCCTGATGGCGGCACGCTGAAGATCGGCGAGAGCGTCGATCTTGGCTACGTCGACCAGTCCCGTGACACGCTGAACGACAAGCGCACCGTCTGGCAGGAGATCTCGGACGGCGAGGACCTGATCATGATGGGCAAGCGCGCCGTGCCCTCGCGCGCCTATGCCGCCGCCTTCAACTTCAAGGGCTCGGACCAGCAGAAGCCGGTGGGCGTGCTCTCGGGCGGCGAGCGCAACCGCGTGCATCTCGCCAAGATGCTGCGCAAGCCGCACAACGTCATCCTGCTCGACGAGCCGACCAACGACCTGGACGTGGACACGCTCCGCGCCCTGGAAGAGGCGCTGCAGGACTTCGCGGGCTGCGCCGTGATCATCTCGCATGACCGCTGGTTCCTCGACCGCCTCGCCACGCACATCATGTCCTTCGAGGGCGACAGCCACGTCGAGTGGTTCGAGGGCAACTACCAGGCCTATGAGGCCGACCGACGCCGACGTCTTGGCGCGGCGGCGGACCAGCCGCACCGGATCAAGTACCGGCCGCTCACCCGGTAAGGCCGTGGACGGCCTCGCGCGGGCGGAATCCCCGCACACGGTGCGCACGTCGCGGCTGACGCTGCGCCCCGTCGGCCCCCAGCACCTCGCGGACCTCGTCGCCCTGAAGGGGGACGAGGCCGCCTTCGGGCTGATGCTCCACGGCCTCCGCACGCCGGAGCGCGCGGAGGAGGAGTTGCGCGACGACATCGCCTTTTGGCAGGTGCGCGGCTACGGCACCTGGGCGGTGCATCTCAGCGCGGATGACCGCTTCCTCGGCATCGTCGGGCTGATGGAGCGGCCGGATGGGCGCGGCGTGGCGTTGCGCTTCGCCCTTTGGCCGGAGGTGCGCGGCAAGGGCTATGCGCGGGAGGCGGCGCGCGCCGCGCTGGCCTTCGGGCACGCCGCCGGGCTGGCGCGCATCATCGCCGTGGCGCGGGAGAGCAACCTGGCCTCGCGCGGCGTGCTCGGCGACCTCGGGCTGCGGCCCTGCGACACCTTCCAGCACCTGGGCCACCAGATGCTGGTCTTCGAGAGCCTGCGGCCGCCTGCGGCCCCGGCCCAGCAGGGAATGGCCGGCACCGCCTCCTGAACTGGCCCGCGCCGGCGGAACCTGCCGGCGCGCTTTCCCTTCCTCCCTGACCTCTCCGCGTCCTGGCCTGTTCCTGGCCGGGTCGCGTTGCCTGTGTCCCTGCCCGTGGAGGCCAGGGAATGGCTTGCCCGCCCGGCTGCCTGCGCCCGTCCTATGCCCCTCTCGTTCCCGTCACCCTCACCCCGCCCCGCGGGTCCTGATTGTGGTCGCTCTGCCACAATTTGCCACAATGATTGTGCGGTGCAGCACTTTCAACGTGGGAGAGCCGGAGTCATTAATATCGTGTTCAGGATTGAGTTTGCATCAAGACCAAGCCACGGACGCCTTCCGTTTGAGAGGCGGAAATAAGGCAGAGCCGCTTCAATTATGGTTGAAATGTGGCGATATGGTGGCTTAAGCGGGGCGGAGTGAAGCAAGGCTTAACAGGAGTTCCGCCACAATGATGTCCACCCGTCTCCTGGCCGCCGCGCTCGCCCTTCTCGGAAGCTGGGCCATGGCACCTTCGGTACAGGCGCAGGGCAAGGACATGTTCACGCTGCGCGCCGCTGTCGGCGGGGCGGTGCCCTATGCGCGGAAGGATTCCTTCGTCGTCGCCGACCTGACAAAGGCCGTGAAGGGCAGCGGCGACGTCTCCCTGGCCAGCAGCCTGCCTCTCTCCCGGATGGTGGCGCCGGTTTTCGAGGCGAGGCCACAACTGGTGCTGGACGGGCGGCTTGACCTGGGCCGCGTGGGCCCCGCCGCCGTCTCCCTCAACGCCTATGTCTCGACCGGCGTGGCCGAGCCGGCGGCGAATACCGGCCGGCCGCTCCTCGGCCTCGCCGCGCTGCGCCTGGTGTTCTGAAGCGCCCTCAGGCGCCGCGCTGCCGGCGCAGCAACCGCACGCCGAGGATCGCCCCGCCGATCACCAGGAAGGAGGCCGCGGTGGAGACGGTGCCGAGCGCATAGAGTACCGGCGTCGTCACCGTCGTGGTCATGCCGAGGATCTCCAGCGGCAGGGTATTGCCGCTGCCGGCCGTCAGCAGGGTACGGGCGAACTCGTCGAAGGAGAGGGTGAAGCCGAACAGCGCGATGCCCACCACGCTCGGCGCGATGATCGGCAGCACCACGTGCCGGAAGCTCTGCCAGGGGGTCGCGCCCATGTCGCGCGCCGCCTCCTCCCAGCTCCGGTCGAAGCGGTTGAACACGGCGAACATGATCAGCAGGCCGAAGGGCAGGGTCCAGGTGAGCTGGGCGCCGAAGGCCGAGGAGTACCAGGCCGGCTCCCATTCCATCTGGTTGAACAGCAGCCCGATGCCCAGGCTGACCAGGATGGACGGCACGATCAGGCTGGCGATGGTCAGGTAGAACACCGCCCCGCTGCCGCGGAAGCGGCGCCGGAAGGCCATGCCCGCCATCAGCGAGATGACCACCGTCGCCGCCGTTACCATGGCGGCAAGGGTGAGCGTGCGCCGCATCGCCGCGCCGAGATCGCCCACCGCCTGCGGCTGGAAGAGCTGGGCGAACCAGTGCAGCGAGGCGCCGTTCATCGGGAAGGTCAGCCCGCCATCCGGCCCCTGGAAGGAGAGGATGCCGATGGTGATGGTGGGCCCGTAGAGGAACAGCAGGAACAGGCCGAAGAGCCCGCCCAGCAGGATGCGCGCGGCGCGACCGGGCATGGCCTCAGAGCTCCTTGCGGATGTCGATGGCGCGCAGCATGGCCGAGACCAGCAGCAGCACCATGGCCAGCAGCACCACGGCATTCGCCGCGGCCGCCGGATATTGCATCAGCCCGATCTGGTTGCTGATCATCAGCCCGACCGAGGCGCTCTGCCCCCCGCTCATCAGCCGCACCGTGGCGAAGTCGCCCATGACCAGCACCACGACGAAGATGCTGCCGATGCCGATGCCCGGCTTGCACAGCGGCAGGATGACGCACCACAGCGCCTGCCAGAAGCCGGCCCCGGCATCGCGCGCCGCCTCCAGCAGCCGGCGGTCGATGCGCATCATGGTGTTGAAGACCGGCACCACCATGAAGAGCGTGTAGAGATGCACGAAGGCCAGGATCACCGCGAAATCCGAGAACAGCAGGAATTCCAGCGGCTGGTTGATCGCGCCCATCGCCAGCAGGCCGTTGTTCAGGATGCCGTTGCGGCCCAGGAAGGGGACCCAGGCGATCATGCGGATCAGGTTGGAGGTCCAGAAAGGGACGGTGGTGAGCACGAAGAGCACCATCCGCCAGGTCGGGCTCTGCACCACGAAGGCCAGGAAATAGGCCAGCCAGAAGCCCAGGCCGAGCGTCACCAGCCAGGTGAGGCCGGCGAACCACAGCGTCTTGAGGTAGGTGCGCCACGTCACCGACGAGGTGAAGACCTCCTTGTAGTTGGTCAGCACGAAGTCGGGGATCAGGCTGAAGCTGTCATAGTCGTAGAAGCTGACGATCACCAGCATCGCCAGGGGGATGAGCAGGAAGACCAGCAGGACCGCCAGCAAGGGGGCGGTCTGCAGCCAGGGGAAGAGGCGGGGCATGCGGGACAGGACTCCCGCCGTGGCCAGAGGAGGCGCCGCCTCCCCTGGACCCCTCCGCCGGGGGGATAGTATCCCCCCGGACCCCGCCGTCAGGTCAGGCCGCGATGAACTCATTCCAGCGCCGCACCATGTAGCGGTCCTCGTCCATCACCGAGTTCCAGCAGACCACCTTGCCCATGCGCTCCATGAAGGAACCGCCGTCGCGCACCGCGCCGGCCTTCTCCATCACCTTGCCCTCGGGGGAGAGGATGTCGGCCGTCGCCGGCTTGCCCTCCATCCAGTAGCCCCACTCGTTCTCGCTCATGTTGGCCTTGGCCGTCTCCAGCACCGCCGAGTAGTAGCCCTGGCGGTTGAGGAAGGCGCCGGCCCAGCCGGAAAGGTACCAGTTCAGGTACTCATAGGCCGCGTCGAGCTGCAGGCCGGAGACATGCCGCATGATGCCGAGGCCCGAGCCCCAGGCGCGGTAGCCCTCCTCCAGCGGCTGGTAGGTGCAGGCGATGCCGCGCGAACGCACGGCGGCAACGGCGGGGGACCACATGGACTGGATGACCACCTCGCCCGAGGCCATCAGGTTCACGCTCTCGTCGAAGCTCTTCCAGAAGGCGCGGAACTGCCCGGCCCGCTTCTGCTCGATCAGGAAGTTGATGGTCTTGTCGATCTCCGCCTGGGTCATGTTGCCCTTGTCGCCGTACCTGGCGATGCCGGCGCTCTCGCAGACCATCGCCGCATCCATGATGCCGATGCCCGGGATGTTCAGGATGCTCGCCTTGCCCTTGAAGGCCGGGTCGATCAGGTCCTTCCAGTTGCGGATCGGGCGGCCGACCAGGTCGGGGCGGATGCCGAGCGTGTCGGCATTGTAGATGGTCGGCAGCAGCGTCATCAGCTCGGTGTGCTGGCCGGCGAAGGACTTGGCCGTCGCGCTCTCCACGAACCCCACCGAGAAGGGCGAGGTGCCCTGGCCCATCGGGCTGTCCGGCGTCAGGCGGCCGGTGGTGAAGATTGGGACGATCTTGTCGATCAGCTTGATCTTCCTGGTGTCGATCGGCTGTACCGCGCCGGTCGGGTAGACCTTCTTGATCGAGAAGTACTCGATGTCCGCGATGTCGAAGCTGCGCGCCTGGGTGGCTGCGCGCTGCGCCACCGCGTCGGTGTCGGACACCGTGAGCTGCAGGTTGAAGCCGAGATCCTTCTTCACCTGCTCGGCGATCGGGTTCAGGCCGGAGACGCCGGTGCCGATCTGGCGCAGCGTCACGTCCTTGATGTTCTGCGCCCAGAGGGTCGGGAAGCCGGACACGGCCCCGCTGCCCAGCGTGGCGCCCGCCAGTGCCAGCGCACCGCGGCGGGTGATGGAGGTTTTCGTCTCGCTCATCCTTACGCTTCTCCTGTCAGGCCATCGCGGTCGCGGGCAGGGGATGGGCCACGGCGGCATCCCAGCCCAGGGTCACCGCCGCCCCGGGTTCCACCGGCGCGGCGTGGAAAACGGCATCCGGCAGCAGCGCCTCGGCCGCCTGCCCGTTCGCGCCGCGCACCACCACGCGCACGGCGGCGCCCTGGTATTCGACGGCGGTGACGTGCCCTGGCAGGGCTGGCCCGCCCGGCGAGGGGGCGAGGCGAGTGCGGTCGGTGCGGATGGCGAAGCGGCCCTCCGGCAGGTCCAGCACGTTGTGCCCGCCGATGAAGCGGGCAACGAAGGCGCTGGCCGGCCGCTCGAAGATCTCGCGCGGCGGCGCGGCCTGGGCGATGCGGCCCTGGTCCATCACCACCGCGAGGTCGGAGAGCGCCATCGCCTCCTCCTGCCCATGGGTGACATGGATGAAGGTGATGCCCAGCTCCCGCTGAAGCCGCTTCAGCTCCTCGCGCATCTGGCCGCGCAGGAAGGGGTCGAGGGCGGAGAGCGGCTCGTCGAGCAGCAGCACCCTGGGATGGGTGATCAGCGCGCGGGCCAGCGCCACGCGTTGCTGCTGGCCGCCCGAGAGCTGTGCCGGCAGCCGGTCCGCCATTCTCTCCAGTTGCACGAGGCGCAGGAACTCGGCCGCCTTGGCCAGACGCTCCGCCTTGCCGACGCCGCGCATCCGCAGCCCGAAGGCGACGTTCTCCAGCGCCGTCAGGTGCGGGAAGAGAGCATAGGACTGGAACATCATGGCCGTGCCGCGGGCGGCGGGCGGCAGGTCGGTCACGTTGCGGCCGCCGAGCAGGATATCCCCCTCGGTGACGCTCTCATGCCCGGCGATCATGCGCAGCGTGCTGGTCTTGCCGCAGCCCGAGGGGCCGAGCAGGCAGCAATAGCTGCCGGGCGGGATCGCCAGGGAAATCTCGTCCACCGCCACGGCGCCGCCGTAGCGCTTCGTCACCCCGATCAGCTCGACATCCGGTTGCAAGCGTCTGGCCCCATCCCGTCGTGATGCGAAAGGGGCCATGCAAGGAGCGCACCACTTGCAGGCGTGGGGCCGGAAACATCGCACGGGTGGGAGATTGAGCCTGTTGTGGCGGCGGTGGCCGGCGAAATGCGCAGTGGCGCGCCAGAAGATGGCGTGAGTGGCGCCAGGAAAGGCATGGGTGCGGCAAAAAAGAAACCCGGGTGGCCGTTGGCCACCCGGGTCAGGCAGTTCGCTCCGGCTCGCCGGAGGCGGTTCAGGCGGAGGTGTTCAGCGCCCTTCGCGGGCCGCCAGCGCGGCGATCTGCCGGCGCATGGCGTCGAGCAGCGCGCTCACCTGGCCACCGCTGCGGCTGATCACGGAGGAATACTCGCTGCGCTGGGTCAGGCGGAGCGAGGTGCCCTCGGCGATCACGTCGACCACCTGCGGGCGGCCGTTCACGTCGCTCACCCGCCAGTCCAGGCTGAAGGGAGCGGTGTTCGGACGCTCGATGATGGTGTTCACCAGCACGTCGTCCTCGGTGCGCTGCTGCGCGCGGCCCAGGCTGAAGCGCACACCCTGGTACTCGCCGAAGCGGGCCGAGAGGTTGCGGATCAGCGTCTCCTCGAACAGCTTCATATATTCCTGCTGTTCCTGAGGGGTCGCGACGCGCCACCAGCGGCCGAGAATGAAGCGGCCGACGCCGTCCACATCCACCGCCGTGCGCAGGATCTGCGCCACCCGCTGGCGCCGGGCCGCGATCGGCTGGTTGCTGTTCAGCGTCGCCACCAACTCCTTGCCGGTGGATTCGATGAAGGCAGCGGCCTGGTTGATGTCCATCTCCGCCCGGGCGGGGGAGGCTGCCAGCAGCGGCAGTGCAGTGGAGGTGGCCAGCACGGCGGCCAGCAGCGAGCGGCGATTCATCCTGTTCCGTCTCATTCTTGTTCCGTGGGGCGCGGCGGGGCGCCTGGGTTCAACGCGCCGGGGCGGCGGTGGGTTCGGTGGCTTCCAGGCCGGTGCCGAGGGTCGCCGCGGGCGCCTCCCCGGCAGGGCGGCCGTTCCGGATGTCGTTCTGCCGGTGCTGGCGATAGGCGCTGCGCAGCGTGGCATAGGGGTCAAGGCTGGTCTCGTTGATGGAGTCGAGGGCTTCGATCAGCCCCTCGCGCGTATCCACCACCGTCAGGCCGTAGCGGGTCCAGCCAAGCGCCTCCGCCGTGCTGTCCCCGTCGTTGATGGCCCAGGTGAGCGGGTCGGCGGCGATATCAACCCCAAACCCGGCAAGGTCGCGCGGGTTGCTCGGGCCAAGCACCGGAATGAAGAGGAATGGACCCTCGCCAAGGCCCCAGACCGCCAGCGTCTGTCCGAAATCCTCGGTATGACCGGGCAGCCCGACCTCCTTCGCCACGTCGAACAGGCCGCCGATGCCGAAGGTGCTGTTCATCAGGAAGCGCGCGAGGGTGGTGGCGCTGCGGCGGGTCTCGCCCTGCAGCACGTCGTTCATCAGGATCACCGGGCTGCGCAGGTTGAGCAGCGCGTTGCGCACGCCGGTGCGCACGGGCTGCGGCAGGAAGAAGCGGTAGAACTCAGCCGCCGGGCGCAGCAGCACCGTGTCGATGCCGTTATGCACCGTGTACATGGTGCGGTTGAACGGCTCCAGCGGGTCATTGGCCTGTTCGTACTCCTCCACCGCTTCCGGCTCGCTCGCGGGCGGCCGGGTGGCGCAGGCGGAGAGGGCCAGCAGGCCGAGCAGCAGCAGAGTCGGGCGGCGGAAGGAGAACATTGGGCGGGGGGTTCCTGGACAGCGCGGGCTGGAGGATGGCGAGGCCTACATACATTCTGGGATGAATGTTAGGAATACCCCATGACGCCGCCCGGGCGAACCATGGAGGATTCCCGGTGGGTGCGGGCCTTCACTTTTCTGCGGCGGTTCAAATTGCCTGCCCGGTAGGCTATGGGGGAAGCATGAACCATCTCGCCGATCACGCCGCCTCCGGTACCCTGCAGCGCTGGCTGACCGGCCCGCGCGTGGCCGGCCTGCCGGTGCCGACCGAGCTGCCGCCCCCGGCGCTCTCCTTCGAGTTCTTCCCGCCGCGCACCGAGGCGCTGGAGCAGCAGCTCTGGACCTGCGTGCGCCGGCTGGAGCCGCTCGCGCCGCGTTTCGTCTCCGTCACCTACGGGGCCGGTGGCTCGACCCAGGAGCGCACCCACGCCACGGTCGGACGGCTGGTGCGGGAGACCGGCCTGACCCCTGCCGCGCACCTGACCTGCGTCGGCGCCAGCCGCGGCGAGGTGGATGACGTCGCCCGCCGCTACTGGGAGGCCGGGGTGCGCCATATCGTCGCGCTGCGCGGCGATGCGCCGGCGGGCGAGGCCGGCTACGTGCCGCATCCCGAGGGCTATGCCTATGCCGCCGACCTGGTGGCCGGGCTGCGCCGCATCGGCGATTTCGAGATCTCGGTCGCGGCCTATCCGGAGACGCACCCGGCCGCCAGTTCGCCGCAGGCCGACCTGGACAACCTGAAGCGCAAGATCGACGCCGGGGCCACCCGCGCCATCACCCAGTATTTCTTCGATACCGAGGTGTTCCTGCGCTTCCTCGACCGCGCCCATGCCGCCGGCATCACCGTGCCGATCGTGCCGGGCATCCTGCCGGTCTCGAACTTCAACCAGGTGCGCAAGTTCTCGGCCATGTGCGGCACCACCGTGCCGGGCTGGATGGGCCGCCTCTTCGAGGGACTCGACGAGGACCCGGAGACCCGCCGCATGGTGGCCGCCGCGCTGGCCGCCGAGCAGGTGCGCCTGTTGCAGGCCAATGGCGTGGACGAGTTCCACTTCTACACCCTCAACCGCGCCGATCTGACCTATGCCATCGCGCATATCCTCGGTGTTCGTCCGCAGCCGGCCACGCTGTCCTGAGGCGGAATTGACTCCGCGCCGGCTGCGGCGCAAATCTCCAAGGCCGGCGGAGGAGTTGCCATGGATATCGGAGTCCCGCTGAAAGACCTGGGTGCTGTTGAGGTCACCGAGCTTCTCAAGCTGGTCGACTCGCTCACTGAGGAGGACTGGACCGGCAACACGATGCGGCGGGACATCCTCGCCTCTGGCGCGCATGCCGCAGCCGACAACATCGTGATGAAGACCGAGTGGCACCCCTCGGCCAACAGCACGGGCATCCAGCACTTCGAGGACCTGATCTACGTCTGGGCCAAGGAGCGCGGCGTGGACCCCGAGAAGTACATGCCCATCGCGCGGGAGG
>DATMFR010000010.1:0-163942 GCA_035556695.1 Roseomonas sp.
GCTCTCCTCGACCACGACCGGCCGCCCGCCGGCCGCCTCCAGCTTGCGCGCCAGCGCCTGCCGAAGCGACCCCAGTACAGTCTTACCCACCAAAGCCATCGTGGCAGCGTCCTGTTGCAAGGTTCTCACTCCATCAGCCGGCGCAACGCAGCGTAGTCCGTCTTCCCATTGTCGTTCACAGGCCACTCCAGCACACACCGCAGCCTGGACTGAGCAACACGCCGTCGGCGATGCAAAAGGCTTCGGTACTTTCGACGCGATCTGTGTCCGAGGCCGCAATCATGCGCGCGCAGTCGGCTGAGGCGCCGGGTCGATCCTTCCTGAGCACCATACGGGCCTGTCCCATGTGAAAATATTGCCACCGAGAATTATTTGCGCCTGCTTTATGAAGGGGAGCAATGTATCTTTTGAGGTAATCTTCAAAATCGAAGAGAACTCGGTTATCGCGCAAATATTAACTAGAGACGAATAAATTTTCACGGCACGTATTTGGGGCGAGAGTCCCGGACTGTTGATTACTCTCTGGATTTTTTGAGAGTAGATTGATGTTGTCTCTCCGGTAGCGAATGGTTGGGGGAGATGGTCGCCCGGCGGGCGCTGCCCGGAACGATGCGCTGCCTGTGCCTGTGTCGTCGGCAATGTCCTGTGCACCAGATCGCGCATCCGAGGTTATGAGCTTCATCTGTTGTTGCCGCCGGCAGAGTGCGCCAGGAACGGAAGTCAAGCGAAGCCGCTTGGGAGAGGGATTTAACAGGCGTCGTCTTCCGTGTTGCCGCCGAACCGCGGTCGGCATCCCGGAAGGTTTCGCAAACTGAGGTGGCGCATGCGAGCCATCTGGCGTTGCATCGCGAGCTGGAGCGGAAGGTTGCTCGGCCCGATCTCCTCCGCAGCGCGCCGGGATGCGGGGCGGCAGTCACTTGAATGAGGGTGGTGCAGTCTCAAGCCTAGGGTCGGAGTAATGGAGGAGAAGGATTGTGACCAGCCTGCGGATGCCGCTCAAGTCACCGCCAGAGGACGTGGTGTTCTGTCCTGATGACCACGTTGCCGCCCATTCGCAGTTGACCGCCTTCGCCCGCTGGTGCGAGGCCCAGACAGGCCTGCCTCTGACGGACCATACCGCGCTGGACCGCTTTGCGGTGGAGGACTTCCGCCGCTTCTGGCGACTCTTTTTGGAGTGGTCAGGCCTGCCCTGGGATGGCGCGGCCGAACCAGTCTGTGTGGGCGATTCCTGCGAGACTGCGCGCTTCTTCCCGGATCTCCGTGTCAACTATGCCGATTGCCTTCTCGCGGGCAGTTCCGTTCAGCCGGCCCTGACGGCCCGTCACGCCGGCAGCAGCCACGACCGCTTCACGCGTGGCGCGCTGCGCGTCGCAGTGGCGCGGCTGGCGAAGGCGCTGCAGGGATTGGGCGTGCGCCGTGGCGACCATGTCGCGGCGATCGCGCGCAACAATGCTGAGGCCATCATTGCTGCCCTGGCCACCGCCGCTATCGGCGCTACTTTCGCGAGTTGTGCGCCCGACATGGGCGTGCCGGCCATTCTCGCGCGCTTTGCTCCCTTGCGGCCGGTGTTGCTGTTCGGATGTCTCGAAGCGAAGCCATGGGACCTGGGCGTTCCCGTCGCCGAGCGTGTCGCCGGGACAGCGGACAACTTGCCTGACCTCGTCGCGATCGTCGCCCTGGATGGCGGCACGCCGCCCGCCGGGCACAGGGCGGTGCCTCTGCACTGGCTTACAGATCTGATCCATGATGCTGTTGCCGGTGAGGGCCAGCCCGACTGGCCACGCCACCCGTTCAACCATCCCCTGTTCACGATGTTCTCTTCCGGCACCACCGGGGCGCCAAAATGCATCCAGCACGGCGCGGGCGGAACTCTCCTGGAGCATGTGAAGGAGCACCGGCTCCATTGCAACCTCGGACCGGGCGACAAGCTGTTCTTCCAGACATCCTGTGGCTGGATGATGTGGAATTGGCAGCTCTCCGCGCTGGCCTCCGGCGTGGAACTCATCCTCTACGACGGACCGCTCGAAGGGCCGGACACATTCTGGCGGATCGTGGCTGAGGAGCATGTGACCGCCTTCGGCACCAATCCTGCCTACCTGCACTTCTGTGAGGATACCGGCTTCTCCCCAGGGCGGGTGTTCGACCTCTCCGCCCTGCGGGCTGTGCTCTCCACCGGCTCCATTCTGTACTCCCGCCAATATGACTGGGTCCGCGACCAAGTGAAGGCGGCCATGCCGCTACAATCGATCTCGGGCGGAACAGACATTATCGGCTGCTTTGTTCTGGGCAATCCAAACCTGCCCGTCCACCGCGGCGAGGCACAGTGCCGCAGCCTCGGGCTTGATGTCCGCGCGCTGCTGCCCTCCGACAATCCGGAGATACGGATCGGCGAACTGGTCTGTGCCAATCCCTTCCCCTCTCGTCCCCTGGGGTTCTATGGCGATGTCGATGGCTCGCGTTTCCATGCTGCCTATTTCACGCAGAATCCTGGCCTCTGGACGCATGGCGACCTGATCGAGGCCACCTCCCATGGCGGCTGGCGACTACACGGCCGCTCCGACGGCGTCCTCAATGTGCGAGGCATTCGCGTCGGTACGGCAGAAATCTACCGCATCCTCGGCGATATCGACGAGATCCAAGAGGCGATGGCGGTCGAGCAGCAGGCCGAGGAGGAAGCTGGCGGTACGCGAATGGTTCTGCTGGTCGTGCTGCGCGATGGCCTGGTGCTGGACAATACGCTGGCAAAGCGCATCCGCTCCGAGCTTGCGCGAAGTGGTTCCTCAGCCTTCGTGCCGGCGCGTATCGCGCAGGTCGAGGCACTGCCAGTGACCTTCAATGGCAAGCGATCCGAAGCTGCGGCACGCGATGCGGTGAACGGCCGGATCGCACGGAATCGCGATGCTCTGCAGAATCCAGAATGCCTCGAGGCCATTGCCGGGCATCCGGTCCTGCGCGCACCATCGGCTATCAGGGGATCAGGGGAGGCAGCATCAAGCCGCCGGCCATTGGCCGAAGGCGACCAGCTGCGCCGGGAGCTGCAGGTGATCTGCGAACGCGCGCTGGGCGTTTCGCCGATTGGCTGGTCCGACAATCTTCTTGGCCTCGGCGCAGACTCTCTGGCGATGGTGCACCTTCTGCTCGAGATCGAGGGGTATGTCGGGCATGCTCTGCCTCTTTCGGCTCTGCTGTCGACACCCTCGATTGACGGCTTGGCTGTGGTTCTATCCACCGGTGCGGAAATGGCGGCGCAGCAGCAGCGGGCAGGGCAGGAGGGTCCGCATTTCCGTCCCATGACACCCGAGGATCTCGATCCGGTCTGCTGCTTTCTCCAAGAAGCGTTTCAGGAATCGGGCGTCAAGGCCGCTACCTGGCGTCAGCTATTCGAGCACAGGTGGTCCGATCGCTCCCGTGGGCTCGTGCTCCTCGATGGCGCGACGGTCGTGGGCTTCCTCGGGACCATCACGGCCCTGCGCCAGTTGCGCGGCAAGGCGGCATTGGTCTGCAACATCTCCTCTTGGTCCGTTCGCGCAGAGTACCGCGGCTGGGGCATGGCTCTGCTCGCTGAGGTGCTGCGGGACGAAAACCTCACCCATGTGGCCTTCACCCCTGGGCCAACCTCCTGGGCCGCCCTCCTGGCGCAACGCTTCGTGCCAATGGATGCGCACCGGATCATCATGCCTCCCTTGTTACAGGTCGGGGCGCTGCTGAAGCCAAATAGGCCGGCCATCAGCTTCGATCCGGCCGAGGTTCGAGCGATGCTGACCGGTGAGCAGCGAGAGATCTTCGACGACCACGCAGCGTATGACTGCCTGCAGCTTGCTGTCCGGGACGGATCCGATCATGCTTATCTCGTGGTGAAGCGCCGCAGGCACTGGTTCTCTCCGGGGCGCCTGGGGAGGGTCGTGCCTGCGCGGATTCCCTACTCAGATATTCTGTATTGCAGTGCTCCTGAGGTGCTGTCGCGTCATCTCGAGCGGGTGAAGCTGGCAATTCTGCGCCGGCAGCGAACGATGGCACTGGTGGCAGATGCGCGGCTCTTCCCGGTCCAGCCGCCTGGCCTTCGGGTTCCGGCACGCACATGCTTCCGCTCATTGCAGGCCGCCGCCGGCGACCTCGACCGCCTCTACTCGGAGATCGTGCTTCTGCCCATATGAACGCCTCTTCCAAGGCGCCGGCATCATCGTTGTCCCATGTCTTCCATGCGGCGATGCGGAGCTGCCCGGAAGGCTGCCAGCATGGCCTCGAAGGCAGGCTTGGGACGCAGATCGGCATCGAAGGGAAGGGGACGGGTCGGCAAGCCGTCGGGCCGGGCGAAGACACGAGAGAAGCTGGGGCGCTGCCAAGTATAGCGATCCGACAGCCCCCAGGTAACGACAGCAATGACTGCGCGCTCGCTCAGCACCGTATCGAGATAGCGACGATACATCGATGCCACCGCCTCGTCGCGCGGGGCCACCGCAGAAGGCGCGCTGGTATCCAACACATCAAGCTCAGTGATGATGATGCGAAGGCCACGCGCCGCAATCCTGCCGAGGAAGTCAGCATAAGCCTTGCTGTTGAAGGGCTCGCTGAGCCTCAGATGCGACTGCAGCCCGACAGCGTCGATAGGCACATTGGCGGCGTGCAAGGCGTCCAGGCGCCGAAGCAGGGCTGCACGCTTGGCAAGCGCATCACCATACTCCTGCTCCATGCCGTAGTCATTGTAGACAAGGATCGAGTCCGGAAATGCCTCTCGCGCTGCCCGAAAGGAGAAGTCCCAGTAGGTATCGCCGAGAAGGCGCGAGAAGGCATCCCGGCGCAGACCATCGCTGCGCCGATCTCCGGGATTGAGTGCCTCGTTGATGACATTGACGGACCAGGTCTGCCGCGCGAGCCTGGCGCCCGACTGGTGAATATGCCTGACAATGGCCGCGCGGGCCTCCAGAGGGCTCGTGAGGGCTGAGAACCAGCGCGGCAGGGCTTCATGCCATAAGAGATGGCTGCCGGTGAGCGGAACTCCATTCGCCGCAGCCCAGGTCACCACCCCCCTATCGGTATTGTCCTCGAACCGTTCGGCGACGGGGCTCATCTGCCGCCAGTTCAGAACGGGTACCACCAGCCCGCATTGCCGGAGAACCAAGCGGTCATAGTCGGGTGAGAACATCGGAGGGTAGTCATGCGCAGCCGCGCCATAATGGAGACCGACAGCTGCGGCGGCATCGCGGAGACTCGGCAGCGCTTCAGCCAGCTCCTTCGCCGGAGCGTGCGTGGAAAGAGATGCGGCGGGAAGGCCGCCCAGCGCGCCAAGGCACCAGCGCCGCGACACCGACATGCGGGTTTGATGCGACGCCAGCCCACTAGCAGATGGAACAATAGGCCGGGTTGCCTGCATCCGCATGTCTCCTCTGCAGCTTCGTAAACAATACGTCCGGGCCGAGGCTGCTGACGCGCCGCGCCGTGCCGGAAGCTTTCGTGCTTGACTCAGGTGGGCGCATGATAGGCACAGGCTGTGCCGGACTGCCATCTGGTAGATGGATCCAGATGGCCCGCAGAGCAGCCGCGCGCGGTGAATCCACCTCATCCTTTCGCGCCATATAGATGAGCACGACAGGAATCTATGGAAAACTTCCTGCTCGCGGGAGAATACTTCCTGGGGCTTGGTACCTTTGGTGAGGAGAGCACTCCAAAGAGATCTGAACGGCTTGGCATGCAGCGCTCGTAACGTTTGGCTCTGCCACTCGCTTCACACAGGAGTTATGGTCTCCAGCAGCGCGCCTCCTTTAGGTTGTGCAGCAATGTTGTTGCTGATTGGAATGCGATTCCGACCCGGCGCTGACGGCCATCATTCTGGAGTGACGCCGATGGCGTTGCGGTCTGACGTGTCGCACTGCTCCCCATTCAGAATCGGATGACGAGAGGAGATGGCGATGTTGATTCTGGGATTCAGCGGGCTTGCTCAGACTGAGACGTTTCTGCAGTCCCATTTCCCGGCGCAAATGGGTGGGCCATCGCGTATCATTCAGGGGCTAGACTCCGCCGCGGCTATCATCCGGGATGGGAAAGTCCTTGCGGCCGCTGCACAGGAACGATTTGACCGGCAGAAGAAGAGCGGGGCGTTCCCCTTCGATGCCATCGACTTCTGCTTGGAAGCGGCAGGTGCCTCCTTCGCTGATCTCGATGCGGTCTGCGGAAACTTCGACTTTGATCGCTATGCCCTGGCTTTCCAGGAGCCGGTGGCGAAGCAGTATCTTAAAGAATGCCTCTCGACAGATGCGCTCTCCCGGCAGCTGCTTGCTCGTTATGGCACGACACCACCTCTTGTTCCTGTGGACCACCACTTGGCGCATTTGCATTGCGCCTTGACCAGCGCTCCCTTCGAACGCTGCCTGGGGGTGGTTATGGATGCAGCTGGTGAAATTGGTTCGCTGTCTGTCTTCCGAGTTGATGAAGGCGGCCCGAAGCGGCTCGCGCGCTTCCCTATTCATCAATCGCTCGGCATCTTCTATTCGCTGATTACACAGTTCCTCGGATTTGCCTTCAACGAGGACGAGTACAAGGTGATGGGACTGGCGAGTTTCGGAGACCCCAGCCGCTATGCGGAATTCTTTTCCAGCGCCATCCGGCTGCGACCTGAGGGGCGTATCGAAATTCCCTGCCTTGAGATCAATGAGGATTTCAGCGAAAGGCTGTTTTTCTCCGCAAGCATGCGAGCCATTGAGGATGGACTTGGCTTTTGCGGAACAGAGGTCGAAATCGCGCGGAAGGCGGACGTCAGCGCGGCGTTGCAGCAGCGCTTCACGGAGGCGGTTATTCATGTCTGCAGCCATTTTGCCGAGCGGGAGGGAATGCGGGATCTTCTGCTCAGTGGAGGTTGTGCCGAGAACTGCATGACAGCCGGAGCACTCCGGGCGGATGGGCGTTTCGGCGAAATTCATGTTGGCTATGCTTCCGGCGATGATGGTACGGCGCTGGGAGCGGCGGCAGCGCACAGCTTCGCGCTGGGGCAACCGGTTCGCATGCCGCAGCGAATGCCGTTCTTCGGGCCGGCTCCTCGGCTTGAGTCAACCCTGACTGCAGCCTCGGCGATTGGCCTTAACGTTGAGGCTTTTCCATCTGAACTCCTCATGCTGGAGGCGGCCGCAGATGATCTTGCAAAGGATAGGATCGTTGCCCTCTGTCATGGTCCGATGGAGTACGGCGCCCGCGCCCTTGGGAACCGGAGCCTGCTTGCACTGCCATCGAACGCCGCGAACAAGGAGCGCATCAACCTCGCCATCAAGAAGCGGCAGAACTACCGTCCCTTCGCGCCGGCCGTCATTGCTGAGCAGTCACATGTCTACTTCGACTTACGCCCTGGCGAAGCTTACCCGTATATGACGATGCTGACGCATGTGCGGCCCGAACACATCGATCGCCTGCCGGCGATCACGCATATCGACGGAACCGCCCGTGTGCAGACTGTCAACCGCGAGCATAATCCGACCTTCCACCGCCTCCTTTCTTTGCTTGCTGAAAGAACCGGCATGCCGGTGGTCTTGAACACAAGCTACAACGTTAACCACCAGCCGATTGTCTGTGTGGAAGAAGATGCGGTCTCGACTTTCGTCGAGATGGGCATCGACGCGTTGTACATCGCCAATGCCCGTGTGTCGCGGTAGGTAGGCCGCTGTTCGATGCTGCGGCCCCTTTGGGTTGGAGCCGCCGCGTCAGAGCTGATTGGCGATGAATTTCGGGATGAACTGACGATGCCGGTTCATCACGACGCCGGCGAGCCGACCGCCTGCCTGCATGATCTCCGCCTTGGCACGGAGGGCGGAATACATCCGAGTCTTGCCCGTTTGTACAACCAGTATAACTTCGGGCGCTTCCTGCGCGATGCGCACGAAGTAGGGCACCTCGGTTACCGGGGGACAATCCACCACAATCAGCTCATAGGCGCTTCGCAGCGTCTCATAAAGATTTGGCACAATCCGTGCCGCTTGGCGCGAGCCGCTGGGATCGAAGTCGGGCGATAGCTTCGCTGCATGGAAACTGGTGCCGCCCACGGAAACGGCCGCCACCTCGGCATGTCCGCGGCTCAGGCAGGAGCCAACGAGGTCGGGCAGTTCCTGGCCGAAGGCGCTGCCTTGGTCATCGTCGCCGACATTACAGTCGATCAGGAGGACCCGGAAAAACTGACCAGAACTGGCTGCGAAGGCGAGTTCCCGCGCGGTTGTCGAAGCTCCGTCACCCTTCTCGGCAGCCGTGATGTGCAGGATTGCGCCGCCACCATCCGCCATTGCATTGCGAACTCGCCGGAACAGCGGTGCAATTTCACGTCGAAGGCCAAATGTCTCGCTCGGCAGGATAACCCGCATCGCGACTTTCGGATGCACAAGGGCATGCGGCGGGGCGGCGGTAGATCTCTCCCGTGCCGGGAAGGATTGTCCCGATTCTGGCGTATCATCAATCCGGCTCTGCTGGTCTGACTTGCTCAGTTTGTAGAACAATAGTGCCAGGTCTTCGACGGACTTATCCATGGTTAACCCTTGTCAGCGGAATGCACCGGCGAACCCACCCTGCTGCGGCAGGGCGCCGAAAGCTGCGGGAGCGATCGCGTCCTGCCTTGTCAAGGCAGGTTCACCAGCAGAGGCCGTTATACTGCCCGTGGCCGGTCTGCTGCGTGCCGGGCATGCGCACCAGATCAATCAACCGCTGCTCCGTACGCAGTGCAGGAAGGCCGCGCCCCTCGCCAAGATCGGCATGGGCCAGCACCAGTGTGTCGCCATGGGTAACCACATCTTCCAGATCATCTCGGAGCAGGCAGGCAAGATGTGGAATCCGGGTCTGAATGAAGGCAAGATTAGACCCTGTGAGGCGCGCATAACTGACATTCCGGTCAAAAATCCGGATGTCGTACCCTTTGCCAAAAAGCCGCTCGGCGAGCTCGACTGCCGGGCTTTCCCGCAGATCGTCAGTGCCATTCTTGAATGCCAGGCCGATGAGTCCAACGCGCCGGTTCCCGACGGCCTGTACCATGTCGAATGCTCGCCGGACATGCTCCTCGTTCGAAGGTAGAAGCGATCCCAGCATGGGGCACTGCAGGTCGAGGCTCCTCGCCTTGTACATCAGAGCACGCAGATCCTTGGGCAGGCATGAGCCGCCAAAGGCGAACCCCGGCCGCAAGTAGGCCGGCGAGATGTTCAGGCGCGTGTCGGCGCAGAGCGTGGTCATCACACGGTGGCTGTCGATGCCCAGCTGCTTGCAGACCGCCCCGATCTCGTTGGCGAACGTGATCTTCGTGGCATGCCATGCGTTGTTCGTGTACTTCACCATCTCTGCTGTGACAGTGTTCAGAATGACAGCCCGCTCTGTTGCCTTGCCGATGAGGTCTCGCAACGGCGCCAGGCTGCGCTCATCATCAGCGCCGAGCACGACGGTTCTCGCCTCGTCGTAGTCACGGATCGCGCTGCCCTCACGGAGAAACTCTGGATAGATGGCGATTCCCAGCCCTTCACCAAGCTTGCGGCCAGACGTTGCCTCCAGGATAGGCACCACTTCGCCGGACATGGAGCCCGGCAGCATGGTCGAGCGGATGACGACGGTGTGGAAATCACGCTTGCGGCTGATGGCGTGCCCGATCTCCTCGCAGACCCGCCTGATCTGAGAAAGGTCGAGGTTGCCGTTCGGCAGGCTCGGAGTGCCGACGCAGACCAGGGAGAGGGATGTCTCCGCCACGGCCGCAGCTGCGTCGGTGGTAGCTCGTAGCCGACCCGCCTGGACAGCCTGCCTGATCAGGGCGGAAAGCCCCTTCTCGACGATTGGAGATTCGCCAGCGTTGATCGTGTCGACTTTCGACCGGCTGCTGTCGACCGCAACGAGCTCGTGACCGTCGCGCGCAAGGCACGCAGCCGAGACGGCGCCGACATAGCCGATGCCGAAGACTGAAACCTGCATAACTGCCCTCTTCAACGTCCTCGGCGCCGGTCCAGGTCCCTGAGGGACGCCGGCCCTTGCCCACGGAGAGGTGCATGATATCGGTCTGACGCTGTAACAATGTAGCGTTCGATGGGTGTAACTCCGTCGGCTGCGATGGCGGGGAAGCTGGTGCGGCCGTGGCAGAACACCTGATATGCTTTCGCCAGACTCGCCAGGAGATACGCCTGGGGGCAGGGGAAATGCGCGCAGGCCGCCGCATGGCTACCGGAGCCAGAATCTTTCTACCGGTACGATGGGTTCCCTCACGCGCGTTTCATCCGAAATCTTTTCTCTTCATCCGTTTGCAGCAGAGTCGTGCGCCACCTGTCGGAGAGAGTACCTCGCCGTATCCACCACACGCCTTCTCGGTGGAGCTAAGCTATCACTGGCCGGCGTATCATGCGCATTAATGTGAGGTTGCGGCGGCGAGCATAAAGTTCTGGGCGGAGACCCCTTGTGCAACCTCTTGCGTCTCTTCCTTCGCTGCGTGAGGTCATCGCAGTCGCGTTCCGGAATCGCTGGTGGATTTTGCTGGCAGCGCTACTGCCGGTTGTTCTCGGCGCTGCGCTTCCTTTTCTCTTAACACCAACTTACGAGGCAAGGGCCCGTGTGTTGGTTCGAGGTGGGCGCGAGTTCGTGCCGCAGATCGATGCGCCGGGAATGTTGCAGATCCCGCAGACGACCATGCGCGAGATGGTGGATACCGTCATTCAGATTCTTCAAAGCGTGGATCTGTATCGTGACGTCCTGCATGACGAGTCGGTGCAGAAGATTTACCCGCGGCTCGCAGCTGAAGCCCCTGCGGATATGAAAGTCGAGAATGTCGCGCTCACCTCCCTTGCTCGGGATCTCGCTGCGGCACCGGTCAGAATGACGAATGTCATTGAGATCAGCCTGCGCAACCCCGACGCGGTGACCGCGGTTCAGGTGCTCCACACGGTTCTTAGCCGCTTCCAGGAGCGCTATGTGCGTGCCTTCAGCCAGCGCCGCACCGCGCTGCTGGAGGCGCAGATTGATGAGAATCTGAAGCGGCTGGAGGCCGCCCAACAGGAGCGGGTGGCTTATATGGCCTCGCGCGAGCTGTACTCCCTTACGGATCAAAGGAACCTTCTGGTTCAGAGGCACGCGCGGGAGAAGGAGGCCCTGCGTGCCGTCGAGATGCGCAAGACCTTGCTTGAGGAGCAGATCCGCTTTCTGAAGTCGGAGCTGGAGCAGCAGCCGACCACCATCACGGTGCAGACGACCGACCAGGACTCTCCTGTCGCCACGGATGCCCTGAGGCGCTTGCGCGAACTCCAGGAGCGGGAGCGGGAGATGCTCCGGACTCTCGGACCTGAGCACCCGAATGTGCGCGGTACCCGCGCGGCCATCCAGGCCACGCAGCAGATCATCGCGCAGACCAATGCCCGCACCACTGCAGTATCCGTCGGCGTCAATCCGCTCGTCACGACGCTCAAAACGCAGCTCGCCTCGGCCGAGGGTGAACTGGCCCCGCTGGACGGGCAGATCCTTGCCTATCAGCAGTCAGTCGCGACTCAGGAGGCACGGTTGCGGCAGATCAGTGCGGACGAGATCCAGCTGCAGACCTACGACCGCACCATTGCGCAGATCGAGGGGGCCGTCCGCGAGCTGCGGCAGCGACAGACAGATGCGCGTTTCAACGAGGAGCTCGACCGTGCTCAGGTGGCTGGCCTCAGCGTTATCGAGCAGCCACAATCCTCGGATCGTCCGGTTTCCCCAAAGAAGCTCCTGTTCCTGGCCGGTGGGATCATAGGCGGAGGCATCATGGGCAGCTTCGCTCTGCTCGTTGCGCTGACCTTCGCCCGACGCTTCCTCACCACCGAGACCGTCGAGCGCATGCTGGGCGTCCCGGTGCTTGTCACCCTGCCTGCAGCCGGTGGTCGTCTGGGTCGCCGGCAAACGCTGGAGGTCCCTGCCGAGGAGGTGCCGCCGAGGATCGGGGCCGGGGCATGACGCCCGCCTGGTACTTTCGCCGGCTGCGCAGCATGGGGGCAGCCGAACTGCTGTGGCGGCTGCGGGGCCTGACCTTGCAGCAGGCTTGGCGCGGGCGCCGTGGCGCTGCCTGGCGCCTTCCCCCAGTCACTCCTCGTTGGGCTGGCGGCTGCCTGCTGGCCGGAGCGGCCGCGGAGGGGGAGGGCGCCGCGCTGATCGCACAGGCGGATGCTATCCTGGAAGGAAGCTGGCCCATCTTCTCCGCGCAGGCGGACCTTGCCGGCGTGGATCCCGACTGGTTCCGGGATCCAGCAACCGGTCGCGCTGCTTGCGCGGACCGGTACTTTACCGATGTCCCCTACCGGGATGAAGGGCAGGCGGGCAACATCAAGTTCCTTTGGGAGGTGTCGCGGCATCACCATGTCACCGTACTGGCCGCCGCCTATCACCTGACCCGGGATGAGCGCTACGCCCGGCGTGCCATCGCGCATCTGCGCTCCTGGTGGCGGCGCAATCCGCCGCTCTGTGGCGTGCACTGGGTCAGCGGCATCGAACTGGGGCTCCGCCTTGTAGCCTGGGTTTGGACGCGCCGGCTGCTGGAAGGCTTTGCCGGTATCGCGGCCATCTTCGAGTGCGATCCGCTGTTCCAGCGGCAGCTTCATGCCCATCAATCCTGGCTGGCCGCCTTCCGCAGTCGCGGCAGCTCTGCAAATAACCACCTGCTCGCCGAAATGACGGGACTGCTCGCAGGTAGCCTGGCCTTCCCGCTCTTCAGAGTGAGCGCAGCTTGGGCAAGGTTGGCAGCGGCGGAACTCGAGCAGCAGATCGAGCGGCAGACCTTCCCGGATGGGCTGAACCGGGAGTTGGCCGGCGGCTATCATGTCTTCGCGCTGGAACTTCTGCTGGTCGCCGCCTGCGAGGCCGATGCTGCCGGTGCGCCGATGAGCACCGCATACTGGCAAAAGCTGCAAGCCATGGCCGATGCGCTCGCTGCGACGGTGGACGTTCGGCTGCAGCCCGCGCGGCAGGGTGATGCGGACGACGGCCGCGTATTGCTGGTCTCGCCACCCGACCGGCCGGCCAGCACCGAGATGCTGACGGCCTGTGCGCTCATTCTGGGCGCTGCGCCCTGGTGGCCCAGCCTGCCTGCAAGCGGCATGGGGCCCTCGTCCCTTGCCGCGATCGCGCGCCACCGTCGCCTGCCTGGCGAACGGCGGGATAGCAGGCCGCACCTGTTCCCGGCCGCCGGAATTGCCATCCTGCGCGACCTGCAGCCTGGCCCGACAGAAATCTGGTGCCGGCTGGACCATGGCCCGCACGGTTTCCTGGCCACGGCGGCGCATGCGCATGCCGATGCGCTGTCCTTCGAGTTGCGCTTCGGCGGGCAGCAGATCCTCGTCGATCCCGGAACCTATTGCTACCACGGCGAGCCTGCCTGGCGGCAATACTTCCGCTCGACCGTCGCGCACAATGCTCTGGAACTGCATGGGCGGGATCAGGCGGTGCCCGGGGGGCCGTTCCTCTGGCTTACCCATCCGGCCGCTCGACTGCTCTCGGCGCGCGGCCTTGACGAGGGAGCGCTGGCCGAGGTCGAGGCATGTCACGAGGCCTATCGCAGCCTTCCCGGTAGCCCCGTCCACCGGCGGCGGATCGTGTTGGATCGGGGCGCGCGCAGCCTGGAGGTGGTGGACGTGATTGACGGCACCGCCTCTGTACCGGCGCGCCTCGCCTTCACCCTGCATCCGGCAATCGGCAGCGAACTTCGTGGCACGCAGGTGGAGTTGTCCTGGCTCGCGGCGGGCGGCCCGGAGCGGGCGAGGCTCGTCTTGCCGGAGGGACTTGAATGGTCTGTGCATCGCGGCGGAACGGAGCCGATTCTCGGCTGGTACTCCGGCGGCTTCGGCCGAAAGGAGCCAGCCACGCTTCTGCTCGGTTGTGGACAGGTCGAGCCGGGCCAGGAGCTACGCAGCCGCATCACCTTTGCGCCGCCTGAAGCGGGCAGCATCATGCGGCAGAGACAGGCCCAGGAGGCATAATCCATGCGCGAGAGCGACTCTGCAAAGCGCGAGCGGCGGGTCCTGATCGTCGTGCAGAACCTGCCGGTTCCCTTCGACCGAAGGGTCTGGCTGGAGGCGACGACGCTTGCCCGCGCAGGCTATGCGGTGAGCGTGATCTGCCCGAAGATGAAGGGCTTCAATGCCTCGCACGAGACGCTCGAAGGCGTGGAGATCCATCGCTATCCGCTGCCTTTCGATGCGCAAGGCGTGGTCGGCTTCGTCGCCGAGTTCGCCTGGTGCTTCGTCATGACGGCATGGCTCAGCCTGCGGGTGGCCGTCTTCGGGCGCGGCTTCGACGTTCTCCATGTCTGCAATCCGCCCGAGACCTATTGGCTCCTTGGACTGTTCTGGCGGTTATTCGGTAAAGTGTTCCTGTTTGATCACCATGACCTCTCACCCGAGATGTATGCCGCCAAGTTCGGGCGCGACGACGGCATCCTGCTGCGCATGCTGTTGTTCCTGGAGCGCATGACCTTCCGTGTGGCGCAGGTGGTGGTGACGACCAACGAAAGCCATAAGGCGGTTGCGCTGTCGCGCGGCGGCAAGGCGCCGGAGGATGTCTACGTCGTCCGCTCGGGCCCCGATCTCTCCCGCTTCAGGCTGTATGAGCGTTCGCCCGAATGGTCCCATGGGAAGCCCTTTCTCCTCGCCTATCTGGGCGAAATCTGTAAGCAGGATGGTGTGGATCACCTCGTCAGGGCGATGCGGATCCTTCGTGACGAACTGGGTCGCCGGGACGTCCACTGCGTCCTGATGGGGGGCGGGCCGCATCAGCCGCAGATTGCCCGCTATGCTGAGGAGATCGGCGTGACGGATTGCTGCACTTTCATGGGCCGCGTGAGCGACGAGGATCTCTGCCGCGTCCTCTCCTCGGCCGATATCGGCATCGATCCCGATCCGAAGAATCCCTGGTCCGACCGCAGCACCATGAACAAGGTGGTGGAGTACATGTTCTTCGGCCTGCCGGTGCTTGCCTATGACCTTCACGAGACGCGCGTCTCTGCCGGAGAAGCGGGGTATTACGTGAGCGCCAATGACGAGCGCGCGCTGGCAGTCGGCATTGCGCAGTTGCTCGAAGACGCGACGGCGCGGCAACGCATGGGCGAGATCGGACGCCAGCGTGTGCGGACGGCGCTGGCCTGGGCCTACTCGGTTCCGCCGCTGATGGCGGCCTATGATCATGCCTTCGCGGTGCGGGAGGCGCGCCGGCTCGGCGCGGCCCGGCGCAGCGGCGGCGGGGCCTCGGCCTGACACCATGCTGATTCGCGATGGAGCCATCTACGTCGTCAGCAGGGCAGTTCCCGGTGTACTGGCCTTCGTCACGTCCATGCTCCTCACCTGGTACTTGCCTGTCCACGAGTACGGCCTCTACGGCCTTGGAATGGCGGTAGCCGTTCTCGGCAATAATGTCCTGTTCGAGTGGTTCGCGCATGGCATGATGCGTTGGTACGAGACTCACCAGGACGATCCCGCCTTCATGCCCACGGTTCTGGTGCTGTTCGCCGCCTCGTGCCTGTTGTCCCTCCTGCTGCCCCTGGGCGCGTGCGTCTTCGGCCTGCTCGACGGCGACCTGACACTGCCCTGGATTCTGCTCTGCGGAGTCTGGGCTTTGGGATGGTTCGAGTTCACCTCTCGTATTCAGACCTGCGCCTTTCAGCCGATGCGCTACCTTGTCATGAGTCTCACGCGCTACAGCCTGATCCTGGTCGGCGGTCTCCTTGTTGCCTGGCTGCTGAAGTCGGGAGAGGCCGTCCTGCTGGTCGCCTTCAGCGCGATGCTGCTCTCCGGCTCGCTCTACATGCGGGACTGGCTGAAGCCCATGCACCTGCGCTTCGATCCGGTGCTGGCTCGCCAACTTCTGAGCTATGGCGCTCCGATGTTCCTCGCCATGGTCTTCGGAAGCCTCATGACCTCGATTCAACCCGTTCTGATCGGCATGCTGGCCAGCAAGTCAGCTGTTGGCGGCTTCACCATCTCCTTGACGCTGGTTCAGATGACGGTCCTCACCATCACCCAGGCGATCAGCATGGCCACCTGGCCGAGATCCGTCCGGGCGATCGAGAGCGGTGACGTGACGGAGTCAGACCGTCAGCTCAGGAAGAATTTCACGCTTCTGCTGGGCGTAGTCCTTCCCTCCAGTGCCGGCCTGGCTCTGCTGGCGCCCGAACTCGGTCGCCTCTTCGTCAATCCGGAATACCAGGACGCCATCGTTCGGACGTCGCCGTGGCTGAGTGCTTGCGCGGTGCTGATCGCTTTACGCTCCGCCTATCTTGATTCGGCCTTCCAGCTCGGACGGCGGACCGCGCTCCTCGCCCAGGTCACCGGCCTTGGCGCCGCTGTCAATGTTGGTCTGTCCGTGGTGCTGATCCCGCACTGGGGTGACCTCGGTGCCGCGGTGGCAATGACCATCGCCTTTGCCGTCTCCACCATCCACGCTGTCCTCCTGGTGCGGCGCTATTACCCCTTGCCGTTTCCAAGGCGCGAGACCGCTTGCATCAGCTTTGCAACGCTCGTGATGGCGCTCTCGGTCGTGTGGCTGGCCCGCTCCGGCACCTTTCACTTGCCGTTGCAGATCATCGGCGGCGTGCTGACCTATGCGGCGATCCTGGGGGCGCTTTTCTGGTATGCGACTTGGCAGGGGCTGGTGAGCAGGGATGCACTGGCACGCGCCCTGGGACGAGTGCCATGATGTTTGGTGACACCCTGCGGGCGAGGACAGAACGCTCACCGATCAGCCGCTTTCTGGGCGCTGTCGAGGTGAGCTTCTGCTTCTTCGCCATCTCGCTCTACAGCGGCGGCTACATCCCCATCCCGGTTTCGGCCAGTGGTGCCGAGTTGAAGGCGGGCGAGACAAACCCGTTCAACACGGTGGCGATGTCGCTCCTGCTCTGCGGCACCCTTGTCGCTGTCGCCCTGCGCTGGCGAAGAGTCCTCTTCGTTGCGCGGCATGGCGGCGCGATCAATATATTTCTTCTGCTCGTTCTGCTCTCCGTCACCTGGTCCTACTATCCGGTGATCTCCCTCAAGCGCTTCCTGGTGCTGCTGCAAACCGTGCTCCTGGGCTACTATCTTGTGGCCCGCTTTCCGATGCACCGTATCATTCAGCTTTGGGCATCCGCGCTCTTCTTCGCCATGCTGGCCTCGCTGCTGGCGGCCCTGGCGTTTCCAAAAATTGGCATCATGAGTGCGGGTGAGGTCGCAGGCACCTGGAGGGGGGTCTTCGCGCACAAGAGCAGCTTAGGCGCTGCTGCCATGCTGGCCGCCCTGTGCAGCGGCTGGGTGTGGGTGCACGAGCCACGGCGGCGCCTGCGTCATAGCCTTGCCTTGCTGCTTTGTCTGTTCCTGGCCTTCATGTCCAGTTCGAAGACTGCCCAGGTGGCGATCATGCTGATCATCGCCCTCTCGCTATGCCTCCCGCTTCTGCAGCTGCCTGGTCTTGCACGGGTTTGGGCGACGTTCATACTCGCAGTCGGGGCCATATGCGGCGTGGCGCTGCTGGCGCTGTTCTTTGCCGACATCATGGAGGCGCTCGGCAAGGATCCGTCGCTGACCGGCCGGGTCCCCGTATGGTTGATCCTGCTCGACCTGGCCAGCAATCGTCTGGGCCTTGGCTACGGCTACAGCGCGTTCTTCATCGACGGCAATCCGGACAGCGACCTCGTTTCGGGGCTGGCGGGTTGGACAATCAATGAGGCGCACAACGCCTACATCGAAATGGTGGTCCAGCTAGGCATCCCTGGGCTGGTGATCGCGCTCTGGGCTCTCGGAGAGTCCGCCTATCGTGCCTTCACGTTGCAGCATGATGCTTTCCGGCCCTGGCTCGGCTTCGCCATCATCTATACGCTCACCTTCTCGGCGACAAATCTGGCCGAGACCATTCTGTTCCGCGCCGGTGACATGCACTGCGTCATGTTCACCGCGATTTATGCCGTACTCCGGATCGAGGCGGCCCGGCGAGTGGCCGTATCCCAGGGTGGCCTGTTCCCGCCACGCGGTCCGACCGATCCTCTCTACGCGATCGTTACGCCCTGACCTGCACGGCAGATACATTGTCGCTCCGGGCGGGCCTGTCCTCAGGGCGCCTGCTCGTGCTCCGGGTGGGCACCGGAGATCATCCTGTCGCTGGAGTGCTGCGGCTGGGTCCCGGCTAGAGTCAGCCAAGCCGCCTCGAGGACCGCCAGCACCACGCTGGCCACATACCGGTTCTGCACGATGGCCTGACCCTCCGCGGCCAGGCGGCTGCGCAACTCCGGCTGCTGGACGAGGCGGGCCACAGCCTCCGCCAGTGCGTGCGGATCCCGCGGTGGTACGAGGGCGGCGCTTCCGGACCCAAGGATTTCCGGTACGGCACCGACCGGTGTGGCCAGGCAGGCCGCTCCGGAGGCCATGGCCTCGATCAGCGCATTGGGAAATCCCTCGCCGCGCGAGGGTAGCAGGAAGATGTCGGCCTCACGCATGATGGACAGCATCTGTGCATGGCTCACATAGCCATCGGATTCTACGCGATCGCCAAGCTTCTCCGCCTGCAGCCGTGCCATCAGGCTCGGCGGTAGGGCGATCAGCCGGAAGCGAACCGGGATTCCTGCATCCGCCAGCAGCCGCATCGCAGCGAAGACGTCGTCGACGCCCTTGCGAACCGCCTCTGTGCCGGCGGCGAAGAGGCAGGTGGGTATGCCGCTGGCGGGGTGCCGCCGTGGCGTCACGAGATCGTCCGGTACCCAGTTCGGCAGCACGACGATTCCATCCGTGCGGCCAAGCCGCTGCACCAGGTCCCGCCAGAAGGAGGACTGCACGATCAGCCGGTCGGGCAGGCGCAGCACGCGACGGATCAGTGCCCGCGCCCGGGGAGACGACACGTCATAGAAGTGGTCGAAGGCGCCCCCGAGGCGCATGAGCACGGGCCGCCTCAGCATGCGGCTCAGCAGCACATAGAGCGCCGCCTCCCAGAAGGTCTGGAAATCTGACGCCTGGATCTGCACGATGTCGGCCCGGCTCCGGAGCACGGCGAAGGGAAATATCAGCAAGTGCCAGAGCGTCAGCGCCGCACCCAGCAGGACGCGGCGGATGCCGCCACGTAGGACGGAAGCGTAACCGTAGTTGTCGGTGACGTCCTTCTTCGGCGGGCGTGAGGTGCTGAAGCGGATGAAGTCATGACGATCCCGCAGGGGGGAGTTCACGACATTCAGCATGAAGGTGGTCACACCGCCGGTTGTCGGCGGCCAGGGGCCGACAAGCAGGATCCTCAGCCTAGGCTTCAAGAATCAGGTTCTCCTGCGTAAGTCCATGGGTGCCGCACCACAGCTCGAACATCAGCAGGGCCCAGAGCGCTGCGCCCCAATCTCGTGTGCCGCGGGCATGCTCGCCGAGCAGCATCTCCAAGGTATGCCGCGGCACGATGCCTTGCACCGCGGCCGTTGGGGAGAGCAGCCGGTCCCGGAGGAAGCCGGCGAGATCGTCCTTGAACCAGAGGCTGAGTGGAACGACGAAGCCCTGCTTGCGCCGCCACAGAAAATCGGGCGGCAGGTAGCGCTCAAGGGCCTTGCGCAGGATGTATTTCTGCCGGCCGCCGGCCATCTTGGCATTGAAGGAGGCGCGATTCATCAGCTCGCCGAGGCGATGGTCGAGGAAAGGCGCGCGCACCTCGAGGCCATGGGCCATGCTCATCCGATCGACCTTGTGCAGCATGTCATCCGGCAGGCTGACGCGCTGTTGCCAGGCCGCGATCGCTCCCAGCGGATGCAGGCCAGGCTCGCGCAGAAGACGCGAGGCTGTGCATTCGGGAATATCGGGCGTGGTGAGGCATGCGACATGCTGGCGCAGGAAGGCGCCACGGAACACCGTCTGCTGCTTGGCGATAAAGCGGTCGGCGGCCTCAAGGCCCGCATCCTCGATGTTGCGCGCCAGGCGCAATAGGCGCAGCGAGCGGACGCTGCCCGAGGACGCCGCAGCACGGAGGGCCGATACCGCCAGCGCGCGCAGTGCCGCCGGCATCCGGCGGACCCGTTCGCTCAGGGCATGGCTTCGATAGACATCATAGCCGGCGAAGAACTCGTCGCCGCCGTCGCCCGACAGCGCGACCTTCACATGCTGGCAGGTAAGCTCCGACAGAAACCAGGTCGGCAGCGCCGCCTGGTCTGCGAATGGCTCATCGGCATGCCAGGCGATCCGCTCCAAGACCTCGACGCTTTGGGGTTCCAGGACGAACTCGTGGTGCCGCGCTGCGAAGCGGCTCGCGACGATCCGCGCGTAAGGCCGCTCGTCGTAGCGCGGGTCGGCGAATCCCACGGAAAAGGCCTCCAGGGGGCTGGCCGACACCTCGGCGGCAAGGGCCATGACGGCGCTCGAATCGACCCCTCCCGAGAGAAAGCAGCCGACCGGCACATCCGCGACCAGGCGCATTCGCACCGAGTCCCGCAGCAGATCGAGGCTCTGCTCGACCAGTGCCTCCGGATCATCGATCTCGTCGGTGGGCAAGGGCGGCTGGTACCAGGGGCGCTGCTCCAGGCCGGCGCCGGGCGTGTAGGTGAGCAGATGCCCGGGCGGCAGACGGCCGACATTGCGGAAGATGGAGCGCTCGCCGGTCACGTAGCCAAGCGTGAGGAAGCTGTACAGGGCCAGCGGATCGAGCCGCTTCTCCGCCACCCCGCTCACCGCCAGCGCCTTCAGCTCCGAGGCCAGATAGACGGCCTCCACAGTCTCGCAGACATAAAGCGGCTTCTCACCATAGCGGTCACGCGCGGCGGTGATGGTCCCGCTCGCGCGGTCGTAGACGACGAAGGCGAACATGCCATTGAGGCGATGCAGACAGGCCTCGCCCCAGTGCTGCCAAGCGCGGAGGAGAACCTCGGTGTCGGAAGTCTCGGCGAAGACGTGGCCCAGCGCCTCCAGCTCGGACCGGACCTCGCGGTGGTTGTAGATCTCTCCATTGAAGGCGATCCAGAACCCGCCGTCGCAGGAGGACATCGGCTGCTTCCCGCCGACGAGGTCGATGATGGCGAGGCGGCAATGCGCCATGGCGATCGGGCCGACGCGGCATTCGCCAGACTCGTCAGGCCCCCGATGCCGGATGGAGGCGGCGGCGGCGGCGAAGCGCTGATCCGGCTCAGGGCCAGCGGCGACCTTGCTGTAGGACAGGACGAAGCCACACATCAGGACGCCTTTCCCGAGTCAGACGAAGCCCGGCCGTGCCTGATCGCGCGACCGTTGCGGCGCCACCAAGCCAGCCACAGGCGGCATCGCCGCAAGAGCCGGTGAGCCCAAATCGTGTGAGCCTCACTCTGGTGCGGGCGGTTACGCCTTGGAACCATAGGCCGCGTCGTTCTGAACGTGCAGTGACCCTGCCGACCTACTTCAAAAGAGATGTGCGCGGCTTTCCTGGACGAGGGCTACGATCTAGCGGCGGTGCCGTTATCGCCCCGCCATCGCAGGCGCGATGGAACGCTCGACCCGGCAACCCTCTCGGCAGGGAAGGGCGGCGCCTGCCGCTGCTTGCAAGCCCCCATCTCCCGCAGCCCGGCGTCCCGAACGGGTCGGAGAAAAAAGGACGTCCAAGGATGTGCGGTATCGCCGGAATTCTTCGTCTCGATGGTGCCGCGCCGTCGCAGGAGGAACTGCTCGCCATGGCCGCGGCGATGGCGCATCGCGGACCGGACGACGAAGGACTGTACCGCAGCGGCGGCCTCGGGTTTGTCTTCCGGCGGCTGGCCATCCTCGATCTCTCCGCCTCGGGGCATCAGCCCATGGTCACGGCGGATGGCCGGCACGCCATCATCTTCAATGGCGAAATCTACAACCATCGGGAGCTGCGGGCCCGCCTGGAAGGCGAGGGCGCCGCCCCGGCGGGCGGCTGGCGATCGGGATCCGACACAGAAACCCTGTTGCACGCCTGCGTCGCCTGGGGGGCCACCCGCGCCTGCCGCGCCGCCAACGGCATGTTCGCCTTCGCCTGGTGGGACGCCGATGCGCGTCGGTTGATCCTGGCTCGCGACCGCTTCGGCAAGAAGCCGCTGTTCCTGACCTGGGACGGTCCGAACGGACTGGCTTTCGCTTCCGAGTTGCGCGCCCTGCGCGCCGCCTGGCCCTTGGCCGAACGCCGCCCCGAGATGGACCAGCGCCGGCTGGCCGCCTTTCTTTGTTACCGCTTCGTGCCGGGCCAGGAGACGCTGCTGGCGGGTGTGGAGCCGCTGGCCCCGGGATGCATCCTCGAGGTCAATGCGGACGAGCTTGCGGATGCGGCACAGGCGCCCACCCCCAGGCCCTACTACGACTACGACTTCTCGCGCGGCACGGCGGTGCATGCCGTCACGGCGCAGCAGGACGAGGCGCCGGACGCCGGGAGTGTTCCACCCGATCTCCTGTCGGACGAGGCTGAGGCAGCGAGCCTGCTGCACGAGCTGCTGGAGGATGCCGTTCGCCTACGGCTCCTGAGCGATGTGCCCTTCGGTGCTTTCCTCTCGGGTGGCCTCGATTCCTCGCTGATCGTGGCGCTGATGGCACGGCTGCACCCCGCGCCGGTGAAGACCTACTCGATCGGCTTCGATACCGGCTTCAGTGAGACCGGGCCGGCGGAGCGGGTCGCCCGCCACCTGGGCACCGACCACCACGCGCTCACGGTCGGCGCGGCGGACCTGGTGCGCGCGATGCCCGCTGCGCTCTGGAGCCGCGAGACGCCGATCAGCGAGCCGAGCGACGTACCGATCTACCTCCTGGCACGCCTGGCGCGGGAGAAGGTCACTGTCGTGCTGTCCGGCGAGGGAGCGGATGAGGCCTTCGCTGGCTATCCGAAGTATGCCGCGCAGGCCGCGGCGCACAGTGCTCCCGGCCGGGCCGTCCTGAGCCTGCCAGGCGCGCGCAACGCCCTCGGCACGGTCGCGCGAGCGCTGCCAGCCTCCTTGCGCCGGGCGCAGACCATGCTGGAGGCCTTCGCGTTGCAGGAACGCTTCGAGCGCCACGCGGCCTGGTTCGGTGCCTTCTCGGCCGATGAGCGGCGGGAGATCCTCTCCCCGGCCCTGTTCGCGGAATCGGAGGCGCAGGCGCATGCGGCGGCCGAGTGCGTGATGCGCGGCCGCGGCGCGGACAGTCTGGCTTTTCCTTCCCCGGTCGAGGAAGCGCTCTATCTCGACACCCGGCTCTGGCTGCCGGCGAACCTCCTGCTGCGCGGCGACCGGATGACCATGGCGCATTCGTTGGAGCTGCGCTGCCCCTTCCTCGACTGGCGCGTCGTCGAGTTCGCGGCCCGACGCCTGCCGCGCTGGATGAAGGTGCGTGGCCGCCATGGCAAGCGCATCCTGAAGCGGGTTGCCGAGCAGCATGCCGGGCTGCCAACGGAGATCGTCCATCGCCCGAAATGGGGCTTCAAGGTTCCTGTCAGTGCGTGGTTCCGGGGAGGCGCGCTCGGCGCATCGCTGCGGGATGCATTGCTTTCCCACCAAGCGAGGGCGCGCGGCTGGTACCAGGAGGCGGCCATCCGGCGCCTGATTGAGGACCACGCTGCCGGCCGTGCCGACAACGGCAGGAAACTCTGGATCCTCTACCAGCTCGAGCTTTGGCACCGCATGTTCGTGGACGGCACCCTGTCGCCTGCCGACGATCTGGCGGCCTGAGCCAGTCATAGGGCAGATTGAGAGCCGGAGAGGGGGAGGCGAAACGTCGTAAGCGCATACATGCCGCACAGCCAGCGTGCATGCGCTCCATAAAGACGAGGCAGGGGGTTGGCCGCAGCGTCGCGAGCGGAAGCTGCGGCCAACCCTTTGCCAATCAGGCGAAGATGAAGTCGTGCCAGTCGAGGGAGGTGACGTTGGGCAGGAAGACGCCACCGTTCTGGCCGTTGTTGTAAACGACCTCGATGCCGGTCCCGACGCCCTCCCAGGTCGAGGTGTGCCAGGAGATGTCGGACTGGGTCATGCCCACCATCTTCAGCGTGTCGCCGCCGTGGGTGAAGTCCGAGATCCAGTCGAAGCCGTCGCCCTTGGAGAAGACGAAGACGTCGTCGCCTCCAGCGCCGGTGAGCTTATCGGCACCCAGCCCGCCGGTGATGATGTCGGCACCCGAGGTGCCCACCAGCGTATCGGCGCCAGAGGTGCCGTTCACCACATGCGCGGTGCTGGCGCTGGTGTCCGTACCCGTCGCGGCGCCGGTATCGTGGAACTGGAAGGTGGACTCTCCGCTGGAGAGCAGGGTCAGCTTGCCGCCGCTCACCTCCGCGCCGTTATAGCTGGCACTTTCCACGTACAGGTTGCGGTCGGTCGCCGCCGTGCCACCATAGGCGTCGTTCAGGAAGTTCACAGCTACGGTGTGCGCGCCCGCACCCCAGTCGCCCTGGACGGTGATGGCGTCACTCTGACCAGCGGCGTGCAAGGCAGAGGCCGTCAGCGTGCCGCCGACCTGATGCCCATCGACGCTGATCGTGTACTGCGCATCGCCGTTATAGGCGTCCTGGCTGATCTTGAGCACCAGGCTGTCGGCGCCGCTGCCAAGCGTGTTGGTCGCCGGCGCCGTCACGGGCGTGGACGGGGCCGCAGAATCAGGAGAGGACTGCGCCGGGGGCGAGGTCTGAGACGAGGCGGGGATGCCATCCCAGACCTGGACGTTGTCGACCAGCATGTCGACCGGCTTGTTGCTGTACGGGCTGGCCAGGAAGATCCGGTCGATCGGCGCATTGTTCTGGCCGATATTGTCGCCAACGTGGTCGAACACGGTCTCGCCGTTGACCTTCAGCCACACATGGCCATCGTTGTCGCCGCGGTGGGTATAGAACTCAACATGTGCCCACTCGCCCTGGGGCACTGCGACCGAATGGTTCTGCTGCTGCCAGAAGGTCTGCAGCGGGACATTGCCGTTGGCGTTGGTATCCCACTTCATGTCCCAATAGGGAGTTCCGCTGTTGTCCACCACGATGTTGGTGACCACGCGGAAGTCGCCGGCGGACTTCCACTCCGGAACGCCCGTCATCCAGCCGCCGGGGCCGAGTAGCTCACCGAGGTTGGAGGGCAGCTTGATCCACTCGCTGATGTAGAAATCAGTCGGGCTCTGCTCCGGGGTGATCATCAGTGGCGACTGCGTCGCGTCGTTGGGCTTTTGGTTGACGTCGAGATGCAGCGCATTCGTCTGGCTGCCATCGGCCCCGGTGACGCTGTCGATGCTGTTAGAGATGACGTCGGGCAGGTTGCCGCCCAGTGTCAGCAGCTGAATGCTGGTCTGTCCGCCCCAAACATTGCCCGGCCAGGTATAGCCGGTCGAGGAGTCCGTCCCCTTGATGTCCTGATAGGCGTTGCCGCCGGAGACATTGTAGGGAGCGGTCAGGCTGAGGTTACCCTCGAAGCCTGAGGAGAGAAGAAGATTGGCCATATTCTACCTATCGACGTTTTTGTCGGGGTTAAATTCTTGTTTTGACAGTAATCGCGCTGCGAAAATTAACCGTCAGTTGAAATTCGGCGCAGGCAGGTAGCTCCGGGGCGACGATTTTCGCCCGGCCGCTAAGCCAGCGTCAGAAGTCCTTGCCAAACCGCTGCTGTCACCAGGGAGACTGTTTCCCGGCGAATCTCGCAACGGACTGCCTCTTACGTCACCTGCGCCGAAGCATCAGCCTTCACGCGTTGCGACTGTCAAATGCCGCCCACCGACCGCGATCTGCACCGGAGATCCATAACCTCCGGCATGAATTCGGCACGACTCACCACCGCCGCGAAATGCAGCGTCAGAAGTCCATGCTCGAATCCTTTTCGCATTGCGCCCCAGTCATATGCCCTTCGTGCCGGATCGGCGCCTGGCGCAACCAGGAGGGATCAGCGGCGAGGACATCAATCCGGGCAAAACCGACCCGGTCCATGCACCGCAGGCAGGCCTGCGACAAATGGGGAAAACTGGAAGTTCCTGGAGCTGTGACAGACTTGTACGCCATGACGGCGCATGGCGGACGACATGAGGCAGGAAAGGATAACTACAGAATTGGCATGACGAAGGACTCCGTCGTGCGGGAGACAACCAAAATAATGTCGGCGGGAATCGGAATGAAATTCATCTGAAGAGTTGACGATCAAACGCGACAAGCGAGCCGACACCGTTCCTGTCGCTGCCCCGGATTGCCATCCATCATCATCCCGGTCAAGCCAGATGAAGTGAAGATCAGGCTCAGAATCGATTTTTAGTGAGAATCGCTGTGCATATAACACCTTTTCGGCATTATGGTACCACAGGTTGGGGGAAAACGTTGCAAACCGTGTCCGGATTCGCAGTGCAGGCTGCGCACTGGAGCGCGCTCCTTGCGGCAACATAGTACCGCTAGACCTTGTCGTGCACTGCATTCGCGTTCGGATTCGCACTTCGACCGGCGTGTTCTGGGTGCTTGGTCGCGATAGGAGAGCGCTCCACGAACCAAGCGTCCGACACCACGCTCTCATCCAATGAGCGAATCGCGGGGAGCCAGCAGTCTCCCAGGCGATGATGTCAGCTGCCGCCTCTTGGCTGCCGTAGGGCCGTCGCCTTCCGGTAGAGTGGCCGTAGGTGACGATCACGTCGTCTCTGTGCTCCGCCCGCTCGGAGAGGTATGGGCGAGGCGCGAAAGACGCCGAGAGGGCCGTGCACCGGGCAATGAGGCGGGTTTACGGATGCCATGCGCCTGATACCCTGATGCACCGTGATGGTCGCCGGCTGGCCGGGTGGACGCGAACCTGCGCTTTCCCGACAGCTGTCAGTGATCTGGCCGTAGAGGTACTACGCCGGCGGAGCCATCCGGCGGCTACGAGTTGCCAGGAAGTGCGGAGCCCGGGGAGATCTTCATGGGACTGCGGCCGCCCGAACGATCGGTGACGACGGGAAAGGAGCTCCGGGGCGGATCGCGGGGACGAGGAGGATATCCACGTCTTCGCGGGCGGAGCTAACCCGGCGGTTCGGGGCAGGGCGAAGGAAAAGGCAGACGGGGTTGGTGCGTCGCCCTGGGCGAACTCTCCGAGGCTTATCCGCAAATGGCCGCATCGGACCTGATGCTTGAAGCGCACCTTAAGGAGGCTCCCTGGGGTGGGTGCAGGGACCCGCGCGACAGGTTCGCGTCAAGCGCGCGATGTGCAGACCTGGCGTTTCGGAGCGGAAAGCCGGCGCGGCGCCAGGGCAGCATTGATCGGTGCGGCGTAAACCGCATCATGAGGCAGAAGATGAAACTCGACCGGACGGCGGGAGGCCTCGAAACAGCCTGCGCGGTGCCTTTACGCAGGCAGGCTCATCCTCCGCGGCGGTGACCCCCGCTGCTGGCTCAAGAGGGGAGCGGCGCGGCTACCCACCGGAACCGCCGTCCTCTGGCCCGCCGGTATTCCGATCCGCCGCCACTCCTCCCGGCTGGCTGCCTGCCACGGAA
The DNA here is from genome assembly GCA_035556695.1 of Roseomonas sp. GTDB lineage: Bacteria > Pseudomonadota > Alphaproteobacteria > Acetobacterales > Acetobacteraceae > Pseudoroseomonas. Next base: position 27,295 of record DATMFR010000010.1, read on the forward strand.
GTAACCACGCGAAGCGGAAAGGCATGCGTTGAGCAGGCTGGACTGTCAGCGAACTCTGCGAATGTAGAAGGAGGTCCCCGGAATCTGACCCTCCAGCGGAACGCAGGCGGCCTCGACTTCCTCTCGTGCAGCATGCCAGACGTATTGGACTCCCAGCATGACCTCGAAGGCAGGGTTCAGCGTCAGGAACGCCTCGAGTGCGTACTGCTCGTTCCATAGACGCTGCATCTGGAACAGCCATTCCCAGGGGTAGTCCCGGGGTGTGAAGATGTCATGGACATGCACGACCACGCCGGGCTTCAAGCGTGGGAGGATCTGTAGAATCTCCATTGCCACATCGCCACCCGGGCGTAGGACGTGCGAACTGTCGATGAAAAGTACATCGCCCTCAGACAGGCCGTCGAATATGGCCAGATCAACCTCCTCGACACGCTTCCGCACGATTTCAGCGCCTGATCTTTCCAGCCAGGGCCGTTCGTAAGGTTCGATGCAGAGGTGCTGGGCGAGGTGGCCGCCGGGTTCGGTGGCGTTGCGCTCTAGCGCATGGCGCGCAAGGAGCGTGGAGAAGCCCGAGCCCACTTCGATAATCTGACGTGGCTTCAGCAGGCGGAGCATGGAGTACCAGATGCTTCCGTCCATGCGCTGGAAGTAGGTATTGTCGAACCAGTAAACGTCGTCCCGGCCCTCAGGCTGGGAGAATGGAAGATGGGAAAGTTCTGCCTGAAAGCGGAAGCGTCTCAGCAGCTCTTTCTCTGCATCCAGACGCATGTCGATTCCCGGGAGAATGCGTTCCTGCGAAAGCCTCTCAGGGGTTAGATCACCGGGGCGGAACTGAGGCTCATAATAGTGGTCGCGGATGGGGAGCACGCCAACTCCGAGCAAGGCCCGCTGCGTAACTGGCAGCTTCTCCAGCCCATGCTTGCGTGCCCGCTGCATAAGCCAGGCCGGTGCCAACAGAATCGCGGCGATGACGGGGTCCAGCGCCCGTGAAAGTGGCCCGTTCATGGAGTTCGTGTTCCCTGGCTGGCCTTGGCGAAGCGCCGGACCCTGCGGGCCCCACCGGTTCCGAGCTGAGCGCGGTTCCTCCGAATGGACACGCCGTCTGATGGTGAGTTTGGCTGGACCGGTTCATTCAGCATCTGCATGGCGCCGCTGCTTTGCCAGTGAAGATCGGGCGCTTGTGACAGGGAACATGGCTGAGGTAGCGGCCACAACGGCCGACACAGGGCTGGTGGGTGCCACCCGCGGCCGCAACAGGCCCCGCAGCAGCCCGGCTGCGCAAACCTGCCATTGCAGCACCGCGTAGACCCCCATGGTGAAGCTGCGCTTCTTCAGGATCATGAGGATGAACGGCAAAACAGCGAGCGCCACAGGCAGGAGTGGATCCAGCCGCTGCTGCAGGGCCAGGATGGCGCAGAGGAGAATGGCTCCCCACCACGCGATGACGACGAAGCTCAGCCAGAACACGCGTAGGAGCATCGGAATGCGCGCACTTCCGAGCGCCGCGCGCAGAGCCTCTCCCTGGCCATCAAGGTACCGGGTTCGCCACCGCCGGAGCAGAAGCGCCAGGGCAGGCATCGTATGCCCACTGTGGGAGACGGCCGGAACGTCAATCCGCCGCAGCCGCCATCCCTTTTCCTGCAGGCGCAGACCGAGATCAAGCTCCTCAAAGGAATGGAGATTTCGATCGGTGAAGTATCCGAGCTGGTCAATCGCCTCGCGGCGGAACAGGCCGCCACCGTCCAGCCGGTTCACGAGGCCGGGCTGAAGATGCGCCATGCCGCGTTCGCGGCGCATCCGATATTCGAGGTTGGCCGCATCGAACTCGACGCCGCCGCCAACGCCAGCGAGACGGGCGTCCTCCGCCAGGGCATGGAATGCCGCTGGCAGGAAGGCGGGATGCAACTGCATGTCGCCGTCGAGGAGCAGAAGGTAGTGCCCAGTGGCATGCTGGTAGCCAAGCTGTGGCCCGATGCCACAACCGCGGGCCTCCTCCGATGCGAGCGTGACCACGTTGACCCCGATCTGCCGTGCGATCTCCACCGTCTCATCATCCGAACGAGAGTCGGCGACAATGATCTGCGTCGGATAGTTTCGCGTGGCCTCCAGCACGGAGGCGAGACAGTCGCCGATCTTCTCCGCCTCATTCAGGGTTTTGACGATGACGGAGAGAAGTGGCCGCCTCTTGGTCGACCGAGCGTGCAGCGCGCCCGGCAGCTGAGAGCTTTCATCGCCCGGCCGATCATGCCTGGGTTGAGCCTGCGTGGCATCTTGGGTTGTGTTCATCATGAACAGGATGCGCTCTCAAAGGCATCGTCGCGGCGCGACATGCGCCCGCGTTCCGCAGCAAGGGTGCAAGACATAATGGTTATTTACTAGTAACTTTTTACTCACGCCTGCGGTATTACCATGATTGGCGGAAGCTACGCTGACCGAAAGAGTTCTTGCCGAACGTGATGGTTGTGGGCATCAATGGAGTGCCGTCTCGTCGCAGCAGTAGCGGCGAACATGCACGTCGAATTTAGAGGTTCTGCAATTCGGATTGGATGAAGGTGATGCCATCACAAGTCTGGGTTCTCCGGAGCGTGATCCAATTCCACTGAAGCGGACATTGAGACTGCAGATCCATATCTTGTGAGGCTTCATCTGGATTCGCCGAATGAAGTTGCGGTGCAACTACTGCCTGGGAGGTGGGCCAGTTAGATGTCGCACACTCTAGCGAAGACGATTCAGCATCCGATGTACCGGTTCCGCTTTCCTTTCGCACGCTGGCGGCCGGTGATCCGCCGCCAGCCGCACGGGATCACCGATGTCGCCCTCACTTTCGACGACGGCCCTTCGCCGACAACAACGCCCGTTGTGCTGGAGATGCTCGCGCGCGCCAACGCTAAAGCCACCTTCTTCCTCACCGGCAGCCGCATCGAGGCCTATCCGGAGTTGGTCCAGGCCCTCGTCGCCGAAGGGCATGCGATCTACGCGCATGGGTGGGAGCATATTCACCTTGAGCCAGCCGGCCCGGCTGTGGCCTTGGAAGTCATGCAGCGCGCCGAAGCACTGCTGGCGCAGTTCCGTCCTACACCATCGCTCTACCTGATCCGCCTGCCCTACAACGATGGCTTCCGCCGCGCCTGGATGCATGCCGCCATGACGCGCTTTCACCCCAATGCCTGCTTCGCCTGGTGGAACCTCTCGACGCAGGACTACCGGCTTGCGGAAGGTTGCACGATGGTTGCGGATCTCGAGGCGCGTTGCCGGGACCTGGGGCAGCGCATGCAGCGGATTCGCAACCTGCCGGGCAGCCTCGTGCTGCTGCACGAGGATCCTTTCGGTGCTCCTGGAGCCCTGGCGCCGCGCGTTACGGAGCTCATATTGCCGCATGTCCTGAGCGCTGTCGCCGCGCGGGGGCTCAGGTGCGGTCTGGTCCAGACCGAAGCCTCGGTGTTGCGGAACCGCTGGTTCTTCCCTGCTTTTGCGCGCGAGCGGATGATCTGATCCGCTCCATCCGGATCAGGCAGAAGTCGATGGCCTGCCGCCTTGGCGGTCAGGCCCGCTTCCAAGCTTCCGCAGATCCACGCCATGTCCTGCCACGGGAGCATGCCCGGACCTGGCACGCCGCCCCAAGCCGACGCGCGGCAGGCGTTCAGGGAAGCGTTGCGCGGTGCGGAGAGGAGGGCAGCGGATGCCTTCGCGTCACCGCCGCATGCCGGCTTGGATCGACTTTGTTCAGCACAACGGCCTCGATAGCCAGGGAGTGCGCCTCCAGTCGGGCAAGCGCCGCCTCGACAACATCGCGCGGCGTCGTCCCCCAGCGTGTCACCATGAGGATCAGGTCGGACATCCTGCCCAGGATCAACGGATCCGCCGACCGCATGACCGGTGCGCCTGCCAGCAGAATGAGATCGAAATGCAAGCGCGCATCCTCAAGGAATTGTACGAATTCGCCGGCGGACTCCGCATCCACCCGGGCGCCGAATTGCGGCCGGTCAGGCACCACCACAAGGCAGGGAAAGACCGCTGGCCGGATGGTGTCTTCCAGGCTTGCGTAAGTCTCTCCTGCGCGGGGCGGCGAGCAGGTGCCTGTCGCGTCTTCATCCAGCAGCAGTACGCGCTGTCCGGCAGCTAGCAAGGCTTCGGCCAGGGCCTGGCACAGGGTGGACTTGCCTTCGCGGGGCAGGGCGGAGGTGACCAGCACCACGCGCCCTTTCGCACTGCTGTCGAACAATCCGAGATGACCGGCGATGTCGCAGATCTCAGCATCGAACACGGCACGGCAACCTGCGCTGCCGGCTTTGCGGGATCGCTGCGGCAGGGCGCCAAGGCAGCGCAGACCGGTGATGGACGTCAGCTCCACCGCCGTGGTGAAGCCTCGCTTGGCTTCCCTTCGGAATGCCGCAAGCAACAGACCGACCAGCAGCCCGCTGCCTGAGCCGAGCGTCAGCAGGATAAGGGATCGCGGCCGCTCCGGCAGGAGTGGCAGTCCCGCTGATGCCGTCGGCGCTGCGGCCACCCGGATCAGGCCGGGTTCAGCGACGCTCCGGATCTGCGGATGGCCCTGTTGTGGGGTACGCAGTTGCAGGTACTGCGCGGCAAAGGTGCGAACGATGCGGGTGGCCTGTTCGGGGCTGCGCCCGGAATAGGCGATGGTGATGAGGCCAGCTTCCGCATCGGCACGCACCGAGAGATGCGCCTGCACTTCCTGCGTGGCCGGTTCCGCCAAGGGGGACGCAACCCAGGCCTCCGATGGTCCCAGTGCCTCCACGACCTGCCGGGCCATGTTGCGCGAGCGGAGGATGCGCGCCTCGCGCCATACCGCCGCTCGCGCCTGCGGCAGGGCGTCGAGTCGGATGGTCACCTCAGCCGTGGAGCGGCGCTCCATGACGCTGAACCCGGCAAGGCCGGCCAGCAGCCCGAGCAGGACCATCAGGAACACCAGCGCACGGCCTCGCCAGACCCGTGCGGCAAGCCGGCTGGCGGCCGTGCGGATCCGGCTTCGCGACAGTGCCTGCGCCAGATTCGAGTTGGGCGGGGGCCAATCCACGCGCGCCATGCCTTCCAGCTTGCGAGCCGGTGGCATATTGCGGCAGGGGGTAGGCGCACTGAATTGCCCTTGCGGGTTACTCCGTTGCAGGCCTGGGTCAGGCCACTGTCACAAGGGGCTGCTCAGCCTGCATCACGCCGATCTCCGCCGCCATCGGGTGGTGTGCCTCGCGAAGCTGCGCCAGCAGTTCCGGCGCCGTCTCGGGCGCCACGGCAATGAGCAGGCCGCCGCTGGTCTGCGGATCGCAGAGCAGGCCGCGCCGCCAGGCCGGCAGTTCCGGCGGCAGCCGGACCGCATCGCCATAGCTGGCCCAGTTGCGCGTCGCCGCACCGGTGCTGAAGCCGGCGCGGGCCAGATCCTCCGCTCCCTCCAGCAGCGGCAGGGCATCCAGCCGGAGCTGCGCGCCCAGGCCGGAGCCGCGGCACATCTCCAGCGCATGGCCGAGCAGCCCGAAGCCCGTCACATCGGTCACCGCGTGTACGCCCGGTAGGTCGGGCAGCGTGGCGCCCACGCGGTTGAGCTGCGTAGTTGAACCTAGCATCACGCGATACAATTCCGGGGAAAGCGCGCCGCGCTTCAAGGCCGCGCTGAAAATGCCGATGCCCAGCCCCTTGGTCAGGATCAGCCGGTCCCCCGCGCGGGCGCCGCTGTTGCGCAGGAGGCGGTCGGGTCGCACCAGCCCGAGCGCCACCAGCCCGTAGATCGGCTCAGGACTGTCGATGGAATGGCCGCCTGCCACGGGGATGCCGGCCTCGGCGCAGACCTCCGCACCGCCCGCCAGAATGCGCCGCACCACCTCAGGCGCCAGCTTGCCGAGCGGCATGCCCAGGATCGCCAGCGCCAGGATCGGCGTGCCGCCCATGGCATAGACGTCCGAAAGGGCATTGGTCGCGGCGATGCGGCCGAAGTCATGCGGGTCGTCCACCACGGGCGTGAAGAAGTCGGTGGTTGCCACCAGGGCCTGAGTTTCGTTCAGTCGATAGACGGCGGCGTCGTCGCCCGTCTCGGTCCCCACCAGAAGATCGGGGAAGGCCCGCGCCGCCGGCGTCTCCGCCAGCAGGGATTGCAGCACGGAAGGCGCGAGCTTGCAGCCGCATCCGCCGCCATGGGCGAGCGACGTCAGGGGGGGCTCGACATCGGCCATGAATCTTGTCCTCTAGCGGTTCGGTGCGGGTCAGTCGGGATTACGGGACAGCAGGGTGAGCAGGGAAGCGAAGCAGGACGGGAATGATGCTGCCGCCAACAGGTTTCGCACGCTGCCCCAGGTGCAGCGGCTGCTGGAGATGCCTAATGCGGCGCCGCTGATTCGCGAGTTCTCCCACCCCGCCCTGACAGCGGCGCTGCGCGGCACACTCGATCACATCCGCGCGATACTGCGTGACACGCCGGCTGCGGAGGTACCCCCGCCCGAGACGTTGCTAACGCGCGCGGCGGAGATGTTGCGGACCGGGCAGCGACCGGTGCTGCGCCGTGCCATCAACGCCACCGGCATCGTGCTGCACACCAATCTCGGCCGTGCGCCCCTCGCACCCGAGGCGGTGGCGGCCGCAGCCGAGGCGGCGCGCGGCTACTCCAACCTGGAATTCGACCTCGGGGCCGGCGCGCGCGGCTCGCGCACGCAGGGTATCGAGCCGCTGCTGCGGCAGCTCACCGGCGCCGAGGCCGCGCTCGCCGTCAACAACAACGCCGCCGCCGTGCTGCTGGCGCTGAGCGGCCTCGCCGCCGGCGGAGAGGTCATCGTCTCGCGCGGGGAACTGGTCGAGATCGGCGGCGGCTTCCGCATCCCGGATGTCATCCGCCAGGGCGGGGCGCGGTTGGTGGAGGTCGGCAGCACCAACAAGACACGCCTCGCGGACTACCGGGCCGCCATCACTCCCGAGACGCGCGTGCTGCTGAAGGTGCATCGCAGCAACTTCCGTATCCTGGGCTTCAGCGCCGAAACCAGCGTCGGCGAACTGGCCACGCTGGCGCGCGAGCACGGGCTGCTGGTGATGGAGGATCTCGGCAGCGGCACACTGGCCGACCTGCGCCCGCTCGGGCATGCGCACGAGCCGACGGTGCCGGAATGCCTCGCGGCAGGCGCCGACCTCGTTGCCTTCAGCGGCGACAAGCTGCTCGGCGGCCCGCAGGCGGGCGTACTGGTCGGCCGCCACGCGGCAATCGACCCTTTGCGCCGCCATCCGCTGCTGCGCGCGCTGCGGCTCGACAAAATGACCCTCGCCGCCCTGGAGGCGACGCTGCGCCTCCACCGCGACGCGCCACAGCGCCTGCCGGTGCTGCGGATGCTCGGGCAGACGGAAGCCGAACTGCGCGCGCGCGCCGAGCGTCTGGCCGGGCTACTGATGGACATGGCGGAAACGGCCGTCGTGGCGAGCGAGGGCCATGCCGGCGGCGGCGCGCTGCCGGGCGAGGGGGTGGCCAGCCATGCCGTCAGCCTCGCCGTCGCGGGCCTGCCGGCGGAGGAGCTGGCACGCCGCCTGCGGCTGCGACAGCCGGCGGTGATCGGCCGCATCGCCGGCGGGCGGGTGCTGCTCGACATGCTCGCCGTCAGCGACGAGGAACTGCCGGAGATCGCCGAGGCCATTCGCCAGGCGGGAGGGGCAGCATGAACCGCCTGCTGCTCGGCGCCATCGGCCATGTGGACCATGGCAAGACCGCCCTGGTGCGCGCGCTGACCGGCATGGACACCGACCGCCTGCCGGAGGAGAAGCAGCGCGGCATCTCCATCGCCCTGGGCTTCGCGCATTTCACGCTGGACGACGCCTCCGGCACGGTGGTGGACATCATCGACATGCCCGGCCATGAGCGCTTCGTGCGCACCATGGTCTCCGGCGCGACCGGCATCAACGCGGTGCTGCTGGTGGTGTCGGCGAACGAGGGCATCAAGCCGCAGACCGTCGAGCATGTGGATATCGCCGCGCTGCTCGGCCTGCGCCGCGCCGTCATCGCCATCAGCAAGACCGATCTTGTCACCAGCGCGGAAGCGGCGGCCGTCGCGCGCGAGGCCGCGGCGCTGGCGGCACGCGCCGGCCTGCAAGGGCCACCGCCCGTGCTCACCGCCGCCACGTCGGGCGAGGGTATCGCGCCGCTGAAGGAAGCGATCGGCGCGGTGCTGCGGGATGGCGAGCCGATCACGGCCGAGGGCGTCCCCTACCTGCCGATCGACCGCGCCTTCAGCATCGCCGGGCATGGCACGGTGGTGACGGGCACGCTGCGCGGCGGCGCGCTGGCGGTGGGCGACGAGGTCGCGCTGGTCCCTGCCGGTCCGGAACTTCGGGTGCGCGGCCTGCAGGTGCATGGCGCGAAGGTGGCGGTGGCGCAGCCCGGCCAGCGCGTGGCGGTGAACCTGCGCGGCATCGAGGCAGCGCAGGTGCCGCGCGGCGCCGCCCTGGCCCCGCGCGACGCCCTGCCGGCCTCTGAATGGCTGAGTGTCACGCTGCGCGCGGTCGCGGATGCGCCGCCGTTGCGCAACACCGCCCGGCTGCGCCTGCTGCTCGGCACGCAGGAGCTGGAGGTCCGGCTGCGCCTGCTGGACCGCGAGGTGCTGGAGCCCGGCGAGACCGCCCTGGCGCAACTGCGCTGCGCCACGCCCGTCGCGGTTCCGGCGCGCGAGCATTTCGTGCTGCGCATCGCCTCCCCCGCGCGGACGGTGGCCGGCGGCCGCATCCTCGATGCCCAGACGGCGCGGCTGCGGCGTCACGCCCCGGCAGTGCTGGAGCATCTCGCCGCCCTGGCCTCCGCCGGCCCGGTGGATCTGGTGGCAGGTGCGGTCGCGCAGGCCGGGGCCACGGGGGTTGCGTTGCAGCGGCTGGCGCGCCTGGCCGGACTGGCCGCGCCACGACTGGCGGAACTCCTCCAGGAACTGCCGGCGATCGTCACCCGCGGCCGCGTCGTGGTGACGCGACAGGCCTTCGAGGCCGTTCTCGCTCAGTTGCCCGCGCGCCTTGCTGTGCATCCCGAAGGTCTGCCGCGCGACAAGCTTCCGGCACTCCTGCCGGAGGCAGGGGCGGCGGTGCTGGAGGAGGCGGTGGCGCGGCTCGTCGCCGCCGGCACGCTGCGGCAGGAGGGCGGGGCGGTGCGGGTTCCGCGTCCGGCGCAGGAGCAGGCGCGCGCGAAGCAGGAGGTCGCGCTGGCCGCGAGGCTCGCCGAGGCGCTGCGCCAGGGTGGCCTCAGCCCACCCGATGCGCATGTCGTCGCGCCCGACCCGCAGTCGCGGCGCCTGCTGGAGAAGCTGGTGCGCGCCGGCATCCTCGTGCGCGCGCCGGATCGCGTGCAGAAGCGGGACGTCTTGTTCCACCGCGACGCAATCGCCGCGGCGCAGCGCGCCCTGGCGCCGCTGCTCGCCCAGCCGCCGGGCCTGCTGGTGAAGGAGGCCGGTGCGGCGCTCGGCATCTCGCGCAAGTTCAGCGTGCCCCTGCTCGAACATCTGGACACCATCCACTTCACCCGCCGTGTGGGCGACCACCGCGTGCTGGCCGCCGGATGCGAGGCGGTGTAGGGAAGGGGATGGAGGCGATCGGGGTCTGGTGGCCCTCCTGGTCTTCAAAACCAGTGGCCCGTTCAGAGCGGGTGGTGGGTTCGATTCCCATCCGCCTCCGCCAGCCGCAAAAAGCTCGGGGGAAAGAATTCCCCCCAACCCCCCATCTTCTTTCTGTCAGTTTGTCTCGGGCTGGCCCTACGCGCGGGAAGCTCGAAGAAGAAAAGAAGGGGGGCTGGGGGAATTCATTCCCCCGGCCTTCTCTACCGCCGGAACCAGCGCGAAGGCCGCTTCGGCAGGTTCTGCGGCTGGGTGAAGCGGAAGCTGACATCCGGCCGCGTCGCGGATTCATCGCCTGCCGCCATGATGGAGACACGCAGCATGGCGCTTCCCGCCAACGTCGCGATGCCCGCCAGGGTGGAGAGCGCCGGCGAGCGGCCGCGCGCCAGCGAGGCGGCGTAGAGGCCCATCGGTAGCAGCGTGCCCAGGCCTGTCACGCCCAGCTTCTCCACCTTGCCCCACTCGCCTTCCAGCGCGGGCGCGACGCCCGTTCTGCGATAGGTGTTATGCGAGACGCAGGTGGCCGCCAGATCCGCCGCGAGCGCCAGCAGCGCCACCTTGTCCAGCGTGCGCCCCACGCGCCCGGTATCGCCCATGGAGAGCGCCGCCGCGCCGGCGGCGAGCGAGGAACTGCCGAAGCGCACGGCCATGCTCTGCGGCGCCGCGGCCCAGAGCGGGGTGGAGGTCGCGGAGAGCAGGGCAGCGGTATAGGTCGTCATGCCCGCGCCTGTCACGGCGGCGGGAACCTGCGTCGCACGCGCGGCCCGGCGCAGGAACGAAAGCCGCGGCAGCCAGCGCGAAGCCACCGAGGCTGCCGTGCCCAGGATGGAGAAGCCGCTGAAGCTCATCAGGATCCAGGTGCCGATGGACATCGGCGAGGTCGCTTTGGCGACGCGCAGCATGTTGTAGAAGCGCTGCGGCGTGTGCAGGTCGTAGATCAGCAGGCCGGCGCCCACGGTCGGCGCCAGCATGGAGAGCGCGCGGCCACGCCGCACCGTCGGTGCCGCCTCGGGCCCGCGCGCGCGGTCGGTGATCGCCGAGAGCAGCGCCGCCGCTCCGGCCAGCCCGCCCAGGAAGATGTAGCCGCCCACCACCCAGTTGTTGAAGGGTGCCGCCTTGACCTGGGGCCGCCCGTAATAGGTCGGGCCTTCCCAGTGCGGGCTGCGGCCCTGCGCCGAGGCCTGCGAGGCCATGGGAGGCGACGCCGATGGCTCCTGCGGGCCGAGTTCGGTGGCGAGGCGCTCGGACATCGGCGGTCTCCTCAGTCGCGGCCGGAAAGGATGGCGAAGGCCGCAAGCGCCAGCCCCGCCACGGCGGCGAGGCCGGTGCCGAGGCTCGGGGCCACACGGTTGGCGGCGCGGGTGGGTGCGGCGGGCAGGTTGTAGGTCTCCGGCCGGTCGGTCAGCAGGAAGAAGGCGTTGAGGTGGCCGAGATCGCCGGTCGCGCCCGGGCTGCCGGGCGTGCCGTAGAGATAGGCGTTGGTCGCGCCCAGCTCATGCAACTGTGTCACGCGCTTCGCCGCCCGCTCCTGCAGGTCCTCCAGCTCGCCAAATTGGATGCTGTCGGTCGGGCAGGACTTGGCGCAGGCCGGCTCCAGCCCGCCCTTCAGCCGGTCGTAGCAGAGGGTGCATTTGTGCGCCTTGCCGTCGAGTTCGCTGAGATCCACCACGCCGAAGGGGCAGGCCGGCACGCAGTAGCCGCAGCCATTGCAGATATCCTGCTGCACCACCACGGTGTCGAACTCGGTGCGGAACAGCGCGCCGGTGGGGCAGGCCTCCAGGCAGGGCGCGTTGTGGCAGTGCTTGCACACGTCGCTCATCATCAGCCAGCCGCTCTGGAACGGCGACTGCGCATTGTCGCGAACGCCGCAGGCTCCCGTCTTCTCGATGAAGTTGACGTGCCGCCAGGTATTGGCGGAGAGCGCGCCGGTGTTGTCGTAGCTCTGCCCGGTCAGGCCGATATTGTCGGCGGGCAGGTTGTTCCATTCCTTGCAGGCCACCTCACAGGCCTTGCAGCCGATGCAGAGCGTGGTGTCGGTGAAGAAGCCGTAGGATTTTCCTGGCTCGATGCGCACGCCCGCCGTCAGCTCGGACTCGTTGGGGATCACCTTGTCGAGGCGGGATTGCGACTCTTCCGTGGCGCGGGCGGGCATGTCCATGGGCGTGCTCCTCAGGAGACGGGCTGGTCGGCGAGCTCCACCGAATGGGCGATGAGGCCGATCAGGTTCCTCGCGGGCGTGTACTGCACGCGCACCCGCGCCTGCCTGTGCTGCAGCGGCGGAAGCTGCTCCGGTTCGGCGCCGGCCTTGTGGCCGAGCAGGAACAGGTGGGAGACGCCACCGTCATCCATCAGCTGGAAGCGGCCTTCCTGCACGATGGTCACGATGCCTTCCATGGTTCTCATCGCGATGGGCCCGGAAAGTTGCTGGCGCAGGAGGAGGAAGTCCCCGCGGTCCGGGAAGTTGCACAAGGGGGGCAAGGGCGGAGGGCAGCGGCAAGCCTGGGCGCGGGCATAAGGCTGGGGGAAGGAATTCCCTCAGGCCCCCCTCTTTTTTTCTGCCCGTTCCCACCCTGTCGGCCAGCGAGCGCCAAACTGACAAAAAAAGGAAAGGGGTTCGGGGAAATTCTTTTCCCCGACCTTCTCCCCGCCGCCTACCCTGGACGAACCCCCATCGCCCGCTACCATGCCCGCTCAATCGGAGGAGGGGATGCATGCGCGCCAATTTCGTGGATGCCGGGGAAGCGCTGGCGAAGGTGATGCAGCGGCTGCGGCGGGAGAATGACCTGCCGGTCACCATCAATGTCCAGCCCAACGTGACGCCGGAGGAGCTACCCGGCCATCTGGCGGGGCATGCCATCGCCATCATCGATCACACGGCGCTACCCACCGCCATCGCGAAGCAGATCCCCAGCCTGAAGCACGTCGTCTTCCTGGGCACCGGCGCGCGCTCCTACATGAACCCGGAGGAGCTGGAAGCCGAGTGCGGCATTCAGGTCCACATCATCAAGGGCTATGGCGACACGGCCGTGGCCGAGATGGCTTTCACCCTGATGTGGACCGCCGCGAAGGGCATCGCCCGCATGGACCGCGAGATGCGCGCCGGCAACTGGCTGCGCACCGACGGCGTGGAGCTGACCGGCAAGACGGTGGGGCTGCTGGGCTATGGCGGCATCGCCGCCGAGATGGCGCGGCTCTGCCGCGGCGCGGGAATGAAGGTGCTGGCCTGGAACCGCTCACCGAAGGTGGCGGAAGGCGTGGAGTTCGTCGAGCTCGACCGGCTTCTGGCGGAAAGCGACGTGCTCTCGGTCCATCTGCTGCTGAGCGATGAGACGCGCGGCTTTCTCTCGGCCGAGCGCTTGGCGAAGCTGAAGCCTTCGGCGATCCTGGTGAACACGGCGCGCGGCGCGGTGGTGGATGAGGCGGCGATGATCGCCGCGCTACGGGAAGGGCGTCTTGCCCATGCGGCGCTGGACGTGTTCAACGTCGAGCCGCTGCCGGCGGCCCACCCGCTGACCGCCCTGCCGAACGTCACGCTCTCCGCGCATTCGGCCTTCCGCACGCCCGAGGCGAGCGACAACCTGATCGAGGCGGCGCTGAATCACTGCCGCCGGATCGTCGCGGAAGCGGGCTGACCCTTTTGCCCGCCGCGCCGCTGTGGCAGGAGAGGCTCTCGGCGCGGACGTGGCGAAACGGTAGACGCAGCAGACTTAAAAGCGGGCGGGATTAGTCCCACCTGTGGGCGGAAGCCCGAAAACCCAGGCGGAAGGCGGCTTTCGAGCTGCCTTTCTGGTGTCACACCGAAAATCAGAAGTGGGAGCGTCACACGGGCCTGTGCCTGATGTGACGTGTCACACGCTCGCCCGTGTCACAAAGAGGGCAACCTAACCGGGTGTGACGGTGCCCTGTGACAGTGGGCTGTGACGCCCCTGTGTGACGCGAAAATCGGTGGGATTAGGTTGCGCTACCGCATCCCCCTCCCTGAAAAACATCCTCTTAGAGGTAATTCCTATGAACCTTCCTCTTATTCCTCCCACACATGAGAACACCTCCTCTGACCTCTCTCCTATGGATGAGCAGATCAAGCTGGAGGAGGAGATGCTGACCGGCGGGATGGATCGTGTCCTTAAGGCCGCGCAGCAGGCCGAGGAGCGCGGCGAAGCTGCCGCTAGCCCTGGCGCCCGCTACCTGATGCGCCACCTCCTGGAGCCTGTCTCCAAGGCTGTCACGGCCTTCCTGGACGAGGCGATGTCTGGCAAGGCGGGGCCGAAGCACACCGCCCTCCCGCCCGTGGCCATCTGCGGGGACAAGGAGGCGGCCTACATCGCCCTCCGCACGGTCCTGAATGACCTGACCGGCGGGGACGCCCCGAAGCTGACCGCCGTGGCCCGGAACGTGGGCCGGGGCATCGAGCTTGAGCTGTGGATGAGGGAGTTCAAGAAGGAGAACCGCGAGCTGTTCAAGGTGACGATGGCGGAGCTGGACGAACACTCCGGGCCGCAGCAGCGCCACGCCATCGCCCGCAAGTTCGCCCGCAAGGCCAACGTCCGGGGGGAGTGGACGCCCGCCGCCCAGCTCCACGTCGGGATGAAGCTCCTGGACATCGTTCGGGAGGCGACCGGCCTGTTCAAGCTGGTGCTGGTGCGGGAGGGCAAGTCCAAGACCGAGTACGTCCTGGAGCTGTCCGAGGCCGCGTCCGCCCGGATGAAGGAGGTGTGCAAGGCGGCTGGCATGGTGGCGCCGTCCCTCATGCCCTCGCTGGTGCCGCCCAAGCCGTGGTCTGACCCGTTCGAGGGGGGATATCACTCGGGCCTGTTCAAGCGCCTGCGGCTGGTCAAGACCTGGAGCGATGCCGCCCTGGAGGAGCTGGCGAACCAGGACTTGAGCCGGGTGCTGACCGCCGTGAACGCGGTGCAGGACACCCCCTGGCGGATCAACGACCGGGTGCTGGAAGTCCTCCGGGAGGCCCTGGACACGGAGCGGGGCATCGCCGGGCTGCCTGAGCGCGACCCGGAAATCCCCCCATTCCCGCCCGAGGCGGAGCATAACGAGGATGCGAAAAAGGCGTGGAAGCGGAGCGCCGCCAAGGCCCACGCCAAGAAGCGGAAGAACCTCGGGAAGCGCCTCCAGGTTCACAAAGCGGTGAGCCTTGCGGAGCGGTTCCAGGGGAGGCTGATCTACTTCCCGCACCAGATGGACTTTCGTGGCCGCCTCTACCCGCTGCCCGCCGTCCTCAACCCGCAGGGGCCTGACTATGTGAAGGCCCTCCTGACCTTCGGGCGGGGCTATCCCATCGTGGACCAGAAGGCTGCCGACTGGCTCGCCATCTCGGGGGCCAACCACTACGGGGTGGATAAGTGCAGTCTACTTGACCGGGTGAAGTGGACCCAGGCGAACGAGGAGGCGATCCGCGCCGTGGCCGCCGACCCGTGGGGGCCTGGCTTCGACTTCTGGACCAAGGCCGACAAGCCCTGGCAGTTCCTCGCCTTCTGCTTCGAGTGGGCGGCCTTCCGGGACCACGGCTGGGGCTTTGTGTCGTCCCTCCCGGTGGCCCTTGATGGATCGTGCAATGGCCTCCAGCACTATTCCTCGGCTCTGCGCGATCCGGTGGGTGGCGCGGCGGTGAACCTCCTGCCGGGAGAGCTGCCCTCGGACATCTACGCGACGGTTGCCAAGCTGGCGGGTGAGCTGGCCAAGGAGTTCTTGCGTCCAGATGGTCCCACAAATGGGCGCATTATGCACCTCGACCGGCTGCTCGGCTTCTGGAAGGAGCGGGGCATCAACCCGCGCATGATGGCGGAGCGGTGGCTGGCGTTCGGGCTGGACCGCAAGCTGTGCAAGCGGCCCGTGATGACGCTGCCCTACGGCTCCACCACGTTCTCCTGCCGGGAGTTCCTGGAGGATGCCGCCATGGAGCGCATCGAGAAGGGCGCCCCGAACCCCTTCTACGCTGGCAACGACATCGTGGAGGCGCGGCGGTGCATGTTCGACGCCACGCTGTTCCTCCAGCCGCTCGTGTGGCAGGCCATCGGGGAGACGGTGAAGGCCGCCCGCGTGGGCATGGACTGGCTCCAGGCGTGCGCGAAGGTGGTGGCTGGCCTCGGCCTGCCCGTCTCCTGGCGGACGGCGGACGGCTTCCTGGTGCAGCAGGCGTACCGGAAGTGGGAGGCCCACCGCGTCAAGACCATGATCGACGGGCACATCATCATGCCAGTCGTCTCGACGGTGGGGCTGGACGTGGACAAGCGGGCGCAGGCCCAGGGCATCGCCCCGAATTGGGTCCACTCGCAGGACGCCACGGCGCTCCGCATGTTCGTCGTCCTGGCGAAGGAGCGGGGCCTGACCGAGTACGCCCTGGTGCATGACAGCTACGGCGCCCCGGCGGCGAAGGTGGAGCTGATGGCCGAGTGCCTCAAGGAGGCGTTCGTCCGCCTCTACACGGACTTCGACCCTATCGTGGAGTTCTACCTGGACATGCTGGACCAGCTCCCGGAGGGGGAGATCGACATGCTGCCCACGCCGCCCGCTAAGGGCGACCTGGACGTGTCTCTGATCCGCAAGTCTGACTACTTCTTTGCCTAATTGCTCCCACCTACGGGAGGATTGAGGGGCTGGTGCAGGAGACTGCACCGGCCCTTCGCCGTTTCAGCGCCCCGGCAATTAGGTCGCGCTACCGCATCCCGAAACCGAGGAGATCGAAATGCTCGGCATCACTATCCGCCACTCCGCTTCCGGCATCCGCCTCTCTGGCTCCGCCGGGGACGTGGACCTGACCCCGCTGTCCAAGACGCAGCTCTCGGACGCGGCCCATCATATCGCCCAGGCCGCCGGTATCCGCGAGGCCAACCCGCAGCCGCGCCGCCGCAAGTCCCGCCGCAACGCCCAGAAGGGGAGCAACTGACATGAGCAAGGCCATCGCCTCCGTCACGTCCGCCGCCGGTCGCGTCACCATCGACGTGTCCCCCGTGGGCGACATCACGGTGTCCGACGAGGACAACCAGATCGTGGGCCACTTCACCCGCCGCGATGTCCGCCGCTTCGCCAATGACATCCTGAGCGGCGTCCACGACGGCCCCACCGTGGTCCCCCCGCCGGTTCCGCTGTCCGACCTAGAGCGCCTGGGCCGCACGGTCCTGGAGCTGGCCGTCAAGTACGGCTCCGACGCCCCGCAAGTGAACCTTGCTGTGCAGGGCTTCATCCGCAGCAAGCTGGGCATCGCCCCGTCGCAGACCGAGCTGGAGTTCTGATCCGTGCCCGGCATCTACGACAAGCTGGTCAACGCCCCGCGTGACACCTCCGCCGCCGCCACGGTCCTCCTGATCGACCGCCTCCAGGACTTCATCGAGGAGCATCCTGGCGTCCAGGTGGTGGCCGCCTCGGCGCTGTTCCTCATGCTCTGCGAGCGGTTCGGCGTGTCCGCCCAGGATGCGTTCACCGCAGCGAAGAACCTGATGAACGAACACGACGGCACCCTGAGCCACGAGTTCAAGGCCGTCCGCGCGTACCTGGCAAACGAGGTTCGCTGACCGGCGGCGATTAGGTCGCCCTACCGCATCCCGAAACATGGAGGCAGCAATGCCCGCAATCTCCGAGCTGGCCCGTACCGAGGCCGAAGTGCAGTCGCCTGCACCTCTGGCCCGCGCAGTCATCATCCTGCGTAACGGCGGAAGCCTGCCGCGTTCCCTGGTCCGCGACCTCCTGGACGAGGGCCACGACATCACCGGCCTGATCCGCTCGATCACGCCCAATTCCTCCCACATCTGAGACTAAAGGACACGACATGGCCGACGCCAAGCAGCGCCTCCCCAAGATCACCTCTCCGAAGGGCCGTCTCGGCTTCCCCAAGCTGGTCGAGCCCGACTATGGCAACCAGCAGTACCCGAAGCCGGATGGCGAGTTCTCGACCAAGCTGGTCGTGAACGCCGATGACCCGGCGGTGAAGGCGTTCATCGAGAAGCTCCAGCCGTTCTTCGACACGGCGGAGGACGAGGCGAAGGAGAAGTTCGCCGCCCTCAAGGCCGAGACGCGGAAGAAGCTCGGCTCCTACAAGATGAACCCGCTGTTCACTGAGCTGCTCGACAAGGAAACCGAGGAGCCGACCGGCGAGATCGAGTTCAAGTTCGCCCGCAAGGCGAGCGGCGAATACAAGAAGGGTCCGAAGGCGGGCAAGCGGTGGCAGGCGACTGTGCCGCTGTTCGACGCGAAGGGCCGCCTGATCCCGACGCACGACAAGAACGGCGATGTCCGCCCGGATGCGCCGAAGGTGTGGGGCGGGACGCTTGCCCGCGTCAGCTTCGAGCCGTCCGCCTACTTCATCCCCGGCACCGGGGCGGCGGGCCTCAAGCTGAACCTGGAGGCCGTGCAGATCATCGAGCTGGGCGGCGGCGCCCGCAGCGCCAGCAGCTACGGCTTCGGCGCCGAGGACGGCTACGCCCACGAGGAGGACAACGAGAGCGGCGGTCGCTTCTCTGACGAGGAAGGCGACGAGGGCACCAGTGGCGCGACCCAGACCCCGGACTTCTGATCCGGCGGTCGCTCTCGGCCATCGGTCGGGGCTAGAGGACCGGCAGGCAGAACGCCTGTCGGACCTCGGCGTCCCCTACGAGTACGAGAGCATCGTCATCCCCTACGTGAAGCGCCCGGCGACCTATCGCCCGGACTTCCTGCTCCTCTCGAACGGCATCCTGATCGAGACGAAAGGCTACTTCCTGGCCGAGGACCGCACCAAGCACCTCCTCGTCAAGGAACAGCACCCGGACCTCGACATCCGCTTCGTGTTCTCCCGCGCCCGCAACCCGCTCCGTAAGGGCAGCCGCACGACCTACGCTACGTGGGCCGAGAAGAACGGCTTCGCCTGGGCGGAGGGCGACATCCCCCAAGCCTGGATCGACGAGGCACCGCAGGCCGCCCGCATGGCCGCCGTGGATCGTCTCCGCAAGACTGCCAAGTGAACCCCCGAACCATCTCCCAAATCGTGGTGCATTGCTCCGCCACGCCCAACGGTCGCCACGTCACCGTCAAAGACGTGGACTACTGGCACCGGCAGCGCGGCTACCGAAAGATCGGCTACCACCACGTCATCTACACGGACGGCACCGTCCACCCTGGCCGCCCTGAGAGCGAGCCGGGCGCCCACGTCCAGGGCCACAACGCCAACTCCATCGGCGTGTGCATGGTCGGCGGCGTGGACAGCAAGGGCAAGCCGGATGGCGACTTCGCAAAGGTGCAGTTCGCTGCACTTGAGGCGCTGATCCGCGAGCTGCTCGTCCGCTACCCCGGCGCCGAAGTGCTGGGCCATCGCGACTTCCCCGGCGTGGCGAAGGCGTGTCCGAGCTTCGACGTGCGGAGCTGGTGGGCCGAACGCCGCGACTGATTAGGTCGCCCTACCGCATCCCAAACCCCACAACCTGAAAGGCATCACCATGCTGTCCTCCAAGCAGCGTTACCTCCTGTCCCCGCAGGCGCTCCTGGTCCACGACCACATCGAACGGACGGGGAGCATCTCCGCCCGCGAGGCGATGTCCGACTACTCCATCACGAGCGCCACGCTGGCCCGCCGGGTGTGCGACCTGGAGCAGGCCGGGGTTCGGGTGCGTCGTCTGCGTCGTGAGCATCCGATCACCGGGCGCAAATACACGCGCTATGCGCTCGGCAACTGACGAGAGCGAGTTCGTCCAGCACGTCCCATGCGAGGAGTGCGGCTCGTCCGACGCGAACAGCCTCTACTCGGACGGGCACACCTACTGCTTCGCCTGCGACACCTGGAAACCCGGCGACGGGGCTTCGGCCTCGTCCGCCCCCAAGAGAGGAGCCGTGACGAAAGACCTCATCACTGACGGGTATCTCGGCCCGCTGACCAAGCGCGGGATCAAAGAGGACACCTGTAAGTTCTTCGGCTACCAGCTCTGCGACGACTTCAAGGGGCAGGCCGTCCAGGTGGCGCAGTACCACGACGCCAACGGGCGGGTGGTGGCGCAGAAGGTCCGCTTCGGCAACAAGGACTTCACCTTCCTGGGCGACCCGAAGGCGGCGCTCGGCTTCTACGGGCAGCACCGCTGGAGGGACAAGGGCAAGAAGCTCATCATCTGTGAGGGCGAGATCGACTGCCTCACGGTGAGCCAGCTCCAGGACAACAAGTGGCCTGTCGTCTCCGTCAAGAACGGGGCGGGCGGCGCCAAGCGCGACATCAAGAAGGAAATGGAGTGGCTCCTCGGGTTCGAGGAGATCGTCCTGTTCTTCGATGACGACGAGGTGGGCCGCGAGGCCGTCGAGGAGTGCGCCCCGCTGCTCCCTGTGGGCCGCGTCAAGGTGGCCCGGATACCTGGCTTCAAGGACGCGAACGACGCCCTCAAGGCGGGCCAAGGCAAGCTCGTCATCGACGCCATCTGGGGAGCCAAGACCTGGCGCCCGGACGGGATCGTCGGGGGCGAGGAGCTGTGGGAAGCCTACAAGGCCAAGAAGCAGCAGGCCACCGCCACCCCGGTCCCGCTCCCGTGGAAGGGCCTCCAGGACAAGACCATGGGCCTGCGACGGGGCGAGCTGTGGACCTTCACGGCGGGCTCCGGTGTCGGCAAGTCGGCCATCGTCCGCGAGCTGACCCACCACCTCCTGCGGGAGGGCGAGACGGTGGGGATGCTGATGCTGGAGGAGGGCAACGACCGCACCCTGGACGGCCTGATCGGCATCGAGCTGTCCCGCCCGATCCACCTGGACATGACCCCGTGGGACGACCTCGGGGAGGAGGAGCAGCAGGCCCGAAGGGAAGCCTTCGAGCGGATCGGAGGGTGCAGTAGACTGCACCTGTACGACCACTTCGGCTCGACCGAGGGCGACAACCTCCTCAACCGCATCCGGTTCCTGGTGCAGTCCTGTGGCTGCGGCTGGATCATCCTCGACCACCTCTCCATTGTGGTGTCGGGCATGGAGGACGGCGACGAGCGCAAGACCATCGACGTTCTGATGACCAAGCTCCGTACCCTGGTCCAAGAGCTGGGCTGCGGAATGCTGATTGTGTCTCACCTTCGCCGCCCGGCGGGGGACAAGGGGCACGAGCAGGGCGCCGAGACTTCGCTGTCCCAGCTCCGGGGTTCCCACTCCATCGCCCAGCTCTCCGACTGCGTGATCGGCGCCGAGCGCGACCAGCAGGACGAGAAAACCAAGAACATCACCACGCTCCGCGTCCTCAAGATGCGGTTCACCGGGGACACGGGTATCGCCTGCAACCTGGAGTACGACCGCGAGACGGGGCGCCTCCGCGAGGTGAGCCTGGATTTCATGCGCGATGATGCTCCCACCTTCGGGAGCGTAGACGGAGAGTTCTGATGCTCAACCACGAGGCGGGCGAGAAGCTCACCAAGGTCATCGCTTTGTCGGGCGCAATCCAACGCGCCCGCAAGGCCGTGGAGGTGGACAAGTCGGCAGCCGCCGCCGTGTCCCTCCAGCAACTCATCAACCAGCGGCGCGAGCTGATGGCACTCCTGCCCAAGCCGCGCCTCGTAGGGGGCACCGATGTCCACTGACTACACCACCCTGAACACCCTGGCGGCCACCCTCTGGGGCGAGGCGCGAGGGGAGGGACTGACCGGCCTGCTCGCCGTCGCTTGCGTCATCAGCAACCGGGCCAACAAACCCGGCTGGTGGGGCACCGACATCCGGAGCGTCTGCACCAAGCCCTGGCAGTTCTCTTGCTGGAACCCCAACGACCCCAACCGGCCCCACCTGGAGAGCCTCGTTCGCGAGCCCCCGGTGCGCGGCCAGAACCCGGTCTGGGACAAGTGCATCATGGCCGCCCAGGCGGTGTTCCTGGAGGGCCTCCCGGACATCACCAACGGCGCCAACCACTACTGCACCAAGGCCGTCGCCAACCGCACCGCCTGGGCCAAGGGCCAGAAGCCGGTCGCCATCCTCGGCAACCACCAGTTCTATCGCCTGTAAGCTCCCGCCCCTGGGAGCTTCCTGGCCTTCGTAAGGGAAGGCTATTTGTCACGCTACATCTTCGACATCGAGACGGACGGGCTGCTCCCTGAGCTGACCCGCATCCACTCGCTCGTCATCAAGGACATCGACACCGGCAAGGTGTGGAGCTGCACCGACGACGACCGGACCTACCAGTCCGTCGCGGAGGGGCTCCGCCATCTGGCCGAGGCTGACCTCATCGTCGGCCACAACGTCATCAACTTCGACATCCCGGCGATCCAGAAGGTCGTTCCTGGGTGGAAGCCGAAGGGAACCGTCCGGGACACCCTGGTCATGGCCCGCGTGGTCTGGCCGAAGGATGTCATCAAGGACAAGGACTTCGGGCTCCACAAGGCCGGGAAGCTCCCAGGGAACCTGATCGGGCGGTACTCGCTGGAAGCCTTCGGCTACCGGCTGGTCAACTACAAGGGCGACTACAAGGGTCCGTGGGGCGCGTGGTCCCGCGAGATGCAGGACTACTGCGAGCAGGACGTGGAAGTCACGTTCGCGCTCTATGGTCGCCTCGTTCGCGAGGAGTGGGACGAGCGCAGCTACGCCCTCGAACACGACGTAGCCACTATCGTCTCCCGGCAGGAGCGCCACGGCTTCACCTTCGACAGTGAGGCCGCCCACCGGCTCTACGCCATCCTGGTGCAGAAGCGCCTGGACGTGGAGAAGGAGCTGGCGACGGCGTTCCCGCCGCTGACCATCCGCACCCCGTTCACGCCGAAGTCCTCCAACCGGAAGCTCGGTTACGTCAAGGGCGTGCCGACCGAGAAGGTCCGCATCGAGGAGTTCAACCCCGCCTCTCGCGACCACATCGCGAAGCGCCTTCGGATGCTCGGCTGGGAACCCACCGAGTTCACCGAGAACGGCAAAGCGAAGGTGGACGAGACGGTCCTCTCGCAGCTCCCGTACCCCGAGGCGAAGCTCCTCTCCTCGTTCCTCCTCCTGGAGAAGCGCATCGGCCAGCTCGCCACGGGCAACGAGGCGTGGCTCAAGGCGGTGCAGGCGGACGGGCGCATCCACGGTCGCGTCGAAACCAACGGCGCAGTCACCGGACGGATGACGCACAGCAAGCCGAACATGGCCCAAGTGCCCGCCTCACGGTCGCCCTACGGCCACGAGTGCCGCGCCCTGTTCATCGCAGGCGTGGGCTTCGTTCTGGTCGGATGTGACGCGGACGCCCTGGAGCTTCGCTGCCTCGCCCACTTCATGGCGCGGTACGACGAGGGCGCCTACGTCAAGACGGTCCTGGAGGGCCGGAAAGAGGACGGCACCGACATCCACTCGGTCAACTGCCGAGCCCTCGGGATGGAGCCGAAGGGGAAGTACCTCGTCGGCGGCAAGGAACAGCCTGGGCGCGACATCGCCAAGACCTGGTTCTACGCCTTCATCTACGGGGCGGGCGACGAGAAGCTCGGCCTGATCCTCGGCAAGGCGCCGGGTGAGGCAGCCCGCCTCGCTGGCAAGCGGTCCCGCGCACGGTTCCTCAAGAACCTCCCCGCGCTGGGCAAGCTGGTGGAGGCCGTCAAGGTCGCCGCACGGCAGCGCAAGTACCTCATCGGGCTGGACGGTCGGAAGCTCTACGTCCGCTCCGAACACGCCGCCCTCAACACCCTGCTCCAGTCGGCGGGCGCCCTCGTGATGAAGCTGGGCCTCGTCCTCCTGGACGTGAACCTTCAAGGACGGGGCTACGTCCCCGGAAAGGACTACGAGTTCGTCGCCAATGTCCACGATGAATGGCAGATCGAGGTTCGCCCCGAGATTGCCGATGAAGTCGGCCAAGCGGCGGCAGACGCGATCCACGTCGCAGGAAAGAGCTTCGGGTTCCGCTGTCCGCTCGCAGGCCAGTTCGAGAAAGGCCGCACCTGGGCCGACACCCACTGAGGGATACCTCTATGTCCTCTCTCATCCGGCTTACCCTGGCAACGCTAAGGTGGGCCGCGCTGTTGATCCGGCTCGGCGGCTCGCCGCAGCCAACACTTGGTCCCCCCACTCCCGTTACCGTCTCGTTGGTGCAGTCCACTTCACCGACTATCACGCTGCCGAGGCGGCTGTTCATCACGTCCTGCGGGACTGCCGCCTTCGTGGAGAGTGGTTCGTCATCGAGCCCGAGCGGGCGCTCCGCATCCTGCGGGGCCTCCGCATCCGGGAGCGGCGGCGATGACTGAGTACCGCGCCTACAGCTACCGCATGGACACCGGGGTTTGCGGTGTCCTCGTGGTGCCGCCCGGAAAGACGCTGGGCGAGCTGCTCCAGGAGGTGGCGGACAAGGGCGTGAAGCTCCCCGTCCATCTCATGCCGATCCCCCTGGTGGAGGCGTGGGTGAAGTGACGGTCCTGGTCATTCCGGGCGCCTTCACGCCCACCCTCTGCCTCGGCCTACGGTCCCTGCACGGCATCGGTGAGGTGCGCGAGAGCGGCTTCATGCAGCCGGGCGCGGACGGCAAGACATGGGAGGTTCTGGACCGCTCCGTCAAGAGCCGTTCGGACCTCCTCCTGGACCCGACCGAGTTCGTCGGCAAGGTGGTCCTGGCGCAGCTACAGGCCCGCGTCCTGCCCGCCGCTAGGGTAGCCTTCGGACGGGAGCTGACCCGCCTGGAGCGGCTCCTGGTGGGCTCCTACGACAGCGCCGCTGGAGGCCACTTCAAGGCCCACCGGGACGACGAGTACCCCGGTACCCGGCATCGTCAGGTGGCCCTCTCGGTCATCCTCAACGACGACTTCGAGGGCGGCGAGCTGGAGCTTCCCGAGCTGGGCATGAGCCTCAAGCCGCCCGCCGGAACCGCCGTCCTGTTCGAGTGCAGTCAACTGCACCTTGTCCGCCCCGTCACCTCTGGTCGCCGCTTCGCCTTCGTCTCCTTCCTCTACGACGCGGAGGGAGAGGCGATCCTTGCCGCCGAGGCCCAACACATCGGAGAACCATCCTGACCACCCTCCTCCTGTTCGCGTTCCTCCTCGCCGTCCTCAACGCGGCTGGCCTCGCCGCCGTGTCATGGACGGTCATCGGGGGCATCATCCTCGCCCCGTTCATCCTCTGGTGCATCGCCGGTTTCGGCGCCCTCACGACCGCCCTGGTGTACCTCATCGTGGCTGGTCCGAAGTGGCGGCGCTGATCGTCGTCGCTGCCCTCGCGCTGATCCTCTACGACGCCCTGTTCCGAGACTAATGGACATCCGCGTAGGCCACCGCACCATCTCCCTGCGTCCCATGGACCCAGGGGAGGCGAGCGACAACGGCGCCATCGGCCTGTTCCGCCCCGGCGCCGGAACCATCAGCGTTGACAGCTCGCAGCCCGCCGACGTGCAGGCCGAAGTCGCGATCCACGAAACCATCCACGCCATCTGGGATGCCTACGGGCTGCCCCCGAAGGTGGACGAGGAGGAGGCCGCCACGCTGCTCGCGAAGGGCCTGGCCCAAGTGATCCGCGACAATCCCGAGCTGATGCTCACCATCCAGGACGCCCTGGAAGGTTCCCCCATCTACAAGCGAAAGGGCTGACCCGACTTGACCACTCTCCTGATCGACGGCGACGGCTTCGCCTACAACGCCGCTGCCGCCGTCGAGCGGGCCACGGATTGGGGTGGAGGCATCTGGACCCTCCACGCCAACGAGGACGAGGCGCTCGCTCGCCTGGACGATGCGCTGGCCTCCGTGCAGGAAGCCCTCGGCGTGAAGAAGATTGCCGTGGCCGTCACCGACCAGGGCGCCAACTTCCGCAACTCCGTCTGGCCCGACTACAAGGGCAAGCGCAAGCTCAAGCGCAAGCCGCTCGTCCTGCCCGTCATGCGGCAACACCTGATCGACAACTACAGCGCCCGCCTCCGCCCGAACCTGGAGGCCGACGACGTGCTGGGCATCCTCGCCACGCACCCGTCCATCATCAAGGGCGAGAAGATCATCGTGTCCGCCGACAAGGACTTCTTCACGATCCCCGGCAAGTTCTACCGCACGACCGACCCGGACAAGGGTGTCGTGGACGTGTCCGAGGAGGACGCCGACCGGGCGCACCTCTACCAGACCCTCACGGGGGACACGACGGACGAGTATCCGGGCTGCCCAGGCATCGGCCCGAAGAAGGCCAAGGACATCCTCGACAAGGAATGTTCGTGGGACGCGGTGGTCCGCACCTACGAGAAGTACGGCCTCACCGAGGACGACGCCATCGTGCAGGCCCGCTGCGCCCGCATCCTCCGTTCAACCGACTACGACTTCACCAAAAAGGAACCCATCCTATGGACCCCGTGAAGCCCGCCGTTATCGGCTACATCGCCTTCCATCGAACCCACCAGGCCGACGTGTATCGGGGCGGCTACCGGGGCAAGATTTACAAGACCCCCGCCTATGCCCGAGCCGCGCAGCGGGCCTACCGGGAGAGCGACGGGGCGTTTGCCGCCCGCATGAAGATCGTCCCCGTGTACGCCTCGGACGAGGAGGTGTCCGTCTGATGCAGAAGCGCCGCGCCCCCCTCGTGGGGCTCTACGCCCCCGCCGCCCAGAGCGGAAAGACCACCCTCGCCAAGGCCCTCGGCGGCTTCGGCTGGCAGACGGTGAAGTTCGCTGCACCTTTGAAGGCGATGATCCGCGCCCTCCTGGTCGAGGTGGGGTGCCCCGCAGGCGACATCGAGCGATACATTGAGGGCGACCTCAAGGAGGCCCCGAACCCGTACCTCGGCGGCGCAACCACCCGCCACGCCATGCAGACCCTCGGCACCGAATGGGGCCGCGCTTGCATGGGCTCCAACTTCTGGGTGGAGATGTTCCGCGTGAAGGCCAACAAGCTTCGGGACATGGGTGTCGCCGTGGTGACGGACGACATGCGGTTCCCCAACGAGTACGACGCCATCGCGGAGGACGACGGCATCACCGTCCACGTCTCCAAGCCAGGCGTCGAGCGGGCAGGGGGGCACTCCTCGGAGGGCGCCCTGGACAACGAGGTGTTCTCCATCAAGGTCGTCAACGACTACCCGAACGCCGTCCAGTATGCGCTGGATGTGGCCCCGAAGGTCAGCTCCTACGCCTGGACGGGCTCAACCCGCGCCTGATTGGTCCCACGGGTGGGAGGCCGAATAGGTTTCCCTACCCCACTGGAGAAAATTCTCCCTTGGAAAGATTTCCCACAGTCCCAGCCGAGCTGGTGGCGGCATTGGATAAGCTGTTCCCGCTCCGCTCCCCCGACCCCGAGCAATCCGACCGTCACATCTGGATCGAGGTGGGCCAGCGCCGCGTCGTGGACTTCCTCCGCGACACGCACGCCCGCCAGCAGGCCAACACCCTGACAGGAGAAGGATAACCTATGGGTTGGTTTTCGAGCATCTTTGGCGGCGGCAAGAAGAAGGGTCCGTCCGCCGAGGAGCTGGCCGCACAAGCCCGGCAGCAGGAGCAGGAGCGTCTGATCGCGGAACAGCGGGCCGCCATGGAGAAGCAGCAGGCTGCGCTCTATGAGAGCCAGAAGGCGTTCCAGCAGACGCAGAACACCTACATCTCCAAGATCGAGGACTTGCAGACGCAGGCCGCCGAGCGCGAGGCCGCGCAATACAACGCCCTGATCGCGGCCCAGCACGCCGCCTCCCTGCCGTCCCTGGTGCAGACCAACAACGGGCAGGAGGATGCCCCGGTGAGCGAGGACGACGCGCTCCTGGACAGTCAGCGCAAGGGCCGCCGCGCCCTCCGCATCGACCTCCAGACAACCGCTCCGGGTTCTGGTGGCGCGGGCCTGAACGTCCCTCGCGGGTAACGCATGGCCCAACCAGCGACCACCGCACAGGGGCGCTATGAGCAGCTTTCCACGACCCGCTCTCCCTACCTGGAGCGGGCGCGGGACTGCGCCGCCCTAACCATCCCGGCGCTTCTGCCGCCGGAAGGGGCCAACGGCTCCACCAATCTCCCCAAGCCCTACCAGTCCATGGGGGCGCGGGGCGTGAACAACCTCGCCTCGAAGCTCCTGCTCGCCCTCCTGCCGCCCAACCAGCCCTTCTTCCGGCTGCTTCTGGACGATGCCCTGGTGGCCGAGCTGGCGGGCTCCGAGGAGTTCCGCACGGAAGTCGAAGCGGCCCTCGGCAAGATCGAGAACGCTGTGATGACGGACGTGGAGACGACCGCCGCACGGGTGGCGATCTTCGAGGCCCTCAAGCAGCTCATCGCGACCGGCAACGTGTGCCTGTTCGAGCTGCCCGATGGCGGCCTCAAGACCTACCGCCTGGACCGCTACGTCGTGAAGCGGGCGCCGAACGGCGACTTGCTGGAGCTGGTTGTCCACGAGAAGGTCAGCCCGTCGAGCCTGCCGCCAAAGGTGCGGAAGCTCGTCAGCTCCGAGAAGCCGACGCCCGGCACGGGTTCCACCGAGGACACCCTGGACCTCTACACCTGGGTCCGCCGGGACGGGCGCTTCATGCGCGTTCATCAGGAGATCGCCGGTCACATCGTCCCTCAGTCCGAGGGTGAGTGGCCGGTGGAGGAATGTCCCTTCGTCGTGCTGCGCTGGACGCGCATCGACGGAGAGGACTATGGCCGGGGCCACGCCGAGGAATACTACGGCGACCTCCGCTCGTGTGAGGCCCTACAGGCCGCCATCGTGGAAGGCTCCGCAGCCGCCGCGAAGGTGGTCATCTTCGTAGACCCCACTGGCGTAACGCAGGTCCGCACGGTGTCCGAAGCACCGAACCTCGCTGTGCGCCCCGGCAAGGCCACTGATGTCACCGTCTTGAAGATCGACAAGGCGAATGACTTCACGGTCGCCCTCAACACCCTGAGCGGCATCGAGCGGCGCCTCGCGCAGGCGTTCCTGATGACCAGCTCCGTCCAGCGTCAGGCCGAGCGCGTGACGGCGGAGGAGGTTCGCCTCCTGGCCGGTGAGCTGGAGGATGCGCTGGGCGGTGTCTACGCCCTCCTGGCGCAGGAGCTACAGCTCCCCTTTGTCCGCCTTCGGATGGCCCGTCTCGCCAACGAGCGGCGTATCCCGAAGCTGCCCCCGAAGGTGAAGCCTGCGGTGGTCACTGGCATGGAGGCCCTCGGGCGCTCCCATGAGGTGAACCGCTTGCTGATGTTCGGGAGGGTCATCCGGGAAATCCTGGGCGACCAGGGCATGGCAGCCCTCAAGCCCGACAAGGTGAGCCAGAAGGTCGCCACCTCTCTCGGCATCCCTGACGACCTCCTCAAGACGGCGCAGGAGATGGCGCAGGAGCAGCAGCAGGCCCAGCGGCAGGCGATGCTCCAGGCCGTGGGACCGGAGCTGGCGAAGAACGCAATGACCCAACAGCAGCAGGAGCAGCAGCCGAGTGGCCCGCCCGCGTAAACCCAAGGAGGAGCCGAAGGTCGAACCCCAGGCTCCCGAACCCCAACCCGAGGCCCCTCCGCAGGAGGAGCCCACCCCCACCGTCTGGCCCACCATCCGCAGGGTAGATCACTGATGACCGAAGCGACCGCCGCCCCGGCCCCCGAGGCGACACCGAACGCCGCCCCTGCGGCCCCCGCACAGGTGCAGTCAACTGCACCGGAGAGCCAGACTTCCGAGCGGCCCGGCTGGCTGCCCGAGAAGTTCAAGAGCCCGGAGGACTTGGCGCGAGCCTACTCCGAGCTGGAGAAGAAGCTGAGTGGTGCCCCGAAGGCGCCGGAAGCTCCGCAGCAGCAGACGGCCCCCGAGCCGATCCCGCCGCATCTGCCCGACCCGAGCAACCTCCGCGAGGAGGACGCCAACTTCATCCTGTCCCAGCGCGGCGTCAGCGCCGACGAGGTGGCCGAGGAGTACCTGTCCAAGGGCAAGCTGTCCGCCGAAACCTACGAGAAGCTGGCGAAGGCTGGCCTCCCGAAGGGGTTCGTGGACGGCTGGATCGAGGGCCGGGAAGCGGCTGCCGAGAAGGTCAAGACCCGCCTGTTCCAGGAAGTGGGCGGCGAGGAGGTGTTCACCAAGGTCCGCGATTGGGCCTTGTCGAACCTCTCTGAGCGCGAGCTGCGGGCCTACAACGCAGCCGTGAACCAGGGCGACGTGGAGGTTATGGCGCTGGCCGTTCGCGGCCTGCACTCCCGCTACATCGCCACGGTGGGCAACCGTCCGACCCTGATCGGCGGCGGTACGGCCCCCAGCGCGGACGGCTTCGGCTCCCAGGCCGAGGTGGTCAAGGCCATGTCCGATCCGCGCTACCGCAACGACCCTCAGTACCGTGCCGAGGTGGAGCGCAAGCTCGCCGCCAAGCCGGTCCTCAATGTGCGAGTGACCAAGTGATCGAAATCATCCACTGGCTAGGAGACGCTGACAACGTGACCACCGCCCTCCTCGCGATCCTGGGCACCCAGGCCCTCGCGAAGCTGATCGTCAACCTGACCCCGACCCCGAAGGACGACGAGATCGTCGCGAAGGTCTACCGGGGTGTCGAGATCGTCGCTGGCATCATCACCAGCAAGGCGAAGCAGTAACCCCAACCGCAGCCGATTGTCCAAAGTGCAGTCGGCTGCACCTTTCCTGTGTGAGCCGCGTCAGCCGCTCCTCCCCGCGCACAGCGCATCGGAGGGCGACGGCAGTTCGCTGCCGGTATCCTTCTCCCCACACGCAAACCCCCTGGCCGCCTGCGGGCGACAACCTTGCGGCGTGGAAGTGGTGAGAGGCCCGGACGACTGACGGTTCGATCCGAACCCCCTCACAAGGAAATCTCACTATGGCTGATAGCAACCCGTCCCGCCTCGGTCAGATCAACGGCAGCGGCGCGACCGACGCGCTGTTCCTCCAGAAGTTCGCGGGCGAAGTCCTGACGACCTTCTCCAGCGTCAACGTGATGATGGAGCGCCATCTGGTCCGCACCATCACCGAGGGCAAGTCGGCGCAGTTCCCCGCGACCGGCATTGCGGACGCCTACGACCACACGCCGGGCACGGAGCTGACTGGCCGCTCGATCAAGCACGCCGAGCGCATCCTGACCCTGGACGGCCTGATCGTCTCCGACGTGTTCATCGCGAACATCGACGAGGCGATGAACCACTACGACGTGCGCTCCATCTACACGACCGAGGTGGCTCGTGCCCTCTCGAAGAAGATGGACAAGAACGTCCTCCAGACGGCGATCCTGGCGGCCCGCGCTTCGGCGGTCATCACCGGCAACCCCGGCGGCACCGTGCTGAACGCTGGCGCTGGCGTCGTCACCAACTCCAACGGCGCCCTGCGCTCCGCCCTGTTCTCGGCGGCCCAGGCGCTTGACGAGAAGGATGTCCCGGAGGACAGCCGCTTCGTGGTCCTCAAGCCCGCGCAGTATTACACCCTGGTCACGGACCCGCTGATCCCGAACCGTGACTACAGCGCCAACGCGGGCGCCGACATCCGCACCGGCAAGGTGTGGGAGGTGGCTGGCATCGACATCGTGAAGTCGAACAACCTGCCGTCCACCAACGTCAACACGGGCAACACCAAGTACCAGGTGGACGCGACCAACACGGTCGGCGTCGTGATGCACCCGTCCGCCATCGGCACCCTCAAGCTGATGGACCTCGCGGTGGAGGGTGAATACCAGCTCTCCAAGCAGGGCACGCTGATCGTGGCGAAGTATGCCACGGGCCACGGCGTCCTGCGTCCGGAGTGCGCGGTGGAGATCACCAAGTCCGCCTGATCCTAAACGCCCCTCGTAGCCCCGCGCTGCGGGGGGCATTTTTTCGCCCCGAAAGGAACCCATGCAAGTCTCCCTGACGACCGAGCTGGAGGCCGTGAACGCCATGCTGGCGGTCATCGGTGAGGCTCCAGTGAACACCCTGGAGGACAGCGGCCTCCTCGATGCCTCGATGGCCCGCCAGCTCCTCCGCGACACCTCCCGCGAGGTGCAGACGCGGGGCTGGTCCTGGAACACCGACAAGGGCTTCCCGCTGACCCCTACGGCCCCCGCTCCGGGGGAGATCATCGTCCCCTCCGATGCCCTCCAGGTGGACCCGGTGGACACCACCATCGACGCCGTGATCCGGGGCAAGCGGCTGTGGGACCGGCGCAACCACACCACCCTGTTCGACCGCACCGTCAAGTGCGACATCATCCGGCTCCTGCCGTTCGAGGATGTCCCGCAGGCGGCCCGCCAATACATCGCCGTCCGCGCTGGGCGCATCTTCCAGGACCGCACAGTCGGCTCTGAGGCCCGCAACGGGTTTACCCAGCGGGACGAGACGATGGCCCTCGTGGCGCTCCAGCAGTACGAGGCGGAGACGGCGGACTACTCGATGGCCGACAGCTACAGCGTCTCCCGTGTCCTGGGCTTCCGCCCGAGCATCAGCGGGGGCTGGCGTTGAGCCTCGTCTCGGGAAGCGTCCCGAACCTCATCTCCGGGGTGAGCCAGCAGGCGTTCGCGCTGCGGCTCGCCTCGCAGGCGGAGGAGAGCGTCAACGGCTACCCGTCCGTCGTGATGGGCCTGGACAAGCGCCCCGGCACCGAACACGTCGCCAAGCTCTCCAGCGCCGTCCCGGACAGCACCTTCCTCCATGTCATCAACCGCGACAGCGCGGAGCGGTACGTCGTTGTCGTCCACTCGGGCAACCTCTCGGTCTACGCCTTCGACGGTTCGCCCCGCACGGTCAACTTCCCGAACGGTAAAGGCTACCTCTCTGGGGCCGACTTCTCCGCCGTCACGGTGGCAGACTTCACCTTCCTGGTGAACCGCTCGGTGGTCACGGCGATGGATGGAACGCTCCAGCCGAACCGCACCCCGGAGGCCCTGGTGTCGGTGCGCGTGGGCAACTACTCGACCACCTACACGGTCTACGTCACGGCCACCAATGGGCAGACGATTACGGCCTCCCACACGACCGCCGCCACGGGGGCCGATGCGGTCAAGACCGAGGCCATCGCCAACCAGATCGGCAACATCATCAACACGGCGGGGCAGGGGTTCCAGGCCAATCAGACCGGCTCGACCCTGCACATCTACCGCCCGGACGGTCTGGACTTCACCATCGCCACCACGGACAGCTACGCAGACCAGGCCCTCCTCTCCCTCAAGGGGAAGGTGCAGTCGGCTGCACTTTTACCGACCCGTGGCGTGGCGGGCTTCCAGCTCGAAATCGAGGGCAGCCCCGGCAACCGCTACGACAACTACTTCGTGGAGTACCGGGTTGACGGGGGCTCCGAGACGGCTGGCGTGTGGAAGGAAATCCCGAAGCCGACCCGGCAGATCAGGTTCAACGCGGCCACCATGCCGCACGTCCTGGTCCGTGAGGCTGACGGCTCGTTCACCTTCCGGCAGGCCCAATGGTCGGACTGTAGGGCGGGTGACGAGAACACCAACCCGGTCCCCGGCATCATCGGCCTCCCCGTCGCGGACGTGTTCTTCTACCGCAACCGCCTGGGGCTGATCGGCGGGGAGCAAGTGCTGTTCTCCAAGAACGGGGAGTTCTTCGACTTCTGGCGGGAGACGGCGACGACCATCCTGGAAACCGACCCCATCGACGTGGCGGTGTCCCATGTGAAGGTCAGCAACCTCCGCCATGCGGTGCCCTTCAACGAGGCGCTGCTCCTGTTCTCCGACCAGACGCAGTTCACCATCCCGCCGGGGGATGCGCTCACCCCTGCCACCATCGCCATCAACCAGAGTACGGAGTTCGAGGCCAGCCTCCGGGCGCGGCCCATCGGGCTTGGCCCCTACGTCTACTTCGGGGCACCTCGCGGCGGCTTCACGTCCGTCCGGGAATACTTCATCGACGGCAACACGCGGGCAGGGGACAGCACCGACATCACCGCCCACTGTCCCAACTACATCCATGGCGAAATCCTGGACATGGCGGGCAGCTCCACCGAGAACATGATCGCCGTCCTGGCGTCGGGGAACCGCTCCTCCCTCTGGGTCTACAAGTTCCAGTTCGCCCAGCAGGAGAAGGTGCAGTCGGGCTGGGGCCGGTGGGACTTCGCGCCGACCGACAGGCTCCTCGCCGTCGAGTTCATCCGCAGCGCCCTCTACCTCCTGATCGCCCGGCCTGACGGGCTGTTCCTGGAGCGGATGGACATGGACCCTGGGCGGACCATGGGGAGCCTCCCCTTCGTCCCACGATTGGACCGCCTCTGCGGCTCTACGCGGTGGGCCTCGGCTGGCTTCGACGGGGCCAAGACCTGGGTGGAGCTGGGCTACGCCGAGGACGGGCCGCTCCAGGTCATGTTCACCGCAGACACGGTGGGCTTCCGGGCCGGTCAGGTCATCACCCCAACGCGACCCTCCAGCACCCGCATCGAGTTCCCTGGGGAAGCCGCAGGGGAGTGCTTCGTGGTGGGGCGGCAGTACGAGATGCGGCACACCTTCTCGCCCTTCCTGGTCCGCGTGAACGCGCCCGGCGGGGGCACCGTGGCGTCCACCGAGGGCCGCCTCCAGATCGGCACCGCGTCCCTCTACTACACCGACAGCGGCTACTTCCGCGTCGAGGTGACGCCCTTCCGGCGGCGGACCTTCTGGAAGGTGTTCTCGGGCCGGGTTGTCGGCTCCGCCCGCACCCTCCTCGGCCAGTCCGGGCTGGAGACGGGGAAGTTCGACTTCGCTGTCCGCAGCAACAACCTCAACGTGAAGGTGGACCTCGTGAACGATAGCCCGTTGCCGTCCCGCTTCCTGAACCTGGAGTGGGAAGGCGACTACTCGCCGCGTACCCGCAGGGTGGACTGATGCCTGACATCATCCCCGCCACGCAGGACCACGCGGTACGCCTCTCGGGGAACCTCCGGGCCGCCGATGTGGCGGAGCTGGAGGCCAGCGCCCTGTCCCCCGAGGAGGGGCTTGTCGGCTCCCTTCTCGCCTCCGGTGAGGCGGCCTGGGCGGTGGTCGAGGAGGGGGAGCCGCTGGCTCTCTTTGGTGCAGCCGACTGCACCTCACTGATGGGCGTCCATTGCGGCGCCCCTTGGCTCCTCGGCTCTGACGCCCTGGTCACGACCCACCGACGCTGGCTCCTGCGGAATACACAGCGCATCGTCCAGACGCCCGACGCCTACTTCCACCGCTACTTCAACAGGGTGGACGCGAGGAACACGGCGCACGTCCGGTGGCTCCGGTGGGCGGGCTTCATGGTCATGGAGCCCGTGCCGTGGGGGCCGTTCCGGCTCCCCTTCCACCCGTTTTTCAGAAAGGCCCCGAATGTGTGACGTTATCACGCTCGCGGCGGGCGCCGTCGCTGTCTCCGCAGCCGGTACGGTCGCGAGCTACGCGCAGCAGAGCGACGCCGCGAACAAGCAGAAAACCTACAACCGTCAGGTTTCGCTCCAGCAGAACGACTACCGCCTGCAAGTCCTGGACTACCAGAACAAGGTCTGGCAGCAGGACATCGACTACGCCCGCGACATGCTCTCCTGGTCCGAGGAGGAGTGGAACCGACAGGTCCGCTACGATGTGAAGGCCCGGCAGGCGGTCGAGAAGAACACACTCGCCGCTGTGGGTCAGGTCATGCTCCGTCAGGTGGAGGAGGACATGGCTGTGGTGGCGCAGGGCGTGGACACCCGCACCCGTGGAGCCCAGGCTCGCGCCCAGCTCTCCGTCCGTGATCGGGGCGTGGAGGGCAACTCCGTGGACGCCATCGTCAACGATGTGACCCGCCAAGAAGGTGAGGTGCTGAACGTCATGGCGATGAACCGTGCGTCCTCCCTGCGGCAGCTCAACCGGGAGGCCATCGCGATTGACGCCCAGGGCGACCAGCAGCTTGCCAGCATCCAGCTCAAGACCTACGCGCCGTCCACCCAGATCAGGGAGCCGTCGCCGGTCAATCCGGTAGCCCCTGCGGCCCCCGTCGCAGGTCCCAACGTGGGCCAGCTCATCACGGGCCTGTCCGGCGCGGTCGCGTCCGGGTTCACCAACTACTCCTCGTGGACCGGACAGACCATGCAGCAGACCTTGAACCAAACCGGCAACTGGCTCTCGCGCCAGTTCACCATCAGCTAAGGAGGAAACCGTTTGAGCGGCTCCATCTTCGACCGCGAGCGGCTCCGCCCCACCACCACCGTTACCCAGGTGGCGGGGCTGCCTGGGCGTCCTATGGACCGTGCGGCACCCGTTCGCGCCCCCGACCCGGTGGCCCCGAACGCGCCCACGCCTATCGCCCGCCCGAAGCCTTCCGACGACCTAGCGAGCCTCGCGGCTGCCCTCTCGGGCCTCTCTCCGATCCTCAACGGGGCCGCCGATCTGTGGTTCAAGGGGCAGCGGCAGGAGGACGCCCAGAACGCCGACGCGGACGCCACGGCGCTTGCGATCAAGGGCCAGGTGTCCACCTGGTCCCAGGCCGTCAAGGACAACCCGGCGCTGGCCGACCGCTCCCCGTTCTACCGGCAAATCTTCGAGGACCGGCTGGCGCGGGAAGCGGTCATCCGCAAGGGCAACCAGCTCCACGGCGAGTATTGGGGCTCCGAGCTGGCCGGGAGCGCCGACCCTGCGGCCATCCAGAAGTGGCTGACGGGGAACATGAAGGACATCCTGGACCAGTTCCAGGACAGCCCGGCCCAGCGGGCGGCGGCGGCGGAGGAGCTGCGGAACCAAGCCCACTCCCTCGTCCGCACCCACCAGCAGAACGCCGTCAAGAACCTCGTCGCCCAGAACGAGGACAGCCTCTCCCGTTCGGCCTCGGCGGCGTTCGACACCTACAGCCTCCGCACGGGCGGCTCCTCCAGCACCGATGCGGCCTTCGCGGTCCCTGACGACATCCGCAGGGTCTACGAGAAGGTCGCCAAGGAGGAGGGCGTTCCGGCTGCGCTATTGATAGCCCAAGGCTACCACGAGAGCGGCGGCTTTGCGTCGGACGTTCTGAGCGGCAAGAAGCGCGGCTCCAAGGGCGAGATCGGGCTGGCACAGGTTCTCCCGTCCACCGCGTCGGCCCCCGGCTATGGGCTCGACCCGATTGACGAGAAGGGCCTCCTGGACCCCGAGAAGGCCATCCGCTTCCAGGCCCGCTACCTCAAGGCGAGGGGCTCGGCGGCGGGCGTCAAGGACTGGACCGATCCCCGGCAGGCCATGATCGGCCTCGCGGCCTACAACGGCGTGGGGGAGCAGGCGCAGGGCTATGCCCGTACCGTGTTCTCCCTGGCCGAGCAGGCGCGGGGCTCCACCTCGGGGCCTGTTCCGGGCGCCGGGCCGAACCCCTACGGGCTGGCCGCCGAGCTGCAACGCATCGAGGCCGAGGCGCGGGCGCAGGGCGTGGATGGGCGGACCCTTAACAAGGTTCTCACCCAGGCCACGGTGGCGGCCATGATCCGCCACGGGCGGGTGGACTTCGCGGACCTCGGCCTCATGCCGCGCCCCGATGGCACCCCCGGCTTCGCCTCCACGGCGGAGGGCCGGATCGCCCTGGAGAACGCCAAGAACACCGTCCTGTCCAAGAGGGTGCAGGACGAGAACATCGCCTACACCCGGCACGTCCGGGCGCGGGAGCTGGCGGGGGAGACGCTCGCGTCGAGTGTCGCCCAGACCCTCGTGGAGCAGCTCGCCGCCGGGGAAACCCCGAAGCTCACCCCGGACCAGCTCCGCATCGCGGCGCGGGTGGACCCCGGCCTGATCCGCACCTTCTCCCAGCTCGCGGACAGCCTCCAGGGCGTGAAGCAGACCGAGGACACTCGGGATGTGGCGGAGCTGGAGCTGCGGGTGAACACCGGAGAGGCCACCATCCAGGACGTTCGGGACGCCCTCGGTGTCACCATCAAAGACCCGCAGACCATCCGCCGCCTGATGCAGAAGGCGCTGGAGGTGCAGTCCTCCGACAACGTGTTCCGCAACTCCGCCGTCACGCAGATCATCCGCGAGACGCAGGAGGCGGCAGCGGGCATGGAGGGCAGCGGCGTCCTCAAGGACTACTCCATCGGCGTGACCGTGGGGAACGCCATGCGAGAGGAGGCGGCGGAGTTCGCCCGGAAGAACCCGGCGGCAACGCAGGCCGAGCTGATCGCGCACCTCCGCCAGAAGCAGAAAGAGCTGGTCCCGAAGTTCAACAGCGACGTGGACCTCCAGGGCGCAGAGCGGAAGGCGAGCGGGGCCGCACCGGCACCCAAGCAGGAGGAGCAGAAGGCCGCCCTCACGGTCGAGCCCAACCCCTCCGTCAACACGCAGCGCGTGGCTGTGTTCGGCTCCCTGCAAGAGCTGGAAACGGCCTTCTCCTCCTGGAGACAGAACCCGACCGCGACCAGCGGACCCGGCATCGCCATCGCCCGATGGATCATCGAGGGCGGGGTGCAGGACGTGGGACGGTTCTACGACCAGCAGAAGAAGCTCCTCCAGGCGCAGGGGCAGAACACCAACAGTAGGTAAGGAATGAGCGAAAGCATCACGCAACAGCAGCAGCCCACGGGCGAGCTGGTACTATCGCCCGATCAGCAGGCGCTCCTCTCCACCCTGGCGGAGGCGGCGAACCAGCAGGATCGGGCGAGGGCGGCCTCCGGGCTGCCCACCCGCGTAGGGCAGGCTATCTGGGGCGTGGCGTCCGACATCGCGGGCGGCATCCGGGAGGCCCCTGGGCAGATCGTCCGGGGCGCCACTGAGGCCCTCGACAGCGCCGCCTCCGGGCTCCGCGCTGCGGTGGGCGCTACGGGGCTCGTCAGCGACGAGTTCATGGCGTCCAACCCGGCGACCCCGGTGGCCCCCAACGTGGCCCCGGAAGCCAGCACCGTCACGGGCGGCATCGTCAACGACGTGTCGCAGTTCGTGGCGGGCCTGATCCCCGCCGGGCGCATCCTCAAGCTGGCGGGCGGGGCGGCCAAGGTCGTCCAGGCGGGGGCTGGCGTCGGTGAGATCGCGGTGGGCGGTATGGTCAAGGCCGCCGCCCACGGCGCCATCGCGGACTTCGTGGCCTTCGACCCGCACGAGGAACGCCTCTCGAACCTGATCGAGAAGTACCCGGCGCTCCACAATCCGGTGACGGAGTTCCTGGCCGCCAAGCCAGAGGACAGCGAGGCGCTGGGGCGCTTCAAGAACGTCATCGAGGGCCTCGGCCTGGGCGCTGCGGCGGACGGTCTGATCCGGGGCCTGGGGCTCCTCCGGGCGGCCCGCAAGGGCGACAAGGCGGCCACCGCTGCGGCAGCCGACGAGCTGGACAAGGCGGCCCCCAAGGGCGGTCCTGCGGACCCCGTGGACATCCTCGCTCAGGACCGCCGGGCGCAGCCGCAACCGGAAGCTCCCACAGGCGGGAAGGCCGAGGAGAAAGTGCAGTCAACTGCACCTAGCCCCGACCAGCCCGAGCTGGACCTCCAGGGCGGCTCTAGCCCGCACCCGGACAGCCCGGCGGCGGAGGTGAAGGCCAACCCCACGGCGGACCCGACGCCGCACCGTAACGCCGCCCCGAAGCTGATCGAGGTGGACGATGCGGGGCTGCGGGAAGTCGTCCAGCAGAACCTCCGCGAGACGGGGTTCGGACAGGGGCGGTCCATCTCGGGCATCCGCACCGACCTGATCGAGAGCGGCGAGGACATCGCCTCCATGATGAACAGCCTCCGGGTTGTCTATCGGGAGGAGCTGGACAAGGCCATCGGCGGGAAACCAGGTGGTGGGGACTTCCCCGTCCGCTCCCTGGAGGATGTGCGGAAGAACGCCGACCGGCTGGCGGACGTGCTGGGCGACGACCCGGACCTGTTCTGGCAGCGGATGTCGTCCATCCACGGCACCACCAAGAACCTCGACGCCGAGCTGCTCGTCTATCGCGACATGCTCGCCACGGTCCACGACAAGACCCGGCGACTGGCGGAGGCGATCAACGACCCGACCGGCACCGCGACGGCTGGCTACAAGACGCGGGTGGAGCTGATGAACCAGTTCCAGCGCCACGTCGAATTGGCGGCCAACGTCCAGGTTGCCTACAAGGGCATCCAGACGAATGTGGCGCGGGCGCTCAACTCCATGCGCCTCCCGTCGAAGCTCGACCCCGCGCTCCTCAAGCACGGCGCCGACGCCTTCTTCGAGGGCGGCGAGGATGCGATCAAGCGCATGGCGGCGAAGGTGGCGGCCTCGGGCGACCTCACCGCGTTCAACAACGTGGTGCGTGGCGGCTGGGTCCGTAACGCCATCGGGGCGGTGAACGAGTATTGGATCAACTCGGTCCTCTCCGGTCCCAAGACCCACGCCGTCAACATGATGTCCAACTCCCTGACCACGATCCTCCAGCCCGCCGAGCGGATGATCGCAGGGGCCGTGCGGATCGCCTCTCCGGGCGGACGCAAGGAGTTCACCGAGGGTGCGCTCCAGTACGCGGGCATCGCGATGTCCCTGGTGGACGCCACAAGGACCGCCGCCAAGGCGCTCCGTATGGGCGACACCTTGCTGGACCCTGGGCACCTCCCGGTGGAGCAGCGCAGCGCCATCACTACGCGCCGCCTGGGGACGCCTTCTTCGGCCTCCTCCATCGACCCGGTATCCGCCCTGGTGGTGGACGGCCTGGGCACGATGATCCGTATGCCGTCGCGCTTCCTGATGGCGGAGGACGAGTTCTTCAAGCAGCTCACCTATCGGTCCCGCATCCGGGCCGAAGGACTGCGGGAGGGGTTCTCTCAGTACGGCCTCAACGTGAAGAAGGTGGCCGAACACGCCGAGGGCTCTCTGCGCGGGAAGTTCGATCCCGTGACGGGGCAGGCGCTCGACGACCGGCACATCCGCGCCGCCCGTGAGGTGACGTTCTCCTCCGACCTCCAGGCCCAGACCCTCACCGGGGGACCGACCTGGGGCGAGAGCCTCCAGAAGCTCGCGGGCAACCACCCCGGCCTGACCCTGATCCTGCCGTTCATCCGCACCCCGACCAACATCA
The DNA here is from genome assembly GCA_035556695.1 of Roseomonas sp. GTDB lineage: Bacteria > Pseudomonadota > Alphaproteobacteria > Acetobacterales > Acetobacteraceae > Pseudoroseomonas. The sequence continues at coordinate 67,525 of DATMFR010000010.1, forward strand.
TCCGGTTCGCGGCTGACCGCACCCCTGGCCTCAACATGCTGCGGACGCAGTTCCGCAATGATCTGTTGGGCCGGAACGGGGCGGAGGCACGGGGCGCTGCGGCTGCCAAGATGGCGACCGGCGGGGCGCTGTGGGCCACGGCCATGACCTACGCCTTCGACGGCACGGTGACGGGCGGCGGCCCGGCGGACCCGCAGGCCAAGAAGGAGCTGATGCAGACGGGGTGGCGTCCCTACTCCTTCCGCATCACCAAGGAGGACGGCTCGGTCGAGTACCGCGCCTTCGACCGCCTGGACCCGTTCGGGATGTTCTTCGGCCTCGCCGCAGACATGGCCGAGGTGTCCGGGTTCGCGGGGGAGCGTGAGTTCGAGCAGCTCGCCATGGATGCCACCGTGGCGCTCGCCCGGAACCTCCAGAGCAAGTCCTACCTGTCCGGCCTCACGCGGGCTTTGGGAGCCCTTGCGGAGCCCGAGCGGCGCGGCGAGCGGTTCGTGTGGGGCGTGGCCGGGAGCTTCGTGCCGTCCGCCCTCAACCAGCTTGTCGGAGACGACCCGCATCTGCGCGAGGTGCGGTCCATCGCGGACGCCATGCGGGCCAAGACGCCCGGCCTCTCGCAGGACGTGGACCCGCAGCGGAACATCCTGGGCGAGATCATCCACGTCCCGCCGGGTTGGGGGCCGAGCTTCATCTCCCCCATCGCCAAGGGTGTCCACCAGGGCGGGCAGCAGCCCAACACCCCGGAGTGGCGCCACACGGTCCAGGATAACGTCCACGACGAGATCGCCCGGCAGCTCATCATCCACGGCGCCTCCATCCGGCCTCCGTCCCCCGAGTACGGTCCGGTGGACATGCGGGATTACACTTCGCCCATCACCGGGCGGAGCGCCTACGACCGCTACCTGGAGCTGACGGGGACCATCAAGCGGAACGGGCGGACCCTCTCCGAGAGCCTGGAGAAGGTCATCAAGTCCGACACCTACAGGAACCGCGCGACGGACGGCACCTTCGACCATGACGGCTCCCGCGTGGACGTGCTTCGGCGTGTCCTCGGGGAATACCGCTTGGCTGCGATGGCGGAGCTGCACCGGGAAATCCCGGCGCTTCGGAAGGCAATGCGGGACGAGGACTTCCTCCGTGCCCGTACCAAAGTCAACCGCTGACAGGTGCAGTAGACTGCACCCAAGAAGGACATGCGCTACAGCTACAGCGACTACACCGGAGACGGCTCCACCAAGCTGTTCTCGGTCCCGTTCGAGTATATCTCGCAGGACCATGTTTCCGTCACCGTGGATGGGGCTTCGGCCTCGTTCACCTGGCTCAACTCCAACACCATCCAGCTCCCCTCGGCTCCCCCTGTGGGGGCCGTGGTCCGCGTCCGCCGGAACACCCCGAAGGAAGTGGCGCTGGTGGACTTCAACGACGCCTCCGTTCTCACCGAGAGCGCCCTCGACCTCGCCACCCGGCAGAACCTCCTGATCGCCCAGGAGGCTGACGATAAGGCCGAGGACATCGTGGGTGAGGCCGTGGAGGCGGCGACCGGCGCGGCGAGCGAGGTGGCCCGTGCCGTCCCGACCGCGACCTCCTCGGACGTGGGTAAGGCGCTGGTCGCCCAGGCAGGCAACACCTACGGGTGGTCGGCCTCCTTCGTCCCGCTGACGGGCGGGGCCACGATGACGGGCGACTACAACCTCGCCGGTCAGTTCGCAGCCACCGGGCAGATTTACTCCCAGGCCAGCCTTGTCACGGACGGCAAGACCATCTGCGCGTCTCCTCGCGGCGTCGGGCGGGGCAGCGCCATGGTGGACGCCCTCGACCGTTTCGGCCCCTGGAAATGGTCTGACGGTGGGTACATCGAGTTCAACATCGACGGCACCGCAGGCGGGATCAACGTGTTCTTCTCGGACGCCCGGCTCAAGAAGGACATCACCCCGTCCGCCGAGCCGGTCCTCCCACTGATCCGCCAGCTCGCGTTCCGCGACTTCCGCTTCAAGCCGTTCCCCGGCGCCCCCGAAGGGACCGTGCTGCCGCTCCAGAAGGGCGGCGTCATCGCCCAGGACGCCCAGGCCATCCGGCCCGAGTGGGTCAACACCGCATCGGACGGGACGCTCTCGCTGAACGCCCCGCTCCTTCTCACCAACGCCTTGAAAGCCATCCAGGAGCTTGACGCCGAAGTTCGCGCACTCCGCGAGCAAGTCGCGTCTCTGAACAAGTGACAACCACGCCCGAGGGCAACCCGGACATCCTCCTGTTGATCGGGAGGATGGACGGCAAGCTCGATCTACTACTGACCCGGCACGACCAGCACGAACGCCGGTTGGAAGCCCTCGAAGTTCGCACCGCGCAACTCGAAGGGTGGAAGAACCGCGCCGTTGGCTGGCTCGCCGCGCTCGCTGCCCTGGCCGGTGGCGGCGCCGCTACCCTCACCTCCCTCCTCGAATTGCTCAAGTAAGGAACCCGATGCCCAACGACCCCAAGCTGTCCCTGATCCGTACCCAGATGCCGTTCTCGCGCGGCTTCGGGAACGTGAACGCCAGCTACACCTTCTCGACCCTATGGGCGCTGGACGGCCACTTCGATCTGGTCCGCCTCGTCTACCCGTCCCTGGCGACCTCCGCCGCGACCATCGACGCCGCCGCCATCGCCCCCTCCGCCCGGATCGGGGATGGCTACAGCCCGACCGACGCCGCCGGGAGCGCGGTGGCCTTTACGCCCGTCACCTTCGGGGCCGCTGCGGGCACCCCGACCTACGCCCCTGGCGGCTCCGCGACGGGGACCATCCCGGCCTCTGATGGGACCACTCCGGCCTACTGCTTCTCCGACTGGATGCGGGTGCCGAGCCTGGAGCGCCTGGACGAGGGGAGCGACGGTCGCCCGCTGCTGATGGCCCGCACCCACTTCTCGGGCTCCGCCGGTAGCGCCCCCAACAGCGCCTCGCTGGCATCCGGCTGGCCCGCGCAGGACGGGGGTCGCCTGCTCCGCAGCTACTACAAGTCCGGGACCGCCGTGGTGTCCGGGTTCACCAACCCCATTGGACCGAACAACTGGATCATCCCCGGCGCCTTGCAGTTCTACACCCGAGGGGCGGGCATCACGGTCCTCTCGGTGGGCGACAGCCTGACGCAGGGGCAGGACGTGTCCACCTCCGAGTTCTGGGCGCCCGGCCACTTCGCCACCCTGCGGCTGTCCTCCCTCCGCCGTCCGGTGTCCTTCGTGAACGCCGCACAGTCGGGCTTCACCTCCGACGCCTACGCGGCCCGTGGGCGGGACGCCATCGACAAGTTCCTCCCGGAGGTGGTGACGATCTCCGTGTGGAGCCCGAACGACCCCAAGACCCAGGCTGACGCCGACGCCGCGTTCTCGCGTGCCCTGGCGCTGGCGGAGTACGCGCGGTCGAAGGGTGCGGTGCCGATCCTGACGACGGCGGTTCCGTTCCAGCTCCCGGCATCCACCGACGCCTACCGGGTGGGGATCAACAACCGCGCCCGTCGCATGGCGGCTGACGGTACGATCCTCCTGGCGGACTTCGACGCCGCCGTGGCGGACCCCACCGACGCCACCCTGCCGCGTCCCGAGTACCGCGCCGCCTCTGGTGCCCACCTGAGCGCCGCTGGCTACCGCCGCTGCGGTGAGGCGCTGGAGCGCGTCCTGGCCCGCCTGATCGGGCGCGTAGGCGCCGACGCTCCGGTCATCCTGCCCAAGCGCGGGGTGCCCGCCGAGAACAGCCGCACCGGCCTGCCCTGGCTGCACAAGCCCTCCCACGAACGCTTCGGCACCCTGCCGACCATCTAAGAAAGGAACGCCATGAACCCTCGCTTCTCCCGCACCAACGTCTCCTTCTCCAGCGGCGCCTCCACCTCGGGGGCGTTCGCGGTGGAGAACCGCGTCCTCCTGAGCATCCTCATGCCGTCCGCGTGGGATGCCGCTGCGCTGACCCTTCAGGCTTCCGCTGACGGGGCCGCCTGGTTCAACGTGTTCGACCAGAGCGGCATGGAGGTTTCCATTCAGGCCAGCGCCGGGCGGCTGATCCTCCTCGACATCCGGCTCCCCCTCGGCCTCCCGCTGGTCCGCTTTCGCAGCGGCACTTCGGCGGCCCCTGTGGTGCAGTCGGCTGCACGTACCCTGGTCGTGTCGAGCCGCGAGTTCGACTGATGCTCCCGCTATTCGGCGGGGGAGGGGCGGGACGTCAGTCCCTCCTCTCCGGGGCTTCCCTGTCCCCGCTGGCAACCTGGAGCCGCGCCTCGGCCGCCTGGGCGTTCGGAGAGGGCGGAAGTCTGTTGAGCTTCCCGGCAGACGCTCCGCGCCCCTACTACGTCCCGGCGGGTGGGCCTGCGGGTTTCCTGATCGAGGAACAGCGGACCAACAACATCCGCAACCCCGGCGGGGACGCCTCCTCGGTCGGTGCGGTCCCCAACTACTGGCAGCCGCAGACCAACTACGGGATCACTCTGGAGTGGCTTGGTCCTGTGGTTCGCATCGGCCAGCGTGGACAGCGTGTGAGGCTCTACGGCACGGCCACCGCAAACGGCAACGTCATCATCAACCTGGAGACGGCTAACTCCATTGCGGTCAGTCCGGGCCAGTGGTGGGCGGCCTCCCTGTCCCTCGCTCTCGTGGAGAAGCGCGGAGCTGGCGCGGAGAATTGGGGCATCCGCAGTATTGTCCGCAACAGCAGCGGTGGCGCGGTTTCAGGGGAAAGTCCGACCAACTCGTTCGCTCCTGATGAAACGCTCCGCCGCTTCGACCACACACGGCAGTTCGGGACAGACAGCACCATCGCCTACTTCCAGCCCGGCCTTTCCTTCGGGGTATCGGTGAATGGTGTCTACGACACGATCTTCGACGTTTGCGCCGTACAGGCCGAGCAGGCGTCCTTCCCGTCCACGCCAATCCTGACAGCCCCCGGAACGTTTGGCGCGACGGCCCGAGCGGTGGACGCTCTTAGCCTCGACCCCCGGACGCTTCCCGGAGGCGGACGCAAAGGGACGTTCCTGATCCGCTGGATGGACTTGGCGGGCACCGCGCAGTCCCCCAACCGGGGTGTGTTCTCGTGGTCTGACGGCTCGGCATCGAACCGCCTCCTAGGGTTCGTCCCGTCCAATTCCGCAATCGCCATGGCTACGCGCTGCACCAACGGAGGGACAGGCTACGACGCGCCCACCCTATCCAGCTTCCGGCCCGGTTCCTGGAACACCTACGCGCTTACCTATGGTGGCTCCAGGTTCGGACACGCCCTGAACGGGGTGGCAGCTTCGCGGAACGACGCGGTGCTCCCGCTGGACGTGTTGCTCCGGTATCCGATCCGCCCGATGGGGCCTGGAACCAGCGTCAGCCCGACCGCAGGCATCGTCGCACTGATCGACTTCATCCCGCGCGTCATGTCGGACGCCGAGCTGTCTCTCATCTCCGCCAACTGAGGAACCTATGCCTGAACCTTTCGACAACCTCTGGAATGGCCCCCTGGAGACGGTAGCTGCCGCCATCGAGGGTCAGCCTAACGTCCTCGGCCCCCGCGACTTGGACGGGGTGGCCTATGTCAACGTCCGCACCGACGCGGCGCTTCCCATCCCGGCGGGCCTCAAGCGCACCGGGCCGGAGCTTTCCGCTGTCATCCTCGGCGTGTGGGCTGTCGCGGAGCCGGAAGTGCAGTCAACTGCACCTACCGGGGAGCCGCTGTGATGGACAAGGACGCCCTCCAGGACATCCTCGCCCAGCTCCACGAGGAGACGGCGAAGCAGCTCCTCAAGCGGATCAGCAGCGGCACCGCCGCACCGGCGGACTTCATGGCCGCCATCCGCTTCCTCAAGGAGAACGACATCAGCGCCGTGGTGCAGCCGGGCTCGCCCGCCGCCGACCTAGCGCGGATGGTGCCGTTCCCCACGAGTGACGACACGGAGTACCCGCACTAAGCCTCCTAGACGAGGTGAAGAACAGGGCATAGACTACTGAAATGTCTCCGCCCTGTCCCTCCTGTAACGAGCAAGACCCCGCCAAGTTCGGCCAAGACAAGAGCCGTCCGGGCGGGCGCTCGACTTACTGCCGGGACTGTATGGCCCGCCGTAGCGCCGCCTACCGGCAGCAGAACGCGCTGGTCGTCGCGGAGCGCCGCAAGCCCTACCGCAAGGACACCATCGGGGAGCTGCTCGACGCCGCCCGTAAGCGGGCCAAGCGGAAGGGCCTTCCCTGCACCTTGCGGCGTCCCGACATCCCGCCGATCCCGGCGCGGTGTCCGGTCCTGGGTATCCCCCTGACGCGGGGCATAGGCGTCCTCACCGACAACAGCCCCTCCCTGGACCGCATCATCGCGGCCCTGGGCTACGTCCCCGGCAACGTCCGCTGGGTGTCCCACCGCTACAACCGGCTGCGGTCAGACATGACGCTGGAGGAGTGCGAGCTGATCCTGGCGGACCTCCGGGCAATCCTGCCCTAGGGCGCCCCTCCGGTGGCCGCCTAGGCCCCTCCAGCTTCCCGCCGGTCCACCCCTACCTCTCGCCCCGTGGCGGCCCTCTCCGGGCTTCTGCGGGGCTTTTTGTTGGAGCCCCATGACCAAGCCGAAAGGCAAACCCACCCCCGGCCTCGGGCCGCTAGAGGACTTCCGCAACTTCGTCTTTCTCGTGTGGAAGCACCTCAACCTCCCGGACCCCACTCCGGTCCAGTACGACATCTGCGAGTACCTCCAGCACGGCCCCGACCGCCAGATGATCCAGGCGTTCCGAGGCGTCGGTAAGTCCTACATCACGTCGGCCTTCACCGCCTGGGAGCTGCTCCGCGACCCCGACCAGAAGATCATGGCCGTGTCCGCCTCGAAGGACCGCGCCGACCAGTTCTCCACCTTCGTCAAGCGGCTGATCGAGGACATGCCGATCCTCGCGCCCCTGCGGTCCCGCCCCGAACAGCGCAACTCCAACCTCGCGTTCGATGTCGGCCCGGCCCGCCCGGACCACTCGCCGTCCGTCAAGTCGGTGGGCATCTTCGGCCAGCTCACCGGCTCCCGCGCCAACATCATCATCGCGGACGACGTGGAGGTTCCGAACAACTCCGAAACGCAGACCATGCGGGACAAGCTCGCGGAGCGTGTGAAGGAGTTCGACGCCGTGCTGAAACCAGGTGGTCGCGTGGTCTACCTGGGCACCCCGCAGACGGAGCTTACCCTCTACGGCCTCCTGCGGCAGCGTGGCTACGAGACGCGCATCTGGCCCGCCCGGTTCCCCACCCCGGCGCAGGCCCGCAGCTACGGCGACGACCTCGCCCCGATGATCCTCCGGGGGCTGGATAAGGGTTCCCGTGCGGGGGCCTCGACGGACCCCAAGCGGTTCGATGACGAGGACTTGGCGAAGCGCGAGCTGTCCTACGGCAAGGCGGGCTTCGCGCTCCAGTTCATGCTGGACCCGAAGCTGTCCGACGTGGACCGCTACCCGCTCAAGACCTCCGACCTCATCGTCATGTCCTGCCCGCCCAACGAGGCGCCCGGCAAGGTGACGTGGGGCTCGATGCCCGAGCTGGCCCTCCCGGACCTCCCGAACGTCGGCCTCTCGGGGGACAAGTGGTATCGCCCGTGGCGGACCTCCGACGATCCCCGCGAGTGGGCGCCCTACCAGGGCACCGTCATGTTCATCGACCCGGCGGGCGGCGGCGCCGACGAGGCCAGCTACGCGGCCCTGTCCTTCCTCAACGGCAACCTGTTCCTGCGGGACGTGGGCGGCTTCATGCACGGCTACGCACCGGCCACCCTCCAGGGCTTCGCGGACGCCGCCAAGGCGCACAACGTCAACCTCGTGCTGGTGGAGGACAACTTCGGTGACGGCATGTTCCGCGAGCTGCTCAAGCCGTACCTCGCCAAGACGCACCCGTGCGGCGTGGAGGGCGTGAAGCACACGCGGCAGAAGGAGCTGCGGATCATCGACACCCTGGCCCCGGTCCTGGCGCAGCATCGCCTGATCGTGGACCCCAGGGTCATCGAGAAGGACTACCGCTCGGTGGAGAGCTACAGCTCCGACACCAAGCACGCCTACCGCCTGTTCCACCAGCTCACGCGCATCACGCGGGACAAGGGCGCCCTCAAGCAGGATGGCCGCCTGGACGCGCTGGCTGGCGCTGTCGCCTATTTCGCGGAGCGCATGGCGCGGGACCAGGAGAAGGCGGCGGAGGAGCTGCGCGAGGAGGCGCTGCGGAAGGAGCTGGAGAAGTTCATCGAAGCCTGCGGTGGACGGACCTCGGTGGGACCGATGTGGGTGCGGACCTAAAGTGCAGTCTGACTGCACCCAATTAGGTTGCGCTACCCCACCCTCCCCCTAGGTTACAGTTATAGTTAGTAGGAGGGGTGGGTGAGGGGTTCACCACCACCACATCCACCCCTATCTCCTTCCACCGAGGGTTGCTCGCAGGCACGCCCCCTACGGATGTCCACCTTCGGTGTCCATCCTTCGGGGGCATAGCCCTAGGGTGGCCCTAAAGGTGTCCCTAGGAGTGCCTCATGCGACCCCACCCCCTCCTCCTCCCCCTCATCCTCCTCTCTGCCTGCTCCACCGGCCCATCCCTCCCTGGAGGCCCCTACCAGCACCGTACAGACGGCCTGGAGTGGTCCCTGGGGGATGACACCAGCGGGGCCTTTAGGGCCTCTGTGCGGCGTTCTACGGCCATTCCTGCGGGTGGTTCGGTGGACCTGGGCGGGATTGAGCAGGGATGCCGCCGGGATGCCCTTCGGATCGCCCTGGAGGAGGCCGAAAGGCGCGGTGAGGGGGGCTTGAAGGTGGACGAAAGGCGGATTGAGAGTGGCTCTGGGGTGGTCCCCGGCCCCTACGCCTACTGCACCGCCTCCATCCGGGTGTCTACCAGGTAGCACCTGGCGTTTAGGCGCACATTTGTCAGAGCCCACCCCGTAACGGGCCGGGCGCGGTTTCCCCCCGTGGGGGTGTCGGCCAGCCGGGAGGCGCGGCGGGGGCCTCATGTGGCGCCACAAGGGGGCCTGATGGGGGGCCTGATGGCCGCTAACCCCTTGAAAATGTTGGCCTCCGCAGAAGATATAGGATCGGTTGCCCGTCACATCTGCCCATGAGGGGGCCTATCGGGGGGCCTGATGGGTGCAGGCTGGCTGCCCTTGGCGTCCCATGCCTTCATTGGACATGGGATGTTGTTTTGCCTCCGGCCTCCCATCAGGTTGCCCTACCGTCCACCCTACAGGTGCAGTCAACTGCACCAACGCGGCCAGCCTATCGGCCAGCCCATGCGGCGCCCCTATCGCTCCCATATGCGGGCGCATCAGGCTGCCATGTGACACGCCAAGAGGCGCCCTGATGGCCGCTAAACCGTTGAAATCAAAGGCTCACGAAAAAAGTCGTCATGGGACGCAAAAAACCTATTGCATTCTCCCATTGGTGGGACTAAATCTCCTCTCACACAACGAGGCGCCCCACACTACCGGGCGCCACCCGGAAGCCTCCCGGACGGGATAGAGGCATGGGCCTAGTAAGGGGCCTGAGCGCAAGTCGGAGGATGCCCGGCTTAGGTGATCCGCTTAGGTGCGGAGCCGGATCAGAGACACGCATTAAGCAACCCTCTAGCACATGACAATGGGCGGGCCTTCGGGCCTGCCTGTTGCTCATGCCCGAACGGTCCCACACATGGGAAGGCTCGGGCATGGGCAATGGCGCTCATGGCAGCAAGACCACGCTAGAGAGGGTTTGAGACAATGACTGACTGCAACACCGCCGACGCCAACGCCAACACGGGCAGCAACAGCGGCGCCGCGCTGGACTACCTCGTTTCCGAGGTGAATGTCTGGCTGGCGAAGGCGAGCGGCGCGGGCCTGGACACTCTCCACGCCTTCCGCTCCGTGGGTGCAAGCCTCTTGGACGCTAAGGAAATCCTGAGCGGCCAAAAGGGCGCCTTCGGGGCGTGGTGCGACGACAACTTTAAGTTTTCCAAGGAGTGGCGGGCGCGGCTGATGAAGCTGGCCGCCGCTTGGGATGACTTCCTGGCCGCCAAGGAGTGGGCGGAAGGGCAAGGCCGTCTCCTTGGTCGCAAGGAATACTCGGTGGATGGCGCCCTGGCGTTCATCAACGAGTGGAAGAAGGCGACCAACCCCGCGCCGGAAGGCGAGGGCGAGGATGGCAGCGAAGGCGGCGAGGGCGAAGGCGCCAGCGCCAAGGCGAAGAAGAAGTCTCAGGCGGAAATCCTCCGCGAGCAACTGGCCGAGGCCCTGGAGCGCATCCGGGCGCTGGAGGCCGAGCTTGCCAAGGCGAAGGGCCAGAAGGCGGGCGCGAAGGCCGAACAGAAGGCCGAGCAGCCGGGCGGCGCGAAGCCGGTGGACGGCGCGACCAAGAACAGGGCGCGGAAGGTGTGGGGCCTGTATGAGAAGGGCGCCACGCAAGGGGAGCGGGATGCGGCCAAGGCTCGCCTGGAGGAGATGGCGCAGAAGTTCGGTATGGACTTCGACGCTTTCGTCCGGGCCTGCGGTTTGGCCTAACGGTCCCATTGGTGGGAGTGTCGAGGGTGCAGTCAACTGCACCTTCGGCGCCCCGCGTCTCGGTAGCTCTAAGCCGACTGATGAGCGCCTTGAGCAAGCGCGAAACGCAACCAAGCAAGAGGATGCTTCAATGCCTTTGGACAACGCCACGTTTGTCTCTCCCGCCATCGGTGAGGCGCCCGCCTTCGCGCTGGACACGGTGACGCGCCTCTACATGGGCCGTCGCATCCCGCTCCAGCATGTCGCGCGGCGCCCCGATGGCGCGGTGGATGAGCGGCAGGCAACCGTCCGGGATGCCGCTGTGGACCGCTTCATTTCCGATGTGGTGGCGCAGCATTTCCCGGACGGCTTCACGGTCCTGCACGGCGAGGGTGGGTGGATGGATAGCGCCACGGGGCGCCCGATCCGCGAGCCTTCGCTGATTGTCGAGGTGATGCACAGCGCGGCGCAGGCTGACGCGGTGCGGAACGTTGCGGCGGAATGGAAGCGCCGCTTCAAGCAAGATGCGGTCATGGCGGTTTCGTCGCCCGTGGCCGTCTCCTTCATCTAACGCGACCCTTCCCGCGCCTGGACGGTCCCACCCATGGGATCGCTCCAGGTACGGCAAAGGCCGTGCCTTTGGGTGCAGTCAACTGCACCAAGCGACTAAGCAAGAGGATGCTTCAATGCCTACGTTTTACCGGATCACTGCGTATGACCGCCGAGGCCGCGCTCTGCGCTCCACCCTGGCCGCTTGCGTCACCTACGGAGCCGCAGTCCGGGCCGCCCGCGAGCTGATGAACCTTGTCGGCGGCTGCCGCTTCGCGGTGGAGGGCTGACAGATGAGCCACGATGTCGTCAGCGCGGCCATCCGCCACGCCGAGGAAGTCACTCACAAGGACGGCGAGGGCTTCTCGCTGATCCTGACACTGACGAGCGGGCGCGTTCTCGACGTTGCTGTCTGGCAGCCGAGGGGCGACCTGATTATGGGCGAGCTTCTGGGCGAGAGGGTCAACGGCATGTGGGTCTACGACCGCTGCCGCACGCCAATCTACATCGCCAAGCAGCATGTCATCGCCGCGCAGATCGAGGAGGGCTGACATGGTTCGCGAGCCCTACGACCTGATCGGACGCGACAACCGACACTCCAACTACGGAACCGTCACGGTCGCCTTCTGCCGCAACCGGCGGGGATGGCTGTGGATGGCTCCCGGCATCCTGGCCGAGTGGAGCGACGCGACCTACTGCACCGGAGACGCCGCCTTCCGCGCCGCCTTCCGGGTTCTCTCCGACATCGAGGCGAGGCTGGCAGCATGAGCCGGAAGAAGTTCAAGGGGGCGATGGACTTGTTCCGCGCCCTTACTGACGTGGGCGGGGACATCAAGGCCCGCCCGCTAGGGGTGCCTCAAGCCCGCCGCGAGGCCCTCCGCGTGAGCGCCAAGCTGGCCTTGTGGGTGGACCGCCTCGCGGAGGCCAAGCGTTTCAACTTTCCCTCCCACGTCCGGGAGCGGGCGCAGCGGGAGGTGGACGCCCTGCGCTACCGCCTCCGCACTCTTTCCGCCTGACGAGCCCGTAAGGGCGAAACCTAGGTGCAGTCCGCTGCACCGATGGTCGCGGGATCAAAACGCCCGTGCGGTCCCATGAGTGGGAGCGCCGCAAACGCACGCGATAGAGGTGTAGAATGATGGGTGTTAATCCGTTCCTGGCGCTGGCACAGCTTCCGGGCATCGACCCGGCCCTGGTGCGGAAGGAGAACGCCGCCCCTCGGGAGTTCGGGGACGCGGTACGCGCGGCTGGCGCGGTGGCAATCGAACCGACCACGCCCCGCACACGTAACTCTGGCGTCACGCCCTCCACCCTGAGCCGGGAGGAGCGGCTGTGCCGCGCTGGAGATGCGTGGTGCGACGGTGAGCGCGTCGTGCGGGTGGCCGACATGGACGCCCTGACGCGGCGCCTTCGCGCCAAGGGCTGGAAGCGGCTGGGGGATGGCGCCTTCGGGGTTGCCTGGGGCAAGGGAAACCTGGTGTGGAAGGTGTCCGCCAAGTCTGACGACAAGTATAAAATCTGGGCTCATGCCGTGGTGTCTGGCACCTACACGGGGCCGCACGTCCCGCGCATCAAGATGCTCCTCGTGGACGACACGGGGCGTTGCGCGGCCCTGATGGAGCGCCTGGAGGCTTGCGTCTACCAGTGGAAGGCGGAGCTGCGTGGGACGCGCGAGCGTATGCTTGCGACCCTGACGGAGCAGGCCATCGAGGGGTGGTCGCAGCGGTACAACTTCGAGGCCGAACGCTACGAGGAGTACCACGAGGTCATCATGTTCCCGGAGCTGACCAGCCTTGTGCGGGACATCCGCAAGCGCATCCATGCGGAGCCTCCCGAGAACCGCACGGCGGAGACTGTGCCCTGGCACTCCGCGTGGCCCGACATGCACATGGGTAACTTCATGTTCCGCAAGGACGGAACGCCGGTCATCACTGACCCGATCTCGTAACGCCGCCTGACGATGGCCCCCTGACGAGGGGCCGAAACCAAAGGTGCAGCCGACTGCACCTGCGGTCGCGGTACGTCCGCCTCCTCCCACCTCTGGGAGGGGCCGCTAACACATGCGAAAGGGTGTAGCGAATGGCGCATTTCTATGGGGACATCCGGGGCCGTAGCGGCACCGTCGCGTCCCGCTGCGGCTCCAAGAAGTCTGGCTTGGTGGCCGAGGTGATGTCCTACGACGGGCGCGTGAGCGTCAGGCTGTATCGGAAGGACGAGCAGGACTTCGTGGAGATCACGACCTCGCCACACGGTGATCCGATCTATGGGCGCCGCACGCTCTACGACGGGCTTGTCTCGGAGCTGTGCCAGCACGAGCCGCTCAACCGCCTGCGGAAGTCGGCGTGAGCTGGCGTCGTTGGATTGTGGAGACGGTGGTGGGCGTCGTTGGTTTCGGCGCCTACCTGTGGCTGCTTTTTGCATACCTGGGCAAGGCGTAGAACACGCACCGTCAAGAGGCCGTTAAGAAATAGAACGTATAGCTACCAAACCGTGACCAACGGGTAGTGCTTACCGTCAGGATGACGTGACATGAATATTTGCGGCCTGGACCTGTACCTTAACCGTGGCTACCCAAACGACCCGAAATTCGCAATCATCCGTGAGCCCGGCTCCGTGGAGGTGAACCTCCTTGGCTGGACTGTGATCGCGTCTTGGGCTCCGGTGCAGTCAGACTGCACTTGTGGAGCGGAGGTGATCGACCTTATCGGGGCGGGGCTGCTACGTAACCCAAGGGGCACCAATGCCGACCACCCGAAACCCTCTGACGAGGGCGTTCCTGTTCGTCGAGGAGCTGCGTAAGCTCGACCAAGAGCTTCCTGTTCAACATGCCGCCGCTCTCCTCCTGATCGCACGGGAGGAGGGCATCACACAGCAGAAGGTGGCCGCCACCCTGGGCATGGGCAAAAGCTCTGCCGAGCGGGCGTTCGCAAAGCTATCCGACAAGGGCTGGCCGGTGGGCAAGCCCGGCTACGAGCTGATCGAGGTTCGGCCCGGTCAGGTGGACGCCCGCGAGAGGTGCGCCTTCCTGACGGCGAAAGGGCGCCGCTTCGTCAACTCGTTGGTTCACCTCGTGGAGGGGTAAATGGCGATCCGTCAACGCGGGGCCTCGTGGCAGGCCGACGTGTTCGTGAACGGCAAGCGCAAACGTCGCGACTTCACCTCGGAGGAAGCGGCGAAAGCCTGGGAACAGGAGATGAAGGCGCCCGCCAAGGAGCGGGCTTTTTCATCGCCCAACGGTCCCACGCCTGGGCGCAAACCCGGAGGAGACGCCCCGGCGACGTTCGGGGACGCCTGCGACCGCGCCTTCCAGCGGTACTACAAGGGGACCAAGTGGGAGCTGAAAACGTGGCAGCTCATGGCCCGCGTTCGTGCGGACGTGGGGGACGACATGCCCCTGCACCACATCGACAGCGGGTTCCTGGACGGCTACGTCGAGCGCCTCCGCTCCGAGGGTAAGGCCAGCTCCACGATCAACGGGCGGCTGGCGATGCTGTCCAAGGTGCTGCGCTTCGCGAAGGCCCGAGGAGGCAACCTGGAGATGCCCCGCATCGAGCGCGAGAAGGTGCCCGTGGGCCGCATCCGGTGGCTGACCGGCGAGGAGGAGACTGTCCTCCTGGCGCTGTTCCGCCAGTGGGGCAAGGACGACGCCGCCGAGGTGGTCGAATGTCTGATCGACACGGGCCTCCGCAACTCCGAGCTTTACGGGTTGAAGAAGGCCGACGTGAACCTCCGCGAGGGGACCATCACGGTCTGGCAGACCAAGACCGACAAGCCCCGCACGGTCTACATGACCAAGCGGGTGAAGGAGATCGTGTCGCGACGAGTGCAGTCTACTGCACCTGGGGCGCCTCTGTTCCCCTACGACAACTGGTGGCTGCGGGCTGCCTGGGACCGGGCGCGGGCGCACATGGGCCTCATGGGCGACCCTAACTTCGTCCCATACATCTGCCGCCACACATGCGCGAGCCGCCTCGTGCAGCGGGGCGTGGCCCTGCCGGTGGTCAAGGAGTGGCTGGGCCACCAGACGGTGCAGATGACGATGCGCTACGCCCACCTCGCGCCGCACAATCTGCGGGGAGCGGCGGACGCGCTGAACATGGGGGCAGCCGATTAGGTGCAGTTGCCTGCACCTCAACTACCCCGTAAATCTCTTGCGACTTCCTACCAAGGCCCCGTGACAACGTGTGACACGGGGCCTGTCACATCTCATGCCGGGATGGTGGAACGGTAGACACATGGCACTTAAAATGCCCCGCCTTATCAAAGGCTTGCGGGTTCAAGTCCCGCTCCCGGCAGACCCACCAAGAGACTTAAAATCTGCTTCCCCTCGGGGAGTGCGGGTTCGAGACCCGCCGTCCGCACCAGCGCCACCCGGCTTAGCGCCGGGAAGGCTTGATGCGCTACGCGGCCAAAGCCGCCGCCGGTTCAGTCTGCCATGTGCAGGCGGGTGAACTCCGGCATGTCGCGCTCAACAATGGAGCGGGCAAACAGTCCACCCCCAACCAGGGCGGCGACAACAGTGACAAAGAGAAAAGCGGACATGGGTAAACCCCTTGATCCTTTAGGTCCGCCGCAATGCTGCGGCTGCGAAGGAGAATATAGGGAGCCTTCGCTTACCTAAGGGCTGCGTTTTTCGCAGGTGCAGCATGGAGGGGAGCATGGCTTCCCTGTCATGTGCTTCGCGCAGGGCTCCCAGCTTTGCGAGCCGGTGGCTGCATGGACTGGGTCAGCGCACCAGCCGTCGCGCCAGCCGGATTGCCTTCTCGCCGCGGGGTGGGTCGAGCAGGCGCGAGAGGGCGAAAGGCCCGTGCCGCACCCGCGCGCGCCAGTCGCTGAAGGCGGCGAAGCCGTCATATCCGTGGTAGCGCCCGAAGCCCGAGCCCCCGACTCCGCCAAAGGGCAGCGCCGTGAAGGCGGCGTGCTCCACGCAGCGGTCCTCCACCAGCGCGCCGGCGCGGGTCCGCGCTGCCACCTCCGCCGCCTCGGCACGGTCAGCGCCGAACAGATAGATGGCCAGCGGCGCCGGACGCGCCCGCACCCAGGCGAGCGCCGCCGCCAGATCCGCCACCGCCCGCACCGCGAGGGTGGGACCGAAGATCTCACCCTCCTCCCGGTCCTCCACCAGCGTGATGCCGCCTGGCAGCCGCTCCCCCCCTTCGGCCAGCCTGGCCTGCCGCGCCTGCTGGGGCGGCAGCACGGCGCTGTCGACAGGCACGGCACAGGCGCGGCAGGCGTTGGCGAAGTCCTCCATGCTGTGGCCGACCAGCAGCACGGTATCGGGTGCCACGCAGGTCTGTCCGGCATTCACCGCCTTGCCCGCCAGGATGGCCTGCGCTGCGCGCCGCAGATCGGCGCCCGGCAGCAGGATGGCCGGGCACTTCCCGCCCAGTTCGAGGGTCAGCGGCGTCAGGTTCTCCGCGGCGGCACGCATCACCCGCCGGCCGGTTTCAGTCCCCCCTGTGAAGACCAGATGGTCCCAGGGCTGGGCAGCAAAGTCGGCCGCCACGGCCGCATCCCCCTGCACGACGCGCGCGACGCGTGGGCCGAGCGCCTCCTCCACCACCTCGGCCAGCAGGGCGGCGGTGCGCGGGGTGTGCTCGCTCGGCTTCAGGGCCACGCGGTTGCCTGCGGCCAGCGCCTCCGCCAGCGGCCAGAGGCCGAGCTGGATCGGGTAGTTCCAGGGCGCCATCACGCCCACCACGCCCTTCGGCACCGGCTCGACCCAGGCCAGGCTTGGCTGGAAAGGGAAGGGAGCCAGCACCGGGCGCGGACGCGACCACCACCACAGCCACCGCCGTGCCCGCCGCGCCGCCTGCGCCACCAGCAGCACATCGGCCACCAGCGTCTCCACCGCCGAGCGGCCGCCATAGTCGGCATTCGCCGCCGCGACGAAATCCTCGGCCCGACGCACCACGTCGCGCGCCAGGGAGGCCAGCAGCGCCCGCCGTTCGCGCAGGGAAAGCCGGGCCTCCTCGGCGCGCAGCGCCGCCAATGCGGCGGCGGGCTCGCTCATGGCGAGGCAAGGTTGGGGGAAGGAATTCCCCCAAACCCCCATCTTCTTTTTGTCAGCTTTGGCGCCCGCTGCCCGCCCAGGCAGGAAACAGACAGAAAAAAGAAGGGAGCCTGGGGGAATTCATTCCCCCAGCCTTTTCCCTTCATGATGTCCCCCGCCAGAGCAGCCGCAGCTTCTCGCCCCGGCTCAGCCTTACCCGCGCGCGCGGCGGCTGGAAGCCCTGCCGGCGCATCTTCTCCAGCAGGAGCGCATAGACCTGCAACATGACGCGGGCTGGCTTCAACGCCGCGCGGCATTCCGGCGGCGCCAGCGCCTGAGCGGCGGCGAAGGCAGCCTCCGCCCGCGCTGCCAGCCGTTCCGCCACCGCGGCCAGTCCTGGATCGGCGACAAGCGCGCCGGCCGGCAATCCGGCCAGACCTTCAGCGGCCAGCCAATCCTGCGGCAGGTAGAGGCGGTCCCGCGCCGCGTCCTCCTCGATGTCGCGCAGCACGTTCACCAGCTGGAAGGCATGGCCCAGCGCCAGCCCGAAAGGCTCCGCCTGGGGGGCGCCGAAGATCCGCACCGCCATCGCTCCCACGCTGCCCGCCACCTGCCGGCAATAGGCTTCGAGCGCCGCCTCGTCGGCGATGCGGCGGAAGGGGCCGGCATCGGCCTCCATGCCGTCGATCATCGCCTCGCATTCGGCGCGCGGCAGGGCGAATTCACTCCGCGCCCAGGCCAGCTCGCGCGAGAGGGCGCAGTCCGGCGCGTCGAGCTTGCGCCGCCAGGCCGCCAAGGCACGGCGCTTCTCGGCCTCGGGCATGGTGCCGTCGGCAATGTCGTCCACCGCGCGGCAGAAGGCATAGACGGCATAGAGCGCCCGCCGGCGCTCGCCCTGCAGCGCCGCCATGCCTCGCGCGAAGGAGGAACGCGCCCGCAGCACCCGCGCCCGCACCACGGCGGCATCCGGCCCGCCCCGGCGGGGCGCGGCGAGCAGCGCCTGGGCGAAGTCGCCGCGGCTCAGGGCGATGCGTTGTGCCAGAGGGTCGCCGCCGCGCAGGCGGGCCAGCAGGCGGCGGGCCAGTTCCAGCGTCACCGCCGCTTCCAGCGCCATGCGGCGGCTGTGCAGGCGTCGCGGCAGGCTGGCGGCGCGCTCCAGCAGCGCCTCCACCCGGTCCAGCGCGGTTTCCAGCAGCGGCGCGCGGGCGGCAGGCTCGGCGAAGAAGCGGTCCTCCCCGCCGGCCAGCGCCAGCCAGTTCTGCGGCAAGTAGACGCGGTCCAGCTTGGCGCGATCCTCGGCGGCGTCCTGCAGGTGATTCAGGATCTGCAGCGCGGTGCAGAGCGCATCGGCCGATGCCAGGGCCTCCGCATCGCTCTCGCCGTGCAGGCGCAGCAGCAAGCGGCCGACCGGCACGGCGGAATTGGCGCAGTAGCCTTCCAGTGCGGCCCAGTCGGCATAGCGCGACTGCACGGAATCCTGCCGGAAGGCGATCAGCATCTGGCGCGCCTCGGCCATCCCCGCGCCGCTCTCCCGCAGCGCGCGGGCGACGGTGATCGGGCTCGCCGGCTCGTCCAGCGCCGCCTCCAGCCGGTCGAGCCGGGCCAGCTTCTCGGCCGGCGGAAGCTCGGGGTGGTCGGCGATGTCATCGGCCGCGCGGACGAAGCCGTAGAAGGCCAGCACCTTGCCGCGCTGGTCGGGCGCGAGGAGCCAGGAGGCCACCGGGAAGTTCTCGGAATCCGGGCCGCGCGTCGGCGGTCCGGCCAGCACCTCGCCGGAGGAGAGGGAAGGTTCCGCCGCGCTCATGCCGTCCCCGTCCGTGAATCGCCGTAAGCCCGGCCCTTCCAGGCGGGCCGGGCGCCCAGCCAGTGGCCGAGCAGCGCTGTCCACTGGATCGCCAGCGCCACGGCGACGGCGAAGGGATGCAGCGGCACGCTCCACCACCGCTCGCGCATCCGCCAGGTGATCGCGCCGCGCAGCCCGAGCGAGAGCAGCACCGCCAGCACCGCCGCCGGATGCGGCAGCAGCAGCCAGGGCAGAAGGTGCCCGCCGCCGAGCAGCAGTGTCCAGACCGGCAGGCCGCGCGGCGTCGCCATGCCCTCGCGCGCGTTCTTCACGAATCCCGCCCAGGCTTCGCGGAAGCCGGAATACATGCGGCAGGCGGCGAGCCGGCTGCCATCCACCACCTCGGTACGGAAGCCCTGCGTACGCAGGCGGCGGGCCAGCGCCAGGCCTTCATGCAGGATGCCGGGCGCCGCCGCGTGCCCGCCAGCGCGGCGATAGGCCATGGCCTCCACCAGCATGAGTTGGCCGCAGGCGGCGGCCAGGGAGGGCCGGTGCGTCTCCGCCCGCCCACCGCCGGGCAGGTAGCCAAGCATGAGGAAGTTGATGGCCGGCACCGTCAGCCCTTCGCCCAGGCCACCCAGCACCTGCCGCGGCACGCCGGTGACGAGGGCCAGCTCGTGGTCCTCGGCATGGGCGGCCATGGCGGCGGCGGCATGCGGCCGCAGCCGGACATCGGCGTCGATGAACAGCAGATGGGTGCCACGCGCCGCCTCGGCGAGCCGGGCGCAGGCATGCACCTTGCCCGTCCAGCCCGGTGGCAAGGGTGGCGCGGTGAGCAGGCCGAGCCGCTCATCCTCCGCCGCCAGCGCGGCGACGATGGCGCCGGTGCCGTCCCGGCTGCCGTCATCCATCACCACCACCTCGATGGGCACGTCGCGGCTGGCCAGGGCGGCGCGCAGGCAGGGCTCGATATTGGCCGCCTCGTCCCGCGCCGGGATCAGGATGGAGACCAGCGTCGGCCCGGGGGGCTTGCCGCGCGCCCGCGGCAGGCGGCGCAGGTTGTTCGCCGCGAGCCCCAGGGGCAGGGCTGCCAGCACCAGGCTGGCCCAGGGAAGGACAGCGCCGAGCAGGCTCACGTGGCCAGCCTCAATCGCGCGCTTCGTGGCGGGGGTCGAAGCGGCGGCCGGCCAGCCTGGCCCGCAACTGCCGCCATCGATCGTAAAGTCCGCCCATGCCTTCCTTTCCCTGCTCCACCACCCGGAACCGCGCGGGCTCCCGGCGGATGGCCTCCGCGGCGAGGCGGTCCATCACCCCGGCCAGCGCCGTGGCCAGCGCCTCGGCCCGTGCCTCGCGCGGCATGGCCTGCAATGCGGCGCCGTGCAAGGGCGGACCGAAGGCGGCCAACATCTCCGCCTTGCGCTCCGTCCAGAAAGGATACTCTAGCGCCAGCGGAACGAAACAGGCCTGTGGCGCCAGTTCCGCCAGGCGCGTCAGGCCGGGCGCGATCGGCACCGGGCGCTCCCGGGCATCGGCGAAGCGTCCGGGCGCGTTCATCCAGAGCATGTCGTCGCGCTCCGGCGCCAGCACCCGCCGGGCGATGCGCAGGAAGGCGGCCGCACCGCGCGGATTCGCCGTGTCCACGCCGAAGACGCCGAGGCGCCGCATGAAGCGGTAGCGCGCCAGCGCCGCGGCCTCCATCGGGATGAACATGCGCCGCCCCGGAAACAGCCGGCGGGAGAGCAGCATGAAGGCCACGCCGTCCCACCAGGAGGGGTGGTTGGCGAAGACCACCAGCGGCACGCCCTCCGGCCGTTCAGGCATCCCCCATTCCGGCACCCGCAGCGCCCGCATGTGGCGGCGGAAGAAGCGGGTGAACATGACGTCGTAGAAGGCGAGGTGGGAGGGCGCGTAAGCCTGGAGCGGGTCGGTCATGGGGTTCCGTCGGGAGCGGGGAGGGCGCTGCCCTCCCCGGGCGTCTCCCGCTGGGGTGACAGTGTCACCCCAGCGGGGGATCCAAGGGGGGAGCGCCCCCTTGGCCCCGGCTGGTCCTCTTGTCGCATCACTCTGCCGCCAGCGCCGCGCCCCGCTGCCCCGCCCGCTCGGCTTCCGCCCCCATGCCGCGCCCGCCAAGGTCCTGGTCCAGCGCATCCGCGGCGATCCAGCCCGACATCATCACCATCGGCATGCCCGGACCGGGATGCGCGGCCCCGCCGGCGAGGTAGAGGCCCTTCACCGCGCGCGAGCGGTTGCCCGGCTTGAAGGCCCCGGTGAAGCGCCCGTGGCTGGCAAGGCCGTAGATGGCGCCATCCAGCACCTTGTAGCGCTCATGGATGTCCTGCGGCGTCAGCGCGCGCTCCACCAGGATGCGCTCCTCGATGTCCTCCATCCCCGCCGTGCGCTTCAGCTTGTTCAGGATGGTCCGGCGGTATTCCGGCAGCATCTTCGACCAGTCCTGGCCGGGGCGGAGATGCGGCGTGTGCACCAGCACATAGAGCGCCTCGCCCCCCTCCGGGGCGACGCTCGGGTCGGTGGCGGCGGGGGCGGCGAGATAGGCGGTCGGGTCCGGCGCCAGGATGCCCTTCTTGTAGATGGCGTCGAATTCCTCCTCCGCGTCGCGCGAGAAGACGAAGTCGTGGTGCGCCAGGTGCTCGTAGCGCCGGTTGAGGCCGAGATAGAGCACCACGCCCGAGCAGGCCGGCTCGAACTTCTTCCGGCTGTACTTCCGCGCCGCGCGGCCGCCGACCAGCTCGCCATAGGTCCGAATGGCGTCCATGTTGGACACCACGGCGTCACAGGCAATGCGCTCGCCGCCGGCCTTCACCGCGCGGACCGCGCCGTTCTCGATCTCCAGCCCCGTCACCTCGGTGCCCGGCCGCAGGTCGGCACCAAGCTCGGCCGCCAGCTTCGCCAGCCCCTCGGCCACGGCGCGGGTGCCGCCCTTCGGGTACCAGATGCCCTCCGCCGCCTGCATGTCGCCAATGCCGCAGAGCACGGCCGGCGCCAGATAGGGGGAGGAGCCCACATACTGCGTGTAGTGGTCGAGCATCTGCGCCAGCCGCGCATCCGGCACATGGCCGCGGATCACCTTGGCCACCGTCTGCCCCATGCGCAGCGCCAGCACGTCGCGCATGGTGTTGGGGTCGAGGTTGGCGCGGAAGTTCATCGTGTCGGCGATGCCTTCCACCGGCTTCCAGAAGAAGAATTTTTCCGAGACGTCGTGCAGCTTGCGGGCAACCTCCTGGAAGCGGCGGTAGCCCGCGCCATTCCCAGCGGCGAAGCGGTCCATGGACGCCGCCATGGCCAGCACGTCCTGCATCAGGTCGATTTGCGTGCCGTCCTCGAAGAAGCAGCGCCATTGCGGGTCGAGCCGGATGAGCGGCAACTCGGCCTGCTGGTCGCGCCCGGCCTCGGCGAAGATGCGGCGCAACACGCGCGGCATGGTCAGGATGGTCGGCCCCATGTCGAAGCGGAAGCCGCTATTGGCGCCCTCCGGGCCGCTGGGCAGGTTCAGCACCGCCGCCTTGCCGCCGAGCCAGGGGTTCTTGTCGAACAGCGTGACGCGGTGCCCGCGCGCCGCCGCCACCGCCGCCGCCGCAAGGCCGCCCAGCCCGCCGCCGATCACCACCACATGCGACACGCTCATGCGACCATCTCCTTCCCCTTGCCGGCCAGCGGCGAGGGCGCCAGCTCAGGCAGCGCGGTCTCGACGCCTTCCAGGCCCAGGTCGCGCAGCAGCAGGTTGCTGCTGATCCGCGCCCCTTCATAGATCACCGGCAGGCCGCTGCCGGGATGCGTGCCGCCACCCACGAGGTAAAGCCCTTCCGTGCCGCCGAAGCGGTTGCCCGGACGGAAGTTGAGCATCTGCCCCAGGTCATGCGCCAGGTTGAAGGTGGCGCCGTAGCCGACCGCGAACTGCTCCTGCCAGTCGTCCGGTGTCACCATCCGCTCATAGCGGATGCGCGATTCGATGTCGGGCAATCCGAGCTTCGCCAGCCGCCGCAGCGCCTCTGCGCGGAAGGCGGGGGCAGCGGCGCGCCAGTCGGTGGAGCCGCGCAGGTTGCCCACCGGGATCAGCAGATAGAGGCTGCTGTGCCCCTCCGGCGCCATGGAGGGATCGGTGGCCACCGGGTTGTGCAGGTAGAAGGAAGGCTCGGCCGGCAGCAGCCCGGCCTCGATCTCCTGCAGGTTGCGCCGGTAGTCCTCGGCCAGCAGCACGGTGTGATGGGCGAGCTCCGGGAAGCGGCCCTCGACGCCGAGATAGAGCATGAAGGTGGAGCAGGAATAGCGCGCCCGGGCGATGTGCCGGTCGGACCAGCGGCGGCGCAGCGCATCGGGGATCAGCTTCGGCGCGGCATGGGCGAAGTCGGCGTTCATCACCACCGCGTCCGCCGGCAGGAAGCTGCCGCCGGCATGCACGCCGGTGGCGCGGCGGCCGTCGAAGGCGATGCGCTCCGCCGGCGTGCCGAGGCGGATCTCGGCGCCCAGCCGCTCGGCCACCCGCGCCATCGCCGCCGCCACGGCGCCGCAGCCGCCCTGCGGGTGGAAGACGCCGTGCTCGTATTCCAGGAAGGAGAGAATGGTGAACAGGCTGGGGCAGCGGAACGGGCTCATCCCCAGATACTTGGTCTGGAAGGAGAAGAGCAGCCGGGTGCGCGGGTCGCGGAAGAAGCGGCGCAGCTCCGCGTCCACCGAGAGGTGTGGCCGCAGATGTGGCAGCGCCTTCACCATGTCCCGGGCGAAAAGGTCGGCGGCCGAGGAGAAGCCACGCTCCAGCACCGGCCGGAAAGCCTCGAGCTTGGCGCGGTTGCTGGCGAGGAAGGGGCGGAGGTTGCGGGCATCGGCCGGGTCCAGCCGGGCGATCTCGGCCTCCATACGGTCGATCTCCGGCGTGGCGTCCAGCACCGGCCCCGCGCCGCCGCCGAAGACCACGCGGTATTGCGGATCAAGCCGGGTCAGCGCCACCTCCTCGCGCAGCGAGGCGCCGCAACTGGCGAAGATCTCCTCCAGGATGCGCGGATAGAGGAAGAAGGTGGGGCCGAGATCGAAGCGGTAGCCCCCCGGTGCCGTCAGGGTGCGGCTGCGGCCGCCCACCACGCTGTCCTTCTCCAGCACCGTGACCCGCAGGCCGCGGGCCGCCAGCAGCATGGCGGCGGCCAGCCCCCCTGGACCGGCGCCGATGACGATGACGTGGCGCCGTGTTCGGCGAAGGGAAGGGGCGGTCAGCGGAAGGGTCATGCCGGCTCTGCGAACACCTGTCGGATCGGTAAGAACAGGTGCGGTCGCGTTGCGGCTTGCCAAGGGTGGCGGCGTCCGCGCGCCGCCACTTCGTCGTCAGGCGAGGTCCAGGCCGCCGGGCGCCAGGGGCTTCTGCTCAGGCGGCCTGCGCCGCCAGGCCCTCGCGCCGGTCGCCATAGCCGCGCGGATTCGCCTCCCGCCATGCCCAGGCGGTGCGGACGATGTCGTCCAGCGCGGCGTAGCGGGGCGTCCAGCCGGTCTCGCGCCGCAGCCGCTCGTTGGAGGCCACCAGCACCGCAGGATCGCCGGCGCGGCGCGGACCGATGCTGTGCGGCACCGGACGGCCGGAGACGCGCTCCACGGCGTCGAGCACCTCGCGCACTGAATGGCCCTGGCCGTTGCCCACGTTGTAGCGGACGCTCGGCCCGTCCTTCAGCCCGTCCAGCACGCGCAGATGGGCGTCCGCGAGGTCGGTCACATGCACGTAATCGCGGATGCAGGTGCCATCCGGGGTCGGGTAGTCCGTGCCGAACACCGTCAGCTCCGGAGCCAGGCCGAGAGCGGCGTTGATCGCCAGCGGGATCAGATGGGTCTCGGGACTGTGGTCCTCGCCCAGCCGGCCCTGCGGGTCGGCACCGGCGGCGTTGAAGTAGCGCAAGGCGGCCGAGCGCAGCCCATGCACCTTGTCCGCCCACTCAAGCCCGGCCTCGGCCATGCGCTTCGATTCGCCATAGGCGGAGGTCGGAGCCAGCCGCGCCGTCTCGTCGATCGGCGTGGTCTCGGGGTTGCCGAACAGCGCGGCGGTGGAGGAGAGCACGAAGCGCCGGCAGCCTGCCTTCACCGCCGCATCCGCAACCGCCAGCGTATTGCTGAGGTTCTCGGAGAGGTAGCGCAGCGGGTCCCGCATGCTCTCGCCGACCAGGGAAAGAGCGGCGAAGTGCAGCACTCCGTCGAACCGCCAACCGGCGAAGACTTCGGACAGTGCCTGGCGGTCGGCGACGTCGGCGACCACCAACTCCACGCCTGCTGGCACAGCGGTGCGGTGTCCCTGGCGGAGATCATCGACCACAACGACCTCATCTCCCCGCTCCTGCAGGGCCAGGACGACATGGCTGCCGACATAGCCGGCTCCACCCGTAACCAGGAAACGCGCCATCATGAATCCCTTGTTGCTGGACGCCTCGACGAGCAAGCTGCGACGCCCCCACTGCATTGCAGAAAAGTGGCAAAACGCGAGTGCGATGGTGCACTGCGGCAAAATATACAGCGTCGGACGCCTGGAGTCAGCACTTTCAACCTATGAGTGATGAGTATGGCTGGAAAATATCCGGATAAGCATCAAATTCCGGTTCGCGTTGCTGAAGTGGTTCTTCAATCCCCACTTCTCAAAGCGTCAGCTCAGCCATCACTGGGACATGATCGCTGGCCTGGGTCCAACCGCGCGCAGCTTTGAGCACGTTCAGGCCGCTGAGGGCACCTGCCAGATCCTGGCTCACCCAGATGTGGTCCAGCCGCCGGCCGCGGTTGGCCGCAGCCCAGTCCTTGGCGCGGTAGGACCACCACGTGTAGAGCTTCTCCGAAGGGGGCACGAAGTGGCGGAGCGCATCGTGCCACTCGCCCGCCTGCTGCCAGGCCGCCAGTGCCTCCACCTCGACCGGCGTGTGCGAGACCACGCCCAGCATCTGCCGGTGGCTCCAGACATCCTGTTCCAGCGGAGCGATGTTCAGGTCGCCCAGCATCACGGCACGCCGCGCCGGGCCGCGCGCCCGGTTCCAGGCTGCCGCCTCCGCGACGAAGTCGAGCTTGTGGGCAAATTTCGGGTTCACCGCGCGGTCCGGCACATCACCGCCAGCGGGAACGTAGAAATTGTGCAGCTCCAGCCCGCCCGGCACGTCGAGCGTCACGCCCAGATGGCGGCAATCCCCCTTCTCGCACCAGTCGGGGTCCTCCTCCCGCGCCACAAGCGGAATGCGGGAGAGAATGGCCACGCCGTTATAGCCCTTCATGCCGCGTTGCGCGCGATGCTGAAAGCCGAGCGCAGCGATGCCGTCATGCGGGAACAGGTCATCCGGGCACTTCGTCTCCTGCAGACAGATCACGTCCGGTGCCAGGTCACGGACCAGATCCGTCAGCAGCGGCAGGCGCAGACGGACGGAGTTGATGTTCCAGGTAACAATGCGGAGCGTCGGCATGGCGGGGAGGGATAGGACGTAATGCCGTTCGGGGCCAGAGGTTGCGCGGCCCGGAAATGGTGGCGCCCGGTCAGGGGGGTGACCGGGCGCCGGGGGGTACATTCCTGGAGGGAATGGTCGGGATTGGCCATGGGGACTGGCCACCCACTTACCAGAATGGCATTTAACGCGCAAAAAATAAGGGTTTTTCCGGGCAATTCAAAAACGTTTGAATGAAAAACCTAGGGGCCGGCTCGCTCATTCCGCCGCAAGGGACGCAGGCAACACAGCCCTGTCGCTGGCGCCCTGGTGGCGCCGCGCGGCCTCGCCGAACGCCTCGAACAGGCGGCGCGAGAGCATATCCTCAGGCCAATCATATTCAGGGTGCCACTGCACACCAAGGGCAAAATCAAGCGCATTTTCCACGCGCGCTGCCTCAATCGTGCCATCCGGCGCCCAGGCCTCGGCGACAAGGCGTGACGCCAGCGTCGCCACGCCCTGGTTGTGCAGCGAATTCACCGGCACCGCCTCCGGCGACCATTTCAGCCCGGCCCAGTGCCGCGCCAACTCGCTCCCGGGCGCCACGCGCACCGCATGGGCCTTCCCGGTGCGGACCTTGGGCAGCGCCTGGTCGGAGGGGGTGGAGTGGTCCATGCGCCCCGGAAGGTCCTGGATGCGCTGGTCCAGCGTGCCCCCGAGCGCCACGTTCAACTCCTGGAAACCGCGGCAAATGGCCAGCACCGGCACACCACGCTCCAGCGCGCCGCGGATCAGGGGGAGGGTGGTGGCATCGCGCGCCGGGTCCTCCGGTGTGCCCTCGAGATGCGGCGGGCCGGCATAGAGGTCCGGCTGGACGTTGGAGCGGCTGCCGGTCAGCAGCAGCCCGTCCAGGCGCGGCAGGATCTCCGCCGCCACGCCTTCCCCGGCCGCTGGCACAAGGATCGGCACACCGCCAATCGGTCCGAGGACCACCTGGATGTAGTGGTCCGAAACCGCGTGGTTCGGCATGGCGAAGGCCCCGAAGGCCTTCATGCAGCAGGGGATGCCAATGAGGGGGCGCATGCCGGAAAGTTTGCCCTTCAAAGCGGCGCGATCAAGTCACGATTCGTGCCGCTTTGTGGCGTCAGACCTGCGTCAGCGGTTACCCTCCTGCTCGAAGAAGCGTGGATCGTTGAAGGTGAAGAGCAGCTTGTCGAGCCGCATGCCGGTCTCGATGGCGCTGAGGCTCACGCGGGTCTGCCGCCCCTGGCTGTCCACCACGATCCACTGCCGCAGCTCCAGCGGGGTCTCGGCGAAGATCAGCGAGAGGCGCCCCTCGGCGGGCGCGTCGCGCCGGCGCAGGGTGACGCCGACGAAGCCGCCCGTGCGCTCCAAGGCGATCACCTCGATATCCCCGCCGAAGCGGATCTGCGGGCGCAATAGCAGGCCGAGCGGCGTGGAGCCGACGGGCACCACGGTGGGCTGCTTCAGCTCGCGGTCGTAATAGAGAAACTGCCCGTCCGAGGCGACGAGCAGCAGCGGCTCCGGCGGGTCGTAGTCAAAGCGCATGCGGCCGGGGCGGGCGATATAGGCCGTTCCCTCCGCCGCGCCGCCATTCTGCGCGATCTGCAGGAAATGCGCCCGCATCGTGGTGATGCTGTTGAGGTAGGCTTCGATCCGCGCCAGCAGCGCCGCCTGCTGCTGGCTCTGGGCGGCGGCGCCATGGGGCAGGAAGGGCAGGGCCGCGGCAGCGGCCAGCAGGGTGCGTCGGAACATGCCGCCTATCTGGCCCTCGGCGCGCTCGAAAGGAAGATAAGGCTGAGGGAATGAATTCCCCCAGGCACCCTTCTTTTTCTGTCAGCTCCCCGCCCCAGCGGAAAGCGCGGCCCCAAACTGACAAAAGAAAGGTGGGGGTTCGGGGGAATTCTTTCCCCCGACCTTCCTTTACATCGGGCCGCCCTGGACAGCTGTCGCCGTCAGGGCGGGAAAGCTGCGCGCCTGCGGCAACTGGTAGTGCCACCATTCCAGCTTGTAGTGGTCCCAGCCGGCGGCGGTCATCAGCCCGAGCAGCAGCGCCCGGTTGCGCTGGTCCTCGGTTGGGACGCCCGGATGACCATGGGCCGATTCGGGCACGGTGGCGTCGAAGCCGGTGCCCATCGGCAGCTCGACGCCGGTCGCGGCGTCGCAGAGCGTCAGGTCAACTGCCGCGCCGCGCGGATGCACGCCGCCGGCGCGCGGGTCGGCGACGAAGCGCTTGTCCTCGACGGCGTTCCACAGGGCCCACTGCGCCTCGATCGGGCGGAAGGCGTCGAACACCTTGATGCGCAGGCCGAGCCGGGCCGCCTGGTCGCGGGCCTGCAGCAGGCGCTCGCGCGCCTCGGGCAGCAGCAGCGCCACGGGGCGGGTGTAGATGGGCGCGCCGGTCAGGTTGTCCGGCGTGGCGTAGCGAAGGTCGAGGACGAATCCGTCGTCCCCGGTGATGGGCAGCAGCATGGCGCCCATCCTGCCATCCGCCCGCGGTTCCGTCGCCGCCCGTTCTGCCCTATGCAGCGCCGCATGCGAATCCTGGCATTGGATGGCGCGCTGGCGCGGGCCTCGGCAGCGGTGTGGGCGGATGGGCAGGTGCTCGCCGCCGCGTCGGCGGAGGGCGCGCGCGGCCAAGCCGTCGCGCTGCCGCCGATGGCGGCGCGCGTTCTGACAGAGGCGGGCCTCGGCGGCCCGGCGCTGGACGCGGTGGCGGCGGTGGTGGGGCCAGGCGGCTTCACCGGTCTGCGTGCCGCGCTTGCCCTCGCGCAGGGGCTGGCGCTGGCCGCCGGCTGCCCCGCCATCGGCGTGACCACCGGCGAGGCGCTGGCCGCCGCCCTGCCGCCGGCCCTGCGCGCGGACCATGCCGTCTGGTCGGTGATCGACACCAAGCGCGGCCGCGTGCTGCTGGAGCGCTTCGCACCCGGTGCGGATATGCCGCTGGGCCCGCCCGAGCCCTGCACACTGGACGCCCTGCCGGAGCCGGATGGCCCCGTCGCCCTGGTGGGCGATGCCGCCGCGGAGGCGGCCGGGGCGCTCGCCGCGCGCGGCATCCCGGCAGTGCTGACCGAGCACCGCCTGCCGGACGCCGCCGCCGCCGCCGCGGTGGCGGCGCTGCGCCTTGCCGGGCGCCTGCCGCCGCGTGCCGCCCTGCCGCTCTATGTGGAGCCGCCGGCGGTACGCTTGCCCCCTGGGCGGACCGGTGCCTGAGCTGCGCTCTGCCGGACCTGAGGCGGCGGCCGAGCTAGCCGCGCTGCACGGCGCCACCTTTTCCCCAACGGAAGCCTGGGGCGCCGAGGCGCTGCGCCTGATGCTGGAAACGCCGGGCACCTTCGCCCTATTCAGCCCAGGGGAGGGCTTCATCCTCGCGCGCGTCGTAGTGGACGAGGCGGAGGTGCTCACCCTGGCAGTCGTTCCCGCAGCCCGCCGCCAGGGTCTGGGGCGGGCGCTGCTGGAGGCAGCACTCGGTGTGGCGGAGGCGGCCGGCGCCAGGCAGATGTTCCTGGAGGTCTCGACGGCCAATCCGGCGGCCCGCGCCCTCTACGCCGCGGCGGGCTTCACGGAGGTTGGCCGCCGCCGCCGCTACTACGCTGACGGCAGCGATGCGCTGGTGCTCAGCCGCCGCCCTTGCGGATCCTGACCTGCAGGCTGCCGTCCGGCATTTCCTGCTGCCCCAGCACGGCATGTCCTTGTTCGGCAGCAGTGCGCGGAACATTTCGCCGGGGCTCTTCGCCCCGCAGTTTCACCAGCAAAACCTGTCCCTCTGCCATTCGGTCCAGCGCAAGACGAGCCCGAACGAATGTCATTGGGCAAGTTTCTCCTGTTATATCCAGGGTCTGGTGGACAAGATTTTCTTCCGAAGCTGTATTTTCCATGGTTTTGCCCACAACTGGAATTTTGCGTGGATGGGATATTGCGAAGCGGTTGCGATTGACGATATGGTTTGGCAAGTCAAGGCGAGACGCGCGTCATGGCTGTACCGGATGGTTTTTATGAGGCTTGGGGATGTCCGAAGAACAGGACGGTCGTGAACTCTTGGGGCTGACGGCGCAGATTGTCGCCGCGCATGTCTCGAACAATTCCGTCCCCTTGGCCGACGTGCCGACACTGATCGAGCAGGTGCACCGCACTCTGTCCGGCCTCGGCACTGCCCCCGTCGCCGCGCCGCCACCGGTCGAGCGTCCCCAGCCCGCCGTTCCCGTGAAGAAGTCCGTCCATGACGATTATCTGGTCTGCCTGGAGGACGGCAAAAAGCTGAAGATGTTGAAGCGCCATCTCAAGACGGCCTATGACATGACGCCGGAACAGTACCGTGAACGCTGGGGCCTGCCGCCGGACTACCCGATGGTGGCGCCGAACTATGCGCGCCACCGCTCCTCGCTGGCCAAGAAGATCGGGCTGGGCACCAAGCCGCGCCCTGCCCGCTCCCGCCGCGCCCCCGCCACCGCCTGAGCGGCGGCTCCGGGCCGCGCGCATCGCCCGCCTTGCCTCGCGGGGCCGATGATGGCAAGCCAGCGGTGTTCAGGCTTCGGGGCGCCCCGGCGTCCCCGCAGCGCGCCGGACGCGCCGCAGGGCGCGGTATGGTGCGCCTGAGCGCCGTGTCATAATGCGTGCGGGCGGGTAGGGGCCTCTCTTCCCGCCGGCACAGGAGAGCACCCGACCAATCCCGATGGACACGCGCACCGACACGCCCCGCCCCGCCGCCGACGACGCCGCGCCCGATCCCCTGCGGATCGAGCGGCTGTGCATCGAGCGGGGCCTGAAGATGACCGGCCAGCGCCGGCTGATCGCGCGCGTCCTGTCTGAGGCAGCGGACCATCCGGATGTGGAGGAGCTGTACCGCCGCGCGCTCGCCCTCGATGCCCGCGTCTCCATCGCCACGGTCTACCGGACCGTGCGGCTGCTTGAAGAAAAAGGCATCCTGGAGCGGCACGACTTCGGCGGCGGCCGCGCCCGCTACGAGGCCACGGACCACGGCCACCACTATCACCTGATCGACGTGGACAGCGGCAAGGTCATCGAGTTCTCCGATGAGCAGCATGAGGCGCTGGCCGAGGCGATCGCCGCCCGGCTGGGCTATGAGCTGATCGGCCATCGGCTGGAGCTGTTCGGCCGCCGCCCGGCGGCCGAGGCGCCGAAAGGCGCGGCGCGGCGGAACGCGCGTCGGCGCGGGGGCGATGCCGCATGAGCCACGATGCGGCGGCCGGCTTCGGCGAGTTGCGCATCGGCAATCTCGGCGTCCGCATCGCGGTGGATGCGGCGGAGGTCGAGGCGGCGCAGGCACTGCGCTACCGCATCTTCTACGGCGAGATGGGCGCCCATCCCGATGCCGCCACCGCCGCGGCGGAACGCGACCATGACGCCTTCGACGCCGTCGCCGACCATCTCCTGGTGCTCGATTACGACCTGGGCGAGGGCGCCGATGCGGTGGTCGGCACCTACCGGCTGATCCGCCGCGCCGCGGCCGAGCGCGTTGGCGGCTTCTACTCCGCCTCGGAATACGACATCGGGCCGTTGCTGGCGCAGCCCGGCAACGTGCTGGAGCTCGGCCGCTCCTGCGTGGATGCGCGCTACCGCAACCGGGCGGCCATGCAGCTCCTCTGGTCCGGCATTGCCGCCTATATTTCCAAGCACCAGATCGCGCTGATGTTCGGCTGCGCCAGCCTGCCCGGCACCGACCTGGACCGGCTGGCCATGCCGCTGACCTATCTCCACGCGCACCACCTAGCGCCGCCGGAGCTGCGCCCGCGCGCCGTACCCGAGCGCTACGTGGCGATGGACCGGCTGGACCCCGCCACGGTCGATCCGCGCGCCGCCCTGGCGGACCTGCCGCCGCTGGTGAAGGGCTACCTGCGACTCGGCGGTTTCGTCGGCGAGGGGGCGGTGATCGACAGCCAGTTCAACACCACCGATGTCTGCGTGGTGGTGAAGACCGAACTGGTCACCGAGAAGTACAGCCGCCATTACGAGCGCAAGATCGGCGGCCGCGACTGAGTCGCGCCCGATGTCACGCCCGCGACACCGGGCTGACATTGTTCTGGCGTGATGGGTCAGCTATCCGGCTTGGTCATGCAGGTTTCCGCTCCCGTCCCCATGGATGCGCCATCGCGCCGCCGCGCCCCGCCCTGGCTGCAGCCGGAGACGGATGGCGCCGGCCTGCTGCCGGCCTCGGCCTCCCTGCGTGGCGGCCGACTACGGGCCAGCCGGCGCCTCGCCGCGGTCCTGCTCTGGACCCTGCTGTGCATCCCCGTGCAGATGGTGCTGCTCTCCCTGCCGGGGGATGGCAAGCGCCGCTTCGCGCGCCTCTACCACGCGTCCCTGTGCCGGCTGATCGGGCTGCGCGTGCAGGTGGTGGGGGAGGTGTGCCGGGAGGCGCCGGCGCTGTACCTGTCGAACCACTCCTCCTGGCTCGATATCCTGGTGCTGGGCGGCGTGCTGGAGGCGCCCTTCGTCGCCAAGGCGGAGGTCAGCACCTGGCCGCTGATCCGCACGGTGGCGCGGCTGGGCCGCACCGTCTTCGTCAGCCGCAGCCGCGGCCGCACGGGGGAGGAGGCCGATGTGATGCGCCAGCGCCTCGGCGCCGGCGACAGCCTGATTCTGTTCCCGGAAGGCACCAGCAATGACGGCTCGCGGGTGCTGCCCTTCCGCTCCTCCTTCCTCGGCGTGGCGGACGCGGCGGTGGCGGTGCAGCCCATCTCGGTGGTCTATGACCGCATCGGCGGCCTGCCGGCCCGCCGGCGGGACCGGCCTCATTTCGCCTGGTACGGCGATATGGACATCGGCAGCCATTTCTGGCGCATGGCGCGCTGCCCCGGCGGCCGGGTGACGGTGCTGCTGCACCAGCCGATGGATCCGCGTGCCTTCCGCAACCGCAAGGCGCTGACGCAGGCGGTGGAAGGGATCGTCGCCGAGGGCGCGGCGGTGCTGCGGCAGAACCGCGCTGCCACGCCGCTGGCACCACCGCCGCGCTGAACAAGAAAAGCCCAGCGAGACCAGGGTCCGCCGGGCTTTCATCGGCCTGCCGCGCTGTGCGGCGCCGCGTTCAGTCGGTCGGCGCGAGGCTCTTGATCAGGTCGAAGACCCGCTTGCGGACGGAGGGCTCGGTGATCCGGTAATAGGCTCGGACCAGTTCAAGCGTTTCGCGCTTGTGCAGCGTGTCGTCCTCGAAACCGTCCTGCTGCTCGGCGAAGCCGTTCAGACGGCTGCGCAGGGCAGTGGTGCCGCCCATCGCGTCCGGCATGTCGTCGAAGAAGAAGCCGATCGGCACGTCCAACACACGGGCCAGATCGAACAGGCGACTGGCGCCGATCCGGTTCACGCCCCGCTCATATTTCTGAACCTGCTGGAAGGTGAGCCCAAGGGCCTCTCCCAACTTCTCCTGGCTCATGCCGAGGAGGGTGCGCCGCAGCCGCACCCGGCTGCCAACGTGAACATCGATCGGGCTCGGCCGATGCTCCCGTTCGCTCCGCTCCATCACATCATCGCTGGGCATGTCGAAACCTCCGCCACAATGTGCAGGACCACGCCCGGTTGCTCTGAGTGGCTATCCGCTCTCGTAGCGGCATCCACCCGGCTGACCTCTGCCTTGCATCCCTAAGAACGTGAGTAACGGTATGGCAAGGTTTTGTCAACTCTTTCGAGAAATCTCAATTAAGCGACGTTGTGGCCCGCATCTGACCGTCCTTTCGTAGGCGATCCCCGAAAAAACGCAACCAGGAGGATCAGAACCGCCGCCGCCAACGCGCCAATGTTGCCTAGCCGCGCGAAGAGCGTAGGGGGTAGTGGAGCGGGCAGCGGTGCCACCACCGTGCCCATTTCGCCCAGCCCCAGCCGGGCCACCGTGCGCCCGTGCGCATCGAACAGTACGGAGATGCCGGTCTGCGCGGCGCGGGCGAGCGGAAGCCCCTCCTCGACGGCGCGCAAACGGGCTGCCGCCAGATGTTGATAAGGGCCGGCCGAGAAGCCGAACCAGGCGTCGTTGGTAATGTTCAGCAGCCATTCCGGCCGCTGCTCCGGCGCCACCGCTCCCGGAAAGATGATCTCGTAGCAAATCAGGGGGCTGAAGGGCGGCAGGCCGCCGGGTGCCATGGAGACGGGTCCGGGGCCGGCGCCAAAATCCACCCCACCCTGGACGACCCGGATCGGGATCAGACCGCTGAGCGGCATGTACTCGCCGAAGGGGACGAGGTGCGCCTTGTCATAAACGCCCAGTAGCCGCCCCTCCGAATCCACCGCGGAGAGGCTGTTGAAGAGCTGGCTCAGATGTCCGTCGGCTCCCCATTCGGCCCGCACGGAGCCAGCCAGCAGGATGCCACCGGGCGGCAGGGTGCGGGCGGCGTACTCGCGGGCGGCGGCGTCGGAGGGCAGCAGGAAGGGGCTCGCCGTCTCCGGCCAGACCGCCACCAGCCGCCGGTCGGCCGGGGCGCGGGCGGCACCCTGCTGGGTCAGTTCGAGGTAGCGGCGGAAGATCGGCCAGCGCTGGTCCTCACGCCACTTTGCCTCCTGCTGGACATTGCCCTGGACCAGCAGCACCGAGACCGGCTGCGGCGGTGGCTCCTCGCCGGCCAGCCGCGCCGCACCCAGGCCGGCCAGGGCCAGCAGCGCCACCGCGCCGCCCGCCATCGCGCGCCGGCCGAGCCAGGGCAAGCCGGCGAGCAGCAGGGTGACGAGCGAAAGGCCATAGACGCCCACCCAGGCGGCGCCCTGGAGCGGCAAGGCGTCGAAGGCCCAGACGGAGCCCATCAGGTTCCAGGGAAAGCCGGTGAAGAGCAGGCCGCGCAGCCACTCCGTCACCACCCAGGCGCCGGCCAGCGCCAGCCAGCGCCGCCAGCCTGGCCGTGCTGTCCAGGCTAGCACCGCCGCCACGGCGATATAGGCCGCCATCGGCAACGCCAACCCGGGCACGGCGATGGGCACCAGCCAGCCCCACCGCCAGGGATCGGTCAGCAGGGCATGGCTGATCCAGTAGAGGCCGACGATGTGATGGCCCCAGCCCCAGGCCAGCCCGAGCAGCGCGGCGCGCCGCCAGGTCGTCGCACCTTCCAGCAGGGCGAGCAGGCCGGGAACCGCCAGCAGCAGAACCGGCACGGCATAGAGGGGCGGCATGGCCAGGGCGCCCAGCGCCCCCAGGCCGAAGGCAGCGAACAGCGCCCGGCGGCCGCTCAGGCGGGAGATCTTGGAGAGCACGCGGAGGGAAACCCTATTGGAGAAGGGAAACGGCCCGGAAGCGGTAGCCCAAAGGCGCTGGCCGGGCGAGGGGCCGCGGGCATGTGAAGAACTTTGAAACCCATGGCGGCAGAACCGGGGAGAATGAGGCCCTGTCCTCAAATCCCTCCAAGGGCGAAGGCGAGGGGGAATGAATTCTCCCCCGAGCCCCCCCTTCTTCCTTCTTATCAGCCTCATTGGGCCGCCCCGGCGACGGCCGCGGCAAGGGCGATCGGGAATGCCCTCCGCCCAAGTCGCAACAGAAAGCTTGCAGAAAAAGGAGGGGGTTTGGGGGAGTTCACTCCCCCAACCTTCCTTACTCCGCCGCCACCTGCGTGGGGGCCGGCCCGCTATGCGTCCCTGGCCGCCGGATGCGCAGACGGCGGATGCGGCGCGCATCCGCATCGAGCACGCGGAACTCCAGCCCGGAGGGGTGCGAGACCAGCTCTCCCTTGGCCGGCACCCGGCCAGCCAGGGTGAAGACCAGCCCGCCTACCGTGTCGATGTCCTGTTCGCGCTCGTCCTCGGTCAGCACCTCGCCGATGCGCTCCTCGAAGACGTCGATCGGCGTGCGGGCGTCGAGGTCGATCAGCCCGTCCGGCCGCTCGACGAATTGCGGCGGGCGGTCCTCGTCATGCTCGTCCGAGATGTCGCCGGTGATGGTCTCGACCAGATCCTCGATCGTCACCAACCCGTCGATGCCGCCATATTCGTCCACCACCAGCGCCAGATGCATGCGCTGCTGGCGCATCTGCAGCAGCAGGTCGAGCACCGGCACGGATGGCACCACGAAGAGCGGCCGGCGCAGCACCGCCGCCATGCTGAAGGGTCCCTCGCGGCCGACACTGGCGAAGACGTCCTTGATGTGGACCATGCCGACGATGTCGTCGAGCTGCTCGCGATAGACGGGGAAGCGGCTATGCCCCTCGCGCTGGATGAGGCGGATGGCCTGCTCCAGGGTCAGGTCCTCGGGCATGGCGACGATGTCGGCACGCGGCACCATCACGTCGCTGGCCGTCTTGCCGCGCAGCTTGAGCACGTTGCGCAGCAGGGCACGCTCCTGCGCGTCCAGCTCGGGCCGAGGCGGCCCCTCATGCTCATGCGGCTCCTCGGGGTCGCGACCCTCGACCAGCGCCTCCATCTGGTCGCGCACCGTCTCGGCTGAGCGGCGGCGGAGCAGACCCTGCAGGCGCCAGAGAATGCCCTCGCGGGCCTCGCGGGTCTCGCTCATGTCACGCCCCGCCAGGGGTTGGGCATGCCGAGGCGGCGGAGGATGCGGGCCTCGGCGCGCTCCATGCGGCGGGCCTCGCCGGCCTCGATATGGTCATGGCCGCCCAGATGCAGCGTGCCATGTGCCACCAGATGCGCCAGATGGGCGGCGATGCGGCGGCCGGCGCCGCGCGCCTCGCGCCGCACCACGCCGAGCGCCAGGGCGATATCGCCCAGATGGCCGAAGCCTTCCCCGGGAAAGGAGAGCACGTTGGTCGGCTTGACCTTGCCGCGGTGCTCACCGTTCAGGCGCTTCACCGCGCGGTCGTCCGTCAGCAGGATGGTCATGCTGCCGGAGGGGGCGCCGATCGGGGCATTGTCGAGTGGGAAGCCATCGCTGAGCATCTCGGCCCAGGCGGCTTCGGCGGCGCGGCGCGCCAGATCCTCGGCGCGGGGCACGGCCGCACGCCATGCCGGAGCGTCGATGACGACGACGACCTCCGGTGTGGGATGCCCGGCCACGTCACTGCGGCCGGGCGACAGACTTCCCGGTTCCATCATTCTCCTTCCTGCCGCGCGGGAGGAGTCCCGTCGCGGCGCCGCCCGCCCGCGCCGCCCATCCTGGCGGCGGGGCCACCGGCCGATTGATCGGCACGGTTATACGCGGCGACGATGCGCGCCACCAGCGGATGCCGCACCACATCGGCCTCAGCGAAGCGCGAGACACCGATGCCCTCCACCCCGTCGAGGATGGAAAGCGCCTCCACCAGTCCGGATTTCTGCCCGGCGGGCAGGTCCACCTGGGTGGGGTCGCCGGTGATCACCATGCGCGTGCCCTCGCCCATGCGGGTGAGGAACATCTTGATCTGCGCCGGCGTGGTGTTCTGCGCCTCGTCCAGAATCGCGTAGCAATGCGCCAGCGTACGGCCGCGCATGAAGGCCAGCGGAGCGATCTCGATCTCGCCCGAGGTGATGCGGCGCTGCACCTGGTCGGCCGGCATCATGTCGTGCAGGGCGTCGTAGAGCGGGCGGAGATAGGGATCCACCTTCTCCTTCATATCGCCGGGCAGGAAGCCCAGCCGCTCGCCCGCTTCCACGGCCGGGCGCGAGAGCACGATGCGGTCCACCCGCCCGGCCAGCAGCAGTGCCACGCCCTGCGCGACGGCGAGATAGGTCTTGCCCGTGCCGGCGGGGCCGATGCCGAAGACCATGTCCTGCCGCGCGAGCTGATCCATATAGGCGGCCTGGGCGTGGCTGCGCGGCGCGATGGCGCCCTTGCGGGTGCGGATCGCCGGCAGGTCGGCGAGCGGCAGGCGCGGCTCCTCCGCCCCCGGCGCCGCCGGCACGCCCTCCGCTAGGCGCAGGGCCGCCTCCACCTCGGCCATGCCAACCGATTCGCCCCGCTCCAGACGCATCCAGAGGCTGCGCAGGGCAGTCTCCGCGATGCCCGTCGCCTCGGTGGAACCGATGATCGAGAGCCGGTTGCCCCGGCTGGCCAGCCGGATTCCCAATCGCTGCTCGATGCGGGCGAGATGGCGATCATGCTCGCCGAAGAGCAACGGCAGCAGCGCGTTGTCCTCGAACTGGAGCGTGACGGTCCGGGCTTCGGAGACGGTGTCAGCCATCGACGGCCGGCTCAGGGTGCGGGCATCGGCGCGCGGCGCGATGGAGGCGGTGTTGCTCAAGCGCAGGCAAGCTCCTTCTCGTCGAGCAAGGTTGCGGAGAGAGAATTGGGGTGCGCGGCGGTGATTCGCACCCTCACCACCTGTCCCGCGAGGCCTTCCGGGCCAATCGCATGGATGGGTTGCAGCCAGGGCGTGCGTCCGGCCACCTGGCCGGGGTGCCGCCCGGCGCCGGTCATCAGCACGTCGCATTCACGGCCGACGCAGGCGCGGTTGAACGCGTCCTGCTGGCGGCGGAGCAGGGCCTGCAGCTCCTGCAGCCGCTCGTCCTTCACCGCCTCGGCCACCTGGAAGGGCTGGCCGGCGGCGGGGGTGCCGGGGCGGGGCGAGTATTTGAAGCTGTAGGCCAGGGCGAAGCCGACCTTCTCCACCAGTTGCATGGTCGCCGCATGGTCCTCGGCGGTCTCGCCGGGGTGGCCGACAATGAAGTCGGAGGAGAGCGCCAGGTCGGGGCGCGCCTCGCGCAGCTTGTCGGCCAGGCGGTAGAACAGCTCCGCCTTGTGGCCGCGGTTCATCGCCGCCAGCACCTTGTCCGAGCCGCTCTGCACGGGCAGGTGCAGGAAGGGCATGAGCTGCGGCACGGCGCCATGCGCGCGGATGAGCTCGTCATCCATGTCGCGCGGGTGGCTGGTGGTGTAGCGGATGCGCGCCAGCCCATCGACCTCGGCCAGGGCGTAGATCAGCCGCACCAAGCCCCAGGTGGAGCCATCGGGTGCCTCGCCGTGCCAGGCGTTCACGTTCTGGCCGAGCAGCGCGATCTCCCGCGCCCCGCGGGCCACCAGCCGCTTCGCCTCGGCAATGATGGCGGCGGCCGGGCGGCTGAACTCGGCCCCACGCGTATAGGGCACCACGCAGAAGGAGCAGAACTTGTCGCAGCCCTCCTGGATGGTCAGGAAGGCGACCGGACCCTGCTGGCCCTGGGGCTCCGGCAGGTGGTCGAACTTCTGCTCCACCGGGAAGTCGGTCTCGATCTGGGCGCCGGCGGCGCGGCTGGCGCGGGCCACCATCTCCGGCAGGCGGTGATAGGTCTGCGGCCCGAGCACCAGGTCCACCCAAGGGGCGCGGGCGGTAATCTCGGCGCCTTCGGCCTGGGCGACGCAGCCGGCCACCGCCAGCACCATCTTCTGCCCCGCCGCCTCCTTCTCCTGCTTCAGCAGGCGCAGCCGGCCGAGGTCGGAGAACACCTTCTCCGAGGCCTTCTCGCGGATATGGCAGGTGTTGAGGATGACCATGTCGGCCTCCTCCGGCGTCTCGGCGGGGCCATAGCCGAGCGGCGCCAGGACATCGGCCATGCGGCCGCTGTCATAGACGTTCATCTGGCAGCCCCAGGTGCGGATGTAGAGCCGCTTGCGGGGGGAGCCGGCGGTTTCGGGCAAGGTGAGGCGATCCTGGGCAGACAGGGAAGAGGTCATGACGCGAGGGAACCCGGGGCTGCGGAGCCCGGCGGCACAGGCCGGCCGGGGCCACCCCGATGGGGGGCGGCGTCGCGGGCGGATGTGCGGGGCGCGTGGCCGCGGGTCAAGCGGCCAGGCTCCCCGAGACCGCGGAATCCGTCTGCGATCCAGGGCGCATCATGTGGGAGGATGCTCGCGGATGCGGCCCAAGCCGGTCAAGCCAAACCGACGCGGAGAACATGACGATTCGGGTAGAGGGGCTGCGATTCGCCTCCGGCATGCCTGCCCAGGCGTGCCCTGCCCTCGACGCGGGCACCCCGCCGCGCCCATATCCCCTTCCCATGCCCGAGCCGCTCGCCCTCTATGTGCATTGGCCCTTCTGCGCGGCCAAATGCCCCTATTGCGACTTCAACAGCCATGTGCGCGAGCGCGTGGACGCCGCCCGCTTCGGCGCCGCGCTGCGCCGTGAGCTGGCCTTCGAGGCCGCCCGGCTGGAGGCGGAAGGGCAGGGGCGCCGGCCGCTCGCCTCGGTCTTCTTCGGTGGCGGCACGCCGAGCCTGATGCCGCCGGAGGTGGTGGCCGACATCATCGCCGACGCCACCCGCCTCTTCGACCCCGTGCCGGGGATCGAGATCACCCTGGAGGCCAACCCCAGCAGCGTCGAAGTGGCGCGGCTGGCGGAAGTCAGCGCCGCCGGGGTGAACCGCGCCAGCCTCGGCGTGCAGTCGCTCGACGCGGAGGCGTTGCGCTTCCTCGGCCGCCGGCATGACGTGCCGCAGGCCATCGCCGCGCTGGAGGCGGCGCGCAGCCTCTTCCCGCGCCTCTCCTTCGACCTGATCTATGCCCGCCCCGGCCAGCAGGAAGCCGCCTGGCGCGCCGAGCTGCGGCAGGCGCTGGCGCTCGCCGCCGACCACCTCTCGCTCTACCAGCTCACCATTGAACCCGGCACGCGCTTCGCCACCGAGTACGCCCGCGGCGCCTTCGCCCTGCCGGACGATGAGGCCGCTGCCGCCCTCTACTTCGCCACCGGCGAGGAGGCCGCCCGTTTCGGCCTGCTGCCCTACGAGGTCTCGAACTACGCCAAGCCCGGGGCGGAAAGCCGGCACAACCTCGCCTATTGGCGCTATGGCGACTACATCGGCATCGGCGCCGGCGCGCATCAGCGCCTGCTGCTGAAGGAAGGGCTGGTCGCCGCCCGCCGCCATCGCGGCCCTGAGGAATGGCTGGCGCGCGTTGAGGCCGAGGGCCACGCCATCACTGGCACCGAGACCCTGAGCCCCACCGACCGCGCCCGCGAGGCCCTGCTGATGGGGCTGCGCCTCAGTGAAGGCGTCCATCCCGACCGTCTGCTGGCCCGCACCGGCGTCCCGCTGGCCGAGGCGGTCGACCCGGCCATCCTTGCCGCCTGCCTGGACGAGGACTACCTGCGCTGGACGCCGGAAGGCGCGCTCGCCGCGACCTGGGAAGGCCGGCTGCGGCTCGACCTGCTGCTGCCGTCGCTGCTGCGGTGAGGCAGGCCCAGGGGAGAAGGAATTCTCCCCGGGATCCCCTCTTCTTTTCTGTCAGTTCGCGGCGCGCGCTACCCGCGCGCATGCCTCG
The DNA here is from genome assembly GCA_035556695.1 of Roseomonas sp. Taxonomy (GTDB): domain Bacteria; phylum Pseudomonadota; class Alphaproteobacteria; order Acetobacterales; family Acetobacteraceae; genus Pseudoroseomonas. The sequence continues at coordinate 108,784 of DATMFR010000010.1, forward strand.
GCCGAAGGCAATACCCAAAGCCTGACAGAAAAAAGATGGGGGTCTGGGGGAATTCCTTCCCCCAGCCTTCCTTGGCGAATTCCGGATCGGGAACATATACCGAACGTGAATCCTCCCCGGACGTCAGCCATGGACCTTCGTGCCAAACTCGCCCTGCTGGCCGACGCGGCCAAGTACGACGCCTCCTGCGCCTCTTCCGGCACGGAGAAGCGCGACTCCCGAGCCGGCGGCCTCGGCAGCACGGAGGGGATGGGCATCTGCCACGCCTACGCCCCGGATGGCCGCTGCGTCTCGCTGCTGAAGGTGCTGCTGACCAATTCCTGCATCTTCGACTGCGCCTACTGCATCAACCGCAAATCCTCCGACGTGCGGCGCGCCCGCTTCACCGTGGAGGAACTGGTCCGGCTGACGCTCGCCTTCTACCGGCGCAACTACATCGAGGGGCTGTTCCTCTCCTCCGGCATCATCCGCAACTCCGACTACACGATGGAGCAGCTGATCCGCGTCGCGCGGACGCTGCGCGAGGAGCACGGCTTCCTCGGCTACATCCACCTCAAGACCATCCCGGACGCGGCGCCGGAACTGCTGGCGGAAGCAGGCCGTTGGGCCGACCGGCTCTCGATCAACATCGAGTTGCCGCAGGCGCGCAGCCTGAAGGAGCTGGCGCCGGAAAAGGACCTGGAAGGCATCCACGGCGCCATGGACAACCTTTCCGGCCATATCGCCGAGGCCAAGGAGGCCCGGCGCACGCCGACCCGCGCCGCGCCGCCGCGTTTCGCCCCCGCCGGGCAGTCCACCCAGATGATCATTGGCGCCGATGACAGCGACGACCGCCACATCCTCGGCACCAGCGACACGCTCTACAAGAAGTTCGGCCTGAAGCGGGTCTATTACTCCGGCTTCTCGCCCATTCCGGATGCCTCGGCCAAGCTGCCGCCCGCGCCGCCGCCGCTGCTGCGCGAGCACCGGCTCTACCAGGCCGACTGGCTGCTGCGCTTCTACGGCTTCGGGACGCAGGAGATCCTGGCCGGTGGGGAAGGGGGCATGCTCGACCTGGAGCTGGACCCCAAGCTGGCCTGGGCGCTGAAGCACCGCGCGCTCTTCCCGCTCGACCTCAACCGCGCCTCGCGCGAGGCGCTGCTGCGGGTGCCCGGCCTCGGCGCGCGCAACGTGGACCGCATCCTGGCGGCGCGGCGGCATTCCTCCGTGCGGCTGTCCGATCTGGCGCGGCTGCGGGTCCCGCTGAAGAAGGTTTCCCCCTTCATCCTGGCGTCCGACCACCGCCCCGCGCGCAACCAGCTCGATTCCGCCGGTCTGCGGCGGCAGCTCCTGGCACCCAGCGCCTTCGCCCAGGCCGCCAGGCCACGGCAGCTTGCGCTCGATGTATAGTGTCACCCTGGAAAGCCCCGCCGACTTCGCGGGCTGGCGGGAGGCCACGCGCGGGCTGCTGACGGCCGGCATCCCGCCTGAGGCGGTTTCCTGGCACAGCCCCGCCGAACCGCCCGGCCTCTTCGCCGGGCCGCCGCCGCCCGATGCCCCCGGCCAGGACGGCATCCCCCCCGTGCCGCGCGACTTCCTCGACATGGCCGAGCGCGCTGCCCGGCACAGTGACCCCGAGCGCTTCGCGCTGCTCTACAGCCTGCTCTGGGATGCTCGCCACGCCCCCGGCCTGCTGCGCACCCCCACCGAGCCGCGCATGGCCCGGCTGGAGGCTATGGCCCGCGCGGTGAAGCGCGACGCCCACAAGATGCATGCCTTCCTGCGCTTCCGGGAAATCGAGACGGAAGCGGGACCGTGCTCCGTCGCCTGGTTCGAGCCGGAGCACCACATCGTCGAGGCAGAAGCGGGCTTCTTCCAGCGCCGCTTCGCCGCGCTGCGCTGGTCCATCCTCACGCCGCGCCGCTGCGCCCATTGGGACGGCGCGGAAATCCGCTTCACCGCGGGCGCCCGCCGTGCTGATGCCCCTGCCGATGACGCGGCCGAGGACCTCTGGCGCACCTATTTCGCCAGCATCTTCAACCCCGCCCGCCTGAAGCCCGACGCCATGCGCGCCGAGATGCCGAAGAAGTACTGGAAGAACCTGCCCGAGGCCCGGATCATCCCCACGCTGATGCAGGGCGCCTCCGGCCGGGTGCGCGCCATGCTCGGCCAGGAACCGGCGCCCGACGGGCAGCGGCGCCGGCGCAAGGACTGAGGCCGCCCATCCCGGAGGGAACCATGCCGCCGTCGCTGCTCCTCGCCCTGCGTTCCATGGCCTACAACAACGCCTGGGCGAACCACCGCCTGCTGGCCGCCTGCGCTGGCCTTACCCAGACGGAGTTCGAGGCGCCCCGAACCGGCTTCTTCCCCTCCATCCAGGCCACGCTGAACCACATCCTGGTCATTGACCGCTTCTACGTGGACGCGCTGGAATGCGGCATGCTTGGCCCCGCCGCCTGGGCGGAGCGCATCCCGTGCCGCACCCTCGCGGAGCTGCGCCCGGCGCAGGCTGCCATGGACCGCCGCCTCATCGCCTGGTGCGAGGCGATGGATGAGGCCACCCCCGGCCGCATCATCGAGATTCACCGCGCCGACCGTATCCAGCGCGAGCGCGCCGACCGCCTGCTGCTGCACCTCTTCCAGCACCAGATCCATCATCGCGGGCAGGCGCATGCCATGCTCAGCGCCACCTCGGTCGCACCGCCACAGCTTGACGAGTTCTACGCCGAGGGAGAGGCGCCGCTGCGGACGGCGGAATTCGCGGAACTGGGCTGGACGGAGGCGACGATCTGGGGCGAGGGCAGAACCAGGGGAGAATGAATTCTCCCCCGGACCCCCTCTTCTTTTTCCCTGTCAGTTTTGCGCGCGGGTGCCGGGGCTGAAGCAGTCCCGGCGCCCGCTGCGGAGAGCCTCTTCTGCCGCGGGCGCACGTAAAAACTGACAAAAATGAAGATGGGGGTTCGGGGGAATTCATTCCCCCGACCTTTTCCCCTATTCCGCCGGCAGCCAGACCTTGAAGGTCGCGCCTTTCCCTTCCTGGCTCTCGATCAGCAGCTGCCCGCGGTGGCGGTTGACGATGTGCTTGACGATGGCCAGGCCGAGCCCGGTTCCGCCCGCCTGCCGGGCGCGGCCCTTGTCCACGCGGTAGAAGCGCTCGGTCAGCCGAGGGATGTGCTCGCGGGGGATGCCGGGCCCGTCATCGGTCACGCTCAGCGTCACGCCGGGCCGGGCGCCGGGGGTGCGCTCCACGGCAAGCCTCACCTCGCCGCCCGCATTGCCGTACCGCACGGCATTCTCCAGCAGGTTGCGCAGCACCTGGGCGAGTTGCTCGGCATCCGCGGGCGCCGCCACGGCCGCCTCGTCCAGCGCCAGGGCCAGCTTGACCGAACGGCTGGCCAGGATGGGTGCCATCGCCTCCGCCTCGCTGCGCGCCAGCTCGGCCAGGACCACGCGGCCGGTCGGTGGCTGGTGCTCCGCCAGCTCGATGCGGGAGAGGCCGAGCAGATCGTCGATCAGCCGCCGCATCCGGTCGGACTGCTCGGCCATGATGCCGAGGAAGCGGGCCCGCGCCTCCGGGTCGTTCTCCGCCGGGCCGCGCAGGGTCTCGATGAAGCCCATCAGACTGGCCAGCGGGGTGCGCAGCTCGTGGCTGGCATTGGCCACGAAGTCGGCGCGCATCCGCTCCACCGCGCGCTCCCGCGTGCGGTCGGAAAGCTGCACGATCAGCCGCCCGCCATCGGCCAGCGGCGGGTCGAGCGGGATCACCTGCACGGCCAGCTCGCGCGGCACCGGCACGGGCAGAACGAGGTCCACCGCTTGCCGCGTGCCTTCGGTCAGGGCCCGGTCCACCGCGCCGGCCAGGGCGGGGTGGCGCAGCGCCGCGGCCGTATCACCCGCCAGCGGCCCCGCCTCGGTGGCCCGCACGCCGAACAGCGCGCGGGCAGCGGCATTGGCGCGCAGCGCCCCGCGATCGGCGCCCAGCACCAGCAGCGGGTCGGGCAGGCTCTCCAGGATGGCGGCGTCCGCCCGCCGCATGCGGCCGACCAGCTCGCCGCGCTCGGCGAGGCTGCGGGCGAGCCGGGCGACGCCCTCCGAGATCTCGGCCAGGGCCGGCAGGAGGGGCGGGGAAAGGGGCGTAGGCCAGGCGGCCTCGCCCTCGGCGGCGCGGCGCAGCACGGCGGCCAGGCGGGCGAGGCCGCCGAGCCAGAGCCGGGCGACCACCAGCGCCGCCGCCGCCGTGGCCAGCATGCAGAGCAGCGCCGGCACGGGCGCGGCCTGCCCGCCCAGCGCCAGCAGCGCGAAGAGCGTGACGGGCACGCCGCCGATGAGCGCGGCCGATCCCAGCCAGCGGCCCGGCGCCGGCCTGTCCTGTTGCATCCATCTGCTCCGCGACAGGCGGTCCTGCGGCGTCCGGCTCAGTAGCCCAGTTCGCCGGGCAGCTCGGCGGGGGCGACGGGGGCGGCCGGCGCACCGGGCGAGAGGGCATAGACGGCCAGCGCCCGCTGCACCTTGCCGCCGGGGTTCAGCCGCAGCGCACCATCCGCCCCCAGCACGATCTCGCCCACCGGCATCTGCGGCATGCCCCCGGCGGAGGCTTCGCGCATGGCGCGGGCGGCGAGAGCGGCGGCGTCATAGGCCACGCCCGCGACGCGCGCCGGCCGCTCCCCGAAAGCGGCCTGGTAGCGGCTCTCGAACTGGCTGTGCGCCGCCGGGTCGGGACCGGGAAACCAGGCGCCGGCCAGCGCCGGCTGCTGCGTCAGCCCGTCGTCATAGGCCCAGACCGCGAGGCCGGCGAGGCGCAGCGGCGGCACCGCCGCCCCGGCGCCGGTCAGGCCGCCCACGAAGTCGCGCGCCCGCGTGCCGCTCTCGCCGAGCAGCAGCATCTCGACGCCGGAGGGGGAGCCGGGCGCCGCGTCGGGAGCCGGGGCGAAGCGCGTCGCCAGCTCGCGCGCGGCGAGCGAGGGCGCGGCGGCGGCGGGATAGAGTTCCACCACCGGCGCGGGCAGGCCGAGATCCTTGGCCGCGCCGCGCAGCGCGGAGGCCATCTGCCGGCCCAGCGCGCCGTCGGGCGCGGCCAGGCCGAAGCGCTGCACGCCCTGGCCCTGGGCGGCGGCCACCACGCGGCGCACCTGCTGCTCGGGCGTCAGGCCCAGCGGCCAGACCTGGGAGGCGGCCTGGTTGGCATCGTTGGTGAAGGGCAGCACCGGCACGCCCGCGCTGCGGGCGGCACCGGCGACGGCGGAGGTCTCCTGTGCCGTCAGCGGCCCGACCAGGATGCGCGCGCCGTCGGCAATGGCGCTGCGGGCGGCGGCGGCGGCGCCGCTCGGCGTGCCGCCGGTGTCCCGCGGGAGGAACTCGAAGCCCGGCCCCCCCTGTTCGAACAAAGCGAGCTGCGCCGCGTTCAGCAGCGGCTGGCCCAGCGAGCCGTTCGGCCCGGAGAGCGGCAGCAGCAGGGCCACCTTCTCGCGCGCCGGCTGCGGCGGCAGGGCAGGGCCGCCCGCCTGCGGCGCAACCGGGTATCCGGTGCCCGAGACTTGCGGGGCACAGGCCGCGAGGCCCACAACGGCGCTGAGCAGCATGGCCGCCGTCAGGCCGCGCCGGGACGAGGGGAGGGTCAATGGAGCCGCCTTTGCAGCAGAACGAGACCGGGACCACGGAAGCAGCAAGTGAAACCTCCCCTCCCCCGGGCAGCAAGCCGGGGCTGACACTGGTGGCGACGCCGATCGGCAATCTCGGCGACCTCGCACCCCGCGCCCTGGCCACGCTGCGCGCGGCCGACGCGGTACTCTGCGAGGACACCAGGGTAACAGCCCCGATGCTGGCGCGACATGGCGTTTCAGCGAAGCTGCTGCCGCTGCACGAGCACAACGAGGAGGCCGCGACCCCGCGCCTCCTGGCGCGCATGGCAGCCGGTGAACGCCTCGCCCTGGTTTCGGATGCAGGCACGCCGCTGATGAGCGATCCCGGCTACCAGCTCGTGCGCGCCGCCATCGCGGAGGGCATCGCGGTCTCCGCCGTGCCCGGGCCAAACGCGGCGGTGATGGCGCTGACGCTTTCCGGCCTGCCGCCGCACCCTTTCCTGTTCCAGGGCTTCCTGCCGCCGCGCGAGGCCGCCCGCGCCGCCGCCCTGGCGACGCTGCGCGCCGCCGAGCGCGCCGGGCTCTCCGCCACGCTGATCTTCTACGAGGCGCCGCACCGGCTGGCCGAAACACTGGCCTCCATGGCCACCGCGCTCGGCCCCCGCCCGGCCGCGGTGGCGCGTGAGCTGACCAAGCGCTTCGAGGAGGTGCGGCGCGGCACGCTGGAGGAACTGGCGGCGCATTACCAGGCGAACCCGGCGCGCGGCGAGATCGTGCTGGTGGTCGGCCCGGCGGGCGAGGAGCCGCCGGAGGCCGAGGCCAGCCTGGACGAGCGGCTGCGCGCCGCCCTGGCCGCCGGGGAGAGCCTGCGCGACGCGGCCGCCCTGGTCGCCACCGCCACCGGCCTGCCGCGCAAGCAGGTCTATGCGCGGGCGCTGCAGTTGCGGGCGGAGGAATGACATTGCTCCGCGCGGCCCGCTTCTTTACCTATCCGCGCGCAGGCGGGAGGACGACCGGCCGCTGAACAACGGGGAGAGCGGGACCGGCATGGCGGACGCTGCGCACATGATCGATGCGCCGATCATCATCTTTGCCTTCGATCGGCCGAACTACCTGGAGCGCCTCTGCGCCTCGCTGAAGGCACAGCAGGGCGTCGCGCTCGACGAAAGGCGGATCTGCCTGGTGCAGGACGGCCCGGTCTCGCGCCGCTCCGGCGTGCGCTACGCCGAGGATGCGGCGATGGCCGAGAGCGTCGCCGTCTTTCGTGCCGCCTTCCCGCAGGGGCAGGTGCTGGCCAGCGCCGAGAATCTCGGCATCGCCTTCAACATCCGCCGCGGCGAGGCGCATGCCTTCGAGACGCTGGGCGCCGAGACCGCCTATTTCTTCGAGGACGACCTGGAACTCGGCCCCGCCTACCTGCTGATGATGGAGCGCCTGCGGGCTGCCTTCGCGCCCTTCCCGGAGGTCGGCTACTTCGCGGCCTATGGCGACCACCGCGCCACGCCCGACCCGAACCGCGTGCGCCTGGTGCCGCTCGATCACCATTGGGGCTTCGCGCTGCGTCGGGATGCCTGGCAGCGCATCCAGGCCTGGCTCAGGCCCTACTTCGCCATCCTGGAGAGGACCGACTACGCCAACCGCAACCACCTGGCGGTCTACCGCTTCCTGGAAGGCCAGGAGATGGCGATCGACAAGTCCTCGCAGGATGCGCTGAAGGCGGTGGCCTGCGCGCAACTCGGCATCGCCCGCGCCATGACCGACATGTGCTTCGCCCGCTACATCGGCGAGAAGGGCGCTTCCTTCAGCGAGCGCCGATTCCGCGAGATGGGCTATGACCGGATGGTGGCGGTGGAGCGCGGCGACCTGCCGATCGAGCCGCCGAGCGTCGAGCGCGTCACCGCCATCCTGCGGCGGCAGCAGGAGCATTTCCGCCGCTTCCGGCAGCTGGAGTTCGACGGCTTCCTGCAACGCTATTCCGCCCGCCACTGGGACCCGGACCGGATGGCGGCGCGCGAGGACATCGACCAGCTCTACCGCCTGCTGCTCGACCGCCTGCCGGAGGGCGAGCACATCTACGAGCAGTATGTCGGCCGAAGCCCGGTACGGCAGCTGCGCAACATCATGCTGAACAGCCGCGAGTATCGCGGGCGCAATTTCCGCGAGTGAGCGGGCGCGGCCGGGCGGCTTTTTTGCCCGGCCGCGCCCCGCCCGCGCGCCGGCGGTGCTACACTTCCGCCGCAGAATGACCGATCAAGACCTCCTCGACCTCGCCGCCCGGCTCGCGCAGCGCGCCGCCGCCGCCATCCTCACCGTGCGCGACGCCGGCTTCGCGGTGGAGCACAAGGACGACCTGAGCCCCGTCACCGCCGCCGACCGGCTGGCCGAGGCGATCATCGCCGAGGGCCTGCGCGAGGCCGCGCCGGACATCCCGGTGGTGGCGGAGGAGGAGGTCTCCGGCGGCGCGCTGCTCGCCGCCAGCCCGCGCTACTGGCTGGTGGACCCGCTGGACGGCACCCGCGAGTTCGCCGCCGGCCGGGCGGAGTTCACCGTCAATATCGGCCTGATCGAAGGGGGGCGGCCGAAGCTCGGCGCCGTCGCCATCCCCGCGACGGGGGAGTTGTTCACCGGCATCCTGGGCCTTGGCGCCTGGAAGGAGGATGCCGGCGGCCGCCGCCCCATCCAGGCCCGCCGGGTGCCGGAGGAGGGCCTCGTGGTCATGGCCAGCCGCCACTACAAGGACGACCCGCGCCTGCCGCGCTTCCTGGAGGGCAGGAAGGTGCAGCGCATCGTCAACATGGGCTCGGCGGTGAAGTTCTGCCGGCTGGCCGAGGGCACGGGTGACCTCTATCCGCGCTTCGGCCGCACCATGGAATGGGACACGGCGGCGCCCGAGGCGGTGCTGCTGGCGGCCGGCGGACGCTGCACCGATTTCGAGGGCCGCCCGCTGGCCTATGGCAAGCCGGGCTGGGAGAACCCGCCCTTCCTCTGCCAAGGCGCCGAAAGCCAGGGCGTGGCATGACGGAGCGGCTGACCCCGGACCACCTGTCCCGCGCCGCCGAACTGCTGCGCGCCGGCGGGCTGGTCGCCTTCCCGACCGAGACGGTCTATGGCCTGGGCGCCCATGCCGGCAATGCCGCGGCGGTGGCGCGCATCTACGCCGCCAAGGGCCGCCCGCGCTTCAACCCGCTGATCAGCCATTTCGCCGAAGCGGAAGCCGCCTTCGCCGAGGTGGTGGCGGATGACCGCGCGCGGCTCCTGGCGGAACACTTCTGGCCGGGGCCGCTGACCCTGGTGCTGCCGCGCGCGGAACACAGCCGCATCGACCTGCTGACCGGCGCCGGCCTGTCCTCGCTGGCCGTGCGGGTGCCGGCGCATCCGCTGGCCCGGGCGCTGCTGCGCGCGGCGGGCGTGCCGGTCGCCGCGCCCTCCGCCAACCGCTCTGGCTCGGTCTCGCCCACCACCGCCGCGCATGTGCTGGACGGGCTGGAGGGGCGGATCGACGCGGTGCTCGACGGCGGCGCCTGCCCGGTGGGGCTGGAGAGCACGGTGCTCGACCTCACTGGCCCACAGCCCGTGCTGCTGCGCCCCGGCGGCGTGCCGGAGGAGGCGCTGGCGGCGCTGCTCGGCCCGATCGGCCGGCCGGGCGCGGTGGCGGAAGGCGAGGGCGGGCTGAAGGCGCCGGGCATGATGTCCTCCCATTATGCCCCGGGCCTGCCGGTGCGGTTGGACGCCAGCTCGGTGGGGCCGGAGGAGGCGCTGCTGGCCTTCGGGCCGCCGCTGCCAGGCGCCGGCGCCGTTTGGCAGCTCAGCGCGGGGCGCGAGCCGGTGGAGGCGGCCGCCCGCCTCTTCGCCGGGCTGCGCTGGCTGGACGAGGAGGGGCGCCGCCTCGGCCTGTCCGGCATCGCCGCCATGCCGGTGCCGCCCGAGGGGCTGGGCGCCGCGATCAATGACCGGCTGACCCGCGCCGCGGCGCCGCGGCCGACGGCTTGACGCGCCGCCGCCCCGAGGGATATCGCCGGGGTTGACGAGCAGGGGGGCACCTCCGCACCGCCGATGGAACCATCGCCGCCAGTGACGACGCCGATCGTCATCTATGCCTTCAACCGGCCGGACTATCTGGAGCGCCTGTGCCTTTCGCTGCGGGCGCAGCAGGGCGTGACCCTCGACGAGACGCAGGTGCACCTGCTGCAGGATGGCGCCGTCTCGCCCCGCTCCGCCGTGCGCTTCGCCGAGGACGCGGCGATCGAGGCCAATATCGCCGCCTTCCGCCGGATCTTCCCGCGCGGCCAGGTGCATGCGGCGCCGGAGAATCTCGGCATCGCGCTGAACCTGCAGCGCGGCGAATCGCTGGTCTTCGAGACGCTGAAGGCCGAGGTGGGCTATTTCTTCGAGGAGGACCTCGAACTCGGCCCCTGCTACCTCGCCATGCTGGAGGCGATCCGCGCGCAGGTGCCGGCGCATCCGCAACTCGGCTACTTCGCCGCCTATGGCAATCACCGTGCCCCTGGCGACCCACGCCGGCCCGGCTTCATCCCGCTGGAACACCACTGGGGCTTCGGCCTGACGCGGCGCTGCTGGAAGGCGATGCAGCCCTGGCTCGCCCCCTTCCGGCAGATCTGGCGGGAGAGTGACTACCAGGCGCGCCCGCATCTGCGGCTGGTCGAGGTCTATCTGGACAAGGCGGTGGCCAGCACCCAGTCCTCGCAGGACGTCTCCAAGACCATGGCCTGCGCCGATCTCGGCTTCGCCCGCGTCAACACCGATGTCTGCTATGCCCGCTACATCGGTAAGCAGGGGCAATCCTTCAGCGCGGCGAGCTTCGCGCGGCACGGCTTCGAGGGCACGGAGGTCGCGACCATGCTGCCGCCGGAGCCGCCGCGACTGACGGCCCCGCAGCTTGAGGCGTTCATCCAGGCCAAGCGCGCCCATCACGCGCGCATCCGGCAGGAGCAACTGGAGCCGCATCTCGCTGAGATGCGCAAACGCCTGTTCAACCCGGATCGGCTGGCGACCCGCGCCGACATCGAGGAGATCTGGCGGGTACTGATGGATCGCCTGCCGGACGACGAAAGCTATTACGAGCGCAATGTCGGCCAGCGCACGGTGCGGCAGATCCGCACCAGCCTGCTGCGCGGGCGGGAGGCGCGGGCCAAGAGCTTCTTCCTCAAAGTGCCGTGAAGGTCTGGGCGCGGCATGGCGGCCGCGCCATGCTGACGCTTCGCCCGCCGCCGCGCGGGTCTTGCAGGCGGTTTCCTCATGCGCCTTCCCGCTCGCCGGCTGCCCTGGCTTCTTCTCGCCCTGCCGGCGCTGCTTCTGGCGGCGGCCTGCGCGGCGCCACCGCCGCAGCGTATCGGGCTGGCCGGGCTGCGCGCCGGCCTGGCGCCGGACTGCATTGCGGCCGGTGCCGCCGTCTATATCGGGCAGCGGCGCTTCCTGACGGCAGCGCATCTGGTGGACGGCACCCAGCCGCTGCTGCATGGCTGCGCCGGCGGCGCCGCGCCGCCCTGGATCCGCCTTGGCAGCCACGACCTGCCCGCCGAGCTGCTGCGCAGCGGCCAGGCCGACCTGCAGGCCGGGCTTGGCACCTTCTATGTCGGCGGGCGGGACGTGGCGCTGGTGCGCGTGGCGGCCCCGCCGCCCGGCTTGCCGGCTCTGCACCTCTGCCCGGACGGCCCGCGCCCCGGCGAGCGGGTGCGGGTGGTGACGCCACGCCGCGACACCAGTGACGCGATCACGGCGCTGATGCGGGAGTCCGACCCGCTGCACGGCGGCTATGCCGAGCTCTCGCTGCGGCTGGAGCCGGGCGAATCGGGCGGCGCGGTGATCGACGCGCGGCGCTCCTGCCTGATGGGGCTGGTCAGCCATCGCGAGGAGATCGCGGGCCAGGTGCATACCCGCATCGTGCCTGCCCCGGTGCTGCGCGCCTTCCTCGGCGAGTAGAAGGTCGGGGGAAGGAATTCCCCTGAACCCCCATCTCCTCTCTGACAGACAAAAGGAGGTCTGGGGGAACTCTTTCCCCCGGCCTTCCTCTACCCGGCGGGGTGGCGGCCCGCGCCAGGGGGGCCTACATCCTGGGCCTGCCCGCCAGAGGTAATTCCCGCCCGCATGACCCGTCTCGACCGCTATCTCTTCCGCCAGCTTGGCATTGCGCTGCTGGCCGTCACCGTGGGGCTGGCCGCCCTGATCTGGCTGACCCAGAGCCTGCGCTTCATCGAGCTGGTGCTGGACCGGGGCCTTTCGCTCGCCGTCTTCATCGAGCTGACCGGGCTGCTGCTGCCGAGCTTCTTCGCGGTGATCCTGCCGATCACCACCTTCATCGTCACGCTGTTCACCTATGTGCGGCTGAATGCCGACCGCGAGCTGGTGGTGATGCGCGCCACCGGCCTGTCGGACTGGCGGCTCTCCCGTCCGGCGCTGCTGCTGGCCGGCCTCGCCACCGCGGCGGGGCTCGCGCTGCAGCTCTGGCTGGTGCCGGTGAGCCACACTGCCTTTCGCACCTGGCAATACGAGATCCGCAACGAGATGGCGGCGATCCTGCTGCAGGAGGGCGTGTTCAGCAGCCTGGGCGACGACCTGACGGTCTATGCCCGCCGCCGCAACCCGGACGGCACGCTGCGCGGCATCCTGGTGCACGACACGCGCGAGCCGGGCACGCCGGTGACCATCATGGCGGAGGAGGGGCGGCTGGTCTCCACCGCCAACGGCCCGCGCGTGGTGCTGCTGAACGGCGTGCGCCAGCAGCTTGAGCCCGCCACCGCCACGCATGGGCCGCGCCTCTCGACCCTGTCCTTCGCCGAGAACAGCCTGGACCTCGCCACCACCTCCCGCTCCACGCCCGAGGCGGTGCGCAACCGCGATTCGCGGGAGCGCTTCGTCTCCGAGCTGCTGCACCCCGACCCGGCGGAGAACCTGCCGGAGCGCGACATCCGCAAGTTCCGCGCCGAGGGGCACCAGCGCCTTGCCTCGCCCTTCACGGCGCTTTCCTTCGCCATGGTGGGCCTGGCCACGGCGCTGGCCAGCGGTTTCCGCCGCTATGGCGACTGGCGCCCGGCGGTGATCGGCGTCGGGCTGGTGGTGACGCTGCTGGCGATCGGCCTCTCCATCGGCAACCTGGCGGCGCGCGACAACCATTTCATCCCGCTGATCTGGCTGCACGCCATCGGCCCGGCGGTGATCTCGGCCTGGGTGCTCTCGGGCAGCCCCGGCCTGCCGCGCCGCCGCCCCGGCGCGGCGGAGGGCTGAGCCGATGCCGGCCTTCTCTCCCACGCTCTCGCTCTACATCGCCCGGCGCTTCGCCGGCATGGTGCTGGCCATGACGGCGGCGCTCACCGCGCTGGTGGCGCTGTTCGACTTCATCGAGCTGCTGCGCCGCGCCGCCACGCGGGCCGATGCGGGCTTTCTGCTGGTCGCCTCCATCGCCTCGCTGCGGCTGCCCTTCATGATCATGCAGATCCTGCCCTTCGCCATCCTGCTGGGCGGCATCCTGGCCTTCTGGCGCCTCTCGCGCGCCTCGGAGCTGGTGGTGGCGCGCGCCGCCGGAATCTCGGCCTGGAGCTTCCTGCTGGGCCCGGTCGTTGTCGCCGTCTGCCTGGGCGGGCTGGCCACCACGGCGATCTCGCCGCTCTCCGCCGCCATGCTCTCCCGCGCCGAGCGGCTGGATGCCACCTACCTTCGCAACGCCGCCGGCCTCAGCACCCTGGCGGGCGGGCGGCTCTGGCTGCGGCAGGCCGATACCACCCTGGAACCCGGCGGCGTGGCGATCATGGCCGGGGTGCCGGAGGCCGGTCCGCAGGGCTTCGTGCTGCGCGACGTCTCGCTCTGGCGGCTCTCCACCGATGACCGGCCGCTGGCGCGGGTGGAGGCGCCGCAGGCCCGGCTGGTGCCGGGCGCCTGGACGCTGCAGGACGCCGTGACTTTCGGCGCCAACCGCCTGCCCTCGCCGCCCGAGACGCTGCGCGTGCCGACTTCCCTGACGCCCGACCGCATCGAGGAGAGCTTCGCCAGCCCTGACACGCTCTCCTTCTGGGCGCTGCCGGACTTCATCAAGGTGCTGGAAAGCTCCGGCTTCTCGGCCATGCGGCACCGGCTGCAGTTCCAGTCGCTGCTCTCGCTGCCGCTGCTGGCGGCGGCGATGGCGCTGCTCGCGGCCGGCTTCTCCATGCGCCATTCCCGGCGCGGCGGCGTGGCGCAGATGATGGGCGCTGGCGTCGCTTCCGGCTTCATGCTCTTCCTGCTGGACAAGGTGGTGGAGGAGTTCGGCCAGGCCGGCACCCTGCCGGTGGTGCTGGCCGCCTGGGCACCCTCGGTGGCCGGGCTGCTGCTGGCGCTGACCCTGCTGCTCTACGTGGAGGATGGCTGACACGCGCAGCCCTGGCTAAGCCCTCTCGCCGCCGCCCGGCGAAGCGGCTATGCAGGCGGCATGGACCGAGCCATGCGCGATGCCGGAGCAAGCCCGGCGGGGAACAGGAAGGCCGGGCGGTGGCCGCGGCCATGCGGCTGGCGCGCCGCGCTGCTGGGCAGTGCCGCGCTGCTCTCGGTGATGGCGCCGGCCAGCCCTGGCGTGACGCAGCCCCTCAGCGGCGCCTCGGCGCAGCCCTCCGCCGCGACTCCGCCCGCCATGCCGCCAGCGCAGCCCGCCGCGACTCCGGCGGCAGGCGCGGCCGCCACGCCGCAGCAAGGCGGCAACAACGCCCCTGTCACCTTCACCGCCGAGTCGGTGGAGTATGACCGCGAGCGCAACCTCGTCATCGCCACCGGCGCGGTGGAGGCCTGGCAGAACGAGCGCATCCTGCGCGCGGATCGCTTCACCTTCGACCGCAACACCGGCATCGCCACCGCCGAGGGGCATGTCCAGCTGCTGCAGCCGGACGGGCAGGTGCTCTTCGCCGACCGCGCCGAGCTGACCGGCAACCTGCGCGACGGCGTGCTGGAAGGCCTCTCCGCCCGGCTGGCGCAGAACGGCCGGCTGGTGGCCAACGGCGCCCGCCGCACCGGCGGCTCGATCCTCGACCTCTCGCGGGTGCTCTACTCCTCCTGCGACCTCTGCGCCGAGGACCCGACCGCGCCGCCGCTCTGGGAGCTGCGCGCCCGCTACGCCACGCACGACCAGGAAGAGAAGCGGCTGCGCTACCGCGACGCCACGCTGCTGATGGATGGCGTGCCGGTGCTCTACACGCCCTATCTCTCGCATCCCGACCCCTCGGCGCCGCGCTCCTCCGGCTTCCTGACGCCGACGCTCGGCACCTCCAGTTTCCTCGGCGGCTTCGTGACCACGCCCTACTACTGGGCGATCGACCCGAGCCAGGACCTGACCCTCTCGCCCACCCTCTCCACCAAGCAGGACCCGGGGCTGGGCTGGGCCTATCGCCGCCGCTTCAACGCCGGCGAGATCGCGGCCTCCGGCTCCTTCGGCCAGCGTGACGGCGCCAAGGACGAGGAGGGGCTGGGCGCGCATATCTTCAGCCGCGGCCAGTTCGCGCTCGACGAGCACTGGCGCACCGGCTTCAGTTTCAACCGCGCCAGCAGCGAGGCCTATCTGCGCGCCTGGCGCTACCCGACCCAGCGCTCCCTGGCCTCCGACATCTACGCCGAGGGCTTCTGGGGCGACGAGACCTATGCCCGGATCGACGCGCGCGGCTACCAGGGCCTGTCCGAGATCGACGACACCGCGCAGATCCCGCTGGTGTTGCCCAACCTGTTCGCCGACCACTATTTCGGGCGCGATGGGCTCGGTGGCTACTTCACCATGGATGCCAGCGCCTTCGCCCTCTCGCGCAGCGAGGGCACGGACACCCGTCGCGTGGCCTCCCGCCTGCGCTACGAACTGCCGCGGGTGGATCGCTGGGGGCAGGTCTGGACCCTGCGCATGCAGGCCGACGGCATGGGCTACTGGGCCGACGACCTCAATCTGGCGCCCAATTTCGCCAGCCAGAGCTCGGTCGAGGATGGGCACGGCAATGTCCGGCTGGGCCTGGATTGGCGCCTGCCGCTGCTACGCAGCGCCGGCGAGTACGGCAGCCAGCTGATCGAGCCGCGCCTGCAGGTCGTCACCGGCCCCTCGATGGGCCGGCAGACGCTGATCCCGAACGAGGACAGCCTGGAGTTCGAGTTCACCGACGCCAACCTGTTCGACCTGAACCGCTTTCCCGGTCGCGACCGGCAGGAAGGCGGCACGCGGGTGGACGCGGCTTTGCGCGGCGCCTGGTTCTTCCCCAATGGCGGCCAGCTCGAAGGGCTGGTCGGCCGCTCCTACCGGGCCAGCCGCGAGGAAGTGTTCGAGCAAGGCTCCGGGCTGGAGGACAAGGCTTCCGACTGGGTCGGGCGGGTGCGGCTCTCGCCGGTGCCCTGGCTCAGCCTGGTGGCCCGTACGAGGCTCGACAAGGACGGGCTGACCCCACGGCTGATCGAGACGCAGGGGCGGGTCAGCTTCGGCCGGGGCAGCGTCAGCGCCAGCTATCTCTACACCGTTCCCTCCGCCGCGCTGACCACCCAGCAGGAGCGGCGGGAGGTGGGTGGCGCCGTCAGCGGCCAGATCACCCGCTACTGGCGGGCCGGCGCCTTCGGCCGCTACGACCTGGAGCTGAACCGCGCCGTCGCTGCCGGGGTCAGCCTCACCTATGAGGACGAGTGCCTGGTCTTCGACACCCGCTTCGCCCGCACCTATGCAGACCCGACCAGCGCCTCGTCCTACTACACCTCGGACACGGTCCTGCTGTTCCGGCTCTCCTTCAAGACGGTGGGCGACTTCGGCTTCCGGGCCATCTGACGGCGGGGTGCCTCACCCCGCGCAATTGGGGCTGGCGGCGTCGCGCCGCACGGCCTAGGAAACCCGCCATGCGACTCGCCTCCGCCCCCCTCCGCGCCCCGCGTCCGGTCCGGCTGGCCCGTGCCCTGGCCCTCGCGCTGCCCCTGACCTTGCCGCTCGGCCTGCCGGCAGCCATGGCCGCGCCCGCCCAGGCGCCGGGCCGGGCGGCGGGCGTGGACGACAGCAACCACATCGTCGCCGTGATCAATGGCGACATCGTCACCGCCAACGAGGTGACGGAGCGCGCCCGCCTCTTCGCGCTGAACGCCGGCATGCGGGCCGCGCCCGAAGTGGTGCAGCGGCTGCGCCCGCAGGTGACCCGCCTGCTGGTGGACGAGCGGCTGCGCATGCAGGAGGTGCAACGGCGGCGCGTCCCCGTCTCGGATGCGGACATCGCCGCCGCGGTGGGCGAGATCGAGCAGCGCAATGGCATGCCTTCCGGCGGCTTGGCGGCGCAGCTCCGTGCCGCCGGCGTCGAGCCGCGCGCGCTCTACGACCAGATCCGCACGCAGATCGGCTGGTCGCGCCTGGTGCGGCAGCAGCTCGGGCCGCAGGCGCAGATCGAGCCGGCGCGCGTCGAGGAGTATATGGCCGCCCGCAAGGCCCGCACCGGCGAGCCGGAATACCTGGTCTCCGAAATCTTCATCCCGGTGGATGACCCGGTCACCGAGCCGGAGGTGCGCCGCTTCGTGGACGACGTCACCGGCCAGCTCCGCTCCGGCGTTCCATTCCCCGCCGCCGCCACACAGTTCAGCCAGAGCCAGAGCGCCCTGCAGGGCGGCGACATGGGCTGGGCCCGCGCGGACGAGTTCGACCCCGCGGTGGCCGACCTGCTGAAGCGGATGCCGGTGGGCGCCATCGCCAACCCGGTCCGGGTGCCCGGCGGCTTCCAGATCGTCGCGCTGCGCCAGAAGCGGGAGACGGGGCGGGACCTGGCCACCATGGTCACGATCCGGCAGGCCTTCTTCCCCTTCTCCGGCGCATTGGACCCGCAGGCGCCGACGCAGCAGCAGGTGCAGGCGGTCGAGCGCGCCCGCGCGCTGGAGGGCAAGGCCTGCTCCACCGTCGAGGCCGCCGCCCGTGGCTCCGACCGTCCGGCCGATCCGGGCGGGGAGCTGCGCCTGGAGTCGCTGCAGCCGCCGCCGCTGCGCAACATCGTCGCCAGCCTGCCGGTCGGCCGTGCGAGCCAGCCGCTGATCACGCCTGAGGGAGTGCTGGTGATCGCCGTCTGCTCGAAGGAGACGCGCAACCTCGCCGAGCTGACGCCGGACCAGGCGCGGCTGCAGATCCTGCGCGACCGCATCGAGCTGACCTCGCGCCAGCTGCAGCGCGACCTGCGCCGCCGCGCGCAGATCGACATGCGGAGCTGATCCGGTCATCGCCCCGCCGCTTCCCTCGCTCGCCGAGACCATCGCGAAGCATGGGCTGGCCGCGCGCAAGGCGCTCGGCCAGCACTTCCTGCTGGATGCCACGCTCTGCGCCCGCATCGCCGCGCTCGCTGCGCCGTTGGAGGGGCGGCACGTGCTGGAGGTCGGCCCCGGCCCGGGCGGCCTGACCCGGGCGCTGCTCGACAGCCCCGCCACCGAGGTGGTGGCGGTGGAGCTGGACCGCCGCGCCATCGCCGTGCTGGAGGAGCTGGCCGGCGCCTATCCCGGCCGGCTGCGCATCGTCGAGGGCGACGCGCTGCGGATCGAGACGGAAAGCCTGCTGCCGGCGCCGCGCAAGGTGGTGGCGAACCTGCCCTACAACGTGGGCACGCCGCTGCTGATCGGCTGGCTGCGGGAGGCGGCGCGGTTCGAGAGCCTGACGCTGATGTTCCAGCAGGAGGTGGCCGAGCGTATCGTCGCCGCCCCCGACACGGAGCATTACGGGCGCCTCGCCGTGCTCTCCCAGTGGCGCTGCGCCTGCCGGATGGCGCTGCGCCTGCCGCCCGGCGCCTTCAGCCCGCCGCCCAAGGTGTGGTCCGCCATTGTCCATCTCGTGCCGCACCCGGAGGCGCCGGACCCGGCCTTGATGGCGGCGTTGGAACGCGTCACCGCCGCCGCCTTCGGGCAGCGGCGCAAGATGCTGCGCTCCAGCCTGAAGTCGCTTGGCGGCGCGGAGGCACTGCTTGAGGAGGCCGGGATCGAGGGCACGCGGCGGGCGGAAACCCTCAGCGTGCCGGAATTCGACCGGATGGCGCGGATCGTCCTGGCGCGCGGCTGAAAGAGAAAAGGTCGGGGGAAGGAATTCCCCCGGTCAAACCTATAGGTTCGACCCATCTTTTTTCTGTCAGTAGGTGGCGCGGCCACCGGAGACGTCGAACACCGCGCCCGTGCTGAAGGAACACTCCGCGCTGGCCAGCCAGCAGATGAGCGCGGTCACCTCCTCCAGGGCACCGAAGCGACCGATCGGGATCTTGGACAGCATGAAGTCGATGTGCTGTTGCGTCATCTGGTCGAAGATCGGCGTCCGCACGGCGGCGGGGGTGACGCAGTTCACCCGGATCTCCGTGCGGGCCAGTTCCTTGCCGAGCGACTTGGTGAAGCCGATCACGCCCGCCTTCGAGGCGCTGTAGGCGGCGGCGTTCGGGTTGCCTTCCTTGCCGGCGACCGAGGCAACGTTGACGATCCGCCCGTAGCCGTTGCGCTCCATCGCGGGCACGGCGGCGCGGTTGCAGTAGAACAGGCCGTTCAGGTTGACGTCGATCACCCGCTGCCAGGCCTCGGTGGGATAGTCCCGCACGGTGGCGTTGGGGCCGGTGATGCCGGCGCTGGCCACCAGCACGTCGAGCCGGCCGCCCAGTGCCTCCAGGCTCGTCGCCATGGCGCGCTCCACCTGCGCGGCATCGGCGATGTCCAGCACCTGGGTATCGGCGCCGCCGCTCGCGGCCTTCGCGGCCGCCAGGGCCTCCGCGTTCAGGTCCCAGAGGCTGACCTTGGCACCTTCCGCCGCCAGCCGGGTGGCCACGTCCAACCCGATGCCGGAGGCAGCCCCGGTCACGATGGCGGTGCGCCCTTCAAAACGACCCTGCATCGCCACGCTTGGTCCCTCCCTACGGTTTTCCTTGGGCCGCAGGATGGCAGAGCCGGCCGGGCGTGAGTAGACCGCAACCGTCTTTCCCGGAGTGCGGCGGAGGGGGAGGGCGAAGGCAATGCCTCCAGTCGGAACCCGGACTCATCCTCGGATGTGCGGGCGAAGAAAAGTCCGGGAGGACGAGATCTCGCCCGCCGCAGTCGCTGCCAGTGCAGCAAACTGACAGAAGACAAGAGGCAGCGGGGGAGAATGAATTCTCCCCCGCTGCCTCTTCTTCTTTTTGTCAGTTTCGCCGCGCGGGCGGCACGCGCTCACGCCGACGCAAAAGCCGCCTCAGCGACTGCCGCCGTAAAGGGGGGCAGGCCATACCCTCGCCCGAGGCGGAGCCGAAAACTGGCAGAAAAAGGAAGGGGTTTGGGGGAGTTCACTCCCCCAACCCTGCTTCAGCCAGGAATTTGAGAACGCACCCTCGTTCTCCCCCCTTTGCACGCTTCCGTGGGCTGCCCCTGGCGCCCAGGCGGCAGGGTGGTATCGTTTTGCCATCCGGAACCGCGCATGGAAGCTGACATGCCTGACATTCTCTTCGTCAAGCCGACCCTGCCCCGCGCTGGTGCGCTGGTGCTGCCTCTGGCCGAGGGCTTCACCCTCTCCGGCCTGGCGAAGGAGGCGGACGAGGCGACCGGCGGCGCCATCGCGCGCGGGCTGGAGGCGGCCGGCTTCAAGGGCAAGAAGGGGCAGAGCTGCACGCTCTGGGCGCCGGGCGGGCATCTCTCGCGAGTCGTCGCGGTCGGCCTCGGTGCCGTGCCGGACGAGCGGGGCGCCGAGGCGGCGGGCGGCGCCGCCTGGCCGCTGATCTCCGGCGAGCCGGAGGCGATGGTCGCCGCCGAGGGGCTGAACGCCGCGCTGGCGGCGACGCTGGCCTTCGGTGCCCGGCTGCGCAGCTACCGCTTCGACAAGTACCGCACCAAGGAGAGCGCGGAGGACAAGCCGAAGCTGGTGCGCCTGACCGTGGCGAGCGCCGAGCCGGAGGCGGCCCGCGCCGCGCATGCGCCGCTCTCGGCGGTGGCGGATGGCGTGTTCCTGGCGCGCGACCTGGTCAGCGAGCCGCCCAACGTGCTGTTCCCCGAGGAGATGGCCGAGCGCTGCCGGAAACTGGAGAAGCTTGGGGTCGAGGTCGAGATCCTCGGCCCGAAGGAACTGAAGGAGCTTGGCTTCGGCGCACTGCTCGGCGTGGCGCAGGGCAGTGCGCGGGAGCCGCGTGTGGTCGTCATGCAGTGGAAGGGCGCGAGCAAGGGCGGCAAGGGCGATGGCAAGGCGGCGCCGGTCGCCTTCATCGGCAAGGGCGTGACCTTTGACACCGGCGGCATCTCGATCAAGCCGGCCGCCGGCATGGAGGATATGAAGTTCGACATGGCCGGCGCCGGAGCCGTTATCGGCGCCATGGCGGCGCTGGCCGGGCGCAAGGCGAAGGTGGACGCGGTCGGGCTGGTCGGGCTGGTGGAGAACATGCCCTCCGGCACCGCGCAGCGGCCGGGCGACGTGGTGAAGTCGCTCTCCGGCCAGACCGTCGAGGTCATCAACACCGACGCCGAGGGGCGCCTCGTCCTGGCCGACGTGCTCTGGTACGCGCGGGAGCGCTTCAAGCCGCGCTTCATGGTGGACCTGGCGACGCTGACCGGCGCCATCATCATCGCGCTCGGGCACGAGCATGCCGGCCTGTTCAGCAACGACGACGACCTCGCGCAGAAGCTGGCCGCCGCCGGCACGGCGGTGGGCGAGGGGCTGTGGCGGATGCCGCTGGGCGAGGCCTATGACAAGGCGCTGAAGTCCGACATCGCCGACATGAAGAATGTGGGCGGCCGTCCCGGCGGCTCGGTGACGGCGGCGCAGTTCATCCAGCGCTTCATCGACACGCGCGAGGGGCCGATGCCCTGGGCGCATCTCGACATCGCCGGCACCGCCTGGGCCACCAAGGACAGCGCCACAGTTCCGAAGGGTGCCACCGCCTTCGGCGTGCGGCTGCTCGACCGTCTGGTGGCCGAACACTACGAGGGCTGACGGCATGGCGAAGCCTCCCGGGGGGCAGCGCCCTCTGGTCGGGGGCTGAGCGATGCGCCTGCGCCTGCGAACCCATCTCGGCCCGAAGGCCGCGGCGCGCCCGCGGCTGCTGCCCTGGCGGGCCGGCGATCCGGCGCCTTTGCCGGACATGCCCTTCACCCCCGGCACGGCGCGCTGGCGCGAGGGGATGGCGATCGCGCCCGGACCGGATTGGGAAAAGGCCGGCGCCGCCGGCATGGCGGTGCTGCCCGAGGGAACCCGCCGCGCCGTGCTGGATGCCCGCGCCCTGCGCCCGAGGGAGGCGGTGGCGATGGCGCTCGGCGCCCTGTTGCGGGCGCCGCCGGGCTTCCGGCTGGACATCTGGCATGATGGCGAGGCGGCGGCGCTGGTTTTGCTCTGCCGCGACGCGCGGGCGGTGCTGAAGGGCGTGGCGCTGGCCCGCCGGCTGACCGCCGCCCCTGGCAACGCGCTGACCCCGAAGACCTTCGCGAAGCGGCTGCGGCGGCTGGAGAAGCTTGGCATCGCGGTGCATGTGCTCGGGCGCCGGCGGCTGCGGGCGGCGGGTTTCGGCGCGCTGCTGGCGGTGGGAGAAGGCTCGGTCAACCCGCCGCGCCTGGTGGTGCTGCGCTGGCGCGGACGCATCGCGGTGCCGCCTCTGGTGCTGGTGGGCAAAGGCATCACCTTCGACACCGGCGGCCTCTGCCTCAAGCCCGCCGAGGGGATGGAGGCGATGCGCACCGACATGGCCGGCGCCGCCGCCTGCGCCGGGGCGATGCTGGCGCTCGCCCTGCGCGACAGCCCCGCCCCGGTGGCCGCCGTGCTGCCGCTGGCCGAGAACGCCATCGGCGGCACCGCTTACCGGCCCGGCGATGTCATCACCACCCTTTCCGGCCAGACGGTCGAGGTGGTGGACACCGATGCCGAAGGCCGCCTCGTCCTGGCCGATGCGCTGACCTATGCGGTGCGCGCCTTCCGTCCAGAGGCGGTGGTGGACATTGCCACGCTGACGGGCGCGGTAATTACCGCGCTCGGCCATCATCGCGCCGGACTGTTCGGCAATGACCCACCCTTGGCGGCGGCGCTCTGCGCGGCGGGGGAAGCGGTGGGCGAGTGCCTCTGGCCGCTGCCGATCGGCGAGGGCCACCGGCGCGACCTGGAGAGCGAGATGGCCGACATCAGGCAATGCACCACGGGCCGCCACCAGCCCGATGCCTGCCATGCCGCCGCCTTCCTGCGCGAGTTCCTGGGCGAGACCCCGCCGGCCTGGGCGCATCTGGACATGGCGGGGATGGTGGACGAGCCTGCGGACCGGCCACCCGGCGCCGCGCCCATCCCGGGCGGCTTCGGCGTGCGGCTGCTGGACGCGCTGGTGGCCAGCCGCTTCGAGGACCCGCACCGGACATGAACCGCGACGAGAACCCGGGCGCGCGGCCCGCAGCGGAGGCATCGTGAGCGAGATCGGCTTCTACCACCTGACCCGCACGCCGATGGAGCAGGCACTGCCGAAGCTGCTTGGCCGCGTGCTGGGGCAGGGCGGGCGCGCGGTGGTACGGGTGGGCGATCCGGCGCGGCTGGCCAGTCTGGACGCCTCCCTCTGGCTGTCCGGTGACCCGGACTGGCTGCCGCATGGCTCGGCGCAGAGCATCGGCCATCCCGAACTGCAGCCGATCTGGCTCACCACCGAGGACGAGGCGCCGAACGGCGCCCGCTTCCTCTTCCTGGTGGACGGTGCCGACAGCGCCCGCCTCGCCGAGTACGACCGCGTGCTCGACCTGTTCGACGGGCAGGACGAGGCGGCCGTCGCGGCGGCGCGCCGGCGCTGGTCGGCGGCGAAGGCGGCGGGGCACAGCTTGACATACTGGCAGCAGGGGCCGCGTGGCTGGGAGCGGAAGGGCTGAAGCGGGGAAAGCCCCTGCGCGGCGGCATTGAGGCTGCCTCGGTGCTGATGGTCACGGCCCGGCGCGCCGCGGCTGGTTGCCCAGCTTGCCCGAACCTCCTGCACTTCTTGCCTGGCGGCCAGTTCTGGTGGTGCTTGCCGCGAGCGCTGGAAACTCGAAGAAAAAAGAAGGGGGTTCTGGGGGAATTCATTCCCCCAGCCTTGTTACTTCGCGCCCTTCCAGACGTCATGCGGTGCCCGCCACAGCACCGGGTCGCGCATCGCCTCGGCCAGCGCATCGGAAACCACCTCCAGCAGCTTCTCGCCCTTCTCCGCCGTGGCGGCGCGCGGGTCGCCCATGACGCCGGTGCCCGGCGCGCGCTCGGCGAAGGACCAGAAGCGCTGGAAGGGGCCGGAGCGGGTGGTCGAGGGGTCGGAGAGGGCGCCGGCCACCTTGTCCTGCCGCACCTGCCCGGGGTCCAGGGCCAGCCAGAAGCTGGTCTCCGCCTCGCAGGCGTGCTGCACGCCGGGCTGGGTGTCGAGCAACTCGCCCAGCTTCGGGCCGGCGACATGGAAAACGGTGGTGGCCACCACCGGCATGTCGAATTCCAGGCACAGCTCGCGCGCGGCCACC
The DNA here is from genome assembly GCA_035556695.1 of Roseomonas sp. Taxonomy (GTDB): domain Bacteria; phylum Pseudomonadota; class Alphaproteobacteria; order Acetobacterales; family Acetobacteraceae; genus Pseudoroseomonas. The sequence goes on from DATMFR010000010.1 coordinate 132,729, forward strand.
GCCAGCGGGTCGATGTTGCCGCCATGGCTGTTCACCAGGAACAGCTTGCGGAAGCCCTGCGCCTTGATCGAACGGCAGACGCAGGTGAGCACGGCGCGGAAGGTGGCGTAGTCCAGCGTGATGGTGCCGCCATAGGGCAGGTGGTGCTCCGACATGCCCTGCCACATCGGCGGCAGCACCACGGCCGGCAGGTCGGCGGCCTTCTGCGCCGCGCGGATGCAGCAGGCATGGCCGATCATGCTGTCGGTCCAGACCGGCAGATGCGGCCCGTGCTGCTCCAGCGAGGCGACCGGCAGCACCACCAGCGCGTCACGCTCCGCCAGGGCGCGCAGCTCGGGGGCGGTCAGCCGCTCCCAGCGCACGACGTTTTCCGGGGCTTCGCTCATCGGGACTCTTTCTCCGCTTCAGATCCGGGAGCGAACGGAACCACGTGGCAGCCAGGACGTGAAGGGTGCGCGGCTCAATTGGCCTGGCCAAACAGCCGGCGGATGCCGCCCCGCAGATGCGCCGCCATCGCCGAATGGGCTGCCGCCGCATCGCCTGACTCGATGGCGGCGAGGATGCGGTCGTGCTCGGCCTGCATCTCGGCGAAGCGCGCGGCGGAGGGGAGGGTGCAAAGCTCGCGGGTGAGGCGGATGCTGAAGCGCATCTGCTCGGCCAGCGCCGCGAGCGTGGCCACGAAGAACCGGTTGCCGCTGGCCCGCGCGATGGCGAGGTGGAAGGCGATGTCCTCCTCGATGGCGGGCCGCCCCGCCGCGGCCTCCGCCTCCAGCGCCTGCGCCGCCCGGCGCAGCGCGGCGCGGGTGGCGGGACCGGCATAGGCCGCGGCGCGGGCGGCCATCTCGCTCTCCAGGCCGCAGCGGAACTCCAGGAAGCTGCGCACATCGGGGATGCTGCTCAACGGTTCGTAGGCGAGGCTGAGCGGTGGCGATGCCGCGGCCTCCCGGACGAAGGTGCCGGAGCCCTTGCGCGTCTCGATCCGCCCTTCGGCCTGCAGCCGCGCCAGCGCCTGCCGCAACACCGGCCGGGAGACGGCGAAGCGCCCGGCCAGCGCGTGCTCGCCAGGCAGGCGGGCGCCCTGCGGGAACTCCCCGGAGCCCAGCATCTCCAGCAGCCGGGCATGGACGGCGTCGCTCAGGGGGCGGCTGGTGTCGTGCTGGCCCATGGCGGAGCGGTCGCGCGCTCAGGCCCGCAGCCGCGCCGGATTGCCGAAGGCGGTCGCCCCGGCGGGAACATCGCGCGTGACCACGCTGCCCGCGCCGATCAGGGCATCGTCGCCGATGGTCACACCGGGCAGGATGATGGCCCCGCCGCCGATCCAGACGTTGCGGCCGATACGGATGGGCCGGCCGAACTCCAGGCCGGAGGCCCGCCCTTCCGCGTCGCGCGGATGGTCCGCGGCCAGGATCTGCACGCCTGGCCCGATCTGCGTGCGGTCGCCGATGGTGACCGGCACGACGTCGAGGATCACGCAGTTGAAGTTCAGGAAGACGCCGGCGCCGAGACTGATGTTGTAGCCATAGTCGCAGTGGAAGGGCGGCCGGATCACCGCGCCCTCGCCGACCGCAGCGAGCCGCTCCGCCAGGACGGCGCGCCGCTCGGCGGCGGGGCGGTCGAGCATGGCATTGTAGCGCACCATCCATTGCCGGGCCGCCATCATGTCGGCCTGCAGCTCGGCATCCCCGGCGTCGTACAGCTCGCCGGCCAGCATCTTCTCCTTCTCCGTGCGTGCCATGCGGCGTCCTTCCCTTCCTGGACTGGCTGTGAGACCCCCATGCTGGATAACATGTAAAATCTGTCAACGAAAATCCCCGAAGAAATAACAGGAAGCCGTTGGGTAGGAAAATCTGTTTGACAAATCTGCCTCTCCCCTGAAGCTGCGCGGGTCCGCAGGCGGGCGGCGTTCGCAGGGCTGGCGAGAGACCAGACGCAATGCCCACCCAGGCCGCCGCGCGGAGAAGGAGGAAACATCGCCATGAAAAGAAGAGCCGCGTGGGGTCTCGCCCTGGCCCTGCTGATGACCTGGCTGCCCGCTGCCGGCGCCCAGCAGGTGCCGGACCGGCCGGTGCGCATCATCGTGCCCTTCGCCCCCGGCGGCACCAGCGACATCGTCGCCCGGCTGCTGGCCAACGGCGCGATGCCCTCCCTTCCCGCAGGCGTGGTGGTGGAGAACCGCCCGGGCGCCGCCGGCAATATCGGTACCGCCGAGGTTGCCCGCGCCACGCCGGACGGCACCACGCTGATCCAGTGCACCATTGGCACCTGCGGCTCCAACCCCTCGCTTTACGCCAGTCCCGGTTATGACCTGGCGCGCGACTTTGCGCCGGTGATCCTGACCGGCGCGGTGCGCAACGTCATGGCGGTGCGGCCCGGCCTGCCGGCGAAGGACCTGAAGGAGGTGCTGGAACTCGCGCGGAAGCCGGACGGGCTGAGCTTCGGCTCCTCCGGCGTCGGCGCCTCCAACCACCTGGCGCCGGAACTGCTGCGGGAGAAGCTGGGCCTGAAATGGGTGCACGTGCCCTATCGCGGCAGCGGGCCGGCCATCACCGACCTGATCGCCGGGCGCATCGACGTCTTCTTCGACAACCTGCCCTCCATCCTGCCGCATATCCGTGCCGGGGCGGTGCGGGCGGTGGCCGCCGTCTCGGCCGAGCGCATCCCGGAGCTGCCGGATGTGCCCACCTTCGCCGAGCAGGGCATTCCCGGCATCGTCATCGATAGCTGGTTCGGCTTTCTGGCGCCGGCTGGCACGCCACCGGAGCGGGTCGCTGCGCTGAACGCCGCCTTCAACAAGGCGTTGGAGGACCCGACCGTGCGCCAGCGCCTGCAGGAGGCCGCCGTGGTGCCGCTAGGCGGCCCGCCCGAGCGCATGGGCGAGCAGGTGAAGAGCGAGACCGCCCGCTGGGGCCAGGTTATCCGCGCCAACAACATCCGTGCCGAGTGAGGTTCCCGTGTCCCGTATCACCCGCCTCCGCACCATCCGCATCACGGACCGCCCGAACCTGATCTGGGTCGAGATCGAGACCGACGAGGGGCTGACCGGTCTCGGGGAGAGCTTCCGTGGCGCCCAGGCGGTGGAGGCGGTGCTGCACGAGCAGGTGGCGCCGATGCTGATCGGCCGCGACGCCCGCCGCATCGAGGCCGTCTCGCGCCAGCTGATGACGCCCTATCTCGGCTTCCACAGCGCCAGCGCCGAGGTGCGCGCGGCGAGCGCGGTGGACATCGCCCTCTGGGACCTCGCCGGGCAGCGGCACGGAATTCCCGTGCACGAGGCGCTGGGCGGCGCCGTGCGCGGCGAGATCCGCGCCTACAACACCTGCGCCGGCTATGCCTACAACACGCAAGGGGCGGCACGGCGCGACATCGGCGCGGCAGATGTGGCCGCCGGCCCCTATGACGACCAGGTCGCCTTCATGCGCGATGCCGGCGCCCTGGCCGAGAGCCTGCTCTCGGAGGGCTATGCCGCCATGAAGATCTGGCCCTTCGACATCTACGCGCCCGCCACCGGCGGCCACATGATCAGCCTGGAGGACCTCAAGGCCGGACTGGAGCCCTTCCGCAAGATCCGCGCCGCCGTCGGCACGCGCATCGAGGTAATGGCCGAGTTGCACAGCCTCTGGGGCACCCAGGCCGCCATCCGCATCTGCCGCGCGCTGGAGGATTACGGCGTGTTCTGGGCCGAGGACCCGATCGGCAAGATGGACGACGCCCAGGCGCTCGCCGACCTGCGCCGCCAGACCCGCACGCCGATCTGCGGCAGCGAGACGCTGGGCGGCGCCGTGCCCTTCCGCACCCTGCTGGCGGCCGATGCGATCGACGTGGTGATGCTCGACCTCGCCTGGTGCGGCGGGCTGACCGAGGGCCGCAAGATCGCCGCCCTGGCCGAGGCGTATGCCAAGCCCCTGGCGCCGCATGACTGCACCGGGCCGGTGACGCTGATGGCCGGGCTGCACCTGGCCCTGCACGCGCCGACCGCGATCTTCCAGGAGGTGGTCCGTGCTACTCTCGCCACCTGGTACCGGGACCTGGTGACCGAGCTGCCGGTGCTGAAGGCCGGCATGGTGCAGGCGCCGGAGGCGCCGGGCCTCGGCACCGTGCTGCGGCCGGAGGTGAAGCGGCGCGCCGATGCGGTGATCCGTGAGAGCGGAGGTTGAAAAAAGGCTGGGGGAAGGAATTCCCCCAGGCCCCCATCTTCTTTTTGTCAGTAAAAAAAGCTCGGAGAGAAAAGTTAGCGGCGTGGGGGAATTCTTTCCCCCGATCTTGCTTAGAGCTGCGCTTCCAGCGGCAGGCAGCGCACCAGGTTCGCCATGGCGCGCCGCCCCCAGGAGGCTTCCGGCTCGTGCCGCGTGCTGCCCAGGTCGTCGGTCCAGCGCAGCCTTCCCTGCGGCGTCAGGGAGAGGCGGTAGCTGCGGTGGAGATCGGTCAGGCGGTTGTATTCGCGGGCCAGCAGCTTCGCCAGGCCGGGATGGCGGGCGAAGGCGCCCATCTCGGTGTTGAGGTTGGCCGAGCGCGGGTCGAGGTTGAAGGTGCCGACGAAGACCAGCTCGCGGTCGATCATGATGGCCTTGGTGTGCAGGCTGGCGCCGCGCGAGCCGAAGACGCCCCTGCCGCTGCGGCCACTGCGCTTCAGCTCATAAAGCTCAATGCCCAGCTTCAGCAGGCGGCGGCGGTAGCGGGCATAGCCGCTGTGCACCGCCACCACATCCGTCGCAGCGAGGGAATTGGTCACCACGCGGATCTTCACCCCGCGCCGCACCATCTCCTCCAGCACCGCCATGCCGCTCTGGCCGGGGACGAAATAAGGCGAGATCAGCACGGCCTCCTGCCGCGCCTCGCGCAGCGCGGTGGTGATCGCCGGAGCCATGATGCCCGGCACCTTACGGCCCTTCGCCTTGGCCGGCGGGTCAGCCAGCACGCGCACCGTGCCGTCGGCCGGCAAGAGGTGGTAATCCTGCGCCAGCATCTGCGCCCGCGTGGCGGTCAGCGCCTCGGCATAGGACTCCGCCTTCTGCGAGGCGGGAATCTTTTCCAGTTCGTCCCGGAACGCCTGCAATGCCTCGGGGCTGACGCCGGCGGCCTGGCGGAACTGGTCCATCGGCCGGGCCAGGCTGCTGACCCAGTAGCTCTCGAAGACGCGCTGCGCCTGGCTGCTGGCCTCGCCGGCGATCAGCAGATCGAGGTCGCGGAAATTGAAGTCGCCCGCGCCGTCGAAATAGGCGTCGGCGATGTTGCGGCCGCCAACCAGCGCCAGCCGCCCGTCCACCACCCAGTTCTTGTTGTGCATCCGGTGGTTCAGGTGCCAGCCGCCGAGGGCGAACTCCACCCCCATGCCGAACTGGCCGAGCCAGCGCAGCCGGGCGGTGTTGAACAGCCGCACCTCGATCAAGGGATGCGCCGCCAGCAGGGTGATGCGGCGGTCGGCGCCGAGGGCGTAGCTGTCATCGAGCAGCATCCGCACCCGCACGCCGCGGTCGGCGGCCCGCAATACCTCGCGTGCCAGCAGCCCCCCCGTAATGTCGTCGGACCAGTGGTAGTATTGCAGGTCCAGGCTACGGCCAGCGGCACGGGCGCTGAAGGCGCGCACCATGAAGGCCTCCAGCCCCGAGGGCAGGAGGGCCACGCCGGTATCGTGGCCACGGAGAAGGGCTTCGACCACGTCATCCACCTCCGAGCGGGGCGGGGCAGCGCCTGCCACGATGGCCGGATAGGGCCGGGGGCGGAGTAGCGTGCCGGTCATGCCGCCGCCGCCACCTCGCCAGGCGGCGCCTCATGCGCCGCTGCCAGCGAGAGCCGCGCCTTCAGCGGGAGATGGTCGGAGGCGACGCGCGCCAGGGAGCTGTCATGGGCCTGCACATCCCGGACAACGCCCCGGGGCCAGCCGAAGATGCGGTCCAGCGCGAAGACCGGCATGCGGGAGGGAAAGCTCGCCGGGCCGAAGGCCACGCTGCCGAACAGGGCCTCCAGCGGCCGCAGCGAGGAGCGCGGGCCGGGGCGCCACTCGTTGAGGTCGCCGAGCATCAGGGTCGGCATGCTGGCGCCGCGCCCGATCGCCTCCAGGATGGTGGCGGCCTGGCGCAGCCGGCAGCGCCGGAGCAGGCCGAAATGCGCCGCGACGATGCGCAGCTTGCCCGCGGGCAGCTCCAGCTCGGCGATGACGGCGCCACGCGGCTCGGCGCCGGGCAGGGCGAGGCGCTGCACCTCCAGCGGCGTGCCGCGCCGCACCAGCAGGGCATTGCCATGCCAGCCATGCCCGTCCGGCAGGCGGGAGACCGGAACCAGCGAGAGGCCGCTCTCCCGCAGCGCACTGGTGTCGAGCAGGCCGGTGCGGCGGCCGAAGCGGCGGTCCGCCTCCTGCACGGCGAGGATGTCCGGCTGGATCTCGGCGATCACCTGGGCAATGCGGCCCGGATCGAAGCGGCGGTCGGTCCCGACGCATTTGTGCACGTTGTAGGAGGCGACGGTGATCTCATCCGGCCCAGGCGGAGGCAGTGGCGGCACCGAGGGCAGCACGGAGAGCCCATGCCGCCCCCGGAGTTCCGACAGCCGTGCCGTCAGGGCACGCTTTGCCGGCCGCCGGCCGCCTCCCTGCGAGGCGTCGGGTGGTGTCATGCTGCGCTCCGGGGAAACACGCGATGGTCGCTCCGCCTGGGTTGGAAGAAGGGCGGCGCGGCGGGCCGCCTGCTGCTTTCAAACCTAGGAAAGCGGGCCAGGGTTTCCAAGCGGCAGCTTGAGAACCGCGTGCCGCTCAGCCCAGGCCCAGGAGGGAGCGGGCGAAGTCCCGCGCGCCGAAGGGCCGCAGGTCGGCCGCCTTCTCGCCGACACCCACCGCATGCACGGGCAGGCCGAATTCCTGCGCCAGCGCCACCACGATGCCACCCTTGGCCGAGCCGTCCAGCTTGGTCACGACCAGGCCGGAGACGTTCACCATCTCGCCGAAGACCTTGCATTGCTGGGTGGCGTTCTGCCCGGTGGTGGCATCCAGCACCAGCAGCACGGAGTGCGGCGCCGATGCGTCCACGCGCTGCATCACGCGGACGACCTTGCGCAGCTCCTCCATCAGCGCCGACTTGTTGTGCAGGCGCCCGGCGGTGTCCACCAGCAGCACCTCGGTGCCCTCGGCCTGGGCCTGCTTCAGCGCATCGAAGGCGAGGGCGGCGGCATCGGCCCCTTCCTTGGCGGGGGCGAAGACCTGGCAGCCCGTGCGCTCGCCCCAGATCTGCAACTGCTCGACGGCGGCGGCGCGGAAGGTGTCGCCGGCAACGAAGCCGACGCTGCGGCCCTCCTCGCGCCATTGCTGGCCCAGCTTGGCGATCGTCGTGGTCTTGCCGGTGCCGTTGACGCCGACCACCAGCACCACATGCGGGCGCTTCGTGTCGTCCAGCACCAGCGGCTCGGCCACCGGCTCCAGGATGGTGGCGATCTCGGCGGCCAGCGCCTCCTTCACCTCCTGGTCGGTCACTTCCTTGCCGAATCGGCTGCGGCGGAACTGCTCGACGATGCGCTGCGAGGCGGCGACGCCGAGATCGGCGGTGATCAGCGCCTCCTCCAGCTCCTCCAGCGCCGCATCGTCCAGCTTCCGCTTGTGGAACAGGCCGGTGATGCCGTCGGTCAGCCGCGCGGTGGAGCGCGAGAGCCCGGCCCGCAGCCGGCCAAACCAGCCGGCGCGCGCGGCGGGTTCTTCCGCCACGGGCGTCGGCTCGGTGGGCAGGAAGGCGGTGACGGCGGGCGGCGCGGCGCCGCGTTCGGGCTCCCCGGGCTCTGCCGGGCCCGGCGGCGGCTCCGGCTCCCGCTCAGGCGGAGCGGACGGCTCGGGCGGCCGTGGCGGCGGGGCGGGGACCTCGGGCGGCGGCACGGGCATGCCGGGCGGCGGGGTCAGCGGTGGTGCCTCGGGCGGCGGAGTCGCCGGAGCGGCGGGAGTGGCGGGGATCGGCTGCTCGGAGGGCGCCGGCTGCCAGCCGGGCGGCGCAGGGGGTGCCTGGCTCGGCGTGGGCGGCGGCGCCGGCTGCTCGGGCAGGCCCTCGCGCGGCGGGGCTTCGGCGGGCGGCGGTGCGGAGGGCACTTCGAGCGGCCGCGCCGGGCCGGCGGGCGGCACCGGCGGCGGCACCTCGGTGGGCACATGGGGCAGGTCGCCGGGCGGCAGAATGTCCCTCGGCAACGGCGAGCGCAGCTCCGGCGGCGCCACCGGTGTCAGCGGCGGGGGCTGCGGTGCCGCCGGCGGCTCATCGGGGCTGCGGGTCTCGGGCGGGGCAGGGGCGGTGATGGCCGGCTGCACCGCTTCCGCCGGCGCCGCTTCCTCCTGCGCCGCCGGCGCCGGCTCAATGGCCGGCGGCGGGGCTTCCTCGGCGGGCTTTTCCTTCTCGCGGCCGGTCAGCTTGGCCCAGATGTCGCGCAGCGCCATGGCGTCAGGCCGCCTCGGCCAGCAGGCCGTCCGGTCCCGCATCGCGTACCCGCGCGCGGATGATCCGGCCCTGCGCCTCGGGCAGCGCCGCACCGGTCAGGCGGAGCGGGGCGAAATGCTCGGTATGGCCGCGGTCGGGGGCTTCCAGCAGCACGGTTTCCTCCTGGCCCTGCAGGGCATGTTCAAGACGAGCCTTGTAGAAGCCCGCGGCGGCCTCGGTGCCGGCGGCGCGCAGGCGGGCGGCGCGCTCGCGGCGCAGCGGCACGGGAAGCTGCGGCATCCGCGCCGCCGGGGTGCCGGGGCGCTCGGAATAGGGGAAGACGTGCAGGAAGGTCAGCCCTGCCTCGGCCACCAGGTCGAGCATCTCGCGGAAATGGTCTTCCGTCTCGGTCGGGAAGCCGGCGATCAGGTCGGCGCCGAAGGCGATGCCGGGCCGCAGGGCACGGGCGCGGGCGGCGCAGGCCAGCGCGTCGGCGCGGCTGTGGCGGCGCTTCATCCGCTTCAGCATCAGGTCGGCGCCGTGCTGCAGCGAGAGGTGCAGATGCGGCATCAGCCGCGGCTCGCCGCCGATCAGCCGCCAGAGATCCTCATCGATCTCCACCGGGTCGAGCGAGGAAAGGCGCAGGCGCGGCAGCTCGGGCACCAGGGCGAGCAGGCGACGCACCATCTGGCCGAGCGTCGGCTGGCCCGGCAGGTCGGGGCCGTAGCTGGTGATGTCCACGCCCGTCAGCACCACCTCGCGATAGCCGTTCTCCACCAGGGCGCGCACCTGCTCGACGATGGCGCCGATCGGCACCGAGCGGGAGGGGCCGCGCCCATAGGGGATGACGCAAAAGGTGCAGCGGTGGTCGCAGCCCTGCTGGACCTGAACGAAAGCGCGGGCACGGCCGGCGAAGTCGGTGACCAGATGCGCCGCCGTCTCGGTCGCCGCCATGATGTCCGTCACCGGGGCGGGCGGCGCCTCCAGCGCCCAGGCCTCGGGCTTCAGCTTCTCGGCATTGCCGATGACGCGCGCGACGCCGGGCAGGCCCGCCCACTTCTCCGGCGCGATCTGCGCCGCGCAGCCGGTGACCAGGATGCGCGCCCCGGGGTTCTCCCGCGCCGCGCGGCGGATCGCCTGCCGTGCCTGCCGCTCGGCCTCGGCGGTGACGGCGCAGGTATTGACCAGGATGGTGTCGCGATGCCCGGCCTGGGTGGCGAGGTCGCGCATCGCCGCGCTCTCATAGGTGTTGAGCCGGCAGCCGAAGGTCAGCACCCGAACCGGCCCGTCCGTCTCCGCCTCGGGCGCCAGGGCGGCGTCCTGCGTGGCGCTCATGCCGGATAGGCCTCGGGGTCCAGGCTGCCCAGGAAGGCGGTGGCCACCGGCCCGGCCATCAGCACGGCGCCTTCGGGGCGCCATTCCAGTTCCAGCGTGCCACCGGGCAGGTCGATCCGCGCCCGCCGGCCCGTCAGGCCACGCCGGTGGGCGTTGACCAGCGTGGCGCAGGCCCCGGAGCCGCAGGCCAGCGTCGGCCCCGCGCCGCGCTCCCAGAGGCGCAGGCGGATATGGTCCGGCGCCAGCACCTGGGCGAAGCCGATATTGGCGCGGTCGGGGAAGAGGGGGTGGTGCTCCAGCTTCGGCCCCAGCTCCAGCCAGGGGAGGGCGTCCACTTCCTCCACGAAGAAGGTGGCGTGCGGGTTGCCCATGGAGCAGGCGGCGGGATCGCGCACCGGGCCGAGTTCGAGCGGCAGATGGGCGGTGTCCATCGCCTCGGCCAGCGGCACCTCCCGCCAGCCCAGGCGCGGCTGCCCCATGTTCACCCGGATGATGCCGCCCGGCAGGCGCTCGGCCGGCAGGTCGCCGCTGACCGTGCGGACCACCACCTGGTCTCGCCCTGTCTCGGCCATCAGCAGCGAGGCGACGCAGCGCGTGGCATTGCCGCAGGCGCCGGCCTCGGAGCCGTCCGGATTGTGGATGCGCATGAAGACGTCCGCCCCGGCCTCCGGCCGCTCCAGCGTGATGAACTGGTCGCACCCGACGCCGCGGTGCCGGTCGGCGATGGCGGCGATGCGGGCGGGCGTCAGGGGCAGGGCGGCGGGGCGCGCGTCCACCACGACGAAGTCGTTGCCCAGGCCATGCATCTTCCGGAAGGCGATCATGCCACGCCATATGCCCCGCCTGGGCCGGATAATGAAGGGGGAGGAGGCATGCGGGGCCGGCAGGACACCGCCCTTCCCCTTGCTCTGCGCGGGCGCTGCGGGTATAGGGCCCCTCCTTCCCGCGCGTCCGGGCCTGTAGGGCATGCCCGGCCGTGGTTTTGTGCCTGCCCCAGGGCTTCCCCTGCGGCGGGTACTCCAGACTCAGGAGACCGAAATGCCCAAGATGAAGACCAAGTCGAGCGTGAAGAAGCGCTTCAAGATTACCGCGACGGGCCTGGTGAAGGCCGGTGTCGGCAACAAGCGCCACATGCTGACCGCCAAGACCAACAAGATGAAGCGGCAGAACCGTGGAACCTTCGTGCTGCCGAAGCAGGATGGTGAGACGGTGAAGCAGTGGATGCCCTACGGGTCGAGCCGGTAAAGGAGAGCTGATCCATGGCTCGTGTTAAGCGCGGCGTCACCGCCCATGCCCGTCACAAGAAGGTCCTCAAGCTCGCCAAGGGCTATGTCGGCCGGTCTTCCACGAATTACCGCCCCGCGCTGGAGCGGGTCGAGAAGGCGCTGCAGTACGCCTATCGCGACCGCCGCAACAAGAAGCGCGACTTCCGCGGCCTCTGGATCCAGCGCATCAACGCGGCCGTGCGCGAGCACGGGCTGACCTACTCGAAGTTCATCGCCGGCATCAAGGCGGCGGGGATCGAGCTGGACCGCAAGGTGCTGGCCGCCATCGCCTTCGAGGACGCCGCCTCCTTTGGCGCCCTGGTCGAGAAGGCCAAGGCGGCGCTGCCGGCGGATCAGGCCCAGGCCTGATCGCTGTCCCCCTTCGGGGGGCTCAAGACACCAAGCCGCCGCCGCCCGGGGAAGCACCCTGGGCGTCCGGCGGCTTTTTTCGTATCCGGGCTTCGATGGACGGGACCGAGACGATGACGGATGACCTCGCCAGCCTGCAGGCCGAAACCGAGGCCGCACTCGCCGCCGCTGGCGACCTGCGCGCCCTGGATGCGGTGCGGGTGGGCACGCTGGGCAAGAGCGGCAGCCTGACCGCGCTGCTGAAGGGGCTGGGCCAGGTGCCCGCCGAGCAGCGCAAGGAGCGCGGCGCGGCGCTCAACCGGCTGAAGGGCGCGCTGGAAGCGGCCATCGAGACCCGCCGGGTGGAACTGGACGCCGCCGCCCTGGAGGCGCGCCTCGCCGCCGAGCGGATGGACGTGACCCTGCCGCCGCGCCCCTTCCCGCCGGCCGGGCCGGAGGCCGGGGCGATCCACCCGATCGGCCGCACCGTCGAGGAACTGACCGCCATCTTCGGCGCCATGGGCTTCGGCGTGGCCGAGGGGCCGGATATCGAGGGCGATTGGTTCAACTTCGGCGCGCTCAACATTCCGGACCATCACCCGGCGCGACAGGACCACGACACCTTCTACCTGCCCGCCGGCCCGGATGGCCGCCGGCCCGTGCTGCGCACCCACACCTCGCCGGTGCAGATCCGCACCATGCTCTCCCAGGAGCCGCCGCTCCGCGTCATCGTCCCCGGCCGCACCTATCGCGCCGACCATGACGCGACGCACAGCCCGATGTTCCACCAGGTGGAGGGGCTGGTGATCGACCGCGGCATCACCCTCGGCCATCTGAAGGGCTGCCTGATCGACTTCCTGCGGGCCTTCTTCGGCATCTCCGACCTGCCGGTGCGCTTCCGCGCCAGCTACTTCCCCTTCACCGAGCCCTCGATGGAGGTGGATATCGGCTGGAACCGGAAGACCGGCGAGCTCGGCAAAGGCGGCGACTGGTTGGAAATCCTGGGCAGCGGCATGGTCCACCCGAAGGTGCTGGCCAATTGCGGCCTCGACCCGCGCGAGTGGCAGGGCTTCGCCTTCGGCATGGGCATCGAGCGCATCACCATGCTGAAGCACGGCATCCCCGACCTGCGCCCCTTCTACGAGAGCGACGTGCGCTGGCTGCGCCATTACGGCGCCCCCGTGCTCTCTCCCGCCAACCTGGTCGAAGGCGTCTGACCGGCCATGAAGTTCTCTCTTAGCTGGCTGAAGCAGCATCTGGAGACGGATGCCTCGCTGGATCAGATCACCGCCGCCCTCAACACCATCGGCCTGGAGGTCGAGGGCGTGGAGGACCGCGGCGCGGCGCTGGCGCCCTTCCGCATCGCCCATGTCATCGAGGCGGTGCAGCACCCGAACGCCGACCGCCTGCGCGCCTGCAAGGTGGATGTGGGCGACGGCGTGATCCGCTCGGTGGTCTGCGGCGCGCCGAACGCGCGCACGGGGATGAAGGCGGTGCTCGGCCTGCCCGGCGCCTATGTTCCGGGCACCGGCATCACGCTGAAGGTCGGAGAAATCCGCGGCGTGAAGAGCGAGGGCATGATGTGCTCCTCGCGTGAGCTGGGCCTCGGCGATGACCATGAGGGCATCATCGACCTGCCGGAGGACGCGCCGGTCGGCCAGCCCTACGCCACCTGGGCCGGGCTGGACGATCCGGTCGTGGAAATTTCCATCACCCCGAACCGGGGCGACGCGCTCGCCATCCGCGGCATCGCGCGCGACCTCGCCGCCGCCGGGCTCGGCACCCTGAAGCCCTTCGCGCCGGAGAAGATCGAGGGCGTCTATCCCTCGCCGCTGCGCTGGGCCGTCGAGGATTTGGAGGCCTGCCCCTGGGTGCTCGGCCGCGCCGTGCGCGGGGTGAGGAACGGGCCTTCGCCGAAGTGGCTGCAGGATCGGCTGGTCTCCATCGGCCTGCGGCCGATCAACGCGCTGGTCGATATCACCAACTTCTTCACCTACGACCTCGGCCGCCCGCTGCACGTCTTCGACGCCAAGAAGGTGAAGGGGGACACGCTCTTCCTGCGCCGCGGCCGCGAGGGCGAGCGCTACCTGGCGCTGAACGGCAAGGAGATCGCCGTCACGCCGGAGGACCTCGTCATCGCCGACAGCGAGGCGGTGGAATCGCTCGCCGGCATCATGGGCGGCGAGCATTCCGGCTCGGACGAGAACACCTCCGAGGTGTTCATCGAATGCGCGCTGTTCGACCCCGTCCGCATCGCGCTGTCCGGCCGCCGGCATGACCTGCGCTCGGATGCCCGCGCCCGGTTCGAGCGCGGCATCGACCCCGCGCTGCTGCCCGCCGCGCTGGAGGCCGCCACCGCCATGGTGATCGAGCTCTGCGGCGGCGAGCCCTCCACGGTGACCGAGGGCGGCGCGGAGCCCGCCTGGCAGCGGCAGGCCAGCCTGCGCTTCGAGCGCATCGCCGGCCTCGGCGGCGCCGAGATCGCGCCGGATGCGGCGGTCGGTATCCTGGAGCGCCTCGGCTTCGGCTTGGTGGCGCGGGATGCGGAGACGGTGACGGTCTCCGTGCCCTCCTGGCGCAATGACATCGCCGGCTCCGGCGCGCTGACCCAGGCGCCGGAGCTTCCCGCACAGAAGGCGCAGGCGGCCGCCGAGGGCTGCGCCGCCGTCGAGCCGGAATGCGACCTGCTGGAGGAGGTGCTGCGCATCCACGGGCTGGACCGCATCCCGCCCGTCTCGCTGCCCGTCGCCTCGCCGGTGCCGCTGCCGGCGCTGGCACCGAAGCAGAGCCGCGCCGTGCTGGCCCGCCGGGTGCTGGCGGCGCGCGGCATGCTGGACTGCGTCTCCTTCGGCTTCCTCGACGGCAAGGTGGCGGCGCGGTTCGGCGAGACGCCCGCGGCGCTGACGCTGGACAACCCCATTGCCGCCGATCTCGACCAGATGCGCCCGACGCCGCTGGCCAGCCTGCTGCTGGCCGCCGCCCGCAACGCGGCGCGCGGCTGGCCGGATGTGGCGCTCGCCGAGCTGGGTGCCGCCTATCGCGACATCACGCCCGAGGGGCAGCTTGCGGTGGCGGCCGGCATCCGCATCGGCAACACCCCGCGCCATTGGGCGGCACCCGCCCGCGCGGTGGACGCGATGGACGCCAAGGGCGACGCGCTCGCCGTGCTGGCGGCCTTGGGCGTGCCGATGGCGGCGCTCTCCGTCACAACGGATGCGCCGGGCTTCTACCACCCTGGCCGCTCCGGCGTGGTGCGGCAGGGGCCGAAGACGGTGCTCGCCACCTTCGGCGAGATCCACCCCCGGCTTCGCGAGGAACTGGGCCTGCCGGGTGCGGCGGTCGGCTTCGAGGTCTTCCTCGATGCCATCCCCGAGCCGAAGCGGCGCAAGAAGGGCGCACCCGACCTTCCGGCCTTCCAGCCCCTGAAGCGCGACTTCGCCTTCCTGGTGAATGCCGACGTGCCGGCGGAGAACCTGCTGCGCGCGGCGCGTGGGGCCGAGCGCAACCTGATCACCGAGGTTGCGCTGTTCGACCGCTATGCCGGCGACAAGCTGCCGGAGGGCAAGGTCTCACTCGCTATCGAGGTGACGCTGCAGCCGCGCGAGCGCAGCCTGACGGATGCCGAGATCGAGGCGGTGGGGACGAAGATCGTCGCCGCTGTGACCAAGGCGACAGGCGCGACGCTGCGGGGGTGAGGAAAAGGTCGGGGGAAGAAATTCCCCCGAACCCCCTTCTTTTCTCTGCCTGCTTGTGTCGCTGGTGAAGCGCGCGCACGCCGGGGCCGGAGCGGCTCCGGCGACCGCGGCCGAAAACCGGTAGAGAAAGATGAGGGTGGTCCGGGGGGAGAATTCCTTCTCCCTCCAGCATTTGCCTTCAGAACTGCGGCATCGGCGGCAGCGGGGGCATTGGCGCCTTGAACCACTTCTCGTGGATGTGCCCCAGCTCGCCATTCGCCACGATCTTGGCGATGAACTCGTTGCACCAGTCGCGCAGCGCCGTGTCCTGCTTGCGGAAGGCCATGCCGTTGGCCTGGGCGCGCAGGGTGAATTTCGGCTCGATCTGCAGGTTCGCGTAGTTCTCCGTGAGCTGCGCCAGCACGGTATTGCTGGCGCCGATCGCCTGCACTTGGCCAGAAATGATCGACTGCGTCGTCGTCGCGTCGTCGTCGAAGCGCATGATGCGCGTCTCCTTCGGCGCCACGGCGGAGACCGCGGAATCCTGCGTACTGGCCCGCGCCACGCCGACGCGCACGCCCTTCAGGTCATCCGGACCGCTGATCTTGGTGGATTTCGGCGCCAGGATGTAGGTGGTCAGGGCGCTATAGGGGTTGGAGAACAGCACCTGCTTGGAGCGTTCCTCGGTGATGCCGAAGGTCGCCACCAGCAGGTCCACCTTGTTGGTCAGCAGGAAGGGGATGCGGTTCGGCCCCGTCACCGGCACCAGCTCCAGCTTGACGCCCAGCTCCTTGGCCAGCAGCGCCGCCACGTCGTCGTCATAGCCGGCGGGGTTCTGGTTGGCGTCGGTGCCGCCGAAGGGCGGGTAGTCCGTCAGCACGCCGACCGTGATGGTGCCGCGCTTCTTGATCTCATCCGGCGTCGCGGCGGCGGCGGGGCGCACCATGGCCGGCAGCAGCGCGGCGCCGAGCGCCAGCGCGCCAAACCCGCGGCGCGAAAGGCGGTGATGGGTCATTCCTGTGTCCTCCTGGGCTTTCGGGTCAGCGCCGGGCCACGGCCAGCCGCTGCTCCATGCGCTTGCTGTAGGCCGAGAGCGGCCAGCAGATGACGAAATAGGCCAGCCCCACCAGGCCGAAGATGGTGAAGGGCTGGAACACCGCGTTGTTGATCACCTGCGCCGCGCGGGTGATCTCGACGAAGCCGATGATGGAGGCGAGCGAGGTCGCCTTGATCAGCTGCACCAGGAAGCCGACCGTGGGCGGGATGGCGACGCGCAGCGCCTGCGGCAGCACGATGAGGCGCATCTGCCGCCAGTATTTCAGCCCGAGCGCGGCGGAGGCCTCCCATTGCCCTTTCGGCACGGTCTCGATGGCGCCGCGCCAGATCTCGCCCAGGAAGGCGCTGGCATGCAGCGACAGGCCGAGCGTTGCGGCACCCCAGGGATCGACGGAAATGCCGAAGATGCCGGGCACGAAGAAGGCCAGGAAGAGCTGCATCAGCAGCGGCGTGCCCTGGAACAGCTTGATGTAGCCGAAGGCGGCCCAGCGCAGCGCCGGGATGCGCCCGCTGCGCGCCAGCGCGACCAGCAGGCCGCCCACCGCGCCGCCGGCGAAGGCGGCCAGCGAAAGTAGCAGCGTCCAGCGCAGTGCTGCCAGGATGAACAGGATGTCGCCTGTGCCGAGGGTGCGCATGACCTGACCTCCTTCAGCGCGATGCCGGCTGGCGCAGGAAGGCACGCTCGATCCACGCGAAGATCGCCCAGAACATCACCGAGAGCGCGAGGTAGAGGCCGGTGACGACGAAATACACCTCGAAGGAGCGGAAGGTGCGCGCCTGGATATCGTTGGCGGCGGCGGTCAGCTCGCTCGCCGCGATGGTCGAGCAGACCGAGGAGTTCAGCATCAGCAGGATGAACTGGCTGGTCAGCGAGGGGTAGATTGCCTGCAGCGCCGGCTTCAGCACGATCAGGCGGAAGATCTGCAGGTTCTTCAGCCCAAGGGCACGGCCGGCCTCGATCTGGCCGTGATGGATGCTCTCGATGCCGGCGCGGATGATCTCGATGCCATAGGCGCTGACATTGACCACCAGCGCCAGCAGCGAGGCCTGGTCGGCCTCCAGCCGCAGTCCGAGCGCGGGCAGGCCGAAGAAGATCACGAAGAGCTGGATCAGGAAGGGCGTGTTGCGGATCAGCTCGATATAGGCGTCGATCACCCAGCGCAGGGGGCGCGGCCCGCTGGTCTTGGCGAGTGCGCCAAGGATGGCCACCACCAGCCCGATCGCCATGGCGGCGGCAGAGAGCCAGACGGTGCGCAGCAGGCCAGCCATCAACTCGTCCCAGGCGTCGAAGACGGCGCTGAACTCGAAGACGTAGTTCATGGCAGACCCATGCGCATGCTTTCCGGACGTGCTGGGGCCGGCGCTTGGCGGCCGGTGCCCCGTTGCTTCCCGCCGCATGGCGGTGCGGCAGGGCCGAGGCTCGCCTGGATCATGTCATCTGACAAGGGCGGGACGCATGACGTTCCGGACAGTTCCCGGCCTAGCGCCGGCCGAACATCCGCTCGAACTCGGCCTTGCCGAAGCGCAGCCAGGTGGGTCGGCCATGCGAGCAGGTGGAGGCGCGCGGCGTGGCCTCCATCTGCCGCAGCAGGGCGGACATCTCGGCCGGGTTCAGCCGCCGCCCGGCGCGGATCGAGCCGTGGCAGGCCAGCCGCGCCACCGCGGCGTCGAGCCTGCGCTCCAGCGCCGTGGTCTCCTCCCACTCGGCGAGTTCGGCGCAGAGGTCGCGCAGCAGCGGCGCGGGGTCGGGGTTGCCGAGCAGGGCGGGAAGGGCGCGCACCAGCACCGCGCCGGCGCCGAAATCCTCCACCTCCAGCCCGAGCCGGGCGAGGGTGGGGGCGGCCTCCAGCAGGCGCCGCGCCTCCGGGCCGGGCAGCTCCACCACGGCGGGCAGCAGCAACGGCTGGCTGCGCACCTCGCCCTCCATCAACTGCGCCTTCAGCGCCTCATGGGTCAGCCGCTCATGCGCGGCGTGCTGGTCCACCAGGATCAGCGCGCCGTCGGGCGCCTCGGCCAGGATATAGGTCTCCAGAAGCTGCGCCACCGGGCGGCCGAGCGGGCCTTCCCCGGCCATCTCGGGCAGCGCTGGCGGCGGGGGAGGGGCTGGTTCCGGCCGGGACTGTGGCAGGGTCAGGCGCAGCCCGGGCTGCCAGCCGAGCGGGCGGGCCGGTGCGGGGGCGGCGAGCGGGGCAGGTCCTTCTGCGAAGCCGGCGGGGCTGGGCGGCGGCGGGGCCATGACCTCCCAGTCGGCCGGGGCGGGCGGCGGCGGCGCGGCCGCAGGGCCGGCGCCGACCGCGAGGGCGCGGCGCAGCGCCGAGATCAGCGCGCCGCGCACCGCGCCCGCATCACGGAAGCGCAGCTCGGTCTTCATCGGATGGACGTTCACGTCCACCAGCTCGGGCGGCAGGTCGAGGAAGAGCGCCGCCACCGGGTGCCGCCCGGCGGCGATCAGGTCGCGATAGGCCACCCGCAGCGCGGCGCGCAGCAGCGGGTCGCGCACCGGGCGGCGGTTGACCACGAGATGCTGCTCGGCGGCGGTGGCGCGGGTCAGGGTGGGCAGCGCGGCCATGCCGTCCAGGTCGAGGTCGCTCCAGGCGCCGCTCACCGGCACCGCCGCCTTGGCGAAATCCGGCCCCAGCAGGGCCGCGAGACGGGTGGCGCGGTCGGCGGGGGCGAGGCTCAGCACCGTCCGGCCCTCCACCTCCATGCGGAAGGCCACCTCCGGCCAGGCCAGCGCCAGCCGCCGCACCGCCTCCACCGCGTGCCCGGCCTCGGTGGGCGGGGTCTTCAGGAACTTGCGGCGGGCGGGGGTGGCGAAGAACAGGTCCCGCACCTCGACGCGGGTGCCCGGCGCGCCGGCGGCCGGACGGATCTCGCCCTTCATGCCGCCTTCCACGGCCAGGGAATGCGCCTCGTCGCCCGGTAGGCGGCTGGTCAGCGTCAGCCGCGCGACGGCGGCGATCGAGGGCAGCGCCTCGCCGCGGAAGCCCAGCGTGGCGATGCGGAAGAGCGCCTCCTCCTCCGGCAGCTTGGAGGTGGCGTGGCGCTCCACCGCCAGAGCGAGGTCGGCAGGGGACATGCCGCAGCCGTCGTCCTCGACCAGGATGCGGCTGATGCCGCCGCCCTCCAGGGTGACGGCGATGCGCGTCGCCCCGGCATCCAGCGCGTTCTCCACCAGCTCCTTCACGGCGGCGGCGGGGCGCTCGACCACCTCGCCGGCGGCGATGCGGTCGGCCGTGGTGGCGGAGAGCAGGCGGATGCGGTCCATGCCCCTCCTCTAGCGCCCGCCGAGGGCGCGGGGAAAGACCGTGGGCACCGCCGCCTGGACACGCGCCGCGCGAAGGACAGGACGGTTTCGCTTTCTCCGTGTGTGGCGATCGTCGATAATCGCCCTTCACCCTTCAGGATCGCGTATGATGGATGCGGCGGCGGAAGCCCGGACCACTCCCACCCTGGCCCAGGAACTGACCCAGCGGATCTATGGCGAGGACGTCTTCGCCGGCTTCGCACCGCCCCTGCCGCCGGACATGCAGGGTTGGAACAGCCGCCATGCCGCCTTCCGCGAGGTGATCGAGGCGGTGCGGCCGCGCATCATCGTCGATGTCGGCGTCTGGAAGGGCGCATCGGTCAACTTCCTCTGCGAGACCATGGCCAGTCTCGGCATCGACGGCGCGGTGATCGCGGTGGACACCTTCCTGGGCAGCCCCGAGCACTGGAACCGCGAGCGGCCCGACAACATCTTCGCCTCGCTGCGCTTCAGCCACGGCATGCCCGGCCTCTACTGGCAGTTCCTCAGCAACATGGTGCACCGCAAGCTGCAGGACCGGGTGGTGCCGCTGGTGCAGAGCAGTGAGAACGCGGCGGTGATCCTGAAGCGGCTGAAGATCGCGCCGGACATGATCCATATCGACGCCGCGCATGAATACGAGCCGGTGCTGCGCGATGCGCGGCTCTACTGGAACCTGCTGGCGCCCGGCGGCGTGCTGATCGGCGACGACTATAGCTGGAAGGGCGTCGCCAAGGCAGCGGACGAGTTCGCCGCCGAGATCGGCCAGCCACTGACGGTCAACTCGCCGAAATGGATCCTGCGCAAGCCGGGCCAGCGCAAGGCAGCCTGAGATTCGCGGGGCCGCCCGGCCGGCCCCGCTTCGCCCCGGGGATCAGGAGCGGATCAGCGGCGGAGTCTGCTGGTGCTGTACAACCCGCCATTCCTCATGCGACAGCCGCCGGTAGGTGGAGGTGCAATGCGCCTCATAGGGCTGGGTGCCATCCCGTTCCGCCCGGGCATGGTAGGCCACCACGATCAGCCCCTCCTGCGGGCGCATGATCTGGCGCTGCGACAGCACCACCTTGCTCCAGCGCGGCGTGTTCGCCACGGCCTCGATCGCCTGCTGGCCCGTCATCACGAAGGGCGGCGCAGGCAGCACCATCAGGCATTCGTCGTCGATGCAGGCGCGGTAGTGCTCCGCATCGCCGGTCCACAGGCTTTCCTCGAAGCTCCAGACGCGGTCGTCATCCATCGCCGGTGGCCTCCATTCTGTTGGCTAGGTCAGATATGGCGGACCGGCGGGCTGCCTAGGGTCTGGCGGCGCCGGGAAAGGGTCGGCAAGGCCATCCGGCCGGCTCCCGGTGAGGAGCCGGCCGGGCCGTAGCGTTCAGGAGGGCAGCCCCTGGAGCTGCCGGATGCGCTGGATCAGCCCGGTGGTCGAGGGATCGTGCTCGCCGACCTGCCCCTCCGGCTCCAGCTCGGGCAGGATGGACTTGGCGAGCTGCTTGCCCAGCTCCACGCCCCACTGGTCGAAGGCGTCGATGTCCCAGAGCGCGCCGAGGCAGAAGACCTTGTGCTCGTAGAGCGCGACGAGCTGGCCGAGCGTATAGGCGTCGAGCCGGTCGAGCAGCAGGGTGGTGCTGGGGCGGTCGCCGGGGAAGAGGCGGTGCGGCAGCAGGCGCTCGATCTCGTCGGGCGCGGTGCCGGCCTTGCGCATCTCGGCCCGCACCTCCTCCGCCGTGCGGCCGCGCAGCAGCGCCTCGGCCTGGGCCAGGCCGTTGGAGAGCAGCAGCCGGTGGTTCTCGGCATAGGGGTGGTCGGGATTGGCCACCAGCACGAAGTCGGCCGGCACGGGTGTGGTGCCCTGGTGCAGCAACTGCATGAAGGAGTGCTGCGCATTGGTGCCGGGCTCGCCGAAGATCACCGGCCCGGTGTCATGCTCCACCGGCGTGCCGCCCAGCGTGACGCGCTTGCCCAGGCTCTCCATCTCCAGCTGCTGGAGGTGGGCGGGGAAGCGCGAGAGGCGGTGGTCATAGGGCAGGATGGCATGCGCCTTCAGCCCGAGGCCGTTGACGTGCCAGACCGTGATCAGCGCCAGCAGCAGCGGCAGGTTCTCTTCCGGCGGCGCGGAGAGGAAGTGCTCGTCCATCGCACGGGCGCCGGCGAGCAGATCGGAGAAGTCGTCCCATCCGCAGCCGAGGGCGATGGAAAGCCCAATCGCCGACCAGAGCGAGAAGCGCCCGCCCACCCAGTCGCGGAAGCCAAAGACGCGATCGGCCGGCACGCCGAAGGCCGCCGTCGCCTCGTGGTTGGTGGAGAGTGCCACCATGTGGCGCCGGGCGCCCATCTCGCCCAGGTTGCGCTCCAGCCAGCCGCGCACGACATGGGCATTCGCCATGGTCTCGGCGGTGGTGAAGGTCTTGGAGGCCACCAGCATCAGCGTGCGCTGCGGGTTCATCCGGGGGCGGATGGCTTCCCAATTGTGCGCGTCGGCATTGGCCAGGTAGAGCGGCCGCATCGGCGAGCGCACCGTCCAGAGCGCGCGGCTGGCCATGAAGGGGCCAAGATCCGAGCCGCCGATGCCGATATTGATGACGTCGGTGAAGGATTCGCCCGTGGCGCCGCGGATGTCGCCGGTGTGGACGGCATGGACGAAGCTCTGCATCGCCCGCAGCGTCTCCTCCACCGCCGCGCCCGCATCCTCCACCGTGCCGTCCGGATGGCGGGCGACGAAGCCGGCATTGCGCGAGGCGCGCAGCGCCATGTGCAGCACCGAGCGCCCTTCGGTCTGGTTGACCGGCTCGCCCGCCGCCATGGCGTCGCGCCGCGGCATTACCTCGGCGGCCTTGGCCAACTCCAGCAGGGCCGCCAGGGCCTCGTCATCCACCGAGGTCTTGGAGAAGTCCATCTGGATGTCGCAGGCCTGCCGGTGGAAGCGCTGGAAGCGCTTGGGGTCGGCGGCGAACAGGGGCCGGATGGCGCCGCTGCCGGGCCGGCGGGCCAGCGCGGCCACCCGGCTCCAGGCGGCTTCGCGTGCGGAAGGCGTCATGCGGCAATCTCCCCCATCATCCCCTCATCGGCCGGAGCTTAGCCGTAATTGCTCAAAGGCCTTCCGGTTGCCCCGCCACGGTGACGGAAAGTTCCGCCGGGGCCAACAGGCGGGATGCCACCTTGATGGCCTGCTCGCGCGTGATTGCTGCGAGGCGCTCCGGGCGGCGGGCCAGCCAGTCCAGTGGGCGGCCGTTGCGGCGCATCGCCAGGAGGATGGCGGCGATGCGGCGGCTGTCGGTGAATTGCAGCGGCTGGTTGCCGGTGAGGAAGGCGACCGCCTCCTCGATCTCGGCGGCGGTGGGGCCGGACTCCGCCATCCGCTTCCACTCGGCGCGCAGCACGGTGAGCGTCTCGCCGACCCGGGCATTGGCGGTGGCGCAGGAGCCGACCAGCACGCTCTGGTCGAAGATCACCTCCAGCCCCGCGCCGATGCCGTAGGTCAGGCCGCGCTCCTCGCGGATGCTGTGGGTGAGGCGCGCGGTGAAGCCGCCGCCGGCCAGGATGCGCAGCACCAGCTGCGCGGTCTCCCAGGCCGGGTCGCCCACGGGGATGCCGGGCTGGCCGAACAGGATGGCCGATTGCGGCGAGGCCACCGGCACCACCTGGGTGCCGAAATGGCGGAAAGCGGGCAGCGCCGGCGGGTCCTCCAGCTTGCCCTCGGGCAGGGCGCCGAACAGCTCCGGCAGCAGTGCGGCCAGATCTTCGGCGGTGATGGCGCCGGAGGCGGCGATCATCAGGCCCGGGGCGCGGCGGAGGTGCCGCGCCAGGGCGGCGCGGAGCTGCTCGACGGTGAGGGCGGCGAGGCTCTCCTCGGTGCCGCCGGCCGGGCGGCCCGCCGGGTTGTCAGGGAAGCCGGCGGCCCAGAAAGCCCGGGCGCCGCGGCCCTGTGGCCCTTCCAGCGAGCGCCGCACCATGGCGACGGCACGGGCGCGCTCGCGCGCCACCGCCTCGGCGTCGAAGCGCGGCGCCGTCATGGCCAGCCGGGCGAGCCGCACCGCCTTGGGCAGGGCGGGGACGAGCGCCCGGAGGCCGCCCTGGAAACTGTCGCGGTCGGCCGAGAAGTCGAGCCCGATGGCCTCGTCCTGCAGGGCATCGGCGAAGGCGAGGGCGTCGAGGTCGCCGGCGCCCTCGGTCATCAGGTTGGCGGCCAGGCGGGAGGCGCCCTCCTGGCCCTTGGGGTCGAGCGCGGCGCCGCCGGGCCAGGACCAGCTGATGCTGACCACCGGCACCGAATGGTCCTCGGCCAGCCAGGCGGTCAGGCCGCCGCCCTCCACCACCTGGATGGGCAGCGAGAAGCCGGTGCCGCTCATGCCGCGCCTTCCGGCAGCAGCCAGCCAATCATCGAGGGTTGGGCGAGCACGGCGCGGGCGGCCTCCTCCACCTGGGCGCGGGTGACGGCGCGGATGCGGGCCGGCCAGTACTCGATGCCCTCCAGCGGCAGGCCGACGGCGAGGGTGGAGCCGAGGATGCGCGGCGCGGCGCCGAGGCTGTCCAGCGCCAGCAGCGTGCCGGCGGTGATCTGGCGGATCGCGCGCTCCACCTCGGCATCCGTCACGCCGTCATCGAGCAGGCGCTGGACCTCGGCGGCGACCGCCTGTTCCAGCCGCTCGGTCGTGGTGTCGCGGCGCGGCGTGACGGAAAGCTCGACACAGCCGGTGCCGAGGGCATCGCTGTCATAGGCGCAGTGGGCGGTGACGGCGAGGCCGCTCTGCACCAGCGCCTTGTCGAGCCGCGAGCCCCGCCCGCCGCCGAGCAGGTGCGAGAGCACCTCCAGCGGATGGGCGTGGCGGCTGGCCTCGTTGTCTGGCGGCAGGGAAGGGGCGATCCAGCCGCGCAGGAAGGCCGGTTCCTGCACCGTCGCCTCGCGCCGCACCAGGCGTTCCTCCAGCGGGGCGGGCGGCGCGGGGGCGCGGCCGCGATGAGCCTTGGGATAGGGGGCGGGGCGGCCCTGGATGCCGCCGTAATCCTCCTCCGCCAGCTTCGCCACCGCCTCGCGCGAGACCGCGCCGCTGACCACCAGCGTGGCGTTCGCCGGCGTGTAGAAGCGGCGGTAGAATTCCAGCATGTCGTCGCGCGAGAGGGCGGCGACCTCCTCCGGCCAGCCGATCAGCGGCCGGCCGCGCCAGTGCTGGCGGCCCCAGAAATGCGCGTCCCACTCCTCGCGGAAGCGGCCGCGCGGCGTGCTCTCGACGCGCTGCCGCCGCTCCTCCAGCACCACCTGCCGCTCCGCCTCCGCCTCCTCGGCCGGGAAGCGGGCGGTGGCCATGCGGTCGGCCTCCATGCCCGCCACCAGCGAGAGCCGGCTGGCCTCGACATTCTGGTAGTAGGCGGTGACGTCGCGGCTGGTGAAGGCGTTGTCCTGCCCCCCCTCGCGCGCGACGCGGCGGGAGAAGGCGCCGGACGGCACGTGCTCGCTGCCCTTGAACATCATGTGCTCAAGGAAATGGGCGAGGCCGGACTTTCCCTGCGGGTCCTCCCCGGCGCCGACGCTGTAGAAGACATAGTGCGCGACCACGGGCGCCCGCCGGTTCTCGGCATGCACCACCGTCAGGCCGTTCGGCAGCGTCCAGAGGCTGGCGCCGAACAGCGGCTTGTCCGTGCCGGTGGACGGCAGGGAGGGGGCGGGCTGCGCCGCCGCCTGCGCAGGGGGCAGCACGGCGAGCGCAGGGATGGCGGCGGCAGCCGAGAGGGCCGCGCGGCGGGACAGGGCGCACATAACCCCATCAGATGGGCTTTCGCCCCCGCTGGCAACAGGCTCGCTCAGAACAGCCCCTGGAACAGGCCCTGCCGGCGCCGCTGGATGATCGCGGTTTCGCCTTCCCCGGCGCTGCGGCCGAGGGCAGCGTTCTCGCGCAGGCGCTGGGCCTCGCGCTCGGGGTCCACCAGGGTGCCGGGTGGCGGCGCGTCGCGCCAGAACATCAGGCGGTCCACCAGGCCGCGGCTGGCCTGCTCAAGATGCAGGCTCTCCTCGTCCACGCGCTGGCGGATATCGGGGGAAGCGCCGCCGCCGGCATGGGCCAGCAGCGCCTGCTCGCCGGCGGAGGGGGCGGCGGAGGCGCCGACACCGAAGGCGGCGCCGGGAGCCACGGTCGCCTCGCCCGCCTCACGGCCGCGCAGCTCCTGTGGGCGCGGCGTGCCGGGGCGCGGCGCCGGCAACTCGCCCAGCACGGGCGGCAGCGAGAGCGGCGCGCGGGTGACGACGCTGAACTCGTCCGGCGCGGCGCGGGTGAAGCCGAGCGTGCGCGCCGTGTCCGAGCCGCAGCCGGCCAGCAGCAGGCCGCAGCCCAGTGCCGCGAGGGCGGAGGTCGAAAGGGGGCGGCGCGCCCGAATCCGGAAGGGAAGCTGCCTCATGGCGTTTCCTTAGCGGTGCGGCGGGAACCGAACAAGGCATCGGCGATCAGCGCCGCGACACCCAGCACGATGGCCGCGTCGGCGAGGTTGAAGACATACCAGTGCCAGTTGCCGGCCCAGGCATCGGCGAAGTCCACCACCGCGCCGAAGCGCAGCCGGTCGATGACGTTGCCGATGGCGCCGCCGACGATGCCGCCGAGCGCCACCGCGGTCAGCCGGTTCTCGGCGCGGGCGATCCAGCGCAGCAGGAAGAGGGCGACGACCAGCGCCAGCACCGCCAGCAGCAGCCGGTGCCAGAGGGCCTCCCCGGCCAGCAGGCCGAAGGTGACGCCGCGGTTCCAGACCATGGTGAGGTCGAAGCCCATCCCCCCGAGATCGAGCAGCTTCACCTGCCCGATCTCGGGCAGGCGGAGCACCTCCAGCACCCACCACTTGCTGAGCTGGTCCGCCACCAGAACGGTGGCGGCAACCGGCAGGCCGAGCTTGAGGCTCATGCGCCGGCTTCGACCACGGCCTCGCAGCGCCGGCACAGCGTCGGATGCGCCGCCGACTGGCCGACCTCCGGCAGCACGCGCCAGCAGCGCGCGCATTTCTCGCCCGGCGCATGGGCGAAGACGGCGGCCACGCCCGGCATCCCCTCCAGCGCGGCGGCGCCTTCCGGCGGGGTCTCGCCGGAAAGGGTGAGGTTGGAGGTGATGCACAGCTCGGCCCAGGTCTCGGCGGGCAGCAGGCCGAGCGACTCGGGCGGCAGGTGCAGCACCGGCGCCGCCTGCAGGGATGAGCCGATCTCGCCGGCGCCGCGCGCCTTCTCCAGCACGCCGGTCACGGCGCGGCGGATGCCGCGCACCGTCTCCCATTTGGCGGCCAGCGCCTCATCCCGCCACGCGGCCGGGATCTCGGGGAAGCCCTGCAGGTGGATGGAGCCGTCCTCCGAGGGGAAGCGGGCCAGCCAGGCCTCCTCGGCGGTGAAGGGCAGCACCGGGGCGAGCCAGGCGGTCAGGCAGCGGTGCAGCGCGTCCAGCACGGTGCGGGCGGCGCGGCGGCGCGGGCTGTCCTTGGCGTCGCAGTAGAGGCTGTCCTTGCGGATGTCGAAGTAGAAGGCGGAGAGGTCCGTCGCGCAGAAGCCGTGGATCTCGGGATAGACGCCGTTCCAGTCGTAGTCGGCCACCGCCTTCCGCAGGCGCGCGTCCAGCTCCGAGAGGCGGTGCAGCACCCAGCGCTCCAGCTCCGGCAGCTCGGCATGGGGGAGCCTCTCGCTCTCCTCGAAGCCGGCGAGGCTGCCGAGCAGCCAGCGCAGCGTGTTGCGGATGCGGCGGTAGAGCTCCGCCTGCTGGCCGAGGATGGTCTTGCCGATGCGCAGGTCGTCGGCGGTGTCGGCGTTCATCACCCAGAGGCGCAGGATGTCGGCGCCGTACTGCTTGGTCACCTCCTGCGGGGCGGTGACGTTGCCGAGCGACTTCGACATCTTTCGGCCGGTCTCGTCCAGGACGAAGCCGTGCGTCAGGATGGCCTTGAAAGGGGCGTAGCCGTTGGTGCCGATGCTCTCCAACAGGGAGGAGTGGAACCAGCCGCGATGCTGGTCCGAGCCTTCCAGATAGAGGTCGGCGGGCACGGGCAGGCCGCGCGGGCGCAGCACGAAGGCATGGGTGGAGCCGGACTCGAACCAGACATCCACGATGTCCATCACCTGCTCGTAGTCGTCCGGGTTACGGCCCTCGCCCAGGAAGCGGGCGGCGGCGCCGGGCTTGTACCAGGCATCCGCGCCTTCCTCGGCGAAGGCGGCGCAGATGCGGTCCAGCACGGCCTGGTCGCGCAGCACCTCGCCGGACTTCTTCTCGACGAAGACGGCGATCGGCACGCCCCAGGCACGCTGGCGGCTGATGCACCAGTCCGGCCGGGCGGCGACCATGGAGCCGATACGGTTGCGCCCCTGGTCCGGCACGAAATGGGTGTCGGCGATGGCCTGCAGCGCCTTGCCGCGGATGCGGTTGGCATCGTCCATCGCGATGAACCACTGCGGCGTGGCGCGGAAGATGATGGGCTTCTTGGAGCGCCAGCTATGCGGGTAGCTGTGGGTGATGAAGCCCTTGCCGGCGAGGTGGCCCATCGCCTCCAGCGCCGCCCAGACCGGCTCATGCGCCTTGAAGACATGGACGCCCACGAAGCCCGGCGCCTGCACGGTGTAGGTGCCGTCATCCGCCACGCATTCCGGCACGGCGATGCCATGGGCGCGGGTGAGGTGGAAGTCGTCCTCGCCATGGGCGGGGGCCATGTGGACGAGGCCGGTGCCGGCCTCGGTGGTGACGAAGTCCCCTTCGAGCAGCGGCACCTCGAAGGCGTATTCACCCTCGGCCTTGTCCCAGCCGCGCAGCGGGTGGGCGGCGATGGCGCCTTCCAGCTCCGCGCCCTTGAAGACGCGCTTCACGGAGAAGGCGGCGAGGCCGACCTCCTTGGCGAAGGCGCCGAGCAGCGCTTCGGCGACGACGAAGCGCTGGCCCGCGCGCGGCAGGGCGCCGTCCTCCACGCCGTCCACGGTGACCAGCGCGTAGTCGATCTCCGCGCCATAGGCGAGGGCGCGGTTGGCCGGGATGGTCCAGGGCGTGGTGGTCCAGATCACCGCCTCGGCGCCGATCAGGTCCGGGCTGGCGGCCTTCAGGATAGGGAAGCCGGTGTAGAGGATGGCCGACTTGTGGTCGTGGTACTCGACCTCGGCCTCGGCCAGCGCGGTCTTCTCCACCGGGCTCCACATCACCGGGCGCAGGCCGCGGTAGAGCGAGCCGTTCATCAGGAACTTGCCGATCTCGGCGGCGATGGCGGCCTCGGAGGGGAAGTCCATGGTGGCGTAGCGTCCGGCCCAGTCGCCGGCGACGCCGAGGCGCTTGAACTCCTCGCGCTGCACGTCCAGCCAGTGCGCGGCATAGGCGCGGCACTCGGCGCGGAACTCCAGCACGGGGACGGCATCCTTGTCCCGCCCACCCTGGTACTTGCCCTTGGGGTTGCGGTACTCCTCCTCGACCTTCCACTCGATGGGGAGGCCGTGGCAGTCCCAGCCCGGGATGTAGTCGGCATCCTTGCCGTCCATCTGGGCGGCGCGGTTGATGACGTCCTTCAGGATCTTGTTCAGCGCGTGGCCGATATGCAGGGCGCCGTTCGCATAGGGCGGTCCGTCATGCAGGACGAACTTTGGCCGCCCCGCCGACTGCGCGCGCAGCCTGTCCCAGAGGCCGATCCGCTCCCAGCGCTCCAGCCACCCGGGTTCGCGCTTCGGCAGGTCCCCCTTCATCGGGAAGGAGGTCTGCGGCAGGAAAACGGTGCCGCGATAGTCGCGGGGCCCGGTGTCGGAGCGAGGAGCGTCGGAGGGCACGTCGTTCATCGGTCAGGCGTCCATGCCGCCGGGGAGGCGGGCTTCAGGCAGGGAAGGGAAGGCGCGGCGTGGGGATCCCGGCCCTCTGACTCAGAGGACCGGGCGGCTAATTCGCGCCCCTGCGCGGAGAAGCATCCGGAACATAACGGGCTTTTGCGGCCGGGCGGGGCGGGGGTCAAGCGCGTGTTGCGGCGCGGGGGAAAGTGCAGGGGGAAAGTGCAGGGGGGCGGCGGGATGGCCTCGCGCATTGCCCCCGGGCGTCCACTCCGGCATGAACGCGTCCATGCAGCTCCTCTCTCCGGACGAGGCGCTGGCCCTGCTGCGGGCGCATCCGCGCCTGCAGGCGGCCACCGCGCCTGGCCAGCCCGGCTTCAGCCTGCCGACCTTCACCGCCCCGGTCGCCCGCTACGTGCTGGACGAGGCGCCGCCGGCGGCACTGGCCGCGCTCGGGCTGCGGGTGGAAGGGGCGGCGGGGGGGAACACGCTGCTGCTCGATCCCAACACCCCCTTCGCCACCGGCCTGCGGCTGCGCTTCCGTGGCCGGGCGACGCGGGACAACCTGCTGGTGCTCGGCCCCGCCCCGCTGGTGCGCGGCGA
Organism: Roseomonas sp.; assembly: GCA_035556695.1. GTDB lineage: Bacteria > Pseudomonadota > Alphaproteobacteria > Acetobacterales > Acetobacteraceae > Pseudoroseomonas. The sequence continues at coordinate 162,416 of DATMFR010000010.1, forward strand.
GATCATGGTCGCCGGCGCCGGCAACGGCCTGGTGCTGGGCGACACCGCCGGCAAGACCTTCCTGCGCCTGACGCTGCGCGGCGATGACTGCCTCTTCTTCACCGGGGCAGGGCTGAGCGCCAACGAGGTCAATATCCTGCTGCAGGGGACGGGGCGCAGCATCGTCATGGGCGATGACTGCATGCTCTCCTCCGACGTCACCATCCGCACCTCCGACTCCCACGCCATCATCGACCTCGCGGCGGCGGCGCAGGTCAACCCGCCGCAGGATGTCGAGATCGGCGAGCATGTCTGGCTGGCCAATGGCACGGTGGTGATGAAGGGGGTGCGGATCGGCGCCGGCTGCATCGTGGCCGCCCGCGCGGTGGTCTCGCGCGACCTGCCGCCCTGCAGCCTGGGGGCGGGGGTGCCGGCACGGGTGATCCGCAGCGGCGTCACCTGGTCGCGCCGTCTCACCCCCTCGCGGGCGGAGATCGCGGCGCTGGTGGAGCGTTTCCAGGGGCGGGGCTGAACCGGGAGCCGCCTCAACCCGCGCCGAGCAACTCCCGCGCGGCGGCGGCATCGGCCGCGATCTGCGCCTTCAGCGCCTCCAGCCCGGCGAATTTCCGCTCCTCGCGCAGATAGTGCAGCAGCGCGACGCCGATTTCCTGCCCGTAGAGATCCTCGCCGAAGTCGAAGAGATGCGCCTCGACCCGGCTCTCGGTTCCCGCCACCGTCGGGCGCAGGCCGATATTGGCCACCCCCGGCACGCTGCGCCCGTCTGGCAGCTCGGCGCGGATGGCATAGACCCCGCGCGCCGGCTCCAGGTGCCGCCCGAGCGGGATGTTGGCGGTGGGGAAGCCGATGGTCCGCCCGCGCTTGTCGCCATGGCTGACCTCGCCGCGGATCGCCCATGGGCGGCCGAGGGCGCGGACGGCGCGCTCGGGATAGCCGTCCTGCAGCAGCCGGCGAATGCGGGTGGAGGAGATCGGCCCGGCCTCATCCGCCACCGGCGGCACCACGCTCAACCCGATACCCAGCCGCTCGGCGCGCTCGGCCAGGAAGGCGACGTCGCCGCCGCGCCGATGGCCGAAGGCGAAGTCGGTGCCGCAGGCCAGGTGCTTCGCCTTGAGGGCGCCGTGCAGCACCTCGGTCACGAAGTCCTCGGCCGACATGGCGGCGAGGGCGGTGTCGAAGGGCAGCGCGACGACATGCTGCGCCCCCGCTCCGCGCAGCGCCTGCGCCTTGGCCGCGGCGAGCGTCAGGCGGAAGGGCGGGTCGTCGGGTCGGAAATGCTCGCGCGGATGTGGCTCGAAGGTGAGGGCCACCCGCGTCAGCTCGGGGCGGGCGGCATGGGCGGCGCGCAGCACGGCATGGTGGCCGAGATGCACGCCGTCGAAATTGCCGAGGGCGACGGTGGCGCCCTGCGCCTCGGGCGGGATCGTGATCATCGCCGCGCCCCGCCGTTCAGCGCTCCGCCCGCCGCGCCCACTTCTCGACGGCGACGGGCGCGAAGCTCTCCAGCGCGTCCAGCGCATCCTCCGGGGT
>DATMFR010000011.1:0-6562 GCA_035556695.1 Roseomonas sp.
CTTCGGCGAGAGCCGCCCGCTGGTGCCGACCGCCGACGGCGTGCGCGAGCCGCAGAACCGCCGCGTCGAGATCGTGCTGCGCTGAGCAGCACGGCTCACCGGCCGCGAATGGGAAGGGGCGCCTCGCGGCGCCCCTTCTGCATTGCGTCCTGCTTTGGCTGGACGCAGGCTTTGCTGGGGATAACCCTCGCCGTCTTTCTCGCCGCCTGCGATCTCCGGCCCGGCGGCGTCGAGTACCTGATGAACGCGCCCGAGGCGCGCGCCGCCGAGGTCCTGACCACGGCAGGCCCCGTGCGTGGCGTCGTCGCACGCGAAGGCCAAGCTTTCCTCGGTATTCCCTTCGCTGCTCCGCCCACTGGCCCGCTGCGGTGGAAGCCGCCCCAACCTCTTACCCCGTGGCAGAACCCTCGCGACGCGACGCGGCTGGGCAACAGCTGCATGCAGAACTTCGGCATCAACTACGTGCTGGGAAACCGGTCGGCCTTCTGGATCGCAGGCGATGAGGATTGCCTGAACCTCAACCTTTATGCGCCCGCTCATGCACGCCCCGATGCTCGGCTGCCGGTGATGGTCTGGCTCTATGGCGGCACCCTGGTTCTGGGCAGCAACCATCAGTATGACCCGAGCCGGCTGGCGCAAGCGCAGGACGTCATTGTCGTGGTGCCGAACTATCGGCTTGGCACCCTGGGCTTCCTCTCGCACCCCGCGCTGCGCGCCGAGGCGGGGGGTGCAGCCAATCTTGGCCTGCTCGACCAGCAGGCGGCGCTACGCTGGGTGCGCGACAACATCGCCCGCTTCGGCGGCGATCCATCGAATGTCACCCTGTTCGGAGAGTCGGCGGGAAGCTGGAGCGTCTGTTTCCAACTCGCTGCGCCAGGCGCCGCCGGGCTGTTCCAGCGCGCCATCCTGCAGAGTGGTGTCTGCACCCTCTCCACATCGGCCACTCCCGTCGCCGGCGCCGACGCGGCAGGGCTTGAACTCGCGGAGGCGGTGGGTTGCGGCGATCCGGCAACGGCGCCCTCCTGCCTGCGCAGCTTGCCCGCGCGCGAGCTGACCGGCACTCCGGCCCGTACCAGGGGCATTGCCGGTCCGCGAAGCTGGAATGCCGTGACCGGTGACACAGTCCTGCCCCTCGCCCCGCGGGAGGCATTCGCCAGTGGCCGCTTCAACCGGGTTCCCGTGCTGAACGGAACCAACCGCAACGAGGGGCGCCTGTTCAGCCTGCTGCTGCGCTTAACCGGCGAACTCTATACGGAGGAGAGCTACGAGGCGCAGGTCGCGCGACTGCTGGGCCCGCACACGGGCGCGGTGTTGGATGCCTATGGCCGGGACATGCCGGTTCCGGAGCGTTTCGCCGCGCTCGCCACGGATGGGGTCTTCGCCTGCCCGGCACTGCGGTTGGACCGGCAGTTGGCTGCCCATGTGCCCGTCCACGCCTATGAGTTCGCCGACGAGCAGGCCGTTTCGCGTATCCCCTCCCTTCCATTCCTGCCGCCGCTGGGAGCCTATCACGCCGGGGAAGTGGCCTATGTCTTCCAGACGCCCTGGGTCCTTGCCAGTCCCGCCGGCTTCACGCCCGCGCAGCGCGCGCTGGCCGATAGGATGCAGCGCGCCTGGGGGCGCTTCGCCTGGGGAGAAGTGCCGGGCGCCGCGGGGCTTCCGCCATGGCCGCGCTTCGATCCCGAGGTGGAGCAGGTTCTCTCCCTGGAACCGGGCGGAAGCCGGTTGCGCGACAACCTGGCCGACGCGCACCGGTGCCGGCTGTGGGATGCGCTCGGCTACTGAACCACGCGTGCCATCCGCCGTGGCGGCGCGCCTGGCGGATCGCCGATGGGCGGGATGCCCGGTGCATCGGGCGGCGGCTCATCGGGGTCGGGTGGCTCATCGATGGGAGGCTCCGGAATGTCCGGGCGGGGCGGTTCCTCTTCCGGCGGCATGGGCGGGGGCCCCGGCGGTGCGCCGGGCGGTATCGGAATCTGGGCGAGCCATGGCGGCCCGTTCGGAACGGGCGGCGTGCCGGTAGGCTGCATCTGAATCCCTCCTGACCTGTTCTGCTTTGTAACGCGACCCTCCCCGTCAGGGGTTGCGCCAGGCATGACCGTGGCGAAGGCCAGATCTACGAAGCCTTTTGTTGCACCGCACAATGGCCGCGCCCTATGGTGTGTCAGGGAACACCAGAGCATGGCCCAGCGAGCGAGGGCTTTGATGCGACGAAGAGAACTTCTCCGCCATGCCTCGGCAGGCCTGCTGGCCGCCCCGGCAGTGCTGGCGGGCCGCCCGGGACGGGCCAGCGAGAATGAGCCGGTGGACGTGGAGCTTGTGCTGGCCGTGGATGTCAGCCGCTCCGTTGATCCCGCTGAGCAGGAGTTGCAGTTCCGCGGTTATGCGGCGGCCTTCCGCGACACCCGCCTGGCCGAAGGCATCCAGGGCGGCCCGCTGGGCGCCATCGCGGTCAGCTTCTTCACTTGGTCTGACTGGAACATCCAGGACCTCGTGGTGCCCTGGACCCGCATCGACGGCCCGGCCAGCGCCGCCCGCTTTGCCGACAGGCTCGATGCGGCGCCGCGTGAGACCTATCTCTACACCTCCATTTCCGGTGCCATTGACTACGCCGCGCGGATGTTCGGGAAGGGCTATGAAGGCATGCGCCGGGTGGTGGACATCTCTGGCGACGGCGTGAACAACTCCGGCCGGCCCCTGGCGCAGGCGCGGGCCGAGGTGCTGGCGAAGGGCATTGTTCTCAACGGCCTCGCCGTCGTGGACCAAGCTCCCACCCCGCCTCAGTTCGCCCCCTTGCAGCAGCCGCTCGATGAATATTACCGCAACGAGGTGATCGGCGGCCCCGGCGCCTTCCTGATGGTCGCTGAAGGGTTCCAGTCCTTCGAGGGCGCGGTACGGCGGAAGATCATCCGCGAAATCGCCAGCGACCCGCCACCCGGTCCACTGGTGGAGCGCGCCTACGCCTGAGTCGCGCGCCGCCGGCCACGCGTTTTCCGCACCCCCTTCCTGCGGGCGGCCCCTCTGGCGCCCCGGCCGCACCGGGCGCAAGGTCGGAACCCTGCCACAGTCGGAGGATGCGGCCCCGGATGCAGCAACAGGATAGGGATGGCCTGCCCCAGCCAAAGCGGCGGGGTGCGGTGCTGGCCATTGCCGTCGCCATCGCCCTGGCGGTGATCGATAGCTCCATCGCCAATGTCGCACTGCCGGCCATTGCCGCCGATCTGCGCGTCTCGGCCTCCGACGTCATCCTGGTGGTCAATGCCTATCAGATCGCCGTCGTCGTCTCGCTGCTGCCGCTGGCTTCGCTAGGCGAGAAGCTCGGCTATGAGCGGATCTACCGTGCCGGCCTGGTGCTCTTCATCGTGGCCTCCTTCTTCTGTGCCATGGCCGACTCCCTGACCGGCCTGACCATCGCCCGCATCGCGCAGGGGCTTGGTGCCGCCGGGCTGATGAGCGTCAACACCGCCCTGGTGCGCTTCATCTACCCGCACCGGCTGCTCGGCCGTGGCATGGGGATCAACGCGCTGGTGGTGGCCAGCTCCTCGGTGCTTGGCCCGGGCGTGGCCTCGGCGGTGCTGAGCGTCGCGCACTGGCCCTGGATCTTCGCCATCAACATCCCGATCGGCTTGGTCGCGCTGCTGCTGGCGCTGCGCTACCTGCCGGCCACGCCGCGCGCGCATCGCCGCTTCGACGTGGCAAGCGCGCTGCTCAGCGCCGCGACCTTCGGCCTGCTGATGACCGGCGTCGAGCAATTCGCGCGCGGCGAGTCGCCGCTGGTGGCAGGGCCGCTGGTGCTGGGCGGCCTGCTCGCCGGCTTCCTGCTGGTGCGGCGCCAGGCCGGGCGCCCCGCGCCGCTTCTGCCGGTGGACCTACTGCGCATTCCCATCTTCGCGCTCTCCATCGCCACCTCCATCTGCTCCTTCGCGGCGCAGATGCTCACCTTCGTCGCCATGCCCTTCTTCCTGCAGCACGATCTCGGCCGCACCCAGGTCGAGACCGGGCTGCTGATGATGCCCTGGCCGCTGGTGCTGATCGTCGTCTCGCCGCTGGCCGGGCGTGCCTCGGACAAGCTGCCCTCGGGGCTGCTCGGCGGCATCGGCCTGGGCCTGATGGCCACCGGCCTCTGTCTGCTTTCGCTGCTGCCCGACGCGCCGAGCGCTTTTGACATCGGATGGCGGATGGCGCTCTGCGGCCTGGGCTTCGGCCTCTTTCAGACCCCGAACAACCGCACCATTCTCACCTCTGCCCCCCGCGAGCGCAGCGGCGGCGCCAGCGGCATGCTTTCCACAGCCCGCCTGCTGGGCCAGACCACCGGTGCGGCGCTGGCGGCGCTGTGCCTGCGCCTGATCGGCGCCGGCGGCGCGGACACGGCCCTGCTGGTGGCCGCCGCCATCGCCGCCTGCGCCGCCGTCATCAGCTTCACCCGGCTGCGCGCCACCCCGCGCTGACGGACCTTTCGAGTTCAGGACTTCGCATGAGCCCTTCCTTCCAACGCCCCTCGCCCGAGGTGCTGAGCGCCGAAATCCTCCGCCAGACGGCGGCTTGCCCGCCAGGCCGGTCCATCGCCCCCAGCGAGGTGGCCCAGGCCCTGGCGCCGGAGGAGCACTGGCGCAGCCTGCTCGGGGCCGTGCGCGAGGCTGCCGTCGCCTTGCAGCGCGAGGGCCGGCTGGAGGTGCTGCGCAAGGGCAAGCCAGTGCCGCCGGAGGAGGTGCGCGGCGTCATCCGCCTGCGCGCTCCCGCCGCGTGAGGCACAGCGCCCCCTTCCGCGCGCTGCTCGGCGCCGGCAGCCATGGCCTGCCGGCGGCGGCGCCCGTCGAATTCGGCAACGGCTTCCATCTGCCGCCCTCGCCCAACACCGCGCTGGTCGCGCCGCCAGAAAGTCCGCTGCCGGCGCACCGGCGGGTGGCCCCCTTCCCTGTTCCGCCGGCCGCGCTGCTGGCGGCACTGCGCCGCGTCGCTGCGAGCCGCCCTCGTTGCACCCTGCTGGCCGAATGGCCGGAGCGCGGCCAAGCGCAATGGGTGGAGCGCACGCGCTGGGCCAATTTCCCGGACATCCTCGTCGCTCAGGTCCTCCCAGAGCCGGCCGGTGCCGCCCTGGTGCTCTATTCGCGCAGCCTGTTCGGCTGGTCCGACTTCGGGGTGAATGGCCGGCGCGTGGCGGCCTGGCTGGCAGCGCTGGATGCCGAGTTGCGCTCCGCCTGAGCCGGTGACGCCGAGCCGGACGCCGTCGCGGCGTCCGGACGCCCTCGTTTTCCTCTCCGCAAGGACATCCTCCTTCCATGCGTCGCATTCCCGCTTTCCTGCGTGACGCCTGGGCGCTTGCCCGCCCCTATTGGAGCAGCGAGGAGCGCTGGCGCGCACGTGGCCTGCTCGCCGTCGTCATCCTGCTGAACCTCGCCCTGGTCGGGATGGGCGTGCTGCTCACCTACTGGCAGCGCTCCTTCTACAACGCGCTGGAGGCCAAGGATTTCGGCGCCTTCACCGGCCTCATCCTCTGGGGGCAGCGGAGCGAGGATGGCTTCTTCATGCCGGGCTTCACGCTGGTTGCCGCTGTCTACATCCTGGTCGGCGTCTATGCGCTCTACTTGCAGCAGGCACTGCAGATCCGCTGGCGCCGCTGGCTGACGGAACGTTTCCTCTCCGGCTGGCTGGAGAAGCGCGCCTATTACCGCATCGCCCTCACCGACCAGGGTACCGACAACCCAGACCAGCGTATCGCCGACGACATGCGGCTCTTCGTGGACGACACGCTGAGCCTCGGCCTTGGGCTGATGAATGCCGTGGTGACGCTCGTTTCCTTCGTGGTGGTGCTCTGGGGCCTGTCGGGGCCCATGACCATCCTCGGCATCTCCATCCCCGGCTACATGGTCTGGGCGGCGCTGATCTACTCGGTGCTGGGCACCTGGCTGGCGCATCTGATCGGCCGCAAGCTGATCGGGCTGAATTTCCTGCAGCAGCGGGTGGAAGCGGATTTCCGCTACGCCCTGGTGCGCTTCCGCGAGAACATGGAAGGCGTGGCGCTGCATGGCGGCGAGGCGCAGGAACAGCGCGGGCTGCGCGACCGGTTCTCCGCGGTGATCCACAACTGGTGGGCCATCATGCGCGCCACCAAGCAGCTCACCTTCTTCACGTCGGGCTATGGGCAGCTCGCGGTGATCTTCCCGATCGTTGTCGCGGCACCGGCTTTCTTCAGCGGGCGCATCCAGCTTGGCGGGCTCATCCAGACCTCATCGGCATTCGGCGAGGTGCAGGGCGCGCTTTCCTGGGTGGTCAGCAACTATGCGCGGCTGACCGAATGGGGCGCCACCGTGGAGCGTCTCGCTGGCTTCCAGCGGGCGCTGAAGGCGGCCCAGCTCGCTGCTGGCGAGGGGCCGGACCGCGTGGCCACCGATGGCCCGGCGCTGCGCGCAGAGGCGCTTTCCATCCGCCTGCCCGATGGCCGCGCGTTGACCCATGACGCCGCCCTCACCCTGGAGCCCGGCGAGGCCGTGGTGATCACCGGTGCCTCGGGCAGCGGCAAGTCCACCCTGTTCCGCGCGCTCTCCGGCATCTGGCCCTTCGG
>DATMFR010000012.1:0-10619 GCA_035556695.1 Roseomonas sp.
AGGGTGAGCCAGAGGAACAGGCCCGCGACGGTTACCACGACGCCGAGGTAGAGCGCGGCACCCACGGCCTCGGGGGTGATCTGGATCGGCGCCTGCCACACCTGCCAGCCCGCCCAGGGTACCAGCGCGAGGAAGCCGAACAGCGTGCTCCAGGCCGCCACGGCAGCGGTGCCGAACTCGCGGGTGAGCTCGACGCTCCAGACATAGTAGAACGCGATGGTCAAGGCGGAGAGCAGAACCCAGGCGGCGCCGGTCAGGCTGGATGCCTGCGCCGCGGCCGTTCCCGGTTCCTGCCCGAGTGCGATGAGGGCGATGCCGCCGAAGGCGGTGAGGATCCCGAGCTTCTGCCAGTCCGACACCGCCTGCCCGAGACGCAGCGCGGCGAAGACGGTGATGAAGATCGGGATGGTGGCCGAGATGATGGTGCCGACCGAGGCCGAGGTGCCCGCGACGCCGAAGGTCTGGGCAACCTGGCCCACGCCGATGCCGAGCACACCAAGACCGGCAACGCGCGGCAGGGCGCGCCATGGCATCGGCTGCCTGCCCACAACGAAGAACAGCAGCAGCGGCACCGCAACGGCGAACCGCATCGCGGTCAGTGTCATGGGGTCGGTGGTCTGGAGGCCGAACTTGGTGACCGGGATCGACAGGCCCCACATGACCGCGAGCAGCAGCATGGCCCCAAGGCTACGGAGGGAGACGGCCGAATAAGCCGCCAGAGGCGGAAGGGACGGTCCGGGGCGGCTGCCTGGGGCGGCTTCGCTCATCGAGGGGTCTGCCAGGAAAGAAGCGCCGTCACCGTGACGGCCTTGTGACTACGGACGGCGTGCCTTGCTGACAAACCATTTGTCGTCACATGATGTGTGAGCGACACTCACGCGTGGCACTCCGGATGTTCGACCGGCTTCCTCCCCCGCAGACCCTGCGCGCCTTCGAAGCCGCCGGGCGGCGGCTGAGCATGACGCTGGCGGCGGAGGAACTGCACGTCACCCACGGCGCGGTCAGCCGCCACATCAAGACGCTGGAACACCACCTCGGCGTGCCGCTGTTCCGGCGCCTGACCCGGCGGATTGTTCTGACCGACGAAGGGGGCGAGTTCCTGGCGGCGGTGACCTGCCTGCTGGGCGACCTGACCCGGGAGGCCGAGCGGGTCCGCGCACAGAACCGGGTGACGCGGGTGACAATCAGCGCCGGCCTGTCCTTCGCCAGCAAGTGGCTGGCACCGCGCCTGCACCGGCTGAAGGCCCGGCACCCGGAGTTCGACATCCACCTCGACGTGACCGACATCAACGTCGGCCTGAGCGACGGGCAGGTTGACGTTGCGCTGCGCTACGGCAGCGGGCGCTACCCGCGTGTCCTGGCCGAACGGATGCTGGAGGAGACGCTGACGCCGGTGTGTAGTCCCGCCTACTTGGCCGAGGCAGGCGGGCTGGCCTCGATGGAGAGCCTCGCGGACTGCACCCTGCTGCACGAGGACCGCATGCTGGCCAACTGGGAGCAGTGGTTCGCGCTGGCAGGCGTGGACAGGACCCGCTGCGGCCGGGGACCAGCCTTACAGCCATGGCAGCATGGCCATCGAGGCCGCGATCCGCGGCGAGGGCGTGGCGCTCGGGCGCAGCGCGCTCGTGGCGGACGACATCGCCGCGAAGCGTCTCGTGGCGCCGTTTTCGGAGACCCGGCTCAAGGCCGAGCGCGGCTACGACCTGGTCTACCGCAACGGCAACCAGGACAACCCGAAGGTGCGAGCGGTGCGGGACTGGCTGACCAAGGAAATCCGGGTGTTTCTCACGAACGCTGGCTGATGCGTCCGATATCCGCGTGCGGGCAGTTCGGTGTGGGCGCCAAATGTCCGAGAAGGGCGGATTCTATCGAGAAAGGTCCGGACTGCAGGTGAGCACGAAAGACGTTGAAATTGGCGTACACTTGGCCACAACTCTGTTCTGTCCGTACGGGCCACCATGACGGTAGCTTGCGTAAGTCGCGCTGCCCGACGCCCGGGTCCGACTTTTTCAACACAATCGGCCGGAAGCCGCCTGTCTGCTCCCGCGGCATAACTAGGGAAAGGCGGACGTGATGCAGGACTGCAGGCGCTCATCCAATTCATCGCAAAGGTCCACGAGCAGCGCCTTAAGTTCCGCAGGCTCACCCATCGTGGCGAGCCGCCTTGGCGCAGCATTTTCCGCCCGAGACGGCCGAGGTGCTCGATGCCATGATCGAGGGGCTGTCCATGCACGGCCCCGTGGACCCGTCCCCCCTTCCTGCGCCGAGATCAGGGACGTGGTCTCCCGGCTGCTCACAACGCCGTCCGCAAGCCAGTGACCCCGGGCGCCTAGAGGCCCACCGGCGTCGCAGCGAACAACCGGGGCAGCGAGTCAGCCAGGCACACCGAGAGAATGCGCGCGTCTTCCTCGCCGACACTCGCGAAGGCGTGGCGCATGGTGCTGTCGATGTAGGCGCTGTCGCCCTCCTCAAGGCGCGTCGGTTCGTAGAACTCGGTGTGGAGCTCGATGCTGCCCGAGATGACGTAGATGTACTCCTCGCCCTCGTGGCTGGCCCAGCTCTCCGGCGGCAGGACCTCGTGGGTGCGGATCGTCATGATCAGCGGCACCATCGCCTTCCGGGTCAGCTCGTTGCAGGGCACCAGGTAGTCGTAGCTGTTGAATCCGAAGCGCACGCCCTCGCCGCGCTTTGAGATGATCCGCCGACCCATGGCGAAGCGCGGACTGGTTGGGCTGAGCAGGTCGTCGATCCGCAAGCCCAGGGCGCGGGCCACCCGGGATACGGTGTCGAAGGAGGCGCCGCTCTTCCCGTTCTCGACCTTGGACAGGGTGCCGACCGCCACGCCGCTCTCCTCGGAAAGGCGCGCGAGCGTCCACTGCTTGGCCCTCCTTCCGTCGGCCAGCTTCCGCCCGACCTCCGGTTGCCCGAGGACCACGGGCGCGCCGGGACGCCGGACCTCCTCGGGAGCGAGGTGGGCCGGGGCAGTGTGCTTGCGCTCCGCAGACTTAGCCATAGTGCCTGATTCCTAATTTTCCATATCGAAAAATCTTGCGACTCATCGAAAACAGAGGAAACATACCACCGCCATGGGGGAAAAGGCACTATGAAGGTTGCAATCGCCAGCTTCGAGTTCGAGGGCAACACGCTCTCCAGCCAACTTCACCGGCGCGAGGACTTCGCCCGGAAGGTGCTGGTCGAAGGCGAGGCGGTGATGCCCGCCATCGAGGGGCGCGACCTGGCTGTCACAGGCGGGGTCGAGACGCTGCGGGCGGCGGGTTTCGCGGTCCATCCCGTGCTGGTGGCGCATGGCGGCTCCGGCGGACGGGTGGAGGGCGCCTTCTACCGGGACACCCGGGACCGCATCGTCGCGGGCATCGCCGCCCTCGCGCCGCTCGACGGCGTGTTCCTGGCCCTGCACGGCGCCATGATCTGCGAGGGCGAGGACGATCCGGAGGGCGAGATCCTCTCGCGCTTGCGCGAGGCGCTCGGCCCCGACGTGCCCATTGCCGCCAGCCTTGACCTGCACGCGCATGTCACGCCGCGCATGGTGCGGGCCGCCACCATCTTGGTCGGCTACGAGACCTACCCGCACGTCGATGCCCACGGCACCGGCGTCCGCGCCGCGCGGCTCCTCGTGGACACCCTGTTGGGGAAGGTACGGCCGGTGATGCGGCTGAAGCGGCTGGACGCCCTCCTGCCGGTCGCCGGGGGCGCCACCGACGGCAACATGCCCATGGCTCAGCTCCGGGTCGCGGCCCGCAAGGCGGAGCAGGAAGGGCGGGTTCTCTCCGCCAGCTACTTCCCCGTCCAGCCCTGGCTCGACATCCCGGATCTGGGCATCGCGGGCCTGGCCATCGCCGACAACGACGCCGCAGCCGCCGAGCAGGTGGCCGATGCCATCGTGCGCGAGATGTGGGACCGGCGGCGGGAATTCGAGATTCCCCTGCTCGCGCCCGACGCAGCGGTACAGCGCGCCCTGAGCCACCCGGCGCGGCACGTGTTGATCTCGGATGCGCCGGACTGCGTCGGTGGCGGGGCACCCGGCGATGCTCCGGCCGTGCTCGCTGCCCTGCTGCGGCACGCGACGCATGTCCCGGCTGCCGTGCTGGTGGTCGATCCGCCCGCGGCCGCCGAGGCGAAGGCCGCCGGGGTTGGGGCGGTACTCCGCACCAGGCTGGGTTCCTCGCTCGACCCCCGCTTCCATCCGCCCGTCGCGGTGGAGGCGGTGGTGGAGAGCCTGCACGACGGCCGTTTCGTCTACAGCGGCGGCATCAGCGCGGGCACCCCGGGCAATATGGGCGACACCGCCGTGCTGCGGGTGGGCGAGCTGCGGATCGTCGTGCCGACCTACGCCACTTACGAATACGCCGACGAACAGTACCGTGCCGCCGGCATCGATCTCGGGTCCTGTCGCATCGCGGTGCTGAAGAACCCGATGAACTTCCGCACGCTGCTCAATGACAAGACAGACTGGCTGATGGTCTCGGGCGCCGGTCCGACCACGCCGAGCCTGGAGAGCATCGACTGGCAGGTGAAGCAGCGGCCCTTCTGGCCCTGCGACGACCTGCCGCAGCCCACGTATCTCGGAGAACACTGCCCGTGAACAAGCCCCAGCTGTCCTGGCCCGCGCGCCGGGAGACGGCGTCGCACGCCCCGGCCGAGCCGCGCTTCGCCGACGGCACGGCCTGGGTCGACGGCGCCATCGTCCCCGTCGCCGAGGCCACCCTGCCCCTGCTCGACTGGGGCTTCCTGCGCTCGGACGCCTGCCAGGAGACGATCTCGGCCCGCGACGGCGTGCTTTTCCGGCTCGACGACCACCTGACCCGATTCGAGCGGTCGCTCGGCCGCCTGCGCATGACCTCCCCATTGACGCGCGAGGAGATCCGGCAGGCCATCCATGCGCTGATCGCGGCGGCGGGCTTCCGCGATGCCTATGTGCAGATCATCATGACGCGCGGCCGCCCGCCGATCGGCAGCCGCGATATCCGGCTCTGCACCAACCGCTTCCAGGCCTTCTGCATCCCCTATGTCTGGATCGCGTCGCCGGAGGTGCAGGAACGCGGGCTGCACCTGCATGTCAGCCGCCGCCTGCGCGTGCCGCCCGCCTCCGTGGACCCGATGGTGAAGCACTACCACTGGCTCGACTTCGAGATGGGCCTGATGGAAGCCTACGACGCCGGGGCCGAGACGGTGGTGCTCTCTGACACCGACGGCAACATCACCGAGGGGCCGGGCTTCAACATCTTCGTCCGGCAGGGTGACCGGCTGCTGACGCCGCGGCAGGGCATGCTGGACGGCATGACGCGCCGCACGGTGCTGGAACTCTGCGCCGACCTCGGCATCGCGGTCGAACAGACCGAGGTCTCGCTCGACGCGCTGCGCGGCGCCCAGGAGGTGTTCCTGACCACCACGGCGGGCGGCGTCTTGCCGGTGAGCCGGGTGGACGACGTCGCCATCCAGAACGGCCCGGGCGCCTACACGCGCCGCCTGCACGAAGCCTACTGGTCGCGCCGTGCCGAAGGGTGGCTTGGCGAGCCAGTCGACTATGCCACTCCACTCCCTCCAGCGAAGCAGGTGACCTGATGATCGATCGTCGCGGCCTTTTCGCCGTCGCCGGGGCGGCGATGCTCGCCCGTCCCGCGCTGGCCCAGCCCGCCTCTGCCCGCGTCCTCCGCTTCGTGCCGGAGACGGGGCTGATCGTCCTGGACCCCATCGTCACCACCGCGGCCGTCACCACCATGCACGGCTATGCGGTCTTCGACACACTCTACGGCGTGGACGAGCAGCTCCAGCCGCAGCCGCAGATGGCGGAGGGAGCACGTAGCACGGATGACGGCCTGACCTGGGAAATCCGGCTGCGGGATGGGCTGCGCTTCCACGACGGCGAGCCGGTCCGCGCCCGCGACTGCGCGGCCAGCCTGCAGCGCTGGAGCAAGCGGGACAGCTTCGGCCAGGCCCTGGCCAGCGCCGTCGAAGCCTGGGAGGCACCGGATGACCGCACTCTGCGCATCCGGCTGAAGCGGCCGTTTCCGCAGCTGCTTCGCGCCATCGGCAAGCCGCATTCCTCGCCAGCCTTCATCATGCCCGAGAGGATCGCGACCACGGACGCGATGACCCCGGTCACCGAGATGATCGGCTCCGGCCCCTTCCGCTTCCAGCGGGACGAATATGTCGCGGGCAGCCGGGTGATCTACACGCGATTCGACGGCTACAAGCCGCGCGACGAGGCCGCCTCCTGGAGTGCCGGAGGCAAGCGGGCGCATTTCGAGCGCGTCGAGTGGCACATCATGCCCGACGCCGCGACCGCCAGCGCCGCGTTGCAGGCGGGCGAGGTGGACTGGCTGGAGACGGTCCAGGGCGACCTCGTGCCGGTGGTGAGGCGGAACCGCCAGATCAATGTCCAGCCGCTGAACCCCCTCGGCCTGATCCTGGGCATGCGCTTCAACCACGCCACGGCGCCCTTCAACAACGTGGCGCTCCGCCGCGCCATCCTCTCCGCCGTGAACCAGGAAGACTACCTCCAGGCCGTGACGGGCGGCAACGCGGACAGCTTCCGCCTGTGCCGCGCGATGTTCCCGTGCGGCCTGCCCGGCGTGAACGAGCTGGGCACCGAGGTGATGAAGCAGCCACCCGATCTCGGTAAGGCGCGCGCCGCCGTGGCCGCGGCGGGATACAAGGGCGAGAAGATCGTCCTCCTGCATGCCTCCGACCACCCCATTGTCGGGCCGCTGGGGGACATCACCGCGGACCTGCTTCGCAGGCTCGACATGAACGTCGACCAGCAGACGATGGACTGGGGAACGGTGGTGCAGCGGCGGACCTCCAAGGAGCCCGTCGAGAAGGGCGGCTGGAGCATCTTCCACACCACTTGGCCGGGTTCGTCCGTCACCAATCCCGCGGAGAACCTCTACATCCGGGGTCAGGGCAGCACGGGCTGGTTCGGCTGGCACGACAATCCGGAGTTGGAGAAGCTCTCCGCGGAGTGGCTGCAGAGCACGGACGCGGCCGAGCAGCAGAAGCTGCTGGACGCGGTGCAACGGAGCGCCTTCGAGACCGTCCCGGTGGTGCCGCTTGGGCAGATGCTGCCGAACATGGCGCACCGGACCAACCTCACCGGCATCGTGACTGCCTCGGCGCCCGCCTTCTGGAACGTGCGGCGGGGCTGAGGCCGCTGCCATTCCTCGGCTGCCGCGCGCCAGTCTTGGCGCGCGTTCCCCCTTCCATCGGAGTTCCGCTGATGAGGCATCTCCTATCGGCCATGGGCGCGGCTGCCCTGGCCATTGGCCTCCTGGCTTCGCCTGCCGAAGCGTCGACGCTGGACCAGGTCAAGGCGCGCGGCACTCTGCGCTGCGGTGTCGTGCCCGACCTGCCGGGCCTGTCGGTCCTCGACAGCCGTGGCGAATGGCAGGGCTTTCACGCCGACATCTGCCGCGCCATCGCCGCCGCCGTGCTGCAGGATGCCCGCAAGGTGACGTTCGTGGCCCTGACACTGCAGGCGCGCTTCACCGCATTGCAGAGCGGCGAGGTCGACCTGCTGGAGACGCCGACCGCGCTTTCGGTGACCCGCGACCTGACGCTGGGCCTGACCACGCCGGTCATGACCATGATGACGGGCCAGGCCGTGATGGTGAGCACGCGGCTGAACGTCACTGGCGTGAAGCAGCTGGATGGCGCCACTGTCTGCGCCATCCAGGGTTCGGAGATCGAGCGGAACCTGCAGGACTACGGCACCAGTCAGGGCATCACCTTCCGGACGGTGGCCTACGACACGGCGACAACGCTGCTCACAGCGCTCAGTGCAGGCCGTTGCGACGCGGTCAGCAACGATGTCTTCAGCCTGGCCGGATACCGCGAGAGCCTGCCGGACAGGGCGAACTGGCGGATCCTGCCCGAACTCGTGGCCAAGGAACCGCACGGCATCATGGTTCGCGGCGACGATCTGGCTTGGGCCTCGCTGATGCGCTGGGCGGTCTTCGCGCTGATCCAGGCCGAGGAACTTGGCATCACCCGCGGCAATCTGGAACAGCGCGCGGCGACGGCAGGCGACGAGAAGGCGCGTCGCTTCCTGGAGGGGCTGGCCAGCAACGGCCGGGACTTCGGCCTGCAGCGCGGCTGGACCGGAAGAGCCGTCGCGGCGAGCGGCAACTACGGCGAGATCTACGAACGCCATCTTGGCCATGGTGGGCTGCAACTCGACCGCGGCCCCAATCGGCTTTGGACCGATGGTGGCATGCTGGCGAGTTGGCTCTGGCAGTAACCGCAAGAGGCTGAGCCGTGCTGTCCTCCTGAACAGCAGAGCGGCACGGGGGATCGCGTCTTTCGCCACTTTCCGGAGCTGAGGCAGGGCATTAGGCGGGAGGCGGTCTGTTTCGGCCCCGCACATCTGGTCCACTCCCTGCGGACGGGGCACCGTCCGCCTAGGGGAGGCCAAACAGGACGCCTGCATGGCCGAAATGGGCGCCGAGCTGCCAATTCATGTGCTTCACAGGGCAACGCTGCCTTACAGAAGATCCCAGATGGAGGGCGAGTAAGGCACCTCCTTCAAGCCGCAAGGGAGGGGCGCCCTATCGAGAGCGAGTCCACCGTGTTTGCTTCAGAAGTTGAGGCGAAGAGACCCTTTCCTGGTAAGAGCGGGTGCCTCCAGGGAGAGGCTACTGCATGGCTCACGCTGAAGGGAACGAGGGAAGCAACGACTACTCCGTCGGGCTCAAGGCAGCCATCCGTCTCCTTGGCGGGGGCTCAGCGGTCGAGGGGAAGGCCGAGCAGATTGTGGATGGCCCCCTAGATACTGTAAGCGGGTCGGCGGGTAGCGCAGGCTGCCATGACCGGTTGTTCTTCCAGGAACCCCAGGCGGGCTTCAGCCGAGGGAGGCACCGAGATGACCCACTATGCCGGGATCGACGTCTCGCTGGAGACGAGCAGCATCTGCATCGTTGACGGCTCCGGAGCTGTACGGCGGGAGCTGAAGGCGGCCAGCGAACCGGAGGCGCTCGCGACGGCCTTGATCGGGACGGGTCTGGCGTCCAGCCGCATTGGCCTGGAGGCTGGGCAGATGTCGCAATGGCTCCATGGCGGGTTGAGGGCAGCAGGGCTGCCGGTCGTGCTGCTGGAGACCCGGCAGTTGCGGGCAGCGACCAAAGCCATGCCGGTGAAGACCGACCGGACCGACGCGCGGGCCATTGCCCAGATGGTGCGGACGGGGTGGTTCCGGGCGGTGCATGTGAAGTCGGAGCTCTCCCAGGAGTTGCGGGCGCTGCTGACAGCGCGCAAGCTGCTGGTCGGCAAGCTGCGGGATATCGACAACGGCATTCGCGGTCTGCTGCGCGGCTTTGGGCGGAAGGTCGGCACGGTGGGTGAGCGCGCCTTCCCCAGCCGGGCGCGGGAACTCGCGGCCGACCGCGCCAGCCTTGCCGCGGTGATCGAACCGTTTTTGCAGGTGCGCGAAGCGCTGCTGTCCGAGCGGGAGCGCCTGCACCGCCTCGTCCTCCTGGCCACGCGCGATGATGCCGTCTGCCGCAGGCTGATGACGGCGCCCGGCGTCGGGCCGGTCACCGCATTGACCTTCTGCTCGGCGGTAGACGATCCCGCCCGGTTCAGCCGATCCTGTGCGACTGGCACGCATTTTGGCCTGACGCCACGACGCTACCAGTCCGGCGAGACGGACCGGGTGGGCCAGATCAGCAAACAGGGCGACGGTCTCGCCCAGCAGGCCCTCTATGAAGCCGCCAACGTCCTGCTCACCCGAACCAGCCGCTGGTCCTCGCTGAAGGCCTGGGGCATGGCGATTGCAAGGCGTTCGGGCATGCGGCGCGCCAAGGTGGCGGTGGCCCGGAAGGTCGCCGTCGTGCTGCTGGGCATGTGGCGCAACGGTACCGGGTTCCGCTGGGGTAAGGAGGCTGCTACCGCGTAGTCAGCAACGCTGATCCCAGCGTCCGAGGTCCCGTCGCGGGGACGCGGCAGGGCAAGGCCGCAACAGCGCCGGTGCCGGTGCCGGTACCGATCGAGCCCGCTTGCTAGATTGGCCCGCCCCGTCTGCTTGGCCATAGCCTGTGGCGGCAGCACGCCGACCACGAACAGAAGCGAGGAACCTGTGACGTGACACTCCGTGCCGGTCATTGACCGACCCGATTACAGAAGGCACTTTTAGAGCCCGGGTTAGCGTGCACATGGGTGGAGAGGAAGGCAGGTTGCCGTAATCTGCCCTCTCCCTCCTTTGCAGGCGGGATAAGATGTCAGCTGGCCAGAAGTTTGCGCATCTCCTCTTCGGTCGCACACTGCTTGGCGATCTTCCTTTGCTTCGCAGCCATTGGAAGCAGGAGAAGGCCAAAACCGAAGACCGGCACCATACAAATAGCTGCTAGAGTGAGAGATCTGCCCGCTTGTTGAACCGCGTTGACCGCCGCGGCTGCACGTGGCAAGTCGTTTACACTGCGACCATCCGTATTGATGGAATACAAGATAAGTTCCGGGCCAGTTCAAGCAAAAAAGAATTCTGCCCTGAGACCAGATTGGATGTAGCTGTCGATCTTACTGCCGACACCAACGCTAGAAATCTGAACAACCTCTTCAGTCTCTTCGTTCAGAAAGCGAAGATACTTGTACCAGCTGCCTTTAGGCAT
>DATMFR010000013.1:0-3529 GCA_035556695.1 Roseomonas sp.
ATCGGGGGGCTGCTTGGGCCCCGGTTTGCGGCCGCCGGATCCGGACGGCCTTGGTCCGGGCACGCCGGGACTCGCCGGCAGACCTCCGGTGTCGACGAGGACGGAAGGGGCCGTCGATCATGCTGTGCGCCGAGAGGAACCCGCTGGGCCTGCCCGGCTGCCTTGAACCGTTGCATCCGCCGCTCTCGTCGCCGGCTCGGCCGATGCGGGTTCTCCGCGCGATTGCTGAGGTGGCGGCGCAGCTTTCGGGCGAACTGCGAGCCGACCTTTCGGCACCCGCTCCGGAGGCGCTCAGGCGTGCCGGTGATGCCTCGCCCGGAGAGGATCAGTTCGACATCCCGCAGGCCCAGGCTGAACACCGGAGACAGCCAGACCGCGTGGCTGATGCCCTCCGCCGGGAAGCGGTATCCAGGAGAGGTGGCGGGGTCTGGAGCGATCCGGCCAGCTTCGCCCAGCTCGCTCTCTCCGGCTACTGCCACTCAACTGGGCAATGCCGCCCGCTTCTCCGACGCAGCTCAATTTCGCCCTTCGCCACGACGTTTGAGGAGAGATCGAAGACGAAGGGCTTCCTGCCTTCCCCACGCGGGAAGGCAAAGGCGAAGGGATTGGTCCCGAAGGCCGGAGCAGATCCGCTCGCCAGGGCAACATTGTGCGCCCCGATCGTACATGAGAGCGCCACCAGACCGCCCTCGGCCATGATCTCGATGTCTGCCCACGGGGCCGAGAAATGGTAGCAGTTATTCAGGGCAAGCGCCGCAATGCCGAACTCTCTCGCCTTGTCGGCCAACAGCGGACGTCCGAGCCGAAGCGGGTGAAGCGCGAAGCCGCCGCGCGCATCGGTGCGCACCACAGCGCCGGCTGCGGACGCGATCTCGGGCCGGGCTTGCGGATCGACTTTGCCTGAGCGGACAGCCTGTACGCAGCCGGGAATACGGTACAGGCCGTGTGAGCGCGCTACTGGGAGGCCTCGCCGCGATCCGCCGATGATTGAACAGGCAGCCAGGAGCCCAGAGGGGGCAAGAGCGCAGAAGACGCGATCATGAAGAATGCCGAACGCGGCGGCTCGGCGCCTGAGCACCGAGCCGCCCACTGCGTAGGCTTATCCAGCATGCCCCTCCAGGATTGGCCACCAGCGTCGCAGCGCATGCGCGGCAAGGCCCGCCAGCAGCAGGAGGCCAACAATCAGCAAGCGCATCTGGCAAGCAGTCGGGCCGCCGTCTGCGTGCGCGTGACCCGGAACTTGGCGATAGTCCTCTTCACTGGACATCCCACTTCGAGCCATGGATATGGCCGAGCGGATCCGCTCCATCACCAGGACTCTCCTGCGGCAGGCGACCGCTCTAAGACCGGGAGCCAACACGGCGGCTTGCACACCGTGATCGCTACCGGATCGCTGGCCGGGAAGGTGTCGGCCAGCGCCGCGTCAAGCCGTGCATCCTCCGTCCGGATGGCGACCGCGGTGTTTTGGCGTTCCTGCGCCGCCGAATGTTTCAACGTCATGTCGTGGAAATCCTCCGCGCGAGGCGCGCGGCACCGCACCAGCGGCGACCGCGTACGTGTTCCGACTCTGTAGAGTGTCCCCGGGCCGGATGCGGCCGCCGTGCAGGCGGGCGCCATCGGACCCGGGGCTAGAGGCCCGCGAGCAAGCTTCCTGCGTGGAGCAGGAGGCGACGGTGATGGATCGCGCTCGAGCACATGACGAGTTCAAGGTGAGGTCGATGGGTGGTAAATTCAATGCGTTCGCGACCACAGGGAACCGCAACACCATGGAGGCAGAGGTGCCAGTGGTACTCGCTTGAAGGCGAGCCTTGGTGGGCGCAAACCGGCGACGAGCACGCCCCGTTGCCTCAATGGGTTTGCTCACGCCTGCGTGATCGCTAGGCACTGCGAGAACGAGGCATAGAACATCTCCGGACATCCTGGGAATTCCTGCGGACGAGTTTCTCGTTCGTGTCGAGCCTGATGGCGGCGTCAGGGCCTGGTGGCCTTCACCGTCGCGACTGATGACCGAGGCCGGCTTGGATACGCCTGGTACTTCTACGTCGCCGAGCCAGCCGACACGCGCGCCGTGCTGTCGACGGTTTGTTCCTCGATGATGACATACCGCGGTGCCTGCCTCTCCGGCGACGCTCCGCAGTGCGGGCAGCGCAGCCGCTGCCGCACCTGCCTTACGGTCTGCGGCGGATCTGGGAGCGCCAGGAGAGACTCCACCCTCTATAGGCCGGGCGTGTGGCCCGACGCGCAGCGCCCGTAGAGCAGCCAGCCCCGCCAGGCAGTGAGCGGCTCGACGGGGAGGCGACGCTGCGCCCGCCGGCGGGTGACGGTGTAGGCCATGCCCTCAGCTTGGCGGCTGGCTGGCGTAAGGGATCCGCCGGCGCAACGTCATTCGCAGTTCGCGGGCCAGCTCCACATCATCGAGCATGCTGCCGTCGCCGCCGTGCAGGTGGATGCCGTAGATCCGCGCATCGGCCCTCAGTTCGCGCGCCCGGGCCAGCGCCGCGCCGCAATCGGGGAAGTTCTCCTTGAGGACATCGACCGGGCCACGCTGTTGGCCCGTGTCAGGCCCAACCATGTAGACGAGCGAAAAGCTCATTTAGCCGCTCCGCCTCCTCCGGGTGCGGGGCACTTTCTGAGAACACGATAGTCGCCGGCGGTGTGAAACGGGCTCGGTGGTCCCTGGAAGACGATCAGGTTCGCCCGCCGGAGCATTTTGGCGAGCGACGCAGCCGCGACCTTGGTGAACATGCCTTCCCAGCTGGTCTTCCGCCATTTGCCACCCTCGTCAAAGGGCCAGCGCATAAGCCAGCACGGAGGCAGCCTCCTGGTCATCGACCGGACGATAGATCCGCCCATCGTGCTCGACGGGCGCCAGGTCGGGCAGCAGGGCGTCGATCTCGGCCAGCAGGTCGTGCACCACTGCGTCGACCAGCCGGGGGGCGCAGCCCGGCTCGCGGCCGCTGGCGATCCCCCGCGCTTCGGCGGCGGCCTCACGCACGGTCGCCTCCTCATCCAGGCGGCGGCGGATCATCTCCCGCATCACGTACCAAGTGTGGGGATCGAGCGACGCACGGGTCATGGCCTGCGCAGAGTGTTTCTGATTTGTTCTTTACGTCCGGCGAGGATTGGCGTGTCATCACCAAGCGGCCCCTGCTCCTCACCTGGGAGCATCCTACCGCGAAGGTTGCAAGAAGCGGAGGCTGGCGACTGCCAAGCCCCACAGGACCAGGAGAGCGACAGTCAATCGGTCGATAGGGAGCGGGCCCCTTTCGCAACGCAGGGGAGCGAAACTCCCCCTTCGCAGGGCCTCACTGCGAGGCACGTGCGGGCGGACGCGCCAGACCTCACATACCCTCGACGATGCGGATGTCGCGCTCGGCGCCGCCGGCGAGCTGGGCGAAGCTGGCCGGATCGCACCAGACCCCGCCATCTCTCCTGGATACCGCGTCCCGGCGGAGGGCATCAGCCACGCGGTCTGGCTGTCTCCGGTGTTCAGCCTGAGCCTGCGGGATGTCGAACTGATCCTCTCCGG
>DATMFR010000014.1:0-480175 GCA_035556695.1 Roseomonas sp.
ACCGGGAGGCCGAGCAACGCTTAGCCGAGGCTCGGGTCACGGTCGGCGAGACGTTGACCACAACGGTCATGCCCACGGTCGCCGCGAAGGTCTCGCCCATGGTCGCGGCGATGCTCTCGACCGCCGCTAAGGAAGTATGCAGTGTTAGAAGATGGACACCATGAATTTGTAGGCGTTCTTGCCGTTCACCAGACCCTTATGCGGTCATGCAGTCTCGCCGGAAACCGGCTCAGACCATATGGCCCCAACGCTCGAACAGGTGGGCGACGCCATCGTTCAAGGTTGGTCCGAGTGTCAGGCTAACATGATTCCTCTCCCTACCCTCGCCGTTAGTGAACCGATACATTGGCGCTCGGTCGTCCATCATCAGGTCAGATTCCTCATCCTTGAAATGACGGATGAGGAGGTGAAAACGCTTCACACCTCGCATGTGCGTGTCGAGCACAATGCGCGCTCCCGGCTCAGCCTCGACGGGCATGGCACCTGCATTGCTAAACAGGAAGTGCAGCGCGAGCGATCCTCGCTCCGGCGCCTCGATCACCTCGCAGCCTTCGGGTATCATTCCCGGCCTGAGTGAGCCAACGTCGAAGCTCAGCACCAGCCCGAGGACGGCGCGCTGGCCGCTCATCTGCTCTACCCTACCGGTATTCCACCTCACCCGTGGTTTGTTCGCCGGGTCCTTACCGTTGGCCGAGAGCTTCATGTGGTTGCGGCCGTCGCTGTGAAAGCTGATGTGCCAGCCGCTGATCTTTCGGTCTTCGTGAAACAGGTAGACGGCATTGTGGCGCACATCTATTTGCCAGATTGATGAGCGGCCACCGCTTGTCGTGCGAACGCAGAACTTGAACAAGGTCACCATCGGCCTTCAACCTATCGGAAGACACTCGCGCAACGTTTGAAGCGTCTCGCAGCACGTTGAGTCTAGATTCGGCGACCAGAGAATTGCGTCATTGAGGCCCATCCGAATAGCGCAACGGCTATGCGACCGAGCATTCAAAGTGGTGATCTTCCTCGTGCCCATCATACAATGCTCCGCTATCCACCTCGTTGAATTTAGGAGACCTGTGTTCCCTTGCCCACAGGGACCATGTAGCCGGAAAATTGGATGCGCTGAATGGCGTTGTTTAGAATGCGTAGGGAGAAGCGGCCGTCGCTCGTGCGCCCGTAACCTTGGCCGACATCCCCGCTGCCGACATGACCGGTTAGTTCGTCGTGTAGCTCCTTGCCAATCTCCGCATCACGGCAAGCGCGCTTGAAGGTATGGCGAAATGAATGGAAAGTTCGCGAGGAATGATCGATCCCTTGTCCCAGCGGCAGGCCGTTTACCTCGGCAAGCCTACGGCAGAATCGATCAAACCATTTCCCGAACGCTCCGGCGGGTTCGCGGGCTACGTGGTTAAGATCGGGGAACAGGTAGATTTCACCTTGGCGTCGCAGCATAGCCACGTGCTCTAGAAACCCGGCTTCGAGCACAGCCCAGTGCAGCGGCACCGTTCGGCGTGCCCCGGCCGTCTTGAGCCGCTTCTCGCGACCGTTGTCCTGCGCAAGCGTGTTGATGTGGAGGAAGGCGATCCGATCCTCCAACTTCACATCTGCGACCCGCGCCTGCGCCATCTCCTCACGTCGGCATCCAGTGTAGAGCCCGAGCAGCGGTAGCCAGAACTTGCTGTCACGGGTGATCTGGGTGCCGGGATTACATCGATAGGCATCGCCTGCGTGACCTTGGTAGAGCGGTGAGGTGAAGATCAGGCGAAGCTCATCCTGACCAAAGGGCTGCCGAGGCGGCTCAGGGTCTCTCTCCTTCGGCGGCTTCACCCCGGCGACTGGGTTCGCGCTACAAAGCTCGTTTGCGAGCCCATAGCGGAACATGGCGCCGAGGTGGTCCAACCACTTCTTCACCGTTTTGCTAGTGAGGCGCGGCCTGCCGAGACCCGCCGCACGCTCCTGCTCGGCCACTTCCACGAGATCGAGAATGGGCATTCGGCGCTGTGCGTGGGCCGGTCTTGCGGGCAGTTTGCAGACTTGATCGCGAAAGCGGACCACATCCCGTTTGCTAATCTGCTGGACCGGGCAGTCGTCCCCAAGGCTCTCCTGTAAGCGCCGCACGTAAGTGCGCAGGTCCTCGGCATAGTCGGGGTCGGCGTTGCAACCCGTCAGGTAGGCGTCGGCAAGTTCTGACAGGCGCAGTCCGCCCCTCTCCGCCTCGGCGGCACCGGCAGGACCGGCATCCGCCGGTATCCGGCAAGGTGGTGGCGATAACCCCGCGCCATCGCCGGGGACTGGCTGCTGAGCATCGTTCCGCTTGGCGGCGATTAGGCCGTTGATCACCCGCAGAACCTTGGTGAGCGTCTCCCGAAATGCTGGACGGAGCACCGCCACGGTGGCCTCGTCGGTCGGGATGACGATGCCGCCCTCTCGCAGGGCAGCGCCGAGCAAGTCGTCAATTTCAAGCAAGCCCGTCGAGTCGCCATGCTCGATGAGCCTGTCCCTGATCTCATTGTGGGAACGCTCAAGCTGCTCCCATGCTCGGGGATCAGCCGAAGCCTCATGGAGCCGGAGGCTCTGCCGCCCGATCTCCCGCTCCCTCCAAATCGCCAAGGCCGCCATGCAGGCCCGCGCGTCGATCAGGATTGGGGCGGCGGTCGAGAGCATCGCCGCGACCATGGGCGAGACCTTCGCGGCGACCGTGGGCATGACCGTTGTGGTCAACGTCTCGCCGACCGTGACCCGAGCCTCGGCTAAGCGTTGCTCGGCCTCCCGGTCAGCCTCAATCCAGCGTGAAAGGGCGGCGTGGTTGAGGGTCTTGGCGCCAAGGCTGCGGGAGATGGTGCCGACGCCGACGTGGGCACGAAGGTGCGGCGGAATGACGCGCCGATAGTGCAGCACCCCGGTTCGAGGGTGCTGGCGGAGGTAGCGAATGGACTCCACTTTGGACCACCATTTTGGAGCACGGGGGCATCCGAGGCGGTCTCAGCAGAAATTCTTCAACCATATCAATAAGATGGCGGAGAGGGTGGGATTCGAACCCACGGTACCCTTGCGAGTACAACGGTTTTCGAGACCGTCCCAATCGACCACTCTGGCACCTCTCCGCAGGGTGTGGCCTGGTCGACAGGCGGGCGGGGTATAAAGGGGCTTCGCGCATTGCGCAACGCACCCCGTGCGCGAATTCTCCGAATCCATGCCCGAGATTGACTCTCCAGGGCTGCCGGCGCTATAGGCGCGTCCTCCCGGCGGGGCCATGTGTTCCGCCGATGGCCGTTCTCGGCCATCTCTTGTTTCAGATCAGGCCAGCACGGCAGAGCTTTTCAGGGCGTCCCATGACCTATGCAGTGATCCGCACCGGCGGCAAGCAGTACCGCGTTACCCCGAACGCGGTGCTGATGGTCGAGAAGCTGGAGGCCGAACCCGGCCAGACCGTGACCTTCCAGGACGTCCTGGCCGTGGCGACCGACGCCGGCCTGACGATCGGCGCGCCCACCGTGGCCGGCGCCACCGTCACGGCCACGGTGCTCGAGCAGAAGAAGGGCGAGAAGGTCCTTATCTTCAAGAAGCGCCGCCGCCAGAACAGCCGGCGCAAGAACGGCCACCGCCAGCACATCACCGTGCTGCGCGTGTCCGAGATCGCCGCGGCCTGAACCGACATACCAGGAGACACCCACCATGGCGCACAAGAAGGCTGGCGGCTCCTCCCGCAACGGCCGCGATTCCGCTGGCAAGCGGCTTGGCGTGAAGAAGTTCGGTGGCGAGCAGGTCGCCGCCGGCAACATCATCGTCACCCAGCGCGGCACCAAGATGAAGCCGGGCCAGAACGTGCTGGTCGGCCGCACCCACTCGCTGCATGCCGCGGTCGATGGGCATGTGAAGTTCAGCCGGGGTGCCGAAGGCCGCGTTTTCGTGTCCGTCGAGCCGGTGGCGCAGGCCGCCGAGTAAGTCTCGCGCCTCCGCGAGCCAACCAGACCGCAAGCGGGGGCCTTCAGGCCCCCGTTTTTGTTTACGCCACCCTCTTCCCGGACCCCCTCCCCCCATGAAGTTCCTCGACGAAGCCAAGATCTGGGTGAAGGCCGGTGACGGGGGCGATGGCGTCGTCGCCTTCCGCCGCGAGAAGTACATCGAGTTCGGCGGACCAGATGGCGGCAATGGCGGCAAGGGCGGCGACATCATCGTCGAGGCCGTGCCGGGGCTGAACACCCTCATCGACTACCGCTATGCCCAGCATTTCAAGGCGCGCAAGGGTGGCAACGGCGCCGGCTCCGACCGCACCGGCGCCGCCAGCGACGACGTCACGCTGAAGGTGCCCGTGGGCACCGTCATCCTGGCCGAGGACAAGGAGACGGTGCTGGCCGACCTCACGAAGGAAGGCCAGCGCGCCGTGATCTGCCGCGGTGGCGATGGCGGCCATGGCAACGCCCACTTCAAGTCCAGCACCAACCGCGCCCCCCGCCGCGCCGACAAGGGCTACCCGGGCGAGGAGCGCTGGCTCTGGCTGCGCCTCAAGCTGATCGCCGATGCCGGGCTGGTCGGCCTGCCCAATGCCGGGAAGTCCACCTTCCTGTCGGTTGTCAGTGCCGCCCGCCCGAAGATCGCGGACTATCCCTTCACCACCCTCACGCCCCAGCTCGGCGTCGTCCGCCTCAACGCCACCGAGGAGTTCGTGCTGGCCGACATCCCCGGCCTGATCGAAGGCGCGCATGAGGGCGCCGGGCTCGGCACCCGCTTCCTCGGCCATGTGGAGCGTTGCGCCGTGCTGCTGCACCTGATCGATGGCAGCCAGCCCGACCCGGTGGGCGCCTATGAGACGGTGCGGGCGGAGCTGGAAGGCTATGGCGGCGGCCTCTCCGAGAAGCCCGAGATCGTCGCCCTGAACAAGCTGGACGCCATGACGCCGCAGGCCAAGGCGAGCCGCGTCAAGGCGCTGGAGCGCGCCCTTAGCCGCCCCGTCCACCTGATCAGCGGCGCCACACAAGAGGGCGTGGACACCGTCCTGCGCGAGCTGGCCGACACCGTCTACCGCGAGCGCGAGAAGGCCTCCGCATGACCACCCCCTCCCTCGCCGCGGCGCGGCGCGTCGTCGTCAAGATCGGCTCCGCCCTGGTCGTGGATGCCGAGACCGCCGCCCCGCGCGAGGGCTGGATCGCCTCCGTCGCCGCCGACGTCGCGGCACTCCGCGCGCAGGGCACCGAGGTGGTGCTGGTTTCCTCCGGCGCCATCGCGCTGGCCCGCCGCGCGCTCGGCATGACGCGCAAGAAGCTGCGGTTGGAGGAGAAGCAGGCCGCCGCCGCCGTCGGGCAGATCCGCCTGGCCGGCGCCTGGCAGGCCGCCCTCGCTCAGCATGGACTGACCGCTGCCCAACTCCTGCTGACCCTGCAGGACAGCGAGGACCGCCGCCGCTACCTGAACGCCCGCGCCACGCTCGGCACGCTGCTCGACCTCGGCTGCGTGCCCGTCATCAACGAGAACGACACCGTCGCCACCGCCGAGATCCGCTTCGGCGACAATGACCGCCTCGCCGCACGTGTCGCCGAGATGCTGCACGCCGATGCGCTGGTTCTGCTCTCCGATATCGACGGCCTCTACACCGCCGATCCGCGCAACGACCCCGAGGCCCGCCACCTCCCCGTCATCGAGCGCATCACCGACGAGATCATGGCCATGGGGGGCGAGCCGCCGCCGGGCTATTCCTCGGGCGGCATGCGCACCAAGCTGATCGCCGCGCGCATCGCGACGGGCGCGGGCTGCGCCATGGCCATCGCGCTTGGCAAGCGGGAGCATCCGCTCCAGGCCCTGGTGGAGGGCGCGCGCTGCTCCTGGTTCCTCCCCGCGCCGGAGGGCCGCAGCGCCCGCAAGCAGTGGATCGCCGGCAGCCTGGCGCCGCTCGGCGTGCTGCGGGTGGATGCCGGCGCGGCGCAGGCCCTGCGCGACGGTCGTTCCCTGCTGCCCGCCGGCGTGCGAGCGGTGGAGGGCAGCTTCACACGCGGCGACCCGGTCGCGGTGCAGGACGAGGCCGGCGCAGAGCTGGCCCGCGGCCTCTCCGCCTACGACGCCGAGTCAGCGCGGCAGATCGCCGGGCGCCGCTCGGAGGAGATCGAGGCCATCCTCGGTTGGCGCGGGCGGGACGAGATCATCCACCGGGACGACCTGGTCCTGCTCTGAGTCGAAAAGGTCGGGGGAATGAATTCCCCCGAACCCCCTTCTTTTTTCTGTCAGTTCCAGCGCCAGTGATAGCGGCTGCGCCTCGCCGCTTGTGGGCCGTAGTTGCCGGGACTGCTCCAGCCCCGGCGTGGGAGCGCGCAGCAAGCGCCGCAAAACTGGCAGAAGGAAAAGAAGAGGGATTTCCGGGGAGAATTCATTCTCTCCCGGCTTCGGGTTCCCTCAGTCCTTTGGCCGCCACTCGGACGGCAACGGGTTCCGCATCCGGAACTCGTCCGTGAAGATCAGCCGCCGCCGCAGCTCGCGGATCGTCCGCTTGCCGACGAAGTTGTTGAACATGTTGTCGCCATGCGGGCGCTTGTCGAGCACCAGCCGGTACATGTCCTCGACGTCCTCGCGTGTCACCAGCCGGTCCTCGTCGAAGCGCTTGTCGGCATGGGCGGAGAACATCTCGTCGAACTTCTCGGCACGGAAGCGGCGCAGCCCCTCGGCGCTGCGCTTCTGGATCTGCTCCACCTCGGCCACGCTGATGGGCGCGAGATGAACGTCCTCCCGCTCCACCCACCTCATGTCGCGGAAGCCGTGCCGGTCGAAGGTGGCGGCGTTGAAGTGCACCCCCTTTTCGCCGATGTAGCGGGCGAAGCAGACATCGGTGCGCAGCCGCGCCAGGCCCAGCTCGGCGCAGGCCTGAGACTTGAAGGCGTCCTGCGAGGTGGCGTTGGTGGCAAACTCGCTGTCCCGCATCAGCTCGTAGAGGCGGAAATGGTTGCGGGCGCCGTAATCCCGCCCGTCCAGCACCTTGTAGAAGGGAGCCAGCCTGGCATCGATCTTGCGCCAGGCCTCGCGCAGCAGGGCGAAGCCCCAGTTGTGCGCCATCGGCAGCAGCTTCACCTCGGGGCCGGGCGCCTGCAGCTTCACGTCGCCATAGGCGGTGAAGTAGCCGATATTCGGCAGCGGACGGAGGGCGGCGTAAAGCTCCTCCATCATGTGCATGTAGAGCGGCCCGAGTTCGAGGTCGTCCTCGAAGAAGTAGCCGATCTCCTGGTCCAGCGTCTCGAAGACCAGCTTCTCGCCGCGCCGGATGTTCTGCGCGATGCCCAGGTTGCCCGGGCTCCGCATTACCACCCCGCCCGGGAAGTGTTCTTGGAAGGTGGCGACGCAGGCCTCGATGGCCTCGTCCTGCGCCACCCGCACGCCGCTATAGGGCGACACCGCGCCATCCTGCAGCAGATAGACGCTGCTCTCGGGGATGGTCACCCGCTGCTGCGTCTTCAGCGAGGCGCAAAGCCGGCCGAGATATTCTGGCCGGTCGAAGGAAAAGATGACGATCGGGCCGGAGAGAGGGCGGGGCTCGGCGTGGGCGGGCAAGTCAGGTCTCCCGGGAAAGTCGCGCGGCCTGCGGCAGCGCCGCGAAACTAAAGGTTGGCCCGCTTTCCTGGCAAGGCAGCCGCCGCGCGTTGCGCGCTTCCCCTCGCCCGCGCCGCGCGCTACCGATGGGGCTGGCCCTGCCGAGGGTGGGGCCACCATCAGGAACCCAGGACCGTGAACGCCATCACCGACACGATCGCCCAAGCGCTCGAAACCGCCGCCCGCGCCGCCCGCGTGGCAGCCGGCCAGCTCGCGCGCGCCGGCCGACCGTCGAAGGACCAGGCGCTCCGCCACGCCGCCGCCCGGCTGCGCGCGCGGCAGGAGGAGATCCTGGCGGCCAATGCGGCCGACCTCGCCGGCGCCGGCGACCTCACCACGGCCTTCCGCGACCGGCTGACCCTCACCCCCGCCCGCATCGAGGCCATGGCACAGGGGCTGGAGGAGATCGCCGCCCTCCCCGACCCCGTGGGCCGCGTGCTGGCGGAATGGACCCGCCCGAACGGGCTGGTGATCCGCCGCGTGGCGCAGCCGATGGGCGTCATTGGCATGATCTACGAGAGCCGTCCGAACGTGACGGCGGATGCCGCCGGACTCTGCCTTAAGGCCGGCTCCGCCGTGCTGCTGCGCGGCGGCAGCGAGAGCGCCCGCTCGGCGGCAGCCATTCGCGACTGCATCGCCGAGGGGCTGCGCGCCGCCGGCCTGCCAGAGGCCGCCGTGCAGATGGCGCCCACGCAGGATCGCGCCTTCGTCGGCGCCATGCTGCGCGCGGCGGGGCTGATCGACCTGATCATCCCGCGTGGCGGCAAGGGCCTGGTGACGCGGGTGATGCAGGAGGCCCGCGTGCCCGTGCTCGCCCATGCCGAGGGGCTGAACCACACCTACATCCATGCTGCGGCCGACCCGGAGATGGCGCGCCGCGTGCTCGCCAACGCCAAGATGCGCCGCACCGGCGTCTGCGGCGCCACCGAGACGCTGCTGGTCGATGCCGCCATCGCCCCGGGCCTGCTGCCGCTGCTGGTGCAGGATCTTTCGGCGCTCGGCTGCACCTTCCGGGCAGATGAGCGCGCCCGCGCCATCCTCCCGGAACTGCCCGCCGCCACCGAGGCCGACTTCGGCACCGAATGGCTGGACGCCATCCTCTCCATCCGTGTGGTGGAGGGCATGGCGGAGGCGCTGGCGCATATCCGCCGCTTCGGCAGCGAGCATACCGACGCCATCGTCACCGAGGATGCGGCCGCCGCGCAGGAATTCCTCGACGGCATCGATTCCGCCGTGGGTCTCTGGAACGCCTCCACCCAGTTCTGCGACGGCGGCGAGTTCGGCTTCGGCGCCGAGATCGGCATTGCCACCGGAAGGCTGCACGCCCGCGGCCCGGTCGGGCTGGAGCAGCTTTGCACCTACCGATACCAGGTGCTCGGCACCGGCCAGACCCGGCCCTGACGGCGATGCGACATGCCTCCCGGGGCCTCGCCGCCCCGGGGCGGTGGGGCGACATGCGCCGGCGCCGCATCGGGCTGCTCGGCGGCAGCTTCAACCCGGCCCATGCGGGGCACCTGCATGTGGCGCGGCACGCTTTGCGCGCGCTGCGGCTGGACCAGGTCTGGCTCCTGGTCTCGCCGGGCAACCCGCTGAAGCCGCGCGCCGGCATGGCGCCTTTCGCGCAGCGCCTGGCCTCGGCGCAGGCCATCGCCGACGGGGTGCGGGTCCTCGCGACCGGCATCGAGGCGGAAATCGGCCAGCGCTACACCGCACGCACGCTGCGCCGCCTCAGCCGCCTCTTCCCATGCGCGCGCTTCGTCTGGATCATCGGCGCGGACAACCTCTGGCAGCTGCCGCGCTGGCAGCGCTGGCGCGCCATGGCGGGACGCACGCCGCTCGCCGTGCTGCCGCGCCCGGGCTGGACGCGCAGGGCGCTGCACGGCGCCGCCGCCTCGCAGCTCCGCCGCCATCGCCGCCCGCCGGGCGCGCTGCTGCCGGAATCGCCACGCGGGCGGCATGCCAGTTGGGCGCTGGTGCCGGCGCGTGAGCACCCGGCCAGTGCCACCGCCCTGCGTGCCGCGCGCGCGCTGGTGGAACGACAGGCCGGCTGAACCGCAATTTCGGTGCTGGTTCGAAACCCGGTACCGGCGTCATACATCACACTCAAAGAACCGCCACAGGAGGCCGCCATAGCCCGCACCCCGAAGAGCCCGGACGAAACGCGCCGCCGGACGGCGACGCCCCGTTCCGGCAGCACCAGCCGCGCACCCGCCAAGGGTGCCTCCACCCGCACCACCTCCGCCGCCAAGGGGCCCCGCAGCGCCGCGGCGGCCAAGCCGGCGCGCGCCACGGCCGCCGCCAAGCCCGCCCGCCCCGCTACGGCCACCAAGGCCACGCGCACGGCGGCGGCGAAGCCCACCCGCACCACGGCCGCCAAGGCACCCCGCGCCGCCACGGCGAAGCCCAGCCGCAGCAGCACGGCGGCGAAGCCGGCGCGCGCCACCACCAGCAGCCGGACCGCCCGTCCCGCCACGGCGGCCAAGGCCACCCGCGGCACCGCCGCAGCCGCGAAGCCCGTCCGCACCACGGCCGCCAAGGCGCCGCCTCGCGCTGCCACGGCGAAGCCCAGCCGCAGCAGCACCGCCGCGAAGACGACGCGCACCGCCACCGCCGCCACGGCGCCCCGCAGCACCGCCAGCCGGACCACCCGCGGCAGCACCACGGCCCGGCCGACGCGCGCCACCGCCCCGGCGAAGCCCAGCCGCGCCACGGCCGCCAAGCCCCCGCGCACCACTGCCGCTGCGCCGGCCGTCCGGACCAGCAAGGCGGCGGCGCCGCGCAGCGCCGCCAAGGTCCCGGCCCGCAAGGCCACGCCCGTGGCCAAGCCCGCCGCTCCGAAGCGCCCCCGCGCCAAGGCCAAGCCGGCCCTGCCGCCCATCGATGAGGTCGTGCAGGCCGCCGTGGCCAGCCTGGAGGACGACAAGGCCGAGGACGTGGTGGTGCTGGACGTCGAAAGCCGCGCCACCTTCGCCGACCGGCTGATCATCGCCACCGGCCTGGCCGACCGGCAGATCCAGGCCATGGCTGGCCATCTGGAGCGGACGCTGGCCGAGCACGGCATACGCCGCATCCGCACCGAGACCTCGCCCGACTGGGTGCTGCTCGATGCCGGCGATCTCGTGGTGCATCTCTTCAAGCCGGAGGCGCGCGCCAACTACCGGCTGGAGAAGATGTGGGGCCCGGACAGCCCGCCCGCTGGCGGCAACGTCATGGAGGAAGGTGATACCGCCGCAGACTCCGGCTTCGAGGCCGTCTTCGAGAGCAGCGAAGAGGAGGAGGAGGAGGACGACCTGCCCTTGCTCGATGAGACGCTCAACGGCCTCATGGATGATGAGGACGACGAGGACGACGAGGAGGGCGATACCGGCCCGGGCAGGGTGGACTGAGCCGCGCCCCTCTGCTGATTGCCGTCGGGCGGCTCAAGTCGGGGCCGGAGGCGGCGCTGTTCGCGCAGCACAATGCGCGGCTGCGCCCGCCCCTGGAGGTGCGGGAGATCCCCGAGGCACGCGGTGCGGCGGTGGAAGTCCGGCGGCGGGAAGGTGCGGCCCTGCTCGCCGCCCTGCCCGCTGGCGCGCTCGCCATCGCGCTCGACCTCGGCGGCCATACGCCGGACAGCGGGGGCCTCGCGGCCCTGCTGGAGCGCTGGGAGGTGGGCGGCAAGCCGCTGGCCTTCCTGATCGGTGGCGCCGAGGGGCTGGACCCCGCCGTACTGGCGCGGGCCGAGCACCGTCTCTCGCTCGGCCCGATGACCTGGCCGCATTTCCTGGTGCGCGGCATGCTCGCCGAGCAGCTCTACCGCGCCCAGGCGATCCGCACCGGCCATCCTTATCATCGCGCCTGGCGCCCCTGATCGCCCGTGCTCCGGTCGCCGATGCAGCAGCGCTGGCAGGGCACCTCTGCGCAGGCTGGATTTCCGCCCTGGCCGCAACCGTGCTAGGGGCGCATCCCGACATACCGCCGATACCATGCTCCGCAAGCTGATCCGTCATCCCAACACCCAGGCGGCCTTCGCGCGCCTGCTCAGCCTCTACCTCGCCTTCTGCTATCGCACGGCGCGGTGGTCACTGGCGGGCTATGAGAACTTCGCACCCATTGCTGAAAAGGGGGCGCCGGTAATCATTGCCTTCTGGCATGAGCGCCTGCCGATGATGCCCATGCTCTGGACCGTGGCGCATCGGCTCTTCCCTGGGGCGAAGGACTGGCAGCCGCATGTGCTGGTCTCCCGCCACCGGGATGGGCGCTTCATCGGCGAGGTGGTCTCACGTTTCCGGCTGGTGATGGTGCATGGCTCCACCTCGCGTGGCGGGGCGGCGGGGCTGCGCGCCATGCTGCGCGTGCTGCGCGACCGCAGCCCGGTGGCGATCACCCCGGACGGCCCCCGCGGCCCGCGCCGCGTGGCGGCCGAAGGGGTGGCGCAGCTTGCCGCCGTCGCCGGCGTGCCGGTGCTGCCCACGGCTGCCGCCGCCAGCCGCCACCGGCTGCTGCCGAGCTGGGACCGCATGATGCTCCCCCTGCCCTTCGCACGGGCCGTGCTGGTCTGCGGTGCGCCTGTATGGGTGCCACGCGAGGATGCGCTGGCCGCCCTGCCCGCCATCGAGGCGGCGCTGAACGCCGCCTGCGACACGGCCGATGCCTGGGTGGCGGACCCCGCCGCCGTTGAGAGCCGCCGGGTTTGAGGGCCGGCACATGAGCATGGCGGGACATGCGGGGCGGCTGATCGGCACCGGCCTGGCGCCGGTGCTGCCCCTCTGGCTGCGCCTGCGCGCGCGCCAGGGCAAAGAGATTCCGGAGCGGCTGGGCGAACGGCGCGGCCTGGGTGCCACGCGACCGAGAGGGCCGCTGCTCTGGCTGCATGCCGCCAGCGTCGGCGAGTCCCTCTCCTTGATTCCGCTGCTCTCTGCGCTGGCCGAGCGTGCACCGGAACTGCACTTCCTGCTGACCACCGGCACCGTGACCTCCGCTTCCCTGCTGCGGCAGCGCCTGCCGGCCGCGCTCGCTGGGCGCGTCACCCACCGCTTCGTTCCGCTCGACGTACCGCGCTGGGCCTCCGCCTTCCTTGATGGCTGGCGCCCAGATGCGGCCGTCTTCGTAGAGAGCGAGTTGTGGCCGAACCTGACGGCGGCGCTGGCGCAGCGCGGCATCCCGGCCGCGCTGGTGAACGCCCGCCTCTCCCCCCGTTCGGCGCGGCTCTGGCGCTGGGCGCCGGGGCTGGCGCAGGAGATGCTCGGCCGCTTCCGGCTGGTGGTGGCACAGAGCGAGGATGACGCTGCCCGGCTGCGCGCGCTCGGTGCGCGGGATGCCGCCTTCTGGGGCCAGCTCAAGGCCGCCGCCGAGCCGCCACCGGCCGATCCCGCCGAACTCGCCCGCCTGCGCGCCGTGATCGGCACCCGTCCGATCTTCCTGGCCGCCAGCACCCATGCCGGCGAGGAAGCCGTGGCGCTGGAGGCACACCGTATCCTGCGCGCCCGTCTGCCGGACCTGCTCACCGTGATCGCGCCGCGCCATCCGCAACGCGGGGACCAGGTGGCCGCGCTGATCACCCCCCTTGCCTTCACCCGGCGGAGCGAAGGCGGCCTGCCCGGCCCGGAGCAGGAGGTCTATCTCGTCGATACGCTGGGCGAGATGGGGCTGTTCTTCCGCCTCGCGGGCGTGGCGCTTGTCGGCGCCACACTGGTGCCGAAAGGCGGGCACAATCCGCTGGAGCCGGCACAACTGGGCTGCCCCATCCTGCTCGGCCCATACACCGACCATGTGCGCGAGACTGCCGAGAGCCTGTTTGCCGCTGGCGGCGCCCTGCGGGTCGCGGATGCCGCCACACTGGCCGAGGCCGCATTAACCGTGCTAACGGATTCCGGCCGTGCGCAGGCGATGAGCCGCGCCGCGGCGGATGTCGCCGCCGATGCCGCCCATCTCCCTGGGCGGCTGGCCGTGGCAATCCTGGACATGATGAGCCCCGCAGCCGGTATCATGCCGGTCTCGCGCGGGGAGTAGGGAAAGGACGGGTTCGAGCCGGATGCGTGCCCCCGACTTCTGGAGCGGGGGCAGCGGGGGAATCGCGCCCCTGCTGCTGTCCCCCATCGCGGCGCTCTACGCGGCCGCAACCGCGCGCCGCATGGCCCGGCCAGGTTGGCGCGCGCCAATTCCCGTTATCTGCTGCGGCAATGCCACGGCGGGTGGCGCGGGCAAGACCACCGTGGCGCTCGATCTCGGCCAGCGCCTCTCCAACCGCGGTGTCTCCACGCATTTCCTGACGCGTGGCTATGGCGGTAAGCTGAAGGGCCCGGTGCGGGTGGACACCGCCCAGCACGACAGCCAGGCCGTGGGCGACGAATCCCTGCTGCTGGCCGCCACCCGCCCGACCTGGGTGGCCGCCGACCGTGCCGCCGGCGCCCGCGCCGCCGTGGAAGCCGGCGCCCAGGCCATCGTCATGGATGACGGGCTGCAGAACCCGAAGCTGGAGAAGGATCTCTCGCTCCTGGTTATCGACGGCAACTATGGCTTCGGCAACGGCCACATTATCCCCGCAGGACCGCTGCGCGAGCCGGTGGCCGCTGCCGCCGCACGCTGCCGTGCCGCCGTGCTGATTGGCGAGGACGAGACCAACGCCCTCGCCATGCTGCCCCCGGGCATGCCGGTGCTGCGCGCAAAGCTGATTCCGGGGCCAGAGGCAGAGTTGCTCGCTGGCCAGCCGGTCTTCGCCTTCTGCGGCATCGCCAACCCACGCAAGTTCTTCAACACCCTGCAGCAGGCCGGCGCGGTGCTGTCAGGACGCGTCGCCTATGCCGATCACTACCCCTTCGATGCCGGGGACATGCGCGACCTTCTGGCCCAGGCCGAGGCGCTGCGCGCCATCCCGGTGACGACGCGCAAGGACTATGTCCGTATCCCGCCAGCCTTCCGCAACCGCGTGACGGTGCTGAGCGTGAAGCTCGAATGGGAGGAGCCGGTCTCGATCGAGGCGCTGCTGGACCCGCTGGCGCAGCGCGTGCCGGTGCCGGCCTAAGAAGGCCTGGGGGAGCGAACTCCCCCAAATTCCTTCCTTCTTCTGCAAGCTCTCGGTCACGTCGACCGCATTCGCCGAGGCATTGTCAGCGCGGCGAAACTGACAGAAAAAAGAAAGGGGGTGCGGAGGAGAATTCTTTCTCCCCCGGCCCTTCAGATCGCGGCGGGAGAAATCCCCGCCCCTGTCACTTCTCGTGGCCGACGCCCATGGCGAGAGTCTGCTCGTCCATCCGCGCTTCGTAGGTCAGCGGGCGGCGCACGGCCCAGGCGTTCTTGTACATGATCATCGGGATCAGCGGCAGGTCCTTGACCGCCACCGCCACGGCGGCGGCGAGGCGCTTCTCGCGCAGCGCCGGGTCCATGGTGGAGAGCGCCTCCTCGATCTGCTTGTCCAGCGCCGGATTGACGTAGCGCGTGTCGTTGCTGGCGCCCATCCGCTTGTCGTGGTCGTAGCTGTGCACGATGTTCAGCAGCGCGCTGCCCGCCTCGCCCGAGGAACTGCCCCAGCTGTTCTGCACCATCGAGAACTCCTGCTTCGACAGCCGGCTGAGCCAGGTGGCGAAGGGCAGCGTCTCGACGGTGGTGGCAACGCCGATGCGCGTCCACATCTGCGCCACCGCCTGCGCCGTCTGCGCGTCGCCGGGGTAGCGGTCGCCGCTGGAATGCAGCGTCAGGTGGAAACCCTTGGGATAGCCGGCCTCGGCCAGCAGGCGGCGCGCGGCGCTGAGGTCCTGCGCCGGCACCGGCACCTCCGGGCTGTAGCCGAAAGCGCCGGGCGGCATCCACTGGCCGGTCGGCTCGGCCATGCCCTGCTGCACCCGCTCGGCCAGCGCCTGCCGGTTGATCGCCAGCGAAAGCGCCTGCCGCACCCGCAGGTCGAGCAGCGGATTCTTCGGCAGCGGCTTGCCGTCATTGTCGGTGAGGAAGGGCTCCTCGCCGGTGCGGCTGAAGTCGGGCGAGAGGAAGAGCGAGCGCGCGCCCTGCCGCTCGAAGATGCGCACTTCCGACTCCTGCCGCAGCCGCGGCAGGTCCGAGGTGGAGGGCGAGGAGATCATGTCCACATCCCCCGAGAGCAGCGCCGCCGTGCGCGCCCCGGGATTGGTGATGATGCGGAAGCTGACCTTGTCCCAGTCCTGCTTCTGGCCCCACCAGTCCGCGTTGCGCTCCACCGCCAGGGTCGAGCCCGGGGCATAGCTGACGAAGCGGTAGGGCCCGGTGCCGATCGCCGCCTTGCCGCTGTTGAAGTCGGCGGTGGTCGCCCCCTCGCCCGCATGGCGAGAGACGATGGCGATGGCGCTGAGGTCCAGCGGCAGGTTCGGATTGGGCGCGGAGGTGGTGATGCGCAGCGTCAGCGGCTCCACCGCTTCCACCTTGGCGACGCTGCGCAGGTTGCCGGCATAGCTGCCCGGATTATTCGCCACGTTGGGCACGCGGCCGAAGGTGAAGATCACATCATCGGCGGTGAAGGGCTGGCCGTCATGCCACGTCACGCCGGGGCGGAGCTTGAACTCCCAGAGGTTGTCCTCCAGCGCGGTCCAGGAGAGGGCGAGGCCGGGCGTCACGCGGCCATCGGCGCCCCGGCTCACCAGCGTCTCGAAGATGTGCCGCGCGAAGGCCGAGTTCGGGGTGGCATTGGCGAAATGCGGGTCGATGGTGCTCACCGGCGCCGCCAGGCCGATGCGCAGCTCGGCGGCGGAGGCGGCCCCCGCCAGCAGCGCCGCCCCGAGGGCCGGCGCCAGGACGAAGCGGGTCAGGGTGGTACGGAAAGAGGTCATGACTACGGGGTCCGGATAGGGTCAGTGGCCGCCGGCCATGTCGAGCGGCGGCGGAACGTCCTTCGGGATTGGGAAGACGTCGGGCATCTCGGCGGTGCGGGCGGCGTGGTCGGCCTTGGCGCGTGCCACCAGCTCGGGGTCCCGGAAGAGGTCCACGGCGGTGCCGGCCATGATCTTGGCGACGTGCTCCAGCCCCTTATGCGCCGCCGGCGCCTTGCCCTGTGCCACGAGCTGCCAGGAATGGCCGGGCGTGCCGATGGCGTAGGTGGCACCGCGCGCCTGCACCGTGGGCACCTTCCAGCTCACCGTGCCGACATCGGTTGAGCCCACTCCGGCCGGCTCCGGCGCGGAGAGCGGCACCAGCCGCTCGGCCAGCACCTCGCCCGGAACCGGCGCCAGGGCGGCGCGGCGATAGGCCGTGTCGATCTCGGCGGGCGTGAAGGTCGCCTGCATCTGCCGGGCGAACTCCTTGTCGGCCTCGTCGAACCGCGGCGGGCCGAGGCGGAGGAAGTTCTCCTCCATGGCCAGCTCCAGCGGCGGGTTGGCCACCAGCTCGGCGTCGGCGCTCAGCACCCGGTCGGCGACGCTGGTCTCCGTCATCTGCGCGGCGCCCTGGGC
Organism: Roseomonas sp.; assembly: GCA_035556695.1. Lineage (GTDB taxonomy): Bacteria > Pseudomonadota > Alphaproteobacteria > Acetobacterales > Acetobacteraceae > Pseudoroseomonas. The sequence continues at coordinate 16,953 of DATMFR010000014.1, forward strand.
GATCTTGCGGACGCGCTCCAGCAGCGCCAGCACCTCGGCCATGGTCTGCGAGCGTACGAGGTAGCGCACCCGCGCCTTGCCCTGCACCACGTTGGGCGCGATTCCGCCGGCATCCTGCAGCGCGTAGTGGATGCGCGCGTGGCTCGGCATGTGCTCGCGCATGTAGTTGACGCCAACATTCATCAGCTCGACCGCATCCAGCGCGCTGCGGCCGAGATGCGGCGCGGCGGCGGCATGGCTGGAGCGGCCGGTGAAGCTGAAATCCACCTCCATGCAGGCCAGCGAGCGTGGCTTGTTGACGCCGGAAAAGGCCGCCGGATGCCAGCAGATGGCGATGTCCACGTCGTCGAAGGCGCCGTCACGGACCATGAAGCCCTTGGCGGAGCCGCCTTCCTCGGCGGGGCAGCCATAGTAGCGCACGCGCCCCTTGAGGCCTCTCGCCGCCAGCCAGTCCTTCACCGCCGCGGCCGCCAGCAGCGAGGCGGCGCCCAGAAGGTTGTGCCCGCAGCCATGGCCGCTGCCGCCATTCTCGACGGGCCGGTGCTCGGCCACGCCCGCCTCCTGCGACAGGCCGGGCAGCGCATCGTATTCACCGAGGATGGCGATGACCGGGCCCTCCTCGCCCGCCTCGCCCATCACCGCCGTCGGAATGCCGGCGATGCCGGTGGTGACGCGGAAGCCCTCGGCCGCCAGCGCCTCGGCATGGGCGGCGGCGGACTGGTGCTCGGCATAGTTCAGTTCGGGCGTGGCCCAGACGCGGTCGCTGAGTTCGGAGAACCGCGGGCGCTTCGCCTCGACGTGGCGCCAGATCTCTTCAGTGTTGTCCATGGAGGCCTTTCCAGGGCGCCCGCCAGTCAGGGCGCCATCCACGTCCCCCATGATAGGCCGCGGACCGGCGCGGAGCACCCCCTCTCGCGCGCCGGCGCCTGTCAGCCCCGCCCGGGCCAGACGCCTGGCCGCACGGAAGCGGCGGTGACCAGGCCATAGGCGGTGATGCCCATCGCAACCCCGATGAAGTGCCCGTCCAGTCCGAGGCCCAGCGGGTTGGCCAGCAGCCAGCCGCCCCCGACGGCCAGCCCGATGCGTGCCAGCGCCGCGAGAACCGGCCCGCGCATCCGGCCCGCACCCATCGCCGCGAAATAGAGCGCCATACCCAGCCCGAAGCCGCCGAAGGCCGGCCCGGTATAGGAAAGGCCCCGCGCCGCGATGGCCGCCACCGCCGGGTCGGCGGTGAAGGTGCCGGCGAAGGCGCCTGGCGCCAGCCCGACCGCCAGGCCCGCCGAGCCCGCCACGCCAAGCGCCAGCAGCCCGCCCGTCCAGGCGGTGCGCCGCGCGGCGCTCCAGTCCCCTGCCCCTGCGGCCCGCCCGACCAGCGCCGTCAGTGCCGAGCCGACGCCAAAGGCGAGTGGAATGGTGAGGAATTCCAGCCGCGCCGCGATGCCATAGGCTGCGACGGCCGCCGCGCCGTGCCGCGCGAGCTGGGCCGTTACGAGGATGGTGGTCAGGTTGGCGATGGCGGCAAGTGCGCAGGCCACCAGCCCGACCGAGAGGATGCGGCGGAACAATGCCGCCTGGGGCCGGACGCGCAAACTGGGCGCGAAGCCCGCGCCGCCGCGCAGCACCACCGCGGCCATGACCAGCGCGGCAGCCCAGAAGGCCACGGCGAAGCCGGCGCCAAGGCCCGGCAACCCCATGCCGAGCGGCTCGGCCAGCACCCAGGCCAGCGGCGGATAGGCCAGCCAGGCCAGCGCCAGCACCCGCGCCGCCAGCGCGTGCTTGCCGCCGCCACGCAGCACGGAGGCCAGGGTATTGGCCAGCCAGGCCGGCACCGCCCCCGCGCCGAAGAGCCAGACGGCATAGGGTGCCCCCGCCTCCACCGCCGAAGGCGCGATCAGGCCCAGCACCGCCTGCGGAAAGCCCGCCAGCGCGAACGCGAAGACACCACCCGCCGTGATGGCGATCAGGAAGGCGTGGAGCACCAGGGCCGCGGCATCCTGCGGCCGCCCGCCGCCGAGCGCACGGGCAATGGCGGCGACCACCCCGCCCCCCATCGCACCCGCCGACATCTGCTGCAGCAGCAGCGCGAAAGGCAGCACCACGGCCCAGCCGGCGAGCGCCGCCGTGCCCTGCCGCGCGGCCAGCCAGGTTTCGGCGAGCTGCGCGCCAACCTGCAACAGCGCGACAAGGCTGGTAGGCGCCGCAAGAGCCAGGATACGGCGCAGCAGGGCCGAGGCGGGTGCCGGTGTGGCGAGGGCAATGGCTTCAGGCATCCTCCTCGCTCCCCGCCATCGCCGCGCCGAAGCGTTGCCGCATCTTCCCGCTGGCGCCGGGGCCAGGCAGGACGCGCACATCCTCGGGGTTCAGCGGCGTGCCGCCTGAGCCGGTCAACGGCGGCGATCGCACCTCCTCACCGCTCGCTGCCTCGACCAGCAGCACGGGGGGACCAGCCGCATCGCCCATCCAGCGGTCCGCCCAGCGTTTCAGCGCGACATAGGCGGGGAAGAAGTCGCGGCCCTTTTCCGTGAGGCGGTACTCGTGCCGATTGCCCCTGCCGCTGGCCGGGGCGCGCTCCAGCAGGCCGTGCTCGACGAGCTTCGCCAGGCGCGCACTCAGGATGTTGGGGGCGATGCCGAGATGCCGCTCGAATTCCTCGAAGCGGGTGGTGCCGTAGAAGGCCTCACGCAGCACCAGGATGGCCCAGCGCTCTCCGAGCACGGCCATGGAACGCGCCACCGGGCAGCGCATGAGCGAGAAGTCGGTCTGGACCACTTGTCGGCCCCTCTTCTTGGACTTGCAACATGCAAGCATCAGTAGCTTGCATGTTGCAAGTTGTTTCGGAGGAGGCGCGAGCGCGCTTGGGGCCTAGAGATAGCGCTCGGTAAGATGCGCGGTGAAATCGGCCGGATCGAGCGGCTTGCCCGTGGCGGCGCGCATCAGGTCCTGGAAGCCGAGGCGCGAACCCTGGGAGTGAACGTGCTGCCGCAGCCAGCCGGTGAGCGGCGCCAACTCGCCCCGCTCCAGCGCCTCGTCTAGCCCCGGCACGGCGATCCGTGCTGCCCGCATGAGCTGCGCCGCCGCCATGGCGCCCAGCGTGTAGGAGGGAAAGTAGCCGAAGGCGCCGTCATGCCAGTGGATGTCCTGCAGGCATCCGCGGGCATCGTCCGGCGGGGTGAGGCCGAGCAGGCGGGCAAAGCCTTCGTTCCAGGCGCCGGGCAGGTCCGCCACGGCGAGGTCGCCGCCGATCAGGGCGCGCTCCAGGCGGAAGCGGAGGATAACGTGGGCGGGATAGGTCAGCTCATCCGCCTCGGTGCGGATGAAGCCGCGCTCCACCCGGCGCCAGAGCCGCGCGAGGTTCTCCGGCGCATAGGCCGCCGAATCGCCGCCGAAGGCCGCGTGCAGCTTCGGGCCGAGGAAACGCAGGAAAGGATCGGACCGGCTGGCCTGCATCTCCACGATCAAGCTCTGCGACTCATGGGCCGCCATGCCGGCGGCCTCCCCCACCGGCTGATGGGCGTGGGCCGAAGGCAGGCCACGCTCGTAGAGGGCATGGCCGGTCTCGTGCAGCACGCCGAGCAGCGCCTGGGCGAAGGCGTCGGGCGTGTAGCGGGTGGTGATCCGCACATCGGTCGGCGTGCCGCCGCAGAAGGGATGCAGGCTTTCATCCAGCCGCGCGTGGTCGAAATCCAATCCCGCCCGCGCCGACATCTCGCGGCACAGGGCCTGCTGGGTGGCGACGGGGAAAGGTCCCTGCGGCTGCACCGGTGCGGGCTGCCGCGCCTGCCGCTCCTCGGCACGCGGCAGCGCCTCGGCCAGGAAGGTCTCGTATGCCGCGAAGATGGGTTCCACATCGGCAGCCCCGATGCCGCGCTGGTAGCCTTCCATCAGCGCGTCATAGGGCGCCAGGCCTGTGGCCGCAGAGAGCGCCGCCGCCGTCTCCCGCTGCAGCCGCACCACCTCGGCCAGATAGGGCGCGACGCGGGCAAAGTCGGACTGCGCGCGGGCCTCGCGCCACACCGTCTCGCAGGCGGCGTTGGCGCGGGCCGAGGCCTCCACCAGCTCGGTGGGCAGCGCCACGGCGCGGGCATGGGCGTGGCGCATCAGCGCGAGGTTGGCGCCTTCCCACTCGCCTGCGGCCTCCGCCTCGGCCAGATCGGCGGCCATGTCGGGCGCCGTCATGAGTTCATGCGCCAGGCCGCTCAGCGTGGCGAGCTGCTCGCCTCGTGCGGCGGCACCACCGGGCGGCATGACGGCCGCCGCATCCCAGTGCAGCATGGCCTGCGCCTCGCCCAGGATGGCGATGCGGGCGAAGCGGGCCTTCAGGCGCGCATAGGCGGCATTGGCGGAAACGCTCATGCTTCGGGCTCCTTGAGGCGGCGATAGGCCCAGGTGGAAAAAACGCCGACCAGAGCCAGCGCCAGCCCATACCAGGTGACGACATAGCCAAGGTGGTTGTTCGGCGGCTGCGGGAAGTTGCGCACGGGCTGCGGCAGAGCATCCGGCGGCAAGCCAGCCGGCGCCAGCGCCACCAGCACGAAAGGGGCGGCATCCGGAAGGCCGAGTGCCGGGCCGATCACGGCGGGATCAAGCGTGTAGAAGCGGCGGCCGGCCGGATCGTCGGTGGCGCTGAACATGCCCGCCGATTCGCCCGGGCGAACATAGCCCTCAACCCGCACCTCGCCCTCAGGCTGGTTGAGGCGCTTGTCACGCTCCAGCGGTACCCAGCCGCGGTTGACGAGCAGCGGCGGCGCGTCCTGCCGCAGCAGGGGTATCAGGAGGTTTGCGCCCAGCACGTTGTTGCGCACCTCCAGCCCGACCAGCGCCTCATGGTCGTTCAGGAAGCGACCGGTGGCGAAGACCTTGGTCCATGGCTGCGGATTCGCGGGGAGCGGCTGCGCCGGCCCGGCCTGGGCGGCGGCCAGATGGGCCAGGAGATCGGTTTTCCAGTGCAGCCGCTGCAGCTGCCAGGTGCCGAGGCCGATCAGGATGGCCAGCACAGGAAGGGTGACCAGCACAGGAAGGATGAGGCGGCGCCAGCGTGTCATGAGAGAGCCTCCGGCCGCGACCTTACCCCCGGCGCGGGGAGCGGAGCGGAGGCGGAGCAGACGCAGCGTTATGGGAGGATAGAAGAAAGGCCGGCATGGCGCTGCGCACCATCCGGCCGAGCGCGGCGGTCCTGCCCGCAGGCGGGACCGCCGGCAGTGGCTTACTCGGCGACCGCGCCGGCCCCGTAGACGTAGATGAACACGAAGAGGAACAGCCAGACCACGTCCACGAAGTGCCAGTACCAGGCCGCCGCCTCGAAGCCGAAATGGCGCTGCGGCGTGAACTGCCCGGCACGGGCGCGGAACCAGCACACCGCCAGGAAGATGGTGCCGACAATGACGTGGAAACCGTGGAAGCCGGTGGCCAGGAAGAAGACCGAGGGATAGATGCCGCCGCCCGAGAAGGCGAAGGGGGCCTCGGAATATTCCAGCGCCTGGAAGGAGGTGAAGGTGAGGCCCAGCAGCACGGTCAGGCCGAGGCCAAGCAGCATGTCCTTGCGGTTGTTCTCCAGCAGGGCATGGTGCGCCCAGGTGACGGTGCAGCCGGAGAGCAGCAGGATCAGCGTGTTCAGCAGGGGCAGGTGGAAGGGGTCGAAGGTGTGGATGCCTTCCGGCGGCCACACGGCCTTCGCCGCGCCCGAGACGTGCTCTGGATAAAGCGCGAAATGAAAATAGGCCCAGAAGAAGGCGACGAAGAACATCACCTCCGAGGCGATGAACAGCGCCATGCCGTAGCGCATGCCGAGGCGCACCACAGGCGTGTGGACACCCGGAGTCCGTGCCTCCCGCACCACGTCGCGGAACCAGAAGAACATCGCAACCAGCACGCCCAGCAGGCCCAGGAAGAAGGTCCACTGCACACCTTCCCGCGCCCAGAGGATGATGCCGAACAGCATCAGACCCGCGGCGAAGGAAGCAACCAGCGGCCAGGGGCTGGGATCAACCAGGTGGTAGGGATGCTTGTGGAGGGGCGGCGCTTCCGCTTCTACCATCATGTTGCTGCTGGCCATGTGACTTCCTGACTCAGGGGACTCGATTGTAGCCGCGGAGCCGGCATGAACCGACCCCGTTGCACCTCGTTAAACGTGCCTCATCAATCCTCAAAACGCGGCCTGGATCAAGCCTCTCACCGTGCCGCTGGCGGCGCCAAGGAGGCATCGCGCTGCTTGCCGACATGCGGCCCCGCCTTGGCAATCGCGCCGGCGCGCTCGGCATCTTCCAGGGTGCGGAAGAAGGTGTAGCTCAGCGTGATGGTGCGCACCGCGCTGGCGGAGGGATCGTCGGCGATCTTGGGATCGACCCAGAAGGAGATGGGCATCTCCACCTGCTGGCCGGGCTGCAGCGTCTGCTGGTCGAAGCAGAAACACTGCACCTTGTGGAAATAGGGACCGACGATCTCGGGGGTCACGTTGTAAGTGGCAACACCCGTGGTGGGCGTGCCGCCGGTGCTGGCAGCGGTGTAGAAGGCGAGCGCCTCCTGCCCCACCTTCACGTCCATCTTGTTCTGGCCAGGCTGGAAGGTCCAGGGCAGGCCAGGATGAGTGTTGGCGTTGAAGCGGACGGTGACGACCTGCTCACCAGCCCCAGGCGCCAAACCGCCGATCTGCGGCGTGCCGCCATAGCCTGTGACGGCGCAGAACACCGAGTAGAGCGGCACCGCTGCAAAGGAGAGACCCAGCATGCCGCCGACCATGCCAGCGGCGACAAGCCCGACGCGGCGGTTACGGCGGGCCAGATTCGGATCCGTGACAGGCAAGTTGGACGCTCCCCCGGTTGTTACGGTTTGGCTTAGTGGATCGACATACGCGCCATGGCAACGAAGTAGAACAACCCTACCAGCGCGAGCAGCGCGATCAGCACCGCCCAGTTGCGGCCGCGGCGGCGGCGGATGAAGGCCTGCTTCTCCGCATCGCTCATGCCGCCCGGCGTACCCCTGCCGCTCATGTGCCGAACAGCAGGCGGTCGGCCGCCAGCGCCGCGAACAGCATGAACAGGTAGATAATCGAGAACTTGAAGGCGGCACGGGCCGGCGCGTCCTTGGTCAGGCTGCGGCCCTGCTCATCCTGCGCGTCACGCTTCACGCGCCACATGGACTCCAGGAAGAAGGCGCCCAGCACCACCGCGGCCGCGCCATAGGCTAGTCCAGCCATGCCGAGCACGGTGGGCAGCACACCGAGCGGCGCCAGCAGCAGCGAATAGAGCCAGATCTGCCGCCGCGTCTCCTTTGCGCCGGCGACCACCGGCAGCATCGGCACGCCGGCACGCGCGTAGTCGCCGCTGGCGAAGAGCGAGAGCGCCCAGAAATGCGGCGGCGTCCAGAAGAAGATGATGGCGAACATCACCACCGCCTCCACCGAAACATGCCCGGTCACGGCGGCCCAGCCGATCATCGGCGGGAAGGCGCCGGCGGCGCCGCCGATGACGATGTTCTGCGGCGTGCGGCGCTTCAGCCACATGGTGTAGATGAAAACATAGAAGGCGATCGAGCCGGCCAGCACGAGCGCCGCCACCAGGTTGGTGGCCAGCCCCATCATCACCACAGAGGCCAGGGCGAGAAAGACGCCGAAGGAGAGTGCGGCCCGTGGCCTGATGCGCCCGGCAGGGATGGGACGGCTCGCCGTGCGGTGCATGACCGCATCGATATCGCGGTCGTACCACATGTTGATGGCGCCCGAGGCGCCAGCCGCCACCGCAATGCAGAGGATGGCGGTCAGCGCCAGCACCGGGTGCAGGTGCCCCGGCGCCACGATGAGCCCGACGGCCCCGGTGAAGACCACCAGCGACATGACACGAGGCTTCAGCAGCGCGACCCAGTCGCGCACCTCGCTCAGGTCAAGCTCGCCGGATGTGGAGAGGGGGGCTGCCGCCCCCCCCGGATCAATCGCGCTATCGCTCATCAGCCCAATTCAGCCTCAGCGGATACGGGGCAGCTCTTCGAAGGTGTGGAACGGCGGCGGAGAAGAAACCTGCCATTCCAGCGTCGTGGCGCCCTCGCCCCAGGGGTTTGCCGCAGCCTGCTCCTTGCTCGTGAAGGTGCGGTAACAGACATATAGGAACACTACGAAGGAAGCCACAGAGATATAGGCGCCAATGCTGGCCACCATGTTCCAGCCGGCGAAGGCGTCCGGATAATCCGGATAGCGACGCGGCATGCCCTGGGCGCCCAGGAAGTGCATGGGGAAGAAGGTCAGGTTCACGCCGACGAAGGTCATCCAGAAATGGACCTGGCCCCAGAACTCCGGGTACTGCTTCCCGCTCATCTTGCCGATCCAGTAGTAGAAGCCGGCATAGATGGAGAAGACGGCACCCAGCGACAGAACGTAGTGGAAGTGCGCCACCACGTAGTAGGTGTTGTGCAGGATGACGTCCACGCTGGCATTGGCCAGCTTCACGCCGGTCACGCCACCGACGGTGAACAGGAAGATGAAGCCGATGGCGAACAGCATCGGCGTCTTGAAGCTGATGGAGCCGCCCCACATGGTGGCGATCCAGGAGAAGATCTTGATGCCCGTCGGCACGGCGATGACCATGGTCGCGGCCATGAAGTAGGCCCGCGTGTCCACCGAGATGCCGGAGGTGAACATGTGGTGCGCCCAGACCACGAAGCCCACCACGCCGATCGCCACCATGGCATAGGCCATGCCGAGATAGCCGAAGATCGGCTTGCGGCTGAAGGTGGAGAGCACGTGGGAGATGATGCCGAAGCCCGGCAGGATCATGATGTAGACTTCGGGGTGGCCGAAGAACCAGAACAGGTGCTGGAACAGCACCGGGTCGCCGCCGCCGGCCGGGTCAAAGAAGGCCGTGCCGAAGTTGCGGTCGGTGATCAGCATGGTGATGGCGCCGCCGAGCACGGGCACCGAGAGCAGCAGCAGGAAGGCGGTGACCAGCATGCCCCACACGAAGAGCGGCATCTTGTGCAGCGTCATGCCAGGGGCGCGCATGTTGAAGATGGTCGTGATGAAGTTCGCCGCGCCCAGGATCGAGCTGGCGCCCGCCAGGTGCAGGCTGAACAGCGCCATGTCGGGGCCGATGCCGCTCTGGTAGGTGGCGTTGGACAGCGGCGGATAGAGCGTCCAGCCCGTGCCCGCACCGCCCACGAAGAGGCTGCCCACCGCCAGCATCAGCGCCGGCACCAGCAGCCAGAACGAGATGTTGTTGAGGCGCGGGAAGGCCATGTCCGGCGCGCCGATCATGATCGGCACGAAGTAGTTGCCGAAGCCGCCGATCAGCGCCGGCATGATGACGTAGAACACCATGACCACGCCATGCGCGGTTACCGCCACGTTCCAGGCCTGGCCATCGGCGAAGATCTGCATGCCCGGGCTCTGCAGCTCGATGCGCATCAGCAGGCTGAGGCCAACGCCCACGAAAGCCGCGACCACCGCGAAGATCAGGTAGAGAACCCCGATATCCTTGTGGTTGGTACTGAAGAACCAGCGCGCCACGAAGCCGGGCGTGTGGTCGTGATGGCCGTGGCCATGCTCGTCATGCGTATGTGACGCGGTCGCCATGTTTATCCGTCCCGCTCGCTCTCGAACCGTCCCTTGAGCGCCGCCTTAGCGGCGCAACTCCGCCACCTGCGTGCCGGCCTCGGCCGGCGCTGCGGCCGTCGTCACCGCTGGGGCGCCGCCGTCCTGCGCGAAGCGCTGCTTCGCCGCCGCCGCCCAGGCATCGAACTCCGCCTTGGGCACCGCCTGCACCACGATCGGCATGAACCAGTGGTTGGTGCCGCAGATCTGGTTGCACTGACCATAGAAGGTGCCGGGCCGATCGGCGCGCATCCAGGTCTCCATGGTGCGCCCGGGAATGGTGTACTTCTGCACGCCCAGGCTGGGCACGAAGAAGCTGTGGATCACGTCCTGCCCGGTGGTGATGACGCGGATATTGGCACCGACTGGAATCACCAGCGGCTCGTCCACCGTCAGGTTGCGCAGCTGGCCGGGCTTCAGGTCGGCTTCCTGGATCGGGTAGCTGTCATAGGCGAAGTTGCCCTGGTCAGGGTAGGCGTAGTGCCAGTACCACTGCCGGCCCGTCACGTTCACCGTCACCTCGGCGTCCACCGCCCGGTCTTCCCAGTAGATCAGGCGGAAGGAGGGGATGGCGATGACCACAAGGATCAGCACCGGCAGCACCGTCCAGGCCACTTCCAGCAGGGTGTGGTGGCTGGTGCGCGAGGGCACGGGGTTCCTGTCGGCGCGGTAGCGCCAGATCACCCAGGCCAGCAATGCGCCCACGAAGGCGGTGATGATGATGATGATCCACAGCACCAGCTGGTTGAAGTCGTGGATGGCTTCCTTGACCACACCGCCGGCAGGCTGGAGCCCCAAGGCCCAGGCATGGGGGGCGCCAACCATGGGCTGCCCCGCCGCGCCGGATTCCTGCGCCAGGGCGGACGCCCCGTGCAGCAGAGACATTCCAGCCACGCCACAGGTGGCGAACAAGCCCGCGAAGCGCGAAACGATCGACCGCCGCATTCCCTATCCCGTCCGCTCGTAATCCGTGCGCCCTGATGGTCCGGACGCCGGCGCGCAACGCGCCATTTCTGGCCCCAGCCGCACCGCACGGCAAAGACCGGCCTCTCCCCTTAAGCGTAGAGTGAGGCGTTCTGCCGGACCATAGTCGCGCCTCCCTGCCCCGCACAAGTGAGGGCGCGCCACCAAGGCGCAAGCACCATGAATTACCGGGGATTTACGCGTTCGGAACACCGAACGTTCCGCAGAATCGGCCGGCAGCGGTCAGCCTGCGGCGGAACCATCCGGCTCCGCCTCGTCCTCGCTGACGTGATCCACCATGTCGCCAAGCATGGAACGGACATGGGCATCGGTGACGGCGTAGAAGACCTGCCGCCCCCGCCGCTCGGCCTGCAGCAGCCGCGCCGCGCGCAGCAACCGCAAGTGGTGCGAGGCCAGGCTGCCGGAAATGCCGATCCGGTCGGCCATCTCACCGACCGGAGCGGGCGTGTCGAGGCAGGCGAGGATGATCCGCAGCCGGGTCGGGTCGCTCATCAGCCGGAACATCTCGGCCAATTCCACGACCTGATCCTCGGGGATGAGCGCCCTCATCGCCGGGCGCCCCGCATCAGGCCGCCGCGACGGCCCGATCACCGAGCGCCACCGCCGGCGCGGCGTTGCGCAGATGCACGAGGGTGAACAGCCCGCCGGGGCGGCAGGGCTCCATCGCCTCCACCTGCACCGCATCGCGGTCGAACAGGTCGCTGAAGGCGAAGTCCGGGTGCCAGCCGAGCAGGCGGGAGAGCGGCGCCATGGTGCGCTCCACCCACCAGCGCGGCCCCGCCTCGGCGGCGAAGTGGTTGACGAACAGGAGATGCCCGCCCGGCCGCACCACGCGCTGCATCTCGGCGAAGAGCTTCTTCGCGTCCGGCACCACGCTCGCGGTGAACATCGCCACCGCGATGTCGAAGGCGCCATCCTGGAACGCCATCGATTCGGCATCCATCTCCAGCAGCCCCTCGACATGGGCGAGCTGCTCGTTGGCCACCCGCTCCTGCGCCTTCAGCAGCATGTCGCGTGAAAGATCGATGCCGATGACGCGCTTCTCGGGCCGGTAGCGCGGCAGGGCCAGTCCGGTCCCCACCCCCACTTCCAGGACCCGCGTGCCGGGCAGGCGGTTCACCGCCGCCACGGCCCTGCGCCGCCCAAAGGAGGAGACGCCGCCGAAGACCGCGTCATAGACCCCCGCCCAGCGGCGGTAGGCTTCCCTGACGGAATTGGCATCCAGTGCGGCGCGCGGATGGTCCCGCAGCGCCTGATCGACCGCCTGGTCCCGCGGTGTTTCGAGTGTCGTGGCCATTCCCTGTCCTCGCCAGCCTCCCGCTACCCGCTTGCCGCCCGCCGCGCAAGCGCCCGCGTGATGGCCAACACCTCCGGCCGTCCTGAAAGGGGCAGGCATGTTCGTTGCAACGCGCGCGCCGGCCCGGGGTTACGCGGAGGGCGCCACCCTGCGGCGTGAGGGCCAGGCCACGAGCAGCCCGCCCACCGCGATGATGGCCGCGCCGAGCAAAGTGAAGCGGTCCGGCTGATCGCCGAACACCAGCATGGAGGCCAGAACGGCCCAGATCAGCTGTGTATAGCTCATCGGCGCCAGCAGGCTCGCCGGGGCGCGAGCGAAGGCCAGCACCAGCAGCCCGTGCCCGACTGCCCCCAGCGCGCCAAGCGCCAGCAGCCCGGTCCAGCCCCATCCGGTCGGGACCTGCCACACGAAGGGTTGTGCGAGCGCCGTCACCGCGGACGCCGCGAGGCCGGTGTGCAGGATGGTGGTGCGCGGGTCGTCCACCGCAGCCAGCTTGCGGGTCAGGATCTGGTAGACGCCGTAGAGGAGGGCCGTTCCGATCGGCAGCACGATGGCCCAGTGCGGCAGCGGGCCGCCGGTCAGGAAGGGCGGTCGCAGCGCCACGCCCACGCCGAGCAGCCCCACGGCCACCCCAAGCCAGCGGCGTGGGCTGACCTTCTCCTGCAGCCACACCGCCGCCATAGCGACCGTGAAGAGCGGCGAGGCGAAGTTCACTGCCGTGGCATCGGCCAGCGGCACATGCGCGAGGGCGTGGGAGAAGAGATAGTTGGCCGAGGCGAGGCAAAGGCTGCGCAAGGCCTGCAACCCCGGGGCGCGCGACCTCCAGGGCAATGCGCCGGTGAACACCCGCAGCAACAGCGCCACCAGCAGCACATGCCCAATGAAACGCGCGAAGATGAGCTGTCCGATGGCATAGTCGGCCGCCATCAGCTTGGTGGTGGTGTCCATCGCCACGAAGAAGGCGACGGCGGCGAGTTGCAGGGCAACGCCGATGAGGATGGCGGGCATGTCGCGCGCATCATGCCAGCCGCAGCGCAACCTTGGCAGAGTGTCGGCGGTAACATTTTCCGCCCGCCAAACGAAAGGAGAGGAGAGGGAGAAGAAGCCCTCCCCTTCCTCCTGTCAGGCGGCGTCGGCGTGCAGCCGCGCAGACCGTTTCGGCGCCTCCAGCTCGGCCGCCAAGCCTTCGAGCCGTGCCTGCAGGGCGTCCACCTTCTCCAGCACCGTGAGGATATGCGTCTCGGAGCGGAGATTGGTGTCGTAGTCGAGTTCCGCCGCCGCCCGGTCGCGCGCCGCCTGCCGGTTCTGCGCCATCAGGATCAGCGGCGCCTGGAAGGCCGCCAGCATGGACAGCACCAGGTTCAGGAAGACGAAGGGATAGGGATCGAAGGCGTGCTCGGCCAGCACCAGCGCGTTGAACAGCGCCCAGATGCCCAGGAACACGCCGAAGCCCAGGATGAAGCGCCAGGAGCCGCCGAAGGCGGTGACGCGCTCGGCCAGCCGCTCGCCGAAGGTCAGGCGCTCCTCCAACTCGTCGTTCAGGTCATGCACCTGCGCGCGCCGGGCGATGCGCTCGATCATCCGGCGCTCTCCCGGGGTAAGCGGCGCCTTGCCGCGGCTCAGCAGAGCCTGGGCGAGCTGGCGGACTTCGGCCTGGGTCTCGATGAAATCGTTCATGGCGTCCCCTCTTCGGCTGAGGGATTGCGGGGCTGGCGGTTCCTTACTCCTGAGCACGCAACGCGCGGGCCTACGCGGCCTGTGCCGCGCGGCTTCCGCGCGTCAGCGCGATCGGGGACGCCCGCTTGCCCGGGGCCGTGAGAGACGATGATGAAGAAAGGGAATATGGGCCATGGCGGTGCCGCCCCTGACGTTGCGTTCCTGGATCCAAGCGCTGCGCGAGACGGCGCGGCGGCTGGAATGCCGGGCGCCGTCAGGTGATGGGACTACTGCCAGGTTCCATCGTGATCCTCACATGCAGGTGCCCCCCCAGAGTCGGATTGGGAGGCAAGCTGCTGGATAACAGCTCGCCACTTAGCAGGTTTCATGCCGCGGCGCAAAACCGGATCGCGCTGTCAGGGCCGCAGCAGGAACTCGCCGCTCGCGGTGGCGCTGACCGGCACTGCCTCCGGCGCCGAGACGGGCGGCGGCGCGGTATCCTGGCGCGCGGCCATCATCGCCACGCGCATACGCGGCATGGGTTGGCTGGCCACGTCCACCTGAAGCTTGCTGAGATTGACCACGCGCAGCCCGAGCTGCCCCGACACCGCCTCCGCCCGCTGCCGCAGCGCCTCGATGGCCATTTTTCCCGCTTCCTTTCGGGCCTCGACCTCCTGCTGGCGGGAAAGCGTCCAGTCCAGCCCGGCCATGGCGAGCCCCTGCCCCTGCAGCTTGCCGGTCAGGTCCAACAGAGGCGCCGCCTCGGTCCCGCGCAGCATCAGCGTCTGGGTAGCCGTCCAGTCGCGCTTCTCCTCATTGCGGCTGGTCCAGTAGCCACCGGTACTGGCTTCGATGCCCTGCACCGCCCGCGCCTGCTCCATCGCCTTCGCCATGGCGCTGTTCACCTGCGCCTGCACGGCAGCCGCGGTAGCGCCGCGCGCCTCCACGCGCAGTGTGGCGCGCACCTCATCCGGCGCACGCAGCACCTCCGCCGTCTCGGACAAGGTCAGCACGGTCTCCGCGGTGGGCCGTGCCTCGGAAGCCGTGCCGGGCGCAGGCACAGGTTGCGCCCAGGCGGTGCCGCCGGCCACGATGCCGCCGAGAACCAGCGCAGGGAGGGAAGGTCGGGCCATGGTGATCTCCTCACTTTGGTTTGCACCCCATATCGGTCCTCTGTGCGAAGGAGGGAAGCGGGACTATTTCCCTTCGCCCTGTCGCGCTCTGGCCGGCGAGTCCCGGTGCGCGCCCCGCAAGGAGCCATTGCCACGTCCGACCGTCTTCCCGACCTCAACCTGTTGCGGCTCTTCGTGGCCCTGGTGGAGGAGCGCCATGTCACCCGCGCGGGTGCGCGGCTGTTCCTGTCGCAGCCGGCCGCATCCGGGGGTCTGAAGCGCCTGCGCGAGCAGTTCCAAGACCCGCTGCTGGTGCGGGAAGGCCACGACCTGCGCGTGACCGTCCGCGCCCAGCAACTCTACGACTCCATCGCACCGCGACTGGAGGACTTGGCCTCGGCCATCCACGCCGTCAGCCCCTTCGACCCGGCCCGCGACTCGCGCACCTTCCGCCTGGGCTGCACCGACGCCGTGGCCTATGCCATTCTGCCACCGCTGTTCGCGCGGCTGCGTGAGGTGGCACCCCTTTGCCAGCTGACGGTGCGGGTCGGGGATTTCCGCACCCTGCCGGGCCTGCTGTTGCATGGGGAGATCGGCGCCGCCGTCGGTTATCTCGGTGAGGAACTGCCAGCCAATGCGCGGATCCGCGTGCTGCGCCACGCGCAATGGGTGCTGGTGCGCGACCCCGCCACAGCGCCCGTCATCTCCATCGACGACTTCTGCGCCCGGCAGCACGCCATGGTGACCCCGCGCGGCGACCTTGAAGGTTTCGTGGACGCCCTGCTGCGCCAACAGGCCCGCACGCGCCGGGTGGTGCTCGGGGTGAGCTCCTTCGGCCTGCTTTCCGTTGCTCTGCCAGGCAGCGACCTGGTGGCCACAGTGCCGGACTTCGTCGCGGAACGGCTGCAACTGCGTGTCAGCCTGGCCAGCGAGGCACCGCCGGTTGCTCCGCCACCGCTGCCCAATGCCTTGGCCTGGCGCGATGCGGAGGACCGCGATCCGGCCGAGCGCTGGTTTCGCCAGCAGGTGACAGAAGCCTTCACCGGCGCCTTCGGCCGGAGCTGAGACCGCCCCTCAACAGCCACGCCCTGGCTCTCTAAGCTGGCGGCCTTCGCCGCGCCGGGACTCCACATGCCGCTCTGGATTGCTGTCACCCTCGCCGCCGCCCTGTTCCAGACCTGGCGGACCGCCATGCAGCAGAAGCTGCGCGGCCAGCTCTCGGTGAACGGGGCGGGCGTGGTGCGCTATCTCTACGGCGTGCCCTTCGGGCTGCTGCTGCTGCTGGCCTATGCGGGCCTGACCGGGCAGACGCCGCCCGCCCCTTCCCTGCTCTTCCTCGTGCTCGCGGCGGCCGGCGGGCTGACGCAGATCCTCGGCACCAATCTCCTGATCCTCTCCTTCGGGGCGCGCGGCTTCGCGGTCGGCACCGCCTATGCCAAGACCGAGGCCGTGCAGGGCGCCATCCTGGCCCTGCTGCTGCTGGGCGAACGGATCTCGGCGCTGGCCTGGATCGGCATCGCCATTGGCGTGGGCGGCGTGCTCTATCTCTCCCTTGCCGGGCGCGAGACCGGGCCGGGCGGGCTGCTGCGGGCCGCGTTGCAGCCCGCCGCCCTCTATGGCCTGAGCGCCGGCACCGGTTTCGCGCTGACGGCGGTGCTGGTGAAGGCCGCCAATCAGGAACTGCCGCACCCCGACCCCGTTCTGCGCGCCCTGACCACGCTGGTGGCCACCAACATCCTGCAAACCCTCATGCAGGGCGGCTGGCTGGCCTGGCGCGAGCCGGAGCAGTTCCGCGCCGTCTTCCGCACCTGGCGGGACAGCCTGCCGGTGGGCGCCCTCTCCGCCCTTGGCTCGGCCTGCTGGTTCACCGGCTTCGCCCTGGCGCCGGTGGCGCTGGTGCGCGCACTCGGCCAGACCGAAATCCTGTTCACCCTGCTGTTCAGCCGCTTCTACTTGCGCGAGACGATGACGCGCGCCGAGGTGACAGGCGCCCTGGTCGTGGTGTTTGGCGTCGTGCTGGTGCTGGCCGGGCGCTGAGGGGCGCGCCCGCTTCCATCGGGATGTCATCCCGGCGTCATCGCCCTGTCATGCTGCGCCCCTATACGCCCCGGGCGACGGCAAGGGGCGAGGAATGCTGCAGCTTGAGAACCTTTCACGCCACTTCGGCGCCACCGCGGCGGTGTCAGGCGTCAGCCTGACCATTCCGGCGGGGCAGATGGTGGGCGTCATCGGCCGCTCGGGCGCCGGCAAGTCCACTCTGCTGCGCATGGTGAACCGCCTGACCGAGCCCTCCGAGGGGCGCATCCTGCACGAGGGCCAGGATGTCACGCGCCTGCGTGGGCAGGCGCTGCGCGACTGGCGCACCCGCTGCGGCATGATCTTCCAGCAGTTCAACCTGGCACCGCGGCTCGACGTGCTGACCAATGTGCTGGTTGGGCGGCTGAACCACCATCCCGGCCTGTTCGGCACGCTCGGCACGCTGTTCAAGCGCTTCCCTGCCGAGGAGCGCGCCATGGCACTGATAGCGCTGGACCGCCTCGACCTCGCCAGCCAGGCGCTGCAGCGCGCCGACACGCTTTCCGGCGGCCAGCAACAGCGCGTCGCCATCGCGCGCGCCATGCTGCAACAGCCGCGCATCCTGCTGGCCGACGAACCCATTGCCAGCCTGGACCCGCGCAACGCCCGCACCGTGATGGATGCGCTGCGCGACGTGAACCGGCGCGACGGCATCACCGTGCTCTGCAACCTGCACCACCTCGACACCGCCCGGGAGTACTGCCAGCGCATCGTCGCGCTGAATGCGGGGCGGGTGATGTTCGACGGTCCGCCAGGCGAGCTCACTGCCACGCGGCTGCGCGACATCTACGGCGTCTCGGAAGCCGAATTCGACGAACAGAGCGCCGCGCCGGCCGCCGACAGGGCGACCGTTCGGCAAACCGGCCCCAGCCGGGTGGACCCCCTCCCCGCCTGACCGCCCCATCGCCGCGCTCCCGCACGGATCGCGGCCCAAGGAGAAGCGCATGATCAACCGCCGTACCCTCGCCGGCCTGATGGCCGGCGCCGCCCTGCTGCCCGCCGCCCTCTCCACCGGCCTGCGCGCCGAGGGCACCGACACCGCGCCGATGCCCAAGCCCGGCAAGCGCGACTGGGCCAGCGAAGTGCCGCAGATCCGCATCGGCCTGCTCGGCGGCGAGAACGAGTCCGACCGCCTCGGCCGTTTCGAGGAGTACCGCAAGCTGATCGAGGACACCTTCAAGGTGCCCGTCCGCCTCTTCCCCGCGGCCGACTATGCCGGCGTCATGCAGGCCTTCTCCGCGGCGCAGATCGAGGCTTCCTCGATGGGCGCCTCCGGTTATGCCGGCACCTGGCTGGACACCCACGGCGCCGTCGAGCCGCTGGTGGTGCCGGTCGAGGCGGATGGCTCGATCTCCTACATCTCCTGCATGGTGACGCGGAAGGATTCCGGCATCACCAGCCTGGAGGAGATGAAGGGCCATTCCCTTGCCTGGGCCGACCCGAACTCCACCTCCGGCTATCTGATCCCGCGCTCCGAGCTGCGCGGCCAGGGTATCGACATCGACAAGTACTTCTCCCGCACCGGCTTCGCCGGCGGGCATGAGCAGGGCGTGGTGGCCGTGTTGCAGAAGCAGTACGACGCCTGCTGCACCTGGGCCTCCGGCATTGGCGACGAGAGCAAGGGCTTCAGCCGCGGCAACCTGCAGGCCATGGTCGAGAAGGGCATGCTGACGATGTCCGACCTCAACATCATCTGGAAGTCACGGCCGATCCCGAACGGGCCGCTGGTGGTGCGCAAGGCGCTGCCCGCGAGCTTCAAGAAGGATTTCAGAGACTTCCACCTGGCGCTGCCGACCGAGCACCCAAAGGTCTATGCTGATATCGAGCGCGGCGGCGGCAAAGGCTATGCCCGCATCACCCACGAGCAGTTCGAACCGATTGTGCAGCTCCGCCGCGAGGAAGCGGCCGAGCGCCGCCGCCGCTCCTAGGCGCGGCATCGGCTCGTGGCGAGGGTAGGCATGAGCGTCATCACCACGCATCTGCCGGCGGTACGGCGCGGAGAAGCCGCCTACCAGACTCTTCGCCGCCAGCGCCGGCGCGCGTCTCTCGCTGGACTCGGGGTCCTGGCCATCTGCTTCGTCGCGGCGGCCTGGATCAGCGAGTTCTATCCTTCCTCTCTCGCAGCCGGCCTGCCGCGCATCGGCGAGTATTTCCATCGCATCCTGCCCACCCTCCACGCGCCGGTGCTGTTCGCGGGGGTGAAGACGGAGGGCAGCCTCGCCTTCTGGTTCTACCGCCTTGATTCCTGGCTGCTGCTGCTGTTGCAGACCGCGCAGATGGCGGCCCTCGCCACGCTTGGAGGCGCGGCCGTGGCGCTGCTGATGGCCTTCCCGGCGGCGCGCAACCTCGCCCCCTCGCGCTGGCTGCACCACCTGACGCGGCGCGGGCTTGAGGCGACGCGCACCGTGCCGGAGATCGTCTATGCGCTGATTTTCGTCTGGGCCTTCGGCGTTGGCCCGCTGGCCGGCATCCTGGCGATCGGCCTGCACACGGCGGGCGCGCTGGGCAAGCTGTTCTCCGAGGTGGTCGAGAACGCGCCGATGCAGGCCTGGGACGGGATGCGCGCCTCCGGCGCCAACTGGGCGCAGGCCTGCCGCTACGCCATCCTGCCGCAGGTGGCGCCCAACCTGCTGAGCTATGCGCTGCTGCGCTTCGAGATCAACCTGCGCGGCGCCACCGTCATCGGCTTCGTCGGCGCGGGCGGCATCGGGCAGGAGCTCTATCAGGTCATCGCCTTCAACTACTATGAGGAGATCAGCGCCATCGTGGTGCTCGTCATCCTCTCGGTCATGCTGATCGACCTGCTCTCCGAGCGGTTGCGTCACCGGCTGATCCATGCGGCGGGAGCGCGCTGAGATGACCCTCACCCCTTCCGCCATCGCCGCCTGGCAGGCGCGCGAGCCCCGCGCCTTCGGCACCACTCCGGCGGTCCGGGCGCTGCGCTGGCTGGGTGCGGCTGCCTTCCTGGCCTGGCTCGCCTGGAGCTTCTGGCTGTTCGACATCACGCCCACCCGGCTATGGAACGGCTTCGCCGGATTGATGACCATCCTGCGCCTGATGATCCCGCCCAGCCCCGGCGAACTGTGGATGGACATCCTGAAGGGCATGGCGGAAAGCGTGGCGATGGCCTTCCTCGGCACCGCGC
The DNA here is from genome assembly GCA_035556695.1 of Roseomonas sp. GTDB lineage: Bacteria > Pseudomonadota > Alphaproteobacteria > Acetobacterales > Acetobacteraceae > Pseudoroseomonas. Next base: position 36,797 of record DATMFR010000014.1, read on the forward strand.
TGGCCAGCCTGGTGGCCTTGCCGCTCGGCTTCCTCGGTGCGCGCAACATCCTCACCGTCACGCTGCTGCGCTTCTCCGTGCGGCGGATCTTCGACGGGATGCGTGGCGTGGACCAGCTCATCTGGGCACTGGCCTATGTGCGCGCTGTGGGCCTCGGCCCGCTGGCGGGCGTGCTCGCCATCTTCACCAGCGACCTCGCGGTGCTGGCGAAGCTCTACGCGGAGGCGATCGAGAACGCCGAGAAGCGGCAGAGCGAGGGCGTCATCGCCTCGGGCGGGCACCGGCTGCACGCGATCCGCTTCGGCATCCTGCCGCAGGTCCTGCCGGTGATGCTGGCGCAGGCGCTCTATTTCTTCGAGAGCAACACGCGCTCCGCCGCCATTCTCGGCGTGGTGGGCGCCGGCGGCATCGGCCTGCAGATCGCCGAACGCATCAAGGTGCGCAACTGGGACGAGGTCGCCTTCATCATCATCCTGATGGTGCTGACGGTAGGCGCCATCGACTGGCTCTCGGGCATGGTCCGCCAACGGCTGATCGGCCGGCGGGAGGCTACGCGCAACTGAAGGCACGCGCCCGCGCGGGCATGAAAAAGGCCGGGGAACAATGTTCCCCGGCCTTCTCTTGTTGTCTCAGGCCGCGTCGTCGCGGCGGTCGCGGGCCTTCACATAAGCCACCGAGGCGTGCTCGGGGCAGTAGGGCTTCCCGGGAATGGCCTCGGCCGTGCAGAAGCGGAACTCGGGCGTACCGGGCTCGCCGATCGGCCAGCAGCAGCTGCGGGCGCCGGACCGCTGGAAGGGCCGCACCACCGCCGTCGGCGGCGGCGCCGGACGGCGAGGCGGCAGCGGGCGCGCGGCAACCGGCTGGGTGGCAGGCGGCAGCGTGGAAAGCGCGGGAGCAGGCGACGGGCGCGGCGCGGGTGCCGCCGGTGCAGGCGCGGGCGTCGGGCTCGGCGCGGCGGCCACGGGCTCCGGTGCGGACACCGGCGCGGCGGGCACCGCGGTGCCGGCCTCCTCGCGGCGGATCGGGCTCGGGCGTGCCGGCAGGTTCAGGCGATGCGCCTTGCCCACCACGGCATTCTTGGAGATGCCCATGCGGCGCCCGATCTCGGCCGTGGAGTGACCCTCCGCCCAGAGCGCCCGCAAGGTTTCAATCGCTTCTGCTGTCCACTCCATGCCCGGTCTCCAGCCTGCCACCACCATATACGGTAGTGAAATGCAGGGTCCGGGCACAAGATGCGGCAGATGAGCCGACTCCAAAAAGGTGTGGAAAACCCCACGCGCAAGTTAATTCGGGTTGAGCGGGCACACGCAGGGCGAAGTGTGTCTTTCGTGTTTTCCCTTGGGCGCAGCTTGCCAATTCAGAACAACAAGCCTTTTCGCAGCATTCCGTGGACGCCCTTCTCGCCATTCACGGTTTGCGTCACCCGGAAATCCACCGCGAGCGAACAGAACTGGTAGGCCTCGGCGGCAGAGAGTTGGGCACGCACCACGATGAAGGCGATCATCTCCCGGAGCGCCTGCTTCATCGCCACGTCCAAATCCTCGTGGATGCCCATGCTGATGAAATGCGTGGGCGTTTCCGCGCGCGGGAAGCGCAGTGCCGGCTGCGCGGCGCCGCCGCCCTTCTCCAGGGTCAGGCGGAAGTGCCCGGTCAGGCACATCTCCAGCGCGGTGACGCAGACCTCGCCATCGCCCTGCACGCCATGGCCGTCACCCGCGCTGAAGAGCGCGCCGGCCTGGTGCACGGGCAGATAGAGCGTGGTGCCCTCGACCAGCTCCTTGTTGTCCAGGTTGCCGCCATGCGCGCGCGGCTCCTTGGTGGAGATGGAACCCCAGGCCTCCGGCGGCGCCACGCCCATCACGCCGAAGAAGGGCGAGAGAGGCAGCGTGACCGGCTGCACCACGCCGTCGCGCTTGGGACCGAAGGGCAGCCGGCAGGTCTGCGCCGCGCGGTCCACGGGAATGTGGATCAGGCGGCGGTAGGGAAAGTCCTCCGGCAGCGTACCGACGAGCGGGCGGAAGTGGTTGTAGCCCCAGTCGGCGCCCAGCTCGATCCTCTCAATGTCGATGCGCAGGCAGTCGCCCGGTTCGGCGCCCGCCACGGCCACGGGACCGGTCACCAGATGCGGCCCGAGGCGCGGCATCGTGCCGGCCGCCACGGCCTCGTGGATGGCCTGCAGGGCCGGCGGAACGGAGAGGCCGCTCTCCGGCGGCGGCACCACCTCGGCGGGGCCGGAGACGCACTGCATCACCACCAGGTCGCCCGAGGCGACGGTCAGCACCGGCGGGAAGCCGGCATCGAACGCGCCGAACCGCACGGTCTGCGGCGTGGCGGACAGATGGTGGGTGGTGGCCATGACTCGCGCTCCTCCTGCCCCGTGACAATCCGGAGTCAGCGCGGCCGGGTCAACCTCCCACGAAGCCGCCGGACTGCCGCTGCCACAGCCGGGCATAGGTGCCCTCGCGTGCCAGCAGCTCGGCATGGCTGCCCTGCTCGACGATGCGGCCATGCTCCAGCACCACCAGCCGGTCCATGCTGGCGAGGGTGGAGAGGCGGTGCGCGATGGCGATCACCGTCTTGCCGGCCATCAGCCCGCTGAGTTGCTCCTGGATCGCCGCCTCCACTTCGGAGTCGAGCGCGCTGGTCGCCTCGTCCAGCACCAGGATGGGCGCATCCTTCAGCAGCACGCGCGCGATGGCGATGCGCTGGCGCTGGCCGCCCGAGAGCTTCACGCCCCGCTCGCCCACCTGCGCGTCATAGCCGGTGCGGCCGCGCCAGTCGTGCAGTTCACCGATGAAGCCGTGGGCCTCGGCCTGCCGCGCCGCGGCCTCCACCTCCGCCTCGCTGGCGCGGGGGCGCCCGTAGCGGATGTTGTCGCGCACCGAGCGGTGCAGCAGCGCCGTGTCCTGCGTGACGACGCCGACGGCCGCGCGCAGGCTCTCCTGCGTCACGCCCGCGATGTCCTGCCCATCGATCAGGATGCGGCCGGATTGCGGCGTGAAGAAGCGCAGCAGCAGGTTCATCGCCGTGGTCTTTCCGGCGCCGGACTGGCCGACCAGCCCCACCCGCTCGCCCGGCGCGATGTCCAGGTCGAAGTCCTCCAGCACCCCGCGCCCACCACCGGCATAGGCGAAACGGACATGCTCGAAGCGGATGGCGCCGCGCGTCACGACGAGTGGCTTTGCACCGACCGGATCGGGCGCGGTGGGCGGCACGGCGATGCTGCCCGTCGCCTCCTGCACGACGCCGACATTCTCGAAGATGGAGGCCACGTTGAAGGCCACCCAGCCGGAGATGCTGTTGAGCTGCCAGGCCATCGGCAACGCCGTGGCGACGATGCCGACCTCGATGCGCCCGCGGCTCCAGAGCGTCAGGGAGATGGCCGCCATGGAGAAGATCATCAGCGCGTTCAGCGAGGAGAGCAGCAGGCCGTTCAGCGTGATCATCCGCATCTGGCGCTGGAAGGCCTGGGTCAGGCCCAGCACGCCCTCGCGCACGAAGGCATCCTCGTCCTCCGCGCGGGAAAAGAGCTTCAGCGTCAGGATGTTGGTGTAGCTGTCCACGATGCGGCCGGTGAGCAGGCTGCGCTGCTCGGAGGCGGCCCGCGCCCGCGCCCGCAGGCGCGGCACGATGAGGCGCAGCAGCGTGCAGTAGCCCGCGAACCAGATCAGGATCGGCACCGCCAGCCAGAGATCGGCCGAGGCCAGATAGGCCACCGCCCCGGTGCCATAGACCAGGATGTACCAGACGGCGTTGACGGACTGCACCACGCTCTCGCGCAGTGCCGGCCCCGCCTGCATGACGCGGGTGGCGATGCGCCCGGCGAAGTCTTCCTGGAAGAAGGCCCAGCCTTGCCGCACCACATGCCAGTGGCTCTGCCAGCGGATCATGCTGGTGACGGCAGCGTTGATCGCCTGCTGGCCGATCAGGTTCTGCGCCAGGATGGCCAATGGCCGCCCGACCAGCAGCACCAGCGCCATGCCGAGCAGGATGTGCCAGTTCTCGGCCAGCACCGTCTCCGGCGCCCCCGCCGAGAGCATCGCCACGATCCGCCCGATAAAGACCGGGATGGAGGCGTCCAGCAGGGCCACCGCCAGGCCGGCGGCGAAGAGCATCAGGAAGAGCGCCCGCGCCTGGCGGATGAAGTACCAGTAGAAACCCACGAGGCTGCGCGGCGGCGGCGCTTCCGGCACGGTGCTGCCCAGCAGCCGGCTGGCCCGCCTGCCCGGCGCCGCCACCGGGTCGATGATCCGCTCGAAGAACTTGCCCACCATGCCGGCGAGCCATGACCCGCCGGCGCAGCCTGTCAAGCGCGGCCGCGCGGCGATAGGGCGCAAGCGCCCCCTATTGCAGCCCCTCCGCCGCCCCGCAGCCCTCGCCCTGGCGGCGATAGACCTGCAGCCCGTCCACCACCGCGATCTGCTGGTAACGCGCCCAAACCGCGGCGAAGCCTGGATTCGCCTGGGAGAGGACCGCTGGGTAGTTCAGCGACTCGCCGCGGCGGTCCACCACCACGAGGTCGGGGCAGCCTTCCATGAAGTCCTGCACCACCCAGCGGCCGATCGGCCATTCCTCCGGGGGAGTGCCGTCCCGGTGCGCCCGCCACAACTCGCCGCGCAGCGCCCACATGGAATCGAAGCGCGAGGCCCAGGTGACGTCGGTGTTGTTCACCACGGGGAAGCCCAGGCCGATCCATTCGGAAAAGGCGACGTAGGAGCGCACCTTCTCCTTCTTGATCAGCTTTTCCAGCCGCACCTCGGTGGTCAGGTCCGGCTCCACCGCCAGCACCAGGCGCTCGTAGAAGCGGCTGGAGATGTTGGTGGAGAAAAGGACCAGCGGCACAAGCGCCGCCGCCATCAGCGCGCCGCGCCAGCGGTCGGGGTCACGGCGCTGCAGCACCGCGTCGGCGCACCAGAACAACAGCGCAAAGGTCACCGCGATCAGCGCGGGAATGCGGTGATAGAACCAGTTCTTGCCGTCCAGGAACATGGCCACGGTGGCGGCGGCGGCGAAGGCGGTCAGCACCAGCATCACGCCGGCGGCGGCGCTGCCGCGCGGCGTGCGCCAGGTCAGCAGCACACAGGCGAGAAGGCCGAGCAGCAGCCGCCAGGATTCCAGCACGAGCGGGCCAAGCGCCGTGTCCGTGCCGCCATAGAGGGTCAGTGCCAGCGGCACCGCGCGCTCGACGAAGGCTGGATAGAGGAGCACGATGGCCAGGGCGTAGAGGCCCGCCGCGGTGAAGGCCATGAGCGGCGCCAGCCTGAGGCGGAAGCCCCGGTGCAGCCAACCCGCAAGCTCGACCATCACGATGCAGAGCAGGTAGCGCGGCTTCAGGGCGCAGCCGATCCCGGCCAGCAGTCCACCGCCGAGCGCGGCGCCGCGTGCCACCGGCAGCCCCTCCATCCCCCGGATCAGCGCCGCGAGATGCGGCAGCACCGCCATGACCAGAAGGTGCTCGCGCTGCCCGAACTCCACGCCCGGGGTGATGAGCAGCACACAGGCGATGGCGGCGAAGACCGGGGCGGGCCGGGCGAAGACCGGCCCGGTGCCCTGCAGCAGCCGGGCCGTGCTCCAGGCTGACACCAGCGCGGCTCCGGCGAAGAGCGGCAGCGCCACCTGCTTCGCGTTGAGGCCGAGCAGGTCCGCCAACATGACCGGCAGGGCATTGATCCAGACGATCAGGGGCGGATTGACTTCGACGATGTCGACATACAGTTCCTCCCCCCGCAGCCATTGCCGCGCGACCCAGAGCAGCCAGGCCAGGTCGTCCTTCATCGGCGCGCGCAACAGCGCGAACAGGACCACGCCGACGGCGAGCGCCACCAGACCGACACAGATGAGCGTGGTGCGCTGCTCCGCGCGAAGCCGGGCGTGTTGCGGCGCGATTCCGCGCGGCGCCCCCGGAAAGCTGTAGCTCACGCGATGCTCCCCCCAGACTTCAAGGCCTCACAGCCCCGGAAACACCGAAGCCTCGCCTTGCATTCAGGTCAGATTACGGCAGAGAAGGATAAAAAGCCGTCATAAAAGACAGAAAATAGCGACACTCCGCGTAATTCTGCACAAGACAACTCAACCTGAGGCTGCCTAGTGCCTCTTTACGCGGCCCTGGCCGGCGCGGCCGCCCCCAGTAGGCTGCGCGCCACGGCCTCGGCCGTCTTGATGCCGTCGATCGCCGCGGAGAAGATGCCGCCCGCATAGCCCGCCCCCTCCCCTGCCGGGAAGAGGCCGCGCGTGTTGAGGCTCTGCCGGTCCTCGCCGCGCTTCACCCGCACAGGCGAGGAGGTGCGGGTCTCGACGCCCGTCATCACCGCATCGCCACGGCCGAAGCCGCGGAGCTGGCGATCGAAGGCCGGCAGCGCCTCGCGGATGGCGGCCACCGCATAGTCCGGCAGGAAGTCCTCGAGCGCGGCTGGCCTCACGCCCGGCATGTAGGAGGGCACCACCTCGCCCAGCGCCGTGGAGGGCCGCCCGGCCAGGAAGTCGCCGACCGTCTGCGCCGGGGCGCAGTAGTTGCTGCCACCTGCGTGGAAGGCCGCTTCCTCCAGCCGCCGCTGCAGCTCGATGCCGGCGAGGGGCCCGCCCGGGAAATCCTGCTCCGGCGTGATTCCGACGACAATGGCCGAGTTCGCGTTACGCTCGTCGCGCTGGTACTGGCTCATGCCGTTGGTCACGAGACGGCCCGGCTCGGAGGCGGCGGCCACCACCCGGCCGCCCGGGCACATGCAGAAGCTGTAGACCGCCCGACCATTGCGGCAGTGATGCACCAGCCGGTAGTCGGCGGCGCCCAGCAGCTTGTTGCCGGCCGAGGGACCGAAGCGGCACTCGTTGACCATCCGCTGCGGATGCTCGATGCGCACGCCGATGGAGAAGGGCTTGGCCTCCAGATAGACGCCGCGCCGCGCCAGCATCTCGAAGGTGTCGCGCGCGCTGTGGCCGACCGCCAGCACGACATGGTCGGATTCCAGCACGGTGCCGTCGTCCAGGGCCACGCCGCGAATCCGACGGGTGCCATCCGGCGCGGTGTCGATCAGCAGGTCGGTCACGCGCCTCTCGAAGCGGTACTCGCCACCCAGCGCCTCGATGCTCCGCCGCATGTGCTCGACCATCGTCACCAGCCGGAAGGTGCCGATATGCGGCTTGGAGACATAGAGGATCTCCTCCGGCGCGCCGGCCTTCACGAACTCCTCCAGTACCTTGCGGCCGTGGTGCTCGGGATCGCTGATCTGGCTGTAGAGCTTGCCGTCGGAGAAGGTGCCGGCGCCGCCCTCGCCGAACTGCACATTCGACTCCGGGTGCAGCTCGCTGCGGCGCCAGAAGCCCCAGGTATCCTTGGTGCGCTCGCGCACCACCTTGCCGCGCTCCAGGATGATCGGGCGGAAGCCCATCTGCGCCAGCAGCAGCGTGGCCAGCAGACCGCAAGGGCCGGCGCCGATCACCAGCGGGCGGCGCTCGAAGCCGGCGGGCGCATGGCCGACGAAGCGATAGGTGGTATCCGGCGCCGGGCCGACATGCCGGTCGCCCTGATGGCGCCGCAGCACCGCCGCCTCGTTCCGCAGCGTGAGGTCGAGTGTGTAGACGAGCTGGATGGCATTCTTCTTCCGCGCGTCGTAGCCGCGGCGGAAGATGTTCAGGTCCAGCAGGTCGGCATCGGCGATGCCGAGGCGCGCAACGGCAGCGGCGCGCAGGGCCGGCTCGGGATGGTCGAGCGGCAGTCTCAGTTCGGTCAGTCGCAGCATCGGGAGGTTGTTATCCACCGGGGTGAGCGATGCGCGGCCCTATAGCGCCCACCGCCCGGTGGGGGGAAGGATTTCCCCTCCCCCCGCCCCGCGACTCAGCCCGCCGCCAGGCGCAGGGCGGCACAGACCGTCTCCACCTGGGCGTCGGTCAGCTCGGGATGGATCGGCAGGCTCAGCACCTCGCGGCTGGCGGCCTCCGTCTCAGTGCAGGCGGCCGGGCCAAGGGCGATGCGCCCTTGATAGGCCTCCTGCAGGTGAACCGGCAGCGGGTAGTGGATAGCGGTGGCGACGCCCTGGGCGCGCAGGCGGGCCATCATCTCCTCGCGGTCGCGGCTGCGGACGACATATTGGTGGAAGACATGCACCGCGCCCGGCCGCCGCACCGGCGGGGCGAGCGGGCCGCCGGCCAGCGCCGCGTCATAGGCGGCGGCGATCGCCTGGCGGCGCGCATTGCCTTCAGCCAGCAGCGGCAGCCGCACCCGCAGCACCGCCGCCTGCAACTCGTCGAGCCGGCTGTTCACCCCCACCATGTCGGAGAGATACCGCCGCTTCCAGCCGTACTGGCGGATGGCGGCCATCCGGTCGGCCAGATCGGCATCGCCGGTGGCGACGATGCCACCATCGCCCAGCGCGGCGAGGTTCTTGGTGGGATAGAGGCTGAAGGCGGCGACGTCGCCCAGCGTGCCCAGCATGCGGCCGTTGAGCGTCGCGCCATGCGCCTGGGCGCAGTCCTCGATGACGGCGACGCCGGCGGCGCGGCAGGCTGCCAGCATCGGCTCCAGGTCGCAGGCCTGGCCGTAGAGATGCACCGGGATGACGGCACGGATCGGCGGCAGGCCCGGTGGCGGGTCCTCCAGCACGGCGCGCAGCTCATCGGCGTCCATGGTGTAGGTGTCGGGATCGATGTCGAGCAGCAGCGGCGTGGCGCCGGCCATCTCGATCGCCGCCACCGTGGCCACGGCCGTGTGCGAGACGGTCACCACCGTCGCACCCGGGCCGATGCCAAGGCCACGCAGGGCCAGCACCAGCGCATCCGTGCCATTGGCGCAGCCGACCGCGCGGGAAAGGCCGAGCCATTCGGCGAATTCCTGCTCGAAGGCCGCGCCCTCGCTGCCGAGGATGTACCAGCCCGAGTTCAGCACGCGGGCAATGGCCGCATCGATGGCCGCCTGCTGGGCGCGGTAGGCGGCGCCAGGGTCGGCCTGCGGGACGGTGATCACGGGCAAGTCCATCTGCCCTTCTCCTTCGGGAGCGTGACGCGTTCAGAGGTATTGGTTGAGACGGGGGCGGAACCAGTCGAGGCTGCGGCGCAGCCCCTCCGGCAACGACACCGCCGGCGCCCAGCCGGTCGCGGCGCGGAAGGCCGAATCGTCAGCATGGAAGCTGCCGATGTCGATCGGCGCGCGATCGGCGGGGAATTCCTTCACGACGTAGTGGCCGGACCCATTGGCGGTGATGGCCAGCTCGGCCAGCTCGCGCAGCGAAACGGGTGGGGCGCCACCGATGTTGAAGGCCTGCCCGGCGCAGGCGGGGGTCTCGGCGGCGCGCAGGAAGGCGGCCACCACGTCGTCCAGATAGGCGAGGTCGCGCAGCTGCTCGCCGCCCCACACCTCGAAGGGCTCGCCTTCCAGCAGGCGGCGGAACCAGATGCCGAGGAAGGTCTGCCGCGCGTCCTTCACCCGCAGGCGGGGTCCGTAGCAGTTGGTCAGGCGCAGCGAGACGACGGGGCGGCCGTGCACCCGGCCTTCCATCAGCCAGTATTGCTCGCCGGCCAGCTTCGAGACGCCGTTGGCGTCGGGCGGGGCGATCGGATGCTTCTCGTCCACCGGCAGGTAGCGTGGGCGGCCGTAGAACTGCCGGGTCGAGGCATGCACCACCACCGCCTTCGGGGAGCCGGCCCGCAGCGCCGCCATCAGCCGGAGCTGGGCGGTGGCGTTGATGGCGAGGTCGGAGAAGGGGTCGGCCATGCTGCCGGCATGGCTGGTCTGGGCAGCGAGGTTGAAGACCGCGTCGAGCCCCTCGGCGTAGGGGGCGAGGTCAGCCTCGCGCAGGTCGGCCTCGACGAGGCGTACGCCGCTGTCCTGCAGGTTGGCGCGGCTGGCGCCGCCTTCCGGCAGCATCGCATCCAGCGCCACCACCTCGGCGCCCGCGGCGGCCAGGGCATGGCAGAGGCCGCTGCCGATGAAGCCAGCGCCGCCGGTGACCAGCACGCGGCGACCTTGCCAAGCGGGTCCGGCCACGCTCATGGCCTCCCCTCCGCGGCAAGGCGGCGGCCGGGGGCCGGTTTGGGACCAGGAATGGCGCGCATGGCAGGGCTTCCCAGGGCAAGAGGCCGAAGCCTGCTCAGCCATTACGGCGGAAGCGGGGCAACCTTCGGCTTTGCCATGGCAGCGCGCGGAGCGGCCTACCGCAAGCTATCCTGTTGAGGTAGATTACGGAGGCGGATCATCACGTTCTGAAGATCATACCAACTCCGCAACGGACCGGCGGTCACTCGGCGGCGCGCCGTGCTCCGCCCGTCGCGGGGACGGCATCCTCCAGGACATGGCTGCTCGGGCCGGCCGCCAGTTCGGCCCGCAGGCGCTGACTGTCCAGTTCTCCCTCCCAGCGGCTGACGGCGACGCAGGCGACGCCGTTGCCGCAGAGATTGGTCAGGGCGCGGCACTCGCTCATGAACTTGTCGATGCCGATCAGCACCGCCAGCGCCTGGATCGGGATGTCCGGGATGACCGAGAGCGTGGCCGCCAGGGTGATGAAGCCCGCGCCCGTCACGCCCGAGGCACCCTTGGAGGTCAGCATCGCCACCAGCAGGATGGTCAGCTCCTGGCCCAGCGTCAGCTCGGTGTTCGTGGCATAGGCCAGGAACATCGTCGCCAGGGTCATGTAGATGTTGGTGCCGTCCAGGTTGAAGCTGTAGCCCAGCGGCACGGTCAGGCCCACCACGTTGGGGGAGCAGCCCAGCCGCTCCAGCTTGCGCATGAGCTGCGGCAGCACGCTCTCGCTGCTGGAGGTGCCGAGCACGATCAGCAGTTCCTCGCGGATGTAGTTGAGGAAGCGCAGGATGGAGAAGCCGCAGAACCGCGCGATGATGCCGAGCACCACCACGACGAAGAGCACCGAGGTCAGGTAGAAGGTCGCCACCAGCTCGCCCAGGCGCAGCAGCGAGCCGATGCCATAGGCGCCGATGGTGAAGGCCATGGCACCGAAGGCGCCAACCGGCGCCGCCTGCACGACGATGCGGACGATGCCGAAAAAGACGGCGGCCATCCGGTCCACCACATGGGCCGTCGCCTCCCGCGCCCTCTCCGGCAGGGCGTTGATGGCGAAGCCGGTCAGCACGGCGAGCAGCAGCACCTGCAGCAGGTCGCCGCTGACGAAGGGGCTGAAGAAGCTATCAGGGATGATCGCCATCAGGTGCGCGACGACGCTGTCGCTCTGCGCCTTCTGGGCGAAGCCCTGGATGGCCTTGGCATCGAGCTGCGCCGGGTCGATGTTGAAACCGGCGCCGGTGTGGAAGACCTTCGCGACGATCAGGCCGAGCGCCAAGGCGAAGGTGGAGACCACCTCGAAATACAGAATCGCCTTCAGGCCGACGCGGCCGACCTTGCTGGCATCCCGCACGCTGGCGATGCCGTGCACGACCGTGCAGAACACCACCGGCGCGATGATCAGCTTGATCAGCTTCACGAAGGCGTCGCCCAGCGGCTTCAGCGCAGCCCCAGTGGACGGGTAGAAGGCGCCCACCAGCACGCCCAGCACGATCGCGATCAGCACCTGCACGTAGAGCAGGCCAAGCCAGCGTCTCAACATCACCACTTCCTCAAGAGGCGCGCTCCCGCACGGCGGTCGCCACGCGCGCGCCGGGGCGCGATGCGCCGGGATGCGGACGTGGTCGGTTCTTTGCCGGACGAGGACGTTTCAACAGGCGCTGCGGCACAGGCCGGAGGCGGCCACGGCGCTTGGCCGCTCCCTACCGCGTTCGGCGCGGACGCGACATTGCCGAGTGCGTCAAGGGGGGCAGCCTTCCCCGCCGGAAAGGTCAGGGAAGGCAAAAAGACGTGTCTTATACAGGACTTAGTAAAAAATTACTCAGTTATTAAAGAATCTCCATCACGTGCATTTCCGCAACGGAGAAGCGTCAGGCTGGCGCCAGAGCGATCCCGGTGATCTCGACCTTCCACTGCGGGTCGACCAGCTTGCCCTCGATGGTCATGCGCGCAGGTTTGTGGGCAGGGTCAAGCCAGCGATCCCAGGCGCGGTTCATCGCGGCAGTGTCAGCGATGTCCGCCAGCACGATCTGCACCTGAAGCAGCGCGCGCTTGTCCGTGCCGGCCTCCGCCAGCAGCGCGTCGATCTGCGCGAGGATGTCGGCAGTCTGCCCTTCGGCATCCAGGGAGGCGTCATCCGCCACCTGCCCTGCGAGGAAGATGAAGCCACCGGCAACGCTGGCGCCGCAGAGGCGCTGCTCCTCGGCCAGACGGCGGATGCGGGAGGTTGGCTCGGTCATGGGCACTCCTTCATGAAAGCGAAGAGAAACACTGCCATGGGCGCCTGGCCCGGGCGAGAGGGACCGCCCGCAGGAGCGGGCCATGGCCCCACATGCCTCGCGAACTGATCATCCGTATCTCGACCGTGACCGCACTCGGCTGTCTTGGCTTTCGGCTCTCGGCTTGCCGGATGAGGCACATGCCAGCCAACGGCGAACCCTTTACAGGATAACCCGGGCATGCGATTCAACCATTGGAGCGCGCTTCGGAATCTTGGACAGGCACCGGTGTGCTCTGGATGGAAGCCTCTGCGGCGCCGGGCTTCCATCCGGATCTCGCAGTGACCCCTCCGATCAAGGCGCAACGCCGCTGCTAACCGCTGCCCAGAGGGCCTGTGGAGGCCGCACCGCACCCGTCGTGACCCCTGCATGCCGGACGCGCCGCACGTGACGACCAGCCCGCCCCTCCGCGCGGAAACCCTCCTCGCGCGTGCCGAGCCGCTGCTGCAATCGGCCCTTCAGCCCATCGTGGAGACCAGCACGGGGCGGGTGCATGGCTATGAGGCCCTGCTGCGCGGGCATGACCGCCTCGGCTATGCCAGCCCCGCCGAGTTGCTCGCCGCCGCCGCCACGGCCGATTGCCTGGATGAGCTGGAAGCCCTCATGCAGCGCCGCGCCTTCGCCGCCTTCCGTGCCGCCACCGCGGGGCGCTTTGACAGCCTGCTGTTCCTGAATCTCGATCCTCGCCTGCTGCCTCGCCTCGATGCCGCGGCGTTGCTGCGACGGCTGGACGCTTTCGGCATCCCTGCCAGCGCCCTCTGCATCGAGGTGTCGGAACACCAGCACGATGCGGAGGAACCGGCCATCGCCAGAGCGCTCGACGCGCTGCGTGCCGCCGGCTGCCGCCTCGCCCTGGATGACTTCGGCCTCGGCGCGGCGCGGCTGTCGCTGCTGGCGGAGGGGCGGGCCGATTACGTCAAGATCGACCGCTTCTTCGTCGCCGGTCTGCCGGATGACCCGCGCCGGCAACTGATCCTATCCGGCCTGGCCGGCATGGCGCGGCGGCTCGGCCTTGCCGTGGTGGCGGAAGGTGTCGAGACGCAGGCGGAGTATCTTGCCTGCCTCGGGGCAGGCTGCGACCTCGTTCAGGGCTACTTCGCAGCCCGGCCGACGGTCGCGGCCGCCGGCTTGCCGCAGGCCTATCCGCATCTGGCCGAGATCCGCTCGCCGGCGCATCGCCGCAACGAGGATCGGGCACAGGACAACGCACAATTGCTTGCCGCGGCGGAGCGCCTCCCCCCGGTTCGGGAGGACCTGAGCGCCGAGGTGCTGTTCACCCGCTTCCGCGACGAGCCGGAGCTGGACGTGTGCCCGGTGGTCGCCGACGACGGCACGCCACGGGGCCTGGTGCAAGAACAGGCGCTGCGCGGATATGTCTATTCACCTTGCGGCCCTGCGCTGCTCCGCAGCCGTGCCCTCCGCCACACGGCCGGGCACTTTGCGCGCGCCTGCCCCATCGTCGAGGCCGATGCCGGTGCCGACCGCGCCGTCGGGGCCTTCGCCGAGGCGCCGGACGCCGGCGGCGTCATCCTGACGCGGAACGGCCGCTATCTGGCCGTGCTCTCCGCCAAGGCGCTGCTGTCCGTGCTGCATGAGCGGCGCGTGCGGCAGGCGCGGGACCAGAGCCCGCTGACCGGGCTGCCGGGCAACCTCTCGATCGCCGCCCGGATCGAGACACTGGCCCTCGCGGCCACGGTGCCGCACTATCTCTGCTACTTCGACCTGAACAACTTCAAGGCCTTCAACGACCGCTACGGCTTCCGCCACGGCGACCGGGCGATCGAGCTGCTGGCCGACCATCTGCGCCACGGATTTCCCGAAGGGCAGGCTTTCCTCGGCCATATCGGCGGCGACGACTTCTTTGCCGGCCTGGAGGGGATCGCGGGCAGCGCGCTCCGCCGCCGCCTGGGGAGGGTGCTGGCCGGTTTTGCCGAGGCGGCGATGACGCTGCACGATCCGGGCGACCGCGCGGCGGGACGCCTTCAGGGCCATGATCGCTCCGGCGTGGCCCGCAGCTTTCCCCTGCTGCGTTGCAGCGCGGCGGTCCTGGAGCTGCCGCCGCGCGCCTTCGACGTGGACCCGGACCGAGTGGCCACGGAGGTCGCCGCGCTGAAAGCGGCGGCGAAGGCCGCACCGGACTGCATGGCCTGGGGAATTTCGGAAACGGCCCGGCCGGAGACGCTCTGACGCCGGATCACCCGCTGAGATGCGGCCGGCGCAGCAGCCGCGTCAGTAGCCCGTCCGCTGGCCCGGCCAGCACCGACACCACCCACACCCCGCCCGCCACCAGCACGATGGCCGGGCCGCTCGGCAGGTCGAAATGGTAGGAGACCAGCAGCCCCGCCACGCTGGCGAGGACAGCGATGCCGGCGGCCGCATAGGCCATGCCGCCCACGCTGCGCCCCCAATAGCGGGCCGCGACGGCCGGTAGCATCATCAGCCCGACGGCCATCAGCGTGCCGAGCGCCTGGAAGGCGGCCAGCACGTTCAGCACCACCAGCACCAGGAACAGCATGTGCCACCAGCCGCCATGCGCGCGCACGGCGGCGGCGAAGCCGGGATCGAAGCACTCCAGCACCAGCGGGCGCCAGGCGAAGGCGAGCGCCAACAGCGTCAGGCTGGCCACGCCGGCCATCAGGAACAGCGCCGGGTCGTCCACCCCCAGCACGCTGCCGAACAGCAGGTGCGACAGCTCCACCGAACCGGCGCGCGTCGAGATCAGCGTGACGCCGAGCGCCAGCGCCACGAGGTAGAGCGCGGCCAGCGCGGCGTCCTCGCGCCCGCCGGTGGCGCGCGAGATGGCGCCCGCCCCGACTCCAACGATCAGCCCCGCCACCAGGCCTCCAATGGACATGGCCGTGACGGAAAGCCCCGCCACCAGGAAGCCGACCGCGATGCCGGGCAGGATGCCATGCGCCAGCACGTCGGCGGTCAGGCTCATTCGCCGCAGCATCAGGAAGACGCCGAGCGGCGGCGCGGCCAGGGAGAGCGCCAGGCAGCCCACCAGCGCCCGGCGCATGAAGCCGAACTCCGCAAAGGGCGCCCAAAGTGCGTCCTGAAGAAGATGCAGCATGTCAGGCGGCGCTGCGCTCGCAGGCCTCGGCTTCCGCGTCCCAGGCCTCGGCCATCATGCGGGCCTTCATGCGGTTGGCGGCGGTCAGCACCTCGGCGGTCGGACCCCAGGCGACCGGCTCGCGCGCCAGCAACAGCGTCTCGGGAAAATCATGCCGCACCAGTTCCAGGTCGTGCAGCACGGCCAGGATGGTGCGGCCCTCGCCATGCCAGCGATGCACCAGCGCCAGCAGGTCGGCGGCGGTGCGGGCGTCCACGGCGTTGAAGGGCTCGTCCAGCAGGATGACCGGCGCGTCCTGCACCAGCAGCCGCGCGAAGAGCACGCGCTGGAACTGGCCGGTGGACAGGCTGCCCACCGGCCGCCTCTCGAAGCCCTCCAGGCCGACGGCCGCCAGCGCCTCGCGGGCCGCCTGCCTTTCGGCGGGGCGCAGCGCGCGGAAGGCCCCGGCACGGTGCCAGTGGCCGAACAGCACGACGTCCAGGCAGGAGATCGGAAAGGCGCGGTCCAGCGCCGCCGCCTGCGGCAGCAGCGCGATGTCTCGCCGCGGCGCGCTGAGCTGGCCCTCTCCGGCGGGATGCAGCCCGGCAATGGCGCGCAGCAGGGTGGACTTGCCCGCCCCGTTCGGCCCGACAATGGCGGTCAGGCTGCCGGGCGCGAAGCGGCCGGAGATGTGATGCACCGCCGGACGCCGCCCATGGGCCAGCGTCAGGTCGCTGAGGACGATGCCCTCGGCCCCGCTCATGCGGCGCGCGCCCAGAACACGGCGGCCCATAGCAGCGCCAGCAGCAGCGCGGCCAGCACCAGCCGGGCCGGGGTGCCGGCGGAAAGCGCCAGCGGATCAGAGGGTCGGAGCATCATGGTGTTATAGGATAACATTTCCTCTGCCGTCCACAAGCACGCCGGCCGGGGGCGGGTTGCGCGCCCTTCATGCGCAAGCCGCGGATTGTCATCCCGCCCCGCTCCCACCCGGGCACCCGCCGCACTACCTTGAGCGGCGATGCATGGCATGTCCCCCCTCCCCGACCCCGAGGCCGAACTCCGCCGCAACCTCAACCGCTATCGCCGCTTCGCCACCACGCTGCTGGTGCTGATGGCTGCCCTGATGCTTGGCGCCTACCAGTTGCCACCGGGCTACTGGAGCGAGTTGCTGCAGGCCTCCGCCAAGGCGGGGCTGGTCGGCGGGTTGGCCGACTGGTTCGCGGTGACGGCATTGTTCCGCCGCCCGCTCGGCCTGCCCATCCCGCATACCGCCATCATCCCACACCAGAAGGAGCGGCTCGGGCGTGGGCTCGGCCGCTTCGTCGGCAACCATGTCCTGACCGAGGCGGAGGTGCAGCGCCTGCTGGCGCGGGTGGACCTCGCCGGCGTGCTGCGCCGGGTGCTGAGCGACCCCGCCAATACCCGCCCCTTCGCCGAGGCGCTGGCCGCCAACCTGCCGCGCGTGCTGGACGCGATGGAGGATGGCCGCGCCCGCCGCCTGATGGTGCGCCTGCTGCCGCGCATGGTCTCGGGCCCCGCCGCCGCGCGGCTGCTGGCGCGGATGCTGCGAGCCATGATGGCGGGCGGCCAGCACCAGGCAGTGTTCGGCCTGGCGCTGGAGCAGATCAAGGTGCTGCTATCCGCGAAGGAGGAGGACCTGCGGCAGGCCATCCAGTCCCGCGTAAGGGCGGAGGGCGGCGCCCTGGTGGGCTGGCTGGCCGGCGGCGCCGTGGCGCGGCGCATCCTGACCGCGATCAACCAGGAACTGGAGAAGGTCGAGCCCGGCGACAGCGATCTGCGCGCCGCCTTCGAGACCTGGCTGCAAACCGAGATCGAGCGGCTGGAAACCGATCCGGCGCGGGCGGAGGCGATCGGCGTGGCGCTGCGCCAGGCGCTGGCGCACCCCACCGTGGCCGCCTGGCTGGGTGATGTCTGGAGCCGCATGAAGACGGGGCTGGCCGCGGACGCCGCTTCCCCCGAGGGGCGCAGCGTGGCGCTGCTCTCCGGCCTGTTCACCAACCTGGGCCGGCTGCTGGCCGAGGACGCGGCCGCCCGCGACCGGCTGAACCAGTGGCTGGAAGGGATGCTGCGCGGCGCCCTGCCTTCCGTGCAGGCCCGCATCGCCGACTTCATCGCCGGCGTGGTGACGCGCTGGGACACGGCGACAGTGGTGGACAAGATCGAGCTGCGGGTGGGGCGCGACCTGCAATTCGTCCGGGTCAACGGCACGCTGGTCGGCTTCCTCGCCGGCGGCGCGCTGTTCATCCTGATGCAGGCGGCGTTCGGGCGGGTGGCCTACTGAGCCACCCGGCGGGGTTCCGCTTCAGAGGCCCGCCAAGCGGGCGGCAGCCAGCGCCACCTCGTGCTGCCGGGTCACCGTGCCCACGCTCGCCTGGAAGAGGCCCGGGAAAGAGCCAGAATCGAGGCCGCTTCAGGGGGTAAGCACCATCAGCGGCGCCAGCATCGCCATTTTCCGCCGCGACAAGCCGTCCTGGCCATCAATGCGAACAGAACCGAGACGCTATCGGCGCCGAGGTGGCAGCTGATGCCCGCGCCCGGCATCCAGTCGGCATGCTCCTCGACGTGAAAGCCGCTCTGCATGCGGGTGAAGCCGAGCCAAATGGATGCGCAAAGCGCCGGCACGGCCAAACTGGCGGCCAGAGCGATATGGCGCGGCATCATAAATAGAGAGGCTATTTTGCACCACAAACAGGCGAAAACTACGTTTTCTGTTAAGAGCGCCGGATTAAATTCTCTCGACCCGCTTCTATTATCATTGTATTACTAATGCAATATTGTATAAATTTGTCAGATTACGCTTTGTAAGCCGGTCTTATTTTGGTCTTTCCAGCGATACAAGAAGCTCAGTCCTCCTCCACCCTCACCATCCGTCTCTGGAAGCCTCCAGGGTGGCCCTTCCCATTGCTCCTCACCCCGCCCCACGCTAAACCGCGCCGCCGAGCCGCCTTCCGCCCCCACGGCGGGCGCGGCCTTTCTTTGTTCCTTCAAGCCTCCCCCAGAGACAGGTGCCCCGCCCATGAAGCAGCAGGCCAACCAGATGCGCCCCGGTCAGGTCATCGAGTACGAGGGCCGGCGGTGGACGGTGCTGAAGATCCAGATCATCACTCCGGGCAAGGGCGGCGCTTTCATCCAGGTCGAGATGCGCGACATCAAGACCGGCACCAAGAAGGACGACCGCTGGCGCACCGCCGACACCGTCGAGCGCCTGATGACCGAGGACAAGGAGTTCACCTACTCCTATTCCGACGGCGAGAACCTGGTGCTGATGGACCCGGAGACCTTCGAGCAGACGATCGTCCCGGCCGCCATCCTCGGTGATCGCCTGCCCTTCCTGACCGAGAACATGACCGTCTCGGTGAAGCTGATCGAGGGCGACCCGGTGGCCATGGACCTGCCGCCCAACGTCACGCTGGAGGTGGCCGAGGCCGACCCGGTGGTGAAGGGGCAGACCGCCTCCTCCTCCTACAAGCCCGCCGTGCTGTCCAACGGCGTGAAGACCCTGGTTCCGCCCTTCGTCACCGCCGGCGAGAAGATCGTGGTGAAGACCGAGGACGGCTCCTACGTCGAGCGCGCCAAGGGCTGAGGCCTGATCCGCGGGGCGCCCTCCGGCGCCCCGGAACCCTGTTCCCTTCCGCCGGTTCTTCGCTGCCAGGTGGTGGAAGGTCCGGGAAGCCGCGGCTTCCCGGCGGGGAAGGCGGCAGGGCGCCCCCCGCCCGCCGAGCAGCGCATCCGTCATCCGGAGTTCCCCCATCGTGGCCGCATCCGCCCGCCTCTCCCCCGCCCTGAACGTCGTCGTGGCCGCCGCGCAGAAGGTCGGCCGCCGCCTGCTGCGCGACTTCAGCGAGGTCGAGCAGCTGCAGGTGAGCACCAAGGGGCCGGGTGACTTCGTCTCCCAGGCCGACATGCGCGCCGAGGAGACCCTGCGCACCGAGCTCGGCCGCGCCCGCCCGAACTTCGCCTTCCTCGGCGAGGAAGAGGGCCAGACCGGCAAGGAGGACTGGGAGTGGCGCTGGGTGGTGGACCCGCTGGACGGCACCACCAACTTCCTGCACGGCATCCCGCACTGGTCCGTCTCGATCGGCATCGAGAAGCGCACCGGCGAGAACAGCAGCGAGATCGTCGCCGGCGTCATCTACAACCCGGCCGCCGACGAGATGTTCTGGGCCGAGAAGGGCGTGGGCGCCTTCCTCAACGACCGCCGCCTGCGCGTCTCCGGCCGGCGGGACATGCTGAGCGCCGTCTTCGCCACCGGCATTCCCTTCGCCAAGGTGCCGCGCAAGGCTGAGTTCACCGCCATCCTGGCCCGGCTGATGCCGCAGGTCGCCGGCATCCGCCGGATGGGCGCCGCCTCGCTCGACCTCGCCTGGACCGCCGCCGGCCGCTACGACGGCTATTGGGAGCTGGGCCTGAAGCCCTGGGACGTCGCCGCTGGGCTGATCATCCTGAAGGAGGCGGGCGGCTACGTGACCGATCCCGAGGGCGGCGACTCCTTCGCCAGCGGCAACGTCATCGCCGGCAATCCCTTCCTGCAGCCGAAGCTGCGGGAGGCGGTGAACGAGGGCATCGCCCTCGTCGGCAAGGCGCGCGGCGAGGGCTGAAGCATTACGGGCGTCCGGCGGGCGCCCGTTTCCCCTCCTGCGGATGTGGGTTAGGCTGCGCAACGATGCGCGCCTTCAACCTCCCATTTCCACGGCCGGCATTGCTGGCGCTCCTGCTGCTGGCGCCGCTGGGCCTGGCATCGCCTGCCCATGCGCAGGCGCCGGGCGGCCGGCTTCCCTCAGACCCTGCCACCACCGCGCCCGTCCCGCCGGACCTGACACGCCCGCCCCGCCCCGCCCCCGCCATGCCGCAGCCCGGCTTCAACCTGCCACGCGGCATGGAGGCCATGCCGGGTGGCGGATGGCGGCTGACCGGCTCGCTGGCGCGCGGCATGGTGGACGGCGCCCCCCACGCCACCCTGACCGAGATCGCCCGCTGGCTCGCCGGCCAAACCACCGGACGGGTGACGCTGGTTGCGCAGGTGGCCAGTCCCGAGAATGACATTTCGCTCGCAAGGCGAGATTCCCTGGCGCATGCTCTCGCCATCCGGCATGTGCTGGAGCAGGCCGGGCTGGACGGCACGCGTATCGACATCCGCCCGCTGGGCCGCACCGCCGAGGCCCGCGACGCCATCGAGCTGCTGCCGCCCCCTGCCCGCAGCGCCACCACCGCCAGCGAGAACCCGAGCCAACCATGACCCGCCCCACCCAGTACCTGCTGCGGATGTTGGTCTTTCTTGCCGCGGTGGTCGCCCTCGCCGTGGTGCTTTCGGGTGCGCTGACCCGCGCCTTCGCCGCCAATCCGGTGCTGAACAGCGTCATCGTCGCCGTGCTGCTGCTCGGCGTTGCCTGGAACATCCGCCAGGTGCTCGGCCTGCGGCCCGAGGTGGAGTGGGTGGAGGGCTTCCGCACGGCCCGCCCTGGCGGCTCCCCCCGCACGCCGCCACGCCTGCTGGCGCCGATGGCCTCGATGCTCGCCACCCGCCGCGGCGACCGCATCTCGCTCTCCGCCCCCGCCATGCGCAGCCTGCTCGACGGCATCGCCTCGCGCCTGGATGAGAGCCGCGAGCTGTCGCGCTACATGACGAACCTGTCGATCTTCCTGGGCCTGCTCGGCACCTTCTGGGGCCTGATCCTGACCATCGGCTCGGTGGCGGACGTGATCAGCACCATGTCGGTCGGCTCGGGCGACCTGAACCAACTTTTCAACCAGCTCAAGTCCGGGTTGGCGCAGCCCCTGGGCGGCATGGGCGTGGCCTTCTCCTCATCCCTGCTTGGCCTCTCCGGCGCGCTGGTGCTGGGCTTCCTCGACCTGACGGCCGGGCAGGCGCAGAACCGCTTCTATTACGAGCTGGAGGAATGGCTGGCGGGCGTCACCCGCCTCTCCTCCGGCGTGCTGGGCGACACGGCCGAAGGGGGCGGCTCCGTCCCCGCCTATGTCCAGGCACTGCTGGAGCAGACGGCGGAGAACCTGGAGAACCTTCAGGGCATCCTGGCGCGCGGCGAGGAAGGCCGCGCCGCCACGGCGCAGGGCCTGAACACGCTGACCGATCGCCTCTCCCTCATGACCGACCAGATGCGCGCCCAGCAGATGCTGATGCAGCGCTTCGCCGAGGCACAGTCCGGCCTGGTGCCGACCCTCAGCCGACTGGCCGAGGCGCAGCAGCATATGCAGACGCATGGCGCGCTGGACGAGGCCTCGCGCATCCACCTGCGCAACCTTGAGGTCTATCTGGCGCGGCTGGTGGAGGACCTTGCCCATGGCCGCGCCCAGGCCACCGCCGAGATCCGCGGCGAGATCAAGATCCTCGCCCGCACCATCGCGGCGCTGGCCGATGAGAGCCCGCGATGAGAGTCCCCCGATGAGAGCCCAGGTGAGGCCCTTCCGGTGAGCGGAGCCTGACGCCATGCCCCTGAGCCGCCGCGGCGCGCGCGAGGCGCCCAATGCCTGGCCGGGCTACGTGGACGCGCTGTCCACGCTGCTCATGGTCATCATCTTCGTGCTGCTGGTCTTCGTGCTGGCGCAGGGCTTCCTCTCCGTCACGCTGACCTCGCGCGACAAGGCGCTGGACCGGCTGAACCAGCAGGTGGCCGAGCTTTCCGACATGCTGGCGCTCGAGCGTGGCCAGGGGCAGGAGTTGCGGGCCAACCTCTCCCGCCTCTCGGACGAGCTGCGCGTCGCCAGCGGCGCGCGGGATGCCGCCCTGGCCCAGGCCACAACCCTGCGCGACGAGCGCGACCGCCAGGGCGCCGAGCGCGACGCGCTGAAGACCGAGCGGGACCGGCTGGCCGCCCGGCTGGCCGACCTGGAACTGACCGCCAGCGGCGCCGCCGCGCGCATCACCAGCCTGGAGGAACGGCTCGCCGCCGCGCAGTCCCGCGCCGAGAGCATCGGCGGCGACACCGCCCAGACCTTGCAGACCCTGACCGAGGCGCGTCGCTCCCTGGCCGAGGAGCGGCAGAACCTGCAGGCGGCGCGGCAGACCGCCGAGCAGCAGCAGCAGCAACTGGCCCGTCTGGCCGAGCAGGTGCGCGCCCTGACCGCCCTGCGTGACGAGCTGGAGCAGAAGGTGGCCGAGGCCATGTCCCGCGCGGAGTCGCAGGAGCAGCAAGCCAAGGGCGAGACGGAGCGCCGCCAGCAGGCCGAGGCCAAGGCGGGCGAGCAGGTCCGGCTGGCGGAGAGCGCCCAGGCCCAGGTGGCGTTGCTGAACCGCCAGCTCACGGAGCTCCGGGCCGAGCTGGCGCGTGTCGCCGGGCTGCTCGACGCGCAGGAGAAGGCCGGCAAGGACAAGGACACCCAGATCGCCGATCTCGGACAGCGGCTGAACACGGCCCTGGCCGCGCGGGTGGAGGAGCTGCAGCGCTACCGCAGCGACTTCTTCGGGCGGCTGCGTGACGTGCTGGGCGAGCGGCCCGAGGTGCGGATCGTGGGCGACCGCTTCGTCTTCCAGGGCGAGGTGCTGTTCCCGGGGGGCAGCGCCGATCTCTCCGCCCCTGGCCAGCAGCAACTTCGCGAACTGGCGGAGGTGCTGAAGGAGGTCAGCAAGAAGTTCCCGGCCGACCTGCCCTGGATTCTGCGTGTGGACGGCCATGCCGACCGCAATCCGGTGCGCCCGGGCGGCCGCTATGCCTCGAACTGGGACCTCTCGGCGGCGCGCGCCATCGCGGTGGCGCAGTTCCTGATCGCTCAGGGCCTGCCGGCCAACCATGTCGCCGCGGCGGCCTTCGGCGACAACCAGCCGATCGACGCGGGCGATTCGCCCGAGGCCATGGCGCGCAACCGGCGCATCGAGCTGCGCCTGACCGATCGCTGAGAGAATATGCGAGAGGGGGGATTCGAACCCCCATGACCGAGGTCGGACGATTTTGAGTCGTCTGCGTCTACCGTTCCGCCACTCTCGCGCGGTGGAACGGGTCTAGCGCAAGCGCGGCGCGCCGTCACGGGGGCAGCGCGCGCGGCGTGTCACTTCCTGTCAGGTCATCGGGACCGCGATGATGCGGGCGAAGGCGGGCCGGGCCAGCAACCGGTCGTACCAGGCGCGCAGGTTGGGCAGGTCAGGCCGCTCGATGGGCAGCGCGAACCAGCGGTGGATCTGGGGCCCGAAGACGATGTCGGCCACCGAGAAGGCGCCCTCCACATACTCCTTGCCCTCAAGCTGCCGGTCCAGGATGCGCCACAGCTTGCCCGCCTGGGTCAGCGCCGCCTGGGTCGCCGGCCAGTCGCGCTCCGCCTCCGGGATGCGGACATAGGTGAAGAAGATCGTCGTCATCGGCGGGGTGAGGTGGGCAAGCTGCCAGTCCATCCAGCGCTCGACCTGGGCGCGGGCGCGCGGCGCCTGCGGCAACAGCGCCGCACCGCCCGGGGTGGTGCTGGCGAGATAGCGCAGGATGCTGTTGCTCTCCCACAGGCTCCAGCCATCCGCCTCCTCCAGCGTCGGCACCAGCGACATCGGGTTGCGCGCCCTGTAGGCAGGCTCCCCGGTCACACCGAAGGCCCCGCCGGCGTCGCGCCGCTCGTGCTCCAGCCCCGCCTCGGCGCAGAACCAGAGCACCTTCATCACGTTGCTGCTGTTCGCCCGTCCCCAGATCACCGGCATGGCCGATCCCTCCCTTGCACTGCTCGTGTTCCGGCACGCTATGCGTGGCGCGCCATCCGGTCCAGCCGTGCCGGCGCTTGACCCTGGAGAGGCGCAGCGCCAGCTTTCGCGGATATCGAGCCTGCCGCGGCTGCCGCCGCCGAGGAGTCCAGCATGACCCATCCCGCGCCGCACACCCCTCCGCGCGAGGCCGCAGGCCTGCTGGACCCCGTCTGGTCACGCATCCGCCGCGAGGCCGAGGAGGCCGCACTGCGCGAGCCGGAGCTGGCCGGCTTCCTACATTCGGCGGTGCTGCAGCACGAAACGCTCGAATCCGCCCTTTCCGGCCGCGTCGCCGCCCGGTTGGCCCATGCCGACCTGCCCGAGGCGCTGCTGCGCCGGACGCTGGAGCGTGCCCTGGAGGACGATCCGGCCCTGCGCGAGGCCGTGCGCTGCGACATCATGGCCGTGGTGGACCGCGACCCCGCCACCAGC
Organism: Roseomonas sp.; assembly: GCA_035556695.1. Taxonomy (GTDB): domain Bacteria; phylum Pseudomonadota; class Alphaproteobacteria; order Acetobacterales; family Acetobacteraceae; genus Pseudoroseomonas. Next base: position 61,261 of record DATMFR010000014.1, read on the forward strand.
CGCGCCCTGGAGCCGGTGCTCTACTACAAGGGCTTCCACGCCATCACCGTGCACCGCCTGGCGCACCGGCTCTGGCAGGAGGGGCGGCGGGACATGGCGCTCTGGCTGCAGTCCCGCTCCTCATCCGTGTTCCAGACGGACATCCACCCGGCGGTGCGGATGGGCCGGGGCATCTTCCTCGACCATGCCACCGGCCTAGTGGTGGGCGAGACGGCCTTGATCGAGGATGACGTTTCCCTGCTGCAAGGCGTCACCCTGGGCGGCACCGGCAAGGAATGCGGCGACCGCCACCCGAAGATCCGCCATGGCGTGATGCTCGGCGCCGGCGCCAAGGTGCTCGGCAATATCGAGGTCGGACACTGCGCGCGCGTCGCCGCCGGCTCGGTGGTGCTGAAGCCGGTGCCTCCCTGTACCACCGTGGCCGGGGTGCCGGCGCGCGTCATCGGCCAGGCCGGCTGCGCCGAGCCCGCCCGCACCATGGACCAGATGCTGCGCGACGCCTCGGCCGAGCAGTAGGACGGATGCCCCTCCTCATCGCGCTGCTGGCCACCGCAGCGCCGCTCTTCGCCATGGCTTCGGAGCGATGGGGTGGGCTGAACCCCTGCGAGCTCTGCCTCTGGCAGCGCTGGCCCTACTGGATCGGCGCCGCGCTGGCGCTGCTGGCGCTCTGGCTGCCGCGCCGCTGGCTGCTGACGCTGGCTGGCATTGCCGTCCTGGCGTCGGGCGCCTTCGCCGTGGTGCATCTGGGCGTGGAGGCGCATTGGTGGCCCTCCCCCTTCCCCAGTTGCGCCGCCCCCACCGCTGGCAACGCGCGCAGCGTGGATGAAATGCTGGCCGGCATGGCCGCTGCCCCGTCCAAGCCCTGCGACGAACCAACCTACCTCATCCCCGGCCTCCCCGTCTCCATGGCCGGGATGAACCTGATCTATGCACTGGTGGTGGGTGGGCTGGCACTCTGGGCAGCGCGGCGCGGGCGGCCACGCCGGGTTCAGTTCTCCAGCTCGGCATCCCAGTACAGGTAGTCGCGCCAGCTTTCGTGCAGGTAGTTGGGCGGGAACATGCGGCCGTTCTCCTGCAGTTCCCAGCTCGTCGGCTGGCGCGGCACGTGGCGCGGGAACATGCGGATTTCCTGCGGCAGCCTGGAGCCCTTGCGCAGGTTGCAGGGGCCGCAGGCCGTGACGACGTTCTCCCAGCTCGTCCGGCCGCCCCGGCTGCGGGGCACGACATGGTCGAAGGTCAGCTCATGCGTCGGGTGCTCGGCGCCGCAATAGACGCAGGTGAAGCTGTCCCGCAGGAAGACGTTGAACCGGGTGAAGGCCGGGCGCCGCGCCGCCGGGATGTATTCCTTCAGCGCGATGACGCTCGGTAGCCGGATGGCATGGCGTGGCGAATGCACGGTCGTGTCGTATTCCGACAGCACGGACACGCGATCGAGGTAGACAGCCTTCACCGCGTCCTGCCAGGACCACAGGGATAGCGGAAAATACGATAGCGGGCGGAAATCCGCGTTCAGCACCAAGGCCGGGAACCCACCCTGGCCGCCCAAAGACATCCCGTCAGGCAAGCGCCGCTCCTTTCAAGCTGCGCGCCTCTAGCCCTGGGGCCTGGACCGGGCGGGCAGGCCCCAGATTTCGTGGCGCCGCCGGTGTGCGGCTTCATTCATGCCAGTCCCGCGCGGCCGGCGCAATGTTTGGCCGCGCGAGTTTCATGCTGCCGTCACACGGGATCGGCAAGCTGCGCCGCAATGCGCTCCAGGAACAGCCCGCCGGCTGAGAGGCCGATATCATCGATGCCATGCCCCAGGCGGGGAATGTAAAGGCCCTCCACCGGCACCCCGGCCGCTTCGAGCGCTGCCTCGGCCGCCTGGCTGCCGGCCATCGGCACCACCTCGTCCGTCTCGCCATGCACCAGCAGCACGGGCGGCCGGCTCCGGATCTCGGCGGCAAGCAGCTCCTCGCCGATCAGGCGGCCCGAATACGCCAGAATGCCGGCGGGCGCGGTCTCACGGCGCAGGCCGGTGAACAGGGACATCATCGCGCCCTGGCTGAAGCCCATCAGCACGACGTTGCTCTCCGGCACGCCGGCGGCAGCGCATTCGGCGACAATGGTTTCGTCCAGCAACGGCCGGGCCGTCCGGATGCCGGCCAGAAGCGGGCCGGGGCGCCGGTCCTCCAGGCTGAACCACTGGCGGCCATAGGGCGCCCCCGGACAGGGATGCGGCGCGTGCGGGGCGATGAACAACGCCCCCGGCACGGAATGCGCCCAGTGCGGCGCCAGGTCGATCAGGTCATTCCCATCGGCGCCGTAGCCGTGCAGGAGGAAGACGATCAGCTTTGGCGCTCCCCCGGCCTTGGGTCCCCAATGCGGTCCTTCCAGTGCGGCCATGCGGCATCCCCTTGCTGCGGTGGTGCCCGATCCGCTACGCGCGATCCGCGATGCCCGCAACCATTGTCACGCGCTTCGCCCCGAGCCCGACCGGGCGCCTGCATCTGGGGCATGCGCACAGCGCCCTGCTTGGCTGGCACGCCGCCCGCGCGGGCGGCGGCCGCTTCCTGCTCCGGCTGGAGGACATCGATCCCGTCCGATGCCGCCCCGAGTTCCGCGACGCCATCCTGGAGGACCTAGCTTGGCTCGGACTGAACTGGGATGGGCCGGTGCGCATCCAGTCCGAGCACCTGCCCGAGTATCGCGCCAGCCTGGACCGGCTGGAGGGCATGGGTCTGCTCTATCCCTGCTTCTGCACCCGTGCCGACATCGCCCGTGAGGTGGCGGCGATCGGCCATGCCCCGCACGGACCGGACGGGCTGCTCTATCCCGGCACCTGCCGCCGCCTCTCCATCGCAGAGCGCGCCGAGCGCCTGGCCAGCGGGGCGCCCTATGCCCTGCGCCTGGACATGGCGGCCGCCCTGCGGCGGGTGCCTGGCCCCCTCTCCTTCCTGGAACTCGGCGAGGGGCGCATCCGCTGCGACCCGGCACGCTTCGGCGACGTGGTGCTGGCGCGCAAGGACACGCCCGCCTCCTACCACCTCTGCGTGACCCATGACGACGCCCTCCAGGGCGTGACGCTGGTGACCCGCGCGGAGGATCTTCGCCCCGCCACCGACCTGCACCGGCTGCTCCAGGCTCTGCTGGGATGGCCCGCCCCGCGCTACCGGCACCACCCGCTCCTGCTGGGGCCTGACGGCAGGCGCCTCTCCAAGCGGGACAACGCGCCCACCCTCGCGGCCCTGCGCGAGGCCGGCCACCGCCCGGAGGAGGTCCGGGCGATGGCGCTCAGTGGGCCTGCGGGTTCTGCAGCTTCTTCAGATCGAACCGCTTCATCAGCTCGGTGAGGATGTCCGGGCTTTTCAGGTCGGAGCCTTCCAGCTTCACGGCCAGGGTGCCGCGCACCAGGGTCATCTCGGCATCCTGCGAGCCCGATTCCTGCTGCAGGACGGCATTATCGGAGCCGATCCGCACCCGCTTGGCGCCGCGGCCGAGCATCGCCGGGTTGTTGACCATCGCACCGAGGGCCTGGATCATCGGGTTGTCCACCATGACCGTGGCTTTGATGACGCCGTCGCCGCCGTCCTGCGCGTATTCGCGCTGCACCATCACCCCACCGCCCATGATGCGGGCGGCCAGGTCGCCGCCGCCGTTGTCCTCCGCCTCCTGCAGCGTCCAGCCGGCGGGCGCGGCGGGGAACAGCGCCTGGTACGCGGCGCTGCGCTTCTGTTGCAGCGCGTTGAGCGCGAAATTCGTCTCCGTCAGGGCACCGGCGACGTCCCCCTGCTCGTAGAGCTCACGCGCCCGCTGCAGCCCCTCGCTGATGTCGTCGGCACGCGCGCCGACGATGCCAAGGCCTGTCGCCACGGCCAGCGCCGCGCCGAAGATGCATGCCCGCATGGAAGCCATTCCTCCCGGCCTGTGCGGCGATTCCACCGCATGTCACTCCGGGAGGATAGCGGAAGCTGCGCCGGCGTCACCTCGCCGCCAACGCCGGAATGCCTCAAGTGCGGCCGTAAGTGTCCTCGAAGCGGACGATATCGTCCTCGCCCAGGTAGGAGCCGGACTGCACCTCGATCAGCGTCAGCGGGATGATGCCGGGGTTCTCCAGCCGGTGCACCGAGCCAAGCGGGAGGTAGATCGACTCGTTCTCGCGCAGCATGATCCGCTCCGCGTCCCGCTCCACGATGGCCGTGCCGTTCACCACGACCCAGTGCTCGGCGCGGTGGAAGTGCTTCTGCAGCGAGAGCTTCTCGCCCGGCTTGACCGAGATCTTCTTGACCTGGAAGCGGTCGCCCTGGATCAGGCCCTCATAGTGGCCCCAGGGACGGTACATCCGGCGATGCTCGGTCGCCTCCTTGCGTCCCTTGGCCTTGAGCTGCTCCAGCAGCTTCTTCACGTCCTGCGCGCAGTTCCGGTGCATGGCCAGCACCGCATCATCCGTCACCACGAGCACGGCGTCGTCCAGCCCGACCACACCGGTCAGGATGCCTTCGCTGCGGACGTAGCAGTTGTTCGCCTGATACAGCTCGACCGGCCCATGCGTGGCATTGCCGGCCGCATCCTTGGCCGCCACCTCCCAGAGCGCCGCCCAGGAGCCGACATCCGACCAGCCAAGATCGGCCGGCACCACGGCGGCATGGCTCGTCTTCTCCATCACGGCATAGTCGATTGAGATGTCGGGCGCCCGCTCGAAGGCCGCCGGGTCCAGCCGCACGAAGTCGAGGTCGCGCGTCGCGCCCTCCACCGCCGCCCGCACGGTGGCGAGCAGCGCCGGCGCCAGCCGCTCCAGCTCGGCCAGCAGCGTCGCCGCCGTGGCCACGAACATGCCGGAGTTCCAGAGATGCCGGCCGCCCTCAAGGTAGCTCTGCGCCGTCGCCAGGTTGGGCTTCTCGACGAAGCTGGCGATGGCGGAAACGCCCTCCACCCCCTCCAGCGGCGCGCCGGCCTCGATATAGCCATAGCCGGTCTCGGGCGAAGTCGGCTTCATGCCGAAGGTGACGATCCGCCCGGAGCGCGCGGCCGCGGCCGCCTTGCCCAGCGCCGCATGAAGGGCGGCGTTGTCGGCGATGGCATGGTCGGCGGCCAGCAGCCACAGCACCGCCTCCGGGTCCGCCTCATGCGCCAGCAGGGCGGCGGCGGCGATGGCCGGGGCGCTGTTGCGAGCCACCGGCTCCAGCACGATGGTGGGGTCCTTCACCTGGGCGGCGCGCAGCTGCTCCGCCACCAGGAAGCGATGGCCCTGGTTGCACACCAGCAGCGGGCTGGTGAAGGCCGGGCCGGCCACCCGGCTCACCGTGTCCTGCAGCATCGTGTGCTCGGAGAGCAGCGGCCAGAACTGCTTGGGGAAGCCTTCGCGCGACAGAGGCCAGAGCCGGCTGCCGGTCCCGCCGCACAAGACCACCGGGACGATACGACGCTGCTCGGTTCCGCTCATTAGGCTCGTCTCCACGCTCGGGGAGCCGAAGATACGGAGTGCATCGCACAAAAGAAAGCCGCCCCGGGCGAGTTGCCCAGGGCGGCTCGGCAGAACAAGGCTGGCGGTGCGGGTCAGCCCGCCATCGCCGCTTCCTTCTTCTTGCGCAGGCCGGGCAGCAGCATCAGGCCCAGGGCCAGCGCCGCGACGATCAGCAGCACGGCGGAAATCGGCCGCTCGATGAAGACCACCGGGTCGCCGCGGGAGAGCAGCATGGCGCGGCGGAGGTGCTCCTCCATCATCGGGCCGAGCACGAAGCCGACCAGCAGCGGCGCCGGCTCCATCTTCAACTTCGCGAAAGCGTAGCCGAGCACCGCGAAGAAGACCGTCTGATAGACGTCAAACACGTTGTTGTTGATGGAGTACACGCCGATCGCGCAGAAGGTCAGGATCGCCGGGTACATGTACTTATAGGGCACCTGCAGCAGCTTCACCCACATGCCGATCATCGGCAGGTTGATGACGAGCAGCATGACATTGCCGATCCACATGGAGCAGATCAGGCCCCAGAACAGGTCGGGCTGGCTCTCCACCATGCGCGGGCCAGGCTGAATGCCCTGGATGATCAGCGCGCCGACCATCAGCGCCATGACGGCGTTGGAGGGAATGCCCAGCGTCAGCAGCGGGATGAAGCTGGTCTGCGCCGCCGCGTTGTTGGCCGCCTCGGGGCCGGCAACGCCCTCGATGGCGCCGTTGCCGAACTCGTTGCGCCCGCGCGACATCTTCCGCTCCATCATGTAGGAGCCGAAGGAGGCCAGCGAGGCGCCGCCGCCGGGCAGGATGCCGAGCGCCGAGCCGATGATGGTGCCGCGGATCACCGAGGGGGTCGCCCGCTTCCACTCCTCCTTGGTGAGGAACATGCTGCCCACCTTGGAGGAGAGCACGCTGCGGACCTCGGGGCGCTCCAGGTTCAGGATGATCTCGCCGATGCCGAAGACGCCCATGGCGATGGCGGCGAAGTTCAGCCCGTCCGAGAGTTCGGGGATGCCGAAGGTGAAGCGCTGCTGGCCGGTCTGCACGTCGGTGCCGACCAGGCCGAGCGCCACGCCCAGTACGACCATGGCCACCGACTTCACCACCGAGCCCTGCGCCAGCACCGCCGAGATGACGAGGCCTAGCAACATCAGCGAGAAGTAGTCGGCAGGGCCGAAGGAGAGCGCGATTTCCGTCAACAGCGGGCCGGAGGCGGCAACCAGGATGGTGGCGACCGAACCGGCGAAGAAGGAGCCGAGCGCCGCAATGGTGAGCGCCGCGCCGGCGCGCCCGTTGCGGGCCATCTTGTAGCCCTCCAGCGTGGTCACCACGGAGGAGACCTCGCCTGGCAGGTTCAGCAGGATGGCTGTGGTCGAGCCGCCATACTGCGCGCCGTAATAGATGCCGGCGAGCATGATGATGGCGGTGGTGGCCGGCTGGCCGAAGGTGATCGGCAGCAGCAGCGAGATGGTCGCCACCGGGCCAATGCCGGGCAGAACGCCGATCGCCGTGCCGATGAAGGCGCCAAGCAGCGCGAAGAGCAGGTTGTTCAGACTAAGGGCGACGCCGAAGCCGTGCGCCAGGTTGTCGAGGAGAAGTTCCATGTTCCGGTCGCCCTTAGAACGTCGGCCAGATGTTCACGCGGATGTCCAACTCGTAGATGAACACCCACCAGCACAGCGCGATGAGGAACACCACGCTGCCGATCACGCCCAGCGGCCGGTGCTCGGGGTCGGCGAGCGCTGAAACCACCACCATGGCCGCGATCGCCAGGAACAGCCCGCCATGGTCGAGCAGCACGCCGAACACCGTCATGCCGGCAAGGATCAGCGCCATCTTGCGCCAGCCCGGGCTGATCGCCATGACGCCGAGACCAATGATCATGGCGATTCCGAGCGCGTACCAGTTGTTCCCCAGCGCCGGCGAGACCGAGAGGAGCAGCGGATAGGCCACCAGCGTAACGGCGATGCCCAGGAACAGGCTGACGAAGTCGATCTTGGTCCAACGCTCCAGAGGGTCCGGCCCGCTGACCATCGAGATCCCGAGGACGCAGAGGCCCAGGAAGAACTCCAGGCCAAAGGTCAGCATCGGCATGTAGCCAGGCCCCATGCGGCGTGCCGAGCCCAGGGTGTGGTCGGTGTTCAGCCACAGACCGATCGCGGCCAGCGCCAGTAACAGCAGCGCCGAGGCAAAATCTTTCGCGTTAATCCTCATGCCGATCCTTTCTTGAACACCTCGCGTGCGGCAGACACGCGCTTAGCGCGGCCGGGCACGACCGAGGCGGCGTCTGCCGCGCTTGATCTCGCCATCGACCTTTGACCGGAGCCGGCCCCTGTTGGCTGCCGCCAGGGCCCTCGAATCAGTTCGGGAAGAGCATGCCTGCCGACGATGCAGGAGCGGGATGATGCGGCGGAATCTCCAGGATTCCTGCAGACGCCATCACCGCGCCGAAGCCTCGGCCCACAACTTCCACCTCCCCCTGATGCCCAATGCGAGGCAACCTATGGCAGGGCGATGCGCCGGGGCAAGGCGGCAGAAATTAATTAAGAAAAGTTCATGTAGATTGTGCAACGCAACATCGTGTCGCGAAACCTGCCCAGGCGCCTCGAAAAGGGATTTTGAGAACGATGACAGCCGATATTTTGATCAATGATCCGGCAAGACGGCTCAACGCAGCCGCGGCACGTCTGGCCGCCTCCTTGACAGCGATCCGGCGCGACCTACACGCGAATCCGGAGCTGGCTTTCGAGGAGCACCGCACCGCCGGCATCGTGGCCGCCGAGCTGGCGCGGCTGGGGATTCCCCACCGCACAGGAATCGGCCGCACGGGCGTGCTGGGCATCATCGAGGGGGGCCTGCCCGGTCCTACCCTGGCGCTGCGGGCCGACATGGATGCCCTGCCGATCCATGAGGAGACCGGCCTGCCCTTCGCCAGCACCGCGGCCGGCAAGATGCATGCCTGCGGGCATGACATCCATACGGTGACGCTGCTCGGCGCTGCGGAAATCCTGAAGGACCTAGCTCCACAGATCGCCGGGCGCATCGTCCTGGTCTTCCAGCCAGCCGAGGAGACGCTGCAGGGCGCCGCGGCGATGATCGCCGACGGTGCCGCCGAGGGCGTGGACATGGCGCTCGGCTTCCACAACCACCCGGACATGCCGGTCGGCCGCTTCAGCTTCGTGCGCGGCCCCTGCCTTGCCGCCTCCGATCTGTTCGACCTGGAGATCCAGGGCCGTTCCGGCCATGCGGCGCATCCCTATGCCGCCGTGGACCCGATCGTTGCGGCTGCGCATTTCGTGACGCAGGCGCAAACCGTGGTCAGCCGGGAGGTGAAGCCACTGCAACCCGCCGTTGTGACAATCGGCCAATCTGTCGGTGGCTCCACCTACAACATCATTCCCGAGAGGGTGCACCTGAAGGGTACCGTGCGCACCCTGCACCCCGAGGCGCGCGATATCGCCGAGGCCGCCCTGCGCCGCCTCGTGGAGGGCATCGAGACCGGCATGCGCGTCACCGCCAAGCTGGAGTACCGCCGCATGGTGCCGCCGCTGGTGAACGACGACCGGGTGGTGACGCCCGCCGTCGCCGCTCTCACCGCGCAGTTCGGCGCCGAAGCGGTGCAGGAGGGCGAACCCTCCATGGGGTCCGAGGATTTCTCGGCCTTCGCCGAGCGGGTGCCCGCTTTCCAGCTCGGCATCGGCTCCTCCGCCCCCGGGCGGCAGGACCGGTTGCACAACGCGCATTATCAGCCCGACGAGGGCTGCATTCCCGCTGGGGTCAAGGCCATCGCGCGGATCGCGCTCGACCTGCTGGCGCCGCGCGCCTGACCCCGCGGCCGCAAAAGGATATCCCCAGATGAAGATCTGTGTCTTCGGCGCCGGCGCGATCGGCGGGCATGTGGCGGCGCGGCTGGCACTGGGCGGGGCGGAGACCAGCGTCGTCGCCCGCGGTGCCCAGCTTGCCGCCATCCAGCAGAAGGGCCTGACCGTTACCGCCCCGGACGGCACCCACACCGTGCAGGTCAAGGCCGGCGACGCCGCGGCGGTCGGCCCGCAGGACGCGGTGATCGTCACCGTCAAGGCGCCTTCCCTGCCGCAGGTGGCCGAGGCCATCACGCCGCTGCTGAAGCCCGACACCACCGTGGCCTTCGTGATGAACGGCATCCCCTGGTGGTATTTCGACCGCCATGGCGGCGCGCTGGACGGGCGGCGCCTGCCGGCGGTGGACCCGGGCGACGCCGTGCGGAGGGCCATCGGCATCGAACGCACCTTGGGCGGCGTGGTCTATTCCGCCTGCACGGTGACGGAGCCGGGGCATGTGCATACGGAGCATGCCAACAACCGCGTCATCCTCGGCGAGGTGGATGGCAGCGACAGCCCGCGCGGCGAGGCCATCGCCGCCTATCTGACCAAGGGCGGCATCTCCGGCGAGGTGACGAAGCAGATCCGCCGCGAGGTCTGGATGAAGCTGATGGGCAACCTCTCGCAGGGGCCCTTCACCATCCTTTCGCGGCAGGGCATCGCCGGCACCCTGGCCGACCCGGTGGTGCGTGCCGCCGTGCGCCGGGCGATGCAGGAGAGCATGGCCATTGCCGAGGCGCTCGGCCAAGGCTTCGAGTTTGACCTGGACAAGCGCCTAGCCAGTTCCGGCAAGCTCGCCCACAAGCCTTCCATCCTCCAGGACCTGGAACTCGGCCGGCCGATGGAGGTGGATGCCCTGTTCCGCGTGCCGCTGGAGCTGGCGCGCCTCGTCGGTGTGGAGACGCCGACGCTCGACCTCTCCATTGCGCTGGCCACCCAGGCGGCCGCGGCCGCCGGGCTGTACCGGGGATAACCTGTCAGCTTTGGGTTGCGCTGGCCGCCTGCGCGGGAAACTTACAGAAATAGAGAAAGGAGCCTGGGGGAATTCATTCCCCCAGCCTTGCCTCCGGTGCCCTCGGCAGCGCCGTCTGACCGAGCACCCAGCCTTCCCAGCGCCGCACCCAGTCATCCTCCGGCACGAAGTCCGGCCGTGCGCCGTCGAGGACTCCGATGACGCAGAGCAGGCCGAGCAGGCTGTCGAACCGGTCCTCACCCGCTGCATCGGCGCCGAATCCCTCGTCCAGTGCCGCCCTGAGGCCCCGGCTGGGCTGCACATCAAGCCGCCCCATGGCCATCCGCAGCGAAGGCGCCGCTGCGCGCCGGGCCTCCGGCACCCGCTTGCTGCCGCTCAGCACCACACCGAGATGCCGCAGCGCCTCGGCCGGGTAGGTCTCGGCCAGCACCGCCACGCCAGGGGCCAGCAATTCATGCAAGCTGCCCTGGAAGGGCCAGAGGCGCAGCGGTGCGCCGGCCGAGAGGGCGGGCGCCAGCCAGTCCCGCCAGGCGGTGATGGCCGCCTTGCCGGACTGGTTCGCGCCCAGGGTCCAGAAGACCGGCGCGCCGGCGGGGCGCTCGACGGTGGCGCAGTCGCACCAGCGGTTGAGGGCCGCGGCGCCCTCCAGGCCGATCGCCTCGGCATGGGCCGCGCGCGTCATGCCCCTCAGCCCGCGCGCGGGGTAGAAGGGGCGCGCGGCGGAAACCGTCTCCAGCGTCGGGCTGACCAGGAAGAACTCGGGCGTGGCCGTCAGGCCGCGAAGGAAATGGTGGAAATCCGGCTCCGGGCGGGTCGCGGCGAAGCCACGCGGCAGGCCGAGTGGCAGGTCCAGGCCAAAGGCCAGCGGAACGCCCTCCCCCAGCAGTTCGGTGACCAGTGCCGCCGGATCACCCACCGGCCGGGGTGCCTCGGCACGCCAGACGCCCTTCCGGCGACGGGCAATGCTGACCCAGCGCTTGCGGGGATCCAAACTCCAGTCGGCATGGGCAGCGATCATGGGTGTAGGATCAGCCATGAAAGAGGACGGCATGCACTACAACCGGACCGCTCGCCTGTTGCACTGGAGCACGGCACTGATCGTGCTGCTGATCATCGCTCTCGGCATCTGGATCACCTGGGCGCCACCTGAGGACGAGGGCCTGAAGCTCCGTCTTTATAACATCCACGAAAGCTTCGGCATTACGATCCTGTTGGTCACGCTTTTCCGCCTGTTCTGGCGCTGGCGTCATCCACCGCCGCCGATCACGCCGCCCCTGCCGGGCTGGATGCAGGCGGCGGCGACCGCCAACCACAGGGCCTTCTATGCCCTGCTTTTGGTGCAGCCGGTGATCGGGCTGCTGAACACCAACGCGTGGGGCTTTCCTCTGATCGCCTTTGGGCTAGTCCCGATTCCCAGTCCCATCGGGCGCAACGAGGCGCTGGCGCCGACGCTCTCCACCATCCATGACACGATTGGGCTTGTGCTGGCGGGGCTGGTGGCGCTGCATGCCGGCGCCGCCCTCTGGCACCATCTCATCCGCCGCGACGACACGCTGCGGCGGATGACCTGGTGAGACCCGCGCTCAGCCGATCGGCTTCTGCGCCCGCTCCAGCAACCGGGCGAAGAAGCCGGGCTTCTTCGTGGGCTCGGCAGCCTTGGCCGCCTTGGCGGCAAGCTGGTCGCGCTCCTGCGCCTTCATCGAGAGCCACTTCTCCAGGCTGACGCCGGCCTTGGCCGCCCGCTTCGCCTCATAGGCGCGCTGGCCCTCGCTCATCCGCACCTGGTCCTGATCCTTACCCGCCATCGCCGCTCCCTCTGGCTCGCCCAAGGGGTGGATGCCGCGCCGGCTGCCTTGCAGCAAGTGCTTTTGTCCGGGGGGAGATGCGCGGGAAGGAAGGGGTTGCATCGCTCTCGCACTGCCTCACTCTGGGCGGCATGGAAGCGAGAGTGAAAGCCGGCATCTGGGTCTCGATGGCCGTGCGGCTGGCGGATCAGTCGGGACGGCCAGCCATGGTGCTGCGCAAGGGAGACCCGGATTCGGGCGGCATCCTGTGCCTGCTGCGCGGGCGGGAGGGCTGCATGGTGCTGAGCCAGGCACGCGATGCCGAGGGCCGTCCGGCCTGGATGCGCGGCACCGGCAAAGACCCCGTCAGCGAGGCGGAGGCGGATGCCTATGTGGAGCGGCAGGTGCGGCGAGACCCGGACCTCTGGGTGCTGGAGTTCGAGGCGCCCGAGTTGCGCCCGCCTTTCGAGGCCATCATCCTCTGAAGGAAAAGGCCGGGGGAGGCGCCCTCCCCCGGCCTGTCCTGTCAGACCTGCGCCATCTTGATCGGCGGCGAGAGATCCGCCGGCAGCGGGCAGGCATAGGGCGTCTCGGCGGTGCGGGCGGCAAGGTCGGCCTTGGCCTGCTCGATCAGCGCCGGGTCGCGCAGCGCGTCCACCGCCACGCCGGCCATCACCTTGGCCACGTGCACCATGCCCTTATGCGCCAGCGGCGACTGTCCCTGCGCCGTGAGCTGCCAGGAATGGCCCGGCGTGCCGATGGCATAGGTCGCGCCACGCGCCTGCACCGTCGGCACGACCCAGGAGACGTCGCCCACATCGGTCGAGCCGACCATGGCCGCGCCCTTGGCCTCCAGCGGGATGATCTCGTCCGCCAGCGGCACGCCCTTCCGCACCGGCACGCCCATCCGCTTGAAGGCGGAGGCGATGTCCTCGTCGGTCAGCGTCTTCTGGATCTCGGCGGCGAAGGCGCGGTCCTCGTCGTCGAAGGGCGGCGGGCCGAGGCGCTCCAGGTTGGCCTGCATCGCCCGCTCCAGCGGCAGGTTGCCGAGCAGGTTGGAGACGGCGGAGACAACCTTGGTGGAGACCGTGGTCTCGGTCATCAGCGCCGCGCCGTCGCCGATCTTGCGGACGCGGGCGACGAGGCCCTGCAGCATCGGCAGGTCGGAGGCGCGGATCAGGTAGCGCACCGTCGCCTTGCCCTGCACGACGTTCGGCGCGATGCCGCCGGCGTCCAGGTAGGCGTAGTGGATGCGGGCCTCGCTCGGCATGTGCTCGCGCATGTAGTTGACGCCGACATTCATCAGCTCGATGGCGTCGAGCGCCGAGCGGCCGAGATGCGGTGCGGCAGCGGCATGGCTGGAGCGGCCGGTGAAGGTGAAGTCGATGCGGGTATTGGCCAGGGACTTCGCCTCGTTCACCGCGGCGAAGGGCGCCGGGTGCCAGGAGATGGCGATGTCCACGTCCTTGAAGCAACCCTCGCGGACCATGAAGGCCTTGGCGGCGCCGCCTTCCTCGGCCGGGCAGCCGTAGTAGCGGACGCGGCCCTTGATGCCGTTCTTCGCCAGGTAGTCCTTCACCGCCGTGGCGGCCAGCATGGCACCGGCGCCGAGCAGGTTATGGCCGCAGCCATGGCCGGAGCCGTCGCCCGGCAGCGGCCGGTGCTCGGCGACGCCCGCTTCCTGGCTCAGGCCGGGCAGCGCGTCATACTCGCCGAGGATGGCGATGACCGGGCCGTCCTCGCCCGCCTCGCCCATGATGGCGGTGGGGATGCCGGCCAGCTTCTCGGTGATGCGGAAGCCATGCGCCTCCAGCGCCTTCTTGTGCTCGGCGACGGAGCGGAACTCGGCATAGGCCAGTTCCGGCATCTCCCAGACGCGGTCGCTCAGCTCGATGAAGGCCTGCTGGTTCTCATCCACCAGCCGCCAGATTTCCTCGGTGTTCTGCATTGGGCACTCTCCCGCCGAATCTGCGACGGTCAAACTGCGTCCGGACTGGCAGCTTGTCGAGAGGCCCCCACCACCTGGGCCATTGCGGCCCACCCGCCCCCTCCGAAAGCCTTAACCGCTTGGAAAGCCTTGTGCCGGATAATGAGCACTCGCTTCACCGTCCGATCAGGGCGGTGCGCCCGAGAGACAGGACTTAACGAAATGCAAGTTTCCTCCAACAGCCCCACCGGCCTGGTGGCGGCTGCCTATGCGGCGGCCCAGGGCATGCGCTCGGCCGAGTTCCGGCTCGCCGATGCCGCCGCGGCGGTCACGCGGCGGACGACAGCACCGGAGTCGCTGCCGCCGGACCCTGCACGGCGCCCCTTCGCCATCTCCGCCCCCATGCCGTGCCCGGTGGGGGATGGTGTCGCGCCGCAAGTGGCGCTGATCGAGGCGCAGCATGCCTATGCCGGCAATCTGGCCGTGCAGCGGGGCATCGGCCAGCTGGCGAACCGCACACTCGACATCCTGGGCTGAAGGGCGGCCACCCTCAGGCGGCCCTGCCCTCGGCAAGGGTCGCCAGCAGCTCCACGCCCCGCGCATCGGCCAGCACGGCGGAGAGCTCCGCGCGCGGCAGGCGCAGGGCTTCGTCAAGCCGCTCGGCCTCCTGCAGCTTCGCCAGCCCGACCAGCAGCGCCGGATCGAAGGGGTCCTGCCGGGGGCGGCGGGGCGGTGGCAGCATTTGGCGATGCGCCTCCAGCAGTGCCGGCTCGCGGAACAGCCGGGCCACGTCCGCCTCACCGGTGATGCCACGCCACTCGGCGGTGAGCACCTTGGCGCGGACCAGCACGGCGGGGGGCGCGCGCTCCTCGGGCGTCAGCAGCAGGCCGAGGCGCCGCAGGCCAAGGCCGATGTCCCGGCGGGCGGTCAGCGCGGCAAGGGGGATGGCGAGCGCAAGGCCGAGCACCACCGGCGACATCCAGAGCGCCAGATAGGGCGAGACCAGCCAGGCGGCGGCGCCGAAGGCCAGCCCGAACAGGGTATGGCGCCAGTAGAGCCGGGCCACCTGCCCGAAGGGCACCGAGCCGTCGTCCCGCCGCTGGGCGTTCCAGCCGGAATCACGGCCGAGCAGGATGGCAGCGACGTCCACGGATTGCGTCAGCATGGTCACGGGTGCCAGAAGCCCGGCGATCAGCGTCTCCAGCAGCATGGAAAGGAAGGTGCGGATGGCGCCGCCGCAGCCGCGCCGGTCGCCGCCGTGGAAGAGCAGCGCGATCCAGGCCATCAGCTTCGGCGCCAGCAGCAGGCCCATGGTGCCGATAAACACCCACATGGCGCGCACCGGGTCCACCACCGGCCATTCGGGGAAGAGGCTGGGGCCGGCGGGGAAGTATTCCGGCCGGATGAAGCGCGCCTGGATGGCCAGCAGCACGCCTGCGATCAGGAAGATCAGCCAGAGCGGTGCGGTAATGTAAGAGCCGATGCCGGTCAGCAGGTGCAGGCGGCTGACCCAGTGCAGCCCGCGCGCGGGCAGCACCGCCGCGTGCTGCAGGTTGCCCTGGCACCAGCGCCGGTCGCGGATGGCGAGGTCCATCAGCGAGGGCGGGCTCTCCTCATAGGAGCCGCGCAGCCAGGGCACCATGTGGACGGCCCAGCCGGCCCGGCGCAGCAGCGCGGCCTCGACGAAGTCATGGCTCAGGATATGGCCACCGAAGGGCTTGCGGCCCGGCAGCTCCGGAAGGCCCGCCGCCTCGGCGAAGGCGCGGGTGCGGATGATGGCGTTGTGGCCCCAGTAGTTGCCCTCGGAGCCGTGCCACCAGGCAATGCCCTCGGCGATCAGAGGCCCATAGACCCGCCCGGCAAACTGCTGCATCCGCGCGAAGAGCGTGTTGCCGCCGGTGATGATGGGAAGCGTCTGGATCAGGCCGACATCCGGGTGGCGCTCCATGGCATCGGCCAGCCGCAGGATGGTGTCGGCGTCCATCACGCTGTCGGCGTCGAGCACCAGCATCTGCGGATAGGCGCCCCCCCAGCGGCGCACCCAGTCGGCGATGTTGCCAGCCTTGCGCTCGGTGTTCTTGGGGCGGCGGCGATAGAAGATGCGGCCACCTTCTCCCAGCGCAACGTCGCCGGTGCGGCGGCGCAGTTCCAGATAGGCGGCCTCCTCGGCGATCCAGGCACCCGGCTCGGTGCTGTCGCTGAGGATGAAGATGTCGAAGCGGTCCAGCGCGCCCGCCGCCGCCAGCGACTCATGGATCGCCTGCAGCCCGGCCATGATGCGGGCCGGCTCCTCGTTGTAGCTCGGCATCAGCAGTGCGGTCTTCACGCCCGGCATGGGCGGTGGCCCGTCGGGCGCGATGCCGAGGCGGCGGTCCGGCCCCGCCAGCAGGCGAAAGAAGCCGCAGGTGGCGCTGGTGAAGGACAGCGCCACCCAGGCGAAGAGGATGACGAACAGGATCAGCACGAAGGCCTGCAGCGGCGTCGGCTGGCCGCTGTTGAGCACCAGCCACATCTCGCGCGAGGCATAGGCGGTCAGCGCCAGGGTCGCTCCGAGCACCACGAGGCGCCGCAGCCAGGTTGCGGTGAGGCGCGAGGGCATGCCGCCGGCCCGGCGTGCGGGCGGCGCCTGCAGCGACTGCACGGGCATTTCGAGCGCAGCCTCCGGCGGCAGCGCCCTCCAGCCCGTGCCGGGGATTACGCTGTCCATCGGTAGAGGAAGGTCTCGGCGGCAGGTTCACCCGCCGCCTTCATCTCGGCGCGCAACTCCGCGGCGCGAGCATTGCCGGGAAAGAGCTCGAAGCTGATGCGCCAGCCACCCGTCTCCGGATTGCGTTGCGCCACCGGGTTGCGGATCTCGCCCTGGTTCGCGCTGACGTTCAACTCGACCTTCGCATCGGACCCCAGCTTGTCGAGCAGGCCACCATGGGCATCGAGCACGAAGAGACGGCCGCCCGGGGTATAGGCATTGCCGGAGCGCGCATCGACGATGCGGCCCACTTCCGGCGCGCCGGGCGCCTCGTCGCACCAGTGCAGGCGATAGGTATAGCGGTACTCGCCCTTGGCCCGCAGCGGGTCCTTCGGCCGCCAGAAGGCGACGATGTTGTCGTGGATCTCGCTGGCCGTGGGAATTTCCACCAGGTGCACGGCGCCCTCGCCCCAGTCGCCGATCGGCTCCACCCAGAGGCTCGGGCGCTTCTCATAGCGCGCCTCCAGGTCCTCGTAGCTGTCGAAGTCGCGGCGCCGCTGCATCAGGCCGAAGCCGCGCGGGTTGACGTCCCCGAAGGCGCTGAGCTGCAGGTCGCGCGGATTGTTCAGCGGGCGCCAGATGCGCTCGCCACGGCCACTGGCCATCAGCAGCCCATCCGAGTCATGCACCGCCGGGCGCCAGTCGTCCTTGCCGGCGCGGTTCAGCGGCGAGAACCAGAACATGCTGGTCAGCGGCGCGATGCCCGCGGTCGTCATGTCCGTGCGCGGGAAGACGGTGGACTCGACATCGAACACCGTGCTGGCGCCGGGGCGGATGGCGAAGCGGAAGGCGGCGGCGCAGGAAGGGCTGTCGAGCAGCGCATGCACCGTGGCGGCGTTCACTCCGGGGCGCGGACGCTCCACCCAGAAGCCGCGGAACAGCGGGAACTCCTCGCCCTTCGGGTCGCCGGTGTTGATCGCAAGGCCGCGCGCCGAGAGGCCGTAGATCTGCCCCTTCGCCACGGCGCGGAAGTAGCTGGCACCGAGGAAGGCGCAGACCTCATCGAAATAGTCAGGCCGGTTGATCGGCGCGTGCAGGCGGAAGCCGGCGAAGCCAAGGTCACTGGCCTGCGGGCGCTGCAGGTTCTGGAAGGTGAAAAGGTCCGGGTTGTAGCGGACCGGCCGGGCCACCCCCTCCGCCACCTCATACATCTCGACCCGCGGCTTGTAGAGGAAGCCGCGGTGGAAGAGCTGCATCTGGAAAGGCAGATCCTGCCCGCGCCACAGCGCCTGGTCCGGCCGGAAGCGGATATCGCGGTACTGGTCGTAGGTCAGGTCGGAGAGCTCGGGCGGCAGATCTTCCGAGGGCGCCTTGTAGGGCTGCTGCGCCAGGGCGCGCGCCTTCTCGCGCACCGTGCTAGCGTCAAAGGGGGTTTCCTCCGCCCCGGCGGCCCGCGCGTCGGAAAAGTGGTTCGCCTCCCCCGCAATGAACACGGTGGACAGCGACAGGGCGGCGAGCAGGGCGTCGCGGCGGTGCACGATAGTCAAACTCCATCGGGGGCGGCGACCGACCAACGCCAGGGCCGGGCCAGGGGTTTCGCCAAAAGCCAGGCTGAAGGCAGGGAGCTACCATCAATCCCCTTCTGCGCGCCAATTCCGGTGAAAATCCGGCCTTTCCGCGTCCTTCGCGCGATGCGGAGGGCCGAATGGTCCATCAGGAAGACGCACTCATTTGGGGGACAAAGTCTCGATAACCCTCTCAGTACGCGCATCAACCAACAGGCCCTACTCTGGCGTGCTTGGCGGAACCCAGGTCATGGCTCGGCTTCACCTCGGGCGCCCGCCGCTGATGCCGGTCCAGCGTGCGGCGGCGACCGCCTCCGCACGCTCCTTCGCGGCAATCCCGTCCTGGGTGGGGAGCGACGGAACCGCTGGGGCTGCACCTGCGCCGGGTGCGCTGGCGCAGGCTGGCCGCTCAACCGCCTGGCCTCGGCGGCGAAACGAGCGGCTTTCTCTTCGGGCGGCGGGCTGGTGAAACAGGACCTGCCGCCGCCCGCTGGCGTCGCCCGCACGGCAGCTGGGGCCGCCGGGCGATCCACCGCTCGCCGCCTGAGCGCCGGTCGTTCAGGTCACCGGCACATACTGGCCGTCCACCAGGCGGGAGAGCACGCCACTACGAATGTCGAAGGAGCCGCCATAGAGGCGCAGCGTGCCCGCCTCCACCCGGCTGGCGACCCAGGGGAAGGTCATCAGGTTGCGCAGAGAGAGCTTCACCGTCTCCAGCTCGCACTGCGCTTCCACGCTGCCTGCCTCGGCAGGGGTGCAGGCCAGGGCGCGGCCTCGTGCCTCGGCGGCGATGCCGGTCATCCAGGGCTCGACGAAGTCCCGCGCGCCTGGCGGGAAGCCGCGCAGCAGCGCCTGCACGCCGCCGCACATGGCATGGCCCAGCACGATGATGCGCGGCACCTCCAGCACGCAGACGGCGAATTCCAGCGCGGCACTGGTGCCGTGATAGTCGCCGTCCGGCCGGTAGGGCGGCACTAGGTTGGCCACATTGCGGACGATGAACATCTCGCCCGGTGCAGCATTGAACACCATACCAGGATCGACGCGGCTGTCGGAGCAGGCAATCACCAGGGCGCGTGGCCGCTGGCCCTCGCGCGCCAGGGTCTCGAACAGCTTGCGCCGCTCGGGCCAGACTTCCGAGCGGAAGCGCTGATAGCCTTCGAACAGGTCCTCGAGGCCATCGGTGAGCGTGGGATCGGTCATGTTGATACAGGGCCCCATGGCGCGTTCGGGCCTCCGGCTGGCCCGGGCAGGAAAAAGCCAGGGCAGCAAAGCGCCCCTGGCCGCCTCCGCTTCCGATCCGCGACCGGCGGACGAAGGGAGAGGCAGGCGGAGGGGGATTTCTGACCGCCGGCCCTCCACGTCAACAGGCAGGGGCAAATTCCCCTGCTTTTGTGGAGCGGCCGGTCAGTTACTGTCGGGCGCGGTGACAGCGGGCTGGATGTCCAGGACCGGCGGCAGGCGCTGCGCCAGCAGGGCCAACAGCACGGTGGCCTCGCGCTGCAGGCGCACCACCTGCGGGCGGCGTGTCGGATCGGTGATCACCGCCTTCAGCGGCAGCGGCAGGTCCTTGGCCGTGGCTACCACCCGTTCGAAGGCACGGCGTAGCAATTCCGCCAGTTCGCCCTCCCCCGCCTTCTCCAGGGCCGGGGCGAAGCCGGCCGAGGCCATGTCGCGCGCCAGCACCAGGTTTGCCTGGATCGCCTGGCCGGAGAGGCCGCTGCGCCACCACTCCAGCAAGGCGGGCTGCGCGCTGGCCGCGTCGCCGCCCAGGGGTCGCTCCAGCTTGTAAAGGGCGACGTTCCGAACAGTGCCGTGGAGAAGCTTGAACAGCTCCTGGGTCGCCTCCTTGGGCGCCGCGTAGGGCGCCCGCGGCCCGGTCAGAGTAGTCGCATAGGGGCTTTCATCGGTGGTCCAGCCGGCCAGGATGTCGCGCGCCAGCGTCGCCAGGTTGCCGCCGATGGTGCGCAGCAGCGCCGCGCGATAGCCGGCTCCGGCGTCGCCGGCGGCGAGGGCCGCCGCGGCATCCTCGCCGAACAGCAGCCGCTCCAGGGCGGGAAGCCCCTGCACCGCGACGTTGCCCAGGCCCTGCGGCCGCGCCTCCAGCACCGCCGGGTCCCGCGCCGC
The DNA here is from genome assembly GCA_035556695.1 of Roseomonas sp. Classification (GTDB taxonomy): domain Bacteria; phylum Pseudomonadota; class Alphaproteobacteria; order Acetobacterales; family Acetobacteraceae; genus Pseudoroseomonas. Next base: position 81,617 of record DATMFR010000014.1, read on the forward strand.
GATCGCGGCGGCAAGGTCACGGCCGACGCTGTCCTTCGGGTCGGGCCAGGTCTGGATGCGCGCATGGCGGCTGAACAGGTCAGCCGGGCCGAAGCGCACAGGCTGCACTCCCTCCCAGGCCAGCACCGTCTGCGCGAAGCCCTGCCGGGCCGCTTGCAGCGGAGTGGCCTCGGAGGGGGCACGGGCGAGCGTGTCGAGCTGGGCGGCAAAGTTGGCAGTAGCCTCCGCGAAGCGGCGATAGGCCGGCAGCAGCACCTGCTCCACCACGGCGCGGTTGAGGGCGCGGTAGCCGTCCTCGTCCGGCACCGCGCCAGCGCCGCGCGGCCCCAGCAGCAGGGCGGCGGGCATGGCGAGGGCGGCACGGCGGGAAACGCGCATCACAGGACATCCAGAAAGGCCGACAGGGCGACCCGGGGCGCGAGGCCCCGTGGCGACGGGCTGTGGCCATCATGCCGCAGCAGCGTCGCGCCGGGAACCGTCCGGCTGCCCGGCCGCGACCTTCCTCCCATTGTCCCGCGGGCGCATTGACGCTCCTCCCGCTTCATTCTAGCAAATGCGAAGCATTATCATTCGCAGGGAATCGACATGACGCAGCAGAGCGGGCGGAGCAACTCGGTATGGATGGCGGGTCTCGCCCTGAGCTTTCCCGGCGCCGCGCTGGCTCAGGGCAGCAACGCCCCGATGGCCGGTGACGCGCTCCTGCTCCCACCCGTGGATGTCGAGGCCACGCAGCCGCCCAACACCTTGCAGCGCGCCGCGCCGATCAGCCGCCTGCCCGGCTCGGTGCAGGACACGCCGCAGACCATCAACGTGATCCCGCGCGAGGTGCTGGAGCAGCAGAACGTCACCACGCTGGAGCAGGCGCTGCGCAACGTCCCCGGCATCACCATGTCCATCGGCGAGGGCAATGGCGGCGTCGCGGGCGACCAGTTCCGCATCCGGGGCTTCGCGGCGCAGAACGACATCTACGTGGACGGGCTGCGCGACTTCGGCGCCTATGCGCGCGACGCCTTCACCTATGAGGATGTCAGCGTCCTGAAGGGTCCCTCGGGCTATGCGCTGGGCGCCGGCTCGGTGGGTGGCGGCGTGGCGGTCAACACGCGGCTGCCGCATCTCGGCAACAGCTACTCCGGGGTGGCCACCGGCGGCATGGGTCCCTATGCCCGCGGCACGCTCGACCTCAACCAGCAGATCGGCGAGACCACCGCCATCCGGCTGAACCTGATGGGCCAGTCGAGCGAGATGGTCGGGCGCGAGGACATCGACTCGCGCCGCTGGGGAATCGCGCCCTCGATCGCCTTCGGGCTCGGCACCAACACGACGCTCTCGCTGCACTACCAGCACTACGAATACGACAACGCCACCGATGCCGGCGTGCCGGTGGTGACGCTGCCGGGGCGGACGATCGGCCGCCCGCTCACCGAATACGGCCTGCCGCGCGGCACCTGGTACGGCGTCGATACCGACCGCGACCAGGTGACGCTGGACCAGTTCACCGCCCGCCTCTCGCATACCGCCAATGACTGGCTGACCTTGCAGAACGATACGCGGCTGAGCTTCGTCGACCGCGACTTCGCCTACTCGATCGCGAGTTGCAACGCCGCCTGCCTGGGCAATTATCTCGCCGGACGGCCGGCCACGGTCGCCATCAGCGGCGCCGGCAACCCCTATCACCAGGAAACCTGGGCGATCCAGAACGTCGCCACCGCCACGGCGCGCTTCACCACCGGGCCGCTGCGGCACGAGCTGGTGGCAGGCGTGGACGTCTCCTATGAGGACTTCGAGCGGACCGGCTATGGCATCGTCGGAGACCGGCCGGTCACCTCGATCTTCGGCGGCAATGCCGACCTCGCGCTCACCCGCGGTGCCGCCTCGTACAACCGCCAGGCCGGCATCGCCACCTATGCCGGCTTCATCAACGAGCGGCTGTGGCTGACGCCGGAGATCTCGCTGATCGGTGGCCTGCGCGTCAGCCGCTACGAGGTGGATTACGACGCCATCACCTACAGCAGCGGCGCCACGCAGGACATCAAGACCGACGCGACGGTGGTGGACCCGCGCGCCTCGCTGGTCTGGCAGCCGACGCCGAACCAGACCTACTACTTCACCTACTCCACCTCCTCGACCCCGCCGGGCTACCTGTTCACCACCTTCCCGGCCTCCGCCTCCAACTTCCAGCAGGGCTTCGATCCCGAGCGGAACACGCTCTATGAGCTGGGGGCGAAGGTCAGCGTCCTCGACAACCGCCTCGGTCTCTATGGCGCGCTCTACCGCATCGACAAGTCGAACGCGACGCAGGCCGGCATCGATGGCGAACTGGTGCAGACCAGCGATGAGCAGCGCAACCAGGGCATCGAGATCGGCGTCACCGGGCAGATCACCCCGGCCTGGACGATCAACGCCAACTACACGGCGATGGACAGCGAGACGCGCAACTCGACCAACCCCGCCGCCGTCGGCAAGCGCGTGCAGTACGTGCCGGAGAACGCCGCCTCCCTCTGGACCACCTACGAGATCAACAAGGGGCAGCCCTGGAACCTGACGCTGGGCGGCGGCGTGACCTGGCGCGACAAGGTCTATCTCAACAACACCAACACCAACGAGGCGCCCGCCAATCTCACCTTCGATGCGGTGATCCAGCACCGGATCAACGATAATCTCCGCCTGCAGGTGAACGGCTACAACCTGGGCGACGCGCTGAACTATGACGCCGTCTTCGCCAATCGCGCCATCCCCTCGCCAGGGCGGACGGTGCTGTTCACCCTCGCCGCCGACTTCTGAGCGCCACGCGGGGTGAGCCAAGCCCTGGCCTGCCCCGCGCACCCTGCCCCCTCCCCCTGAGCGAGCCTTTCCATGCTGGTCCATATTCCCAACGTTCTGACCTCTGAGGAGGTCGCCCATTGCCGCCAGGTGCTGGAGGCGGCCGCCTGGGTGGACGGCCGCGTCACCGCCGGCGATCAGTCGGCCAAGGCCAAGCACAACCTCCAGGTGCCGCAGGACTCGCCGGCGGGGCGCGAGCTGGGCGAGCTGATCCTGCGGGCGTTGGGGCGCAACCCGCTCTTCAACACGGCGACGCTGCCCCTGAAGGTCTTTCCGCCGCTGTTCAACCGATACGATGTCGGCATGAGCTTCCATGCCCATGTGGACAATGCCATCCGCCCCGTGCCCGGGGCCGGGGTGCGCATCCGCACCGACGTCTCATCCACCCTCTTCCTGACGCCCCCCGAAGAGTATGACGGCGGCGAGCTGGTGATCGAGGACACCTACGGCACCCAGCGGGTGAAGCTGCCGGCCGGCGATATGGTGGTCTACCCCGCCACCAGCCTGCACCGCGTGGAGCCGGTGACGCGCGGCAGCCGCTGGTCCTCCTTCTTCTGGACCCAGTCCATGGTGAAGGATGACGGGCAGCGGCGCCTGCTCTTCGAGATGGACATGGCGATCATGCGCCTCCGGGCCGACCTGCCGGACAGCCATCCCGGGGTGCTTGGCGTCACCGCGGCCTACAACAACCTTCTTCGCCAATGGGTTGAGATTTAGACCTTGTTCGGAGTGCGTCCTGGCGAGAATGACGAGCGCGCGATTAGCCCGAATTTCAATTGATTCTGGCACCTCTCGCCGCGCATGGAGGGGAAGACGCTGCCAAGGTCCGAGAGCCCCCTGCTGCTCCCGGCGGGAAGCGTCTCACTAATTCGACCCTCCATTCTGGTCCGCCCCAGCGGACCACCGAGGACAGTCCATGATCAGATCACGGCCCATCGAAATTGACGGCCGCTTCGTTGGTGTTGCTGTCACGCAGAACGGCATGTGGCGCTTCATCGCAACCGAGCCCGCGGCACGCTCGGCGGAAGGTCCCTTGTTTGACGCCTTGCCGCAGCTGCAGCGGCGGGTCCAGTCCATGCTGGCCGGGAGCGCCTTTCCTCCCCTTCGGCGCGCGAGCTGAACGACGGGCCTGCCTGCTTTGAAGGCGGCCGCAACGCAAGGCGGCCTCTCCTTCGGGAGAGGCCGCACCATAATTTCCAAAAAAGGCGCCAGGCGGGCTTAGCGCCAGGCGGGACGGCCGAGATTGACCGTGTTGGGGCTGGTCAGCGCACCGCCCGCCGCACCGGCGGCGCCACCGATCAGCGCGCCCGCGCCGGCATTGCCGGAGAAAGAGCCGATCGCCGCGCCCGTGCCCGCTCCCAGCAGGCCGCCGGAGGCCGCACGGTCACCAGTGCTGTAGCCACAGGCGCCCAGGCCGATGCTGGCAAGCGCCAGGAGGGCCACGGTCGTTTTGCGCATTGTCGCGTTCCTCGGTCTTGACAGTTGGGTTGCGCGTACAACGCGGAACAAAAAGCGAGGTTTCCCCTGAGCCGACAATTCACGCTTGAGCGCGGCCACGGCGGGAGGTAAGCCACGGCGCCTTGCGCCCCAGACCTGCCGGCGGGGCCACAAGCGCGATTTACCTCAGAAGGTAACCCACATGTTCTCCCGCTTGTTCGGCTTCCTGTCGGCCGACATGGCCATCGACCTCGGCACGGCCAACACTCTGGTTTACGTCAAGGGGCGCGGGATCGTGCTGAACGAGCCCTCCGTCGTCGCCATCGCCGACATCCGCGGCCGCAAGCAGGTGCTGGCCGTGGGCGAGGAAGCCAAGATGATGCTGGGCCGCACCCCCGGCAATATCGCCGCCATCCGGCCCCTGCGGGACGGCGTGATCGCCGATTTCGAGGTGGCGGAGGAGATGATCAAGCACTTCATCCGCAAGGTGCACAACCGGCGCGGCTTCGCCTCGCCCATGATCATCGTCTGCGTGCCCTCCGGCTCCACCGCCGTGGAGCGCCGCGCCATCCAGGAGAGCGCCGAGTCGGCTGGCGCCCGCAAGGTGCTGCTGATCGAGGAGCCGATGGCGGCCGCGATCGGGGCCGGCCTGCCGGTGACCGAGCCCTCCGGGTCGATGATCGTGGATATTGGTGGCGGCACCACCGAGGTGGCGGTGATCAGCCTCGGCGGCATCGTCTATGCCCGCAGCGTGCGAGTCGGCGGGGACAAGCTGGACGAGGCGATCATCTCCTACATCCGGCGCCAGTTTAACCTGCTGATCGGCGAAAGCACGGCCGAGCGGATCAAGCTGGAGATCGGCGCCGCCGCCTACCCGGACTATAACGAGGAAGGCCCGATGACCGAGGTCAAGGGCCGCGACCTGATGAACGGGGTGCCCCGGGAGGTGGTGGTGAGCCAGCGGCAGATCGCCGAGGCGATCTCGGAGCCGGTGAGCCAGATCGTCGAGGCGGTGAAGGTGGCGCTGGAGAACACGCCTCCTGAACTGGCGGCCGACATCGTGGACAAGGGTATCGTGCTGACCGGCGGCGGTGCGCTGCTGCAGCGGCTGGACCAGGTGCTGCGCGACGCCACCGGCCTGCCTGTCTCAGTGGCCGAGGACGCGCTGGCCTGTGTGGCACTGGGTACCGGCCGGGCCCTTGATGAGATGAAGCGGCTTCGCCACGTCCTGTCCTCGATGTACTGAGAGGCACAACCTCTGGTACGTATTGCAGGGGCCTGCCACGCCTGATGGCAGGCCCATGGAGGCCGCGTGATCCGTCTGAGCATCCCCCTGCGCCAGGCCTTGTCACGGCTCTCGCTGCCGGTGCTGATCGCCGCCGCGCTTGGCACCATGCTGCTCGGCAAGGCCGATACCGCGCTGGTCGAGCGGACCCGCATGGCGGTGGCCGACACGCTGGCGCCGATCTACGGCCTGATCGCCGAGCCGGCGGGGGCGGTGCGGGACGCCGTGCAGGAATTCCGCTTCCTGGCCGCCCTGCGCGAGGAGAATGCCCGGCTTCGGGAAGAGAACGACCGGCTGCACCGCTGGCAGGCTGCCGCCCTCGCGCTGGACGCCGAGAACAGCTTGCTGCGCGCCCAGCTCAACTACATTCCTGAGGGGGCCGCCAGCTTCCACACCGGCCGCGTGGTGGCTGATGCCGGTGGCACCTATGCCCGCGCCGTGCTGCTGGCCCTTCAGCCCGGAATCGCCATCCGCAAGGGCCAGGTGGCGCTGGACGAGCGCGGCCTGGTCGGACGGGTGACCGAGGTGGGCAGCCGCTCCGCCCGCGTGCTGCTGGTGACCGACATGAACAGCCGCATTCCCGTGGTGCTGGAAGGTAGCCGGGCACGCGCCATGATGGCCGGCACCAATGGCGACCGTCCGCGCCTGCAGTTCTGGCCCGAAGGCACCCCGCCGCAGGAAGGCGAGCGGGTGGTGACCAGCGCCGAGGCCGGCGTCTTCCCCGCCGGCCTGCCGGTGGGGGTGGTGCACTGGTCCGAGGGTGGTGCGGCGGAGGTGGAGTTGTTCGCCCGGCTCGGCCGCATGGACCTGCTCCGTATCTTTGACTTCGGCATGTCCGGCATCCTGCCGCCCGAGGCGGTGGCCCGGCCGGAGCCGCGCGCCCGCCATTAGCGGCCGCGCCGGAATGCTTCCATGAAACGGCGGCCGCATCCTGTCATGGGCCTGCTGCGGCGGCTCGACGCCTGGGCCCGCGCCACCTTCCCGGCTGTCAGCACGGCGCTGCTGATGATGCTGGCCGCGGCGCCCGTGGGCCTGCCCTCCGCGGTGCCGGCGGTGGCGCTGGCCTGCGTGTTCTTCTGGTCGGTGTTCCGGCCGGCCGCCATGGCGCCGCCCGTCTGCTTCGGCATCGGTCTGTTGCAGGATCTGCTGGGCTTCGCGCCGCTCGGCATCGGTATCCTGACCCTGCTGGTGGTGCATGGGACAGCCCTGCGCGTCCGGCGCTTCCTGGCGCGGCAGTCCTTCCTGGCGGTGTGGCTGGTCTTCGCCGGCTTGGCCGCAGGAGCGGCGCTGCTGGGCTTTATGCTCCAGGCGGCACTGAACTGGCGGTTGCCGCCGCCCGCCCTGGGGATGGTGCAACTCGCGCTCAGCGTCGGCTTCTATCCGGCGATCGCGGCGCTGTTGACCCGCTTACACAAGGCAATGCGGCGGGCGGAGACCCTGGGCTGAGATGAGCAAGCGTGACGAGGAGCGCCGCCGCAGCGTGTTCACCCGCCGCGCCCTGCTGCTGGGTGCGGGCCAGCTCGGGTTGCTGGGCTTCCTGGGTTATCGGCTGCAAAAGCTGACCCTGGAGGAAGGCGAGCGCTACGCCACCCTGGCGGAGGAGAACCGCGTCTCCACCCGCCTCATCGCGCCGCCGCGCGGCCGCATCTTCGACCGCGCCCAGCGGATCATCGCCGCCAACGCGCTGAACTGGCGCGCCCTGCTGGTGGCCGAGCAGGCGGAGGACATTCACGCCACGCTGGAGACCTTCAGCCACATCCTGCCGCTCAATGATCAGGAGCGCGCCCGCATCGAGCGCGACATCCGCCGCCGCCGGCGCTTCGTGCCCGTCGTGGTGCGGGACTTCCTGACCTGGGAGGAGATGGCGCGCATCGAGGTCAACGCGCCGGACCTGCCGGGCATCAGCGTGGATGTCGGCACCACGCGCGACTATCCCTGGGCCGAGCACCTGGCGCATGTGGTGGGCTATGTCGCGCCGCCGAGCGAAACCGACATGGATGACGACCCGCTGCTGGCGCTGCCCGGCATCCGCGTCGGCCGCTCCGGGGTGGAGCGTTTCCACGACCGCGCGCTGCGCGGCCGCGCCGGCGCGCTGGAACTGGAGGTGAACGCCCTCGGCCGGGTGATCCGCGAGTTGGACCGGCGGGAGGGCGTGCGCGGCCATGACGTGCAGATCTCGATCGATGCCGAGCTGCAGAAGGCGGTGCGCGACCGCATCCAGGAGGGCACCAGCGTTGTCGTGCTCGATGCGCGCAACGGCGAGGTGCTGGCCATGGCGAGCCAGCCCAGCTTCGACCCGAACCTGTTCAACTCCGGCATCTCCTCGGCGCAGTGGCGGGAATGGACGCGGAGCCGCGCCACGCCGCTGATCAACAAGTGCACCAATGGCCTCTACGCACCTGGCTCCACCTTCAAGATGGTGGTCGGCTTGGCGGCGCTGGAGGCCAAGTCTGTCACGCCGACCGAGCGCATCTTCTGCCCGGGTTACTACGATCTCGGCGACAGCCGCTTCCACTGCTGGCGCAAGGGCGGTCATGGCAACCTGGACATGCGCAACGCCCTCAAGCACTCCTGCGACGTCTACTTCTACGAGGCCGCCAAGCGCACCGGCATCGACCGCATCGCCGCCATGGCCAAGCGCTTCGGACTCGGCGTGGATCTCGACATCGAGTTGCCTGGCACCAAGGCCGGCTTCGTGCCCACCCGCGAGTGGCGGGTGCGGCAGGGCAAGCCCTGGAACCTCGGCGATACGGTGGTGCACGGTATCGGCCAGGGCTTCTACCAGCTTACGCCGCTCTCGCTCGCCACCATGGTGGCACGGCTGGCGACCGGGCGCGCGGTGCAGCCGCACCTGACCCATGCCCTCGACGGCAAGGCGGCGCGCGGCGTGAAGGCCGAGGACTGGCCCAGCCTCGGCATCCCCGAGCGGGACCTCAAGCTGGTCCGTGAGGGCATGTGGGCGGTGGTGAACGAGGAGAACGGCACCGCGCGGGTGGCCCGCCTGCCGGGCAATCTGGGCGTTCTGGCCGGCAAGACCGGCACCACCCAGGTCCGCCGCGTCTCCCGCGAGCAGCGCGAGCGGGGATTCCGGGTGGAGAACATGCCGCGCGAATGGCGGCCGCATGCGCTCTTCGTCGCCTTCGCCCCCTTCGACAACCCGCAATACGCCGTTTCCGTCGTCGTCGAGCACGGCACCAGCGGGGCCGGCGCGGCGGCGCCGCTGGCACGCGACATCATGACGGACGTGCTCACCCGCTTTCGCGCGCCGGCCACGGCAGCCGCTCCTGGCAGCGCCCGCAGCGCCGAGGCGGCGCGCCCACCGGTGCTCGCCGAGGCGCCGCCGCCCCCTGCCCCGGAGACGCCACGCCGATGATGGTCTTCGAACGCCGCCTGCTGACCCGCGACCGTGGCGCCGGCCTGCTGGAGAAGCTTTGGCTGGTGCCCTGGAGCTTCGTGCTGCTGCTCTGCGCCATCGCGGCGGTGGGCTATGTGGCGCTCTACTCGGCCGGCGGCGGCGCGCCCGAGCCCTATGCCAGCAAGCACGCGCTGCGCTTCGGCTTCAGTCTGGTGATGATGCTCTCCATCGCCATGATCGACATCAGGCTGATCGCGCGCTTCTCCTGGGTGGGCTATGCGCTGGGCGTGGCGCTGCTGGTGCTGGTCGCCCTGCACGGGCAGGTCGGCAAGGGAGCGCAGCGCTGGATCGAACTGGGGCCCATCCAGCTCCAGCCCTCCGAGCTGATGAAGATCCTGCTCGTGCTCGCCCTTGCCCAGTGGTTCCATCGGGCGAGCTGGGAGCGCGTCGGCAAACTGCTCTTCCTGGTGCCGCCAACCCTGGCGGTGCTGCTGCCGGTCGGGCTGATCCTGAAGCAGCCCAATCTCGGCACCGGGCTGATCACCGCCATGGTGGGCGGCGCGGTGTTCTGGGCGGCGGGGGTGCGCTGGTGGAAGTTCGCGTTCATCCTGGCTTCGGCGGCCGGCATCGCGCCGATCGCCTATGAGCGACTGCACGACTACCAGCGCGCCCGCATCCAGACCTTCCTGGACCCCGAGAGCGACCCGCTGGGCGCCGGCTACAACATCATCCAGTCCAAGATCGCGCTGGGCTCGGGCGGGCTCTGGGGCAAGGGCTTCCTGCAGGGAACCCAGGGCCACCTGAACTTCCTGCCGGAGAAGCAGACGGATTTCATCTTCACCATGATCTCCGAGGAGTTCGGGCTGGTGGGTGCCCTCGGCACGCTGCTGCTGCTGGCGCTGGTGGTGTTCTTCGCCCTCGCCGTGGCGCTGCGCACCCGCCACCAGTACGGGCGGCTGGTGGCCGTGGGGCTCGGCGTGAACTTCTTCCTCTATATCTTCGTCAACATCGCCATGGTGACCGGCTCCATTCCCGTGGGCGGCGTGCCGCTGCCGCTGATCAGCCATGGCGGCTCGGCCATGCTGACCACCATGCTGGGCTTTGGCCTGCTGCTTTCGGTCTATGTGCACCGCGATGCGGAATTTGGCGCCGCTCGCGAATAAAGGGGGTTGCGATCTCCGCTGGATGGGCTAAAAGCCCGCGCCACGGGAATGGCGGTAACGCACTCCCCGGTGGGGCGCATAGCTCAGTTGGTAGAGCAGCTGACTCTTAATCAGCGGGTCCAAGGTTCGAGTCCTTGTGCGCCCACCAAATCTCCCCCAGAGATTTTCCCACCTTCCCCGATAATCAGGCCGATCCCGCGGACCTTCATCCGCGCCTATTTCCCCACTCGTTGACCACACAGGTCTGACCGCGGGGTTCAGGCGGCTCGGCTTCCGGGCAGAACACCCTGCACCGCTTACTCCAGACCGGACGAGCTGCGCGGTGCCGCCGGCGATCCAGGGGGCAAGGTTCTCTTCTAGCCGAAATTCTCGCCTTCCCGTGTTCTGTTGCACTGCCTTTCCTGCTGGACAGTGGAAACCCCTGGATTCACAGTGAGTTCGCGTCCTGTTCGCTTCGGGAAAGGCTGACCCGCCTGGTGTCCCTGCCGCGCCAGCTCCGGACACATCAGCGCCGCTTGGCTGGCGTCGTCGCTGCCATCGCGGCGGGCGCAACCGAGGCGCGAGACATCCTGGCCGCCGTTACACCCGGTGGCGGAAAGTCGCTGCTGCCGGTCATCGCCGCGGCCCGGCTGATGGAAGTGGGCCTTATCGAGCGTGTTTGCTGGGTGGTTCCGCGTGACAGCCTCCGCCTGCAGGCGGAGGAAGCCTTCGCCGACCCGGCCTGGCGGACCGCGCTCGGCCATGCCATCTCAGTCCGCTCGGCCGACAATGCGCCGGACCTGTACCGGGGCCTCCAGGGCTATGTGACCACCTATCAGGGCATCGCGGCCGCTCCAGCGCTGCATCTGGCAGAGTTCCGGCGACACCGCACCCTGTTGGTGGTGGACGAGATGCACCATCTCCCCGCCCTCGCGGAGACAGATCCGGTCGCGGCGGCCCAGGCCGCCACCGACGAGGAGGATCAGGCCGGTGCCTGGTCGCGCGCGCTGCTGCCACTGCTGGAATGCGCCACGGTGCGGCTGCTGCTCTCCGGCACGCTGGAGCGGGCGGATGGGCGCGGCATCCTGTGGCTGCCCTATCGCCAGGGGCCGCGGCTGCGCACGCGCGAGGTGGACCTCGACGCGCCGGGCTGGGCGGTGGTCGGCTACAGCCGGGCGCAGGCGCTGGCGGAGCGCGCCGTGCTGCCCGTTACCTTCGGCGCACTGGACGGCGAGGCCACCTGGCGCGACCCGGAGGGCCTCAACGTGGGGCCGCACCGGCTCTCCGGCTACCATCCGGACGAAACGACGCGGCCTGCCTTGTTCACGGCGCTGCGGACCGGCTTTGCCGAGGCCCTGCTGCGTGAAGCCTTCCTCGCCGCCCGCGACCTGAGGGCGCGCCGGCGACGTGAGCGTGGCCTGCAGCCGGGAGCGTCCGCGCGTGGGCTTGGGAAGCTGCTGGTGGTGGCACCCGACCAGATGACCGCCCGGCACTACCTCGCCCTCCTGCGACGCTGGGTTCCCGCCGGGCAGGCGGAGGCGGTGGTCGGCCTCGCCACCTCGGACAGCGGCGACGCGCACCAGACCCTCGCCGCCTTCCGCCTGCGGCCGGAGCCCTCGATGCTGGTGACGGTCGCCATGGCCTATGAGGGGCTGGACGCACCCGAAGTGGCGGTGGTGGCCGCCCTCACCCATATCCGCTCCCGCCCTTGGCTGGAGCAGATGGTGGCGCGCGCCACCCGCGTGGACCCGAATGCAGGGCCCTACGAAGCGCAGCGCGCGCTGGTCTATCACCCCGATGACCCGCTGTTCAGCCGCTTCCGCATCCGCATGGAGACCGAGCAGGGCACGCTGGCGAAGCGGCCCAGGCCGCGCATCAGCCAACACGCCCTCCCCCTCTGGCTGCGCGAGCAGTTGCCGCCGGGCCGTGAGGGCATCACGCCGCTGGAATCCAACGCCCTGGCGCTTCGCTTCGACACGCTGGCCCCCGGCCCTGAGCTGGCGCTGAAGCGGCCGGAACTGGAGGAGGCGCAGAGCGACATGCTGGAGGCACCCTCCGTCGCGGAACGACGGCTGCGGGCGCAGGTCGGCGAGATGGTCGCCGCCCAGGCGGTGGAGGACGAGGCCATGCTGCAGGGCCCCCGTGCCGGCGTGGCCGGCCCGGGGCTTTATCATCGCTACAACGCCATCCTGAAGCGCATCATGGGCGGCAAGGCCCGCGCGCAGATGAGCCTCGTGGACCTGGAGGCCGCCATCGGCTGGCTGGAGCGCAACCGGCTCTCGGAGCACCAGCACCTGCTGGCGAATGATCCGCGCTATGCCTGGTCCGCTCGGAAGCGCGGCGAGTGGCGCCCGCCCAGCGGCCGGCCCGCCCAGAAGGCGCCCTCCGCGCCGCGCCGCAAGCGCGGAACCTGACGAAGGCCGCGAGAAATCCGAAAAAAGTTGGGGGTCTGGGGGAATTCCTTCCCCCAGCCTTTCCTTTCTTCTCAGGCCGCGCCGGAACCCATCTTCAGCGGCGGCGCCACGTCGGCTGGGATCGGGCAGACATAGGGCGTCGCCTCGGTGCGGGCCTTAAGGTCGGCCTTCGCGGCGGCAATCAGCGCCGGATTGGCGATGAGATCCACCGCTGTGCCGGCCATCACCTTGGCCACATGCACCATGCCCTTGTGCGCCGCCGGCATCTTGCCCTGCGCCGTCCACTGCCAGGAATGCGCCGGCGTACCGATGGCTTCCGTCGCGCCGCTGGCCTGCACCGTCGGCACCACCCAGGAGACGTCGCCCACATCGGTCGAGCCGATCATGCTGACGCCGGTGCGCTCGGCGATCGGCGGCTGGATGGCGTCGGTCAACGGCAGGTCGGCCTTGGGCGTGAAGCCGCTGCGGTTGTAGTTGGTGGCGATGTCCTGCGGCGAGAGCGTCGCCTGGATCTTGCGCGCGAACTCGCGGTCGGCCTCGTCGAAGGGCACGGGGCCGAGGCGCATGAAGTTGTCCTGCATGACCTGCTCCAGCGGCGCATTGCCGAGCAGGTTGGCGGTGGCGGAGAGGATCTTGATCTCCACCTCCGTCTCGGTCATCAGCGCGGCGCCCTGGGCGATCTTCTTCACCCGCTCGATCAGGCCGAACATCTCGTGCAGCGTGTGGGCGCGCACGGCGTAGCGCACCTTCGCCTTGCCCTGCACCACGTTCGGCGCGATGCCGCCCGCGTCTAGATAGGCATAGTGGATGCGCGCGTCGCTCGGCATGTGCTCGCGCATGTAGTTCACGCCGACATTCATCAGCTCGACGGCATCCAGCGCCGAGCGGCCGAGATGCGGCGCGGCGGCGGCATGGCTGGAACGGCCGGTGAAGCTGAAGTCGATCCGCGTCATCGCCAGGGAATCGGCTTCCTGCACGCCGGCCCAGGCGAAGGGATGCCAAGTGATGGCGGCGTCCACGTCCTTGAAGCAGCCGGCGCGCACCATGAAGGTCTTGGCGGCACCGCCCTCCTCGGCCGGGCAGCCGTAGTAGCGCACCCGCGCCTTGATGCCGTTCTTCTCCAGATGGTCCTTCACCGCCGCCGCGGCCAGCATGGCGCCGGCGCCGAGCAGGTTATGGCCGCAGCCATGCCCATTGCCGCCGGACACGATCGGGCGCGGCTCGGCGACGCCGGATTCCTGGCTGAGGCCGGGCAGTGCGTCATACTCGCCGAGGATGGCGATGACCGGGCCTTCCTCGCCCGCTTCGCCCATGATGGCGGTCGGAATGCCGGCCAGCTCGCGCGTCACGCGGAAGCCCTCGGCCTCCAGCATCTTCACATGCTCGGCGCAGGAGCGGGTCTCGGCATAGAGCAGCTCCGGCATGTCCCAGATGCGGTCGCTCAGGTCCGTGTACGCGTCCTTCTTGGCGTCAACGAGCCGCCAGATTTCCTCGGTGTTCTGCACGCCGCTTCTCCACTCCGTCCTTCGGGCCCCACGAGGGGGCCGGGATGCCCGTTCAGAAGCGGCATCCCGGCCGGGCCGTCAAGCCGGGGCGGCGCAGTCGGTCAGACGGCGCCGGCGGCGAGTGGGAGCGGCAGGCGGTAGCTGCGGATGGCGTTGTCGTGGAACAGCGCCAGCTGGTCCGCCCAGGGCAGGTCCGCCACCGCCTCCCGGAAGCCGTCGAAGATGGTGACGAAGCTGCCGCAGAGCCCGTCCACGGGGAAGTTCGAGGCAAACATGCAGCGCGGCACCCCGAAGATCTCGATGGTCTCCCGGATGATGGCGCGGTTGTCCTCCAGGCTCCAGGGACGGCCGCGCAGGCCGAGGCCGGAGATCTTGACGCTGGCCTGCGGCGCCTGTGCCAGCCGCCGCATCGCCGCCCGCCAGCCGGCCAGTCCCTCGGCACTGCGATCGGAGGGAAGCCCGGTATGGTTCAGCACCAGCGGCGTCTCGGGATGCGCCCCGATCAGGTCCAGCGCCTCGTCGAGATGCCACCAGGGCGCCTGCAGCTCGAAATGCAGCCCATGCGGGGCGAGCCGGGCATAGCCGGCCCGCCAGCGCGGGTCGCTCATCGAGCCGGGGGCACCGCGTTCCACCAGATCAGGAGCGGCGGCGGTGCGCGGCTTGTGCCGCACACCCTTCACCAACGGGATCGCCGCCTGGGTGGCGAGCACCACCTCGACATCCTCCCGGTCCAGCCAGGCCTGCGCCACATGCCCGGCGGGGCGGCCGGTGCGCGCGTGGAGCTGCGCGATCCAGCGGCTCTCGCCAGTCGGGTCGGCCGGGTTCCACTCGCCCTCCATCGTGACGGTGGCGACCACGCGATGGTGGCCGGTCAGCGCGTCATAATCCTCCGGCAGGAAGTCCTTGCCGCGCAGGGCGCTGTAATCGCCGTAGCGGAAAGGGATCAGCGGATGGTCCGGCTGCAGCCAGGGATGGTCGTTGTGGGTCAGATCCCAGAAGTGATGGTGGGCGTCGATGATCGGCAGGTCACGCGGCATGGGCGCGCCTCCGGCCCCAGGCGCTCCACGCCGTCCAGGCCCAGATCAGCGCCACCGCAAGCGCCAGCACCGCGGCAATCGGGCGCGAGATCAGGGTGAGCGGGTCGCCCTGCCCCTTCATCAGCGTCTGGATGAAGTTGAACTCGACCATCTTGCCCAGCACCAGCCCGAGGATGGCAGGCGCGACGGGAATATCATTCTCCTCCATGAACCAGCCGAGCGCGCCCATGGCCAGCATCATGCCGACGTCGAACAGCGAGTTGTTGATGGCATAGGAGCCGATGATGCAGGCGACCAGGATGAAGGCCGCGATCACCCCGCGCGGCACGGCCAGGATGTAGCGCGCGACGCGGATTACGGCCCAGCCCAGCGGCACCATCAGGATGTTGGCCAGGATGAAGACGATGAAGATGGCGTAGATCAGGTCGGGCGACTTCACGAAGATCGCCGGCCCCGGCTCCATGCCCTTCAGGATCAGCACGCCGATGACGATGGCGGTGATGGAGTCGCCGGGAATGCCGAAGACGATGGTCGGCACCCAGGCGCCGGCCAGCGCCGAGTTGTTGGAGGCGCCGGCCTCGGCCAGGCCCTCGATATGGCCGGTGCCGAACTTCTCCGGCGTGCGCGAGAACTTCCGGCTGACGGCATAGGAGATCCAGGCGGCGATATCGGCGCCCGCACCAGGCAGCGCGCCGATCAGCGTGCCGACGATGTTGCCGCGCAGCACCTGCACACGCCACTGCCAGAGATCGCGCAGCAGGTCGCGGAAGGGGCTGCCATAGGGCGGGATGGTGGCCTTCTTGGTCTCCCGCACCGTCACAAGCCGGATCAGCTCGGGGATGGCGAAGAAGCCGACCAGTGCCGGCACGAAGTCCACGCCGCCCATCAGCTCGGTGGAGCCGAAGGCGAAGCGGGTGATGCCCGTCGCGATGTCGATGCCGACGCAGGAGAGGAACAGCCCGACCAGCAGCGCCAGCATGCCGCGCAGCGGCGATCCCGAGGAGAGGAAGGCGGCGCAGGTCAGACCCATGATGCCGAGCCAGAAATACTCGGGCGAGGAGAAGCTCGTGGCGAAACGCGCCAATGCCGGGGCGGCGAAGATCAGCACGATGGTGCCGAAGATGCCGCCGATGGCGGAGGCGCCCATGCACATGCCGAGGCCCCGCCAAGGCTGGCCCTGCTGGGTCAGCTTGTAGGCTTCGTCGGCATAGGCGGCCGAGGCGGGCGTGCCGGGAATGCGGACCAGCGCGGCGGGAATGTCGCCGGCGAAGATCGCCATCGCCGTCAACGCAACGATCGAGGCGATGGCCGGCACCGGGTCCATGAAGAAGGTGAAAGGCACCAGCAGCGCCGTGCCCATCACCGCCGTCAGGCCGGGGATGGCGCCCATCACCATGCCCAGCCCGCTGGCCAGCAGGATCACAAACAGAGTGTGGACTTCGAAGACATGGCCGAAGGCGGCAAGCAACGCGTCCATTACACCCAGCCTTCCAGCACGCCCGCCGGCAGCGGCACGCGCAGCACCTCGTTGAACAGCAGGTGAAAGCCGATCGTGCCGAGCACCGCGATCAGCCCGGCGCGCAACGGCGCGATGCCCATGCGCAGCTGCACCGCCAGCATGATGGCGATGGCGAAGGGGATGAAGCCCACCCGCTCGGCGAAGGCGGCAAAGAGCGCAATGGCCAGCACCAGCACCAGGACATTGGTGCGGGCCCAGCCGCCGCGCACCCAGTCCGGCAGGCGCAGCAGCGGCTCGCCCGACTGGCGTATCCCGGCCAGCACCAGCAGCACGCCGGTCAGCATCGCGGCCAGGCCGAGCAGCGCGGGGAAGAACCCCGCGCCCAGTTCCTGCCCCGGCACGCCGGGCAGGCGCAGGGAGGCCGCGGCCAGCAGTCCCCCCAACCCGATCGTCAGCACGCCGAGGGCGCTATCGTTCAGCCGCATTGCCTTCAGCCCCGCGCCAGGCCCAGCTCGTTCAGCAGCCCCGAGGTGGTCTTGGCGAACGCGGTGACATAGGCCTGGAAGCTCTCGGGCGTTTCCCAGACCGGCACGATGCCACGCTGCTTCATGGTGTTCTGCACCTCGGGGCGCGCATGACCCTTGGTGGCCGCGGCGATCAGCCGCTCCCGCACCGGGGCTGGCAGGCCCTTGGGCGTGACCAGGGAGAACCAGTTCAGGTAGGTCCAGTCCACGCCCTGCTCGCGCAGGGTCGGCGCGTCGGGGAAGGAGTTCATCCGCTCCTCGGCCATGACGGCGAGCACGCGAACCTGCCCGGCATCGGCCAGGGGCTTCGCCTCGATGGGCGAGCCGGTGAAGACGCTGACGCCGCCCGCCACCAGGTCCTGCAGGGCCGGCGCACCGCCCTGGCTCGGAATCCAGCGGATGGTGTCCACATCCATGCCCAGGCTCTTGGCCAAGCCGGCGGCGGCGAGGTGCCAGGAGCCGCCGGTGGAAACACCGGAGCCCGTGAACTTGCCCTTCGGCGCCTCCTTAAGCGCCGCCGCAAAGCTCTTGAAGTCCTTCCAGTCGCCATCCGCCTTCACCGTCACGCCCGCGGGGATGACGGCAATGCGCGAGATCATGTCAAAGTTCGCCGGACCGAGATCGGACTGGCCCAACACCTTGAAATTGACCAGCTCGGAAGTACCGCAACCGATGGTGTAGCCATCCGGCGATGCATTGGCGATGGCGGCATGGCCGACGATGCCATTGCCGCCGGTGCGGTTGACCACATTGACGGGCTGGCCAAGCTCGGCCTCCAGCCCGGTGGCGAAGATGCGCGTGACGGTATCCGCCCCGCCGCCCGCCGCCCAGGGCACGACCATGGTCACCGGCCGCCTGGGCCAGGACTGCGCCTGCGCCGAGCGGGGCAGCAGAGCGGGCATGGTCAGCGCGCCGGCAAGACCGGCGAGGCCACGACGTGAGATCATTCTTGTCTTTCCTCCTGCTTGGACGTGCGCCTGAAGCCTGCGATAGGCTGGCGGGCGGGGCGGCGCCGGCGTCCCTGGGCCGCCCCAGGGCCGGCGACCTGGCAAGGCGGCGCGGGGCCGCCAAGAGCCTCGTTCAGTGAAGCATTCTACGAATGGAGCAGCGCTCCCCAGGCAGCCGAGGCGGCAGGGGCGAGGTGCAGGCGCGCGGAGAGGCGGTCGAGCAGAGGCCCTGGTCAGCCGGCATACGTCTTCTCCCGTGGCGCCTCCGTTCACCTGGCGGCGCGTACTTTCCTCAGTTGTGGAACTGTATGCAGTATAAATGCAAGCCCCTATCGTGCCACCGAAGCGCTGCACCGCCTTCCCGGACGTGGAGCCCTTCCGGAGCGCCGCGGCCACGGCCACAACCCTGCCTCCGGCCACAAGGCGGGGTAGCGGAATGCTCTCAAAAAGGAAGGGCGGACGGGCTGCTGTTGCCCCGGTGGCTGGCGCCGCTGTCCTGGGCACTTGCCGTGTCGAGAGCGGCTTCCGCTTGCTTTGGCTTACGGCAGCCGACCTGGCTTTTCATTGCGCGAGCCTCTGCACCCGATCGGGCCGTGCCGCCTGCCCGGCTGTGCTCTAGCCTGCCACGGCCTGGCTGGAGAGCAACATGCCGACCGCGGCACCCAGTGAATCCGGCGCCATTGGCTTGCGGAGCACAGTGAAAGGCCCTCCCTCTGAGAGGGCGCTGACCGCGAGGGTTGCCTCCTCGTCCAGATTGCCTGTCAGCAGAATGCAGGGCAGCCTCGGCCGCTGTCGCCGCGCTTCGCGCAGCAGTTCGATGCCGTTCAGGCCGGGCATGGTGAGGTCAGTCAGCAGGAGGTCGCAGGGCGCACCCTCCTTGAGGCGGCGCAACGCGTCTTCCCCGCTCTCCACCACCTCCGCGCGGTGGCCGAGCCGCTCGAACACGGCGCCCAGCACGGAGCGGACCAGCGGATCATCATCCACCACCAGCAGTTGCGCCGGAGGTGTCGCCAGGGAAACCGGCTCGACGGGCGCGGCATCGGGCTCCGTCGCCTCGCTCATGGGTAGGAATAGCGTCACCGTCGTTCCCTGGCCGAGCGCGGTGTCGATCACCAGCTCGCCACCGGATTGCTCAGCGAAGCTGCGCGCCATGGCAAGGCCGAGCCCGGTGCCCTGGCCGTTCGGCTTGGTGGTGAAGAAAGGTTCGGTGGCGCGTTGCAGCGTCGCTGGACTCATGCCGCTTCCGTGGTCGCGCACCGTCAGCGCGACGCGCGGCCGCTCATCCTGAGACGGCGCCACCATCCGCGCGGAGAGGGTAACGGTGCCGCCCTGCGGCATGGCGTCACGGGCATTGATGGCCAGGTTCAGCAGCACGGTCTCAAGCTGCGGCTTGTCGGCGAAGACGATCATCTCGCCTGCCCGCGGGGTGGCCTCAAGCGCCACCTCGGTGCGGCCGCCGAGCGTGTAGCTCAGCACCTCCCTCACATCCTCCAGCAGGGCGGCCACGTCGATATGCGCCGCGCGCAGTTCGCCGCGCCGGGCGAAGGTCAGCAGCCGGCGGGCAATGGCTGCGCCGCGCTCGGCAGCATCCGCGACGAGCCCGGAAAGACGGCGCACCATCACCGGGTCCTCGGCCTGCAGCCCCAGCATCCGGGTGCCGCTGAGCACGGTTTGCAGCACGTTGTTCATGTCGTGCGCGATGCCGCCGGCAAGCTGGCCGAACACCTCCATCTTCTGGGCCTGGCGCAGCCCTTCCTCCGCCCGCTTGCGCGCCGTCACGTCCACCAGCGCGGCCATCGAGCGCAGGAAACGCCCGGAGGGCTCGCGCTCGGTGCGCACGGTGACCAGCACATCCACCACCGTCCCATCCCGGCGCCGAAGCTGAAGCTCCACGTCGTCGAAGCCCTCGCCCGCCAGCACCATCGGCCAGACCACGTCGCGGAACCGCTGAATGGAATCGGGCGGCATGAACTCGGTGACGTGGCGCCCGATTACCTCCTGGCGCGCCGTGTAGCCGAAGAATTCCAGCCAGCGGTCGCTGACGATCAGCAGATGGCCGGAAGGGTCCAGGCAATGCAGCGGCAGAGGGGTGCGGCGGTACAGCGCCTCAGCCATGGCCTCGGCGCGCTGCCGCTCGGCGATCTCCGTCACGAGCCGCTCGTTGACGGCGGCGAGGTCGGCGGTGCGCTCCGCCACCCGCGCTTCCAGCGTGGCGTTGAGCTGGCGCAGCGCCCATTCCGCCGCCTGCATCCGCAGCAGGGCACGGATCACGGCGATCAGCTCCTCCGGCGCCACCGGCTGCGTCAGGTAGGAATCCGCGCCACCCTCCAGCCCGCGCACCCGGTCGGCGCCAGTGATCATCGCCACTGAGATCTGCAACACCAGGGTGGTGGGATAGTCGCGCTTGATGCGGCGGCACACCTCAATGCCGTTGATATCCGGCAGCCTGACGTCGAGCAGCACCAGCGCAGGCCCCAGCGCGGCGACCTTCTCCAGCGCCTCGGCGCCGGTGGCGGCCTCGGCGACGCGCAGGCCGGCGCGCATCAGGATGCGCGTCTTGGCATAGCGTCCGGCCTCGTCGTCATCGACGTTGAGGATCAGCGCCTCCGCCTCGGTCATACCCGTGCCTCCTCCACCCCTCCCGGCAGGATGCGCCGCAGAACCTGCGCGATGGCGTCGCGGCCAAGACTCTCCTTTGGCAGCAGAAACGCCCCTTCGGGCAGCATGGCCCGCAACTCCGCATCGATCACCGAGGCCGTGGCGATCACCACGGGAATCGAACGCGTCTCCGACATCTCGGCCAGGCCGCGCAGCACGGCGAAACCGTCCAGATCCGGCATCTGCAGGTCGAGCATGATCGCCTGCGGCCGCGCGGCGCGGGCCATGGCCAGCCCCTCCCGCCCGCCCGGCGCCTCGATCACGGGGTAGCCGAGTTCGCTGATCCACTGGCGGAAGACGTAGCGGAAGCTCTCGTCGTCATCGATGACCAGGACCGGCGCGGCGGCCGGCGCGACGGGCAAGGACGCCTCGGGCTGCAGCGGCAGGCCGAGCGGCAGGTGCAGGCGGAACACCGAACCCTGGCCGAGCCGGCTCTCCACGGTGATGCGCCCGCCCAGCAGTTCCGCGAGGCGGCGCGACAGCGGCAGGCCGAGGCCGGTGCCCTTGTGCCGCGTCCTTCCCCCACCCGAGAGCTGCGCGCTCTCGACCTGCGAGAATTCATCGAAAATCCGGTCGAGATCCTCAGGCGCGATGCCGATGCCGGTATCGGCCACGGTGAAGACCATCGTCTCACCCTGCAGCGCGGCGCTCACGCGCACTGTGCCGAACCGGGTGAATTTCAGCGCGTTGGAGACGAAGTTGCGCAGGATCTGCGCCACCTTGCCTTCGTCCGCATAGAGCGCCGGCAGGCCGGCGGCGTCCTCGAAGGCCAGTTCCACGGTGCCGTTCGGCTGCAACGGCCGCAGCGAGGCGCGCAAGCCGCCGAGTAGCTCCGCCACCGAGAACATCGCGGGACGCAACGTCACCTTGCCCGCCTCCACCTTGGCCAGGTCGAGCAGGTCGTCCACCATCTCCATCAGGTTCTCGGCCGAGCGGCGCATCAGCTGAACCTGCTTCTCCTGCTCCGCCGTCAGCGGCCCGTCGGCGTGTTCGAGCAGCAGGCGGGACAGCGCGAGGATGGAGTTCAGCGGCGTGCGGAACTCATGGCTCATGTTGGAGAGGAAACGCGACTTCAGCTCGCTGGCGCGGCGCAACGCCTCGGCGCGCTCATCCAGCTCGGCATGCAGCGCGACGACACCGCGATTGGTGTCCTCCAGCTCGGAATTGAGCCGGACCATCTCCTCCTGGCGCTGGCGCAGCTCGTCCAGGCTGCGGATCAACTCGATGTTCTGCTCATGCAGCGCGCGGTGGGGGTCGGCGATCTGCTCCTTACCCAGGCGGCGGACGATCTCCTCCGGCAGCGGGGGGACCGCGCGAGGCGGCAGGAGGATGGTCAGCCGAACTTGGTGCTCGCCTGTCGGCAGGATGTCCTGATGCAGGCTATCCGCCAGGCGCTGAGCGGCCTCGATGCCGCTTAGCGGACCGCTCGCACGATGGGGGGCGGCGCCCGGCCGTGACGCGGCGTGCCGGATCGTGGCGCAGAGCGCGGCCTCTGGGCCGCCGAGCAGCAGGAAGCGCACCTCGCCGCCGCCCTGCCGCACCGCGTGGCGCGCCACCTCCGACACCGCCGTGGCGAAGCGCGTCTGGCCACGCGGTTCCAGGCCCAGCATCTCTCCGAGATGACGCGCGTACTGGCGGGCGGCGGCCACCTCCACCTCGCGCTGCAGGGGGAGGACGAAGAGCAGCGTCTCGGTCATTCGCTTGCCCACCATCGTGCCACCAGCACCGTCGCATCGTCGCGCGGCCGGCCGAAGTCGCGGTAGAGCACCCCCGCGATCAAGCTTGGATGAAGCACGGAGAGGCCGGGATAGTCCTCCAGCCGCCAGCCGCTTCCAATGCCGTCAGAGTGCAGCACCAGCAGCGGCGGCTTCGGCAGGCTGGAAGTGAATTCCTGGAACCGACGCGCGGCATGGCCCAGCGTGCCGTTCATGGACACCATCCGACGCATCTCGCCGCCAGCGAGCGCGACCCCGGCGATGTTACCGAGGCCCGCGAAGGTAACGTCGCCCCCCTGCAGCCGCGCAACGGCGGCGGCGGCGCCGCGGGTGGGCCGCATCTCGCCATGCATCGCCTCCAGCATGGCCGCAGGGCGGCGGCCGGCGAGGCCGAAGAAGCAGCGCAGCGCCGCGGCGGCGGCCTGGGCGGCGGCCGGCCCGTGCCCCAGCCCGTCTGCCACCACCATCTCCAATCCATCCGGCAGGGCGCGGATGCCCCAGGCGTCCCCACAGACCTCCTGCCCGGCCAGGGCCACCGAAACCGCGCCCCATTCCGGCCCTGGCGTGGGGGCGCCGCGCGGGCGGCGAGGAATGCGCGCCAGCATCGCCGTGCCCTGACCGGGGCGGGAGAAGACCTCGAACAGGGCCGATTGCCGGGCGATGGCGCCCAGGCCCTGTCCGGCGCTGCCAGCGGTCGAGAACCCGTCGCGGCGGCAGGCCGCGACATCGGCCATGCCGGGCCCGCGGTCCAGGGCAATCAGCTCAATCCCGCCCTCGTCCGCACCGACAGCACCCGGCAGACTGCCATAGGCGCCGGCCAGCAGCGTGCCGCGGCCGGCATGCTTCAGGAGGTTGGTGGCCATTTCGGTCGCCACCAACGCCACGGCGCCGAGCCTGGCCTCACCCATCCCCTTCTCCGTGGCCAGGGCAACGATCTCCCGCCGTGCCGCGGCCACGCCGCTCGGGTCCTCCACCGCCAAGGCCTGCATAGTCATGGCGCGTCTACGCCTTTCCGGTGGGTCCGCATCACTTCCAACGCGTGATGGTGACGCGCGTTCCCTGGCCGGGTTGCGACACGAGCTCGAATTCGTTGGAGAGCCGGCGCGCGCCGCCGAGCCCCAGGCCCAGGCCGCGCCCGGTGGTGAAGCCGTCGCGCAGCGCCTGATCGATGTCGGGGATGCCCGGCCCCTGGTCCTCGAATTCCAGCCGCAGCCCCGCACGCGCGCCGTTGCGCACCTCGACGAAGCGCACCGTGCCGCCACCGCCATAGTCCAGCGCGTTGCGTGCCAGCTCGCTCGCCGCTGTCACGATCTTGGTCTGATCGACGAGGCTGAAGCCCAACGCCTGGGCGCGGGCACGCACCTCCTGGCGCACCCGCACAACGTCGTCGGAGGAGCGGATCTCCCGCAGGTCACCGCCGCTCAATGTCTCCCTCCGCCCCCTCATCGTCCCGACGGCTGAGCAGTGCCATGCCGCGCTCGACGTCGAGGGCCGTCCGGATGCCCGGGAGCTCCAACCCCAGTTCCACGAGGGTGATGGCGACGGCGGGGCGCATTCCCACCACGACCGTCTCGGCATCCAGCACACGCGAGACCGAGGCGATGGCGTGCAGCATGCGGCCGATGAAGCTGTCCACCACCTCCAGCGCGGAGATGTCGATCAGCACGCCGCGCGCGCCGGTGGCCCAGATCTTCTGCGTCAGATCCTCTTCCAGCGCCAGGGCAAGCTCGTCATGCATGTCCACCTGGATGGTGACCAGCAGCGCCTTGCCCAGCCGGAGGATTGGGATGCGGTTCATGCGCCGGTGCGCGTAGCAAGCGCGGGGCGGGTCACGCTCTGCCCGACACGGCGCAGGGCGAGGGCGAAGGCATCGGCCAGCGAAGCCTTGGTGACGACGTTCAGGTCCACGCCGAGATGCACCATGGTCTGCGCGATCTGCGGACGGATGCCGCTGATGATGCAGTCCGCTCCCATCAGCCGGGCGGCGGCGATGGTCTTCAGCAGGTGCTGCGCCACCAGCGTGTCCACCGTTGGTACGCCGGTGATGTCGATGATCGCGATCTCGGCGTTCAGATCCACGATGTTCTGCAGCAGGTTCTCCATCACCACCTGCGTGCGCTCGCTGTCGAGAGTACCGATCAGCGGCAGGGCCAGCACGCCGTCCCACAGCTTGACGACGGGGGTGGAGAGCTCGGCGATCTCGCGCTGCTGACGGACGATGACCTCCTCGCGCGCGCGCTGATAGCTCTCGAAGGTGTAGAGGCCCAGGCCATCGAGCAGCCGGCTGAGCACCCAGGCCGTGGCTGCGTCCTGCTGCAGCAGGCCGAACAGGACCTCCTTGAGCGCGAAAACGAAGGTCGCCGTCTCCGTCGGCGTGAAGCCCTGGATGGCGCGGCTGCGCGAGAGGTCGCGCAGCATGTCGCGCAGTTCCGTGAAGGCGGCGTCCTGCACGGCCTCACCCCCGTCCGCGAGGCCGCGGCGCAGCAGGGTCAGGAAGCGGTCACACTGAACCCGTAGCTCCGCGCTGGAGATACGGCCGCTGCCGAGCCCGCTTCCTACCTCCTGCAGCCGCAGCCATTCGGCGATGATCGTCGCCTCGTTCTGCGTGAGGAGCCGGGCGGCAACTTGGGTATCGGGCAAAGGGTCGCTCCTCGGGCAGGGATCAAACGGCCGGACCATAAAGCGCAGCCCGCGCCGCCACAATCGCGAGATTCGTCTTACTTCGGCGATTCGCCCTGCCAGGTACCCACCCGCAATCCCGCGCCCCGGCCTCAGGTCATCCGCTCTCCGATGATGCCGGTATGGGAGGGGGGATCGCTGGCGGGAAAGCTGTCCTCATCCTCGCGGTCGAGCTGGCGCTCCCTTGTTTCGCGCTCCTCGGCTTCCAGCGCGGCACGAGCCTCCCGCCAGTGCGCCTCCGCCCTTCCCTCCGGCCGGCCCGCCTGCAGCCACAGCTCATAGGCGCGCTCCCGGATGCGCTGCTCAAGGTCGTGCCGCGGGTCGTCGGGCATTCCATCCTCCTTCACAAACGCGCAAGCGGCTCCGCAGCGGCACGGTGTCCGGGCCACCGCTGCCGCCGCGACCTTAACACACCGACCGGCCACCCCGGCTGATGTCGATCAGGGCACCGCACCGGGCAGCGCCTAGGCTGCTGCGGATCCCGCGGCGCAGCGCCACGGGTCGAGCAAGGCGGCAGCCCCCGGTGGCCAGGAGGACAGGATGCGACTGAAGGACATTCTCGTGCATCTCGATGCGAGCGCGGCCTGCGAGGCCCGGCTGCAGCTGGCCGCCGCCCTGGCACGACAGCACGAGTCGCATCTGACCGGCCTCTTCACGGTGGATGTGATGCTGCCGGCGATGGCGACCGCGGATGCCGGCGGCGCGGCGATGCTGGCCGACCTGCTGGAAAACCTGCGGCAGGACATGCTGGCCGAGGCGGCGAAGGTGCAGCGCCTCTTCGAGGAGCGGCTGCGGCAGGACGGCCTGGCCGGCGAGTGGCGGCTGGTGGAGGGGCTGGCGCCGGGGCTGCTCGCGCTGCACGCTCGCTATGCGGACCTGGCGGTGGTCGGTCAGGCGGCCCCGGAGGGTGACCAGCCGGCGGCCAATGCGCTGATCGAGGCGGTGCTGTTCGCCTCCGGCCGTCCGGCGCTGGTGGTGCCCTATGCCGGGCGGTTCGAAAGCCTTGGCCGCCGCGTGCTGATCGGCTGGAATGCCAGCTGCGAGGCGGCGCGCGCGGTGAACGACGCGCTGCCGCTGCTCGCCCGGGCGGAGGGTGCGACGGTGCTCGCCGTCAATCCGCGCCAGGGGCTCAGCGGGCATGGTGCCGAGCCTGGCGCCGACATCGCCCTGCACCTCGCGCGCCACGGAATTCAGGTGGAGGTGGAGCACAGCGTCGTCCCGGAGGTCAGCGATGGCGACATGCTGCTCAACCGCGCGGCCGAACTCTCGGCCGACCTCCTGGTCATAGGCGCCTATGGCCATTCCCGCCTGCGGGAGATGGTGCTCGGCGGCGTGACCCGCACGCTGCTCCGGCAGATGACCGTGCCCGTCCTCATGTCCCACTGACGCCTGGAGCGGGCCGCGGATGAGATGACGGTAAGCGCTGCGCCGGATCAGGGCGGCCCGACGCGCGCCCGTGTAGGTCCAGCCGGTCAGGAGGAGGAGCGCCATGCACGAGCGCACGATGGGCGAGATCGTCCGGGACCAGCGGCCCCTGATGATGGGGCCGGAAGCCACCATCGCCGAGGCCTGCGCCGCCATGCACAAGCGGCGCGTCGGCGCGGTGCTCGTGGTCGAGGACCATAACCGGCTGTCCGGCATCTTCACCGGGCGGGATGCGGTGCGCTGCCTCGCCGAAGGATGCGACGGGGCGCACACGCAGCTGCGCCGCGCCATGACGCGTGATCCGATCACCCTGGCACCGGAGCAGGACGCGATGGACGCGCTGCGCCTGTTCAACGACGGCGGCTTCCGCCACCTGCCGATCTGCGAACAGGGCCGGGTGCGCGGCATCGTGTCGCGCTCCGATTTCCGGGCCCGCGAATACCTGCGCCTCGACGAGGAAACCAAGTTCTTCGAGGTTCTGCGCTGAGCGGGGGGAAGCTGACCTTCCTCAATGCGGCTCCGGACATCCGGCCGCAAGGTAAGCTGGCGCGCTCCGCCCTCCTGGCCGGGGCATGAAGGATGCACCATGCCGGCCGAGCCCGCGCTCAGCTCCGAAGTCGCCGAGGCGCGGGAGGCACCGACGCCTCCCGCTGCCCCGTCGCCCGCGCCTCCCGCCGCCCCGCCCCCTCTGGGGCGCGGCCGGCCGCCGCCGGCGGTCCATGGCGGCTCGCCTGCCCTCCTGCGCCTGCGGGCGGCATGGCGGCGCCTGCTGGCACTGGCGGCGCTGCTGGCCGGTGCGGGCCTGGTCATCGTGCCACGCCTGCTTGGGCCGGTGGTCCAGGCCGAGACGGTGCAACGCGGCGCCCTGGTGCAGACGCTGGTGGCCAGCGGCCGGGTGGAAACGCCGCACCGGGTGAACATCGGCAGCCAGATCACCGGTGCGGTCGCGGGCGTGCCGGTCGAGGAAGGACAGGCCGTGGGGACCGGGCAACTGCTCATCACGCTGGAGGATCACGAGCTGCGCGCCGGCGTGGAGCAGGCCGAGGGCGCCATGGTGCAGGCCGAGGCCCGGCTGCGGCAGATGACCGAGGTGACCTTTCCCATGGCGGAGGAGAACCTGCGGCAGGCCCAGGCCACCCTGCTGAACGCGCAGCAGCAATACGACCGCGCGGCGCGGCTGCATGCCAGCGGCTTCCAGACCCAGGCCGAGCTGGAGAACACCCGGAGGGCGCTCGACGTGGCGCAGGCGCTGGCCCGCTCCGCGCAGTTCCAGGCCGCCGCCAATGGACCTGGCGGCACGGAACACGCGGCGGCGGAGGCGGCGCTGCGGCAGGCCCGGGCGGCGCTGCAGGTGGCGCAGTCCCGCCTCGCCTACACGCTGATCCGCGCGCCGGTGGCCGGCACCCTGATCAGCCGCAACGTCGAGCCAGGCTGGGTGGTGCAGCCCGGGCAGGTGCTGATGGCGCTCTCGCCTGCCGGCGAGACGCAGATCGTGGTGCAGATCGACGAGAAGAACCTCGGCCTCCTGGCGCTCGGGCAGCATGCCCTGGCCTCGGCGGACGCCTACCCGGACCGGCGCTTCTCGGCGGAACTGGCCTACATCAACCCAGCGGTGGACCCGGACCGCGCCTCGGTGGAAGCCAAGCTCGACGTGCCCTCGCCACCGGCCTACCTGCGGCAGGACATGACCGTCTCGGTGGACGTCGCCGTCGCCGAGCGGGCAGAGACGCTCGTCCTTCCCGCCACCGCCGTGCACGACGCGGCAACCGACAGCCCCTGGGTGATGAAGGTCGAGCGCAGCCATGCGCGCCGGCAGCCGGTGCGGATCGGGCTGCGCGGGCCGCGCCAGGTCGAGGTTCTGGAGGGCCTGCGGGAGGGCGACCGCGTCCTCCCCGCCGATGCCGGGGTGGCGGATGGTGGGCGCGTGCGGGTGGCGCCGCAATGAGCCGCTGGCTGCCCTTCGAGTGGATCGTCGCCCTGCGCTTCCTGCGCGAGGGGTGGATGCAGACGATCTTCATCCTTGCCGGCGTCACCATCGGCGTCGGCGTGATCGTCTTCATGTCGGCCTTGCTGACAGGGCTGCAGGGCAACTTCCTGCGCCGCGTTCTCAATGCCCAGGCGCAGATCGTGCTGCAGCCGCCGGACGAGGTGGCGCGGCCGCTGCGCGGGGGTCCGGGCATCGTCGAGGATGCCGTGATCCAGCGCCCGACCCAGCGTCTCCGCTCCGTCGACCAGTGGCAGGCGGTGCAGATGCAGATGGCGGCGACGCCCGGCGTCATCACGACTTCACCGGTCGCCGCCGGAGCGGCGCTCGCGCTGCGCGGCGAGGCAAGCCGTTCCATCACCCTCACCGGCGTGGAGCCGGAGAGCTATTTCCGCATCGTCAAGCTGCCGGAGAGCATCGTCGCCGGGCAGCCCCGCCTGCTGAACGACGAGATCATCATCGGCACCGACCTCGCGACGGAGCTGGGCGTCTCCCTCGGCGACAAGCTGCGCGTCACCGCCGGAACCGGGCGGAACGCGGTGCTGACCATCAGCGGGCTGTTCGACCTCGGCAACCGGCAGGTCAACGAGCGGAGCACCTATGTGGCGCTGCGCACGGCGCAGAGCCTGCTCAACCTGATCGGTGGCGTGACCAGCCTGCAACTGGGGGTGCGGGACGTCTATGCGGCCGAGACCATGGCCCAGGCCATCCAGGGCGCGACCGGCGTGCGCGCCGACAGCTGGATCCGCACCAACATGGAGTTCTTCACCGCCGTCAACGCGCAGCGGACGGCCAATACCGTGATCCGCCTCTCCGTCGGACTCTCGGTGGCGTTGGGGATCGCCAGCGTGCTGGTGGTCTCCGTCGTGCAGCGCTCGCGCGAGATCGGCATCCTGCGGGCGATGGGCGGCACGCGCGGGCAGATCCTGCGCGTCTTCCTGATCCAGGGCGGGGTGCTCGGGCTGCTGGGCTCGCTGAGCGGCTCGGCGCTGGGCTTCGCGGCGCTGGTGCTGTGGCACCGCTGGGCGCGGCAGGCCAATGGCAGCGAGCTGTTCCCGCTGGTCATCCAGCCCGAGCTGTTCCTCTCCGCCATGGGCGTCGCCGCGCTGACCGGCGTGCTCGCCGCCGTGGCGCCCGCCCTGCGCGCCGCGCGGCTCGATCCGGTGGTGGCGATCCGTGGCTGACACCACTCCCCCCGCCGAGGTGCTGCGCCTGGAGGGCATCCGCAAGTCCTTCAACCCCGGCACGCCGCTGGAGGTGGAGGTGCTGCACGGCATCGACCTGGTGCTGCGGCGGGGCGAGTTCTGCGCGCTGATCGGCCCCTCCGGCTCGGGCAAGAGCACCCTGCTCAACCTGATCGGCCTGCTCGACCGGCCGACGGCGGGGCGGCTCATCATCGAGGGCCATGACACACGGGCGCTGGACGATGCGGCGCTGACCCATCTGCGCGGCCACAGCATCGGCTTCGTCTTCCAGTACCATCACCTGATCGGCGCCTTCACCGCCGCGGAGAACGTCATGATGCCGCTGCTGCTGGACCACGGACGGGCTGACGACAGGATGCGCCCTGCGGCGGAGGCCCTGCTGGAGCGCGTGGGCCTGCTGCCCTGGAAGGACAACCGCGTGGGCAATCTCTCCGGCGGCCAGCAGCAGCGGGTGGCGATCGCCCGCGCGCTGGCGATGAACCCCGGCCTGGTGCTGGCCGACGAGCCGACCGGCAATCTCGACACCAAAAGCGCCGATGGCGTCTTCGCCCTGATGCGGGAGGTGAACTTGGCGCACGGCACGGCCTTCCTGATCGTCACGCATGATCCCCGCCTGGCCCGGCGCTGCGATCGGATCATCGAGGTGGTGGACGGACGCATCGTCGCGGACAATGCGGTGGCGCCGGCCGTGGCAGGAACCGAATGAGCGCCCCGCGCGCCGCTGGCAGGGCCGCCCTCGGCCGGCTGCGGCCTTTCCTCCTGCTGCTGGCGGCGCTGGCCGGGGCCGCCGCCGGACTGGGCCTCTGGCTGTTCGGCCAAAGCGAGGCCGCGCGCATCGCCTGGTCCGCCGTGGCGCTGCTGGCTGCCGTGCATGTCGCCCTGGGCGTCCTCCGCGCCCTGGCAGGCGGGCGCCTCGGCGTGGACGTCATCGCTCTGGCCGCCATGACGACCGCGCTGCTGCTCGGAGAGGCCGCGACAGGCGCGGTGATCGCCCTGATGGTCACCGGCGGCGAGGCGCTGGAAGCCTGGGCGGCGGGGCGCGCCACCCGCGCCCTCTCCGACCTGATGGCCCGCGCCCCGCGCCGTGCCGCCCGGATGGAAGGCGAAAGGATCGAGGAGATTGGGGTGGAGGTGATCCGCCCGGGCGACGTCCTGCTGATCCGCCCGGGGGAAACCGTGCCCACCGACGGCACCCTGCTCGATGCCGCGGCGATGCTGGACGAGAGCGTGCTGACCGGCGAGCCACTGCCCGCCACCGTCACCCAGGATGCCGCCCTGCGCAGCGGCGCGGTGAATGCCGGCCAGGCCTTCCGCATGCGCGCCAGCACGGACGCGGCGGCCAGCACCTATGCCGCCATTGTCCGGCTCGCCAGCGCGGCGGCGGAGGCACGGCCGCCCCTGGTGCGGCTCGCCGACCGCTGGGCACTTGGCTTCGTCGGCGTCACCGCCGCCATGGCGGGCGGTGCCTGGCTGCTGGCGGGTGTGCCCGAGCGGGCGCTGGCGGTGCTGGTAGTGGCCACGCCCTGCCCGCTGATCCTGGCGGCGCCGGTCGCCCTGGTGGCTGGGATCGGCCGCGCCGCGCGGCGGGGCATCGTGGTGAAGGATGGCGGCGCGCTGGAGCGGCTCGCCCGCACCCGCACCATGCTGTTCGACAAGACCGGCACCCTCACCCCGGGCCGGCCGCGCCTCGCCACGCTGGAGACCGAGCAGGGCATAGGGCGGGACGCCGCCCTGCGGCTGGCGGCCGCCCTGGCGCAGGGGTCGACGCATCCCGTCTCCGCTGCGCTGGTCGCGGCGGCGCGGGCGCGCGGCCTGCGCCTGCCCTCGCCCCAACGGGTGGTGGAAGTGCCCGGCGGCGGCCTGTCCGGCATGGTCGAGGAGAGTGCAGTCATGCTGGGCGGCGAGGCTTTCCTCCAGCAGCAGGGCGTCGCCCCCGCCGGGCAGCTGACGGCGCTGGCCTCGGTGGCCGCGGCGATGGGCGCCGTCGCCTGGCTGGCGGCCGATGGGCGGGCCGTCGCCGCCTTCGTCATGGCGGACGGACTGCGGCCGGAGGCGCCCCGCGCGGTGCGGCGGCTGCGGGCCCTGGGCATCACCCGGCTGGTGATGGTGAGCGGCGACCGCGCGGCCGCCGCGGCGCCGATCGGCGCGGCGCTGCGCCTGGATGCGGTGCTGGCCGGCCGCTCCCCGGCGGAGAAGGTGGAGGCGGTCCGGCAGGAGGCGGCGCAGGCACCCACGGCCATGATCGGCGACGGGGTGAACGACGCCCCTGCCCTCGCCGCCGCCGATATCGGCATCGCCATGGGTGCCCATGGGACCGCAGCCGCCGCCGAGGCGGGGGACGTCGTGCTGCTGGTGGACCGGCTGGACCGTGCCGCCGAGGCGATCGCCATCGCCCGCCGCTCGCGGCGCATCGCGCTCCAGGCCATCGGCCTGGGCATGGGGCTTTCGGGCACGGCGATGGTCGCCGCCGCGGCTGGACTGCTGACGCCGCTGGCCGGTGCCGTCCTGCAGGAGGCGATTGACGTCGCCGCCATCCTCTTCGCCCTGACGGCGCTGCGGCCAGGCCGTGATGAGGCGGCGCCCGAGCCGGTTCCGGTGGGGACGGGTCTGACGGAGCGGATGTCCGAACATGCCAGCCTGCGACGGCTGGCCGGGTCGCTGCGCGAGGCGGGCGAGGCGATCTCCGAGGCGCCCACCGCCTTGCCGGCGCTGCGGGCGCTGGAGGCGCGGCTGCGTGCCGAACTGCTGCCGCACCAGCGGCAGGAAGAATCCGCGCTCTACCCCGCCGCCGCGCGCCGGCTCGGCGGGCGGGACCCCATGGGGCCGCTGGTCCGGATGCACACGGAGATCGAGGCCCAGGTGGACCGCATCTCGGCCCTGCTGGCCCTCGCCGGGGACGAGAAGGGTTGGTCCGGCGCCGCCCCGGAGCTGCGCCGCAGCCTCTTCGCCCTGGAAGCCCTGCTGGCCCTGCATCTCGCGGCGGAGGAGGAGGTGCTCACCGACCTGACGGGCGACCAGCTTCCGCTGGAGCAGCACGCGGCGGCGTGAAGCCTGCGCTCGATCAGGGCGCAGGCCCCGGGAAGGCGTATCCCGGCATGGCATGGCCAGGGAGGTGAGCATGCAGAAGACCATGAAGGCCGCCGTCTTCGTACGGCCTGGGCGGATCGAGCTGCGCGAGAAGCCCGTGCCGGAGGTCGGACCGCTGGACGCGCTGCTGCGCATCACCACCACCACCATCTGCGGCACTGACGTGCATATCCTCAAGGGCGAGTACCCCGTTGCCGAGGGACTCACCATCGGCCATGAGCCGGTGGGAGTGATCGAACGGCTCGGCTCGGCGGTGAAGGGCTACCGCGAGGGGCAGCGGGCGATCGCCGGCGCCATCACGCCGAGCGGCCACAGCAATGCCTGCCTCTGCGGCTTCTGTTCGCAGGACGGCGCCGGCACCGCGCATGGATGGAAGCCTCTCGGCGGCTGGAAGTTCGGCAACACCATCGACGGCTGCCAGGCGGACTACGTGCTGGTGCCGGACGCCATGGCGAACCTCGCCCCCGTGCCGGAGGGCCTGACCGACGAGCAGGTGCTGATGTGCCCGGACATCATGTCCACCGGCTTCGGCGGCGCGGAGAGCGGACATATCCGCATTGGCGACACGGTGGCGGTCTTCGCGCAGGGGCCGATCGGCCTTTGCGCCACCGGCGGCGCGAAGCTGATGGGCGCCACCACCATCATCGCCGTGGATCGCGTGCCGGAGCGGCTGGACATGGCGCGGCGGCTTGGCGCCGACCACGTGGTGGACTTCTCGAAGGAGAACCCGGTGGAGGCGATCCGCCGGATCACCAACGGGCGCGGCGTGGATGTCGCCATTGAGGCGCTGGGCACCCAGGGCACCTTCGAGGCGGCGCTGCGCGTGCTGCGGCCGGGCGGCACGCTCTCCTCGCTTGGGGTCTATTCCAGTGACCTGCGCATTCCGCTCGACGCCTTCGCCGCCGGGCTGGGCGACCACCGCATCGTCACCACCCTCTGCCCGGGCGGCAAGGAGCGGATGCGGCGGCTGCTGGAGGTGATTGCCGGCGGGCGGCTGGACCTGAAGCCGCTGGTGACGCACCGCTTCCCGCTCGACCGCATCGAGCAAGCCTATGACCTGTTCAGCCACCAGCGAGACGGGGTGCTGAAGGTCGCCATCACGCCGTGAGGCGCGGGAGGGCAGGCCGCACGGCCTGCCCTCCCCGGTTCAGCGCAGCCAGCGCAGCGGGCCGAGCACCAGCCAGGGCATCAGCGTCAGCGCCAGCAGCACCACGAGCTGGGAGGCGAGAAAGGGCATGACGCCGCGGATCACCGAGCCCATGCGGACCTTCGCCACCGCGCAGACCACGTTCAGCACCGCTCCGACGGGCGGTGTCAGCAGCCCGATGGCGCAGTTCAGGATGAACAGCACGCCGAAATAGACGGGGTCGATGCCCGCCTCGCGCACGATGGGCATCAGCACCGGCGTGAGGATCAGGATGGTCGGGATGAAGTCCAGCGCCGTGCCAACGATGACGACCAGCAGCATGATGGCCAGCATCAGGCTGATACGCTCGCCCATGAAGGGCTCAAGGATGTTGCGCACCTCGCCGGGGATATCGGCGATGGTGATGAGATAGGCCGAGACCGAGGCGGCGGCGACCAGGAACATCACCGCCGCGCTGGTGCGAATCGCGCTCAGCATCACCTTCGGCAGGTCGCGTGGCTTCAGCTCGCGATAAACCACCATGCCGACGAAAAGCGCATAGACCGCGGCCACCACGGCGGCCTCGGTCGGCGTGAAGATGCCGAACTTCAGACCACCGATGATGATCGCCGGCAGCACCAGCGCCAGCGCCGCGTCACGCAGCGCCGCCAGCCGCTCCTTCCCACTCATGACGGGCATCACGGCGGAATTTTCACGCCGCGCGACGATGGCCCAGGTGATCGCCAGCGCCAGGCCCATCACGATGCCCGGCACGACGCCAGCCAGGAACAGGGCGGTGATGGAGGTGTTCGCCGTCACGCCGAAGACGATGTAGCCGATCGAGGGCGGGATCACGGGGGCGATGATGCCGCCCGCCGCCATCAGGCCGGCGGAGCGTGGCACGTCATGCCCGGCCTGCCGCATCACTGGCATCAGCACCGCCGCCAGCGCCGCCGTGTCCGCCACCGCCGAGCCGGAGAGCGAGGCGAGGAAAATAGCCGCGACGATCGCGACGTAGCCCAGCCCGCCGCGCACATGCCCGACCAGCGCCATGCCCAGATGTACCAAGCGGCGGGAGAGGCCGCCGGCGTTCATCGCCTCGCCCGCCAGCATGAAGAAGGGAATGGCGAGCAGCGCGAAGCTGTCGGCGCCGTTCAACATCTGAAGCGCCATGGCCTGCGGCTGAAACAGGTCCAGGTGCCACATCAGCGCCAGCGAGGAGGCCATCAGCGCGAAGGCGATGGGCATGCCCACCGCCATCGCGGCCAGGAGGGAGGCGGCGAAGATGAAGAGCGTCACGCGCCGGCCTCCCCTTCCACGTGACGTTCAGGCGGCTCTTGGCCCGTCAGCGCGGCGATCAGGTCGGCGATGGTCAGCAGGCTCAGCCCGACGCCCGCCACCACGGCGGAGGCATAGGTCCAACCCAGCGGCAAGCCGGAGACGGGCGCCAGGTTGCCCATGTTCAGCGCAGCCTGCTCCCAGGAGCCCCGCAGGAAGACGGCGCAGCAGACCAGGATCAGCAGATCAGAGACGATGCGGCAGACACGCTTGCCGGCCTTGGGAAGTGCCGTCGTCACCAGGTCGAAGCCGAGGTGGCCGCCCTGGCGCAGCACCACCACCGCGCCGAGGAAGGTCAGCCAGACAAAAAGCAGACGCGAGACCTCGTCGGTGACGGTGATGCCGGAGTTGAAGGCATAGCGCAGCACCACATTGCCGAAGACCATCACCACCATGACGCCCAATGCCAGCACCAACAGCCACTCGGCCAGGGTGAGGACCTGGTCCGAGAGCCGGGCCAGGCGTGCGATCATGTCGGCAGGCCTTCGATGGCGAAGACCCGCGCCGGCGCGCCGTCGGCGCCCGGGATCAGCAGCGGTGCGGCGCAGAGGAAGGTGCGGCTGCCCTCCAGCGCCGTGGTCTTGATGAGATACTCGATCAGCGTCACGCCGTGGCGCAGCAGCACGTCATGCGTCACATGCTGGTCGAAAGGCACCTCCTGCTTGTCCAGCAGAAGGCGGATGGGGAAGTCCTGCGGGAAATCAAAGGCCACCGCAGTCGGCTTCAGGGTGGCGAGGTATTCGGCCGCGTCGCGCGTCAGCCAGGGGGATTCGGTCCAGAACTCGCGGGTGTTGCGGTCGCGCCGGCCGTCCCAGCCGGCGGAAAGCAGCAGGATCTCGCCCTCCGCACCGCCGGGATCGGCAGCGCGGAGGCGGGCGGCGTCGATGGCGGCGTTGTCCGGCGCGGCGCGCAGGTTGAAGATGCGCGCAGGGCCGACCACGCGGTCAAGGGGCGTGCTCTCAATGGTGGGCGCATCCGCCAGGATATGCGCTTGCGCGTCCACATGGCTGAAGCCGTGGCAGGTGGTGTGCAGCTTGGTGACGCGGAACTGGTCGCCCGCAGCGATGTCGCCGCTGACGGAAATCTCGGGACGCCAGCGGAAATGCGGCGCGATGGGCATGGACAGATCGATCAGGCGCATGGCGCGCATTCTCCGGCTGGGGGCGCGTTCAGGCGCCGGTCGCGTGGATGGCCTCGGGCAGTTCCGCGCCGAACTGGGCGGTGAACTCGGCCCGCACCGGCTCGACGACGACCTTGGCCATGGACTCGCGGTCCGGATCGGCGACCACTTCCATGCCCTCCTCCTTCAGCTTGGCAATGGAGGTGGGCTCGGCGTCCTCGTTCATCTGCCGCTGCTTGGGCGTGACCTCGGCGGCGACCGCGCGGATCAACTCGCGCTGCTTCTCCGGCAGCGCGTCCATCCGCTGCTTCGACATCGCCAGGATGCCGGCGGTGTAGGCGTGGCGCGTGAGGCTGAGATGCTTCTGCACCTCGAAGAAGCGCGCGTTCAGGATCAGCGTCGTCGGGTTCTCCTGGCCGTCCACGGTGCGCGTCTCCAGCGCGGTGAACAGTTCGGTGAAGGCGAGCGGCGTCGGATTCGCGCCGAGGAGCTGGAAGGCCTTGATATGCGCCGGGTTGGGGGTGGTGCGAATCTTCAGCCCCTGGATGTCGGCGGCGGTCTTCACCGGGCGGCGGGAGTTGGTCAGGTTGCGGAAGCCGATGTCCCAGAAGCCCAGCACCACCAGCCCCGAGGGCTCCAGCTCTGGCTTCAGCTTGTCGCCGATCGCGCCATCCAGCACCGCCGCGACGTGCTTGCGGTCGCGGAACTGGAAGGGGAGATCGAGCACGTTCAGCTTCGGGGCCAGGCCGGTGAAGTAGGGGTTCCCTGTGAGCGCGATGTCCAGCGTGCCGCCGCGCGCGGCGGAGATGATGGTGGGGTCGCTGCCCAGCGCGCCATTGGCGAAGACCTGGACCTGAATGGCGCCGTCCGAGCGCTCCTTCAGCATCTTGCCGAAGAGCAGCGCGGCACGGTGCCAGCTGTCGCTCTCGGGGTGCGGATGGGCGAAGCGGATACGGGTGGTCTGGGCATGAGCCGGGGCGGCAACCCAGGGCATGGCCAGGCCGGCTGCAGCGGCAAAAGCCGCGCGGCGAGAGATTTCAACCATGGACGTCTTCCTCAGTTTTGGCCGGGTGGCGAAGTCGGTATACAGAATACGAACAGCTTTCCCGAAGGCGCAAGATCCTTGTCCCATTGTAGGACAGGACCTGTGCCTGGCCGTGTGGCGGCCGGCAGGCGACGCAGGTCGGCCGGCATTGCTCAGCGCCAGGCCAGAAGTCACGCCGAATTGGCAGGTTCCGCTCCTGTGACCCCGCGCCCATGCTTGCGGGACCGAACGCCCCTCCCCCACCTTGATGGGACAGGCCAAGGTGAGCGGCGATGTTGATCCGGGACTTCCTGAACCTCCTGCTCGATGACACGCTGGAGGAGGCGCGGCTCCGTCGTCGCGGCCCGGAGGCCAGCCTGGCCTTCCAGGGTGCCGAGCGTGCCGTGCTGGACTGTCGGCGGGCCATGACCGGCGAACGGATGCGCACGGCGCTGCGCGACCTCCTCAACGAGGCCCGCGCGAGTGCGGCAGCAGCATCCGGGCGCCCGGATGAAGCCTTCTGGTTCTCCCGCGAACTGCATATCGAATGGATCGCGAAGGTGATCAGCGTCGTGCTGATGACGGCGCGGGTGGAAGTCATCGTCCCGCCCTCGCGCGAGGCGGCGCTGAAGGCGGCGCAACTGATGGAGCTGGACTCCGACTGAGCCGGCAGGCTGGGCTCCGGCCCCTCGCGCCGCTGCGGCGAGCAGCGTAGCCTGGGCCGACCATTCGTCCAGGAAGTTCGGGGAAACATGCTCCATGCATGATGTGATTGTGGTCGGCGCGGGTTCAGCCGGAGCGCCGCTCGCCGCGCGCCTCTCGGAGGACCCCTCCCGCCGCGTGCTGCTACTGGAAGCCGGACGTGACTGGCGCAGCGCCGAGGCGCCGGCGGCCCTGCGAAGCGCCAATATCATTCCGTTCATGCACAGCCCCGCGCACCAGGCCGAGTGGCAGTGGCCGGAACTCATGGCGCGCCGCACAAGGGCGCAGCAGCCGCGCTTCTACTGGCGCGGCAAGGCGCTCGGGGGCTCATCCACGGTGAATGCGCAGATCGCCATCCGTGGCGTGCCGGCGGCCTTCGATGCCTGGGCGGAGGCGGGCTGCGAGGGCTGGTCGGCCGCCGAGGTGCTGCCGATCTTCGACGCGATCGAGGATGACGCCGAGACCGGGACCGCGCCCGGAATCCGGCGCGGCGGGCCGCTGCCGGTGCATCGTACGCCGCTGGCCGAATGGGGCGCGGTGGACCTG
The DNA here is from genome assembly GCA_035556695.1 of Roseomonas sp. Lineage (GTDB taxonomy): Bacteria > Pseudomonadota > Alphaproteobacteria > Acetobacterales > Acetobacteraceae > Pseudoroseomonas. Next base: position 120,151 of record DATMFR010000014.1, read on the forward strand.
GCCTTCCGGGAGGCGGCGCTGGCGGCCGGCTATTCCTGGAAGCCGGACCAGAACGCACCGCAGGGCGAAGGGGTCTCCTGCCATCCCATCAACGGCCGCAACGGGCAGCGCGTCACCACCAATGACGGCTACCTGGAGCCGGCACGTGGCCGACCCAACCTGGAGATCCGCGGTGGTGCGCTGGTGGACCGCGTGCTGTTCGACGGCAACACGGCGCGCGGCGTCCGTGTGCGCTTCGAGGGCAGTGGCGCGTGGCAGGAGCTGGCAGCGCGCGAGGTGGTGCTTTGCGCAGGCGCCATCCACAGCCCGGCCATCCTGATGCGATCCGGCATCGGGCCGGCCGCGGCGCTGGCGGCCCTCGGCATCCCGGTGCTGCACGACCAGCCCTCGGTCGGCCAGCACTTCATGGACCACCCCATCCTCCGCGCCAGCCTGGCGTTGCGGCCGGAGCACCGCGCGCGGGGCCACGATGCCCGCCACACCAATTGCTGCCTGACCTACAGCAGCGGCCTCGGCGGTGGCGGCGAGCGCGACATGATCATGGTGGCCTATAATCACCGCAACCTGCCGCCTGGCGAGGAACCCTCCCCGGCCGGCGGCATCGGCGTCGCGCTCTACGACGCCTTCTCGCGCGGGACACTGCGGCTGGTCTCCGCCGCGCCCGAGGCGCAGCCGGAGGTGGAGGAGAACATGCTCGACCACCCCGCCGACCGGCTGCGGCTGCGCGACGGGGTCCGGCGCCTGGCCCGGCTGACGGCGATGGCGCCCGTGCAGCGCATCGTGACGGCCGCGACCTTCGGGGACACCGGCCTGGACATGACGCAGGCCGCCGCCCTGCCCGATGACGAGCTGGATGCGCTGATGCTGGAACAGGCCGGCGACATCCAGCACGCCGCCGGCACCTGCCGCATGACCGCCCATGAGGACCCGCGCGGCGTGGTGGACCCGGACCTCCGCGTGCGCGGCGTGCGCGGCCTGCGGGTGGCCGATGCCTCGATCATGCCGACCGACTGCCGGGCGAACCTGCACTTCACCTGCGTGATGATCGGCGAGATGCTGGCTCGGCGGATGCGGCGGGCGGCCTGAGGAGGCCGGCCGCTCAGCGCAGCGCGGCGGCCAGCGCCTGCACCGAGGGGTCCTCGGCCGTCTCGCCCGCCGCCGCGCGCGCGATGGCGCGGTTTTGCCGGACCCGCTCCGGCGCGCCCGGCTGGTCCACCGCGCCGAACAGCGCGGCGGCGGCGGCGGCACGGCCTTCGAGCAGGGTGGAGAGCGCGAGGTTGTTCCCTGCCGCCACGTCCCCGGGCGAGAGGGCCTGCACCGCGCGGTAGCTCTGCTGCGCCTCGCCATGCCGGCCGAGCAGATCGAGCGCCACGCCCTGCCCGTTCAGCGCCGCGACGTTCTGCGGCGCCTTGCGCAACAAGGCCTGGTAGGTGGCCAGCGCCGGCTCGGCCTGCCCCAGGGCAAGCTGGACGCGCCCCGCCTCCGCCAGTAGGTCCGGATCGCCGGCATTCTTTCGCAGCGCCTGCTGGAGGACCTCCATGGCCTGGCCAGGCTGGCCGTGCGCCAGCAGGGCATGGGCATAGCGTCGCTGGACCTCGGGCCGGTCCGGCGCCTGGTCGGCCGCCGCCGCGTAGAGCGACAGAGCGACGTCGCCCTGCCCCGATCGCTCGGCGACGGCGGCAACCTTCAACCGGCTCGCGATCTCGTCGCGTCCGCCCGAGGTGGCGCAGCCGGCGGAGAGCAGCAGGGAAGCCAAGGCCAGACCGTGCGAGAGGCGAAGCATGCGGTTCTCCCTTAGCTTCCCGAGAACTGGGCGATGAGGCGGATGGCCGAGGGGCCGATCAGCACGATGAACAGGCAGGGCAGGATGAACAGGATCAGCGGCAGCACCAGCAGGGCCGGCAGGCGGGCGGCGCGCTCCTCCAGCCGGATCATGCGCTCCTGCCGCATCTCGCCGGCCAGCACGCGCAGCGCCTGCGCCAGCGGCGTGCCGTAGCGCAGGGTCTGCGACAGGGTGGCGGAGAGGCGCTGGAAGCTTTCGATGCCGGTGCGCTCGCCCAGCCGCATCAGCGCGGCGCCACGGTCGGGCAGCATGCGCAGCTCCTGGGCCAGCAGCGAGAGTTCCAGCGCGATGGCGGGGTTGGAGAACTCCATTTCACGCGCCACGCGCTCCACCGCGCTATCCAGGCCGAGGCCGGACTCGGCGCAGACCACCAGCAGGTCCAGCGCATCCGGCAGGCCGCCCGAAAGCGCCGCGACATAGGGGCGGCGCAGCGCCGCCACCACCCAACCCGGCGCCAGGATGCCGAGCACGAGCCCTCCCGCCGGCATCAGCCAGATGCGCTGGCCGCCGCCGGTGAATTCGGCCAGCCCCCAGCCGAGCAGCGGCAGCAGGACGACGGCGATCAGCTTGGCGCCGAGGAAGGCCGGGACGGCGCGGTGCGGGTTGAAGCCCGCGGCGGCCACCGCGCGCTCCAGCTCCGCCAGATCATTTTCCGAGAACAGGGCGGTGCGCCGCAGCAACTCGCCGAGTTGCTGGAGCAGGCGGCCGAGCGGCTGCAGCGGCTTGGCCTGCCGCCGCGCCATAGGGCTGGAGGGGCGCGTGACCTGCCGGATGCGCGCGGCCAGGTCGCGCTGGCGTGCCTCCATGCTGAGCAGCAGTGCCGCCGCCAACGCCAGCAGCAGCGCGCCAGCGCCGGCCAGCGCGGCAAGCATCAGGGGCGAGAGGGAGAAGGCGGACGTCATTCGCTGGTGTTCTTGCGGATCAGCCAGCGGATGGTCAGCAGGCCGGTGCCCAGCAGCGTCGCGGCCATCATCAGCAGCGTTTGGCCGAGCGGCGTGTTGAAGAAGAGATCGAGATAGCCGGGTTGAAGGAAGGACAGGCCCGCCGCCGCGAAGAAGGGCAACACCGCCAGGATCGCCGCCGAGGTGCGCGCCTCCGACGCCAGGGCCCGCGCACGGCTGCGCATCGCCACGCGCTTGCGCACCATGTCGGCCAGGGTGTCGAGCGCCGCGGTGGGGCTGCCGCCAGTCTGCGCCTGCAGGCCGATCATCACCGAGAAGAAGGCGAACTCAGCGAGCCGCGTGCGCTCATAGAGGTTCCAAAGCGCCGCCTCGGCGGAGCGGCCGATGGCAATCTCGCCGACGACGCGGCCATAGGCCTCCCGCGTCGGCGAGGGCATCTCGCGCGCGATGCTGCGCAGCGCCTCGGTCATCGGCAGACCGGCGCGCAGGCCGCGGACAATGACGCCGAGCGTGTCCGGGAACTGCCGGAACAGCGCGCCGGTGTAGCGGCGGTGCTGCCACAGAAAGATGGTGCGGACCGTCAGGACTCCGGAGACGGTGCCGCAGCCGATGCCGGGCACCAGCCCGACATAGCCCTGGGTCCGCCAGAAGCCGAACAGGCCGACCAGCACGCCCGCGCCGGCCACCAGCGGCCAGGGCACGACGTGCTCGGCAGGGTTGTCCGGATTGTAGCGAACCAGGCGCAGGATGCGGCCGAGCAGCGGATTGCTGCGGCGTGGCGCGACACGGATGCTGGGCAGGTTCCGCGTCGTGGCGGCGGCGGGCGCCGAAACCGCGCCCACGCCCTGCACGCGCGCACGCATCTTCGCCTCCGCCCCGCCACGCAGCACCAGCGCGGCGGCCAGGCAAAGCAGCGCCGCCACCGTCGCCAGCAGGGCCGGCATCATTCCGGCAGTTCCTGCAAGGCGTCCATCCAGACGCGTTCCAGACCGTAATAGCGCAGCTTCTCGGAGAAGGCCGGGCGCGTGCGCGGGCTGGTGTAGCGGCCGAGCAGGCGGCCGCTGGCATCCTCGCCCTGGAACTCGTAGGTGAACACCTCGTTCATCGTGATCACCTCGCCCTCCAGGCCGCAGATCTCGGAGATCTGCGAGACGCGGCGCACGCCGTCGCGCATGCGCTCAACCTGGATGATGAGGTCCACTGCGCTGGCGATCTGCGTGCGGATGGCGCGCGGCGGCAGCGACATGCTGCCCATCTGCACCATGTTCTCGATGCGGGTGACGGCATCGCGCGTGGTGTTGGCGTGCACGGTGCAGAAGGAGCCGTCATGGCCGGTGTTCATGGCCTGCAGCATGTCGAAGGCTTCGGCGCCACGCACCTCGCCGACGATGATGCGGTCGGGCCGCATGCGCAGCGCGTTCTTCATCAGGTCGCGCTGGGTGATCTCGCCCTTCCCTTCCAGGTTGGGCGGACGGGTCTCCAGCCGCACCACATGCGGCTGCTGCAGTTGCAGCTCGGCGGCGTCCTCGATGGTGACGATGCGCTCGTCATGGTCGATCAGCCGGCTCAGCGCGTTCATCATCGTCGTCTTGCCGGAGCCGGTGCCGCCGGAGACGACGATGTTCAGCCGGCAGCGCGCCGCCACCTCCAGCACCCGCGCCACCTGCGGGATCATGCTGCCATTCGCCACCATGGCGGAGAAGTCGATCTTCTTCTTCGAGAACTTGCGGATGGACAGGCACGGCCCATCAAGCGCCAGCGGCGGGAAGACGACGTTGACGCGGCTGCCATCGGCCAGGCGGCAGTCCAGCAGCGGACTCGACTCGTCCACGCGGCGCCCGACGGCCGCCGCCATCTTCTGGGCGATGTTGGCGACCTGCGCGGCGTCGCGGAAGCGGACAGGGGAGAGGCGCATCTTGCCGCGCACCTCGATGAAGACCCGGTCCGGCCCGTTCACCATGATGTCGCTGATACTGTCATCCTGCAGCAGCGGCTCCAGCGGGCCGTAGCCGACCATGTCATGGGTCAGCTCCTCGGCCAGCCGCGCCTGCTCGCGCGCCGAGAGCTCCAGCCGGTCGCGGTCGGCCACCTCGTGCACGATGGCCTCAAGTTGGCTGCGCAGCGCCAGCGCGGGAAGCTCGGCGGCAACCACGGGGTCCACCCGGTCCATCACCTGGCTGCGCAGGCGGAGCAGCGGCGCCTCGCGCGGCGCCTCCCGCGCCGGGGCGGCGGCGGGCCCGGGATCGGCCGGCGGGGGCGCGGCCTCGGTGCGGCGGCCGAAGTTCTTCATCGCCGCAACAGCCGCGCCAGACGGCGCAGTCCGCCTTCCGCGTCCTGGGAGCGGGTGCCGGAGATCTCCCGCGCCAGTGGCGCCAGGGCACGGCGGAAGCCGCTGCTGTCGTGCAAGGCAGGACGACCGAGGTTCATGGCTTTCGGCAACTGCGTGGGGAAATCGGGAATGGCGATGTCGGGCGCACCACCGAGACCCTCGGTAACGAGCGCGGTGCTCAGCGCGCCGCGCATCCCGGCGCGGTTGAGCACCAGCAGGGGTGCCGCCCCGCCGGCGACCGCGCCGACCATGCGCCGCGCCGCGCCGGCGTCGCGGATGCTGGCGACATCCGGCCCCATCACCAGGATGCGGTGGCGCGCCACGGCGATGACGCGCCGCTCCATGGCGGTGGGCGGCATCGGCAGGTCGGCGACGATGGTGTTGAAGCGCGAGCGCAGCAGCTCCAGGAGGCGGGAGACGCCTTCCTCGGTGGGCGCCGGGCTGGCATCGAAGGCCTCTTCAGCGGCGATCAGGCGCAGGCGGTCGGAAATCGGGATGGAGACGCGGTCGAGGAACAGCGCGTCAGCCCGGTCGGGCTCCTCCAGCGCCACGCGCAGGCCCGCGCCCGGACGGACGCCCAGCGCCAGGGCCGTACTGCCGCCGCGCAGATGCAGGTCGAGCAGGGCGACGTGGCCGCGCGTCGTTTCCGAGAGGTGCAGGGCCAGGTTGGTGGCGATGGTGGTGGCCCCGACCCCGCCCCGCACCCCGCCGACCGCGATGATGGCGCCGCCGCGCGATGCCGCGGCCCCCTGGCCGGCCCGGGCCGCCACCAATTCGGCCAGAGGTGGGCCGAAGAGACGACCTACATTGTCGCGGGTGAGCGGCTTGTAGATGTACTCCTCGACACCGAGCTCGCGCGTGATGCCGCGGTAGAAGCTGAGATCGGCGCGGTCGCCGACGACCAGCACGCGCACGTCGGGGCTGCACACGGCGGCGAGCCGGTCCAGCTCGGCGGCGGCGTCCTCCACCTCGGAGACATCGACGATCAGCAGGCGCGGCGTCGGCTCGCGCTCCAGCGCGCGCGCCGCGGTGCGGACATTGCCGCGCCGCACCGGCAGGGCGTCGGTCCACTCGGCCAGGCCGCCGCGCAGCGCCGCCTCGCTCTCCTCGTCGGTCAGGAAGGCGAGCACGACGGGACGCTCGGAGGCGTTGGCCGTGCGCGTGCTCTCACTGGCTACCACTGGCCGCCACTCCGGAAGCGCGTGGGTCGAGCAACAGAGGCGTCTTGCCCTCGCGCAGCCGCTGCACCGCTGCGGCCGTGGTGTCGCCGCGGCTGCCGCTGGCGCCGATCCCGTATTCCGCATGCGCCGGATCGGCCAGCATGGCGCGCAGGTTGCGCTCGTTCAGACCTTCCGAATGCCAGGTGCCCGGCCGCAGCATCGGGTCGGAGTTGCAGCCGGCCAGCAGGAGGACGAGACCCAGGGCAAGATGCTTGGCCATGCCGCTACTCCAGGATGAAGCCGGCATCCACCGGCCGGCGCAGCGCCGGCAACGGCGGGGCGCCGCGCGCAAGCTGGCGCCGCTGCAGCACGCGTTCCAGGTCGGTCGCCGGGCGGAAGCGGTCCGTCGGCGCCGCGAGGGCCGTGGGGTCGGAGACCGGGCGCACGATATAGGGCGTGACGATGATCACCAGTTCGCTCTCGCTGCGCTGAAACAGGTCGGAGCGGAACAGCGGCCCCAGCACCGGCAGGTCGGCCAGCCCGGCGAGTCCCTGCTGGATCTGCGTGCTGCTTCGCTGCAGCAGGCCGGCGATGGCGAAGCTCTGCCCGCTGCCAAGCTCCACGGTCGTCTCGGCCCGGCGGACCGTCAGTGCCGGGATCTGCACGGTGCCGTTGCTGAGCGGAACGCTGATGGCGCCGTTCTGCGACAGCTCGCTCACCTCGGGGCGCACGCGCAGGCTCATCCGGTCGGCCGAGAGCACCGTTGGGACGAAGGAGAGGCTGACGCCGAAGGGCTTGAACTGGATGGTGATGGCGTTGTTCTGCGAACTCGCGGCCACCGGCACCGGGAACTCGCCGCCCGCCAGGAAGCTCGCCGTCTCGCCGGACTGCGCGGTCAGGTTCGGCTCGGCCAGGATGGTGATGAGCTGATCGGCCGCCAGTGCGTCGATGACCGCGTTGAGGTCGAGACTGGAAGTGAAGAGGCCAGCGGCGAGGCGGGAGGCTGCGGCGGCACCGCCCAGCGAGGCCGCGCCATTGGCCACGGCGTCCACCACGCGGCTCGCGGCGGGGCCGGTTCGCAGGCCGAAGGCGAAGCTGCCGATCGAGCCAAGCGCCTGCCAGTTCAACCCCAGCTCCCGCGTGATCTGCCGCGAGATCTCGGCAATGCGGACGCGCACATTTACCTGGGTGCTGCTGCGCACCGCCAGCGCGTTCTCCACCGTGCGGCCCTCGCCCCCGAAGGCGGCGGCCAGGCTGGCGGCGCGGTTTGCCTCGGCCGGCGTGGCGACACTGCCCTCCAGCACGATCGCGGAGGGCGTGACGCGGGCACGCAACCCCTGCCCGCCTGGCATCGCCTCACGCAGCGCGGCTTCCAGGGCGGCGGCATTCACCGGCACTGGTGCCGGCGCGCCGGAAGCCGGCGCAGCGCCAGGCATCGCACCTGCGCCCGCCGCAACCGTCCCGCGCACGGCAATGTCGTACTGCGCGACGAGCGAGCCATCCTCGGCCGTGGCGATCACGGTGGTGCGCCCCTCGGACACGCCCATCACGAAGAGACGGGTGGGAGAGGTGGGCTGCACCCGGGCAATGCGGGGGTCGGCGGCGATCACGGTGGCGGCGGGGCGCGGCAGGTTCAGGAGCTGGCCGGTGCCGGCCTCGATGCGGGCGCTGCCGGAGAGCGGCGCCACTGGCCCGGCCGGCGCCACCATGGGCAGGCCTGTCTGGGCACGCGCGGACGCCAGTGGCAGGAGGGCGATCAAACCGGCGCGGAGAAGGCAGCGCGCAGGAGAAAAATTCATCGAAAGGTCAGATCCTGCGTCTCGCCGCCCTGGATGACCCGCATGCGGGTGGCCGCCGCCGCCTCACTGCGCGAGAGGGCGGAGGACACGTCGGCACTGAAGACCGCAACGGGCCGGGCGGTTGAATCGGCGGCTGCCGTTTCTTCCATGGCGCGCACCGTAACGGAGAGGCGCCCGAGCCGTCCAGCCACCGCAACCCGCTCCGCCTGCCGCGCCGAGACTTCCAGCGTTACGGTGCGGGCCACGTCCCGCGCGGCGGTGTCGCCGCTGGCGCCCTGGGTCAGCTTCTGGTCCACGGCGATGACGCGGATGTCGGTCAGCACCGTCTCGGCCACCACGCGGCGGCCGAGCGGCGTCTGGGCCGGGTCGAGTTCCTGGGTCAGGATGAGGTCCACCTGGTCGCCGGGCCAGATCAGGCCGGCAGCGCCGGTGACCGCGTCCACGCCGACCGAGATGGCCCGCAGCCCCGGGCGCAGCACTGCGGCCAGGAAGCCACGGTCTCGCGGGCGCAGCACATCGTCACGGGAGAGCGGCGCGCCGACATCGAGATAGGTGCGCAGCATGGCGCCGCGCATTTCGGCACGCTCCTCCGGGGTATCGCGCAGCACCGCCGCGGCAATGCTGTCCGGCGGCACCTCGCGCACGGCCCAGTCCTCCTCCTTCAGCAGCGAGCTGGCCGGAAGGGGCCGGGCGGCGGTGAGCACGCGGATGGTGGCGGGCGGCGGTGGCGCGGCCTCGGCGGCCGCGATGGGACGCGGCGCGGGCGACTGCACCGCCTGCCAGGCGATCAGGCCCAGGCCGCCGGCGGTCAGCAGCAGAACAAGGACAAGGAGCAGTCGCATTGCCAGGCCTCACACGCCGCGCAGCAGGATCATCGCGCCGCCGAAGGCAATGGCGACGCCATAGGGCAAGGGGCCGCGGCGGCGAATGCGCCAAGCTTCAACACGACCGAGGCGCGCCAGCAGGCCATCCGACGTGGAAGGCCGCGCGAGATGCGCAGGCAACAGCCAGGAGAGGGCGAGATAGGCCAGGCCCAGGACGCCGCCGGCGGCTGCCGTCAGGACCAGGAAGTCCCAGACTGTGGCTGGAGCCATGCCGAGCGCCAGGGCAGACATGAGCTTCACATCGCCGCCGCCAAGGGCGCCCCGCGCGAAGAGGAACAGAAGGCCGCCAAAAAGCAACGCGGCGGAAAGCAGAGAGAGCAGCAACGCCTGAGGGCCGATCCAAAGGCGGAAGCCGGCTCCGGCCAGGGCGAGAAGCACACTCGCGGCATCAGGGATGGTGCGCGTGGTGACATCCCGCCACGCAGCAACGGCCAGGAGAGGCAAGAGGCAGGCGAAGAGAAGCATCGCCAGTTGTTCTTCTGCAAAATCCTGCTTGAGACGCGAATGGGCGGAGCAGCAACAGAATCACCGCTCCGCCCACTTCCTTAGCCAACCGGCGCCTTGGTGTTGATCGTCGACATCACCCCGGTGAAGAAGGTCTTGATGCTGTCACCGAAGGTGCTCATCGCACCGGCCACGGCAACAACCAGCACGGCGGCAATCACGCCGTACTCCAGCGCGGTCACGCCCTTGCGGTCCGCCTTGAGGCTGGTGAGCAGGTAAAGCGCCTTACCCATCATGAGATCTACTCCGATTTACTTTGCATACGGTTGGCGGACCACGCGATCGCGCGACCATCGCGAGATCATCTTTGGGAACCGCACGCCCTGGTAGCGAAGCCTTCATAGCACCCCGAAATTAACCATTGGAAGAAGAATTTCATTGTTTATCAACCATAGGTCGCGCTGGTAGGTAGTGAGCAGACTGACCTGTCCTTCCTCCCTCTCCTCCCCGCCCGGAGATTGCGAAGCCCAGGGCAGCACCTCCTGATTGGCTGTGAACCCGTGCCGCCTCGCGCCCCCTCAACCCGCCCCCTTCCACAGCCCGCCGGCTGGCGCGGCGCCTTGCGCCGGCTTCGGCACGACCGCCGCGGCGCCACCGCCCTGCTCTTCGCCGTCAGCGCGACAGCGTTGCTCAGCATGGTGGCGCTCGCCGCGGATGGTGGGCTGCTCTACCTGGGGCAGCGCCGGGCGCAGAATGCCGCCGACTTGGCCGCTGTCGCTGCCGCCTCGGCCGCCGAGACACGCACGCGCAATGCCGCCCTGGCGGCGGGCAGCGAGGTTGCAGGGCTGAACGGATTCACCAGCGCGAACGGGGCCACGGTGAGCGTGCGCAGCCCCCCTGCGGAGGGGGCCTTCAAGAACAACAGCCAGGCCTATGAAGTGGAGATCCGGTACCGGCAGCCGCTCGCCATGGCAGGTGCCCTGCTCGGCCAGCCAGAAGGAGAGGTCAGCGGGCGCGCGGTGGCCATGCTGAAGGGCACGACGCAGGTCTGCCTTCTGGCACTCAACGGCACTGTGACCGTGACCAACTTCAGCAAGTTCACCGCGAGCGGCTGCGGCTTGGGCGCGAACGGTACCGGCACGGGGGCGGTGAAGATCGACAATTCCGGCAGCTTCTCGGCGCAGGGCGCCGTGACCGCCGGCACCTGCAGCGGCTGCACCAATCCAAACGTGAAGCTGGCGGAAGGCTATCAGGACCGCGCGCCCGCCGTCGCCAATCCGTATGCCAGGCTCGACAGTCTGACGGCGCCGGACCCGCCCTGCACGTCCAGCACCTTCACCACATACAACAGCAACAACGGCTCCGGGCCCATGCGGCCGTTTGAACAGACCGGCACGGCCTACTGCAACGCAGCCTACATGCTCGGCAACGACAACAGCATGACGCTTGCCTCCGGCACCTATGTCTTCCGCAACGCCTCGCTGACCGTCTCCAATCTCTCGTCCTTCAACTGCAATGGCTGCACCTTCATCATGGTCGGCACCGGCAGCGGCACCACTGCCTCCTTCGCTGCGCAGGGCCTCAGCACCTTCAATTGCGACAACTGCACCATCGCCCTGCTCGGTAGCAGCCCGGGGAAGGTCAGCTTCAGCAATCTTTCCAGCGCGCGCATTTCCGCGCCTGTCACGAACAGCTACGATCCCGCCCTCAGCGGCATGATCATCGCACGCGCGAATTCTGGCCCGTCCGGCAGCAGCGGCAGCCCGACCCTGCTGATGTCGAACCTCAGCGCCATCAGCATTCTCGGCGGCGTCTACGTGCCGAACGGCCACGCCCGGATCTCGAACATGTCGGCCCCCAATCCCAGCACCTGCCTGCCGCTCGTGGCCGGCACGCTGGAGATCGGCCAGCTCAGCAACTTCCCCTTCGACGTCAGCGGCTGCCCCGCGCGGAACACGGCGGTCCCGGAAATCCGGGTGCCCAGGCTGGTGGAGTGACGCGGATGCTGTCCCGTCTGTGGCATTGCCGGCGTGGCGTCTCCGCGCTGGAGTTCGCACTCGTCGCCCCTGTTCTTGCTCTCGTTGCCCTGGGCGGCTTCGATCTGGGCAATGCCGCCCTGCAGAGCCTGCGGCTGGAGGCGGCGGCGCGCGCCGGCGCGCAATACGCCTTCAGCCGACCAGCCGACAGCACCGGCATCCTCGCCGCCGTGCGGGGCAACCTACCGGGCTGGACGAACGTCACCGTCCCGGCACCGGTCCTCGCCTGCCGCTGCGACAATGGCACCACTGTCAGCTGCTCGGGCGGAACATGCGGCGCCGGAACGCCGGCGACCTATGTCACCATCGCGGTCAGCCGGCCCTTTGCCGCCAGCACGCCCCTGGCCGCCGCCATCCTTCCTTCCATGACACTGCAGGGCCATGCCGAATTCCGCCTCCATTAGGCTGGGGCAGCGCGGCGGGCTCTCGCTGGAGTTCGGGCTTGTTGCCCTGCCCTTCCTGATGCTGCTGCTTGGCGGCGTCGAGCTGGCACGATACGTCTACACGGCGCAGGCGGTGGACAGCTACGCCGAGGCGATGCTGCGTACCACGCTGGTCCATGTCGGCGGCGACACGGCCAATCGCTGCCTGGCGGATCTCGCTTCCGCCGTCACCCAGCCCAAGTTGCCGGCAGGGCTGGCGGCGGAGCGGATCTCGCAGCGCCAGGCCGGCTGCACCCGGGAAAGCAACGGGGGTATCCCCAGGGTGAGCGTCGCCATCACCTATCGCTTCACCTTCCTGGTCAGCCTCTTCGGCAGCGCCGAGCAGCAGATCAGCCGGACGGCGCAGCGTAGCCTCTAGCGCAGGTGAAGGCGCTGTTTCGCTGCCGGCACGCTGCGGTGCCTGCGCGGGCTAAACAGGAGCCGACCCGAAGGCATGGCGGCACACGCCACTGTAACCCAGATGCCGTGCCTGCCGCTCGTGCCAGGCTAGCCCTTTCCTGCGCTGCCGTCCCGCGGCGTGCCCGCGAAGCTTTTGCGGAACCTCATGGGTCGCCTGCCGGTTACTAAGCCGCGCCAGCGACAGGAGTCGTCCATGTCCGCAGATCCCCAGAAGCCTCTTGCCATCGTCACCGGTGCCTCGACCGGCATCGGCTACGAATTGGCGCGATGCTGCGCACGCAACGGGTACGATCTTCTGGTCGCGGCGGACGAACCCGCCATCAACGCGGCGGCCACGGAGTTCCGCGGCCTCGGCGCGGCGGTGGACGCGGTCGTGGCCGATCTCGCCACGCCGGAAGGTCTGGACAAGCTCTGGTCAGCGCTCGGCGGTCGGACAGTCGATGCTCTGCTCGCAAATGCGGGCCGCGGCCTCGGCAAAGGCTTTCTCGACCAGGATTTTGAGGCAGTGCGGCATGTCATCGACACCAACGTCACCGGCACGCTTTACCTCGTCCAGAAAGTCGGGCGTGCGATGCGTGCACAGGGACACGGAAAGATCCTGATCACCGGCTCCATCGCCGGCTTCATCCCCGGCACCTATCAGGCCGTCTACAACGCCTCCAAGGCCTTTCTGGATTCCTTCTCCTTCGCCCTGCGGCATGAGGTGCAGGATCAAGGCATCACCGTTACCTGCCTGATGCCGGGCGCCACGGAGACCGACTTCTTCGAGCGCGCCGACATGATGGACACCAAGCTCGGCACCGCGAAGAAGGACGATCCCGCCATGGTGGCCGAGACCGGGTTCAAGGCCATGATGAAGGGCGAGGGTGATGTTGTGACCGGCTGGCACAACAAGCTGCAGACGGCGATCGCGTCCGTCACCCCCGCCGGCATGCTCGCCGAGCAGCACCGCAAGATGGCCGCGCCAGGCACCAGCAAGCAGTAGGTGCCTCCGCCCTTCCCCACTGACCATCCCTTTCCTGGAAGAGACACGGCATGAAAGCACTGACATGGCACGGCAAGGGCGACATCCGCTGCGAGGCGGTTCCCGACCCGAAGATCGAAGACGGGCGGGACGCCATCATCAAGGTCACCTCCTGCGCCATCTGCGGCTCCGACCTGCACCTGATGGGCGGCTTCGTGCCGACCATGGAAAGCGGGGACGTGCTTGGGCATGAGTGCATGGGCGAGGTGGTCGAAGTCGGGCGCGAGAACACCAAGCTGAAGGTGGGCGACCGCATCGTCGTACCCTTCACCATCTGCTGCGGCGAGTGCCGGCAGTGCAAATGGGGCAATTGGTCGCTCTGCGAGCGCTCCAACCGCAACGGCAAGCTGCAGGCGGAGCAGTTCGGCTATCCCGGGGCGGGGCTGTTCGGCTATTCGCACGTCACCGGCGGCTATGCCGGCGGGCAGGCGGAGTATATCCGCGTGCCCTATGCCGACGTCACCCACCTCAAGGTACCGGAGAACCTGACGGACGAGCAGGTGCTGTTCCTCTCCGACATCTTCCCCACGGCGTGGATGGCGGCCGAGAACTGCGAGATCAAGCCGGGCGACACCATTGCCGTCTGGGGCTGCGGGCCGGTTGGGCAGCTCACCATCCGCTCCTGCTTCCTGCTCGGCGCGAAGCGCGTCATCGCCATCGACACAGTGCCGGAGCGGCTGGCGCTGGCGCGCGAGGCCGGTGCCGAGACGATCGACTACACCGAGGGCAAGGTGCAGGAGACCATCATCGAGTTGACCAAGGGGCTCGGCCCGGATGCCGTGATCGAGGCGGTGGGCATGGAGAGCCATGGCGCGGACACGCTGGCGCAGAGCGTGACCTCCAGCGTGATGAGCCACACCGTCAGCATGGAGCGGCCCTTCGCGCTGAACCAGGCGATCCTCGCCTGCCGCCCGGGCGGCATCGTCTCGGTGCCCGGCGTCTATGTGAGCTTTTCGCCGATTGCGATGGGCGCCTTCATGAACAAGGCGCTGACCATGAAGACCGGCCAGACCCACATGCTCCGCTACATGGAGCCGCTGCTGCGGCGCATCGAGAAGGGCGAGATCGATCCGTCCTTCATCATCACCCATCGCTCGACCTCGCTGGAGGACGGGCCGGAGCTGTACAACACCTTCCGCGACAAGAAGGACGGCTGCGTGAAGGTCGTGCTCCGCCCGAACGGCTGAAGGCGCCTGGCCGGCGGCGGCGAGGCACCCCCTCGCCGCCGCCCGGCCTGGTTCAGTCCGCGTACTGGCCGGCGTCCTGGATGATCGGCCGCCAGCGCTCCACCTCCTCGGCGAGGAAGCGCGTGTGATAGGCCGGGGTGGCCCGCTCCTGGCTGGCCGGGGCTGTCACCAGCTCGCCGAAGCGGGCCAGTAGCCGCTCCTCGCGCAGCGCGGCGCGGACGGCAGCGGAAAGCCGCTCCTGCACCTCGGGCGGCGTGCCGCGCGGGGCGTAGAGGCCATGCCAGGTGCTCATGGCGAGCTGCGGTGCGCCCACCTCGGCGGTGGTCGGCAGGTCGAGGCCCGGCACGCGCTCGGGCAGGGTCACGGCATAGGCCTTGATGCGGCCGTCACGGATGAAGCCCACCGTGTTGGTCGCCTGGTCGCAGAACAGGTCGATGCGGCCGGCCATCAGGTCGGTGATCGCGGGCGCGCTGCCGCGGAACACCACGCTGGTCAGCGCCTTGCCCGCCGTGCGCTGTAGCAACATGCCACAAAGCTGGTTGGCGCCGCCCAGGCCGGAATGCGCAAGGGTCAGCGCGTCGCCCTTCTCCTGGATGGCGGCGAGGACGCCCTTCAGGTCGGTGGCGGGGAAGTCGGGGCGCGCCACGATGGTCATCGCCGCATCCGAGACCAGGCCGAGCGGCGCGAAGCTTTCCTGCACGTCATAGGGCAGCTTGCGGTACAGCGTCGCTGTGCTGGCATGGCCGATATGGTGCATCAGCAGCGTATAGCCATCTGGCCGCGCCTGGGCGACGCGGGCGGCGGCGATGGTGCCGCCGGCGCCCGTCACGTTCTCCACCACCACGGGCTGGCCGAGGTCCTTCGACATGCCCTCGGCCACCAGCCGGCTGACCACGTCGGTTGGGCCGCCCGCCGCGAAGGGCACGGTGATGGTGACGGCATGGTCGGGGAAATCCGCCGCCCGGGCGGAGCGCAGGGCGGGAATGGCCAGTAGGGCGGAGCCCGCGGCAAGCAGCGTGCGTCGTTGCAGCATGGACGTTCCTCGTTTCTTTCTTGTCGTTCGCGTGATCTAGATATTGGCGCTGTGGATGGCGTCACAGACCGCCTGCGTCACCTCCTTCGTCGTGGCCTTGCCACCGAGATCCGGCGTCAGGATCCCCGCGCCGGTGACGCGCTCCACCGCCTTCATCAGCCGCGCGGCGGCCTCCGGCTCGCCCAGGTGCTCCAGCATCTGCGCGCCGGTCCAGAAGGTGGCGATCGGGTTGGCGATGCCCTTGCCCGTGATGTCGAATGCCGAGCCATGGATCGGCTCGAACATCGAGGGGAAGCGCCGCTCCGGGTCCACATTGCCGGTGGGCGCCACGCCGAGCGAGCCGGCCAGGGCGGCGGCGAGGTCGGAGAGGATGTCGGCGTGCAGGTTGGTGGCGACAATGGTGTCCAGACTCTGCGGCTTCAGCACCATGCGCATGGTCATGGCGTCCACCAGCATCTTGTCCCAGGTGACGTCGGGGAACTCCTTCGAGACTTCCTCGGCGATCTCGTCCCACATCACCATGCCGAAACGCTGCGCGTTGGACTTGGTGACGACGGTAAGGAACTTGCGCGGCCGCGCCTGGGCAAGGCGGAAGGCATAGCGCATGATGCGGGTGACGCCGACGCGGGTGAAGATGGCCACCTCGGTCGCCACCTCCTCCGGCAGGCCGCGATGCGCGCGGCCGCCATGGCCGGCATACTCGCCCTCGGAGTTCTCGCGCACGATCACCCAGTCGAGGTCGCCGGGGCCGCAGTCGCGCAGCGGCGGCGTGACGCCCGGCAGGATCTTGGTGGGGCGGACATTGGCATACTGGTCGAAGCCCTGGCAGATCGGCAGGCGCAGGCCCCAGAGCGTGACATGGTCCGGCACATCCGGCGCGCCGACCGCGCCGAAATAGATGGCGTCGAACTTCTTGAGGGTGGCCAGCCCGTCGGCGGGCATCATCACGCCATGCTGCTTGTAGTAGTCCGAGCCCCAGGGGAAGGTCTCGACATGCAGCCGGAAGCTGCCCATGCGCCGTTCGAGGGCGGACAGGGCCTGCAGGCCGGCGGCGATGACCTCGGGGCCGATGCCGTCGGCCGGAATGGCGGCGATGCTGTACTCGCGCATGGGCGCTCCTCTTCTACAATCTATCCTCCAGGCTAGGCCCTGCGGGCCGCCGCCGTCGCATCCGAAAGATTGCGCAAAAAAAGGCGATAATCGGCGCCGGCCAGGGTTATGCTGCTGGCGGGAGGATGTGGAATGGACCTGAAGCAGCTCCGCTGCTTCCTCGCGGTGGCGGAAGAGCTGCATTTCGGCCGCGCCGCCGCCCGGCTGAACATGCTCCCGACGGCCTTGGGGCGGCAGGTTCGGCTGCTGGAGGAGGAGCTGGGCACGCCGCTGCTGCGCCGCACCACACGGCAGGTGGCGACCACCCCTGCCGGCGCCGTGCTGGCCGAGGAGGCCCGCGCCATCCTCGAACATGCTGCCCGGGCGGCCCGCCTGGTGCGCGGCATGGGGCGGGCACCGGGCGGAAGCTTGCGCATCGGCGCTATCGACAGCGCCGCCGCGGGCCTGCTGCCTGACCTCCTGGCCCGCTTCCGCAAGCTGCATCCCGGAATCGCCGTCCGGCTGGTGGAGGCGAAATCGGCCGAGATCGTGCCGATGCTGCGCGGCGGCAGGCTCGACCTTGGCTTCATCCGGCCGCCGCAGTCGCCGGAGCCCGGCCTCGCCTTCCGCTGGCTGCTGCAGGAGCGCCCGGTGGCTGCCCTTCCGCGCCGCCATCCGCTGGCCGGGCGCCGCCGCCTGCGTCTCGCCGAACTGGCGGGCCTGCCGCTGATCCTGCCACCGCGCCGCACGCGGCCGCACAGCCATGACGGGGTGGTGCGGCTTTTCGGCGGACTCGGCCTCGCGCCGCACGTCGTGCAGGAGGCGGAGGAGAAGCAGACCATCGTCAACCTCGTCGCCGCCGGGATCGGCATTGCCCTGCTGCCGGAATGGGCGGCGCGGATGCGGGTGCCAGGGGTGGTGTTCCGGCCGGTGGAGCTGCCGGAGGGACTGGACCTGCCGGAATGGGCGCTTGGCGTGGCCTGGGAGGACGACGGCGCCCCCTGCGCCGCGCGAGAGCTGTTCCTCGCCATGCTAGAGGGAGCACAGCCCTCCGCCTTCCCTCGGCGGCAGGCCGGCTGACGCCATCGCGCACGGATTTCGGCACACTGGCCCTTGCATTGCCCGCCCACGCCGACAGGATGGCTTGGGAAGCCGCCAAGCACGCGGCAAGAGAGGAAGCGCCAAGTGTCTGATGCCGCAGCCGCGCCGTCGCGCGGCGTGCCGTTGCTGACCGTTTTCGCCGAACCCGATTTCCGCCGCCTCTGGATCGTCGGGCTGGTGATCTTCGGCGTCCGTTGGATCGAGACCATCGCCGTCGGCGTCTTCGTCTACCAGGAGCGGGGCTCGGCCCTGCTCGTCGCCACCATGATGCTGCTGCGGCTGGTACCCATGGCGTTGCTCGGCGCCTTCCTCGGCGCCTGGGCCGAGCGGATGGAGCGGCGGACGGCGCTGCTGCTGATCGTGCTCGCCTCCTTCGCCACCTCGCTGACGCTGGGACTGCTGGCGCTCGCGGGCGCGCTGGAGGTCTGGCACCTGGCGGTGGCCAGCTTCATCAACGGCGTCAGCTGGGCGGCCGACAACCCGGTGCGCCGGATGATGCTCGGGCAGGTGGTCGGCGCCGAGCGGATGAGCACCGCCATGTCGGTCGATGTCGGCACCAACAATGCCAGCCGCATGCTCGGCCCGACGCTCGGCGGGCTGCTGCTGGCGACCACCGGCATCCAGGGCCCCTTCCTGCTGAGCGCGCTGTTCTATCTCGTGGCGATCGGCGCCACGCTGCGCCTCGCCTACCGCAACGAGGTGCAGGCACCCTCGGGCGAGGGCGTGCTCAACCGCGTCGCCGCCGGCGTCACGCTGGTGCTCAACGACCAGCGGCTGACTGCCATCATGGTCGTCACGCTCATCTACAACATCTTCGCCTGGCCGACGACCAGCATGGTGCCGGTGATCGGGCAGGACCGGCTGCTGCTGGGGGCGGAGGGGGTTGGCTTCCTGGCCAGCATGGATGGCGTCGGCGCCTTCTTTGGCGCGCTCCTCATCGCCTGGCTGGCGCGGCCGGACCGCTATGCGCGGCTTTATGTCGGCGGCGTCGCCTCCTACAGCGCGCTGATGGCGCTCTTCGCGCTGCTGCCGCACGCCTTTCCCTCCGGGCTGGCGCTCATGCTGGCGGGGCTGGGCGGCTCGGGCTTCAGCATCATGCAGACCACGCTGGTCTTCCTCGCCACGCCGCCGGAGATGCGCAGCCGCGTGCTCGGCCTGCTCTCCGTCTGCATCGGCGTCGGGCCGATCGGCTTCATCCATCTCGGCCTGCTGGCGGACGCCATCGGCGCGCATTACGCCGTGGCGCTCTCCGCCGCCGAGGGACTGCTGGCGCTCTGGCTGGCACGCCGCTGGTGGCGCGCCATCTGAGCGCCAGGCCTTTCAGCCCAGGCGGGGGTCCAGCCAGGGGCGCGGCATCGGCTGCCAGGGCGCCCCGCGCGCCTCCGCCTCGCGCAGCGCGACACCCAACCCGGGCAGGCCGGGCGCGAAGGCCGCGCCCTCCTGGAAGGCCAGCCGCTCGCCCCCTTCCACCAGCGTGAAGAAGCGCTCCGTCTCACCGAACTGCACCTCCAGCCGCAGGAAGTTCGGCAGGGTGGCGCAGAGATGCAGGGAATGCGCGTGGCAGACCGGGCCGGTCGGGTTGTGCGGCGCGATCTCCACGCCGGCGGTCAGCGCCAGGGCGGCGATGCGGCGGATCTCCTCATGCCCACCCGCATGCTTGATGTCGGGCATCAGCACATCGTAGCAGCCCTGCTCGATCATCGCCCGGTATGCACCGAGGCCGCAGAGCGTCTCAGCCCCCGCCAGCCGCATGCCCCGGTCATTGGCCAGGCCGCGCAGGCGGCGGATCTCGGGGATATTGGCCTCGGCCACCGGGCATTCCAGCCAGTAGAGGCCGAGCGGTGCCAGGTCCCGCAGCAGGGAGGCCGCGCCGCCGGGCGAGAAGCGCCAATGCGCGTCCACCATCACGTCTACCGACGTGCCGACCGCCTCGCGCACGGCGGCGATGCGGTCCAGTCCCTCGGCGTAGGCGGCGCGCTGGCCGGCGGTGTCGTCGCCCGCATCCTGCCAGACCATCGGCTCGAAGGGGGCGAGCTTCACCGCGGTGAAACCCTCCGCCACGGCGCGGCGGGCGGCGGCGGCGAAGCCTTCCGGCGTACGGGGCTGGGCACCGCGGTTGATGTTGGCATAGAGCGTGACACGCTCGCGAAGCGCGCCGCCAAGCAGGCGGTGGATCGGCGCGCCCTGCTGCTGGCCGGCGATGTCCCACAGTGCGGCCTCGAAGGCGCTCTGCACGGTCTGCGCCACCAGCCCACCCGGCGCATGCGGCAGCACCTGGCAGAGGCGGTTGCGCGCCAGCGCGTCCTGCGCGGTGACGCGGGTGGCCAGCCGCGCGGCCTCGGCAGCCAGGAGCGGCTCCTGGTTCGCCAGGGTGCACTCGCCGATGCCGGTGAGCCCGGCCTCGGTGCGTACCAGCAGGAAGCACCAGTTGGTCTTGGGGGTGACCTGCACGCCGAGGAAGTCGAGGGCGGTGATGCGCATGGTCCCGCTCACTCCGCCTGGATGCCGACCTGTGCGGCCAGCGCCTTCCACTTGGTGATGTCGGCGTTGATCCGGGCCGCGAATTCCCCTGGGGTCGAGGCAACCAGTTCACCACCCATCAAGCGAACACGGTCCTGGATCGTCGGTGCCTTCTTGAGGCCCACCAGCACCTCGTGCAGGCGCGCGCGGATCGGCTCCGGGGTGCCGCGCGGGGCCAGGATGCCGTTCCAAGCCAGCGTCTCGAAGCCCGGCAGCGTCTCGGCGACAGTGGGCACATCGGGCAGTTCCGGCGCACGGATGAGCGAGGTGACGGCCAGCGCCTTCAGCTCCCCACGCTGGATATAGGGCATGACGTTGACGAGATTGGCGAACATCAGCCCCGTATCGCCGCCGATAACCGACTGCGCCATCGCCGGGGTACCGCGATAGGGCACATGGACAATGTCCAGCTTCGCTGCCGCCTTGAACAGCTCCATCGACATGTGCGCGGAGGACCCGACACCGCCCGAGGCGTAGTTCAGCCGGCCCGGTTTGGTTTTCACGAGCGCGATGAGCGCCGACAGGTCGCTTACCGGCAGCAGACGGGTGTTGACCACCAGCACGTTCGGTCCCTGCACCAGCAGCGAGACCGGCTCAAAGGCGTTCGTGAGGTCGTAGGGCAGGTCGTGGTAGATGGCGGCGTTGATGCCGTTGGAGCCGGCATTGCCGAGCAGGAAGTTGTAGCCGTCAGGCGTCGCGTTATAGGCCGCCTCGACGCCGATCCGCCCGCCTGCGCCCCCGCGGTTCTCGACGACGAAGGGCTGGCCCAGCGCGCTCTCCAGCGCGGGGGCGATCAGCCGCGCCGTGGTGTCGTTGCCGCTGCCCGGAGCGTCCGGAAGGATCAGGCGCACCGGGCGAGTGGGCCAGGCCTCGGCAGCCTTGGCGCGGCGCAGGGCGAGAGGCAGGGGGGCAGCCAGGGCGAGCTGCAGCAGGCGGCGGCGGCCGGGCATGATGGAGTCCTCCGGGTGTTTTCCCGGAGTGTGGGCCGCTCGCGCCGCGCCGGGCAAGAGAGCCGCCTCCGGAGCCCATCCGAGGCGCCCCCCCCCTGCCCGCTCAATCAGTGGCGCGCAGCCGCTCCACCACCGCCCGGCCAGTCGCCGCCGTTCCGAGGCGCCCGCCAACATCCGGCGTCGCCTCGCCGGCGGCAACCGCCTCCGCCACCGCGCCCGCGATGGCCTGGCTGGCCTGGGCGAAGGCCGGGCTGCCCAGCCGCTCGGCCTGCCACGCCAGCAGTTGCGCCGCGGAGAGCATCAGCGAGAAGGGATTGGCGCGGTCCTGCCCGGCGATGTCGGGCGCCGAGCCATGCGCCGCCTGCGCCATGGCATAGCGCTCCCCGGCATTGACCGAGCCGCCGAGGCCGATGCTGCCGGAGAGTTCCGCCGTGAGGTCGGAGAGGATGTCGCCGAACATGTTGGTGGTGACGATGACGTCGAACTTGCCGGGCGCACGCACGAGGTGCGCCGTCATGGCATCGACGATGTACTCGTCGAGCGTCACGCCGGGGAACTCGGCGGCCACCTTGCGGCATTCCTCCAGGAACATGCCGTCGCCGAGCTTCAGCACATTGGCCTTGTGCACGGCGTGCACCTTGCCGCGCCGCGTGGCCGCCAGGCGGAATGCGGCGCGGGCTATCCGCTCGCAGCATGGCCGGGTGATGCGCCGGAGCGAGACGCAGACATCCGGCGTGACCAGCATCTCGGCGCTGCCCAGCTCCATGTTGCGGTCGGCATAGAAGCCCTCGGTGTTCTCACGCACCACCACGAGATCGAAAGGCTCGACAGCCGGGTGCCGGACGCCGGGATAGGTGCGGGCGGGCCGGATATTGGCGAAAAGGTCCAGCTTCTTACGGAAGAACATCGAGGGGTTGATGCCGCCCTTGCTCTCATCCGTGTACTCGAAGGTGGACATGGGGCCGAGCACCAGCCCGTCCGCCGCCTGGACCTTCTCCAGGAGCTCAGGCCGCACCGTCGTGCCGTGACGCGCCAGGCTCGCATGTCCGGCGACATCATGCTCCAGCCGGAGGCCGAGATCGAAGCGGTCGGACACCACCTCCAGCACGGCCACCGTCGCGGCGGTGATCTCCGGGCCGATACCATCCCCTGGCAGGACGACAAGATGCAGCGCGTTACGCGTCATGGACGTTCCTCCGAAACCGGAGCACAGCGGTACACGCGGGCGCCCGGAGGTGTCGAGAGGCAGGCGCCGCGTGGACCCGTGGCTGCCTCCCCTCTCCTTCCAAAGCCCCTTAAAGCGCCGCCAGGGCCTGCCCAACCGCATGGGCCACGCGGTTGCGGGCGCGCCGGGCCGAGACGGTCAGCAGGCGCGCGGCTGTGCTGCCCTGCTCGGCGCGTGCCAGGGCGCGCAGCGGCTCCAGCGCCGGCCAGGCCGGCTGCGGCAGGGCCGGATCATGCGCGAAGCGGTCGCCGCTGGTGTAGTCGAGCGGCACCAGCGCGCGGCTGACGCGCAGCGCGGCGGCGTCGGGCAGCCGGGCGCCGGCCAGCCGGTCGCGCAGCGCCGACACCTGCACGCAAAGGTCCCGCAGCGGCAGCGCCGCGGTGTCGCAGCTTTCCAGTTCCCGCAGCAGCGCGGTGGCCGTGGCGGCCTGGTCGAGCGGCAGCACGGGCTCGGTGAGCAGGCGCCAGACGGCATGCGCATAGACGCGGGTGTCGCGCGCCAGGAAGTCCGGATCGATCTTGTCCAGCAGGTCCTGGGGCGTGTGCCACCACCAGCCCAGCGGGTTGCGCATCTTCACCGGCGTTGGCGGCTGGTGGCTCAGCGTGCTGAACAGGCTGGGGATGCCAATGCCCCAGAAGGACTGGTCACCGTTGCGCCCGTTGCGCTTGCCCTGGTGCGGCAGGCCCAGCTCGTCCCGCAGCACGGCGGCGGCGAAGCCGGCCAGCGCGCCGTCGCTCGGCGCCTCGTCCAGCACGGTGGCGCCGACGCCGCCGGTGGAATCGACGTTCACATGCACGGCGCAGCGTGCCTCCAGCTCCGCCCAATGCGTGTCGGCATACCAGGTGGAGCCGGCATAACGGCCCTGCGAGTGGCCGGACCAGAAGCAGAAGCGCAGGCCCCGCTTCCAGGCGGCGCGGTGCGGCGCCGCCAGCCGCGCCACCTCCAACATGGTGGCGTTGGCCGCGCCGTTGTCCATCACCCCCTCGTACCAGGTGTCGTGATGGCCGGAGAACAGGATGAAGGGCGCCTCAGGCTCCGGCGCGTCCAGCTCCGCCACCAGCAGGGGGATCGGACGCCAGCCCGTGTCCACCGCGGCATGCAGCACCACCGCCGGCGCCTCGCCGTGGGCCAGCCGGGCGCGCAGCGCGGTGCCATCCGCCTGTGAGATTGTCACGGCGACGGTGCGCGGCATGGCGGTCATGGTCTCGGCCGAGGGGCTGCCCCAGACCGGCGAGATGCACATCTCGTGCAGATGCTCGTGCGGGCTGACATGGAGCGTGCCGGCCGCGCCGGCCCGGCTGGCCCGGTGCGCCGCCGCCGGGCTGGCGATGCCGTCCAGCAGCAGGACGGCGCCGGCGAGATCCTTACCGGCGAAGTCGGCCTCCGCCCCTTCCCCGAGGTCCACCAGCCGGCCGCGCAACCCGCCTTCGGGCGATGGCAGCGACATGGAATGCGTGATGGCGGTGAGCGGCGCGCCATCCACCTCCACCCGCGCCGGGCCGGGCAGGCTGACATAGGCCTCGTGCTGCAGCAGTTCCGTGCGGTAGCCGTAGGACTCGAGGCGCTGCTGCAGGAAGCGGATGCTCTCCAGCTCCTCCGGCGTGCCGGTCAGCTTGCGCCAGTGCGCGCAGCCGCGCAGCGTCTCCATCAGGGTGGCGGCCTCGACGCCGGCCGCGAAGGCGCGGGCGTCAGCGGGCATGGTCATGGCGGGCATCACGCGGCCTCCCGCGCCACGGCACAGAGCGCATCGGCGCTCTCCGGACCGATCGCGCGGGTGCCGGCCTCCACCTCGCCGATCAGCTCCACCAACCGGTCGGCGATCGGCGTACGCAGCCCGTGGCCACGGGCGGCGGCGCGCACCGGGGCGAGTTGCGCCGCCACGTCGGTCTGCCGCTTGCGCACCGCGAGATCGCGCCAGATGCCGCTATGCGACTTGGCCGAGGCACGGTTGTAAGCCTCCATTTCCTGCATCGAGGCGACAATGGCGGCCGCGTCGCCGCGCGCGAAGCCCTCTGGGTCGAAGCCGCTGAAGCCGAGCACCTGCACCTTTTCGGCCGCCGCCACCGCCAGGATCTCCCGCACCAACGCCACGATCAGCCCGCGCCGCGCCGGGTTGGCGATGAAGTCGGCGATGGACTGGTTGTCCAGCGCGGAGGCCTTCAGGATAGCGCCGTAGCCGGCCTTGCCCCAGAGATAGCCGAAGATGTTGTCGGTCAGTACGACCTCCGGCTCGAACACCTTGAGCTGCTCGTGCAGGGCGACGACGCGCGGCGTGCGGGCGCCGTCCAGCTCGCCCACCACCACCGAGCTGCGGTTGCCGAACAGGATGCGTCCGGGCTCCAGGTAGTCGGCACCGAAGTTGACGAAGGCGCCCACCGTGCGTGACCGGCCGACGATCTCCGCGATGACCAGTTCATTCAAGCCGTTCTGGCATGACACAACCATACCGTCCTCGGCCAGGAAGGGCGCCAGCGCGCGTGTCGCCGCCTCCGTGTGATGCGCCTTGACCGCCAGCAGGATGCGCTTGTGCTTGCCCGTCATGCCGTCGGGCGTCACGGCGTTGCCACCGGTGGTGAAATGATCCACCGGCCCCTCGATCGTCAGGCGGCCGGCCTTGATGGCCTCCACATGCTCGGGGACGACGTCCACGAACAGGACCTCATGCCCGGCGCGCGCCAGATAGGCGCCGATCGTCCCGCCAATCGCTCCCGCGCCCCAGATCACCACCGGTTCGGCCATGGCTTGCTTCCTTTCATGCCCGCAGATCAGGCTCGAATTGACAGACTTGACGAGCACTAATTGTCTGTCAATCCTGTTGACGAAGTGAGACGACCTTTGCCAAGCTCAGGCCGATGAACGACACCGCGCTGACACCGCCGACCGCCCGCCGAATGGCTGAGGAAGTGCTGCGCAATGCAATCCTCACCGGCGGCCTTGCGCCCGGGCAGCGGCTGACCGACCGCAGCCTCTGCGAGCTGACGGGAGTCGGCCGCACCACCGTGCGCGAGGCGGTGCGGCAACTCGAATCCGAAGGGCTGATCAGCACCGTGCCGCATCGCGGGCCAGTCGTCGCCGTGCTGTCCGAAAGCGAGGCGCGCGATCTCTACGAGCTGCGTGCCATGCTGGAGGGGCAGGCGGGCCGGCTCTGCGTGCTGCGTGGCGACGAAAGCCATGGAGCGGCGCTGCACGCGGCGGTGGACCAGATGGAGCGCGCGCGGCAGGCCGGCAGCATGCTCGGCATCCTGGAGGCCAACGCCGCCTTCTACGCGGCGCTGAATGCCGGCGCCGGCAACGAGGCGTTGCGGCAGGCCATGCTCGGCGTCCAGAACCGGCTAGCCTTCTTCCGCTTCAGCTCCACCCGCTGGCCCGGCCGGGCCGAGCGCAGCGTGGCAGAACTGCGCGCCGTCGCGGAGGCCGTGGCGGCGCGGGACGCGGCCGCCGCCGAGGCCGCCTGCATCCGCCACATCGAAGCCTCGGCAGAACTGGCCCTGCTGGTCCTGGCCGAGCGCGCCCGAGGGGCCGCCATGGTCCGGCGCGGCCGCCGCAACGCACTGGAAAGGGGATGACCCCGTGAGCCTTGATTTCACCGGCACCACCGTCGCCGTCACTGGCGCCGCCACCGGCTTTGGCCGCGCCATCGCGCAGCGCTTCGCCCGGCACGGCGCCCGCGTCTTCGCCACCGACCTGGATGCCCAGGGGCTGGCGGAGACCGCGACCCTCCCCGGCATCGCGCAGCATGTAATGGACCTGACCGATCGCGCGGTCGTGGCTGCCTGGGTCGAAGCCATCGAGCGGGAGACCGGCGGGCCGGTTGGGGTGCTGGTGAACAATGCGGGCGGCGTGCTCGGCCGGCAGTACCGGCCCATCGAGGAGACCGCCTTCGAGGACTGGGACGCCATCCTGCGCGTCAACCTCGATGCCGCCTTCGCCGTCACCCGCGCCGCGGCGCCGGGGATGAAGCGCGCCGGGCGCGGGCGGATCATCAACATCAGTTCGGGCGCCGGGCTGAAGCCCTCGCGCACCGGCATCCAGGCCTATACCAGCGCCAAGCATGCGGTGATCGGGCTGACGCGCCAGCTGGCGCAGGAGTTCGGCCCGCATGGCGTCACCGTCAATGCCATCGCGCCGGGGCTCTTCCCGGTCTCGCCGGGGCCGATCGCGCAGTGGGAAGGCTATGGCCCCGAGGGCCAGCGGCGGGTGCTGGAGGGCATCGCCCTGCGCCGCCTGGGCACCGCCGACGATATCGCCAAGGCGGTGATGTTCTTCGCCTCCGACCTTGCCGACTTCGTGACGGGCCAGGTGCTGCCGGTGAATGGCGGCTCCTCCTGACCATCCCGCCCAGGACTGATGAACCCCAACTCCGGGACCCTGAAGCTATGAGCAAGACCCCTCCCGCCCTCCCGGGCCGGCGCCGCGTCCTCGGCCTCGGCCTCGCCGCCGGCGGACTGGCGCTGGCGACGCCCACCCTGATCCTGCCGCGCGGCGCCTGGGCGCAGGCGAAATGGCCCGACCGCGCGGTGCGGGTGGTCGTGCCCTTCGCCACCGGCGGCGGCACCGACGTCACCATGCGCCTGCTCGGCCCCAAGCTCGGCGAGGTGCTGGGCCAGCCAGTCGTCATCGAGAACCGGCCGGGCGCCGGCAGCACGGTGGGTACCGACTACGTCGCCAAGTCGGCGCCGGATGGCTACACCTTCGTGCTGGCCACCCTCTCCTCCACCGGCATCGCCAAGGGCCTCTACCCGAACCTGCCCTATGACCCGGTGAAGGATCTGACGGCGATCGCCCCCACGGTCTTCATCCCGATCAGCCTTGCCATCACGCAGCGCGGCTGGGACGTGAAGACCTACGAGCAGTTCGTCGCCGCGCTGAAGGCCAAGCCGAACGGCTATTCCTACGGCAGCAGCGGCTCCGGCTCGACCGGCCACATCGCCAGCGCCAACTTCCTGCGCCAAGCCGGCGCCCAGGCGGAGCACATTCCCTACCGGGGCGCGGGCCAGAGCTTCAACGCGCTGATCGCGGGCGAAACGCAGTTCACCCACGACATCCCCTCCCTGCTGAAGCCCCACCACGAGGCCGGCACGGTGAAGGTGCTGTTCGTCAACGGCACGGAGCGCTCGCCGCTGCTGCCGGATGTCCCCGCGCAGAGCGAACTCGGCATCCCCGATTACAAGTCCTATTCCTGGTACGGCATCTTCGGCCCGCCGGGCCTGCCGCCGGAGATCACCGCGCGGATGGCGGCGGCGATCGAGACGACGCTCGGCGACCCCGAGATTGACGCCAAGCTGAAGGCGCTGGGCACGCCGACGATGCGTGGCTGGACGCCGGAACGCTTCGCCCAGTACGTCAAGGACGAGATCGACACCTGGGTGCCGCTGGTGCACGCCTCCGGCGCCAGCGCCGGCTGACGGGACCAGGACGCCGACGGCACGCTTCTGTCGCCGCCGGCGCTTCCCCGGAGAATGGCTTCAGGGCCTGCCCGCGCCGGCTCGCGCGAGATGCGGGAGCCGGCGCGGGGGATATGGCAAGGCGCCCCGGCGTCCGGGGCGCGGATGGCGAAGGCTTCCTCCGCCGGCGCCTCCGCTCCGCTTGTGGAGCGACGCTGCTCCCGTGGCAGGATCAGGCCGGGGGCACCACGGCCTCTCCCGCCAGGGCCAGAATCTCGGCGGCGCGACGCACCACCGGCGGGTCCACCATGCGGCCGTCGATCTGGAAGGCACCACGCCCGCTGGCCCGCGCCTCCGCATCTCCCGCCACCACGCGCCGTGCCCAGTCGATCTCGGCCGCATCGGGGGCGAAGACCTCGTTCATGATGGCCACCTGCGCCGGGTGCACCGCCAGCGCACCGCGGAAGCCAAGCCGGCGCGCCTCGGCGATGGTGGCGCGGAAGGCCACCAGGTCGTCGAAAGCGCCGATGCTGCCGACGAAGCCCATCGGCAGCAGCCCGGCCGCGCGCGCCGCCATCAGCACGGCGAGGTTCGGCCCCAGCAGCGAGGCCGGTCCGGGCACCGCGCCCAGCGCCGCGCAGAAATCCTCGGGGCCGAGCATCATCGCCACCGTGCGCGGGTCAGCCCCGGCGATGGCGGGCAGCGCGAAAAGCGCGCTGGGCGTCTCGATCTGCAGCAGCAGGCGCACCGTGCCAGGGACGATGCCGCGCTCCAGCTCCAGCTCCCCGACCGCGGCGGAGACCTCGCGGATGAAGCCGGGCTCCTCCACCTTCGGCAGCACGAGGCCGGCGAGACCCGGCACCACGGCGGCCTCCAGGTCGGCGGCCAGGGCGCGCAGCCCATGGTTCACCCGCGCCAGCACGGCGGTGCCGTTGCGGCCGATGCTGGCAACCGCCTGCGCCAGCCCCGCGCGGGCAGCCGGCTTCTGCTCGGCCGGCACGGCGTCCTCCAGGTCCAGGATGATGCCGTCGGCACCGCGCTCATGCGCGCGGGCGATGAAGCGCTCCACATGCGCGGGAACGAAGAGCAGCGAGCGCCAGCGCGGCAGCGGGGCGGCGAGTTGGGTTGCGGACATTCCGGACGGGTTCTCCCTTCGGGTGGTGGGCCATCGAAGCCGCCAGGAGGATAGCGCCGCGCTGCCTTCTCCGCCTAATCGCGGGCCGGTCCGCGTGGCGGCACCAGTGTTGCGCCGCAGCACTTGCCGGTTGAACCAGGGCACGGGAAGCTGCCGTTCATGCAGAGCGCACCTTCGAAGCCATGCGCCTCCCACGAGGTCCGGGCCGCCTCCCCACCCGATGCGGCCGCACCCTCCCGCCGCCTGCATCCGCCGGAGGTCGGGCAGCCAAGCTGGCAGGCGGCGCTCGGCGTCACGCTGGCCATGCAGACCGCCGCCGCCGCACTGGGCCAGACCCTGCCGGTGGTCGCGCCGGTCATGACGGACGCCCTCGGCCTCGCGCCGGAAAGCATCGGCTATCTCGCCGGGCTGGGCTCGCTCGGCACGGCGCTGTTCCTGGCCTGTGGTGCGCCGGTGCTGGCACGGCTGGGGCCGGTGCGGACATTGCAGGCCGGGCTGCTGCTGGCGGGAGTCGCGATCGGACTGGCCGCGCTGGGCTGGCCCCCTGTCCTGTTCCTCGCCTCGCTGCTGCTCGGCATCGGCTATGGCCCGACGCCGCCCGCTGGCAGCCGCATCCTGGCCGCCACCGCGCCGCCGCAGCACCGCACGCTGATCTTCTCGGTCAAGCAGGCGGGGGCGCCGCTGGGCGCGGTGCTGGCGGGGCTTATCGGCCCGGCTGTCGCGCTGCGCTTCGGCTGGGAAGCCGTGTGCCTGCTGGGCCTGCTCGTCGGCGCGGTGGTGGCAGCGGTCGTGCAGCCCTGGCGCGCCACGCTGGACACCGAGCGCGACCCGCAGCGCGCCGTCGGCCTCGGCGCGCTGTTCGGCCCGAGCAACCTCGCCGCGCCCTTCACCGCGCTGCGGCTGCATCCGCTGCTGACCCCGCTGGCGCTGCTCAGCGGTGCCTTCGCCTGCCTGCAGGGCTCGCTCTTCGCCTTCGTCGTCACCTGGCTGGTGGGCAAGCATGGGCTGTCACTGGCGCAGGCCGGGATGATCTTCGCCATCATGCAGGGCGCGGGCGTCGCCGCGCGCCTCGTGCTCGGCTGGGTGGCCGACCGCAGCGGGCAACCCAGTCTCGTCCTGGCGGTGCAGGCCTTCGCGGGGACGGTGCTGGCGGCGCTCTTCGCCCTGGCACCGGTTGGCACGCCGGTGCCGCTGCTCGGCCTGCTGGCCGCCGGCACCGGCTTCGTCGCAGCGAGCTGGAACGGCATCTCGCTCGCCGAGGTGGCGCGGGTGGCGCCACCGACGCGGATCAGCGACGCCACCTCCGGCGTCACGCTGATCGTCTTCTTCTGCTATTTCGCCGCGCCCATCGCCTTCGCGGCGGGCGTGGCGGCCTGGGGCTGGACCCTGCCGCTGCTGCTGATCGCGGCCTTGCCGGCGGTGGCCGGCCTCTTCGTGGTGCCGCGGCTGCTGCGCGGGTGAAAGGAGGGGGCGCGATGCCCCCTCACCCCTTCGGCGGCACCTTGCCCTCGCCGATATCCCACCAGATGCCGGCCATGATGCCCATCCCATCACGCAGCAGCGGCGCCAGCGCGTGCTCGTCCGGTCCGTGCTGGTTGCAGCCGGCATAGGAGTTGGGAATCCAGATCACCGGCGTGCCCAGCTCGTCCACGAAGATCTCGGAGGGGTTGGAGCCGGAGGAGTTGGGCAGGATGTTCGGCGCCCGGCCATAGGTGCGCTCCACCGAGGCGGCGACGGCCTGCACCCAGGGATGCTCGGGATCGGTGCGGGAGGCGCTGAACACGTCCTCCTCCATGGCCGGCACGATCTCGATTGCCTCGAAGCCGCGCTCGTCCAGGTGACGGCGCAGGGCGGGGATGATGTCGGCGCCCTTCACGTCGGCGGTGTGGCGCACCTGAAGCCGCGCCCGCGCCTCCGGCTGCACGGCATTGGTGGGGTTGTCCGGGTGCCCGGTGATGGCGGCCAGCACGATCACGCTGGTCCAGGCGAAGACCTTCTCGGCCTTGGAGAGGCCCGGCTCGCCCCAGTCCGGGTCCGGCTCCGGCGTGCCGGGGATGCGCGGGAACTGCAGCGCCTGGCAGGCGCGGCGGACGGAGTCCGGCACATGCTTCGGCAGCCAGCCCTCCACCTGGATGCGGCCGCGGCGATCCACGATGCTGGATAGGGCCTGCGCCAGGATGAAGCCGGGATCGGCCAGCACGCCGCCCCAGTGGCCGGAATGGTGCGCATGGTCGCGCAGCCGCAGCACCAGGTCGAAGGCGACGATGCCGCGCGCGCCGAGCTTCAGGTCAGGCACGGTTTCGGTCTCGCGCGGGCCGTCGAGGCCGATGAAGACGTCGGCGGCCAGCTTCTCGCGGTCACGGATCATCATGTCGCGCAGGCCGGGGGAGCCGACCTCCTCGCCGGTCTCGACGAAGACCTTGGCGTTGAAGCCGAGGCGCCCGCGCTCCTCGATCACCGCGCGCAGCGCCTGGATGGCGATCAGGTGCTGGCCCTTGTTGTCAACCGTGCCGCGGCCGTACCAGCGGTCGCCATCCACCGTGACGGCCCAGGGGTCGAAGTTGTCGCGCCAGCGCCCGGCGAGGCCGCGCACCACGTCGCCATGGCCATAGACCAGCACGGTGGGCAGCGCGGGGTCCTCGATGCGGGTGGCCAGCATCGCCGGGCCGCGCCCGGGGCGGGTGCCTTCCAGCACGGAAATATCGAAGCCGAGATCGGCGAGTTCCGGCGGCAGCGCCTCGGTGCAGTAGCGGCGCAGCGCCGGCTCCGAATCCGGCATCTGGCTCTCTGTCGGCACCGCCACCAGCCGGCGCAGCGATTCCAGATAGCGCCCGCCATCGAAGAAGCCCCGCGCGCGTGAGATCGCGCCTTCCCGTGTTCCCGCCATGTCTTTCCGCCGTTTCCCTGCAGATGGATGGTTGCACCGAAGAAAGGTTGCATCCAAGCTGCCGTGAGGGGAAGGCCTGAACGGTCGGGAGTTTTGCAGATGCGATTCGGAACCCTTGCCGCCGCGCTGGCGGCAACGTTGCTGAGCGCGGGCGCCGCCAAGGCCGGTCCTGCGGATAACAGCCTGCGCTGGGCCTCGGACAGCGAGCCGGCGAATATCCTGCCGTACTACAACAACGTCCGCGAAGGCGTTGTGCTCAGCTATCTGGCCTGGGATGCCCCGATCTACCGCGATCCCGCCAGCGGTGAGTACAAGCCGCATCTGGCGGAATCCTTCAAGCTGCTCGACGACACCACCATCGAGCTGAAGATGCGGCCGGGCATCGTCGCGCATAACGGCGAGACGATCGATGCCAACGACGTGGCGCAGACCGTCAACGCGATGCTCGACCCGGCGAACAAGGTCATCGCCTTCAACCGCATCTCCTGGCTCAAGAGTGCCGAAGTCGTTGACGACCGCACGGTGCGGCTGACGATGGCCAAGCCCTTCGGCCCCTGGCAGGAATACCTGACCACCCTCGCCATTCTGCCGGGCGACCTGCTGAAATCCGAGGGCGCGGAGGCGCTGGCGCGGTCGCCGGTCGGCACCGGCCCTTACCGCGTCGCCGAACTGAGCCCCGGGCGGCAGATCGTGCTGGAGCGTTTCGACAAGTATTTCGGCGGCGCCAAGGGGCAGCCATCCATCGAGAAGCTGGTGTTCCGCCGCATCCCCGAGCGCAACACGCAGATGGCCGAGCTGATGACCGGCGGGCTGGACTGGATCTGGCGCCTGCAACCGGACCAGGCGCGCAACCTGAAAGGCCGCCGCGGTATCCGCGTGGTCAGCGGCGAAACCATCCGCATTTTCTACCTCGGCCTCGACGCCGCCGGCCGCACCGGCACCGAGAACAACCCGCTGACCGACCTGCGCGTGCGCCGGGCCATCAACCACGCGATCGACCGGCCCGGCATCGTGCGCAACCTCGTCGGCGAGGGCGCGCAGGTGCTGAACACGCCCTGCCACCCCGAACAGTTCGGCTGCACACAGGATGGCATCACCAAATACGACTATGACCCGGGGAAGGCCAAGGCGCTGCTGGCCGAGGCCGGCTATGCCGACGGCTTCGACGTGAGCATCACCGCCTATCGCGAGCGGCCCTGGGTGGAAGCCATCATCGGCAACCTGCGCGCCGTCGGCATCCGCGCCAAGTTGAACTGGGTGCAGGCTGATACCTTCTCGGGCGACACGCGCGCCGGCAAGGTGCAGATGGGCTTCGGCTCCTGGGGCTCTACCTCGCTCTACGACGTGGCCGCCCTCACCACCTATTTCTTCGGCAAGACGCCGGACGACCAGGCGCGGGACGACACCGTGGCCCAGGCGCTGCTCGCCGGCGACGCCGCCACCGATCCGGCGAAGCGCAAGGAGCTCTATGCCCCCGCCATCCGCCGCATCACCGAGCAGGCCTATTGGGTGCCGCTCTGGACCTTCCCGCTGACCTACGCGACGAACGAGAAGCTCGACTTCACGCCCTCGGCCGATGAGGTGCCGCGCTTCTTCAACTCGCGCTGGAAGCAGTAAGTCTCCATGCTGCGTTTCGCCGCGCGGCGGCTCTTGCTGGCGCTGGCCGTGGCCTTCACGGTCTCGGCCATCGCCTTCATGCTGCTGCGGCTCTCCGGCGACCTCGCCACCACCCTGGCGGGGCAGGAGGCGCGGGCGGAGGATGTCGAGCGCATCCGCCAGCAGTTCGGCCTCGACCGGCCGCTGATCCTGCAGTACGGCGACTGGCTCTGGCGTGCGCTGCGCGGCGATTTCGGCCGCTCGCTGTTCTATCCCGAAAGCGTCGGCGCGCTGATCCGTGACCGGCTACCGAATACCGCGCTGCTCGCCTCGCTCGGCCTGCTGATCGCGCTCGCATTCTCTATCCCGCTCGGCATGGCGGCGGCGTTCTGGCGCAACTCCTGGATCGACCGGATGGCGCTGATGCTCGCCGTGCTCGGCCAGGCCATGCCGAATTTCTGGTTCGCCCTGCTGCTGGTCTTCTTCTTCGGCATGACGCTGGGCTGGCTGCCGATCTCCGGCACCGACGGCTTCGCCAACTTCATCATGCCCGCCATGGCGCTGGGCTGGTACGCCACGCCGGTGCTGATGCGCCTGACCCGCGCCGGCATGGTGGACGTGCTGGCCGCCGACTATGTCCGCACCGCCCACGCCAAAGGCCTGCCGCTGCGCGTCGTGCTGATCAAGCATGCGCTGCGCAATGCGGTGGTGCCGGTGGTGGCGCTGGCGGCGGTGCAGTTTGGCAACATGCTCTCCGGCTCCGTGGTGATCGAGACGGTCTTCGCCTTGCAGGGCATCGGCTATCTCGCCTGGGAATCCATCTCGCGCCGCGACTTCCCCGTCGTGCAGGGCATCCTGCTGGTCGTCGCGCTCTTCTACGTGGTGCTCACCTTGCTCACCGATCTGCTCAATGCCTGGCTCGACCCCCGTATCCGCTCCCGGTGAGGAGCTGGCGGCCCAGGCCGCCCTCCCCGTCCCCGCAGCGCGGCGGCGGCGCCCGCGCTGGCTGCGCAATCTCGGGCTGATCAGCTCGGCGCTCGTGCTGGCGGCCATCGTCATCGCCGCGCTGGCGGCGCCCTGGCTGGCTCCCCATGATCCCTATGTCCAGTCGCTGAACGACCGGCTGCTGCCGCCCTTCTTCGTGGATGCCGAGCGCGCCGTTCCAAGCCATCCCCTTGGCACCGACAATCTCGGCCGCGACTATCTCTCCCGCCTGCTCTATGGCGCGCGCATCTCGCTGCTCATCGGCTTCTTCGCCATGGTGGTCTCGGGCCTCATCGGCACGGTCATGGGCGTGCTGGCCGGGTATTTCGGCGGGCGGACGGACACGGTCGTCTCCTTCCTCGTCACCACCCGCCTCTCCCTGCCGATCATCATGGTGGCGCTGGCGGTGGTTTCCGTCTTCGGCGGATCGCTGGAGGTGGTGGTTCTGGTGCTCGGTTTCCTGCTGTGGGACCGCTTCGCGGTGGTGATGCGCAGCGCCACGCACCAGGTGCGCGGGCGGGAATACATCCTGGCCGCCCAGGCCATCGGCTGCTCGGTGCCGCGCATTCTCTGGCAGGAGGTGCTGCCCAACGTGCTCTCCAGCCTTGTCGTCATCGCCAGCTACGAGATGGCGCAGGCCATCCTGCTGGAGGCGGCGCTCTCCTTCCTCGGCCTTGGCGTGCAGCCCCCCCTGCCCTCCTGGGGCCTGATGGTCTCCGAGGCCAAGGAGGTGATGCTGTTCGAGCCCTGGATGATCATGCTGCCTGGCGCCGCCATCTGCGTCCTTGTGCTGGCCATCAACCTGCTGGGCGACGGCATCCGCGACCTCACCGTGCCGGAGGGCCGCGCATGAGCGAGGCGTTGCTCGAAGTGACAGGCCTCTCCGTCGATATTCCGACCGAGGCGGGCGTTCTCCATGCGGTGCGCGACGTCTCCCTCACCGTGCGGCGTGGTGAGACGCTCTGCGTGGTGGGAGAGTCCGGCTGCGGCAAGTCGCTGACCTCTCTGGCCATCATGGGGCTGCTGCCGCCCACCGCGCAGCGCCGCGCCCAGCGCATCGCCCTGGCGGGCGAGGATTTGCGGGCCGCCCCGGCCCGCCGCCTGCGGGCGCTGCGCGGCGACCGCATGGCCATGGTCTTCCAGGACCCGATGACCTGCCTGAACCCGGCCTGGACCATCGGCAACCAACTGGAGGAAATCTTCACCCGGCACGGCAAGGGCAACCGCCGCGCCGCGCATGACCGCGCCGTGGCGTTGCTGGAGCGCGTCGGCATCGCCAATGCGGCCGGGCGCCTCTCGCAGTACCCGCACCAGCTTTCCGGCGGTCTGCGGCAGCGCGTGATGATCGCCATGGCGCTGATGTGCAGCCCCGACCTCGTGCTGGCCGACGAGCCGACCACGGCGCTGGATGCCACCATCCAGCTCGGCATCCTGCAACTCCTCGCCGAGCTGCAGGCGGAGATGCATATGGGGTTGATGCTGGTGACGCATGATCTCGGCGTTGTCGCCCGCATCGCTGACCGGGTGGCGGTCATGTACGCCGGCGAGGTGGTGGAGGAAGGCCCGGCCCGCACCGTCTTCACCACGCCGCGCCATCCCTATACGCGCGGGCTGATCGACTGCATTCCGCAGCCGGACCGCATGGCGCCAGGGCAGCGGCTCGGCACCATTCCCGGCATGGTTCCGTCCCTGGTGGGAGACGTGCAGGGCTGCGCCTTCCGCACGCGCTGCGCCTTCGCCCGGCCGGAATGTGCCGCCACCGTGGCGCCACGGCACGGGCCCGATGCACATATGTGGCGCTGCGTG
This sequence comes from Roseomonas sp., assembly GCA_035556695.1. GTDB lineage: Bacteria > Pseudomonadota > Alphaproteobacteria > Acetobacterales > Acetobacteraceae > Pseudoroseomonas. The sequence continues at coordinate 156,311 of DATMFR010000014.1, forward strand.
CTGCCACCCGAGACGCTGGACCGCGCCGCATGAGCGCCGCGCCGCTGCTGGAGCTGCGCGACGTGCGCCGGCGCTATTCCGTCGGCAGCGGGCTCTTCGCGCCGCGACGGACGCTGACCGCCGTGGCCGGCGTCTCCCTCACGCTCGGTGCCGGGGAGGCGCTGGGGCTGGTGGGGGAATCCGGCTGTGGCAAGAGCACCCTTGCCCGCCTCGTGCTGGGGCTCGAAGCGCCCAGCGAGGGCGAGGTTCTGGTGGCTGGCCGGCCGATCGCGGCGCTGCACCGGCTGGAGCGCTCGCGGCTGGTGCAGCCGGTTTTCCAGGACCCTTATTCCTCGCTGAACCCGCGCCGCAGCATCGCCGAGATCGTGGGTCAGCCGCTGGCGGTGCATGGCATCGGCACCCCCGCCGAGCGGCGCGACCAGGTGGAGGAGATGCTGGGGCTGGTGGGGCTGGCGCCGCGCCATGCCGAGGCGCTGCCAGCGCAGCTTTCCGGCGGGCAGCGGCAGCGCGTCGCCATCGCCCGCGCCCTGGTGCTGCGCCCGGCGCTGGTGGTCTGCGACGAGCCGACCAGCGCGCTCGACGTCTCCGTGCAGGCGCAGATCCTCAACCTGCTGCTCGACCTGCGCGACCGGCTGAACCTCTCCTACCTCTTCATCAGCCACAATCTCGCAGTGGTGCAGATGCTCGCCGGCCGGGTGGCGGTGATGTATCTCGGCCGGGTGGTGGAGGAAGGCGCGGCCCGACAGGTGCTGACCGAGCCCACGCATCCCTATACCCGCGCCCTGCTGGCCTCCGTGCTGACGCCGGACCCGACGCTCGGGCTGCCGGCGATGCGCCTCGGCACTACCTTCCCCGACCCGCTGAACATCCCGCCGGGCTGCGCCTTCAATCCGCGCTGCCCCTTCGCCTTCGACCGGTGCCAGGTGGAGCCGCCGGCCCTTGTGCCGCGCGAGGGCGGCACCCTGGCCGCCTGCCATCTGGCGGCGGAGGCGCCGACCGCCGCGATGTAGCGGCATGGGCGATTGATGCGACGCTTCCGCTCCGGCGGCCTCCTGCCGGGTCTCTCCGCCGCGAGACATATCATGCTCCAGCCGCACCAGGTCGTCCCGTCCTCCTTACGACCGCCGGCGACCTGAGCGGCGGTTGCCGGCAAGCGCCAGATATGGTGGCCTGTGCCTGCGTTGGCTTCGGCGCACATCGTGCAGGAGATTTGGGCATGAATCGCGACACGCTGCTGATCTGGGGAGCCGGCGCCATCGGCGGCACGATCGGGGCTTATCTGGCGCGTGCGGGCGAAGATGTGCTGCTGGTGGACCGGGTGGAGGAGCATGTCAGGGCCATGCAGACCCAGGGCCTTGCCATCGAAGGCCCGGTTGAGACCTTCACCCAGCCCATCGCGGCAGCCATCCCGGCGGAGTTGAAGGGCCAGTTCCGCCGAATCATCCTGGCGGTGAAGGCGCAGGACACCGCCGCCGCGGCTGCCGAGCTACGCCCCTTCCTGGCGGAAGACGGCTACGTGCTCTCGGCGCAGAATGGGCTGAACGAGTTGACCATTGCCGAAGCGGTGGGGGCGGCGCGCACCATGGGCGCCTTCGTCAACTTCAGCGCCGACTGGCTGGCGCCAGGGCGCATCCTGTTCGGCAGCCGCGGTGCCGTGGTGGTCGGCGAGACCGACGGAACCGTCACCGAGCGCGCCCGTGCAATGCATGCGCTGCTGCAGCATTTCGAGCCGGATGCGGTGCTGACCGATAATATCTGGGGCTATCTCTGGGGCAAACTGGCCTATGGCGCCATGCTTTTCGCGACCGCGCTGGACGATGCCTCGATCACCGAGAACTTCGCCTCCGCGCGGCACTTTCCCGTCTGGCGTCGCCTGGGCCAGGAGGTCATGGCGGTGGCGCAGGCGCACGGGGTGCAACCGCTCGGCTTCAACGGCTTCGATCCTGCCGCCTTCATGCCCGGCACCCCGGAAGCGGCAGCGCGCGACAGCATTGCCCAGCTCGCCGAGTTCAACCGCCATAGCGCCAAGACGCATTCCGGCATCTGGCGCGACCTCGCCGTACGCAAGCGGCGCACCGAGGTGGATGCGCAGATTGCCATCATCGCTGCGCTAGGCGCAGAAAAGGGCATCGAAACGCCGGCCATCCGCCGGCTGGTGGAGCTGATCCACGACATCGAGGAAGGTCGGCGCCCGCAGGCCTGGGAAACCCTGGACGAAATGCTCGACACATGCAGCAACGCTTCGCCGGCCACCGCGTAGTCGTCACCGGCGCGTTCCAGGGGAGCCGCGCGCGATGACCTGCCGCGCGACAGCATCGGCGCGTTTCGCCGCCTCCGCCTCTCGCACCTCGCCACTGGCAATCCACTGGCTGCATGCGGCCTCCGCGAACCCCCCGCGCCCCAACAGCCCGCGCGGATTGCACGCGCCAGGCGCTCGACCAGACCTGGCGGCGCGGCAATGATGCCGACGGAAAGGCCAGGTGCCCGACGCTTCGACAAGGCATCCACCACCACCTGCTCGGGCGCCTCCGCTGCGAGCGGCTCGTACGCCGCGCCCAGCAGGAAGCGGTAGAACACGTCCTCCACGGCCCGGATGCCGGTGGCGCGCAGCACCGACCCCAGTTCCGCCCGCCGCCACGGCGGCATCGAGACACCGAGCGGATTGTGCAGCGCTGGCTGAAGATAGAGCCCGTCCAGCGGCCCCTGTTGGTGCGCCGCGGCCAGGGCATCCGGGCGCAGGCCGTGACTGTCCATTGCAATCGGCACGAGATGCAGACCCAATGTGCCGGCGATCGCCTTCACCTGAGGATAGGTCAGCGCCTCCACGGCAAGCCGGCGGCCGGCCGGCACCAGCGCCGCGATCGCTGCGGCCACGGCCTGCCGGCCACCCGAGGCGAACAGCATCTGCCCGGCCGCCGGCGAAGGCGGCCAGCAGCAAAGAACTCGGCGGCAACATGGCGACCACGCGCAGTGCTCGTGACGCTGGTCGGGCGCAACAATTCGGCGAGGGCCTCCGGCGTCGAGAGCTCGCGCAACACCTTGGCAAGCAGCGTGTGCTGTGGCGGTAGCATGGGAGAACCCTGCTCCAGATCCAGTGTGATGCCGGGGCGATCCTCGCTGCGGAAGACAGGAAACTCCGGCGGCTTGCGGATGATGGTTCCGCGACTGACCTCGCCGCATACCAACCCGCGGCGGCGCAACTCGGGATAGACGCGTGCGGCGGTGGAATCAGCCATGTTGTGCTGCTCAGCATAGCGCGGCTGCAGGGGCAGGCGCGTGCCGGGCAGACGTTTCCCTTCGGCGATCTGCCGCGCAACTTTGTCGGCGAGGTCGCGGTGATTGGGCATGCGAATGCTCCGAGTGCAATATGCTTGTTGCACCGCGCCATTGCTCCGCGCATGCTGCTTGCCTCGCTGTCACGGGAGTCCCGCCTTGAAGCTTCCGCCCCTGCCTTTCACCGAAGTCCACTGGGACGCTCTGCCTGCCACCGAGCACAAGGGCATCACCGGCACAGCGGTCTGGCGCACGCTGAACAATGGCGAGGTGCGCATGCGCGTGGTGGAATATTCGCCGGGCTATCTTGCCGACCATTGGTGCGACCGCGGACACATCATCTATGTGCTGGAGGGTGAGCTGAAGACCGAGCTGAAGGACGGCCGCCACTTCACCTTCTCCGCCGGGCATGGCTACACCGTCTCGGATTTCGGTGACGCGGCGCACCGCTCCTCGACCGAGACGGGTGCGCGCCTCTTCATCGTGGACTGAGGCATGGCCGCCGTCGCCGTCCATGGGGCACGCACCTTGTCGCGCAGCTCCGCCTGGCTGCTGCTGACGCCCGCCCTGGCGGTGTTCCTGCTGTTCTTCGCCGTGCCCTTCCTGACCATGGCGACCATGTCGGTGCTCAGCGGCAACCCCATGGTAGTGCCGAATCCGCGCTTCACCGCGCGGCACTTCGAGCGCATCCTCGACGATGTCTACTACCTGGAGACGCTCTGGACGACAGTGCGGCTCGGCCTCTCCACCACCATCCTCTCACTGCTGATCGGCTATCCGCTCGCCCTCTGGCTGGCCCGCGCGCGCGGTCGCACCACGCGGACGCTGCTGATGATGGCGGTGCTGGCGCCGATGATGATGGGGCTGGTGGTACGCACCTATGCCTGGCTCGCCATGTACTCGAACCGCGGTGTGATCAATGGCAGCCTGGCCTGGCTGGGCCTGATCAATGATCCCATCCAGTTCCTGGGAAGCGAGGCGGCGGTGGTGATCGCGCTCGCCCATATCTACGTGCCCTTCATGATCCTGACGCTGAGCGGTGTCATCGCGCGGATCGATACCCGGCTGGAGGAGGCGGCGCGCGGCCTTGGCGCCAGCAGCGCCGCCGCCTTCCTGCAGGTGACGTTGCCGCTCTCCATGCCCGGCATCCTGGCCGGTTCGCTGCTGGTCTTCGCGCTGGCGATCAGCGCCTATGTTACGCCGATCGTCATCGGCAACTACAACATCCAGACGCTGCCGATGCTGGTCTACCAGCAGATTTCCTCCAGCTTCAACCTGGGATTCGCAGCGGCGCTTGGCATTGTCCTGCTGGTGGTCGCGCTGGTCCTGGTCGCCGCCTACAACCGCGCCATGGCGCACGCGCCAGGTGCAGCATGAGGGGAGCCGCGTGATGGGCCGCTGGTTCTACGTCCTGAACGGGCTGATTCTGGCCTTCCTGCTGCTGCCGGTGGCCATCGTCATCCTCTTCGCGCTGAACCCGGAGCCCTTCATCGCCTTCCCGCCCAGCGGGTTCTCGCTGCGCTGGTACGATAAGTTCCTGCACAGCCGCGACTTCATGCGCGCCTTCACCCTTTCGCTGGAACTGGGGGTCGGCACCGCCCTCCTGGCGGGCTGCATCGGCACCGCGGCGGCGCTGGCCATCGCGCGCGGCAACATCCCCGGCAGCGGGTTCCTGACGGCGCTCTTCCTCTCGCCGCTGGTGCTGCCGGGGCTGCTGACCGGCTTCGCCATGTTCCAGCTTGTCATGGTGCTGGGCATCGGCCGCAGCACGCCGGTTCTGCTGGCCGGCCACACCGTCGTCGCCATTCCCTATGTCATGCGCACGGTGCTTGCGGTGCTCGCCAATGCCGACCGTTCCATCGAGGAGGCGGCGCGCGGCCTTGGGGCCACGCCGGCCACGGTGTTCCGCGAGGTAACGCTGCCGCTGATCCGACCGGGCGTGATTGCCGGCTGCATGTTCGCCTTCATCACCAGTTTCGACCAGTTCCCGGTCAGCCTCTTCCTCGTTGCGCCTGGCGAGGAAACCCTGCCCATCGCCATGTTCAACTATCTCCGCTTCGACTTCGACGGCACCATCGCCGCCGCCAGCACCGTCTCCATCATGCTGGCTGTATTGCTGGTTCTGGCGATCGAGCGCACCGTCGGGCTGCAGAACTCAACCCGGCTCTAAGACCAAGGAAAACGGAGGCTTCACCATGCTGAACCGCAGGACGCTGCTGGGTGCCGCCGCCGGCACCCTCGCCATGCCCGCGCTGGTAGGCGCGCAGGAGGCCAACACGCTCCGCATCACCGGCTGGGGCGGCGCCTGGGGCGAGGTGATGCGCTCCAAGCACATCCCGACCTTTGAAAAGGCGCACAACTGCACGGTGGAGGTGGACACCGCTTTCCCCTTCGTGCCGAAGCTACTGGCCAGCCCACGGGGCCGGCCCGTCTACGACGTGCTGCACACCAACAGTAACGAGCAGTGGTCGGTCTACGAGCAGGGGCTGGTGGAGCAGCGGCCCGACCTGAAGCTGGTGCCCAACGCCGCTCAGACCTATCCCTACGCGACCTCCGACTCCATCGTCGGCATCGTCATCTTCACCTCGGCCATTGGTCTGGCGTGGCGGAGGGACCGCATTCAGACGGCGCCGACGAGTTGGAAGGACTTCTGGAAGCCGGAATATGCCGGCAAGCGGGCGAGCTACGTCATTCCCGCCAACTCGCTGGGCCAGGCGCTGTTCATGATGGCCGGCAAGGTCTACGGAAAAGGTTTCAAGGATCTCGATGCCGCCTTCAAGGCGATGGAGGCAGTCAAGCCGGTGCGGCTCTTCGATTTCACCGGCGGCGCGGAGAACGCCATCCTCGCCGGCGAGTTAGACATCGCCGTGCTGCATGACACCGCGGTCTACCGCAACCAGGACAAGGTGCCCGTGGAGTTCGCCGCCCCCTCCGAGGGCATCATGGCGCTGGAGCAGGTGCTCTCCGTCACCACGGGCACGCCGAAGAAGGCGCTGGCGCATGAATGGATCAACTTCATGCTCAGTCCGGATGTCCAGCGCAGCATGGCGGAGACGGTGTGGTACAGCCCGGTCCGCTCCGACGTGACCCTGGCCGAGAAGTATCGCGGCAAGTTGCTGACCACACCGGAGCAGGTGGCCACCCTCGTGCAGATGCCGTGGCAATGGTACAACGAGAACAAGGACCGCATCGACGACCGCGTCAACCGGATCTTCCGGGGCTGATGCCTCGTGCCTGACACCGCCTCCCGCGCATTGACGCTGCAGTCGCTCCACAAGAGCTTTGGCAGTGGCGCCGCCGCCGTGGACAATGTCTCCCTACGGATCGAGGAGGGGGAGTTCTTCTCCCTGCTCGGCCCCTCGGGCTGTGGAAAGACCACCACGCTGCGCATGATCGCCGGCTTCGAGGCGCCGGATTCCGGCGAGATCCGCCTCGGCGCGCAGGACATCACGGCCCTGCCGCCGGAGCGGCGCGACATGGGCATGGTGTTCCAGAACTACGCGCTCTTCCCGCACCGGACGATCGCCGAGAACGTCGCCTTCGGCCTTCGCATGCGCAGGGTGCCGAAGCCTGAACTCGCCACCCGCGTGCGGGAGGCCCTGGCACTGGTGCGCCTGACCGGCTTCGAGGACCGCCGCCCCGCGCAGCTCTCCGGTGGGCAGCAGCAGCGCGTGGCGCTGGCGCGCGCCATCGTCATCAACCCTACCGTGCTGCTCTGCGACGAGCCGCTGGGCGCGCTCGACAAGAAGCTGCGCCAGCAGATGCAGTTCGAGCTGAAGACGCTGCATCGTCGCCTGGGCCTGACGATGATCTACGTCACGCACGACCAGGAGGAGGCGCTGACCATGTCCGACCGCATCGCCGTGATGCGCGCCGGCAAGGTGGCGCAATGCGGCGGGCCGCGCGAGATCTACGATCGGCCGGTGGACCGCTTCGTGGCCGACTTTATCGGTGACACCAACATCCTGGACGGCGAGGCCGTGGGCGCCACCCTCGCCATGCCTGGCGGCTGGCGGCTGCCGCTGCCGGAGGCGCGACACGGACGGGCCAGCGTGGCGCTGCGACCGGAGCGGGTGCGGCTTTGCCCACCCGGCGCCGGGTTGGTGGACGCCACCATCGAGGAAGCGAACTTCCTGGGCGATTCCGTGCTGCTGAAGCTCTCCCTTCCCGGCGAGCAGGGCATGCTCGCCCGGGTGCCCCGCCATGCCGAGGCAGGCTTACTGGAGCCCGGCGCAACCCTCGGCCTGACATGGCAGGCCGATGACCCGGTGATGCTGGCCGATGCCTGAAGCCCCCCTCCCTGCCCCGGCCGTGCTGCGCGTCCTCGTTATCGGCCAGACGCCGCGGCGCGAGCTAGAAGAGCAGATTGCCCTCGCCGCGCCCGGTCTGCGTATCGCCATGGAAGGCGCGCTGGACGGCATGACGCGCGAGGAGATCGCCCGCGACGCCGCGCCGCAGGGCGATGCCGACACGCTGTTCACCGTGCTGCCCTCCGGCGAGATGACGACCATCTCCAAGACCGTCGTCACCACACGGCTGGCGGAGAAGCTGCGGCATGGCGGACCTACGCTGCTCTGCTGCACCGGCAGCTTCCAGGGGCTTCCGCAACGGGCCGACCTGGTGCAGCCCTCGTCAGTGCTGAACGCGCTGGCCGCGGCGCTGCTGCCGCGGGGCCGCCTCGGCGTCTTCCTGCCGCTGCCGGAGCAGCTCGGTCCGCTTGGCGCCAAGCGCGCGCGGGAGGGGCTGGAGACGGTGCTGCGCGCCCTGCGCCCGCTTTCCGATGAGGCCACGGTGGAGGCGGCCGCACGCGAGATGGCGGCGCAGAAGCCTGACCTCGTGCTGCTCGACTGCATGTCCTACACCCGCGCGGACAAGGAGCGCATGGCGCGGCACCTCGATTGCCCGATCCTGCTTTCCATCGCGACCGCTGCCCGCGCCGCCGCCTGCCTGTTGCCGGAGTGAGCCATGCGTGACCTGACCCTGGAGGACATCGAGGCGCTAGCCGTCGGCGCCTGGGTGCTGGGCACCGGCGGCGGCGGCTCGCCCTATCTGGCGCTGCTGAACATGCGGCGGCTCTATGCCGAGGGAAAGCGCGTCGCCCTGCTGGCGCCTGAGGAGCTGGCGGATGACGACCATGTCGCCGTCGTCTCCAACATGGGCGCGCCGCTGGTCAGCCAGGAGCGGCTGGCCGACAGCGCCAGCATTGCCCGCGCGGTGCAACTCATGGAGGAATATCTCGGCATCACCTTCCGCGCCATCATGAGTGTGGAGATCGGCGGCAACAACGGCGTCAAGCCGCTGCTGGCCGCCGCCGAGTTGGGCAAGCCGGTGGTGGACGCCGATGCCATGGGCCGCGCCTATCCCGAGGCGCAGATGACCAGCTTCGCGGTGGGCGACCTGCGCCCCTGGCCGCTCGCCATGGTGGACCCGCGGGGCATCGAGGGCATCGTCGCCAAGGTGCCGAGCTGGAAATGGATGGAGCGCATGGCGCGCAAGATGTGCGTGGAACTCGGCTCCACCGTTGCCAACTGCAAGGCACCGCGCACGGGGGACGAGGTGAAGCGCTGGGGCATCCTGCACACCACCACCCAGGCGATCGAGCTGGGCTATGCCATCCAGGCGGCGCAGCGCGAGCACCGCGACCCGATTGCGGCCGTGCTGGAGAGTCAGAGGGGTGTGAAGCTCTTCACCGGCAAGGTGGCGGATATCGAGCGGCGCACCACCGAAGGCTTCCTGCGCGGCATGGCCCGGCTCGACGGCCTGGATGAGGACCGCGGCCACCGCTTCGAACTGGCCTTCCAGAACGAGTGGGCGGTGGGCTGGCAGGACGGCACGCCGCGCGTGATGACACCGGACCTGATCTGCGTGCTCGATACCAACTCGGGCGAGGCCATCGGCACCGAGATCATCCGCTACGGTCAGCGTGTCACCGTCATTGCCCTGCCGGCGCCGCCGGTCTTCCTCTCGCCGCGCGGGCTGGACTTCGTCGGTCCCCGCGCCTTCGGCTACGATCTCGATTTCGCCTCGGTGTTTCCGTCATGAAGCGCATCGGCATCGACGTGGGCGGCACCAACACCGATGCGGTGCTGCTGGATGGCGACCGCATCGTCGCCGCCGTCAAGACCGCCACCACGGAGGACGTGCTCTCCGGCGTGCGCCAGGCGCTGCGCGAGGTGACCGAAGCCGCCGGGCAGCGCGACGTCCAGGCGGTGATGATCGGCACCACGCATTTCGTCAATGCGGTGGTGCAGCGGCGGGAGCTTTCGCCGGTGGGCGCCATCCGCCTGGGCATGCCGGTCGCCGCCTCGCTGCCGCCCTTCTGCGACTGGCCGGAGGACCTCGCCGCCATCGCGCGGGGAGCGGTGCACATGGTCGAGGGCGGGCACGACTATGACGGCCGCCCCATCATGCCGCTCGACGAGCGCGGCGTGGCGGAGGCGGCGCGCGCCCTCCGCGCCGCCGGCATCGGCTGCGTGGCGATCAGTTCCATTTTCTCGCCGCTCGACCCTTCGATGGAGATCCGCGCCGGCGAGATCGTGCGGCAGGAGCATCCGGAAGCCAGCATCACCCTTTCCCACCAGCTCGGCCGCATCGGCCTGCTGGAGCGGGAGAACGTCGCGCTGATGAACGCCTCGCTGGCACCTCTCGCGCGCAAGACGATCCGCGCCTTCGAGGCGGCCTTGCAGGAGGCCGGCCTCTCTGCCGCGCTCTTCGTTACCCAGAACGATGGCACGGTGGTGCGCGCCGAGCTGGCCGAGCGCTTCCCCGTGCTCTCCTTCGCCTCCGGCCCCACCAACTCGATGCGCGGCGCCGCCTTCCTGACCGGCCTCAAGGACGCGCTGGTGGTGGATGTGGGCGGCACCACCAGCGATGTCGGCGCGCTGCGGGCTGGCTTCCCGCGCGAGGCGAATGCCGTGGTCAAGGTGGGTGGCGTGCGCACGCTGTTCCGCATGCCCGACCTGCTCTCCATCGGGCTGGGCGGTGGCTCCATCATCACCACCGATCCGCTTGCCATTGGGCCGCGCAGCGTCGGCTTCCGCCTCTTGCAGGAGGCGCGGGTCTTCGGCGGGCCGGTGCTGACCGCCACGGATGTGGCCGTCGCGGGCGGCAAGCTGGCGCTCGGTGACGCTGCCCGTGTGGCCGACATCCCACCGCGACTGCGGGAGGATATCTTTACGCTGGCCGCGCGCATGTTGGAGGAGGCCGTGGACCGCATGAAGACCGAGGCCGCCGAGGTGCCGCTGCTGGCGGTCGGCGGCGGCGCCTTCATCGTGCCGGACCAGCTGGCCGGGTGCAGCGCGGTGCTGCGGCCGGCGCATGCGCATGTCGCCAATGCCGTGGGCGCCGCCATCGCCCAGGTCTCGGGCGAGGCTGATCAGGTTTTCCAGGGCCTTTCCCGCGGCGAGGCGATGGCCGAGGCGGAGCGCATCGCCCGCGCCAATGCCGTGGCTTCCGGCGCGGCGGCGGAGAGCCTGGCGCTGGTGGATATCGAGGATCTGCCGCTGGCCTATATGCCGGGGGGCGCGCTGCGCGTGCGGGCCCGTGTCGTCGGGGAGATCGCGGCCTGAGCGCGGCCGCCTTCCTCATTCCAGAAGCTGCGTTCCCGTGAGAGAAAGCGAGCGCCGATATGCAGACTGACTCAAGCCGTTACCGCATTGGGTTCGACATCGGCGGCACCTTCACCGACTTCATCCTGCTCGATCGCCAGACCAGCACCATCCGGCTGCACAAGTGCCTGACGACGCCGCAGGACCCTTCGCAGGGGGCCCTGGCGGGCCTCGCCGAGCTGGTGGCGGGTGCGGGGCTCACCCTGGGTGAGATCAGCGAGATCGTGCATGGCACCACGCTCGTCACCAATGCGCTGATCGAGCGGCGCGGCGCCACGCTGGGCCTGATCACGACGGAAGGCTTCCGCGACGTGATCGAGATGGGCACGGAGCAGCGCTACGACATCTATGACCTGTTCCTGCAGTTCCCCGATCCGCTGGTGCCGCGCCGCCATCGCCTCGAGGTGGCCGAGCGCATGGACCGCGACGGCCGCGTGGTCACGCCGCTCGACCTTGGCGCGGTGCGGCGCGCGGCGGCCGAGCTTGTGGAGGCTGGCGTCGGCGCCATCGCCATCTGCTTCCTGCACAGCTACCGCAACCCCGCGCATGAGAAGGCCGCGGCCGCCGTCATCCGCGAGGCCTTTCCCCGCATCGCCGTCTCCGCCTCGGCGGAGGTTGTCGCGGAACTCTGGGAGTATCAGCGCTTCGTCACCACCTGCGCCAATGCCTATGTGCAACCGCTGGTGGACCGCTACCTGCAGCGGGTGGAACAGGATCTCTGGGCGCAGGGCTTCCGTGGCGCGCTAAGGCTGATGCAATCCGATGGCGGGCTGGTCGCGCCGGAGACGGCGCGCGCATTCCCCATCCGGCTGCTGGAATCCGGGCCCGCTGGCGGCGGTCTCGCCACCGCCTTCTTCGGGGGGTTGGTGGACAAGCCCGACATCATTTCCTTCGACATGGGCGGCACCACGGCCAAGGCCTGCATGATCGAGGGTGGCCGCGCCGCCATTGCGCCGATGATGGAGGTGGCGCGGCTGCACCGTTTCAAGAAGGGCTCCGGCCTGCCGATCAAGTCACCGGTCATCGACATGATCGAGATCGGTGCCGGCGGCGGCTCCATCGCGTCCATTGACGAAGTCGGGCTGCTGAAGGTCGGGCCGCGCTCGGCGGGGGCCGATCCGGGTCCGGCCTGCTATGGGCGCGGCGGCACCGAGCCCACCGTCACCGACGCTAATCTGGTGCTCGGCTACTACGATCCGGGCTTCTTCCTCGGCGGCCGCATGGCACTGGATAAGCCGGCAGCCGAGGCGGCGCTGGCACGGGTCGGCGCGCCGCTCGGCCTCTCGGCGGTGGAGACCGCCTGGGGCATCCACCGCACCGTGACCGAGAGCATGGCAGCGGCGGCGCGCATCCACATCATCGAGAAGGGCAAGGACCCGCGCCGCTACGCCATGGTCGGCTTCGGCGGCGCCGGCCCGGCCCATGCGGTGGAGGTGGCGCGCATCCTTGGCGTGGAGGAGGTGCTGATCCCGCCCGCCTCCGGGGCCGCCTCGGCGCTCGGCTTCCTCGCCGCGCCACTGGCCTTCGAGCAGGTGCGCTCCCTCCCCTTGGCGCTGGACGATGCCGGCACGCCGGCCGCCATCGAGCGCGTTCTGGCCGAGCTGGCCAGGGAGACCGAGGCCCAGCTCGTCGCCGCCGGTACACCGGCCACGGACATTGCCATCGAGCGCAGCGCCGACATGCGCCTTGCAGGCCAGCTCCACGAGATCAACGTACCGCTGCCGGCCGGCGCCATCACCGCCGAGATGATGCCCTCCGTCCTGGCCGCCTTCCGCGAAGCCTATGCCGCGCGATACGCCTCGATCTATGAGGGCGTTCCGGCGGAGATCATCTCCTTCCGCGTCCGCGCCGTGGGCCCGGTGCCGGCACTCAGCGTTGCCGAAGCCGGGCGGCCCGAAGGCGGCGCGGCGCGCAAGGGCACCCGCCGCGCCTGGTTCGGTGACGCCTTCCACGAGACGCCGGTCTATGACCGCTACGCATTGGCGCAGGGCGAGACGCTGCACGGCCCCGCCATCATCGAGGAGCGCGAGGCCACCACCGTGCTCGGCCCGGAGGACAGCGTCACAGTGGGCATGGCGGGCACGCTGCGCATCCGTGTCGGCGTCGCGGCGCCGCTCGCCGCCCGCATCACGCCGGAGATGCCGGTGGAGGAGGCGCGGGCGTTGATCGAGTCCGATCCCGTCTCGCTGGAGATCATGTGGAGCCGGCTGGAAAACCTGGTGGAGGAGATGTGGCACGGCATCTGCCGCACCGCCTTCAGCCTGATCGTCTCCGAGGCGCAGGACTTCGCCTGCGACCTGCTCGACGCCGAAGGGGAGTCCCTGGCGCATTCGCCGCGCGCCATGCCGGTCTTCAACCTGACCCTGCCGCGCGCCGTGAAGGCCATGCTGCAGAAATTCCCGCCCGAGAGCCTGCGCCCGGGCGACGTGCTGATCACCAACGACCCCTGGCTCTGCGCCGGCCATCTGTTCGACATCGCAATCGTCACCCCGGTGTTCCGCGGCGGGCGGATGGTGGCGCTGCTGGGCACGGTCGGGCATGTCGGCGATATCGGCGGCGTGCAGGATCCGATGGCGGCGCGCGAGGTCTATGACGAGGGCCTGCAGATCCCCCCCATGAAGCTCTACAGCGAAGGCCGCCCAAATGCCGCGCTGTTCGAGCTGATGGCGGAGAATGTCCGCAAGTCCGAGGAGGTGCTGGGCGACCTGCATGCCTTCATGGCGGCCAATGCGCAGGCCGCCGAGCGCCTGCTGGCCTTCATGCAGGACTACGGCATGCATGACCTGCGCGCGCTCTCTGCGGTGGTGCAGGGCCGCGCCGAGCGCGCCATGCGGGAAGCCATCCGCGCCCTGCCGGATGGCGTTTACCGCTCCGAGGTCAGCAACCGGATGCTCGGCCGCACGCTACGCTACCCGCTGAAGCTGACGGTCAGTGGCGACACCATTGAGCTGGATTTCGAGGGCGCGCCACCGCAGCTGGAGCGTGGCGGTTTGAACTGCACCCTCTCCTACACCACCGCGCATGGCGCCTATCCCATCAAGTGCATGTTGAGCCCGCAGGTGCGGGGCAATGCCGGCAGCTTCGTCCCGATCAGCGTCAAGGCGCCGGAGGGCTCCCTGCTGAACTGCGACCGCCCGGCCTCCGTCGCCATGCGCACCCGCACCGGCTGGTATCTGGCGCCGAACGTGTTCCATGCGCTGTCGGAGGCGGCGCCGAACCAAGTCCAGGCGCATACCGGCCTGCCGGTCTCGGTGCGCGTCTTCGGCAAGGAACCCTCGGGGCATGGCTATGCCGACCACTTCTTCATGGGCGGCGGCCAGGGCGGCAGCGCGGGGACGGACGGCAAGTCGGCGCTGCTCTGGCCGACCTCGGCGGCCAATACCTCGATCGAGCTGTTCGAGACGCGTGCGCCGGTGCTGATCGTCGAGAAGTCGCTGGTGACGGATTCCGGCGGGCCGGGACGGCGGCGCGGTGGCCTCGGCACCCGCACGCGGATGCGCAAGCTGCATGACGATGGCCAGCCGACGCTGTTCTCGGTCTATCCCGAAGGCGTGGAGGTGGAGGCGCCTGGCCTGTTCGGGGGCCGCCAGGGGGGCGCGGCGCTTGGCGCCATTCTCGACGTCAGGGGTGGCCTGCTGCGTGATCTCGGCACCGGCGAGTTGGTAACGCTCACCGACACCAGCCGCATGGTGGAGGTGCGGATCTGCGGCGGTTCCGGTTACGGTGCGCCGGAGGAGCGCGAACCCGCGCGCGTCGAGGAGGATGTGCGGGATGGTTATGTCAGCCGGGAAGGCGCGGCGGTCTACACACGGTCGCAGGCCGCCGAGTAGCGCCATGGGGCGGCAGGGTCAGCACCCTGCCGCCCATTTCGATCAATCGCTGGCCGGGGCGTGGCCGGCATGGCGCTCCATGGCGTTCCGGAGCAGGGCGCCGGAGCGGTAGAGGCCGTGCACCATCTTGCTGTAGGGCAGCAGCAGGAAGAGCGAGAGCACGATGCCCAGGTGAATGGCGAGCAGCACGCCCATCGCCCCCGTGCCGCGCAGCCCGAGCAGCAGCAGGCCAGTCAGCGAGGTCAGGCAGAGCAGGCCGAGCAGGGCGTAGTCGGCGCCGAGCAGGTTGCGCGCGGCCGGTGCCTGGTCGCTCACCACCTTCAGCCAGATCAGCCCCGCCGTACCGACCACCAGCCCCACCCCGCCCCAGGTGCCGAGCTGCACCGGCAGGCTCCAGAAGGGATAGGGCGCCGGATGGCCGATGACATGGTCATAGACCGTCGCCACCGAGGTCGAGGCGAAGCAGAGCAGGAAGCCGTAGAACATGGCGTGGTGGAACCAGCGGCGCTGCGTGGAGAAGGCTTCGTCGCGGTCGTTGCAACCATGCCCACCGCCGCCGAGGTTGCGCAGCGTCAGGATGTCGTGCAGCGCCGTGGCGACGGGGCGCGGTCCCGCCGGCCCGGCGAGGCTGCTGCCGGTGTCCCGCCAGAAGTTGCGGAAGCCCATGGCCAGCGCCAGCAGCGCATAGAGGAAGGTGCCGCCGGCCAGCGTCGTCATCAGCCACCATGGGATGACGCGATAGAAGGCGCCCGGCCCCTCATGCGCGGCATAGAGCACCGTGGGGTCCTGGATCAGCACCGTCAGGATCAGCGTCAGCGCGATGCCCAATGCCGAGATCAACGCCACCACCGTGCCGTTGCGCTGGAACACGGCGCCCAGTGGCTTCGGCCAGGCGTATTCGGCGTAGGTCTCGGCGCGAAGCTGGGCAAAGGTCTGCGGCAGGTTCAGGCCGAACTCATGCGGCGGCGCGTACTGGCAGGCGTAGTAGCAGCCCTTGCAGTTGTGGCAGAGATTGGCGAGGTAGGAGAGGTCGCCGGTGGCGAATTCCCGCCGCAGTTCCATTGCGGGGAAGACGGCGCAGAAGCCCTCGCAGTAGCGGCAGGCGTTGCAGATCTCGAGGGCGCGACGCGCTTCCTCGGTGGTCTCAGTTTCTTGCATGTTTCGCGGCCTCCCGCCCCGCGATGCGCCCGAAGACGGTGCCAATGGACATGCCGAAGCCCGCCAGATAGCCCTTGCCGAGAATGCTGCCCGCCATGATCTCGCCCGAGGCGAAGAGATTGGCCGTCGGGCGGCCGTTATCCATCAGCACCCGCGCATTGCGGTCCACCTTGACGCCGAGATAGGTGAAGGTGATGCCCGGCCGCAGCGGATAGCCGCTGAAGGGCGGCACCGCGATGGTCCGCGCCCAGTTGGTCTTGGCCGGCGTCAGGCCCTCGGTGTGGCAGCCGTCGAGGCGACTGTTGTCGAAGCTGCCGTGCCCGGCGGCGGCATTGAAGCCGCGCACCGTCTCCGCCAGCTTCGCCGGATCAAGGCCGAGCTTCTCCGCCAGCCCCTCGATGGTGTCGGATTTGATGGCCGGGAAGACGGAGGGCATGAACAGCCGCTCCGAGCGGCTGTCGATGATGGCATAGGCCACCTGGTCCGGCTGCTGCGCGACGAGGCGGCCCCAGATCGCGTAGCGCTTCGGCCAGACATCCTCGCCCTCGTCGTAGAAGCGCTCGCCGTGCTTGTTGACGACGATGGAGAAGGGCACGCAGTCCAGCCGGGTGACGATGCCGCCGTCGAATTTGGGCGCCCGGCCGTCGATCGCGACCGCATGGCACTGCGTCGGGTCGCCCACGGAGGCGACGCCCTGGTCCAGCAGGTTGCGCAGCACGCGGCCCTTGGCATAGGGCGTGCCGCGGATGAGAAAGTTCTCCGCCGCCGGTCCCCAGCCCTGCTTCAGCCATTCGAGATTGGCCTGGAAGCCGCCGGAGGAGGCCACCACCGTCTTCGCCCGCACCCGGCGCGGGAAGCCGCGGCTGATGATCTCGGCATGGCGAACGAAGCCGTCATCCAGCTGCAGCGAGACCACCTCGGTGTCATAGAGGATGTCCACCCCCAGTTTCTCGGCGGTGGCGTAGTAGGCGTTCACCAGCGCCTTGCCGCCGCCGAGGAAGAAGGCGTTGGTGCGCGAGAGGTTCAGCGTGCCGGTTAGCGAGGGCTGGAAGCGCACGCCGCAGGCCTCCATGAAGGGCAGCGCCTCGGCGGTGGCGCGGATGGTCAGACGCGCCAGTTCCTCATCCGTCTGCCCGCCGGTGACGCGCAGCAGGTCGTCCCAGTACTCGTCCTCCAGGTACTGCTCGGTGAGCACCGAGGTCGGCGCGGTGTGCATGGCCCGCAGGTTGCGGGTGTGCCGGCTGTTTCCGCCGCGAAAGGCCTTCGGTGCGTGCTCCAGTACCAGCACGCTGGCGCCCGCCTGCCGCGCCGTGACGGCCGCGCAGAGCGCCGCATTGCCGCCACCGACCACCAGGACGTCATAGACGCGGTCCCAGTCCAAAAGCGCCCTCCCTTTGTATGCGCCGGAATACAATGTCGGTATCGCCAGGGCGGCGCAAGGGGGGCTCAGGCAATGTCGGGCGTGCGGTTCTCCAGCGCCAGCCGGGCGCGGAAGGCGTTGCGGATGTGCTGCCGCGCGGCGGCTTCGGCGGCGGCGGGGTCGCGCGCCGCGATGGCGGCGACGATGGCCGCGTGCTCCTCCACCGCCGCCGCGCCGCGCTCCGGCACCGAGAGCGTGGTCCGTCCCAGCAGCACCAGCGAGAGGCGCATGTTGTCCAGCATCGCGTCCAGGAAGCGGTTGCGCGCGGCACGATGGATCTGGCGGTGGAACAGCCGGTTGCTGTGCGCCAGGCGGCTGGCGTCGTTCAGCAGGGCGTGGTCAGCCTCCACCATGTCACGCAGCGCCTCCAGCTCGATGGCCGTGGCATGGGTCGCCGCCAGGAAGGCGGCGGTGCCCTCCAGCACCTCGCGCATGTGGTAGAGCTCGACCATGGCGCTGTAGTCCAGCCGCGCCACCACGGCGCCGTGGTGCGGCTCGTGCGTCACCAGTCCCTGGGTTTCCAGCCGCTTCAGCGCCTCCCGCACGGGCGTCCGGCTGATGCCGAAGCGTTCCGCCAGCTCGGCCTCCCGCAACCGGCTGCCGGGGGCCAACTCGCCGCGCGTCAGAGCGTCGAGCAGCATCTCATAGGCGCCGGCGCCGGTAGAGCGGGCGGGGGGAACGGGCGGGGCGGAGGGCAGCATGGCGGCCATTCACTCTCGGTCAGGATGGGACTGGCAGCGTGCCGGTCCCATCCCAGCCCTGCCACAGATGCGGCGGCAAGCCCAGATCCGGCACGCAAGCAGGCCGCACGGCGCTCTCCCTCCCCGCCCGCTGTGCAGCCTCACTGGGCGGTGACGTGCGCCGCCTTGATCACCGGCCCCCAGAGCGCGAACTCGTCGCGCACGAAGGCATCGAGCACCTGCGGCTCCGAGAGGTCCGGCTCCACTCCCAGTTCGCGCAGCCGTGCCTGCAGTGTGGTGTCTGCCATGGCCGCCCGGAGGGCGGCGTTGAGCTTCCCAACGACGTTCGGCGGCGTGCCATGAGGGGCGAAGAGCGCCGTCCAGGAGCGCACTGCGAAGCCCGGAACCCCGGCCTCGGCCACCGTCGGCAAGTCGGGCTTCAGCGCGCTGCGCTTCTCGCCGGCGACGGCCAGGATCGTCACCTTGCCGGCTTCCGCCTGGGGCAGAGCGGTCGGCAGGTTGAGGAAGCCCATCGAGACCTGCCCGGCCACCAGGTCGTTAAGCGCCGGGCCGCCGCCGCGATAGGGCACATGGACGATGTCCACATCCGCCCGCATCCGGAACAACTCACCCGCCAAGTGCTGCGAGCCGCCGACACCGGAGGAGGCGAAGCTATGCTTCCCCGGCTCCCGCTTCAGCAGCGCCAGCAGGCCCGGCACATCCTTTACGCCCAGCTTGTTGGCGACCGTCAGCGCAAGCGGCACGTCCACCAGCATGCTGACGCCATCGAAGGCCTTCTGCACGTCATAGCCTTGGTCCGGCACCACCAGCGGGTTCATGACATGGTTGCTGGCCGAGGAGACCAGCAGCGTGTAACCGTCCGGCGCGCTGCGGGCGACCTGCGCGGTGCCAATCGCCCCCCCGGCCCCGGCGCGGTTCTCCACCACGATCGTCTGCCCGAGCAGCGCCTGCAGCTTCGGCGCCAGCAGGCGCGCCACCACGTCGTTCGAGCCACCCGGCGCATAGGGCACGACCAGCACGACCGTGCGCTCGGGCCAGGCGCCCTGCGCCTGCGCGGGCCGCGCCAGCGCCGATGCCCCAGCCCCGAGCGTGGCCGCCGCCAGCATGGCCCGCCGTGTCATTCCCCGCATCACGTCATCTCCTCCCCTCACGGCTCAGTCGGCCTTGGCGCCGGAGAGTTTCACCACCTCGCCCCAGCGCGCGATCTCCTCAGCGATGAAGGCGCGGAACTCCTCCGGGGTGCTGGCCACCGGGTCGGCGCCCTGGTTGACCATTTGTGCCTCGATATCCGGGTTCTTCAGCAAGGCGATGGTGTCGTTGGCGATCTTGCGCACGACCTCTGGCGGGGTCTTGGCCGGGGCGACCATGCCGAACCAGGAGGAGGCGTTGAAGCCGGGGAAACCGCACTCCACCATGGTAGGCACCTCCGGCGCCGCGCGCGAGCGCTGCAGGCTGCTGACCGCCAGGGCGCGCAGCTTGCCGGCACGGACATGCTCGATGCAGGAGGGAATGGTGGCGTACATGAAGTCCAGCCGGCCGGCGAGGAGGTCGTTCAGCGCTCCCGCGCCGCGATAGGGCACGTGGACGGTCGTCATCCCCGCCATATGGTCGGCCAGCGCACCGGAGAGATGCGAGGAGGTACCGACCCCGGTGGAGCCATAGCTGAGCTTGCCCGGCTGCTTCTTCGCCGCGGCCACGAGGTCGGCGGCGGAATGCAGCGGCGAGTTGGCCGGCACGACGAGGATGTTCGGCACACCGGCCAGCTCGGTGATCGGCGCGAAGTCCTCCAGCGTGCGGAAGCCTGGATTGCTGTAGAGTGATTGGTTCACCGCCAGCGGCCCCACGGAACCGACCAGCACCGTGTAGCCATCCGGATCGGCGCGGGCGACGTATTCGCTGCCGATATTGCCGCCGGCGCCTGGCCGGTTCTCCACCACCACGGGCTGCCCCCATTGCTCGCCCAGTGCATTGCCGACGAGGCGGGCAATGATGTCGGTGGTGCCCCCCGGGGTGAAGGAGACGATGAAGCGCACCGGCCGAGTGGGCCAGTCGGCGGCACGTGCCGGGCGTGGCAGTCCGGTAAGGAGACCTGGAGCGGCCAGGAGCGGCGCCACCTGCAACAGGCGCCGCCGGGCGATCTTTCTGAACATCTATCCCCTCCTCCGCACGCTTGTGGTGCTGTCATTGCTTGGCTTGCGGGCTTCAGCCGCCGGGTGCCACGGTGCCCGCCCCGCAGCCCGGCTCGGCCTCAAGCCGGTGGGAAGTCGTAAAGCCGTGCCGGATTGCGGCTCAGGATGTGCGCGCGAATCTCGGGATCGGGCGTCCAGTCGAGGAAAATCCGCAGCAGCGCCGCCGCATCCGGCACCGGTCCCTCGGGGCGCGGGTGCGGCCAGTCCGTGCCCCAGACCAGCACCTGCGGATTGGCGCCGACCAGCGCCTCATGGAAAGGCCGCGCCTCAGCATAGTCGGGTGCGGAGGCGCCCAGCCGGTAGGTGCCGGAGAGCTTGGCCCAGAGCCGTCCCTCCGCCACGCCGCGCCGCAGCGCCTGGAAGCCGGGATCGGCGGTGCCGCGGCTGTGGTGCAGCCGGCCCATATGGTCCACCACGACCGGCACCGGCAGCTGCGCGAGCCGGGGCAAAAGTTCCGGCAGGTCGGCGGCATCGAGCCAAAGTTGCAGATGCCAGCCGAGATCGGCCATCGCCGGCATCAGCGGCAGGATCTCGGCGAGCCGCACGCCACCATGATAGGCCGCCTGCCCGGCCCGCCGGTATTCATTGGCACGCAGCCCGCGGATGCCGGCTGCGTGCATCTCCCGCAGGAGGTTGGGCGTCAGCTCCGCCCCACCCACCGCGACGCCGCGCAGCCGCTCCGGCGCGCGGCGCAGGGCGTCCAGCGTGGCGGCGTTGTCGCGGTCATAGGCGCTGGGCTGGACGATGACGCCGCGCGCCAGGCCGAGCCGGTCGAGCAGCGCCAGATATGCCTCCAACGGCGCATCCTCCGGCGTGTAGGAGCGCGGCTCGGCATAGGGGAAGCGTGTGGCGGGACCGAAGACATGGCAATGGCAGTCGCAGGCGCCGGGTGGAATACGCGGGTCGGGCGCGCTCACGAGGGCTGGATCCCGGCGAGATCGGCGGCGCGTTTCGCCTCCCCCGCCTGCTCACGCAGAAAGCCCGCGAAGCCTGCGGGCGTCAGCAGCGCGCCTTCGGCCAGTTCGGAACCCATCTCGGTGAGTTGCTTGCGGACGCCGGCATCGGCCAGAGCCTGCGCCAGCGCCTCCTGCAACCGGGCGAGCGTCGCCGCCGGCGTGCCGCTCGGCGCCAGCAGGCCGCAATAGCTGGCGGCGCGGAAGTCCTTCACCCCGCCTTCAATGAAGGTCTGCACCTCCGACAGCAGCGGCGAGCGGTGGTCGGCGGCGATGGCAAGGATGCGGCCCTTGCCGTCCCGGTGCAGCGGCAATGCGGTGGAATACTCGATGAACATCGATTTCACATTGCCGGACAGAAAGTCCGGCACCACCGCTCCGCCGCCGCGATAGGGCACGTGCAGCAGCTGCGCGCCGGTGGCGTTGTTGAACAGCTCCAGCGCCAGATGCCCGGTGCTGCCGACGCCAGCCGTGCCGCAGGAAAGCCCCTGACCGCCGGCCTTGGACTCTGCCACCAGGGCCGGAATATCGCGCGCCTTCACGGCATCCGTGACCATCAGCACCAGCGGCACCCGGTTCACCTGGCCGATCGGCGCGAAGTCCTCCAGCGGCTTGTAGGCCAGCGAGGCCTGCACCAGCGGGTTCACCGTGATCGGGCCGTTCGAGCCGGCGAGCAGCGTGTAGCCATCGGGCGCGGCACGGGCCACGTTCTCGGCGCCGAGGCTGCCGCCCGCTCCCGGGCGGTTGTCCACGATCACCGACTGGCCGAGCAGTTCCGACATGCGCGGCGCGACGAGGCGCGCCACAAGGTCAATATTGCCGCCTGGTGCATAGGGCACGACGATGCGGATGGGCCGGTCCGGCCAGCCCGCCGCCGCGAGCAGCGGCGCGGCGAGCAGGCCGAAGGTATGGCGGCGGGTCAGCTTCATGGCGGACTCCCTTGCCGGTTGTTTGTTGTCTGGACGTTTCGCGGTCTGGCAAGCGGGCAGCAGCACGGGCCCGGGCGGGGCACTGCCCCGCCGGCCTCAACGCCGCCCGCCGCCGATCTCTGGCGGGGCGGAGCCCGTCAGTCGGCGTAGGTCGTGTCGATCCGGTCGAGCATCCGCAGCAGCGCCGGCCATTCCATCACGCCATAGGGCCGGCGGGTCTGCGGCTGGTAGTTCATGTAGGTGGCGTCGAGCACATCCTGCGGCACCTGCACCAGCGGCGTGTTGCAGGCCATGGCGGCAAGCTGAGAGCGGCAGGACAGCTCCAGCCGGTGGAGGGCGTTGAAGGCCTCGGCAATGGTGCGGCCGACCGTCATCAGCCCGTGATTGCGGAGGATCAGCGCGTTGTTATCGCCGAGATCAGCGACCAGCGACTCCTTCTCCGCATCATCCAGCACCACGCCGCGATAGTCGTGGTAGCCGATGCGCAGGAAGCGCATGGAGGTCTGCGTCATCGGCAGCAGGCCGCATTCCAGCGTGGAGATCGCCATGCCCGCCCAGGTATGCGTGTGGATGACGCAGTCGATTTCGTGCTTCGCCGCATGCACCGCGCTGTGGATCACATAGCCGGCGCGGTTGATGCCATAGTCGAAGTCGCCATAGTCGGGCTTGGCAAGGATCTTGCCGTCCTCATCCACCTTGATGAGCGAGGAGGCGGTGATCTCCTCATACATCATGCCATAGGGATTGATCAGGAAGGCGGCTCCTTCGCCTGGCACCCGGGCCGAGATGTGGTTCGCCATCATGTCGGCCATGCCGTAATGCGCGACGAGGCGGTAGCAGGCGGCCAGGTCCACCCGCGCCTGCCATTCCTCTGGCGAAACCTTCGAGCGCATGTCGCTGATGCGCAACTGCTTGCGGGCTTTCTCAAGCATGGCCGTCCTCCTGCTTGCGTGCCGTCCGGACGGCAAGCCGCGGCGCTACGCGGGCTCCAGGGTCCGGCCGGCATTTCGTATTCTTCGGTATACAATGCGCTCGCATGCAACGGCGCGCAAGCGGCAAGCGGCTCCGCCTGGCGCGGGGCGGGAGGTATTTCAGAAGGAGGGGCAGGCGCCCTGGCCCCTTAGCCTCCCCCTTCATGCACGCGGGATGGCGTTCAGAGCGGGCCGCCGAAGCCGTACTGATAGCGCGGCGGCGCAATACGGGTCTGGTCCTCGACCGCCTCCACGCCTTCCGTGCGCTCGGCCAGCAGACGGGCTGCCTGCTGGGCCTCGGGCGAGCGGTGGTAGCCTTCCAGTCGCACCACGCCGCTCTGCACCTGCACGGAAAGGCGGCGGATGTCCGCCCAGGGCTCGCGGCGCATCGCTTCCAGGATGTCGCGCTGGATCCGGGCATCCTGGCCGCTCTGCGCTCCGCCTCCAGGCGTGGAGAGTGCCAGGACGGCCCGCAGCAGATCGGCGCGTGAGACGATCCCGCACAGCCTGCCATCGCCGGTGAGCACCGGCACGCTGCGGATGCCCTTCTCCTCCAACAGCCGCGCGATCGCCTCGGCCGTCGTATCCTCCTTCACCGTCGCGACGCGGCGCGACATCACGTCGCCGGCCCGGAGCCCGTGCACGCGCGTATAGCGCTCCGCCAAGCTGCGGTGATCCGCGAAGACCGAAGCGAGCCAGCCCCGTGGCGCCTCCTGCTCGGCCAGGCCACGGATGAGGTCCAACTCGGCGACGATGCCGAGCAGCCGGTGCTCCCCGTCAGTGACCGGCACGGCGGAAACGCCCGTCTCGGCCAGCACCCGCGCGACACCCGTCATCGCCATGTCCTCGGGAACGGTTACGACATCCTGCGTCATCAAGTCGCGTGCGAGCATCTTCCCGACCCTCCCTCTTGTCTCCGCCGGCACACTGCGGCGCCTGCGCGGCGGCAGGACAGCATGGGCGGCCGGCGCGCAATCTTGCGCTAGATCAGCCGCACCCTTCACAAGCCAGAGAGTCGCGTGAGGGATGATCGGGCCGGAACCAGGGAGGTCGCCCCTGGAGCCCCGCCGTCACTCCGGTCGGATGTTGTGCTCGCGGATGACCTTGCCCCAGCGGGCACGGTCGGCGGCGATTTGTTGCATGAATGCCTCCCGCGTGCCTCCGAGCCGCTGCAGCCCGTTCTCGGTAAAGCGGCGCTGCACCTCCGGCGCCTCCAGCGCCTTGTTGATCTCGGCATTCCAGCGCTGCACCAGGGCCGGCGAGGCGCCGCCCGGCATCACCACCCCGAACCAGTTGGGAATGACGAAGTCGGGTAGCCCGGTCCTGGAGATCACAGGCACCTCGGGCAGCAGCGGCGAGGCGTCCGCCGCGCCATAGGCCACCGCCCGCAGCCCGCCGTCACGGATCTGCCCCATGAACTCCGGCATGTTGCCGAACATCACCTCCACCCGGCCCGAGGTGATGTCGAGAATGGCCGGCGCGCCGCCGCGATAGGGCACCTGGTCAATGCGCGCACCGGTGAGGGATGCGAAGAGCACGCAGGAAAGCTGCTGGCTCGATCCCGCCCCGACGGTGGCGCAGCGCGGGTTGCGGCTGCCATCCTTTCCCAGCCGCACGAGGTCCTGCCAGGCATGGATCTCGCTCTTCGGGCTGGCGACGAGGATGTTGTAGACCGAGGCCGCATTGACGACCGGCGTGATGTCCTTCTCGACGTCATAGGGCACCGCCTGCATCTGCGGCGTGATCGTCATGATGCCCATCGAGGCCAGCAGGATGGTGTGCCCGTCCGGCGCAGCCCGCGCCAGTTCCTGCGTGGCGATGACGCCGCCCGCGCCGGTGCGGTTGTCCACCACCACGCGGTGTGAGAGCTGCTTCGAGAGCTGGTCGGCCAGGATGCGGCCGAGCATGTCGGAGGTGCCGCCCGGGGAGAAGGCGTTGATGAAGCGGATATCCTGCGACGGAAAGGCGTCCTCCGCGGCGGCCGCGCCGCCGGCGGGGAGCAGCGCGGCGGCCAGGGCCATGCCCGCCGCGAGAGGGCGCAGCATGCCGCGCCGGGTGATCTCAGCCATACGTTCCTCCTGTGCGTGCCGTGCCGCCCTTGTGCCGGGCGGTCACGGCGGGTTCGGATTCACACGTAGCCAGGCCCCTCGATCGCCGGATGGGCCTTCAGGAAGTCCTCGTCCACCTCCACGCCGATACCGGGCCGCTCCAGCGGCCGCACGCAGCCATCCCCGCCGATCCGCCAGGGCTCGCTGACCAGCGCGTCGCGGAACAGGTTGCCGCGCGACACATCGGCCTCGAAGTAGCCGGCATTGTCGATGGCGCAGAGGAAGTGGATGCTCGCCGCCTGGTTCAGCCCGGTCATCGAGCTGTGCGGGTGGATGGGGATCTTGTGCGCGGAGGCGATCGCGGCGATGCGCAGCGCCTCCGTGATGCCACCGCACTTCGAAAGGTCCGGCTGCCAGATGCCGATGGCGCCATCGTCCAGCAGCGGCGTGAACTCGAAGCGGGTGAAGTGGTTCTCGCCCACCGCCAGCGGCGTGTGGCCGTAGCTCCGCGCCTGCGCATAGGCGCGGCGGTCATGCGGTGGGAAAGGCTCCTCCAGCCAGCCCATGCCGAGGCGATCCATCGCCGGCAGCACGCGGCGCACATCCTCCAGCCGATAGGCGGTGTTGGCATCGGCGAGGATGTCGATCTCCTCGCCGAAGGCGCTGCGGATCGCCTCCATCCGGCCAATGTCGTTCCGCACGGTGTCACCGATGCGCAGCTTCAGCGCACGGTATCCCGCCTCCAGATGCGGCCGCGCCTCCTCCACCAGTTCCTCGGGGGGTTGGTAGCCGAGGGCGACGCCCCCGGCATAGGCCGGCACCGGCCGTGCCGCGCCGCCAAGCAGCTTGTAGAGCGGCCAGCCCGTCGCCTTGCCGCGGATATCCCACAGCGCCATGTCCAGCCCGGACATGGCCAGCGCGCAGCCCGCGCCCATGCCGTGGCTGGCGAGCTGATTGCGGTAGATCCTGTTCCAGACGCCCACTGTGTCCGTCGCGTCCATGCCGGTGACGAGGCGGCTCAACGTGGTCTCCAGCAGTGCCGCCACGGCCGTATGGGCGCGGCCGTGGTGGCTCTCGCCCCAGCCGACCAGTCCGTCCTCGGTGGTGACCTTCACCACCACCGCGTCCCGCTTCACCGCGCGGCCGACGCCGAGCGAGACGCCGCCATCCTTCGGCACGGGGAAGGAGGTCGGATAGGCCTTGATGGAAACGATCTTGCTCATGCCGCGCCTCCGGGCTGTCCGTAGGTCTGCAGGAAGGACTCCCGCACCGTGATGCCGAGGCCGGGGCGGTCCGGCACCGCCACATGGCCATCCTCGACCGGGAAGCGCTCCTCGATCAGGTCGTGCAGCATCGGGTTGTGGCCGAGCGAGTATTCAAGGATGAAGCCGGCGCTCTGCGTCGCCGCCAGATGCAGCCCGGCGGCGAAAGCGGGCGCGCCGGACCACAGATGCGGCGCCAGCCGCAGGTTGAAGGCGGAGGCGATGGCGGCGATGCGCAGCCCCTCCGTCAGGCCGCCGGCAATCGCCAGGTCCGGCTGCAGCACGTCGGCGGCGCGCAACTCGGCGATCTCGCGGAAGTCGTGGCGGGTGAACTCGCTCTCCCCCGTGCTGATCGGCACCGTCGAGCAGCGCCGCACCTCGGCCAGGCCGTGCTTGTCATCGGCGCTGACCGGCTCCTCGAACCAGAAGAGGTCGAGATCCTCCACCATCCGGCAGAAGGCGCGCGCCTCGGCCACGGTCCAGGTGCCGTGCGCATCGGCCATCAGCTTGATCTCGGGTCCCAGCGCCTCGCGCGCCGCCCGAACCCGCGCGGCGGAGGCGGCGGGCGAGCCGTCCATGACGCCGACCCGCATCTTCACCGCGCGGAAGCCCGCCTTCTCGCAATAGCCCTGGAGCTGCGCGCCGATCTTCGAGGCGTCCGCCCAGCCGCCGGAGGCATAGGCCGGCATGCGCTCCGCCCGGCGGCCGCCCAGCAGCCGCCAGACCGGCGCGTTCAGCGACTTGCCCAGGATGTCCCACAGCGCGATGTCCACGCCCGCGATGGCGGAGATGGAGAGCCCGCGCCGGCCGAGCTGCGGCAGGGCATGCCCCTTGGCGATGGCGTAGCCCTCACGCGGCGTGTTGTACATCACGTCCCAGAGGCGGGTGATGTCGCGCGGGTCCTGCCCGAGCAGCAGCGGCGCGTAGTCCTGGTTGATGATGGCGGCGAGACCGGCACAGGCGGCGGCGCTGCCGACGCCCGCCTTGGCCTCGCCCCAACCCGTCAGGCCCGTATCGGTCTCCACCCGGACGATGACGGAATCAAAGGTCGGCACCCGGCCGAAATCGCTGGTGTGCTGCTGCTCATAGGGGATCGGCACACGGCACCACGTGGCCTGGACGCGCGAGATCTTCATGCGGGGCTGACCTCCGGGGCGGGATGCCCGAGGCTGGCGCGGCGCCGCAGCCCCGCCTCCCAGGCTTCCGGGTTGACGAAGTTCCGCGGCCGCTCGCCGCGCAGGATGCGGACGGTTTCCGCCGCCGCGCCGGTGCTCATGCGCGTCACCGCCTCGCGGCTCAGGCCAGCGGTATGGGGTGTCAGCAGCACGTTGGGCAGGCTGCGGAAGGGATGATCCTCCGGCAGCGGCTGCACGGCATGCACATCCAGCGCCGCGCCGCCGATGCGCTGCGCACGCAGCGCTTCCAGCAGCGCGGCCTCGTCCACCACCGGGCCGCGCGCGAGGTTCAGCAGCCAGGCATCCGGCTTCATCCGTGCCAGCAGCGCGGCGGAGACGAGGCCGCGCGTCTCCTCCGTCAGCGGGCAGGCCAGGACGACATAGTCGCTCTCGGCGAAGAGCGTCTCCAGCGGCGCGTAGCCGATATGCTCCGGCAGCCCGGCGGCATTGCGGCGATGGCCGAGCACCCGCATGCGGAAGCCATGCGCGGCGATCTCCGCCAGCCGCTGGCCGATGGCGCCGACGCCCACGATGCCCAGCGTGCGTCCGCGCAGTTCGGATGCCGTCGCCGACTGCGCGCGGGCGGTGTTCCATCCTGCCCGCAGCAGCAGCGCCTGCATGGTCTCCACGCGGCGGGCGATGGCGAGCATCTGCGCGATGGCGAATTCGGCCACGGAATCCGCATTGGCGCCCGGCACGTTCGCCACCAGCACGCCCTGCGTGGTGCAGTCCTCCACCGGGATCATGTCCACGCCCACGCCTTGCCGGATGGCGCCGAGCAGGCGCGGCGCGCGAGCGGAAAGGTCATCCGGCAGCTTGCGCCGCACGATGACGGCCTCGGCACGGGCCAGCAGGCCGTCCAGCCCGCCCTCCCCCGCCAGTTCCACCTCATGCCCGGCCTGCCGCAGGATGGCCTCGCCCGCCGGGTCGATTGGATCGGTCAGCGCGACGAGCATGCTCAGGCCACCCGGTAGCGTTGCAGGATCTCGCGGTCGATCTCGATGCCGAGGCCCGGCCCTTCCGGCACCCGCACGATGCCGCGTCGCTGCACGATGGGCTCACGCGCCAGCTGGTCTCGCAGCGGGTTCGGCGTCTGCTCGAACTCGAGCATGGGCGGCATCGGCCGCAGGGCAGGCGGCGTATCCGGCAGGGCAGCCAGAAATTGCACCGTCGCTGCCAAGCCGATGGCCGAGCCCCAGGCATGCGGCACGCACTCCACGCCATGCGCCGAGGCCATGGCGGCGATCTTGCGGCACTCGCTGATGCCGCCGGCAGCGCAGACATCGGGCTGCACGATGTCCATCGCCTTGCGCGCAATCACGTCGCGGAAGCCCCAGCGGGTGAAGTCGTTTTCCCCACCCGCCACCGCCATGTCGAGCGCGCGCGTGACCTCCACATAGCCGTCATGGTCCTCGGGGCTGATCGGCTCCTCGAACCAGAGGAGGTCGAGTTCCTCCATCGCGCGGCCCAGGCGAATGGCCTGCGGCACGGTGAAGCAGTGGTTGGCATCCACGGCCAGCTTGATGCCGGGCCCAATTGCCTCGCGCACCGCTGCCACCCGCCGCAGGTCGAGCTTCGGGTCGCCAAGGCCGATCTTCATCTTGATCGCCTTGAAACCCTGCTCGACGTATTTCCGCGCCTCCTCCACCGCCTCCTCGACCAGCCGGTCCATGTCGATGAAATAGAGGCCGGTGGCATAGGCGGTCAGCTCGGTGCGGTGCGCGCCGCCGATCAGCTTGTGCACAGGCTTGTTCACTGCCCGGCCCATGATGTCCCACAGCGCGATGTCGATGCCCGACAGCGCGGCGATGGTCATGCCGGTCAGGCCATAGTCCTTGATGCGGTTGTAGAGGTCCTCCCAGATCACCTCGACGTCGAAGGGATCGCGGCCGATGACGCGGGAGCGGTACTGCGTCTCAATGATGCTGCGGTTCACCGCCGCGGGGCCGTAGCATTCACCCCAGCCGGTGATGCCGGCATCGGTGGAAATCTCCACGATGCAGGAGGCGCGCGTCGTGTAGAGCCAGCCCCGCGCCGAGGTGAAGGGCTGCTCCACCTTCGACTGCAAGACGTGGCAGGTCACGTCCGTGATCTTCATTCCCGTTTTCCTCCCCTGGCGCTGCCCTTATGGCGGGTCAGTCGCCGCGTGATCGTCGTTGCAACAGCTCCATCCAGTAGCTTTCGACGCCGCGCAGGTGGCTGCCCATCGCCGCCTCGGCGCGGCCCGGGTCCTGTGCGGCGATGGCGTCGCGCAGCGCGGCATGCTGGGCGTGCGAAAGCGGCGCGCGCTGGCCGTCCCCGAAGTAGTGGCGCCGTCGCGTGCGGGAGAGCAGGTAGAAGGAGTTCACCACCCGCAGGAAGACGTGGTTCCCAGCCGCCTCCACCACCGCGAGGTGGAAGGCCGCGTCCTGGTCGGCCAGGTTCTCGCCCGCGGCGATGACGCGCGCGCTTTCCGCCAGCACTTGGTCGATCCGTGCAAGGTCGGCGTCGCTCCGTCGCTCGGCGGCAAGGCGAACGGCCTGAAGCTCCAGGATGCGGCGCAGTTCCACCACCTCCCGCACCTCTGTCTCGCTCAACGGGATGCCGACCTCCGCCTGCAGCACGATGGCATCGAGGCTTCCCTGCTTGTCCACGGCACGGAGGTAGATGCCGGAATTCGGCCGCCGCTCGACCATGCGCAGTGTCTCCAGCACCGCGATGGCCTCGCGCAGCGCGCCGCGACTGACGCCGAAGCGCTCCGCCAACTCCCGCTCGGAGGGCAGGCGATCCCCCGGCTCAAGGCGGCGATGCGCGATGAAGGGCAGCAGGCGGCCGATCAGGCTGGTGCGCTCGTCCATGGGCTGGGCGGCAATTCCCTCTCCGGTGGAGGGCGGGACAAGTTCCGGCGGTTTGCCCGGCATGACGGTCTGGACACTCTCTCAAATTGGCCTTACCGAATTGGTAGGACCAATCTGGTCCAGCCACAAGGAAAAGTTCGGCAGGGAGAGCGGATGATGATCGTCGAGGAGCGGATCTACACGCTGCGGGCTGGGGAAGCCGGCGCCTATCTGGCGGCCTATGAGCAGGAAGGGCTGGCCATCCAGCAGCCGATCCTGGGGCGGATGGTCGGCTACTACGCCACCGAGTTCGGCCCGCTGAACCAGGTGATCCACCTCTGGGCCTACGAAAGCCTGCAGGAACGTGGCGAGCGGCGCGCGCGCCTGCTCGCCGATCCGGCCTGGAAGGCCTATGCGGCCAAGGTGCGGCCGATGGTGCTTACCCAGGAGAACAAGTTGCTCACGCCCGCCTCCTTCATGCAGGTCCGCTGGCAGGACGCCTAGTCGCGTGCGGGCGGCTCTGCCTTCCCTGGCTTGGCGCGGAGCCCGTCCATCAGCAGTTCGACAATGCGCCCGGCGCGACGCCGCCAGTCCGGCCCGGCCGGAACGGCGTAGATCCCGCCCAGGGCATGCAGGATATCCTCCGGCTCGGCGTCGGCCCGGATGCTTCCCTGCGCGACGGCGGCGGCGAGCAACCGCGTCACGGTGCTGGGGAAGCCGCTCTGCACCGCCGCCAGAAGATCGGGCCGAGCCTGGAACAGCTGGTGCAGGCTGTCGCCGAGCCCCCGCTTGGTGACGAAATAGTCCAGGCAGCGCTGCAGCCACTGTGCCAGTGCCTCGTCGGGCGGCAGGCGGGCGGCGAGATCGTCAGCGGCGGCCAGTAGGGCCGCATGCTCCTCGCGGTAAAGGGCCTCCACCAGCGCCTCGCGGGTCGGAAAATGCCGGTACAACGTTCCTATGCCGAGGCCCGCCCGGCGTGCCACAGCCTCCATCGAGGCCGTCATGCCTTGCTCGGCGATCAGGTCGCGGGCCGCCGCCAGCAGACGCTCGCGGTTCCGCTTCGCATCGGCCCGCTTGCGCGGTGCCCGATCACATTCTTCAGCCGCCGACATGCCTCACCCTTGACCCGGCCCGTCGGGACCTTAGTTTGAGAAACGGAGGCACCCTCCGCTTATTTCTCCAAGGCGCAGTATCCGACCAATGGGAGCCGTTGTCATGCCCCTTCCCCGCCCCCAGGACGCGCCGCCATGCCGTCCATAACTGCCCCCCTGACGCTTTCCGTCAACGGCCAGGACCATGTGTTCGAGGCCGAGGACCGTACTACCCTGCTCGACGCACTGCGGGAGCAGCTCCACCTCACCGGCACCAAGAAGGGATGCGACCAGGGCCAGTGTGGCGCCTGCACCGTGCATCTCGACGGCGAGCGGGTGCTGGCCTGCCTGACCCTGGCACGCCAGGCCGAGGGCTGCGCCGTCACCACCATCGAGGGCCTGGCCGGGCCTGACGGCACGCTGCACGCGGTGCAGGCGGCCTTCCTGGAGGAGGATGCCTTCCAGTGCGGCTTCTGCACGCCAGGGCAGATCATGTCCGCCGTCGCCTGCATCCGGGAGGGCCATGCGGGATCGGAGGATGCGATCCGCGAGTACATGTCCGGAAATCTCTGCCGCTGCGGTGCCTATCCGAACATCGTCGCCGCCGTGCGCCGGGCCGCGGAGGTGCTGGCATGAAGGCTTTCTCCTATCAACGCGCCGCGAGCCTTGCGGCCGCGCGCCAACAGGCCGCCACCACCGGCGCCGCCATCCTGGCCGGCGGCACCACCCTGCTCGATCTGGCGAAGTGCCAGGTGGCGCGGCCGGAACAGGTAATCGACATTACCCGCCTGCCGGGCCTGGACGAGATCACCCTCGATGCGCAGGGCCTGCGCATCGGCGCGCTGGCACGGATGGCGCGCGTGGCGGAAGATAGCGGCGTGCGCGCGGCCTTCCCGGCCGTGGCGCAGGCGCTCTCGCTTTCCGCCTCCGCGCAGATCCGCAACATGGCGACGATCGGGGGCAACCTGCTGCAGCGCACGCGCTGCGCCTATTTCCGCGACCCCGCCAGCTTCCCCGCCTGCAATCGCCGCGCGCCTGGCAGCGGCTGCACGGCCATGAACGGCGTCACCGCCAACCATGCATTGCTGGGCACCAGCGAGTCCTGCATCGCCACCTATCCCGGCGACCTCGCGGTGGCCCTCGTCGCACTCGACGCCACCATCCATCTCGGCGAGCGGCAGGTGGCGGCACCCGAGTTCTTCCTGCCGCCCGGCGATACGCCCGAGCGCGAGTTTGCCATCGCGCCGGACGAGATCATCACCGCCGTCACCCTGCCCACCAGCCGGGCGGCACGGCGCTCGGTTTACCTGAAGCTGCGTGACCGCGCCTCCTACGAGTTTGCCACCGTCAGCGTGGCGGCCGCGCTGGAACTGGATGCGGAGTGCCGGATCGCCGTCCTGCGCGTGGCGCTCGGCGGCGTCGCCACCATCCCCTGGCGGGCCCGCGCCGTGGAGGCGGCGCTGACCGGCCGGGAGCCAACACCTGAAGCGCTCCGCGAGGCGAGCCTGCTGGCCATGCAGGGCGCCACTCCCCGGCCCGACAATCGACACAAGCTGGAGCTGGCGCCGCGCATGGTCGTCCGTGCCATCGAAACGCTGCTGTGGGGAGAACCCGCATGACGCCCCTCGACACTCCCCCCCGGCGGGGCGATGCCGGCGACGGCATCGGTGCCCGCCTGCCGCGCATCGACGGCTTCGCCAAGGTCCGCGGCCAGGCCAACTATGCCCTCGACCATCCGGTGGAGGGCGTGGCGCATGCGGTGATCGTGCAGTCCACCATTCCCGCCGGCCGGGTGCGCACGATCGACACAAGCGCCGCCAGCGCCGCCCCCGGCGTGCTGCTGTTGCTGACGCCGGATAATACGCCGCCACTGCATGCCGCCTCCAGCTGGACCGGCGAGCCACCGACACAGTCCGAATACCGCCCGCTGGAGCACAGCATCCGCTACACCGGCCAGCAGATTGCCGCCGTGGTGGCGGAGACGCTGGAACAGGCGACCGAGGCCGCCGCGCTGCTGCGCGTGGAGTATGACACTGAGCCGGCCGTCGTGGACCTCGACGACCCCGCTGCCGGCGACGGCAACCCCTTGCCGCCGCTCGCCATCGAGCGCGGCGACGCGGCAACGGCCTTCGCCGGGGCGCCGGTACGGCTCGCCGCCGAGTACCGCACCCCGCGCGAGTACCAGATGCCCATGGAGCCGCACGGGCTGATCGCCCGCTGGGAGGGCGACGCGCTCACCCTCTGGGAGCACAGCCAATGGCTGGATGGCATGGCGCGCACCTATGCCGAGTGGTTCGGCATTCCCTTCGAGAAGGTGCGGCTGATCTCGCCTTATATCGGCGGCGGCTTCGGCTCCAAGGCGATGGCGCTGGCGCATGGCGCGATCGCCGCGCTCGCCGCACGGCAACTTGGGCGCCCGGTGAAGCTGGCCCTCACCCGCCCGCAGACCTTCACCGCTTTCGGTGGTCGCCCGGCGACGCGGCAGGTGCTCGAACTCGGTGCGACCGAGGCGGGCCGGCTGCTGGTGATCCGCCAGCGCGGCGCCAACGAGACCTCGGTGGACGGGGCCTGGGTGGAGCCGCTGAACGCCGTCACGTCGCTGATGTATGACGTGCCGAACCTCAGCAGCCAGCAGCGTCTGGTACCGGTGAACACGGTGCTGCCCTTCGCCAAGCGCGCGCCTGGCGCCAACCCCTCCGCCTTCGCGCTGGAATGCGCGATGGACGAGCTGGCCTATGCGGTCGGCGCCGACCCGGTCGCCCTGCGGCTGCTGAACTATGCCGAGCAGGACCCGCAGGCCGGCAAGCCCTGGTCCACGCGCCGGCTGCGGGAGGCCTTCGCCGCCGGCGCCGAGGCCTTCGGCTGGAGTGGCCGCAGCATGGCGCCCGGCTCCATGTGGGAGGGGCCGCTGCTGATCGGCTGGGGCATGGCTGCCGGCACCTTCCCCGTGCATCGCAGCCCGGCAGAGGCCATGGTGCGCATCCTGGCCGACGGCAGCATCGAGGTGGCCAGCAGCACCAGCGACATGGGCACCGGCGCCTATACCATCCTGGCGCAAACGGCCGCGGCCGTCTTCGGCGTGCCGGTTGCGCGGGTGCGGGTGCGGCTCGGCGATTCCAGCCTGCCGCGCGCGCCTGTCGCCGGCGGCTCGCAGATGGCCGGCTTGATGACCGGAGCGGTGGACAAGGCCGCCCGCGCGGCGCGGGACGAGCTGATCGGCCTGGCGCTGAACGATCCACGTTCGCCGCTGCGGGGCATGGCGAACACGCTGGAGGTGGAGAACGGCCAGCTCGTGCCACCACGTGGCGAGGCGCCGCCGCTGCCCATTGCCGCCCTGCTGGAAGCAACCGGGCGCGACAGGATCGAGGCGCTGCGGGACACGCTGGCGGAGAACGGCCTTACCCGGGAAGACCGCTATCGCGCCTTCACGACGATCTCCAGCATGCGCCCGCCGACCGATGGCGATTACTCCATGCACAGCTGGTGCGCGCATTTCGTCGAGGTGGCGGTGGACAAGTCCCTGTGCAGCATCCGCCTGCGCCGCATCGTCACCGCCTTCGATGCCGGGCGGCTCTACAACCCGCAGCTGGCGGAGAGCCAGATCAAGGGCGGCATCATCATGGGGATCGGGCAGGCGCTGCTGGAAGGCGGCGTGATCGACCCGCGCCAGGCGCGGGTGCTGAACAACAACCTGGCCGACTACCTTCTGCCGACCAATGCCGACGTGCCGCCGATCGAGGTGATCTCGGTGGGCGAACCCGACCCGCACGCCTCGCCGCTGGGCGGCAAGGGCGTGGGGGAGCTGGGCATCGTCGGCGTGGCCTCGGCCATCGCCAATGCGGTGTTCCACGCCACCGGCAAGCGAGTGCGCGAACTGCCGATCACGCTCGCCGACCTCGTCTGAGGTCGGCAAAGCGAAGCGGCGGGTTTGGGGAGGCAGCGGCCTCCCCGCTCATTCCTCCAGCACCGCGCGGGCTGCCTGCAACCCGTGCAC
The DNA here is from genome assembly GCA_035556695.1 of Roseomonas sp. Classification (GTDB taxonomy): domain Bacteria; phylum Pseudomonadota; class Alphaproteobacteria; order Acetobacterales; family Acetobacteraceae; genus Pseudoroseomonas. The sequence goes on from DATMFR010000014.1 coordinate 191,728, forward strand.
CAGCCGGTTGCAGGCACGCACCGCCGCCACTCCGAGAAACCGCGCCTCATCCGATCCTGCGGGCGCCTGTACCCAGGCCCGCAGCGGGCGCAGGAGCGGCCAGGCCGGCAGCGGCAGCGCCGGATCGTGCACGAACCGGTCGCCCTCGGTCATGTGCAGGGGAACGAGGGCGCGGCAGGCCTGCATCACCGCGCGGTCGGACTTCGGCGCAGGCGTAGCCGCCAGCGCCTCCGCCGCTGCGAGAGCGCGCGCCATATGCGGCGCGGCGGGGCCTTCCGCAGACAGGCCGCGCAACTCCTCAGCCAGCGCCGCCGCCGTGGCAGCCGGGTTCAGCGGCAGCACCGGCTCGGTCAGCAGGCGCCACAGCGTATGCACGAAGACGCGCGTGTCGCGCACCAGGAAGGTTTCGTCGATCTTGTCGATCAGGTCGTGCGGGGTGTGCCACCACCAGCCCAGCGCGTTGCGCATGGTGGGCGGGCCGAAGGTCGGCGTGCCCGGTACCTGCGTGCTCAGGCCACCGAACATCGAGGGAATGCCGACGCCCCAGAAGGACTGGTCGCTGCTGCGCGAGGGCCGCTTGCCCTTGTAGTGCTGCCCGGTCTCCGCGGCGATGGTGTCCGCGGCCAGCGCGACCAGTTCCGGCGTCACGCTGGTCTCGGTCAGCACGATGGCGCCGATGCCGCCGGTCGAATCCACGTTCACATGTGCGGCGCAGCGGCGATCCAGGTCCTCCCAGTGCGTGTCGGTATACCAGGCGGAGCCGGAATAGCGGCCATGCGAATGGCCGGACCAGAAGCACAGCCGCAACCCACGCCGCCAATCGCCCTGGCGCTCCGCCAGCACACGTGCCGCTTCCAGCATGGTGGCGTTGGCGGAGCCGTTGTCCATCACGCCCTCGTACCAGGTGTCGTGATGGCCGGAGAACAGGATGAAGGGCGCATCTGCGCCGCCCTGCCCGTCCAATTCCGCCTCCAGCAGCGGGGTCTGCCGCCAGCCCGTATCCACCTCCGAATGCAGCACGGCTTCCGGCGTCTCCCCGGCGGCAAGCCGTGCGCGGAGCGCCTGGCCCTCCTCCTGCGAGATGGTGCAGACCACCGTCTTCGGCAATTCCGGCAAGGTGGTGTCGGAGGGACTGCCCCAGACGGGGGAGATGCACATCTCGTGCAGGTGCTGCTGCGGGCTGATATGCAACTGCCCCGCCGCACCAGCGGCGGAGGCCAGCGCCGCGACGGCCGGGCTCGCAATGCCCTCCACCAGCAGGATGCAGCCCTTCACGTCGCGGCCCGCGAAGTCGGCGGCGGTGCCGCGGCCGAGATCGAGCAGCGGACCGCGCAGCCCACCCTCCGGCGAGGGCCGCGAGAAGGAGTGGGTGATGGCTTTCAGCGGCTTGCCCGCGACCTCCACCCGCGCCGGGCCAGGCAGGCTGATATAGGCGTCGTGCATCAGCAGGCGCGTGCGATAGCCGAAGCCATCAAGCTGCGCCTTCAGGTAGCGGAAGCTCTCCAGCTCCTCCGGCGTGCCGGAGAGCTTCACCCGGCGGGCGAATTCCTGCACGTGGCGCATCAGCGCCGGGCCGGTGACGGCTCCCTTCAGGGCGGTGACGGCCTCGCTCATGCCACGGCCTCCCGCACCATGCGTGTTGCCGCGCGCATCGCCGCGACATATCGGTTCTGGCCACGCATCAGCTCCACTCCGCCGCTGCGGCGCAGTGCCTCCGGCAGTTTCGGCAACTCGGCCGCGATGGCCAGCGTCGGCAGGGGCGGCACGGTGTAGGCGGGATCATGGCGGAAGCGCGGCTCCCGCGTCGCGTTGACCGGCACGAGGATGCGCGCCAAGCCCAGGATCGCCGCATTGCGCGCAGCGGGCGCGGCGTGCGCCAGCTTCTCCACGGCTGACCGCAGCGCCTCCGTCTCGGCGCGCGCGGCCGAGAGGTCGGCCATGCCTTCGGAGGCATCCTCGTACTTGGCGATGGTGGCGAGGAACTCGTCGCAGGTGGCGAGCCAGTCGAAGGGCAGCACCTCCGCATTGGCGACGCGCAGCACCGAGAGCAGGTAGATGCGGATGTCAGTCAGCAGGATGTTGCGGTCGGCGATCTCGATGGTGTCGTTCTCGGTGTGCCAGGCAATGTTGGCGCCGCAACCGGAGACGTCATAGTAGCCCTTCTCCTTCCGCAGGTGCTCCGGCATGGTGGAGGAGAGCATGAAGAAGCTGGGCAGCCCGATATTGTTGAAGGAGTAGTCGCCGGCCTGCGGTGGGCGCAGCGTCTTCACCTCGGCACCGGGCACGATGTCCAGGATGGCCTGCGTGGCCAGCTTGGCGCTCTCGGTGAAGGCGCGCGTGTCGTGATAGCTGGTCGCCCAGCGGCAGCCCGGGCTGTCGCAGTTGATCTGCACCACGCAGTTCTCGTCGAGATCCACCGCGAAGCGGTCGGCGAACCAGGTGGAGCCGGCATAGCGGCCGGTGGAGTGCCCCGGCCACCAGGCGATCTTCACCGATCGGCGCAGGTCGGCGCGGCCGTTCCACAGCACGCGCGCCAGTTCCAGCAGTGTGGCGTCACCCGTGGCGTTGTCGCCGACGCCCACATCCCAGCTGTCGTAGTGGCCATGCACCAGGGCAAACTTCTCGGGCTCGACACTGCCGGGGATGGTCACCACCGGGATCTTCTGCGGGAACCAGCCCTCCAGCATCTCGGTGAAGATCGTGCCCTCACCACCCTGTTCTGCCAGCGCCATCAGTTCCTGGCCATCGGGATTGTTGACGGCAACCACAGGGATCTTCGGCTTGCGCGGCAGGTCGGCCAGGTCCGGGCTGCCCCAGATGGTGGTGCAGGTGCCCCAATGAATGTCCACGCCGGGGTTGACGGCAATGAGGCCGACGCCACCCCATTCCTCGATCAGCGAGGTCAGCGCCGGGTTGCCGAAGCCGGACATGACGACGATGTTGCCCGCGACCAATGCGCGCACTTCCTCGATGGAGCGGATGCTACCGCCGAAAAGGGTGGCAATGTCGCGGTTGTAGCTGCGCAGCGCCTTCGGGTTGGCCTGCAGCTTCACGAGCTTGGCCCGGCGCCCCTGCGGCACCGGCAGCGAAGAAGAGGGCGGCTTGGCCCGATAGGTCTTGCCACCCGCCTGAACGGAGGCGGAGAGTGGCACGGAGAGGCAGATCTCCGGCTGGTGCACCTCGACCGGAACGCCAAGGGCGGTCAGCCGACTGACGATGACGTCGGCGGCGGCGTTGACGTCCTCGGGCCGCCAGCGCGGCATGGTGGAGAAGGTCTCCACCAGACTCCAGGGATGATCGAGACTGACGGCCTCAAGGAACCGGCCTTCGAGATCAGTGATGGGCACCCTTGGCACTCCCTTACCCCGTTACGGCAGTCGAACCGATGTTTCTCCGGTTCATTGCGACCGTCAACCTCTTGCGAGAAGAAAACATTCCATTTTGCTTTTTCTTTAGGCTCATGGCGGCTATAGGCGCGTTCCCCCTGCCATTGGGCGCGAAAGACCATTTCAATGCCGCTTTTTAGGGCAAAAACTGCGAACGGGGAGTTGAGTGCGGACGAAACACCGGTTTAGGCTTCGGCAAGACCGGGCGCGGAAGCGTGCCCTTCATCCTGGAGAATGCCGCCGTGACCGCCACCACGCTCTCGCGCCGTGCCCTGCTCGCCAGCTCCGCGCTTTCAATGCTTCCCGCGCTCGCCCCCAACACCGCCCAGGCCGCCACGCCCGGCGACAAGATCCGCAAGCTCACCCTGCTCTCCGCAGCGCAGGCAAGCGACCCGCAGGAGTTCCAGGCGGCGCAGCTGATCGCGCAGTCCTGGCGTCAGCTCGGCCTGGATGTCGAGGTGCGCGGCCTGCCGCGGCCGCAGCTCTCCGACGTCGTCTGGAACAACCGCACCAAATGGGACATGACCATGTGGCGCATGATCGGCCGTCCAGAGCGCAGCGATCCGGACGAGTTCACCTTCAACCTCTACAATCCCGCGACGATCGAGACCGGTTACAACTTCATCGCCTACAACAACCCCGATTTCCAGCAGATCGCCCAGGCGCAGCGCGCGGAGACTGACCAGGAAAAGCGGCGCGAACTGCTCTACGAGGCGCAGGACGTCATCAACCGCGACCAGCCCTACCTCTTCCTGGTCTATCCGAAGAACGTGCTGGCCTATGACAAGAGCGTCTGGAAGCCGGAGAGCGTAGTAGAGCAGAGCGGCATCGGCATCCGCTGCTTCTGGACCTTCCTGCGCGCCGAGCCCGCAGGCGCCAAACGCGACATGATCTGCAACGCCGCCGAGTCGATGATCGCCATCAACCCGCTCTACATCAGCGGCGCGATCGACAGCTGGGTGACGGAGTTGATCTGGGACCGCCTCATGCGCGTCGGTCCCGACGGCCTGCCGCAGCCCTGGGCGGCGGAGAAGATCACGCAGGTCGATCCCACCACCGTCGACGTGGTGCTGCGCGCCGGCCAGAAATGGCATGATGGCAAGCCGGTGACGGTGGAGGACGTGGTCTTCTCCTTCGAGGCGCCGGCGACGAGCGACAAGTCACCGATGTACAAGCCCTTCGTGGCCAACATCGCCTCGGTCAAGGCGACCGACGACCGGACCGTCCGCTTCGTGCTGAAGACGCCGAGCGCCGCCTTCGCTACCTCCACCCTGGCCAAGATCAACCTCGTCCCGAAGCATGTCTGGGAGCCGATCCTGAAGGGGCTGGAAGGCAAGCCGGAGAATGCCGAGACGGTGCAGGAGGAGCAGCCGGTCGGCTCCGGCCCCTTCAAGGTTGCCCGCTTCAAGCTGAACGAGGAGATCGTATTGGAGGCCAATCCCAGCCACTGGGAGAAGCCGAAGATGGACCGCTGGATCCTGCGGATCATCACCAACACCGGCGCGGCGCTCGGCATGCTGCCCCGCGGCGAGATCAACTTCCTGTCCGACTACCGCGGCGACCCGAAGCTGCTCACCGACATGGCCAAGAGCAACCCGAATGTCGAAGTGGTGGCGACCACCGACATGGGCTTCCGCTTCGTCGCCCCGAACGAGCGGCGCCAGCCCTTCGACGATGCGCGCTTCCGCCGCGCCCTCTCGCTTGCCATCAACCGCCAGCTCATGGCCGCCGCGGCGTGGAACGGCTTCGCCACCCCCGCCAACTCCTTCGTCTCGCCCGCCCTCCCCTACTGGAGCAAGCCCGGCATCAACGACCTCAAGGCGGACATGGCCGAGGCCAAGAAGATCCTGGAGGATGCCGGCTATGTCGTCGTGCGCGGCAAGCTGCACTACCCCGAGGGCGTGAAGGAAACCCTGGACGCCTCCTGAGGCCAGCGCCATGCCCTACCTGATCCGGCGCCTGCTGCACATGCTGTTCGTGCTGTGGGCCGTGGCCACCATCGTCTTCCTGATGTTCCGGTTGATGCCGGGCGACCCGAGTGCCGCCTTCATCGACCCGACCTTCACCGTGGAACAGCAGCAGGCGGTCCGCGCCCAGTTCGGTCTCGACCGCCCCTTGTCCGAGCAGTACCTGATCTATCTGGGCAATCTGGCACGGGGCGAGTTCGGCCTCTCCTTCCGCCAACGCCAGCCGGTGCTCGGCATGGTGCTCGACGTGCTGCCGAACACGCTGTTGCTGACGCTGACGGCGCTGCTCATCGCCTATGCTTTCGGCACGCTGCTCGGCGCGGTGATGGCCTGGAAGCGCGGTGGGCGGTTCGAGGCGATCAGCGTGCCGCTGGTGCTGACGACGCGCGCGGCGCCGGAATTCTGGGTGGGCATGGTGATGCTGGCCATCTTCGCCTTCGGCCTGGGCTGGCTGCCTTCCGGCGGCGCCAATGTGGCCGGGGCGCAGTATGCCTCCGAGTGGGACCGCATTCTCTCCTTCGACTATCTCCGCCACCTGGCGCTGCCGGCGCTCACCCTGGCAATCTACCTGCAGGGCCTGCCGGCACTGCTGATGCGCTCCTCCATGCTGGAGGTGATGCGGGAGGAGTTCGTCACCATGGCCCGGATGAAGGGGCTTTCCGAACGCACCATCATGCTGCGGCACGCGGCGCGCAATGCGTTGCTGCCGCTGGTCACCGCCTTCGCGCTGGGCTTTGGCCAGTCGGTCGGCGGCAATGTGGTGGTGGAGAACGTGTTCAGCTGGCCTGGCCTCGGCCGCCTGCTGGCCGACGCGATCGCCAACAGCGACTACCCGCTGGCGCAATGCGCCTTCCTGCTGATCGCCTTCGTGCTGGTGCTGATGAACTTCCTCGCCGACCTGCTCTACGGCCTGCTGGACCCGCGGGTGGCCCATGGACGTGGCTGAAGCCCGCGCGGCGCCGGCCGCGCCTGCCCTCCCCACGTCCCGCCGCCCCGGCGCCTGGTCCGCCTTCGCGCGGCACCTGCTGTACGACCCCTATGCGCTCATCGGCATCTCCATCTATGTGGCCTTCGTGATCGTCGGCCTCTCCGCCGAGTGGCTGGCGCCCTATGACCCGATGGAGATCCTGTTCACGCCGGATGGTGGCCTCGCCGCCTCGCTGCCGCCGGGCGCGGATCACTGGCTCGGTACCACCAATCTTGGCCGCGACATCTTCTCGCAGCTCGTGATGGGCACGCGCCCCTCCCTGGTCGTCGGCCTCTCGGCGGCCGTCGCGGTGGCGAGCATCGGCACCGTGGTGGGCCTGCTGGCCGGCTATTTCGGCGGCATGGTGGACCAGGCGCTGATGCGCCTCACCGACATCGTGCTCGGCCTGCCCTTCCTGCCCTTCGTCATCGTCGTCACGGCGCTGCTGGGGCCGGACCTGCAGAACATCGTGCTGGCCGTCGCCATCATGCTTTGGCCGAACGCCGCGCGCGTCATCCGCAGCCAGGTGCTGACGCTCTCCCAACGGCAGTTCGTCGAGGCGGCGCGCGTCACCGGCGCCGGCGAGTGGCGCATCCTCTTCGTGCATGTGGCGCCGAGCGTGCTGCCCTTCTCGGCGCTCTATGGCGCCTTTGCCGTGGGCTGGGCCATCCTCACCCAGGCCAGCATCGCCTTCCTCGGCTTTGGCGACAGCTCCGCCATCTCCTGGGGCACCATGTTGCAGGACGCCTATGCCTCGCAGGCGCTCGATCGTGGCCAGTTCTTCTGGTTCATGCCGGCCGGGCTCTGCATCGTCCTGGTGGTGCTGGCGGGCTTCCTGGTGAGCCGTGGCTACGAGGAACTGCTCTTCCCCAAGCTGAGGGACGACAAGTGACGGAACTGCTCGCGGTGCGCGACCTCGCCGTCGCCTATGCCAATGGCGCGATCCACGCGGTGGACGGCGCCAACCTCACCCTTCGGCGCGGTGGCATGCTCGGCCTCGTCGGCGAGTCCGGTTGCGGCAAGACCACGCTGGCGCGCGCGCTGATGGGCGTGCTGCCCGGCGGCGCCCGCATCACCCGCGGCGAGGCACGCCTGGATGGCACTGACCTCGTGGCCCTCTCCCCGTCCGAGCGCCGAGCGCGGCTATGGCGCGACCTCGCTTTCGTGCCGCAGACGGCAATGAGCGCGCTCGATCCCGTCTATCGCCTGCGCGACCAGATGCGCGAGGTGCTGTGCGACCGCGGTGGCCTCTCCCGCGCTGCGGCCGATGCGCGTGCCGCCGAGCTCTTCGAGGCGGTCGGGCTGCACCCGCGGCGGCTGGCGGACTATCCGCACCAGTTCAGTGGCGGCATGCGCCAGCGCGCCGCCATCGCCCTGGCGCTGGCGCTGAAGCCCAAGCTCGTCATCGCCGACGAGCCGGTGACGGCGCTCGACGTCATCGTGCAGCGGCAGGTGCTCGACACCTTCCGCAGCCTGAGCACGGAGCTTGGCCTTTCCGCCATCATCGTCACGCATGATATCAGCGTCGTCGCCTATCTCTGCGACCAGGTGGCGGTGATGTATGCCGGGCGCGTGGTCGAGCACGGTCCGACCCATGCGGTGCTGGAGCATCCCTCCCACCCCTACACCATGGGCCTGATGAACGCCTTCCCCGACCTGGAAAGCGACGAGGCCGTGCTGGCGCCGATCGAAGGCTCCCCGCCGCCGCTCTCTGACCCGCCGCCTGGCTGCCGCTTTGCCCCCCGCTGCCCCTTCGCCGAAGCCGTCTGCACGCACGAAGTGCCGCCGGCGGTCTCCCTGGCGCCGGAGCACTGGTCCGCCTGCCATCGCGCACCGGAGGCGGCGATGTTGCGGCAGCGGGCGCGCGACCCGCTCACCTGGCGCGGCGTCGCGGAGGCCGCGGCATGAGCGCCGCCCTGGAGCAGCCGCTGGTCGCCGCCTATGGGCTGGCCAAGCACTATCCCACCGGCCGCAGCCTGCGGCAGGCGCTGCGCGGTGAGCGGCCCGTGCTCCGGGCGGTGGATGGCGTGGACCTCACCCTGTGTCGTGGCGAGAGCGTCGGGCTGGTCGGCGAGTCTGGCAGCGGCAAGACCACCATCGGCCGCCTGCTGCTGAAGCTCACCGATCCCAGCGCCGGCCAGGTGGCCTTCGAGGGCGAGGATCTCGGACGCCTCAACCGCGCTGCAACGCTGCGCTTCCGCCAGCGCGCGCAGCTCGTCTTCCAGAATCCCTTCGATGCGCTGAACCCGCGCTTCAGCATCGGCCGCACCCTGGCCGAGCCGCTCTCCAACACCGGCGTCCCGAAAGCGGAGCACGAGGCGCGCGTGGCGGAGAGCCTGCGCCGCGTTCATCTTGGCGACCCCGCGCGCGTTCTGGAGCGGATGCCGCACCAGCTTTCCGGCGGGCAATTGCAGCGCGTCGTCCTGGCGCGCGCCCTGGTGCTGCGGCCGCGCTTCCTGGTGGCCGACGAGCCGGTCTCGATGCTCGACGTCTCCGTCCGCGCCGGCATCCTCAACCTGCTGCGCGAGCTGCGTGACACGCTGGGGCTGACGACCCTGGCCATTTCCCATGACCTCACCCTGGTCCGCTATGTTTGCGAGCGGACGCTGGTGATGTATCTGGGCAAGGTGGTGGAGGACGGACCAACCGCGCAGGTCATCGCCAGGCCCGCGCACCCGTACACCCGCGCGCTGATCCGCGCGGTGCCGCGCCCGCATGTGGACCAGCCACGGGACGCGCTGCCGCTGCATGGCGCGCTCGGCGATGCCGCCAGCCTCGCGACCGGCTGCCGCCTGCGTAACCGCTGCCCGCATGCCTTCGACCGCTGCACCGCCGAAACTCCAGCCCTCACGGAGATTGCTCCCGGTCACCGCGCGGCCTGTCACCTGCACACGAGCTGATGCCGAATCAAAAGAATGAACGAGCCGAGGATGACGCCATGGACTATACGATCGCGGCGGTGGACCGCGCCCTGGCTCTGCTGGAGGCGGTGGCCGACCATCCCGGCACCGGACTGAGCGAGCTGGCACGGCTGACCGGCAGCACCAAGACGCTGGCCTTCCGCATGGCCTCCACGCTGGAGGCGCGCGGCTACCTGCTGAAGGACGAGGAGACGCGCGGCTACACCCTTGGCCACAAGCCTTTGCTGCTGGCCGAGAAGATGCAGCACCAGATGCCGCTGCTGCGCGTCGCCAACCCCGTGCTGGACGACCTGGTGGCGCGCACGCGGGAGAATGTCTCGCTGCTGGTGCGGGACGGGCTGCAATCCGTCTGCGTCGGCATTCGTCAGTCCCCGCAGCCGATCCGCCTCTATGCCGAACTGGGGCGGCAGGGGCCGCTGCATGTCGGCGGCGGGCCGAAGCTGCTGCTGGCCTTCGCGCCGGAGGAGGTGCAGGCCGCAGTCGCCGCCGGACCGCTGGAGCGCTTCACGCCAGAGACCATCACCGATGGCGAGCGGCTGCGCGACGTGCTCGAGCGTATCCGCGCCCAAGGCTACAATGTCAGCCATGGCGACCAGGATGCCGGCGCCTTCTCCATCGCCGCGCCGGTGCGCGACCACCTGGGCCGCGTCATCGCTTCGCTTTCCGTCGCCGGGCCGCAGTCGCGGCTGACCGACGATCTGGAGCGCCTTTATGTCCGCATGCTGCTGAACACCGCCGGCGAGGTTTCCGCTCGCCTGGGCTGGCGGGAGGCCGCCGCATGATTCCCTTCCCTGACCGGAGCACGCACCGATGAGCCACGCCAACACCCCGCCCTTCGTGGCCGAGGCGCTGCTGGAGGAGATCCGCGCCTGGGTCGAGATCGAGAGCCCGACCACGGACGCCGCGGCCGTGGACCGCATGATGGACAAGGCCGCCGCCGATGCAGAAGCTGCCGGTGGCCGCATTACCCGCATTCCCGGCCGTGACGGCTATGGCGGCCATCTCCTGGTCAGCTCGCCCTGGGGCGAGGAGGATGAGCCCGGCATCCTGGTGCTCAGCCATCTCGACACGGTGCATGCGGTTGGCACGCTGGACGGTCCGCTGCCCTACAGGGTGGAGGGTGACAGCGCCTTCGGCCCGGGCATCTGCGACATGAAGGGCGGCACGCTGATCGCGCTGGCGGCGCTGCGGCACCTGATCCGGAGCGGCCAGCGCACGCCGCTGCCGGTACGCCACCTTTTCGTCTCCGACGAGGAGATCGGGAGCCACACCTCGCGCGAGTACATCGAACGGGAGGCCCGGCGCGCCCGCTACGTGCTGGTGACGGAGCCGGCGCGCGAGGGCGGCCGCATCGTCACCGCGCGCAAGGGCACCGCACGCTTCGACCTGAAGATCCGCGGCCAGGCCGCGCATTCCGGCGCACGTCACGAGGACGGGCGCAGCGCGGTGAAGGAGCTGGCCCGGCAGATCCTCGACCTGGAGGCGATGACCGACTACGCGACCGGTGTCACGGTCAATGTCGGCCATATCGGCGGCGGCACCCGCGCCAATGTCGTGGCCGACTATGCCTGGGCGGAAATCGACATGCGCGTGCCGAACCAGGAGATCGGCAACCCCGCCATCGAGCGCGTGCTGGCCGTCAAGGCCTATGACCCCGACGTGACGCTGGAAATGACCGGCGGCCTCAATCGGCCGGGTTACGAGAAGGGGGACGCCATCGCCCAGCTCTTCGAGCATGCGCGCGGCCTCGCCGCCGAGATCGGTTTCGAGCTGCAGGACCTGAAGACCGGTGGCGGCTCCGACGGCAACTTCACCGCAGCCCTTGGCGTGCCGACGCTGGACGGCCTCGGCGTGGACGGCAAGGGCGGCCATACCCATTACGAGCAGATCTACGTCTCCTCCCTGGTGCCGCGCGCGCGGCTGCTGCTGCGGCTGATGGAGACGCTCGCGTGACCGACTTCGCCCCGCCGGCACGGCTCTGCGATCCGGTCACGCTGGAGATCGTGCGCGGCGCCATCCGCGCCGCCCAGGCGGAGATGGAGGCGCTGATCGAGCGCACCGCCATGTCCGCCTTCATCCGCGAGAAGAAGGACTTCTACACCGCCCTCTTCGACGCGGAGGGCGTCATGGCGGTGGGCTCCAACGTGCCGGTCTTCGGCGATATCTGCGGCCCCGTCTTCCGCAAGTTCGCGCCGGACAGCATGCAGCCCGGCGACCTCTACTGGTACAACGATTGCTACGGCTCGCGCGGTGCGGTCAGCCATTCCAACGACCAGGTCTTCCTGGCGCCGGTCTTCCACCAGGGCCGGCGCGTCGCCTTCGTCATGGGCTGGGCGCATTTCGCCGATATCGGCGGCCTGCGCCCCGGCTCCATCTCGCCCGACGCCACCGACATCTTCCAGGAGGGCATCATCGTGCCGCCGACGAGGCTGATCGCGGCCGGCACGATCAACGAGGCGGCGCTCGACATCTTCTACCGCAACTCCCGCTTCCCGCGCGCGGCGCAGGGCGACACGCGGGCGCTGATGGCCAGCGTGGAGCTGGGCGTTGCCCGCATGGCGGAGATCGCCGGCCGCTTCGGCGCCGAGGTGCTGGCCGATGCGCTGCGCCAGCTCTTCGAGCGCACGCGCGAGACGGTGCGCGACCGGCTGAGGCAGACCTTCCCCGTCGGCACCTGGCGCTTCACCGACCGTATCGACGGCGATGGCCATGGTTCCGGCCCGCTGCGCATCCGCTTCACCCTCACCCGCACGGAAGATGACCGCTTCATCCTGGATGCGACCGAGACCGACGACCAGTCGGTCGGCCCGGTCAACTTCCTGATGAATCCGGATGTGCCGGGCATGGCGCTTGGCCTCTACTTCCTCGGCGGCGAGGCGACGCAGGTGGTCAATGCCGGCGGCCCGCGCGCCATCGACGAGGTGCGTCTGCGGGAGGGCTCGCTGGTGCAGCCGCGCTTCCCCGCGGCGCTCGGCATGCGCGGCCTGACCATGATGCGCGTGCTGGCGGCGCTGAACGGGCTGGTCTCCGTGGCCGGCGGCGAGGCTCCGGCGGCGCATGCCGCCTATGTCATCATGCTGCTGCGCGGCACCGCGGGCGGCAAGCCCTTCCTGATGAGCGACGGCATCGGCGTCGGCTATGGCGCCCGCGCCTTCGCCGACGGCATCGACGCCGTCTATTTCGTCGCGCAGGAGAACTACCCCGTTGAGTTCCTGGAGCAGGAATACCCGGTGCGGATGACGCGCTACGGCATCCATGCTGACAGCGGCGGCCCCGGGCGCTGGCGCGGCGGGTGCGGCATCGTCCGCGAATACGAGGTGATGGCGGAGGAGGCCGTCATGGCCATCCGCATCGACGGCGTGGAGAACCCGCCCTGGGGCGCCGGCGGCGGCATGTCCGGCCGGCCCGGCCGCGTCACCGTCAATCCCGGCACGCCGCGGGAGCGCGTGCTGCGGCCGCTCTCGGACGGCAACCGGCTGGTGCACGGCGACATCCTGCGCATCGAGACCGGCGGCGGCGGCGGGCGCGGCCATCCCTTCGACCGACCGGCGGAGAGCGTCCTGGCCGACGTGCTGGGCGGCTTCGTCAGCGCCGAGGCGGCGGAACGCGACTATGGCGTGCTGATGCGGAACGGCGCGGTGGACGCCCCCGCCACCGAACGCCTGCGGGCCGACCGCCCGGCGGTCAAGGAATTCCATCGCGGGAGCTACGCGCATGTCCTCGATTGACACTTCGGCGCGTCCCCAGGGGCATTCCTTGTCCATCGCGGTGGATATCGGCGGCACCTTCACCGACATCACCATCCAGGACACCGCCAGCGGCCGCGCCTGGACCGCCAAGACCCCTTCCACCCCGCACGACCCCTCGGAAGCTTTCCTGACTGGCGTCCGTCTGGCGCTGGAGGCCGCCGAGGGCGCCGCCGCAGGTGTCGGCCGCGTGCTGCATGGCACCACCGTCGCCACCAACATGATCCTGGAGGGCAAGGGTGCGAAAGCGGCGCTGGTCACCACCGCCGGCTTCCGCCATGTGCTCGATATCGGCCGGCAGGACATCCCCCGCCGCGTCAACCTGCATGCCTGGGTGAAGCCCGAGCGCCCCGTGCCGCCTGCCCGCGTCTTCGAGGTGACGGAGCGCATCTCCGCTCAGGGCGAGGTGCTGGTGCCGCTGGACGAGGCGTCGGTGCACGCCGCCGCCGAGGCCTGCCACGCCGCCGGGGTTTCGGCCGTCGCCGTCTGCCTGCTGCATGCCTTCACCGCCCCCGAGCATGAGCGGCGGGTGGCGGAGATGCTGCGGAAGGCGCTGCCCGGCGTCGCCGTCACCGCCTCCTCCGACGTGCTGCCGGTGGTCCGGGAATACGAGCGCTCGCTGGCCACCATCCTGAACGCGCAGGTGATGCCGGCCATCTCCACCTATGTGCAGCGGCTGGAGGAGCGGCTGGAAGGCGAAGGCATCGAGGCGCCGCTGCTGCTGATGAAAAGCAACGGCGGCGTCGCCGGCGCCACCGCCATCCGCCGCGCGCCGGCCGTCACCGCGCTTTCCGGTCCGGCCGCCGGCGTGGTGGGGGCGCGCGCCATCGCAGCCGCCGCTGGCTTCCCTGACATCATCACGGTCGATATCGGCGGCACCAGCGCGGATATCTGCCTGATGAAGGGTGGCGAGATCCGCCTGACCCAGACCGGTCATATCGGCGACTGGCCGCTGCCCCTGCCGATGGTGGACATGGTGACGATCGGCGCCGGCGGCGGCTCGCTGGCGCGCGTCACGGCCGCGGGCGCGCTGGCGGTCGGCCCGGAGAGCGCCGGCGCCGTCCCCGGCCCGGCCTGCTACGGCCGCGGCGGCACCCGTGCCACCGTCACCGACGCGCATGTGGCACTCGGCCATCTGCCGCCCAGTCTGCTCGGCGGCCGCATGACGCTGGACGTGCCCGCCGCGCGGCAGGCGGTGCAGGACAACGTCGCCGCGCCGCTTGGCCTCGGCCTCCACGCCGCCGCGCGTGGCATCCTGGCCATCGCGGATTCCAACATGGTCGGTGCGGTGCGCGTCGTCTCGGTCGAGCGCGGGCATGACCCGCGCGACTTCGCCCTGGTGCCCTTCGGCGGCGCCGGGCCGCTGCATGGCTGCTCACTCGCTGACTTGCTCGGCATCCGCACCGTGCTGGTGCCGCCCTCGCCCGGCGTGCTTTGTGCCCAGGGCCTGCTCGCCGCCGACCTGAAGGCCGAGTTCAGCCGCAGCCTCTCCGAGGCCACCCCGGAGGCGGTGGAAGCCGGCTATGCCGCGCTGGAAGACGAGGCCGCCGCCTGGTTCGCGGAGGAGCAGGTGCCCCCGGCTCGCCGCGAAACCCGCCGCGTGGCGCTGATGCGATATGCCGGCCAGGGCGGCGAGCTGGCCGTGCCCTGGCCCGGCGACATGCCCGCCGCCGCCACAGCCTTCGCCGCGCAGCACAAGGCGCTCTACGGCTTCGACCTGCCCGAGGGCACGGTGGAGCTGGTGACGCTGCGGCTGGAGGCGGTCGGCCAGCTCAGCGGCACCATCACCGCGCCGCTGTCTCCTGGGCGCGGTGTGGCACCGATGGGCTACCACACCGTGCATTTCGCCAGCGGCACGCAGGAAGCGGCCCTCTACGACCGCGCAGCCCTCGGCGCCGGCGACCGCTTCGCCGGCCCAGCCATCGTCACCCAACTCGACGCCACCACCCTGGTGCCGCCCGGCTGGGAGGCGCAGATGGACGCCTCCGGCGCCCTGGCGCTGCGCCGGCAGGAGAATGCCCAATGACCCGTGAAGCCGCCGTCGCCGCCGCCCGCGCCCTGCTGGAGGACGGCCCGTATCTCGACGTGATGGCCCGCCGCGTCGCCATCCCCACCGCCAGCCAGGACCCGGAGAGCGCGCCGCATCTCCGCGCCTATCTGGCAGAGGAGATCCTGCCGGACCTGGAGCGCCAGGGCTTCACCGGCCAGATCTTCGACAATCCGACCGGCAAGGGCGGCCCCTTCCTGATCGCCCGCCGCATCGAGGACCCCTCCCTGCCGACGCTGCTGACCTACGGCCATGGCGACACGGTGCTGGGTCTGGATGCCGGCTGGGAGGAAGGTCTTTCTCCCTGGGTGCTGACCCGGCGCGGCGAGCGGATCTACGGCCGCGGAATCGTGGACAACAAGGGCCAGCACACCGGCAACCTGATGGCCATGGAGGCGGTGCGTCAGCAGCGCGGCGGCCGGCTCGGCTACAACGTCACCCTGCTGCTGGAGATGAGCGAGGAGGTCGGCTCCCCCGGCATCGAGGAAATCTGCCAGCAGCAGCGCGACCTGCTGAAGGCCGACGTGCTGATCGCCTCCGATGGCCCGCGCCTGGTGCCGGAGGTGCCGACCCTCACCCTCGGCACGCGCGGCGCCGTCGGCTTCGACCTGCGCGTGAAGTACCGCGAGGGCGGGCATCATTCCGGCAACTGGGGCGGGCTGCTGGCCAATCCGGGCATCCGCCTCGCGCATGCCATCGCCAGCATTGTCGGCCCGACCGGCGAGGTGCTGCTGCGCGATCTGGTACCGGAGCGCATCCCCGACAACGTCCGCCGGGCCCTCGCCGACTGCCGCGTGGATGGCGGCAGCGACGGGCCGGAGATCAATGCCTGGTGGGGCGAGCCCGGCCTTTCCGCCGCCGAGAAGGTCTTCGGCTGGAACACCTTCGAGGTGCTGGCCTATTCCACCGGCAACCCCGCGGCGCCGGTCAACGCTGTTCCGCCCGAGGCCTTCGCGCGCTGCCAGATCCGCTACACCGTGGACCGGGACGTGGAGACCTTCCTCCCCGCCATCCGCCGCCATCTGGACGCGCAGGGCTTCACCGACGTCGCCGTGCAGCCGGTGAAGGCCGGCGCCGAGTGGAAGGCCACCCGCATGGACCCGGACGGCCCCTGGCCGCGGCTGGTGGCGGAGAGCATCCGTCGCACCACGGGCAAGGCGCCGATGATCGTGCCGAATGCCGGCGGCTCACTACCGAATGACAGTTTCGCGGTGACGCTCGGCCTGCCCACCATCTACATCCCGCATTCCTACAGCGGCTGCTCGCAGCACGCGCCGAACGAGCACGCGCTCTACCCGCTGGTGCGGGAGGGGCTGGAGATCGCCGCCGGCGTTTTCTGGGATCTGGGCGAGATGCCCTGGCCCGGCCGATGAGCCCTTCCATGCATCTGGGGGCCTTCTCATTCACCCCGGGAAGCCACTCGGCGGGCTGGCGCCACCCCGATGCCGTGCCGGAGACCGACATGTCTTTCGCGCATTACGTCGCGATGGCGCAGGCGGCCGAGCGCGGCAAGCTGGACTGTATCTTCTTCCAGGACACCGCGGCGGTGAACGGCAGCGCCGCCCTGCATGGCGGCTGCCCCTGGCGCCCGACGGCCTCCCGCCAGGTCTTCCCGGAGCCGGCGACGCTGATTGCGGCGCTGGCGCCGGTCACCTCGCATATCGGACTGGTGGCCACGGCCACCACTACCTATGGCGACCCCTATACCCTGGCCCGCCGCTTCGGCACGGTGGACCATATCAGCGGTGGTCGGGCGGGCTGGAACCTCGTCACCTCGCAGATCGAGGACGAAGCCGGCAATTTCGGCTTCGACCGCCACCCCGACCACACCGAGCGCTACGAGCGGGCCGAGGAGTTCTTCGACGTCACCACCGGCTTATGGGACAGCTTCGACGAAGGCGCCTTCCCGCGTGACAAGCAGACCGGCCAGTTCCTCGACCCCGCCAAGGGGCATATCCTGAACCACAGCGGCAAGCACTTCCGGGTGCGCGGCCCGCTGAACCTGCCGCGCTGCCCGCAGGGCCGCCCGGTGATCGCCCAGGCCGGCTCCTCCGAACCCGGCAAGCGGCTCGCCTCTCGCGTCGCCGACATGATCTTCACCGCGCAGAGCGACCTGGCCGAGGCGCAGGCCTTCTACCGCGACGTGAAGGCCCGCGCCGCCGCCCATGGCCGCGACCCCGCGCATGTGAAGATCATGCCCGGCCTGCTGATCGTAACCGGCCCCACCGAGGAGGCCGCGCAGGCGCATTACCGCTCGCTGGAGGCGCTGGTGGATGACGAGACGGCGGTGAACCTGCTCTCCCGCCTCTGCGGCGACCTCGACATCCGGCAGTTCCCGCTCGACGGCCCCCTGCCCGATCTGCCGCCGAGCAACGCGGCTCGCGCACGGCAGGAGCACCTCGTCGCCAAGGCACGGCGCGAGAACCTGACGGTGCGGCAGGTGGCGCGCTATCTCGGCGCCTCGCTCGGCCACCACATGCTGGTGGGCGCACCGGAGAAGGTGGCAGACGTGATGGAGGAATGGCTGCGCGCCGGCGCCTGTGACGGCTTCATGCTGCTCTTCCCCTACTACCCGAAGCCGCTGGAGGACATCGTCGACCACATCGTGCCGGAACTGCAGCGCCGTGGCCTGTTCCGCACTGACTATGCCGGCACGACGCTTCGGGAGCACCTTGGCATCCCGGTTCCGCCCAGCCGCTACGCGGCCACTACCGCTTCCTGATCGCGGGATCCGGGGAGGCAGCAGCCTCCCCGGCGGAGGGTCTGGGAGGCAGCGCCTCCCAAAGTGCAGTTCACTTCGCCGGCTTGATGGTATCGACGAAGGTGAAGGAGTCGGCGCGCGGCGTCAGCGTCAGGTCGCGGCGCAGGCCCCAGATCGCCTTGGTGAAATAGACCGGCACCACCGGCGCGTCGTTGATGGAGAGGTGCGTCGCCTCGCGCACCAGCGCGGCGCGCTTCGCCTCGTCCGGCTCGACCATGGCGGATTCGATGACGTCGTCCAGCTTTGCGTTCGAATAGCCGGTGTAGTTGTTGCCGCCGCGCCCGCGGTCGCGGTCCATGGTCTGCACCAGCGAATTGAGCGCCGAGGTGGCCAGCCCGTTCGGCGAGCCATAGCCGAGCATGAAGGCCGCCATGTCCGGCAGCCCGTTCGACCCGGCCGAGCGGCGGCGGAACAGGATGGAGATCGGCACCGTCTCCACACGCGTCTGAATGCCCACCGCGCCGAGCATCTGCCCCAGCGCCTGACAGACCCGCGCATCGCCGGGATAGCGGTCGTTCGAGCAGGCCAGGGTGATGTTGAAGCCCTTGGGATAGCCGGCCTCCGCCAGCAGCGCGCGGGCCTTGGCGGGGTCGTAGGGCAGCGGCTTCAGCGCGGGGTCGTGGTTGTCGAGGCCGGGCGCCATGAACTGACCGGCCGGCTCCGCAGCACCCTCCATGGCACGATCGGCGATCGCGGCGCGGTTGATGGCGTAGCTCAGCGCGTGCCGCACCCGTATGTCGCGGAACGGGTTCTTCGGCAGCGGCTTGCCATCGGCATCCGTCACATAGGGCGACTGCTCCCGCCCCATCTCCAGCTGCAGGTAGAGCATCATGATGGCGGTGGTGGAGAGCAGATGCGCGTTGCTCGACGCCTCGATGCGCTTCGTCAGTCCAGGCGGCACGGCGTCGATCACGTCGAGGTCGCCGGCCAGCAGCGAGGCGACCCGCGCGCTGTCGTTCGGCACGAAGCGGAAATCCACCTTCTCCCAGTGCGGCTTCGCGCCCCAGTAGTCCGGGTTGCGCGTCAGCGTCACGCCCTGGCCGGGTGTCCACTCGCTCCAGCGATAGGGGCCGGTGCCGATCGCCGCCTTGCCGCGGAAATCCTCCGGCGTCGCATCCTTGGTGGCGCGGGCGGAGACGATGCCGAAGGTGGCGACGCTGTAGGGCAACTGCGGCGAGGGCGTGCGCGTGCGCAGGATGACCATGCGCGGCCCTTCCGCCTCCACCGAGACGATCTCGCGGATGTCGGACTTGTAGGTCTGCGGCACCTCGGTCGCCATGTTGCGGGTGATGGTCGCCGCAACATCCTCCGGCGTCAGCGGCGATCCGTCATGGAACTTCACGCCCTCGCGCAACGTGAACTCCCATGTCGTGGGGTCGCGCATGCGCCACGACACGGCCAGCCCCGCCACCGGCTTCAGCGAGGCGTCCTGCAGCAGCAGGGGCTCGTAGATCTGCAGCGTGATGTTGCGGTTGGGCGAGTAGGAGCTGGCGGGGTCGGCGGTGTCGAGCGCGGCGCGCACGCCGACCCGGAGATCCTGCGCCGTGGCGGCACCATGGCCCACCAGGCCGGAGGAGAGCGCGGCGATGGCGGCGGCCATCGCGCGGAACGTGGTCCGTTTCATATCCGAAAGACAACCACGCACCCTCTCCTGCCACAAGCCGGGCCATCGGCGGAAGCCTCGCACATGACAGCAAAGCAATCTTGCCGCCTGGAAGGCTCCGTGGCGGGATGCAGCCGGGATCGACGCCTTGGCGAAGCCCGCCCGGACGCGCAGGGTGCCGGGAGCGGCGGCCAAGGCTGTTTCCAGGCCAGGATGAGGGAAGAACGCATGAAGAAGCTGGTGAACGATCCACGCGGCGTGGTGCGGGAGATGCTGGAGGGCCTGGTGGACCTCGCACCCGGCCAGGCGCTGCTGGCCGAGGAGGATGTGGTGGTGCGCGCCGATCTCCCCACGGACCCGGCGGCGCGCGGCGTGGCGGTGCTCTCGGGCGGCGGCAGCGGGCATGAGCCGGCACATGCGGGTTATGTCGGCTCTGGCATGCTGGCGGGCGCCATCTCCGGCGACGTCTTCACCTCGCCCAGCGTCGATGCGGTGCTGGCCGGCATCCGGGCCGTGGCGGGTCCGCAGGGCGCGCTGCTGGTGGTCAAGAACTACACCGGCGACCGGCTGAATTTCGGCCTCGCCGCTGAACTGGCGCGCGCCGAGGGTATTCCCACCGAGCTTGTCGTCGTCGCCGATGATGTGGCGCTGCGGGACACGGTGCCGCCCGAGCGGCGGCGCGGCATCGCCGGCACGGTGCTGGTGCACAAAGTGGCGGGCGCCGCCGCCGTGACCGGGCTGCCGCTGGAACAGGTGGCCGCCGAGGCGCGTGCCGCCGCCGCCGCGATGGGCACCATGGGCGTGGCGCTCGGCGCCTGCACCGTGCCCGCCGCCGGCCGTCCCGGCTTCCTGCTGGGCGATGACGAGGTGGAGCTTGGCCTCGGCATCCATGGCGAGCAGGGCGTGCGACGCGCCAGCCTGCGCCCCGCCGACGCGCTGGTGGACGAGATGCTCGCCACCATCGCCGAGGATCGCGGCCTGCGCGCAGGCGAGCGCGTCGCCCTGCTGGTGAACGGGCTGGGCGGCACGCCGCCGATGGAGTTGGCCATCGTGGCGCGGCGTGCCCTGGCCAGCCTGCGCGAGCGCGGCCTCGCGGTGGAGCGTGTCTGGAGCGGCAACCTGCTGACGGCGCTGGAAATGCCCGGCGTCTCGCTGACGGTGCTGACGCTGGACGACGCCCGGCTGGCGCGGCTGGATGCCCCGACGGACGCCCCGGCTTGGCCAGGCAACGGGCGCATCGCCCCGGCGCGGCAGACCTTGCGGGTCTCCGCTCCGCCGCGCGCAACTGCTGAGGCGCGCCCGCCCTCCCCAGCCGGAGCAGCTGTGAAGCACGCCGTGCTGGCTGCCGCCGCCGCGCTCGACGCGCAGGAAGCACGGCTGACTGAACTGGACAGCGCGGCGGGCGATGGCGACCTCGGCATCAGCATGGCCCGTGCCGCAGCCGCCCTGCGGGCCCTGCCGGAGGAGGCCTGGACCGATCCGGCGACCGCTCTGACGCGCATGGGCGAGGCGCTGCGCCGCGCGATCGGCGGCAGTTCCGGGCCCTTCTATGCCACGGCACTGCTGCGCGCCGCCCGCAGCCTGCCGGAGGGCACTCCCTCGGCGACGGACTGGTCGCGCGCCTTTGCGGCGGCGGTGGAGGCCATCACGGAGTTGGGCGGCGCCCGGCCTGGGGACCGCACCATGGTGGATGCGCTGCATCCGGCGGCGGAGACCCTGGCCAGATCCCTGGCCGAAGGCCGCCAACCCGCACAGGCCTGGGCCGAGGCGGTGCAAGCCGCGCGCAGCGGGGCGGAGGCAACGGCGGGGATGCATCCCCGCCTCGGTCGCGCCGCCTATCTCGGCGGCCGCAGCCTCGGAATCCCGGATGCCGGCGCCGTGGCGGTCGCAATCTGGCTGGAGGCGCTCAGGCCGGGAACCTAGGACCCGCGGGCAGCGGGGCGAGCAGCCCTGGGCAAGCGTTGCCGGGCGGCGCGGCCCGGCTCAGGCCGTCTCCGTGCCAGGCCGGTGCAGCGCGCCTTCCAGCAGCTCGATCTGTCGGGCGATCCGCGCCAGTGGGTCCAGCAGGGCCCCGCCGAGCGGCATGGCGGGCCGTGGCGGGACATGAGCCTGGCCCTGCGCCAACCCGTTCAGCGAAGCGGCGATCCAGTCGCGCCAGGCATCCCCCTCCGCCGCCGTGAGTGCCGTCCGTGCGGCAGGATCGTGCCGGAGCGCGGAAAGCCGCCCGGCGATGCGGCGCAGGATGCTGTCCACCAGGATCGCGGCGCTCACCTCGGGCCGCCGGCTGCCGCGCGGCTCCTGCAGGGCCCGTGTGATGGAGGCCTCCAGGTTGTTGGTTGCCATGCCGGCGGCGCGGCGAGGGGCCTCGGCGCTGCCAAAGGGGGACTCTCCCGTGATCTCAGACAGCACGGCGCTGGCATAGGCCGCATGCGCGGCCAGGGCGCCCCGCTGCTCGTGGCCAAGGCGGGCGGGTTCCCAACTCGGCCAGAGAACCAGGCAGCCGAGAACCGCCAGGAAGCCGCCCGCCAAAGTGAACAGCGCACGCAGCGCCGCCACCGCCCAGGAGCTGTGACCGGGATGGAGCAGTTCCATCAGCACCACCACGACTGGCGTGATGCCCGCGATCCAGGCGGTGAAGCTGACCTGCCGCGCGCCGAAGGCCAGAGCGCAGAGCGGAAAGAGAACCGCCGCCAGTTCCAGCGGCGCACGCACGAAATAGGCGATCAGCGCCCCCACCAGCCCGCCCAGGACGGTGCCGCCGATCCGCTCCAGCGCCCGCTGCCAGGTGACGGCGAAGAATGGCTGCAGGGTGACGATCGCCGTGATCGGCAACCAGTGGGCGAACTGTGCCCCGTAGTCGAGTGTCAACGCCAGGGAGGGCGCGCCGATGACGGCAATGCGCAGGGCATGCCGCAGGATAGCCGACTGCCAGGTCAGATTGGCCCGCAGCGGGCCGAGGACGCGCTCGCGCCAGGGCTGCGCCTGGGCGGCCCCCACCGGGCCGCCGGGTAGGTAGCCGGAAGGCGTGCTGAGGCGCGCCGCGATGCGCAGGCGCTCGACAATGGCCTCCGCCAGCGGGCGCAGGAGCGGGTCATCCCGGGTGGCGGCCAAGGCGCGCTCGGCGGCACGGTCCAGCACAAGGGGGCGCACGGGAACGTCCGTCTCGATGGCATTGGCCAGCACCACCAGCATCGGGCGCACCACGCGCAGCAGGGTTTCGGCAGCATGCCGGCGCGCCGGCTCCCGCATGCTCTCCAACAGGTCCGACAGCGCGATCAGCGAACCGAAGATCTGGTCGCAGGCCTCCAGCCGGAGCAGCGCCTGTGAGCCACGCAGCGAAAGCCGCCCCCGCATGTTGACGAGATCCAGCACCAGGATGCGGGCGAACTCGATCTCTTCCCGCACGGCGCGGCGGTGGGCGCGGCTGTGGTCATCCCAGACGGCGGTGCGGACCTCCCCCATCTGCAGCAGGCGGCGCTGGTCGCCCGCGAGGGTGGCAAGCCGACGCCAGCACTCGGCCACAGCGGTGCGGGCGGGGCGATAGGGATGCAGCCGCCAGACCACCATGGTCAGCAGTGTCGCCCAGAGCCCGCCGGCCAGGAACATGCCGCCGACCGTCACCGCCTCCTTCCCAGTCAGCGGCTGGTTGGCGGCGATGACAAGGACGATCGCGAGGATATTGCCGACCACCGTGGCGCCAGGTCCCCAGAGCCGCGAGAAGCCGAGGCAGAGAAGGCCCAGGAAGGCCATGGGCAGCACCACGGCGAGCCCGGCATCCCGCAACAGGCCGAAGCCGGCCCAGATGGCGGCGCCAAGCACGGTGAAGGCCAGCAGCGCCGGAACGCGGAAGCGGATAGGGCCACCGACATCGCAGAGGCAGGTGAAGAATGTGGCCATGGCCATGTAGAGCAACGGCGGCCAGCCCAGCCACTCATGGGCCAAGATCACCAGGGCGAAGGCTGTGGCGGCGCGGACGCCTTCCACCGCCTTCAAGGCGCGCAAGTCCCATCCCCAGGGAACGCGGGAGAGGTCTGCGCCGGGATCGCGGGGTGTGCCGGGCCGGCGGCGCGGAAGGCTGAGGGAGGCTTGTCCGGAGGCCATGGCTTTCATCGAGGCGCTAGAGCGTCAGCCTGGCAATCAGGTTTTTTGCCGGCTTGGGAATCATTTCGCGGGCTGTCGGTCGGGGAGGCGCGAGCGCCTTTTGCTGGGGTGTTCTTATTGGCCTCGCTTCTGCCGGACAACCTCCACAACCTCGCGACGCCTGCGCCGTTGCCTCGCTGCAAGTTTGGCTGTCCCAGAGAAGGGCTGGCCAGTGCCACCTTCAGCCGCACAGCGCCAGATGCGGCGGCAGCGGGGAGCTGAAGCGGAACGACCACTCCGACCTGCACAGCCCGCTCAACACCTTCAGCCCGGCTGGGGCGACCGCCTGAGGCTCGACCATCCCGGCAATACCCTCAGCGCCAGGAGGAACCATTCTCGCATTCTGCGCGCCGGAAGGGTGGCCGCTCGGCATCCCAGACGGATCTCCTCATGCGAGGGCGAGATCCTTTTCCCTGACTGCCTTCTTCTCCCTCGTCTCTGGCATCGCCGCCAGAGCCAGCAGGAAGCAGGCGAGCCCCACGGCGGCGAGGCAGCCCATCGCCAGCGGCGTACCGAACCAGGAGGCGATGGCGCCCGCCGCCAGGGTGCTGACCGTGGCACCAATACCAACCGCCAGCCCGAACACCCCCATGCAAAGATTGAACCGGTTGGTCCCACGCGTGAGGTCGGCGGCGATCAAAGGCACCAGCACGGCCAGCATGGCGGCGCTGATGCCGTCCAGGGCCTGGGCCGCGAGCAACGCGGTCGGGCTGTTGATCAGGGCCAGCAGCATGCCTCGCAGTGGCAGCGCGAGCAGCCCAAGCAGCAAGGCGGCCCGGCGCCCGCGCCGATCAGCCAGTCGCGCGATCCAGGGCGACAGTCCGGCCACCACGAGTTGCGAGACCACAATGCCGCCAGCAACCGTCAGGTTGGAAACCGGCCCGCTCGCGCGCGTGATGGCGGTGCTGGCAAGCGGAAGCATGGCCGCATTGGCCAGGGTAAATAGCGCTACGCAGGCCGCGAACACGAACACCCCGCGGTTTAGCAACAGGCGCCGCAACCCGCGCTCGCCACTGCGTTGCTTGCGCATAGCCTGCACACGCCCGGCCATATCCTCGGAACGAATGGCGAAGAGGGCGAGCAGTGCCGGGACCGTCAGCGCCGCGGTCAGCCAGAAGACGGCGGCGATGGAGATATAGGCACCGGTCACGCCAAGCAGCCCAGCCGCCATGGCATTGCCTAGGGCGGAGAAACGCCCGTTGCGCCCAAGGCGGTCGCTCAGCGCCTTCCGCCCCACCAGCGCCAGACTGATCGCAGCCAGAGCCGGCACCAAAACGCAGCTGGCGAATCCGTGCAGCAACTCGGCGGCATAGACGGGCACCGGATCGGGCCAAAGAGCCAGCAGAATTGCGCTTCCTGCAATGGCGATCAGCGCCGCCATGGCTGCCATACGCTTGTGCGGCAGCATGTCCACGGCTGCACCCGCCGGTACCTGGCTCAACAGCATGGTCAGACTGCCAATGCTGAGCGCGAGGCCGACTTGCGCATCGCTCCAGGCATGCATGGCAAGATAAACGGCGACGAAGGGGCCGAAGCCCGTCTGCACATCCGCCGCGAAAAAGGTCAGCCAATCGAGGCCCCGGGCACTCCGCTTGCTTGTCACAGACGCTACCCGGTGGGGCCGCCACTCAGGGCAAAGCCCAGTCCACGGAACTGACGGCTCATTGGAGGCAATCCTTCAAACAATTTGGCCGCGAACACGCTTCGGGCAAGGAGATAAAAGCGCGAGCCACCGGGCCGGTTTCCACCCCTCTGCCGGACCCGCTTCCCGCCGCGCTTCTGAGTGGACTTCTCGCCCATTGTGAGCACGCTTCCTGGACCCGCGCATGAGGGCTAGCGGGCCGGCAGGATTCAGCAACTCCACGGACAATCGAACTGTGAGCAGGAAGCGTCGCATCGCGGCGCGGGCCCGGCAGGGCCGCGGCACTGAACTCCGCTCAGCGTCCCACCGGCAACTGGCCAAGCCTTCACGTGCTACCGCAGCGAAGAGATATATTGCATGTATGAGAATGTGGCCTTCATGCGGCGATAGGGCCAAAACCAGGGAAGCCCGCCGCTGCCTTGCCGCTCTTGCGCCCAGCCGGACGACCGGACCAGCGCCGTCCTCCCAGCTCCGCGATAGAATACAAGCCTCTACGCGCCCGGATTCGAGCGCTTCCGCGAGACGAAGACCCAGCTATTGTAGATGCCGAAGGCCTGCTCCAGGAACCTGTCCTCATGCGCGGACAGCATGGTCGTTGGCCCGATCCGGTTGAAGAAGACGTCGATCATGTCATGGCCGAAGTCGGTATAGGCCAGGATTCCCTCGGGCCGAAACGGGTCGCCGTGGTACTCCGGCTCCTCCAAATGGACAATCTTGCCGTCCACGAGCTTGGCTCGCGGCGCGCTCTTCTCAAGGTGCCATTTGATCGGGATGGTTCCAATATGATGACCGCCCGGCTTCAGAACACGGTGGATCTCGTCGAAAGCCTTCTCTGGAAAGGGGACGTGCTCAAGCAGATCTTCGGTGATAACGAGATCGAAGCTGTCGTCAGGGAAGGTCATGTTCTGCACGTCCTGGCAGAGAATTCCCTTCCTCCACTCGCCGCTCGGCACATTGTCAATGTACTCGCTGCAGGTGAAGTTCTGTGCCGTCCTGAGGCAACGGTAGATCGCCTCCTTGACATCCATGACGTAAATCGAGCCGTCGAACTCCCGCGCGAATTCGGAGAGGGAATTTGCCGCAACCCTATCCCTGTAAACGTCAAGGACAGCCATCGCGACATGGCGGTTTCTGGCCAGTGAGTGGCACTCCCGACAAACGAACGTATTTCGCTTGCAGGGCATCTCATCGGGTTCGTAGCATAGAAACTGCGTGTGAAATCCGCAGAGTGTGCAGTAGCCAAATGATGAAGAAAGGGCTGAACTCAAGTCACTGAAGTTCTGCCGCGAAATTTTCATTATGTGCCCCGCGTTTCCTGCCCTCAGGCTGTATCTTCCATTTCCCGGGCACGACACGCAACCGCAAAGATTCGTAACTCAGAATACCCGTCTCGGACGACCGAGGCACCTGATGAGGCGCGTGATGGCGGTTGCGGAGTGAAAGGCTGGGGCGGAGGCGAGTGCACGTTCGGAGGTCTTGACCAGCCTGCGGCACCATCGGCTGCGATACCCTCCCCTCCGCATGCGTCAGGCTGCTGGATGATCCGCAAGGCCGTGGCGTCGCCCGGCCATGCTTAGCGGGTTGAGATGCTCCACAAGCGCGCCGACTTGGCCCAGTATCCAGTTGAAACTTCGCCTGCCCTCATTCCCAAAACGGTTCTATGGTGCCTGCAGGGCTGGCATGCCAAAGGGAGCGGCCGGTGCCTTGACAATGCCGGCCGCTCCATGTGTGTGGGTAAGCTACGCGGTCATCCTGTCACAGACCGCCACCAGTGAATGTCACGTGCCGCAAGTGGTATCTCTTGAGGCAAGCGGCGCTCGGGACGAGCGCCCCCATATCGCCGCCACTCTGGTCGCCAGGCGCGTTAGACTTTCTCGAAGTCTCGCACTTTGATCGCTGATGAAAGAAGGGCGACAATTCGATCGGGGACACGGTGCCCCAGCCGAATGCACCGGCGCTCGATCAGGTGCCACGACACCGCGGCGATGATCAGTGCGATCGTGATTGACAACCACTGATTCGCCGCCAGCCCGAGGGTCGGGAACAAGGCAACAAGTGCTTGCTGCACTGGCCACCCGTACAGGTAAACCCCATAGGAATAATCGCCGCCGAGATGGATGCGGCGCACCGGCGCAAGCGTCATCGCCCAGAGCGCCATCATCAGGAATGCGGCATAGAAGCAGTACCGAAACGCTGGGCCGTCCTTCAGCAACCATGCGATCAGCACGAGGCCCACGACCAGCCCACCATTGATTCTGATCTGATCCTTGTGCAGCGCGAGCAGCGCACCCGCGGCAAAGAACGCCGGCAGAAGCCCCGCCTCGTGGGTATACTGGAAGCCGAGAGCGGTGACCGTCTCAGGCTGCGCAATGAACAGCGCCATGATCACGACGAGCGCTGCACTCGCGAAAGCCCGTTGCCGCAGCAAACCGCATAGCCCCGCGCCAAGCAGCAGCGCGTACATCGTCAGTTCGTACGGGATCGTCCACAGCACGCCGTTCGCGGCCGTGTACGGGTTGTGCTGCAGCGCGCCCGGCAGAACGTACCCCACGGTCGGCTTGGCGATGATGTGCCAGTAGATCCAGGAGTTCGCGAAGTACGCCCGGGGCGGCAGTTCGGTCAGAAACGGCCCGAGAACGAGCAAGCAGACGGCGGCACTCAAGACAAGTGCCGGGAGAATGCGGAACGCGCGTGCGCAGACGAAACGAATGGCTGACGGGTTGTTGATCCAGCTGTTCATGACGAGCAGCCCACTCAGGAAAAAAAAGAACTTGACCGCGAGCGAGCCGGAATAGTCAAAACCGAGCATGCGGCTGACCGGCTCCTGAATACTTGAGCCGGTCAACCCGTACGCGTGTCCCCATATCACCGCGCAGGCTGCGATCAGGCGTAGGAAATCGGCATTATTGTTTTCTCGGCGAAGTGCCTGCGCGAGCGTCACGGTCAGTTCCCTGTGGTATATTTCCGACCGCAACCTATCGCGTTTCGTGTTTCAGAGGCTCTATTAAAACGAATTCGGAACGAAGCAGGGCGGTGGAAGCGCGCGTCCTTTTAACTAACGGGCCTGCTGGCCTGCCGGCCCCCTTGGTCCCCGCCGAGGACGGCAGGGGCGCTACAGCCACTGCTCACAGGGCGGGGTTGTAAAGGCGCATCGCCACCGCGACCCGGCGCTCGAAAGGCCAAGCCTACTCCTCGAGCAGGCTCATGTTCGCCTTCCTGGAACTCCGCCACCCCTGCCCGGGCGCCAGCAGAGGGTCCTCTGCCGCCCAGGGATTCACGCCTTGCGTAAGCCAAGCCAGCGTATCCTGCCAGAAACTGTTCTCGAAGCGGGCGTGGAACAGGCCAAAATGTCCAATGGACGTTACGCTGAGATCGGCCGGCGCCAGTACGGCTTCCTCCTTTGCGGCATGCAGGTAGTAGTGAAGGCCCCGGCGGATCGCCGGTGCTGTACCCAGTGGGTCGTCCTGGATGATGATCGCCAGGATCGGCGCGGTTACCGCCGCGAACCGGGCAAGGATGGCCGCTCGCTGCTGCGGCGGCAGATTCCGCTCCATGCGCGCGCGTCGGAAGCTCCATTCGTACGCCACGCCCGCGGGCAGATCCTCCAGCCAGCCGAGGCGCCGGCCGGGGAAATAGCCGCAAAGGGCTGTCACCAAGGGCATCGCGAGGTGCCATTTGAGAAAGAGACCCGGCCGCTGCACCGGCGCGTAGTCGCGCCAATAGGCGTACTGCGCGCCAACGGTCAGCATCCGGCTGATGGCCGGCGCACCGGCGGCAAAGCCCGGCAGGAAGCCGCCGATGCTGTGTCCTACCACCTGAAGCGGCAGATCCGGCCGTTGCTGCTGCATGAATCGCAACGCCGCGTCGAAGTCCAGCGTACCCCACTGATGCCAGTGATAGCCGCAGCCACGGAGCCGCGCTGGACGGGAGGCGCCGATACCACGATAATCATAGGTCAGCACATCGAAGCCATGGCCCGCCAGGAAGCGTGCGTAGCGATGATAGTAGCGCGCCAGCACCCCTGTGGCGGCATTCACCACCACCACGCCGCGCGAAGGTCCCTGCGCCGGCCAGACATGGCCGCCCAACTGCACGCCATCGGCGCAGGAGATGCGCACCGTCTCCTCAGCCGGCATTGGCGAAGCGCTCCGCCACGGCGCGCCCGTAGGCAAAGCTTCCCGCCTTGAGGGCGGCACGGGCGGCGGCCGTCCAGGCTTCCTCCGCCGTGCGGGCCAGGGCGGGCCCAAGGCTCGCCCGCCGCACCCCCGCCGCTTGCAGCGCCGCCAGCCTCCAGCCTGGGGAACCCAGTCCCATCAGCACGTTCACCGGCCGCCGGACAGCAGTGCAGACGGCGCGAACGGCATCAAGGTCCGGCAGGTTGGGCGCGAAAAGCACGTCCGCTCCGGCCTCCTCGAAGGCGCGAAGCCGGGCGATCGTATCCGTCAGGTCATTCCGGCCCCAGGCGAAGTTCTCCGCGCGCGCGGTCAGGACGAAGCCCGTCCCACTCTCCCGTACCACGGCCGCGGCCGCTGCCACCCGCGCGACCGCCGTTCCGAAGTCATGGATCGGTCGCGCCGGATCGCCGGTGAAATCCTCGATGGAGCCGCCGGCCAGCCCGGTGGCGATGGCGCCGCGGATGGTCTCCGCGCAATCATGGGGATGGGGGCCGAAGCCCTCCTCGAGATCGGCGGAGACGGGCAGATCGGTGGCCGCCGCCAGTTCGGCGGCATGGGCCAGCACACGGTCGCGGCCCACCTGCCCGTCCTCCAGGCCGAGTTCCTCCGCGAGGGCGGCGCTGCTGGTGCCGATGGCAGCGTAGCCCATCGCCGCCAGACGCCGGGCCGAGCCGATGCTCCAGGCATTGCCGAGGATGAAAGCCTCCGGCCCCGCATGCAGGGCGCGGAAGCGGGCGATGCGCTCAGCAGGGTCGCTCAATAGGGCCTCCCATCCTTGTGGCGGAAGCACCAGCCGCCATTCTCCCGCACCGCCACGAGATCATCGGCGGGATAGACGGCCTCGTCGCCCTCGCTGCGGTCGCCGATCTCCAGATAACGGACCGGCCGGGCCGACCGGTTCTCCAGATGATGCGCGGCGCCCCCAGCCGGGAAGCCGGCGCAGTCGCCCCGGCGCAGCACGGTCTCCACGCCCTCTCCGGTCACCAGCACCGGCTCGCCCTCCAGCACGAAGATGAACTCGTCCTGCCGATTGTGCGCGTGATGCAGCGCGGAGCTGGCGCCCGGTTGCAGCTCCGTCAGGTTCACGCCGAAGTTGCGCAGCCCGAAGGCGTCGCCCAGCGGCCGCTTGATGCGGCCCGCCATGCGTGCGGCGAAGTCCGGTGGATAACTCGACAGCCGCGCGCGCGGCGCAACCGCCGTCGCAGTGAGGGAAATGGGATGCTCCATGATGATCCTCCGTTGCTCCTCCTGCTCACAGCCCGCCGGTCACGCGGAGCACCGCCCCGGTGGCATAGGAGGCGCCGCCGGAGATGAGCCAAGCCACCGCCTCCGCGATCTCTTCCGGCTCGCCAACCCGCCCCATCGGCACCCGGGGCGCGATGCGGGCGGGGCGGTCCGGGTCGCCGGCCAGGGCATGGATGCCGGTGTTCACCGTGCCTGGCGCCACGGCATTCACGCGGATGCCCTGCCCCGCCACCTCGCGCGCGAGGCCGAGAGTGAAGGCCTCCACCGCCGCCTTGCTGGCCGCGTAGTGCACGTATTCGCCGGGGCTGCCGCTCTGCGCCGCGACGGAGGAGATGTTGACGATGGCACGCCCCTCCCCTTCCACCGCCGCGAAGCAGCGCAGGGCAGCCTGGGCACAAAGCATTGTGCCGATCAGGTTCACTTCGGCGACGCGGCGCATCCAGGCCGGATCGAGGTCGCGGAAGGCGCCGAGCGGCCCGGTGATGCCGGCATTGTTCACCAGCGCCTGCAACGGCCCGAAGCGCAGCTCCGCCGCTGTAAAGAAGCGTGCGACATCCTCCTCGCGCGTCACGTCCAGCGGCAGGGCATGCGCCTCGCCGCCGGCCTCGGCGATCCCGGCGAGCACCGGCTCCGCCTCCTCCACCCTCCGACAGCCGATGGCGACGCGGTAGCCCTCTTGTGCCAGCCGGCGCGCGATGGCTGCGCCGATGCCGCGGCTTCCCCCAGTGACGATGGCCAAGTGCGAGCTTGGCATGGACGGTCTCCCTTCTCGCCACAAAAGCTGGCGTCGTTTGTCGATGCGGTGAAGGAAAGTTCTTCGATGCGCGGCACTGGAGGAGGCTTGCTCCCGGCATTGTCAGGCCTGCCACCACCACTTGCGTGCTTCGCTTGCGGCCGTGTTCCGGTCCGCACCGATGTCGCGCAGCAGCCGCGCGTCCATTTCCGCGAGGTAGTGGCGTTCGCGACGACATCGCAGCACGCGCCGCAGGTCCAGCAACGCGGTGGCGACACCCTTCCACCGGCGACGGCCTGATGCGTTCGCGATGAAGGACGGATTTCCGTGCAGAGGTTCCGACATGTGGCCGATCCTGGACGGGAGGAGGAGCACGTGGCAGGCCACGCTTGGCCCACCCGGCGCGGAACTGTGGCGCCTCGTGAAGGGAACAGTGCCGTCTGCGCGGCGGCATGGCGCATCGCCGCTCATGACCACCAGATCGGGACCACCGATCCCGCCAGCAGCGCGCCGAGCAGGCCGTTCGCCACCGCCCATTGCCGCTCGCCCCGCAGCCGCCGCCCCATCGCGCCCCCGGCGGCGCACCAGAAGGAGAGCGCCAGCAGCGCGAAGCTGACGAAGGTGACGCCCAGCAGCAGGGCCAGCCCCGCCGGGCTGGAGGCCAAGCCGGAATAGGAGGCGGCGGCACCCAGGGTCACCGCCCAGGCCTTGGGATTCTGGCAGGTGAGGAGGAGGCCCAGCAGCAGCCCGGCAGGCGCCGCTGCTTCCTCGTGATGCGGCGCCCCACTGCGCGCGATGCGCCAGGCGAGCCACAGGAGATAGGCCGTGCCTGCGAGCCGCAGCATGCTCTGCGCCGCGGGCGCCAGCAGCAGCGCCGCGCCCAGCCCGCCGCCGGCCGCGGCCGCCATGAGGCCGAGCCCCAGTGCCAGCCCGGCGACCAGCGGCAGGGATCGCGCAAAGCCGAAGCGGGTACCCGAGGCAATCGCCATCACCGTGGCGCTGCCCGGCGTGATGGTAGCAATGGCCGCGAAGAGCAGCAGCGGCCAGATCCTCTCCATGCGCTGATCCTCCGAAGGTGGCCACCATGCTCCGCCTGTCGCGGCTGTTCGCACCAGTCACGCATCCCCGGAACTGTGCCGCCGCCCGGTCGACACAGTTGGCGCTGGCACCGGCACGCCTCGACTTGATGGTGACGCCCGGCGAGCCGATGCTAGGCGGATCGCGTCCCAGGGAGGCGCCGCCATGGCCCAGAGCCCCATCCTCGCCACACCGGCCCGGCCGGCTTTACGGCTCGTCCTCGGCGGCCATGCGCGACTGACGGTCGAGGTGGACCGGCAGGCGCCGGAACCCCTGGCCCACCAGATCGCCGCGCGCCTGGCGGAGCTGATCCGCGCCGGCACGCTGCCGCATGGTGCGAAGCTTCCCTCCATCCGCGCCCTGGCGCGGCGCACCGGCATCGGCGTCCACAGCGTGGTGGAGGCCTATGCGCGGCTGGCCGCCATGGGTCTCGCCATCTCGCGCGCCGGCTCCGGCGTCTATGTCATTCGTCCCGCGGCGCTGCCGCCGCCGGCGCCCCTCCCCGCCCCCAACCCGACCATGGCCGAGGGCGTCGCCATGGCCATGCTGGAGGCGCGGGAGGATGTGCTCTGCCCCGGCGGCGGCGTGCTTCCCGAGGCTTGGACGGTGGGCGCCTGGCAGGGCGGCGTGCTCGCCCGCTTCACCCGGCATCTGCCGGCGCATCTCGGGCGCGTGGCGCCGCCGCAGGGTGGAGCGGCCATCCGTCAGCATGTCTGCGAGCGGTTGGCGACGCGCGGCATCGCCGTGCCGCCGGACCGCGTGCTGATGACGGCCGGCGGCACCCAGGCGCTGCAACTTGTCGTGCAGACCTTCCTCAATCCCGGCGACACCGTGCTGGTCGAGGACCCCGGCTACTTCATGCTGTTCCCGATGCTCGCGCAGCGCGGCCTGCGGCTGGTGCCGGTGGAGCGCCGGCCGGATGGCCCCTGCTTGGAGAGCCTGGAGCGCGCCTGTCGCACGGAAGGGCCGAAAGCCTTCTTCCTGCAGCCCGTGCTGCACAATCCGACCGGCTGGACCGCCACTCCCGCCAACCTGCACCGTCTGCTCCGCATCGCCGAGCGCCACAACCTCCTGCTGGTGGAGGACGACGCGCACGGCGACCTGCACGGCGGCGAGCCGGTGCGCCTCATGCAGCTCGATGGCGGCGCCTGCGTCATCCATGTCGCCAGCTTCACCAAGCTGATCGGCCAGGGCACGCGCATCGGCTTTCTCACCGCCTCGCAGGAGCGCGTGCAGGCGCTGCTGCGCACCAAGATCGTCACCGCTCTCACCGGCTCGGATGTCGAGGAACAGTTGCTGCTGGAGTTGCTCTGCTCCGGCCAGTACCGGCGCCATCTGGAAATGCTGCGCGCCCGCCTTTCCACCGCGCGCGGACTGGTGGCGGAGCGGCTGCGTGCCCTCGGCTTCGCCATCGCCGCCGGGGAAGACGGGATGTTCCTCTGGGCCGAGGCGCCACCGGATGCGCGGGAAGACCTTGTCCTCGCCGCACGGGACCGCGGGCTGGTGCTGGCGGGCGGTGCGCTGTTCCGGCCGCTGCACCAGCCCAGCCGGCACTTCCGCTTCAATGTCGGGCGCAGCACGGACCCGCGCATCGCGGAACTGCTCGGCGCCCTGCTGCGGGAGGGCCAGCCATGACAAGGGCTCCGCTGCTCGCCATCCTGGGGGGAGGCGCCATCATGAGCGTGGCCCTGGGTGCGCGACAGAGCTTCGGCCTCTATCTCGATCCGCTGGCGGTGGAATACGGCCATTCCCTTGGCCTCATCGCCTTTGCCATTGCCCTGCACAACCTGGCCTGGGGCATCGCCCAGCCCTTCGCCGGCGCGGTGTCCGACCGCTTCGGCCCGGCGCCCGTTGTGGCTGCGGGCGCCCTGCTCTACGCGGCCGGGCTGTCCCTGGTTGCCCTCTCCGCCTCATCGGTCGCGCTGGTCATCGGCATGGGGCTGCTGGTGGGGCTGGGCATCAGCGGCGTCAGCTTCGGCGTCGTGCTGGCGGCGCTCGGCCGCTCCGTGCCCTCCGCGCGCCGCAGCCTGGCGATGGGGCTGGCCAGTGCCGGCGGCTCGCTGGGCCAGGCGCTGCTGGTGCCTTTCGCGCAGGGCATGGCGCAGCACGGCGGGACAGCCTTCTCCCTCCTCGCCCTGGCCGGGTGCCTGATCGCCATTGCGCCGCTGGGCCTGCTGCTCGGCGGCGCAACCGGTTCGGGGGAGCAGGCGGCCCCCTCCATGCCGCTGCGCGCGGCGGTGGCGCAGGCGCTGGGCAACCGCGGCTATCGCCTGCTCACCCTGGGCTTCTTCACCTGTGGCTTCCAACTCGCCTTCATCGGCACGCATCTGCCGGCCTATCTCAGCCTTTGCGGCATGCCCGCCGGCTCGGGCGCCCTGGCGCTGGCGGCGATCGGCCTGTTCAACATGATCGGCAGCTGGGGCTGCGGCTGGCTGGGCGGCCGCTTTCCCCAGCAGCAGGTGTTGGGCTGGCTCTACCTGCTGCGCGGCGGCGTCATCCTCGCCTTCTATCTCGCGCCGAAATCGGAGCCCGTCCTGCTGGCCTTCGCGGCGGCGATGGGGCTGATGTGGCTGGGCACCGTGCCGCTGACGAGCGGCTTGGTGGCAAAGGTCTTCGGCACGCGCCATCTCGGCACCCTGTTCGGCATCTGCTTCCTCAGCCACCAGATCGGCTCCTTCGCCGGCGCCTGGTCGGGCGGCCTCGTCTTCGATCTCACGGGCTCCTACGGCGCGGTCTGGCTGGCCACCGCCATCGCCGGCCTCGTCGCCGCCGCGCTCCACTTCCCCATCGACGCACGGCCGGCGCAGGCCGCGCCCCGCACGGCCGTACCGCTCCGCCAGCCCTGACGCCGCCGGGTCATCCCGTCCGGATCATGGAGGCCGCCTTCTCGGCGATCATCATCGTGGCGGCATTGGTGTTGGCAGAGACCAGGGCCGGCATTACCGAGGCATCCACGACGCGCAGCCCCGCAAGCCCGTGCACACGAAGATCGGGGGCGACCACCGCCTGCGGGTCCAGCCCCATCCGGCAGGTGCTGGTCGCGTGGTACACGGTCGAGCCACGTGCCCGGGCATGGGCGAGCAGCGCCTCCTCCTCCTCGCAGCGCGCGCCCGGTACCGTCTCCGCGCCACGAAAGCGCGCCAGCGGCCGCGTCTCCAGCAACCGGCGCGCCCAGCGCAGGCCCGCCACCGCCGCTCGCTGGTCCTCCGGCGCGGCGAGGTAGTTCGGCTGGATCATCGGCGCCTCGGTGGGGTCAGGACCGCGCAGGCGCACATGGCCGCGGCTCTCCGGCCGCAACTGCCAGACCCCGAGCGTCATGCCGGGCTCGCGCTCCAGTCCGCCCGTGACGCCGCCTTCCAGATAGCTTGCCGGGGTGAAGACAAATTGCAGATCCGGCTCCTCCAGATGCGGCTGGGAGCGCAGGAAGACGCCGGCATGCGCCGGGCTGAAGGCGAGCAGCCCGCGCCGCGCGGTGAGCCAGGCCGCGGCCTCGAACCCGAGGCGGAGGCCACGCGCACGCTCGTTCAGCGTGGCGGTGCCGGTGACGCGCCGCACCACGCGCAGGGCGTAGTGGTCCTGCAGCCCCTCGCCCACGCCGGGCAGGTCGTGCAGCACCGGCACACCTGCCGCCTGCAGCAGCGCCGCAGGCCCGATGCCGGAGACCTGCAGCAGATGCGGCGAGCCGATCGCCCCCGCGGCGAGCACCACTTCACGCCGCGGGGCCACCCGCAGCAGGCGCCCGGCGCGGCGGAACACCACCGCCGTGGCGTGACGTCCCTCAAGCTCGATCCGCAGCACCTGGGCCTGCGTCTCGACCCGCAGGTTGGGCCGGCGCAGCGCCGGCCGCAGGAAGGCGGTGGACGCGCTCATGCGGCGGCCACGGCGAATGCTGCGCTGGTAGTAGAAGGCGCCTTCCTGCCGCTCGCCGTTGTAGTCGGGGTTGCGCGGCAGGCCGAGTTCGGCAGTGCCGGCCAGGAAAGCCTCGCAAAGCGGGTGGCGCGCATGGATGTCGGAGACATGCTGCGGCCCGCCCGCCCCGCGCCAGGCATCGGCGCCGGCGCTGCGATCCTCGATCCGCTGGAAGAAGGGCAGCACATCGGCATAGGACCAGCCCTGGCAGCCGCGCTGCGCCCAGGTATCGAAATCGCGTGCCTGCCCGCGCACCCAGAGATGGCCGTTGATCGCGCTCGACCCGCCCAGCACCTTGCCCCGCGGGAAGAAGATCCGGCGCCCATCCACGCCTTTGCCCGGCTCCGTCTCGAAGCACCAGTTGAAGCGCGGGTCGCGGAAGGTCTTGAGGAATCCGGCGGGGATATGCAGCCAGGGGTGGCGGTCCGAGCCGCCGGCCTCCAGCAGCAAAACGCGGTTGCGGCCATCCTCGCTGAGGCGGTTCGCCAGCACGCAGCCGGCGGAACCGCCCCCGACGACGAGATAATCCCACTCGCCGTCGAACTGCTCGGCCGTCATGCGGCGGCGGCGCTCCGCGGCGTTTCGCCGGCGATCGTCGTGCGCACCATGTGCCGCCGCTCGGCGGTGCTGGCGAAGGGCGTGGCACGGTGCAGCACGGCACGGTTGTCCCAGAGCACCAGATCGTGCCGCGACCAGCGATGCGCATAGACGAAGCGCGGCTGGGTCGCGAAGGCCATTGCCTCCTCGATCAGCGCGCGGCCCTCCGCCTCGTCCATCCCCTCGATGCTGCGCGCATGGGCGCCGAGATAGAGCGCCTCGCCCTGCGGCCCCTCGAGCACGACGGGCTGGCGCACGGCGGGCCAGTCCTTCCGCTCGGCCTCGGTGACCAGCTCGGGCGCGACGCGGCTGCGGGACCAGGCGAAGTCATGCACGGCCACGCGGCCCCGCAGGCGCGCGCGCAGCGGCTCGGGCATGGCCGCCCAGGCGACGCGCAGGCTGGCGAATTCCGTATCGCCGCCCTGGCTGGGGATCTCCCGCGCCGAGAGCATGGAGGCGCGCGCCGGCACCGGCTTGAAGCTGCTGTCCGCATGCCAGTGGCGGTTGGCGCGGTTGTTCAGCACCTGCTTGTCGGTCGGCGGCGCGATCTGGCCATCCGGGCCGACATTGGTCAGCACGAGTAGGTAGCCGCCCGCGCCATTGGCGCCGGCGCGGGTCGGTTCCAGCGGACCGAACCGGGTGCTGAAGGCGAGTTGCGCCTCGTCATCGATGTCCTGCCCGGAAAAGACCAGGACGGAGAACCGCTCGAAAGCGTCGCGCACCGCCTGCATCGTGGCGTCCTCGATACCCTCCTGAAGGTTCAGGCCTGTGACGCGCGCGGCGAAGAGCGGGTGCAGCGGCTCGATCTGCAGCATGGCGTTTCCTCCGTTTCCCTGCGAACCAAGCTGCCACTTGCCCACGAGCGGGGAGAAGTCGCCGTTTCAGGAAAACACTTTCCCGCTTTTCGCGCTCAATCCGGGCGGAGCCTCGCCCGCAGATGGGTCAGGAAGGCGGTAATCTTGGCCGGAACCGGCTCGGCGCGCGCATGGATGGCGTAAATCGGCGCGTCGAACCCAGCGGGATGCGCCGCCACCTCCGGCAGGCAGGCGACCAGCCGCCCGGCCGCCAGATCGCTCCCCACCATCCACTCCGGCAGAAGCACCAGGCCAAGGCCATCAAGCGCCGCCTGGCGCAGCACTTCCCCGCTGTTGGCGCGCAGCGGTCCGGCGACCTCCAGCACCTGCCGCCCCTGTGGCGTGTCGAAGATCCAGACGACCGGCTCCGCCTCTCGCCGGTAGCCGAGGCAGTCATGCGCCGCGACGTCCTGCGGGCATATCGGTGGGGGACGTTGGGCCAGATAGGCCGGGCTGGCGCAGAGGATGCGCCGCGCGGAGGCCAGCCGG
The DNA here is from genome assembly GCA_035556695.1 of Roseomonas sp. Taxonomy (GTDB): domain Bacteria; phylum Pseudomonadota; class Alphaproteobacteria; order Acetobacterales; family Acetobacteraceae; genus Pseudoroseomonas. The sequence goes on from DATMFR010000014.1 coordinate 229,987, forward strand.
TGCCCGATGATCGACTTCTCCGTGGGAAGGCCATGACGAATCACCACGTCCACCCCATTGGCTGGCGTGATGTCCGGCAGTTCCGTGAGGGCCAGATCCAGGCTCACCTCCGGAAAGGCCGCCCGGAAGGCCGGCAGCGACGGCACCACATGCAGCAGGGCGAAGGAGCGCCGGGCCAGCACACGCAGCAGGCCGCGCGGCCGGTCCTGCAACTCGCGCGTCTCCCGCAGCGCGCCATCCAGTTCGCCGAGCAAGGGGGCAAGGCGGCGGTACAGCGCCTCCCCCGCCTCGGTGGGCGTGACATGGCGCGTCGTGCGGCTCAGCAGCCGGGCGCCGAGATCCGCCTCAAGGTCCTGCAAGGCCCTGGAGGCCGCCGTGCTGGAGAAGCCGAGCGCCCGCCCCGCCTCGGAAATTCCCTTCCGCTCGACGACGCAGAGGAACAGTCGCAGGGCTGCCAGCCGGTCCATGGTGCAGCAGCCCTAGCACCTTGGCCGCCACCATGGGAGAGCATGCGTGCCGCCCGGCTGGGCCGGAATGCCCGCCCGACGGTAGCGCGGGGTCTAAAGCGCCCGCAGCCACTTTCCGCCCAGCGTGAGATCGGCCTGCGAAAGGCCATGCCCCACGGGGAGGTTGTGGTGCGTGACGCTGGCGCCCGCCTGCTCCAGCAGCGCCGCCAGTTCGCCGCTGTTCGCCGCCGGCACGACCGGGTCCGCGGCACCGGAGAGCAGCAGCACCGCCGTCCCGTCCAGGCGCGGCGCGACCGGCGGGCGGAACGGCACCATCGCGCGCAGCAGGATGGCCCCGCGCAACAGCCCGGGATGGCGCAGCAGCAGGCTGGCCGCGATGTTGGCGCCATTGGAGTAGCCGAGCGCCACCGGCGCCGCCAGGCCGTGCTCCTCCCGCGTCGCCCGCACGAAGGCGGCGAGGTCGTCGGTGCGGCGGCGCAGGTCCTCCGCATCGAAGACACCCTCGGCCAGCCGGCGGAAGAAGCGTGGCATGCCGTTCTCCAATACCTGCCCCCGCGGCGAGAGCAGCGCCGCGCCCGGCGCCACCGCCTCGCCGAGCGGCAGCAGGTCGTTCTCGTCGCCGCCCGTGCCATGCAGCAGGAGGAGCGGCGGCCGCCCCGGCACCGTGGCCGGGACGAAGCGGTGGATGAAGCCTGTCATCCCCTGTTCCTCCGTCGTCAGGACAGGGCGGGCAGCGCGGCCTCGATGGCGGCGCGATGCCCTTCCAGGAAGCGCGGCAGCTTCAGGCCACTGCCGAGCTGGTCGGCCGGCTCGTCCACGGCGAAGCCCGGCACGTCGGTCGCGATCTCGAACAGCACATGCCCAGGCTCGCGGAAATAGACCGAGCGGAAGTAGTCGCGGTCCTTCTGCTCCGTCGTGTGGATGCCGTGATTCTCCGCCAGCCGGCGCACCATCGCCATCTCCGCCGCATCATCGGCGGCGCGGAAGGCCAGGTGGTGCACCGAGCCGCGCCCGAACCGCGCGGGCAGGAAGCCGCCCACGCCGCGCAGGTCCACGATGCCGCCCAGCGCCGTGCCGGGCGCCTGGAAGCGGAGCGTATCCCCCTCCCGCGTCGCCTCGGCGAAGCCGAAGATGTCGGAGAGGATCGCGCCGGTCGGCGCCGCGTCCTCCAGCATCAGCGAGACGCTGTGGAAGCCGCGGATGGCGTGCTCCACCGGGATCTCGCCATTCTCCCAGGCCGGCTCGGCCTCGATGCCGGGCAGGCCGACCAGGGCAAGGCGCAGGCCATCGGGGTCACGGAAGCGCAGCACCGTCTCGCCGAAGCGCGTCGTGCGTTCCACGCCCTGGTTCACCAGGCGCTGCGTCCAGTAGCCGATGGCGCCCTGCGGGATGCGGAACACCGTCTCCTGCAACTCGCCCACGCCGGCGCGGCCGGGCGCCGCATGCTCCCAGGGGAAGAAGGTCAGAATGGTGCCGGGGCTGCCGGCGGCATCGCCATAGTAGAAATGGTAGGTTCCGGGATCGTCGAAGTTCACCGTCCGCTTCACCAGCCGCAGGCCCAGCGTGCGGGTGTAGAAGTCGAGATTGCGCCGCGCATGGCCGGCGATGGCGGTGACGTGATGGATGCCGGTGCGGGTCATCGCTGTGATCTCCTGAGGAGCACGGGAGGCGCTCCGTTGGCCTATCAAGTAGCGCGTCGCCGCCGCTGCGGTAGGGAAATCGGATTGCATCAGTGCAATCGATAACTTGCACTAAGGATTCTCGCATTGCAGGGAAATCCGTCTCAATCTGCCCGCTGGCTGACGCCTCTACTCAGCGCCATGGGAGACAGCTATGTGCAGGTTCTACAGCCTTGCCGCCTTCGGTTTTCCAATGTTCCCCCGACTTGACGGTCTCACCCGCCCTCCGCCTCCAGCCGCCGCCGTGATGGGGCGTTGCCGGCGGGTTCGCTGCAACCTTGCCAGGCGCGCCTGAGGTCTCCCGTATGACACAGCCGGATGATCCGCCGCTGGTCCTGGTCGTCGATGATGACGACGCGGTGCGGCAGGCGCTGGACAGCCTCCTGCGCTCGGTGGGCTATCGCGCGCAGGTCTTCTCAACGGCCGACGAACTGCTGGACAGCGGCCTGGCCCCCGAAGGGAATTGCCTGATCCTCGACATCCGCCTTCCGGTCGTGAGCGGGCTGGAGTTGCAGCTCCGGCTCTCCGGGGAGGATTTCCAGGTGCCTGTCATCTTCCTGACCGGCCATGGCGACATCCCGATGACGGTGCGCGCCATGAAGGCGGGAGCGGTCGACTTCCTCCCGAAACCCGTCCGGGAGCAGGAGATGCTCGATGCTGTCGGGGCGGCGATCGAGCGCGACAGGACCCGCCGCGCAACCGAGGCGGCGCAGGCGGATCTCAGGACCCGCTTCGCGTCCCTCAGCGCACGGGAACGGGAGATCATGATCCTGGCCACCCGGGGATTGATGAACAAGCAAATCGCGAGCCAGCTCGGCCTCAGCGAGATCACGGTGAAGATCCATCGCGGCAAGGCGATGCAGAAGATGGCCGCGCGCTCCTTCGCCAGCCTGGTGCAGATGGCGGAGATGCTGGGCCTGCACGCGCGCTAGCGGGAGCGGCCCTGCAGCACGCAGGCACGGCACTTCATCTCTGCCGATCGGCGCTGCCTAGCCGACGATGGATTCAAGCAGCGTCATCAGTTCCTCAGGATTGCAAGGCTTCTCCAGCACCGCGCGGGCGCCGGCCGCCATGGCGCGCGTGCGCAGGTCACTGTCGGAGAAGGCCGTCAGGATCACCACGGCCAGGCCGGGAGCGCGCGCGTTCAGCGCCTCCTGCAGCGCCAATCCCGACATGGCCGGCATCTGTACATCCGTGATGACGCAGTCAAACCGGGCAAGATCCTGCTTTAGCAAGGCAGGTCCGGAGGCAAACAGCGAGACCCGAAGGCCAAGCGAGCGAATCAGGCCGCCGAGGCTCGCGCGGACCAGAGTGTCGTCGTCCACCACGGCGATCCGGGGGGCAGATAGGGACATTTATCGCACTCACCCGAAGAGGCGGCGTCGGGCTAATACCGTCACACGGGCCATAACGGCCGCGAGCCCGATGGCATCCACGCTCCGGCCTGCGCCTTGCGCGCCTGCTTCGCGCCGCCTTCCGACCAGGCCGTCAAAGCACGACACACGGCCCGGGCCGCGCCTCTCATCCTCATCCTGCCTCACTTCGGGCCAGAGCAAGCCAGCACCCTAGAGGCCAAGAGCCCTCACGCCTTGTCCGGCCGTGACCAATTTGGATGATCCGGACACCTTTTCGGCACGTCCTCTTCCCGTTGACACCTCATACAAAGGTATGAGGGCGGCAAACCTCCGTTCCATGCGTGGCAACGACTGTATAATGGAGCGAGGGGCCATCAGCGCCCAGTCTCAGGCCATCGACCCACCGGCAGGCGGCAGGAGACGGCAAGGATGGAGCCCGACCTTCAAATCGAAGCATCGTTCAGCAGGACGCGCCATGAAGAGGGTAGCACCTCGGTACTGGTGTCACAGCTCCTGCGGCAGGCGCGGAGGACGCTGGACCAGGACCGCGATGCGGCGCTTCGCTGCCTCTCTCAGGCCTCGGAGCTCCTGGAGAAGCCCGTCTCGGCCCCCGCGCCGGCGGTCGTCGTGCATGGTGGCCTGGCGCGCTGGCAGATCGAGCGCCTGACGCGCTTCATCGAGGCGCGTCTCGAATTCCCGCTGCCGCAGCAGGAACTGGCCGCGGAGGCCAGACTGAGCACCGGCCACTTCGCCCGCGCCTTCAAGCAGAGCTTCGGGCAGACGGCACATGCCTATGTCGTCGGGCGCCGCATCGCCCGCGCCAAGGCACTGATGCTGGAGACGCCGGCCCCGCTGTGCGAGATCGCATTGACCTGCGGGCTGGCCGATCAGGCGCATTTCTCGCGCCTGTTCCGCCGCATCGTGGGCACCACGCCGCTCGCCTGGCGGCGGGAGAATCAGCCGCCCCCCCGCCGGAAATGAGATGCGCTTCCTGGCTGGCGGCGCGCCGCTGGCGCCGGGCCGGCTTCAGGCCTGAGGAGAGATATGCGAAGCTTCCCCGGTCCCTGGTCGGGCACCGAATGGAGATTACCGTGGCACCCCGCAACGCGCGCAAGTGCCGGTCAGGCTGCCGTATGCCACATGACACCCCCACTGCAGCCTGAACGCCCCGCAACCACCAGCGATACCCGCGCACGCATCCTGGATGCGCGGCCAAGCGGCGGCCCACAGTTGCTCCGGCTGATTGAACCGGATGCACCGGAAGGAGCAATCCTGCTCCGCCTTCCCCTGGAGGGCCGGGACGACCTCGCCACGGTCTCCGCCCTGGCTCATGAGCTGGCCCTGGCCAGCGAGCTCGATCCCGCCTGGGCCGTCATGCCGCGCGGCCTGCGGACCTATGCCGGGCGGACGGCGCTGCTGCTGGCAGATCCCGGCGGCGAGTTGCTGGAGGGCCACCTGGGCCAGCCCTTCGGGCCTGCGGCCTTCCTGCGCGTCGCGCTCGCCCTCGCCGAGGTTCTGCACCATCTGCATGCACGCGACATCGTCCACCGCGACCTGCGGCCTGGCACCTTGTTGCTGAACGCGGCCGGACAGCTCCGGCTGACCGGCTTCGGGCATGCCGCCGCGCCCCTCACGGCCAATCGCCGCCCACCACCGGCATTGGAAGCGAGCCTGCCCTACATGGCGCCTGAATGCACGCGGCCGATGGGCGGAGCGCCGGATGCCCGCTCCGATCTCTATGCGGCGGGCGTCATTCTCTACGAGATGGCCACCGGCACCCTGCCCTTCACCGCGAACGGCGCGGTGGAATGGTCCCATGCGCATCTCGCGCGCTCTCCGCTTCCTCCCATCGGGCGGACGGGGGGCCTGCCGGAGGGAATGCCGGCCATCATCCTGAAGCTCCTGGCCAAGGCGCCGGAGGAGCGTTACCAGACCGCCGCCGGCCTGCTGGCCGACCTGCGGCACTGCCAGGCCGTCCTGGCGGAGACCGGAACCGTCGCCTCCTTCCCGCTCGCCTCGCGCGACGTCCCGGGCCGGCTGGTGCCGCCCCGCGCGCTGTACGGACGCCAGGGAGAGATGGCGCTGCTGCGCGCGGCCTGGGAACGGGTGTCGCGCCAGGGCCGCGGCGAGATCGTCCTGGTCTCCGGCTATTCCGGCATCGGCAAGTCGGCGATGGTGCTCGCGCTGCGCGAGACGCTGCTGCCGCTTGGCGGCCTCTTTGCCGCCGGCAAGTTCGACCAGATCCAGCGCGGCATCCCCTATGCGACACTGGCGCAGGCCTTCCAGGATCTGGTGCGCTGGATCCTCGGCCGCAGCGAGGCGGAGGTCGCCGCCTGGCGCCACAAGCTGGGCGAGGCACTCGGCGCCAATGCCCCGCTGGTGGTGAACCTGGTTCCCGACCTCGCGCTCATCCTCGGCCCGCAGAAGCCGATGGCAGATCTGCCGCCCGGTGAGCTGGCCAATCGCTTCCATCTCGCCTTGGGCAACTTCCTTCGCGCCTTCGCGCAGGCCGCGCACCCGCTCGCCCTGTTCCTCGACGACCTGCACTGGCTGGACACTGCCACACTGGAATTCCTGGAACGGCTGGCCGCCGGCCCGCCCATCCCGCACCTGCTGCTCCTCGGCGCCTACCGCGACAACGAGATCGGACCGGACCACCCGCTGCGCCGCATCCTCGCGTGCATCGGCCAGGGCAGCACAGGAGGCTGGGACCGCGGGCCGGAAGGCGCGGTCTCCGAGATCGTGCTGCGGCCCCTGCCGCCCGAGACCACGACCCGGCTGGTCGCCGACATGCTGCGGATGGCGCCCGAGACCTCCGCCCCGCTCGCGGCGCAGGTGCATGCCAAGACGCGCGGCAACCCCTTCTTCGTCGGCCAGTTCCTCGCTGGGCTGGTGGAGGAAGGGCTTCTGGCCTTCACCCGCGGCAGCGGCACCTGGCGCTGGAATCTGGAGGGCATCCGGGAGCGAGGCTCCGCCGACAATGTGGCGGACTTCATGGCGGCCCGGCTGGGCCGGCTGCCCGGCCTGCCCCAACGGCTGCTCGGCCTGCTGGCTCATCTTGGTGGTCCCGCCGGAACGGCGCTTCCCAGCGCCATCCTCGGGCAGAGCGAGGCGGAACTGGAGCGGGCGCTCAGCACCCTGGTGCAGTCCGGGCTGCTGCGGCGGGCGGGGGACCGCTACACCTTCGCGCATGATCGCATCCAGGAGGCCGCCGGCGCCCTGGTGCAACCGGCTGAGCGGGCCGGCCTGCATCTCCGCATCGCCCGGGCGCTGGTCACCGTCACCCCGCCCGAGGAGATCGAGGCGGCGCTGTTCGACATCGCCGGCCATCTCGGTCCCGCCGCGCCGCTGATCGAGGAGGTGGAGGAGCGCGACCGCATGGCCGGCCTCGCCTGGCGCGCCGCCCGGCGCGCCCGGGCGACGACAGCCTGCAGCACCGCCCTGGCCTATCTGGAGACCGCGGCGACATTGCTCGGAGCGGGAGGCTGGCAGCGCCAGCGCGACCTCTCCTTCACCATCGCCTTCGATCAGGCGGAGTGCCGCTTTCTGATCGGAGGCGCGGACGCCGCCCTCGCCGCCCTGGAGCGCCTTCTGCAGCAGGCCGGCACCCTCGCCGAACAGGCCCGCATCACCTGGCTGCAGGTGACGATCTGCACGGCGATGGACCGCAGCGACCGCGCCATTCAGCTCTGCCTGGCCTTTCTCGGGAAAGTCGGCATCCACTGGGCGGCACACCCCTCCCGGCAGGACCTGCAGGACGAATACGACCGGCTGCGCGAGCGGCTCGGCGACAGGCCCATCGAAGCCCTGGCCGACCTGCCGCCGCTGCAGGACGAGACGGCGCAGGCGATCCTGAGCGTGCTGACCGCCGCACTTCCGCCAGCCTTCTTCAGCGACCAGAACCTCGTCTGCCTGTTGCTCTGCCGCATGGCCAATCTCAGCCTGGAGCACGGCAACAGCGACGCCTCGCCCCTGGCCTATGCCTATCTCGGCATGGTGCTCGGCCCCTGCTTCGGCGACCACCCGGGCGGCTACCGCTTCGGGCGGCTTGGCCATGAACTGGCGGCACGGCCGGGGATGGGCCGCTTCCGCCACCGTGTGGACATGTGCTTCGCCTATCACGTCATGCCCTGGACGCAGCCGATCCGCGCGGGCCTCGGACTGCTCCGTCGCGCCTTCGAGGCGGCGACCGAGGCGGGCGACCTCACCTATGCCGGCTTCAGTGGCTGCACGCTGGTCAGTATCCTGCTCGGGGCCGGCGAGCCCCTGCAGGAGGCCCAGCGGGAGGCCGAGCTGAAGCTGGCCGGCGTGCGCAAGAGCCGGTTCGGGCTGGTGGACGCCATCATCACCGCGCAGTTGCAGCTCATCCGCATGCTGCGTGGCCTGACACCGGATTTCGGCTTGCTCGACGAGCCTGGCTTCGACGAGGCCGCTTTCGAGCGCCATCTCAGGGGCAACCGCAGCCTGGACATCGCGGCCTGCTGGTACTGGGTCCGCAAGGCGCAGGCCCGCTTCCATGCCGGCCGCCCCGCGGAAGCGCTGGCTGCCAGTGCCCAGGCCGAGCCGCTGCTCTGGAGCACCGCCGGGCATTTCGAGTTCGCCGAGCATTATTTCGTCACCGGCCTCGCCCATGCCGCCTGCCATGACGGCGCGCAGGCGGCGCGCGAGCAGCACGGCGATGCACTACGCGCCTGCGCGGCGCGCTTCGAAGCCTGGGCCCGACATGGCCCCGCGACCTTCGCCGCGCGCGCCGCCATCCTCGCGGCCGAGCGCGCCCGGCTCGAAGGGCGCGACCTCGACGCGCTGCACGGCTACGAGGGGGCCGCCCAGGAGGCACGCCGGCATGGCCTGCCGCATGACGAGGCGGTGGCGCAGGAACTGGCCGCGCGCTTCCACGCGGCGCGCGGACTGCCCACGCTCGCGCGCGCCTGCGCGCAGGCTGCCCGCGCCGCCTATCTCGCCTGGGGTGCCGAGGGAAAGGTTCGGCAGCTTGACCGCGCCTTCGGCGGACCGGCCCTCGCCCCCGCCTGGCCCGCCATCCCTGTGGTCCCGGCCCCGGTGGCGGAGCCGCGGCCCGGCGAGCCCGATGTCATCGCGCTGCTGGAGACGTCGCAGGCCTTCTCCGGCGAGGCCGGGCTGGATGCGCTGGTGAGGACGTTGATGGCTGCCGTGCTGGAACTGGCGGGCGCCGATCGCGGCACGCTGCTGATGCCCGCGGAAGGCCACCTTCAGATCCGCGCCGAAGCCGTGACCCGCGATGCCGGCATCGCGGTGACGCTGCCGAAAGACGCACCGCGGGCCGAGGACCTGCCGCTATCCGCCCTTCACTATGCCGCCCGCACCAGCCGGATGGTGCTGCTGGACGAGGCGGGCCAGCCGAACCAGTTCTCCGCCGATCCTTATCTGGCGGCCGGTCATTGTCGCTCGATGGCCTGCCTGCCCCTGCCGCAGAGCGGCCGGGCCAGCAGCCTGCTCTACCTGGAGAACCGGCTTTCGCCCCGCGCCTTTGCCGGGCGGCATCTCGGGCTGATCCGCATGCTGGCGGCCCAGGCGGCCATCTCGATGGAGAACGCCGCACTGAAGGAGACCGAGGTGCTGCTGAAGGAGGTGCATCATCGCGTCAAGAACAACCTCCAGCTCGTCAGCAGCCTGCTGAACCTGCAGGCCGCCGCGGCGGGCGACCCCGCCGTGGCGGGAATGTTCGCCGACAGCCGCAACCGGGTCCGCGCGATGGCCATGGTGCACGAGAACCTCTACCGCGCCGGGCGGCTGGACCGGGTGGCCCTGCGGGCGCATATCCAGGGCCTCTGCGCGCAGCTGGCGCGGGTCCATGCGCAGCCGCGCATCCGGCTCGTGACCGAGGTCGATGATGTGGAGGTCGATCTCGATCGCGCCATCTCCTGCGGCCTGATCGTCAATGAGCTGGTTTCCAACGCCATCAAGCACGCCTTCCCGGCCGGCGAAGGCGGCACCGTGCGCGTCAGCCTCGCCGAGAGCGATGCCGGCGGCTTCGTGCTCATGGTCTGCGATGACGGCACGGGAATGACGAGCCAACCGGAACGCGGCATGGCGACGGAGGCCGTGCCCTCGCTCGGCCTGAGCCTTGTGCATGACCTGGTACGGCAGTTGCAGGGCAACCTCACCATCAGCCACGGCCAGGGCACCTGCTTCACCATGACGATCCCCCCCGCCGCCCGCCAGGAGCGCCGGGCATGACTCCGGCACGCATCCTCATCGTCGAGGACGAGCTGATCATCGCCCGCGACCTGCAGCAGCAACTGACCCGGATCGGCCATACCGTTGTCGGCCTCAGCGTCAGCGGCGAGGAGGCGATTGCCATCGCCGCCGCCGAGCGGCCGGACATCGTGCTGATGGACCTGCGGCTGGAGGGCCGGATGGACGGGGTGGACGCCGCCCGCCACCTGCGCGAGGCCTTCCAGATCCCGGTCATCTTCCTGACCGCCTATGCCGACCCGGAGACGGTGCGGCGCGCCAGCCAGGCCGAGCCGCAGGGATACCTGCTCAAACCCTTCGAGGACCTGCAGCTCTTCACCACCATCGAGCTGGCCCTGCGCAAGCACTCCGCCGAGCGCCGGCTGCAGGAGAGCGAACGCCGGTGGGAGGCGACGCTTTCCAGCATCGGGGACGGCGTCATCGCCACGGATGGCGAGCAGCGCATCACCTTCATGAACCCGGTCGCCGAGGCGCTGACAGGCTGGGAGTTCCGGCTGGCCCTGGGTCTGCCGCTCGATCAGGTGGTGCGGCTCCAGCAGGCCTGCAGCCTGCCCGGACCGGCGGCCGCCGATGCCGGCGACGCCATGCTGGTCTGCCGCTCCGGACGCGAGATTCCTGTCCGCGAGAAGCGCTCGCCCATTCTCGATGGGCATGGCCGCGCCACGGGCGCCGTCCTGATCCTCGCCGACATGACCCGGCGGCGGGAGGCCGAGGCCGCCTTCCAGCAGGCGCAGGCGGAGATGGAGCACGCCGCCCGGCTGACCACCATGGGAGAGCTCGTGGCCTCGATCGCGCACGAGATCAACCAGCCGCTAATGGCCATCTCGGCCAATGCCGTGGCGCTCGGCCGCTGGCTGAACCAAGGCCCCGCCGGGGAGGCCGAGGCGCGCGCCGCCTCGGAACGCATCCTGCGCGACAGCGGCCGCGCCGCTGACATTGTCCGCAACATCCTGGCCATGGCGCGCAAGGGAGCGGTGAGCAGCGGCGCGATCGACGTGAACGCCCTGCTGCGGGATATGCTGCGGCTCCTGGAAGGAAAGTTGCGCCACCACGGCGTGCTGTTCCACGCCCGCCTGACCGATGGGCTTCCGCCCATCCAGGGAAATGCGGTGCAACTGCAGCAGGTTGTCCTGAACCTGGCGATGAACGCCATCGAGGCCATGGCCGGGATGCCGAAGCCGGTCCTGCGCATCGCCTCCGGCCTCGGCGAGAAGGGCATCGTCATCCGTGTCGAGGATAACGGCCCGGGAGTCGATCCCGCCCAGGCCGAGAGGATCTTCGACGCCTTCTACACCACCAAGCCGGCCGGAATGGGGCTCGGTCTCCTCATCTGCCGGACCATCATCCAGGCACATGCCGGCTCGCTCAGCCTGGCTTCGAACAGGCCAGGCGGCTGCGTCTTCCGGATCGACCTGCCGTCGCCGGCCCTGGCCGGGTCGCCGCCGCTCAGCGGCCGATCAGCAGCATGACGTTGCGGCGGAAGGCTTCGATGTGCTGCGCCATGGCCTCCTGCGCCGCATCGGGGTTGTGCCTGGCCAGCGCATCGAAGATGGCGCGGTGCTCGTGCAGAACGCTGCGCTGGTGCCCCTGCTCGTCCAGCGAGATGAACCAGAAGCGGACCGCCCTGTCGTGAAGGTTGCCGAGAATGTCGGAGATCACCGCATTCCCCGAGGCGCGTGCGATGACGTCGTGGAAGCCTTTATCCAGCAACATCATCGCCTCGGTGTCGCGCCGCGCCAGCGCCCGCTCCGTCTCGCGCAGGATCGTTCCCATCGCGGCCGCGTCCTGCGCGCTGAAGTGCTGCGCGGCCAAGCGCGCCGCGTAGCACTCGTTGACGGTGCGTGCCTCGATGATCTGCAGCAGCTCGGCGGGATCGATCGGGCGGACCTCGATCCCCTTGCGCGGGCGGATGGTCACCAGCCCCTCCAGCCGCAGCCGGGCCAGGGCGTGCCGCACCGGCATGCGGCTCAGGCCCAGCGCCTCGGCCACCTGCGCCTCGTTCAGCTTCTCGCCGGGCGCGAAGCGGCAGGTGATGATGTGGTGCCGAATGGCCTCGTAGGCCTGGTCCTTGAGTTGCGGCGCCGTCTCCTCGGAGCGGAGGAGCGCCGGGGCCGCGGCCACGCCGCGCACCAGCCGCGTGGCGCCCTTCATCACCTGTGCACGCATTGCTGCCGTTCCTTCCTGCCCGGGGCCGGGATGTGCGGCAAGGGCCGGGCCGAGGCAAGACGCGCCGGCCCGCGGCCTTACTCCAGACTGGCGCCGGAGATGCGGACCGCCTCCTCCCACAGGGGTGCATCGCGCCGCATGGCCTCGGCGAAGTCCTCCCGCGTGCTGCAGACCGGGGTCGTGCCGAGCCGCTCCAGGGCGCCGCGGAAGCCGGCATCGCCGCAGGCCTTGCCGAGCGCCTCAGCCATGCGCTGGAGGATCGGCTCCGGCGTGCCGGCCGGCGCTGCGATGCCGTTCCAGGTTTCCGCCCGGAAGCCGGGATAGCCCTGCTCCGCCACGGTTGGCGTGTCCGGCAGGCTGGCGATGCGCTCCGGTCCGGCGACCGCCAGGATCCGGACGCGGCCGCCCTCCAGATGCGGGAGCATGTCGGAGGGATTGCCGAAATAGGCATCCACTTCCCCCGCCAGCAGGGCCTGCATCGCCGGCGCGCCGCCGCGATAGGGAACATGCAGCATCTCAATGCCGGCGCGCTGCAGCAGCAGCGCCATCGCCAGATGCGTTGAGGAGCCGATTCCGGCGGAGGAGTAGTTCAGCTTGCCGCCCTTCGCCTTCGCTTGCGCGACGAAATCCTGCAGCGAGGAGACCTTCAGCGAGGAACGGACGGCCAGCACCATCGGGTTGCTGGCGATGATGGAAACCGGCGCGAAATCCTTTGCCGGATCGAAGTTCAGCTTCATCAGCGCAGGCAGCATCACCATCTGCGACGCGCTGGCGGTGAACAGCGTGTAGCCATCGGGCGCGCTCCGCGCCACCGCCTCGGCGGCGATGGCGCCATTGGCGCCGCTGCGGTTCTCGACCGGGACGCTCTGGTTGAGCGTCTTGCCCAGCCATTCCGCGCTCAGCCGGCCGACGCTGTCGGTCACGCCGCCAGGCGCGAAGGGCACGAGCATGCGGATCGGCCGCTCGGGCCAGTTCTCCTCGGCATTCGCCGGGCCAGCTACGGCTGCCGCCAGCAGAAGGGCGCCGAGAAGGGCCTTGATCCCCCGCCGGCCGGCCTCGCTGCGGCGCGTCTGTCCAATTGCACGAATCATCGTTCCGCCTCCTTGCAGAGCATCCATGGACGCCGCAGCGGGACTCTGCCGGCCCTTCCCCGCGGCACGATGCGACTGGCATTCCCCTCGCAATCACCCCGGGGCGGGGGCGCGGCCGCCCTTAGGCGGCCAGCACAGTCTCCACGGCCGCAGCCAGCGCCAGAAGGCGCCGGTCCTGGCCTGCCGCTCCGGCGAGCATCAGCCCCACCGGCGCCTCGGGCGGCCGCGCCGCGGGCACGGAAATCGCGCAGCCATCCATCATGTTGACCAGCGTCGGATTCCGCAGGGCTGCGAGGTTGGCCGCGGTATAGGCGGCCTCATCGGCCAGCGCGGCGATGCGCGGCGGCAGGATGGGCGCGGTGGGCATGACCAGCGCATCGAACCCGCTGATCCGCGCCACGACGCGGCGGATGAAGTCCCCCCTCGCCCTTTGCAGATCCAGGTAGTCGGCCGCCGACATGCCGGCGCCGCGACGAATGCGGCTGCTGACGCGCGGATCGTAGTCGGCGCCCCGCCGCTCCAGCAGCGGGCGGTGCCAGTGGTAGCTCTCCGAGGCGGTGTAGCCGCCCAGGGCATTCATCTCCGCCACCGCACTGAATTCCGGCACCGGCGCCCGCGTGATGCGCGCCCCGGCGCGGGACAAGCGGCTCAGCGCCGCCTCGAAGGCGGTCGCGACCGCCTTCTCCAGCCCGTCCAGCGCCACCGTCTCGGGGACCAGCAGGCGCAGGCCGTCCAGCGCAAGCATGTCGAGCGGCCGCAACGGCTCATCCGCCAGGACAGCATCCAGAACCGCGCAGCAGCCGACGCTGCGGGCAATGGGCCCAATCGAATCCAGCGTGCCGGAGAGCGGAACGCTGCCCTCCAGCGGCACGCGCCGCGCCGTCGGCTTGAAGCCCGTCAACCCGGTAAAGGCGGCAGGGATGCGGCAGGAGCCGCCGGTATCCGTGCCGAGCGCGGCATGCGCCATGCCGTCCGTGACGGAGATCGCCGCGCCGGAGGAGGAGCCGCCGGGCACCCGCCCCTCCTCGCGCCGCCACGGATTGCGCGGCGTGCCGTAATGCGGGTTGATGCCGAGGCCGGAATAGGCGAACTCGGTCATGTTGGTGCGGCCGATGACGACGAAGCCGGCCCGCCGCAGCCGTGCCACGGCGACAGCGTCGCTGGCGGCTGGGGGCGCATCGTCCAGCGCGCGGGAGCCTGCCCGCGTCACCTGCCCGGCGATGTCGAACAGGTCCTTCACCGAGACGGGGATGCCAGCATAGGGCGACGGCGCGGCCCCGGCGGCACGCAGCCGGTCCATGCCCTCGGCCGCGGTGCGTGCGGCCTCGGCGTCCACTCCCAGGAACACGCGCCCGCCCTCGCCCGCCGGATCGGCGATTCGCGCCAGGCACTCCTCCACCAGCGCGCGGCTGGTGGTGCGGCCGGCGGACAGGTCCGCCGCCAGGCTTTCCAGGGTCGGGGCGGGCGCGGCGCTCATGCGGGCGTCTCGTCGAAGTAGTGGATCTCCAGCAGCACGCAGCCGGTCTCCGACTTGAAGGGACCGTGATAGGCGCCCGGCGGCCGGCAGGCATAGGCGGCCTTGTCGAAGGCCTCGCCGCCCTGGCCCTGCGCGTCGTTGCCGACGATCAGGTCGCCGGAGACCAGCCAGACCTCCTCCCAGTACTCATGCACGAAGGGCGCGGTGGTGAAGACGCCAGGCTCGAAGCGCAGCAGCCGGGTGCGGTGGCCACGCCGGTTCGGCTCGTCCAGCGCGCCGGCCAGGATCTTCTGCTGGATGCCAGCCGGATAGCCGGGCGGCGTCTGCCAGCCCTGGCCCATGTCCGGCACGTGGAATTCCAGGTGTTCCTTCTGGATCGGCATGATGGTCTCCGCCTTATTCGGCCAGCCAGTTGGCCGTGTAGCTGTGGGTGATGGCGCGCCCCAGCACGGGGTCGCGCAGTTCCATGCGGAAGCTCGCGCGCGGCCGGATGCCCCCGATGGCAGCCAGCGTGCCGCCGAGCATGATGGTGCCGGGCGGCAACTCCCGCCCCAGGGCGCGATAGGCCGCCGCCAGGTCGCGCGGGTCGCGCATCGCGGCGACGCTGCCTTCCTGGTACAGAACCCAGTCCTCGCCCTCCCGCACCCAGGAACGCAGCTCCAGCCGGTCCCAGTGCTCCGCCACGTCGTCGAAGCGCCAGAGCGCGGGCGCCACGGGCTTCGGGCAGAGCTGCTTGGAGACGGCGACCGAATAGGTCTCCACCTTGCGGTCCGTGTGGTCGGAGCCAACGCCGGCCCACCAGCCGCCCTGCTCGTCCACCAGGATCAGGAACTCGGCCTCGCCGCTGGACTCACCGCCCAGGCAGTCGATCTCGGCCGCCGTGGTCGGCAGTTCCCGGCCGCCCGGATAGAAGCAGGGCGTGCTGGCCGGCGGCGTGACGCCGAGCAGGCGCAGTTCGTCGATATGCTCCTGCAGCTTGTGCTGGTCGCGGCCGGTCCAGCCGGCGATGACGAAGTGCCGCAGGGACAGGGTGCGGCGCGTGGCGGTGCCGCCGCTGTGGAAGTCGAAGGTGAGCTCGGTCATGTGGAATGGTTCTCGCGATGCGGTCAGGCGATTTCGGCCGCGCGACGCAGGCTGTTGATCATCGAGACGCCCAGCAGATAGGCATGGGCCTTGGCCGGGTCGGCCGCCGCCTCAGCCATCCGCGCGCGGAAGGCGCGCTGCGCCTCTGGCTCCTTGGCTTCCAGGTTCTGCTTGTTGGCGATGGTCTGGCGCTGCACATGCTCGACCGTCACGCCGCGCCGCTGCCGGTCGTAGAGGTCGAGCAGATCGGCCGGCGCCTCGCCATGCCAGACCTGCGCAAGCCTGGCGCCGAGATTGAAGGCGTCGTGCACGCCGCCGTTCAGCCCCATGCCGCCGAGCGGGTTGTTGATATGCGCGGCATCGCCCGCCAGCAGCACGCGGCCCTGGCGGAAGGTGCGCGCCACGCGCTGATGCACGCGGTAGAGCGTGCGGTGCCGGATCGGGTAGTCGTCCCGGCCCGCGACGATGCGGGCATAGCGGGCGCGCGCGTAATCGTCGGTCATGGTCGCCTCGTCCGGCACCTCAGCCGGCACCGGGAACATGGCGCGCCAGACGCCGGGCACGCGCAGCAGGAAGAACCATTCCTCGGGATCGGCATAGTAGGAGACGTCAGCGAGGTCCGGAATGATCTCTGCGAAGTCGAAGGGCGTCGAGAGGACGAGGAAGCGCTCCGGCCAGGTGAAGCCCTCGAACTCGATGCCCGCGGACTTGCGGATGGCACTGCGCGCGCCGTCCGCGCCGACGACATAGGCGGCTTCGATGGAGGCGCCGTTCTCAAGCGTGATCTCGACGTCCTCGCCGCGATCCTTGCAGCTCGCGACCCGCGCATCGAAGCGCAGTGAAAAGTTGGGCTTGTCGCGCAGCAGGCCGTACAGGATGCGGGTCAGCTTGAACTGCTCGCATTGCAGCCGGAAGGGGTGACGGGTCACGTCCGACAGCACGCCGAAGTCGAAATCCGCGATGATGCCCTGGTCGCGGCTGCGATACTGCATGCGCGGCGCAACGATGCCGTCGGCGATCATGGCCTTCGCGGCGCCCAGCGTGTCGAGCATGTCGAGCGTCGGCGCATGAAAGGTCGAGCCACGCATCTCCCCGGAAAGCTCGGCCCCGGCCTCCAGCACCAGGACAGGCACACCGTGGCCTACCAGCACGGCTGCCGCCACCATCCCGACGGGGCCCGCACCCACGATGACGACCGGCTTCTGTTTCGACATTCGTCGGATGCTCCCCGCAAAGCGCAACACTCACCGGGAGCAGAGAGCCAAGGGACGCGAAAACGCCCACCCGACCCGTTCAGCCTCCGGCGACGGCAGGGAGCTTGGCGCGGACTGCGGCGCGCCGCAACTGTGAAATTTCACTGTGAGATTTCATAATGGCGCTTCAGGCGTCAGAAAGGGGCTCTTCCCTCCTTTCTCGTCTTGAGCGGGGCCGGCCGCCCTGTGCCTTCGGAGGCGCTGCGGCCGTGTGACGGGGCAGCAGACGCCGCGCCCGCCCTGCCCCGCCCGGCGCCCGCAAGGATCAGGCGGCCCCGCCGACCTCAACGCCGGCCCAGCCCTCGATCACGCGCACGATGTTGGTGAAGTCGCTCTCCGCGCCGAAGGAAGCGCTGGTCACCGCCAGCATCTGGCGCACCGCGCTGCCGACCACCATCGGCACGCCCATCGCCTCCGCCTCGTCCACGCAGAGGCGGACGTCCTTGTGCGACAGGCCCGTGGCGAAGCCGAAGTCGAAGCTGCGCGGGATGACGGCGCGGGGGAACTTGTCCTGCGTCGCGCTGTTGCGGCCGCTGCTGGCGTTGATCACCTCGCACATCAAGCTGGGGTCCAGCCCGGCCTTGACGCCCATCACAATGGCCTCGGAGGAAACCGCCAGCGCCGCCGCGGCCAGCAGGTTGTTGCAGAGCTTCATCACCTGCGCCTGCCCTGGCTTCTCGCCGCAGAAGAAGGGCCGGCCCAGGAGGCTGAGGATCGGCGCGATCTCCTCATAGGCGTCGCGCGGGCCGGAAACCATGATGGCGAGGCTGCCCTTCTCGGCGCCGGTGATGCCGCCGCTGACCGGTGCATCGATGGCGGCGCGGCCCTGTTCGGCAAAGGCGGCGGCGACCTGCTGCGCCACGCGTGGCCCGGTGGTGGAGAGGTCCACGAAACGCCGCGCCCGCTGCCCTTGGAGCACCCCGTCCGGCCCGAGGCCGACGCTGCGCACCACGTCGGGCGTGGGCAGGCTGCCGAGCACGATGTCGGCGCGGTCGGCCACCTCCCTCGGCGTCGCCGCACGCTGCGCCCCGCGCGCCACCAGCGGCGCCAGCGCCGCCTCCACGGGGTCGCAGACGACGAGGCTGTGCTCTGCATCGAGCAGCCGCGCCGCCATGCGGCTGCCCATCTGCCCCAATCCGACGAAACCCAGCACCTGGTCTGCCATGGCGTTCCTCCCCTGCCTCATTGTCCTGGGTCTAGGCAGCGGAAGAATATCGCACAAGCGAAATATGATACCGATATCAGAAGGCGGACTGGAGCCGCCTCAGGTGCTGTCGCGTTGAATGATCTCGAAACGCAGCGGGACCAGGCGCCGCTCGGTTGAGCGGCCCTGGATGCGGTCGAGCAGGATCTCGGCGCCACGCCGGCCAATCTCGGCGCGCGGTAGCCGCAGGGTGGAGATGCCGGGCACCAGATGGTGCAGCAGTTCAAGGTCGTCGAAGGCGGCGATGGCGACCCGGCCCGGCACCGCCCAGCCGCGCCGCTGGCATTCGAGCAGGGCCCCGATGGCCAGGACGTCGCCGGCGAAGAAGACGGCATCCGCCGGCGCATCGGCCTCGACCAGCCGCGCGATGGTCTCGGCGCCGGAGGCGAGGCCTGGCGGCGCCTCCAGCACCAGTTGCGGGTCCTCGGCCAGCCCTGCCTCGGCCAATGCGGCGCGGTAGCCTGCCTGCCGGTCGCGGCTGCGGTCGTTGTTCCGGGCGGGCAGCGTGACGAGGGCGATGCGGCGATAGCCCAGCCGCGCCAGGTGCAGCGTCATCGCCCGGGTGGCCTCGTGGTTGGAGTAGCTGACCACCATGTCCAGCGGCTCTGCCGGCAGGTTGCCGATCTCCACCACCGGCACCCCGGCGCGCCGGATCATCGTGCGCGCCGCCTCGGTATGAGTGGCGTTGTGCAGGATCAGCCCCGCCACCTGCTGGGCCAGGAAGGCGCCGACCAGCGCCTCCTCCTCCTCCGGCGCGTAACCGCAATCCGCGATCATCAGCTGGTGGCCGCCCTGGCGGAGCACCTCGGAGACCGCCTGGATGGTGGTGGAGTAGAGCGAGTTGTCGATGTTCGGCACGATCAGCCCGACCAGGCTCGACCGGCGGGAGGACAGGCTCCCCGCCAGCCGGTTCGGCAGGTAGCCCACCGCCTGCACGGCCGCGTTGACCCGCTCCCGCACCTCCGGCGAAACCTTGGCGGGGTCGTTCAGCGCCCGCGAGACGGTCATGGTGGAGACGCCGGCCATCCGCGCCACGTCGCGCATCCGCGCGAGGCCGCCGCCCTTGTCCGGCTGGCTCATGGCGCCTCGCCCTGCCGGCGCTGCGCAGGAGGGAAGAAGGGAAACAGGGGAGAATTCATTCTCCCCCGATCCTACACCGCCCGCAGCCAGCCGCCATCGACGTCCAGGATGCTGCCCTGCACGTAGCTCGCCTCCGGCCCGACCAGGAAGGCCACGGCAGCGGCGATCTCCTCCGGCTGCCCGAAGCGGGCGACCCCCGATTCTGCCGCCAGCACGCCGGCCGCCGCCTCCGGATCGATCCCCCGTTCCCGCGCCAGCGTCGCGATACGGCCGGTCAGCCGGTCGGTGCGGATGCTGCCGGGATTGATGGCATTGACCCGCACGCCGTCCTGGACGCCACGATCGGCCAGGGCCTTGGTCAGGTTGATCAGCGCCGCATTGACCGAGCCGCCGATGGTGAAGTCGGCGCTGGCCAGCCGCCCGCCGATGCCGGCGATCAGCACCGCCGCGCCCGAGGCCGCGACCAGGTGCGGCCAGGCTGCGCGGCAGAGTCGCATGCCGCCGAACAGCTTCAGCGCGTAGCCATCCATCCAGGCCTCATCGGGCAGGGTCAGGAAGTCGCCGCGCTGGGTGGCGCCGGCGCTGTGCACGAGGATGTCCAGCCGGCCGAAGGCTGCCACCGCGGCGGCGACCGCCTGGCCGGCGGCGTCCGGCTGCGCCAGGTCGGCGGCGAAGGCCGCTGCGCCCGGCAGGGCCGCCGCCTCGGCCTCCAGCGCCGCTGCGGAGCGCGCCACCAGCATGACCCGCGCGCCCTCCGCCGCCAGCCGCCGCGCGATGGCCAGGCCGATGCCGCGGCTGGCGCCACTGACGAGCGCCGCCCGGCCTTCCAGGCTCTGCTTCATTCTTGTCGCCTCCTCAGTCCAGGGTGATGGCGGCATCGCGCACCACCCGTCCGATCTTGTCCATCTCGCCCTGCATGAACCGGCCGAACTCCTGCGGCGAGCCGCCGGCCACCTCGGCGCCCATCTCCAGCAGCCGGGCCCGCTCGGCCGACGCGGCGATGATCTCCAGGATGCTGGCGTTCAGCCGCTGCACCACGGCCGGGGGCATGCCGGCGGGGCCGATGCAGGCATACCACTCGTCGATGGCGAAGCCCGGAAGGCCGGCTTCTGCCAGCGTCGGCAGATCCGGCAGATAGGGCGCGCGTGTCGCCGAGGTGACAGCCAAGGCCCGCACCCGCCCGTCCCGCACGAAGGGCAGGGTGGAGCTGGCATTGCCGAACATCAGGTGCAGCGAGCCGCCGGCGAGGTCGGCCAGCGCCGGGCCACCGCCGCGATAGGGCACGTGGATCATGGAGGTGCCGGTGGCCAGCTTGAACATCTCGCCCGAAATGTGCACCGCCGAGCCGATGCCGGGCGAGCCGAAGGCCAGCTTTCCCGGTTGCGCCTTGGCGAGGGCGATCAGATCAGCCACCGAATGCACGGGCAGCGAGGGATGCACCACCAGGATATTGGCCACGCGTGAATGCAGCAGGATGGGCGTCACGTCGGCGATCGGGTCGTAGGGCTGGCGCTGCAGCAGCGCCATGGAGATCAGCGTGCTGGTCACCATTCCGAAGGCGTGGCCGTCCTTCTCCGCGCGCACGATCTCGGCGGCGCCGATGGCCCCCGAGGCGCCGCCGCGATTGTCGATCACCACCGGCTGGCCCAGGGCAGCGGAGAGCTGCGGCTGCAACTGGCGCGCCAGGATGTCGGTGGTGCCGCCAGGCGGCCAGGCGACGATCAGCCGGATGGGGCGCGTCGGCCAGGGCTGCGCCCGGGCAATCGCGGGGGCGGCGAGCAGGGCCGCGGCGGACAGGAGCGTCGTTCGGCGCTTCATGATGCGTTCCTCCCTTGATGGGGAAGAGGCGGGACGGAATGATCCCCTTCCCCCGCCTTTCCCTTGTTCGTCTGTTGCCGCGCCGCCTCAGGTGGCGGACCAGCCGCCATCCACCGGCAGCGCGGCGCCGGTTATGTCGCCGGCCGCGTCGCTGCAGAGGAAGCCAACCAGCCCGGCCACCGCCTCCAGTTGCACGAAGCGCCCGCTCGGTTGCTTGCCCGCCAGTACGCCAGCCTCGGCCGCCGCGCGGTCCAGCGCGCGCGCGGCCATTGCCTCCTGGATGCGGCTCTCGATGCCCGGCGTCAGCGAGGTGCCGGGGCACAGGGCGTTGCAGGTGATGCCTTGCCGCGCCGTCTCCAGTGCCACGGCGCGCGTCAGGCCGATCAGCGCCGTCTTGGTCACGACGTAGCCGACCCGGTCCACCGCGCCGACCAGCCCGTAGATCGAGGACATGTTGACGATCCGCCCCCAGCCGCGACGCCGCATGGCCGGCAGCGCCAGCCGAATGGTGTCGAAGGCGGCCGAGAGGTTCACGGCGAGGTCGGCATCCCAGTCGGCGCGCGGCATGGCCTCGACCGGCGCGAAATGACGGGTGGCGGCGTTGTTCACCACGATATCGGGCGCGTCGGCCGCCTGCATCAGCGCCGCTGTGGCCTCGGGCTGGCGCAGGTCGGCCTGGCAGTAGCGGACGGCGACACCATGCTCCGCCGCCAGTACGGCCCGCACCGTCTCCACCGCTGCCGGCTCCAGCAGGTCGTGCAGCACGATCTCGCAGCCCTCCAGCGCCAGGCGGCGCGCCACGGCAAGGCCCAGCCCCCCGGTCGAGCCGGTGACCAGCGCCCGGCGGCCCTCCAGCGGACGGCTCACGCGCCGCCGCCTCGTGACGAAGCTTCCATCGGCGTTGCCGCCCGAAAGTTCCGCAATTGACTGCTCCGTTCCCCAAGGTCACTTTGTTATCGATAACAAGAACCATAGAGACGGCCGCCGCCCGGCTCAAGCGATCCCGTTCGCCCGCGGTCGCACAAGGAGGACGCCATGCCAGGATTTCCACCCCTGCCACGACGCGGGCTGCTTGCCGCCACCCTTGCAGCCCCGTTGGCCGCACCGCGTCATGCCCGGGCGCAGGGCAACTGGCCGCAGCGCCCGATCCGGCTGGTGGTGCCCTATTCCCCCGGCGGCGGCACCGACATCTTCACCCGCGCCCTGTCCGAGGGGCTGACGGAGACACTGGGCCAGACCGTGGTGGTCGAGAACCGCGCCGGGGCCAATGGCGCCATCGGCTCCGAGATGGTTGCGCGCAGCGAGCCGGACGGCTCCCTGTTCCTGGTGGATACCGGCAGCCTGGTGATGAACCGCTACGTCATGCCGAACCTCTCCTACGAGGCACTGCGCGACTTCGCGCCGGTGGCGCTGCTGTCGCGCTACCCGTTGCTGCTGACAGCCTCCGCCAAGGCACCCTTCACCGACGTCGCCGGGCTGGTCGCGGCGGCAAAGGCGGCGCCACGCAGCATCGGCTTCGGCACTTCGGACGCCGCCATCTCCTATGCCGGCAACCTGTTCACCCGACTGGCCGGCATCGAGATGCTGGAAATCCCCTATCGCGGCGCCGCCCCGATCCTGAACGACCTAGTCGCCGGCCACCTGCCGACGGGCTGGAACAGCACCGTGGCCGCCGCGCAGCATCTGAGCGCCGGCCGAATCCGCGCGCTGGGCGTCACCACCACCACCCGCACGCCGTTGCTGCCCGAGATCCCCACCCTGCAGGAGGCGGGCGTGCCCGGCTACGAGTTCGCGGGCTGGTACGCCATGGTGGCGCCCGCCGGCCTGCCGCCGGCAATAGCCATACGTATGCACGAGGGCATCCACGCCGCGCTGGAACTGCCCCGGGTGCGCGAGCGGCTGCTCTCCATCGGTGCCGATCTCGGCACCCTGGAGCCGGAGCCCTTCGCCGCCTTCCTGCGCGAGGACGACCATCGCTGGGCCGAGGCGGCGCGCCAGGGCCTGATCACGAGGGCACAATGAGCGACCCGGCCTTCGCCGCCGAGCAACTCGGCGCCTTCATCGCCAGCAGCCGGCCCGGAACCCTGCCGGCGGCATTGCGGCACGAAGGCTTGCGCTCGCTGCTGAATTTCTTCGGCGGCGCGCTGGGCGTGGCGCAGGACCCAACGGTTACGACGGCCGTCCAGGTCATGGCGCCTTTCTCCGGCCCGCAACGCGCCACCCTGATCGGCCGCGCCGAGCGGCTGGACGCCATGGGCGCCGCCTTTGTCAATGCCATCGCCGCCAACTTGCTGGACTTCGACGACACTCACCTGGAGACGGTGATCCACCCCACCGCGCCGGTCGCGCCGCCGCTGTTGGCACTCGCCGAACTGCGGGGCCTTTCCGGCGCGGCGCTGCTGCACGCCTTCATCCTGGGGGCGGAGGTGGAATGTCGCATCGGCTGCGCCGTCTCGCCGGGGCACTACGCACGCGGCTGGCATATCACCTCCACCTGCGGCGTGTTCGGCGCGGCAGCGGGCGCGGCGTGCCTGCTGGGGCTGAATGCGGAACAGTGCATGGCCGCCCTCGGCATCGCCGCCAGCCAGTCCGCCGGGCTGGTGGAGAACCTGCCCACTGCGGCGAAGAACGTCGGCATGGGCAATGCTGCGCGGAACGGCCTGCTGGCCGCCCTCTTCGCCGAAGCCGGCTACACGGCCGCGCCTTCCGCGCTGGAAGGCCGGCTGGGATGGGCGCGCGCGATGGGTGACGCGCCAGATGCCGCGCGCATCACCGAGGGCCTGGGGGAGCACTGGGAGTTCGCCCGCAACACCTACAAGCCCTATCCCGCCGGCATCGTCTTCCACGCCGTCATCGACGCCTGCCTTGACCTGCGCGACGGGCTGGACCCCGCCACCGTCACCGAGATCGTCGTCGCCGGCGACCAGCTTCTGCTCGACCGGGGCGACCGGCCGCTGCGCAATGCGCGGGATGCGCGCGTCAGCATCCACCACGCAGCCGCCGTCACGCTGCTGCGCGGCAGCGCCGGAGTGGAGGATTTTGAAGCCGCCGCGGTGCACGACCCTGCCGTTACAGCGCTGCGTGGCAAGGTCCGCGCGGAACTGGATGCTCTCCTGCCACGCGGCGCCGCACGCGTCACGCTGCTGACGCAGGGAGGCGAACGGCGCAGCATCGAGGTCCGCGACCCGCGCGGCAGCGCGGCGCGGCCGATGACGGATGCCGAACTGGAGGCGAAGTACCGCATCAACGCCGAAGGCCATGATGCCGAGGCGCAAATCGCGCGCCTCTGGGCACTGGAGACGGAAGCAGATATCGGGACACTGATGGTCCTTTTCGGCCGCCCGGACGCATAGCGGCACACTGGGGAAGGCGCGGTGCCCTTCCCCAGTGTGCCCTTTCTATTGCGGCGTGATGCCGGCATCCCGCACCACGCGGACCCAGCGATCCACATCGGCGGCGATGCGCTGCCGCAGCGCCTCCGGGCCGCGCTCCTCCGGTGCGGGTGCCGTTGTCGCCAGTTCCGCGAAACGACTGATAACGGCCGGACTGGCCAGCGCCGCCTCGACCGACCGTACCAGCCGCTGCACCACCGGCTCTGGAATGCCCTTCGGCCCCGCGATGGCGTTCCAGATTACCATATCGAAGCCCGGCACCCCCGCCTCGGCGAAGGTCGGCACATCGGGCAGTTGCGGGATACGCTGGGGACCGGTCACTGCCAGCGCCACGGCCGTGCCGCCGCGATGCGCCGGAATCATCGTCACGGTCTGGTCGATCACCGCATCCACCGTACCGGCCGCGAGGTCGCTCATCGCCGGGCCGGCGCCACGATAGGGCACCAGCGTTGCGTGCAGCTTGGTCAGCGACAGCAGGTAGGCCGGCGCCAAGTGGCCCGTGGTGCCGGTGCCCGGCGTGCCGACATTCACGCCATCACCGCGCTCGCGGATGCGCGACAACAGCGTGCCGAGGTCGCGCACGCCGGACTGCTTGCTTGCCGCGATCACCATCGGCACGTTGGCGACGATGCCGATCGGCGTCAGATCCTGACGGGGATCGAAGCCCAGTTCTCTGGTCACCGCGACATTCGCCGCAAGCGAGCCAAGGTTGCCGAAGCCGATGACATAACCATCGGGTGCCGAGCGCACCAGCCGCTGCATGCCGACGATGCTGCCAGCACCGCTGACATTCTCGACGACAACGTTGTGCCCAAGATCCTCGGCCATGCCCTGCGCCATCAGACGCCCCAGCGCATCGAGCGTGCCGCCGGGTGCCGAGGGCACGATCATGGTGACGGTGCGCGTGGGAAATTCCTGCGCCACGGCACCACGGCCACAGCACAGCGCCATCAAGGCGGCAAGCCAGAGCTTTCCTCGCATGGGTCAGTCCTCCTCCTGTTCGTTCTTGCTTCTTTTCCGCGGGCGCGGCTGCGCCCTGCGGCGTCAGGCAAGCACAGCACCGGCACGCCCGGCAACTTTTGTCTATCAATCCTACGAAGTCTTGCCAGCCGCGCGGCAGCGGCCATAAGCTCGGTGCCGGAGAGGAAACAGTCGGCGGGCGCGGCGAAGGGCCGTGCGGGCCGGCCCCGCCAGGAGAAGCAAGGATGAGCAAGCCGATTCCGCAATCCGCGCAGCGCGACCGCGTGCGCAAGACGGTGCCTGCCCTGGTCGCCTATACCGAGGGCGTGGTCTACGGCGATCTTTGGGAACGCACAGACCTTTCCAAGCGCGACCGCAGCCTGGTCACCGTGGCCGCGCTGGCCGCCACCTATCGGCCGGAGCAACTCAGCGTCCATATCGGCCGCGCCCTCGACAACGGCGTGACGCGCGAGGAGATCGCCGGCGCCATCACGCACCTCGCTTTCTATGCCGGCTGGCCCGCGGCGATGTCGGCGGCGCAGGTGCTCACCGAGGTGCTTGAGAAGCGGGACGCGTGAGCGCCATGAAGGTCGGGTTCATCGGGCTGGGCACGATGGGCGCCAGCATGGCTGCCAATCTCGCCAAGGCGGAAGGCGTCGAGCTGGTCGTGCACGACATGCGGCGCGAAGCGGCCGAGGCACTGGTGGAAGGCGGCGCCCGCTGGGCAGAGACGGTGCGAGAGCTGGGGGCGGCGTGCAGCGTCGTCTTTACCTCTCTCCCCGGTCCTCGCGAGGTGGCGGCGGTCGGCGCGGAGCTGATCGACACGATGGCCAGGGATGGCGTCATCGTGGACATCTCCACCAACGCCGTCTCCGCCGTGCGGGCGCTGCACGCGGCGGCGGCGGAGCGCGGCCTGCATGTGCTGGACGCGCCAATCAGCGGCGGCCCGCGCGGCGCCAAGACGCGCAAGCTCGCCTTCTTCGTTGGCGGCGACAAGGCCATCTTCGACCGCATAAGGCCCTTGCTGGACGCGATGGGCGACCGCGCCATCCTGGTCGGCGCCATTGGTGCCGGCAGCATCGCCAAGCTCGCGCACAACCTTTCCGGCTATGCGCTGAACGTCATCATGGCCGAGGTCTTCGCCATGGGCGCCAAGGCCGGTCTGGAGCCGCTGGGGCTCTTCGCCGCCATCCGGCAGGGCGTGCATGGCCGGCGCCGCACCTATGACGGCGTGACCGAACAGTTCCTCGTCAATACCTACGACCCGCCGGCCTTCCAGTTGCGGCTGGCGCACAAGGACGTCTCGCTCGCCTGTGCGCTGGGGCGAGAGGTCGGCGTGCCGATGCGCATGGCCGCGCTGACGCTGGAGGAAATGACGGAGGCGCTGAACCGCGGTTGGGGGCAGCGGGATTCCCGCTCTGCCATGCTGCTGGAACTGGAACGCTCCGGCGTGGAGATCGCCGTTGATCGCGCGGCGCTGCAGGCGGTGATCGAAGCGGACGGCGCCGAGCCACCCGCCAAGACCTAAAAGGGCGATGCGGCGCCTTCCGGCGCCGCATCGCGCATCGGCGGCCTAAGCCTCGCCGGTGCGGTTGCCGCCGCCCAGCGCCTCACCTGCAAGGCGCTCGGAGAACTGGGCCATGGCCGTGTGGTCCATTCCCGGCCCCAGCAACTTCACCGCACTGGCCCACATCTCCCGACACAGCGCGGCAAAAGGAGCTGGCGTGGCGGTGTCTCGCGCCACCTCCAGTGCGACGGAAACGTCCTTCGCCATCAACTCCAGGCCGAAGCCGGCGTCGAAGCGGCGCGACAGCACGAACTGCTTGAACTTCTTCTGCGTGCTGTTGTTCATGCCGGTGGAGTTGTTCAGCACGTCCACCATCTGCGCCGGGTCCAGGCCAAAGCGCTGGCCGATCAGGAGCGCCTCCACGCCGATCAGGAAGCCCGCGGCGCCCATCAGGTTGTTCAGCGCCTTCATGGCCTGCCCGGCGCCGACGCCGCCCACATGCGTCAGCGTCGTGCCCATGGCGCGCAGCAGCGGATCGGCCCGTTGCACCAGCGCCGCCTCGCCGCCGATCATGATCGCCAACTCGCCGGTGCGGGCGCGCGGCACACCGCCAGAGACCGGCGCGTCGATCATGGCGACACCGCGCGCCGCAAGGCTCTCCGCGAAGCCGCGTGTCGCTGTCGGCACGCCGGAACTCATCTCGATCAGCAGGCTTCCCGCGGCCAGCGCGTCGCCCATCGCAGCGATCGCCTCGCCGACATGCTTGGATGTGGGAAGGATCGTGATGACGGCATCCGCGCCGCGCACGGCCGCGGCGGCATCCGCCGCGGCCTCGCCGCCCACCTCGTCGGCGAAGCGGGCCGCACGCTCCGGCACCACGTCGCAGGCCACCACCTGGAAGCCCGCGCCAGCCAGACGGGCCGCCATGGGCCAGCCCATATTGCCGATGCCGATGAAGGCGATGCGGCGCAGTGCACCGTCTTGCACGGCGCCGCTCACTTCTTCGCCGGCTCGCCGCTCAGCGCGCCCTCCTTCACCAGCACCTCATGCGCCGCCTTGAAGGCGTCCAGCCCCGCGGGAATGCCGCAATAGACCGTTGCGTGCAGAAGGATCTCCTTGATCTCCTCGACGGTGACGCCGTTTGCCAAGGCCCCCTTCACATGCAGCTTGAGCTCCGGCGCCTTGCCAAGCGCGGTCAGCATGGCGAGGTTCAGCATCGAGCGCTGCTTGCGCTCCAGCCCGGGGCGGGTCCAGGCATAGCCCCAGCACCACTCGGTGGTGATGTGCTGGAAGGCCATCATGAAGTCGTCGGCCCGGGCGATGCTGCCGTCCACGTATTCGGCACCAAGCACGGCCCGGCGCACCTCAAGGCCACGATCGAACAGGTTGTCAGCGGACATTCTGGCGTCTCCCTCAACGTTGGAAACTTAGATATATGTATGATTGTCTGTCAATATTGGGAGGCGTCCTCCCTTTTGCTGGACGTCGGCGGCGCTGGCCGCCAGATTGCGAGGTGCGACGAGGCTGCGGGAGGCCCGCCGCAGGGAATACGGGACAGAATGCCGGACGATTCACTGCAGATCACGCCACAGCCGGTGCGTCGCCAGGTCGAGGAGCGCCTGCGCGAAGCCATCATCACCAGCCGCTTCATGCCGGGTGAGCATCTCTCAGACCGCATGCTCTGCGACCTCTTTGGCGTCAGCCGCGGCGTCATCCGCGAGGCCGTGCGCCTGCTGGAGGCCGAGGGGCTGATCGTCGTGGTGCCCAATCGCGGCCCCTTCGTCGCCTATCTCTCCGCCGCGGAGGCCACCCAGGTCTACGAGGTGCGCGGCGTGCTGGAGGCGCTGGCGGGCCAGGGCTTCGCCGCGCGCGCCTCCAACGAGGAGATCGCCGAGTTGCGTGCGGTGTTCGAGGAGATCGCCGCCACCAGGCCGGGCGCGGACCGGCTGGTCCTGCTCGGCCTGAAGCGCCGCTTCTACGACGTCCTGCTGCGGGGCTGCCGCAACAGCTATGTCGCCCGGATGCTGGACCAGTTGCTGAACCGCAACTCGCAGCTCAGGGCCACCACCCTGTCGGACCCGACGCGCCTGCCGCACACCGTGGAGGAGATCCGCCGCATCGTCGAGGCCGTCGAGCGGCGCGATGCGGAAGGGGCCTGGCAGGCCTGCCGCGATCATGTCGCGCAGGCGGCCAGGGTCGCGCTGCGCATCCTGAACGAGCGGGCGGCTGCCCGGCCGGCCCCGGCACGCCGCACGGCGGCGCGGCGCCAGCCCGGCTGACCGCTCACCGCACCGCCGAGAAGGCGGTGGGCTGCAGGATCAGGTTCTCCACGCGGGCGACGATGGCGCCGTCGCGCTCCGTCTCCGCCCGCTTCTCGATCCATTCCGGATCGGCCTGGAAGGCGTTCCACTTCTGCTCGCGTTCGGCCAGGGAGTCCCATTCCAGCAGGTAGTAGAGGTCCTGGTTGGAATCCCCGATCGCCACGGTCCAGAACCCGGCTTGGCGGATGCCGTGTTTCTGCCAGATGCCGAGCGTGATGGTCTCGAAGCGCCGCAGCAGTGCCGGCAGGCGCCCGGAGACGCAGTGATAGATGCGCAGTTCGTGGATCATGGAACCTCCTTGCTTGCTTTCGGTGGTGCCGGGCTGACCGGCAGGACATCCAACGCGTTCAACACGGCCTCCGCAACCTCGATGGAGCCTTCGGAACGGCGGCGCTCGCGCTCGGCGCGGGAACGGTCGAAGGGCATGCGGACCGGCGCGCCGCCCGGCTCGGGCCGTGTGGCCCTCACCGCCGCTGCATATCGCGAGACATCCTGCCGGAAGGCCTCCGGGTCGGTCAGCAGGTCCGGGCGGATGGCGATAGCCAGATAGCCGAAGTCCTGCAGCTCACCCGGCAGGCCCGGCGACCCAGCCAGCATGCCGAGCAGCTGCACGACGATGGCGAGCCCGCTGCCGCGATGCCCTCCCCAGGGCGCGAAGGCGCCGGCCAGGGCAGCGGCGGGATCGCGCGTCGGCTGACCCTCGGCGTCAAAGGCAACGCCCTCGGGCAGCGTCTCGCCGAGGCGCTTTGCCATCACGACCTGCGCATGGATGATGGCGGAGGTGCCGATATCCCAGATCACCGGCTCCTCGGTCGAGGGGAAGGCAAAGCAGATCGGGTTGGTGCCGAAGCGCCCCTCCGTGCCGCCATGCGGCGCCACCCAGGGCGTGGCATTGGACGCGATGGCCATCACCAGCCCCTGCGCCGTTGCCATTTCGCCGTAGTAGGACAGCATGCCGGTGTACCAGGTGCGGCTGGCGCCGACCACGGCGATGCCCGTGGCCTGGGCCTTCTCGATGGCGATGCGCGTCGCCTCCGCGGCAACGAGATAGCCGACATGGTCCGCGCCATCCAGGCGGGCGGAAACCGGGCTCTCCCGCAGGATGCGCATCGGGGCGCGTGCCGGTCCCCTGCCGTCCAGTCGTCCGGCGATGCTGAGGATGCGCGCGAGCCCGGCATAGCCGAGGCCGCGCAGTTCGCAGTCCATCAGGTGGTCGGTGATGACCGCGGCCTGCGCGGGGTCATAGCCCAGCCCTTCCAGACTGCGCAGCGACAGCGCGCGCGCTGCCTCAAGCGTCATGCGCATGGTTCCTCCTCCCCTGCTCTTGGCTTCACCTGCCATGGCGGCTGGCCCTGCCGTCGCGGTCATGCCGGCGGCTCTGCCAGGCGCAGCGCCGCCCCGACATCCTCCACAGCCGGCAAGGCGGCAAAGGCATCGGCGAGTTGCCCAGCCCGGACCTCCCCCAGTGCCGCCACCGCCGCATCACGGAAGCGATGCCGCACCATGGCCGCAGCCGCGGGCTGGAGGTCCGGCAGCCCGGCCGAAAGCCGACGGCCGTCACGCAAGGTCACGATCACCTCGGCGCCCTGCCGCGCCGGGAAGGCGGCCGTGGCGGCGGCATCGGCCTCCAGCCGCACCAGCCCCACCAAGCGAAGCAGCTCGGGCGGCGCCGGCAGGGCGAAGTGCCCCTCCTCCACCGCGCCGTGCAGCAGCGCGGCTGCGACACAGAAAGGGATGCTCATCTTCGCCTGCAGCACCCGCGTGAAGGGTCCTGTGCCATCGCAGCCCGGGTAGCGCACCGCGGCCTCCGAGGCGCGCACGGTGATGCCCCCGATCGATGCCGGATCGAGACCCCCCGCCTGCTCCCGCAGACGCAACGCCGCCTGAGCCGGGGTCTGCGCGAAGTTGCACAGGGGCAGGGCCTTGCGGAAGACCAGCTCCACCTCGGCGGCGGCACCCGCAAAGAGCGGGAGGGCGTTCGGCGGCGCGGCACCAGCAGCGGCAAAAAGCCCGGCAGGACCCTCCAGCGCTGTGGCCGAGCCCTCCGCCCCCGCGGCGGCCAGGGCCAACGCCGCGAGCGCGTTGCGCGCGGCGAAGCCGGGATGGAAGAACATCTCGTCGCCGCCATCGCGCGGCCATTCGTTCAGCCCGCCCGCCGTATTGGCGGCGAGCGCGAGGGCCGAGGCGGCCTGTTCCGCCGAAAGGCCGAGCAGCCGCGCGCCCGCCGCCACGGCGGCCAGCGGACCAGTCCAGCCGGTCGGCCGCCACTGACGGCTGAAGGCCGGGTTGACCAGGACGCGGCCGACCACGGCGCCGACCTCGTAGCCCACCGCCGCCGCCGCGACGAACTCGGCGCCGCGCACGACACGCCCCTGCGACAGCGCCAGCAGCGCCGGCAGCACGATAACGCCGAGGTGGCTGACTGCGCCGGCATGCATGTCCTCCCGCACCAGCCCGTGTCCGGCGACAGCATTGGCGAAGGCGGCCGCGCCCGGCGCCGCCCGCCGCATCGCACCGATGATGGTCGCCTCGCCCGGCTCCCCGGTGGCCAGGGCGCGGGCGGCACGGCTGGGTGCGGTGTCGCGCGCCGCGAAGGCGCAGGCGAAAAGGTCCAGCAGGCAGAGCTCGACCGCCGGAGCGGCCGAAGCAGGCGGCACCGCGCCCAGGACGGCGTTGGCAAGGCGAAATGCGAGAGGCGCGCTCAATACATCACCATGCCCGCATCGGCGACGATCGTGGCGCCGTGCAGGTAGGAGGCCTTGGGCGAAAGCAGCCAGGCGATAACCTCAGCGATTTCTTCCGGCGTGCCGAGGCGGTTGAAGCTGGTCATGCCCTCGATGCGGGCCCGAATGGCGGGATCGGCGAGCGGGGCGGTGACAAAAGGTGTGTCGATCATGCCCGGCGCCACGGTGTTCACCGCGATGCCGCGCGGGCCGAGCTCACGCGCCGCCGACTTGGTCAGCGTGATCACCGCGCCCTTGCTGGTGGCGTAGGAGGCGGTGCCGGCCAGCCCGCCGCCGCGCAGCCCGGCCACACTGCCCACCGTGCAGATGCGCGCGCCCGGCGCCATGCGCAGCGCCGCCTCGCGGATGCAGAGGAAGGTGCCGATGACATTCACCTCATGGACCCGGCGGAAGGTCTCGGCGGTGCTGGCGAAGAAGGGCGTGGTCTCGTAGATGCCGGCGCAGGTGGCAAGGGCATCAACACCGCCCAGCACCGCTTCCGCCTCGGCCATCGCCTTGATCACCGCCGCCTCGTCCGCGACGTCCATGGCAATGACGGGTTGCCCCTCGGCCACTGCGCGAGCGGCCTCGGCATTGCGGTCAAGGCAGGCGACGCGCCAGCCCTCCGCCACGAGCTGGCGCACGGTCGCGGCGCCGATGCCGCTGCCCGCGCCAGTGACGATGGCACGGCCCGTCATGACCGGCCCGCCGCCTCGGCCGGCGGCACGTCCAGCCGGACGGCGATGCCCTCCAGTTCCGCCGAGACCGCCGGATAGCGCCGCATCACCTCGGGGTCATGGCCGGGAACGATATGCGCCGGGCTGGGCGCGGCGGCGCGCAGCCGGTCATGGCTTTCCAGCATCTCGGCCACGCTGACGCAGGTGGGAAAAGGCCGCCCTTTCTCCATGTTCTCGTAGAAATGCGTGACGTCGGAGGCCAGCACCACCGGTCCGCGTACGGTGTTCACGCGCACGAACTGCAGGCCGGCCGAATGCCCGGGCGCCGGATGCAGCGTGATGCCGGGCGCCAGCTCGACCTGACCGTTATAGAGCCGCACCCGCTCGGCGAAATTCAGCCGGACGATGCCGACCACATCCTCCACCTCGAAGGAGTGGCGCAGATGGCCGTAGCGCATGTGCCGCCCGCAGGCGAAATGCAGGTCGGCCTCCTGCAGGTGGAAGGTGGCGACAGGGAAGCGGTGGAAATTGCCGACATGGTCATAGTGCAGATGCGTCAGCACCACGTCCTGCACCGTCTCTGCCTCGACACCCAGCAGCCGCAGCGCGTCGATCGGGTCGCGCAGGAAGGTGCGCTTGCGGCGCGCCGCCACCTCCGCGGTGAAGCCGGAGTCGACCACAATGCAGCGGTCCGCGCCGCGGATCAGCCACAGGAAATAGTCCATCGGCATCGGCCCGTCATGCGGATCGCCGCCGATGAAATGGTCGGACCGCATCGCGTCCCGCATGGCATAGCGGAGAGCGAACACCTCATAGGTCGGAAGCTCGGTCATGCTGCCCTCCTCATGCGCCCAGATAGGCTTCGCGAAGACTCTTGTCGGCCAGCAACTCTGCCCGTGCGCCGCGCATCACCACCTCGCCGGTGGAGAGCACGTAGCCGCGGTTACAGATCTCGATGGCCTCGATGGCGCGCTGCTCCACGATCAGCACGGTCAGCCCCTCCTCGCGATTCAGGCGCTGCACGGATTCGAAGATCGTGTCCACGATCGTCGGCGCGAGCCCCATGGAGGGCTCGTCCAGCATCAGCAGCCTTGGCCGCGAGGCAATGCCGCGCCCGATGGCCAGCATCTGCTGCTGCCCACCGGAGAGCGAGCCGGCAAGTTGCTGCCGCCGCTCCCGCAGCACGGGAAAGAGCGCGTAGCAGCGCTCCAGGCTGCGCCCCGCCTCGCGCCGATCGCGCAAAGCGACGGTGCCGAGTTGCAGGTTCTCCTCGACCGTGAGATCGCCGAAGACCTGCCTTCCCTCCGGCACATGCGCAACGCCGAGATGCGGGCGCAGCGCCGGCGACAGGCGTTCGATCGGCTTTCCCTCCAGACGGATGCTGCCGGCGGCCAGCGGCACGACGCCGGAGATCGCCTTGAACAGCGTGGTCTTGCCGGCGCCGTTCGGGCCGATCACCGCCACCACCTCGCCCTGGTTCACCTGCAGCGAGACGTCGCGCAAGGCGACCAGCCCGCCATACCGCACCTCCACCCCGTCAAGCACCAGCATGTTCGACCCACCTCTTGCCCAGATAGGCCGAGACCACCTCGGGGTCGCGCACCACGTCCCCGGGCAGGCCCGTGGCGAGGTTGCGGCCGCGATCCAGCACCACGAAGCGGGTCGCCAGCCGGACCATCGCGGTCATGGTGTGCTCGATGATCACCACCGTCATGCCCTCGGCTGCCAATCGCCGGATCTGGCGCATCATCACCTCGACATCCGCGCTGGAGAGGCCGGCGAAGCTCTCGTCCATCAGCACCAGCTTCGGGTTGGAGGCCAATGCGCGCGCCAGCTCCATCAGCCGCAACTCACGGTTGGTGAGTTGCGAGGCCGGCACCAGCGCGCGATCCGCCAGGCCGACGCGCTCCAGCATGGCACGCGCCGTCTCCAGCGCAGCGTGATCGTCCCGGTGCGCACCGAAGGCGCCGACCACCACGTTCTCCAGCAAGGTGAGGCGCGGGAAGGCGCGCACGGTCTGGAAGGTGCGGGCGATGCCGAGCGCGCTGACCTCCTGCGGAGCCTTGCCGATCAGCTCGACGCCTTCGAGCTTCGCCGAACCAGAGGCGGCAGCGCGCACGATGCCGTTCAGCACGTTGAACAGCGTCGTCTTGCCGGCACCGTTCGGGCCGATGATGCCGAGGATCTCGCCGCGCCGCACCTCCAGCGACACGTCCGACAGCGCCTGCAGCCCCCCGAAGCGGACGGAGATGTCGCGCACAACGAGCAGCGGCTCTCCCGGTGCCTCATGGTAGTCGGGATGCGGCACTGCCGCGGCCTCGGGCGGCGCGGGCGCGTCAATCGTGTGCCCGCCCACCGCGGCGAAATGATCGCGCACCGCCCAGTAGATGCCCTGAGGACGGAACAGGATGACTGCCATGATGGCGATGCCGAAGATGACGCCCTGCATGCCCGGCAGCCGCGCGCCGAAGGTCGCGTTCAGCAGTTCGGCCGCCGGAACCAGGATAACGGCGCCGATCAGTGGCCCCCAGGCCGAGCCCAGCCCGCCGAACATGGAAACGATCAGCGCCTGCGCCGAGACCAGCATGCCGAAGGCCGAGCCGGGCGTGACCACCAGCACGATCACCGCATAGAGGCTGCCCGCCGCCGCCGCCATGCCCCCGGAAATGGCGATGGCGATGAGCTTGGTGCGCAGCGTCGCGATGCCCGCGCATTGGGCTGCCAGCTCATTCTGCCGGATGGCGAAGAGCTGCAGCCCCAGCCGCGTGCGCTCGATGCGCAGGCAGATAAAGAGGGCAATGCCGAGCACGCCGAGAATGATCAGCGGCATGATGCGCGGATCGGAGAACTGCATGTAGAGCAATGGCGACTCCCGTTGCAGCGGCAGTGCCACCTCATGCCAGCCGGCCCAGGTGAAGACCGGGATCAGCGCCAGCGGATAAGCCAGCATGGCCAGGCTGAAGTAATGTCCCTTCAGTCGGAAGGTGATGGCGCCGATCAGCACCGCGAGCACCGCCCCCACGGCGATGCCGAGGAGGCAGCCGATCCAGGGCGTCACGCCGTAATCGTGGTACAGGATCGCCACGGTATAGGCGCCACCGCCGAAGAAGGCGGCATGGCCGAAGCTGACCAGCCCGGCATAGCCGCCCAGGATGTTCCAGGACAGGCCAAGGATGGCCCAGATGCCAACCAGGGAGATGATGAGCAACTCATAGCCGCTGGTGACGAAGACCGCCGCAGCGCCGCAAAGCAGCACCATGGCCAACACTGCGAGCTGGCGGCCGGAAGGGGCAAGAAACTGCATCACGCGCGCTCCACGCCCCGGCCGAACAGGCCCTGCGGCCGGATCAGCAGTACCGCCAGGAAGACGACGAAGACGGCCGTGTTCTGCAACTGCGGCGGCAGCACCAGCGTCGAGAGCTGCTGCACCAGCCCGATGAGCAGGCCACCGAGGAAGGCGCCGCCGACGCTGCCCATCCCGCCCAGCACGACTCCGGCATACATGATGATGACGAAGTCGAAACCCGTATAGGCCTGGAAGGGGTAGAAGGTGGCGACGCAGACGCCGGCAACCGCCGTCAGCGCGAGCCCGATGCCGAAGGCGGTGCGGAAGGCTCGGTCCACGTTGACGCCCATATAGAGCGCCGCAATCGGGTTGCTGGCGACGGCACGGAGCTGCCGACCAATGCCGGTGCGCGACATCAGCAGGACGGTCAGTACCACCGCCGCGACGGCCATCAGCGCCGAGAGGGCCCGGGCCTGATTGACGAAGAGCATCACGTCGCCTTCGGCGAACTCCAGTGTCCAGGAGCGGATCGCCGCATCATTGGGGATCGAAACCGGCGAGGAGCCGAAGAGCATCAGCCCGCCATTCTGCAGAACCAGCGAGAGGCCGAGCGTCAGGATGAGCTGGCCGGTATGGCCCGCATCCGCCGTGCCGATTGCACGGGCGCCGGATACCCGGCTGACCAGTGCCCAATGGGTGAGGGTTCCAAGCCCATAGAACAGCGCCGCCGCGACGCAGGCCACCAGCATCGCCACGGCGAAGGCCCAGGAACGGCCCGGCGCCAGCAGGGCGACGCCGGTGAGGCCGGCATACATCGCCAGCATCATGAACTCGCCCTGCGCGAAGTTGATCACCCGCATGATGCCGAAGATCAGCCCCAGCCCGGCGCACATCAGCCCATAGAGGCAGCCGAGCAGAAGACCGGCCGCGAGGATCTGCAGCAACGCCTCGATCTGACCCGCGAATGCCATGATCGCCCGGCCTTCTCAGCTCGGCCGCGGCCAGGAAAGCTCCGCTTCCGCGTCGGCTTCAGGCAGCACCGTCAACGGCTTCCCGTTCTTCCACTGAAACACGGCGGGAACGGGATTGGCGCGGCGCCCCGTCTTCTCGAACTTCAGGCGGTCGCCGAGGAACAGCTTCGCCGGCCCCTCGCTCGTGTCAGTCGCCAGCAGGGCCGTCATCAGCGCATCGCGATCGGCCTTGCCGGCGCGCTCCAGCGCATCCGCGATGAGCAGCACATGGCCGTAGTTGGACAGCGTGTCCTGGATCAGCCAGGGCTCCTTCGCCCGCTGCAGCAGATCCTGATTCAGCGCGGCCTGTTGCTTCGAGGTCCAGTTGCCGGCAACGCCGATGACGCCTTCCAGATAGTTCGCGCCCATGTTCTTCAGCATTTCCGGCGTGCCCCAGTTGGCCGAGGGGGCGATCACCGGCACCTTCCCCTGGCCGAGGCCGAATTCCGTCAGCGTTTGCAGCAGCAGGCGGGAATCGGAGGTGGCGGTGGTGCCGAGCAGCACCAGGTCCGGGCGGGCCCGGCGCAGGCGCTGGATCAGCGGCGTCGCATCCGAGAGCGGCACGCTGAAGTTCTCGTCCATCACGGTCTTAAGGCCGAGCTTCTCGAAGCCGCCCTTGCGCAGCGGCTCCATGTTGGCCTGATTGACCGCCGTGTCGTCGTTGATGCAGGCGATGGTGCTGGGCTTCTTGCCGGCCGACTTCCCGGCCAGCGCCAGCAGCGGCTCCAGCGCCGCCGGAATGATCTTGCTGGAGGGCGGCGAAGTGGCGATGACGTAGTGGAAGCCGCGCTCCGTGATGCTATCGGCCCAGGAGAGCGTCACCCAGGGCAGTTTCGCGCGCTCCGTCACCTCGGTGGCCGCAAGGGTGAAGGACGAGGCCCAGGCACCCATGCCGGCGACCAGTTCGCGGTCCGCGACCAGGCGCTGCGCCGCCGCCGTCACCTGCTCGACATTGGCGCCCGCGTCGGCAATGGCGAGATCGAGCTTGGCACCGCCCAGCGCCTTGATGCCGCCCTTGCGGTTGATATCCTCGACCGCCAGCACGGCACCGAGGCGCTCCAGCTCGCCCTGCCGCGCGAAGGGACCGGAAAGCGGCGTCAGCAGCGCGAGCTTGATCACGCCTGTCTGTGCAGAGGCGGTGCCGTGAATGATGGCAGGCATGGCCAGGGCACCGCCTATCAGCCCGCGCCGCGTGAATGTCGTCATGGATGTCTTCCTCCGGACCGGGCTTGGCGCCGGCTTACGTGTTGAAGGGGTGCATCATGCGTTGGCCTGCGGGCATCGAGATCCGCAGCCATGCCGTGGTCGGCAGAGAGGCGTGTTGGTCCAGTGCGAACGCCAACCAGCGGCCGGCGCTCAGCACATGGCTTCTTTTCGGCGGAATTACCTGAGGCTTGGATAAGCCTTACGCCAGGGCGTCGCGCTCTTGGCCTGGCTTGTCCCTAGGATCGCAGGACGCATCGGTGGCCAGCGCTCCAACCAGGCGGCCTGCTCGGACATGCCGCTTCCCTCCCTTGATTGTGGAAAGCCTAGCCCTGCCAGTTTCGGACCGTCAATATGACAATTTCGACGCCGCATCAGAGGTATCGATCCCCAGAAGGGAACACATCGCAGCCAAAATCAAATAGTTACGACACCCATCCTGATTCCGGCACGCATTCATTCCATGCCTTCGGATGGATTGTCCTACTATTCGATGCGGTCCAGACGGAGAGGCTTGCTGGAAACCAACGTTTGCCGCAACGCCAGCAAGCGTAATGCGACGCGGGCAGCTTCACCCCCGGTACCGCACTTGCGCGCGGGCAGAACCTGAAAGGTCCGGCGGCATGACGTTGAAGCCTTCGGCACCCTCGCCCCCGAACCACGCCTCCATGCGGCTGGTGATCTCCTCGGCGCTGCCCACCACCATGTGGTGCCCGCGCGAAATGGCGACCCGCTCGTAGAGCTGGCGGATCCGTCAGGTTTTCACGCCATGCCAAGGTCAGCCATGACCCTCAGCCGCGCTTTGCCAAGATTTGTATCCGGCAGCGGGGTGCAGCAGCTTCGACAGCGCCGCCACCCAGTCCTCTGCCTCCGCCCGCGTGCGACCGACCACGGAGAAGAGCCCGGGCAAGACCATGGTGACCGCGGGGTCCCGCCTCTGCGGGGCGATAGTGGCGGAGCGGAAGCGCGGCCTTCATCAGGGCCGCGCACTGCTCCGCCTCGGCTTATGGCGCCGGCTGGACCGATCGCGCCAGTGTCTGCTCATCGGCGCGCGCCTCGTAGGTCAAGCCCTGCCGCGTGGCCCAGGTATTCTGCAGCAGGAAGAGCGGCAGGATACCCAGTTCCCGCGCCTCCAGCGCCACCGCCTCCCGCAACACCTTCTCCCGCTCGGCGTCGTCGAGGATGGTGATGGCGCGGCCGGTCAGCGCGTCCAGCTCCGGGTTGCTGTAGCGGCTGAAGTTGGGCGAGCCCCAGCCCGTCTTGCGGTCGAAGGTGCCGACAACGTTACGCAGCAGGTAGCTGGCCTCACCGCTCGGACTGCCCCAACCGCCGAGGCGGAAGGCGAATTCCTGATTCCGTCCGCGCGTCAGGTAGGTGGCCCAGGGCAGCGCTTCCACCTCGGTCCGGACGCCGATGCGCGTCCAGAACTGCGCGACCGCCTGTGCGGTCTTGGCGTCGCCGGGGTAGCGGTCGTTCGGCGTGGACAGGGTCAGGCGGAAGCCATCCGGGAAGCCCGCCTCCGCCAGCAGGCGCTTCGCCGCGGCAGAATCCGGCTGGGTGACCGGCACTTCGGGATTGTAGGAATAGGCCCCCTCCGGCAGCCACTGGCCCGTGGGGATGGCGGTGCCCTCCATCACCCGCGCGGCCAGCGCCTGGCGATCAATGGCGAGGTCCAGCGCACGGCGCACACGCCGGTCCAGGAAGGGGTTCTTCTCCAGCGGTCGGCCCTGGCTGTCCGTGACGGTCGGCACCGCCCCCTGGCGCGAGAAATCGGCCTGCAGATAGATCAGCCGCACGCCAGGCGTCTCGCTGATGCGCAGCCTCGCCTCCCGCCGCAGGCGGGCAACGTCATTGGCCGGCACTTGGTCAATCACGTCCACATCGCCCGCCAGCACCGCGGCCACGCGAGAGCCGTCATTCGGCAGGAAGCGGTAATCGACGCGCGCCCAGGGCTCGCGGCCAGCCCAGTAAGCATCGTTGCGGACGAACTCCGCCCCCTGTCCCGACCGGAAGGAGACAAGCCGGTAAGGTCCGGTGCCAATCGCCGCCTTGCCGCTGTTGAACCGCTCGGTCTGTGCGCCTTCGGCCGCGTGGCGGGCAATGATCTGCACATTCGCGAAGTCATTCGGCAGCAGTGGCGTAGGCCGGTCGGTATGCAGGCGGATGGTGTGCGCGTCCACCACCTCCACGCGCTGGATCGGCCGCACCGCATAGGAGAAGCCCGCTCCTGAGGGGATGGTCGGCACGCGGGCGATTGTGAAGGCCACATCATCGGCCGTGAAGGGCTTGCCGTCATGCCAGGCAACACCCTCGCGCAGCCGGAACTCCCAAACCGTGTCGGAGACTGCGTGCCAGCTTGTGGCGAGTGCGGGCTGCAGGCGCAGCTTTGCGTCACGCGCCACCAGCGTCTCGAAGATGTGCCCAGTCAAGGCGAAGTTCGAGGTAGTGTTGGTGATGTGCGGGTCCACCGAGCCCACGGGGTTGGCGGCGCCAATCGTCAGGTCCTGCGCGGAAGCCATGCAAGGGAAGCCCGCCATGGCCAGCAGGAAGAAGCACGCGGCTGCGCGAGGGCGGGTCGGGACGAGAGGGCAGCGTGGCATGGTACGGTTCCACGATCAGGAGGCCAGGGATAATTCACGAAATTTAATCGCCAATAGCGGGCAGGCCACTATCCCCCTGTCTGGAGAAAGGCACAACCCGGATTGGCCGCTGGGCGAGCTTCCCCCTGAGGCTTTCCGAACGGCTACGCCTGCCGCCCGACCGATAGCCGAGTAGAAGAAAACCACATTGACTTGCGCAGGATCGTAGAAACTAATGATTACACCATTTATCACGATCGAATTTCGCTATTATGCTG
This sequence comes from Roseomonas sp., assembly GCA_035556695.1. Taxonomy (GTDB): domain Bacteria; phylum Pseudomonadota; class Alphaproteobacteria; order Acetobacterales; family Acetobacteraceae; genus Pseudoroseomonas. Next base: position 270,830 of record DATMFR010000014.1, read on the forward strand.
CACATCCTGATACCGCGCGGCGATCCTCTTCCCCGCGGCCGCTTCCTGACTGCGCCATGCGCCGCAGGACTGGCCGCCCCACTCGCTGGCTTCACCAAGCTTAGCCCGGAGCGCCGTGCCTTCAGGGCCTTCCTCGCGCAGCAAGGCCGCGACCTGCCCCTCATGGCCGGCCGCAACCCCTGCAGGACGGGCTTGGCGGCAAGATGACCTTGGCGTGGAGCGCCAGCGCCGTCGGCATCTCGCCCAGCACGGCACTAAGGTGGAACCGGCCAGCATCGGCGAGGCCCGCAGGCTCGCCATCGGTCCTGCCAACGCCACGCACAGCCAGCTTTCGCCGGAGGAGCAGGCGCTGGTGAGAGCGACACCCGGCCATTTCCGCCTTTCCATCGGCCTTGAGCATCCGGACGACATCCTGACCGACCTGGCACACGGCCTTGCCGCTGCTAGCGCCGTGGCGAAGACAGCCTGATCCACCGCTCTGATGAAACTGCACAAGCGAGGAAGCCACGCCATGCCCACCACCACCGAGGCGCAGACCCTGACCAGCAGGGCGCGCCTGCCCTTGCTCGACATCAGCCGTCTGGAGGGAGATGCCGCCGGACGCGCAGCCTTCCTGGAGGAGTTGCGTCAGGCCGCGCGCGACGTGGGCTTCTTCTATCTCACCGGGCACGGCGTGCCGGCGCAACTGGAGGCGCAGGTGCGCGACGTCTCGCGCCGCTTCTTCGCCCTGCCGGAAGCGGAGAAGCTGAAGGTTCAAATGATCCATTCGCCGCATTTCCGCGGCTACAACCGTGCCGGGTTGGAACTGACGCGCGGCAAGCCCGACTGGCGCGAGCAATTCGACATCCATGCGGAGCGGGAGCCCCTGCCCCAGGGCCCGGGGACACCGCGCTGGACCCGCCTGCAGGGGCCCAACCTCTGGCCCGATGCGGCACTGCCGGAATTGCGGCCGGTGCTGCTGGAATGGCAGGCGCGGCTGACCGAGGTTGCCATCCGCCTGGTGCGCGCCTTCACCGAGGCCCTGGTCGGCGATCCCGATGCGCTGGAGCCGATCTATGCTGGCTCGCCCAACCAGACCATGAAGATCATCCGCTATCCCGGACGCACCTCCGGGGAACCGGATCAGGGCGTCGGCGCGCACAAGGACAGCAGCCTGCTCACCTTCGTGCTGCAGGACGAGATCGGCGGGCTCCAGGTGGAGCGGGAGGGCGAATGGGTGGATGCGGTTCCCCTGCCCGGCACCTTCGTCGTCAATATCGGCGAACTGCTCGAACTGGCCTCGAACGGCTACCTCAAGGCCACGGTGCATCGCGTCGTCAGCCCCCCGGCGGGGCGCGACCGCTTCTCCATCGCCTTCTTTCTGGGCGCCCGGCTGGATGCCACCGTGCCGCTGCTCGACCTGCCGCCAGCCCTGGCAGCCGAGGCGAAAGGCCCGGCGAGCGATCCGGAGAACCCGCTCTTCCGCAATGTTGGCGCCAACTATCTGAAAGGGCGCCTGCGCTCGCATCCCGACGTCGCGCAGCGCTACCACGCCGATCTCCTCGGCTGAGGCAGGGTTGCTGGGAGGTGCGATGTTCAACGCTCCGGCTTCGGCCGGGGCGCTGTTCAAGCAGGATGGGTGCGCCACCACAGCCGCGCCGAGCGGGCAGTCAGCGCGAGGTGACGGCTCCGCTTGTGCCCGCCCTCCAGGCCACGCAGGATCACCCTCTCAGAAAGAGGGGAAAGTCCGATGGCCGCGCAGATCGACTACTACGTTTCACTCAATTCGCCCTGGACGCATCTCGGCGCGGCCCGGTTGGAGGCCCTCGTCGCGCGCCATGCAGCCACGCTGCGCATCTACCCCGTGGATTTCTCGACCATTTTCCCGGCCTCCGGCGGGCTCCCCCTGCCCAAGCGCTCGCCGCAGCGCCAAGCCTACCGGCTGGTGGAACTGCGGCGCTGGCGCGAGCGGCTGGGCGTGCCGATCCACCTCCAGCCCAAGTTCTTCCCGGCGCGCGAGGCCTTGCCGGCCCATGCGGTGATCGCCGTGCGGGAAAGCTTCGGCGACGCCCCGGCGATCGCCCTGGCGCACGCCATCCTGAAGGCGCTTTGGGAGCAGGAGCGCGACACCGGCGACGCCGCGACGCTGGCCGAGCTTGCCGCCGGCGTCGGGCTGGATGGCGGCACGGTGCTGCGCCTGGCCGAGGAGCCGCGCTGGGCCGAGCGGCGCGCGACGGACACGCAGATGGCGCTCGAGCGCGGCGTCTTCGGTGCGCCCAGCTACGTGCTGGACGGCGAAATCTACTGGGGCCAGGACCGGCTGGACTTCCTGGAGCAGGCACTCGGCCGCTGATGCGCCGAGCGCCGCTCCCCCTCACCTCGCCGGACGGATCACAGCGCGTCCCAGCAGGCGCGTGACAGCCTGCCGACCGTGGCGAAGGCAGCCGCATAGCCGGGCAGCCCGTCGGGCATCGTCTCCGGGACCCGGTCGGTATAGGCGGTCAGGATGTAGAGCGGACGGCCGTCGCGGAACACGATGCCGGCGTCCATCCGCCCCCGCCGGCCACGGCCCGTCTTGTGCGCCACCTTGGTCCCGTAGGGCAGCAAGGAAGGGATGAGCTGGCGCAACAGCTGCCAGCTCAGGATGTCCATCGCAAGCCGGCAAAGCGCGGGGCTGACGCCGAGGCGGGCGGCGGCACGTTCGTCCTCCATCCCGCGCAGGATCAGGTCCAGCAGCAGGCCCTGGTCCGCCGCGGTGGTTGTCGCGACCGCCTCTGCCGGATGGTCGAAGTCAAGCCCGAGGCGGGGGATCTTGCCCCGGTGCACGCTGCCCCGCATGCCGATCTCGCGGCAATAGGCGTTGAGCTCCGCCTCATCGAGTCGTTCCAGCAGGATCTGCGTGCAGACATTGTCACTGGTGATGATCATGTTCACCACCGCATCGCGGAGCGGGATCGTGCAGCCGGCGGTCATGTAGCGGTAGGTGCCGGAGGCGACGTCCTTCTTCAGCCGCTCCTCGATCAGGACGGGCTCGGCGAGATCAAGCCGCCCTTCATGAACCGCCTTGAAAACCGCCATCATGATGGAGGTCTTGCGCGTGCTCGCGGAGGGCAGGACGTCATGCCCGCCGCGATGCGCCTCCCGCCCGGTGGCGAGGTCCTTGAGGTACCATGCCGTGTCGAAGGGCTGCGCATCGCAGATCGCGTCGAGCCGGCCTGTCAGTTCATCCATGGGCATTCCCCTTTCCATCCTGCCCCCGCCATGCGCGGGCGCCATTGGCCGCCCGGGAGGACTGCCCGGACGGCGCTTGCCGCTATCGCTTCGCGGCGGTCTCGGCGGGGCGCACATCCTGCGCGCGCGTCCGCTCATCCATGCGGGCCTCGAAGCGCAGGCCCGGGCGCATGGCCCAGATGTTGCGCTGGAAGTGGATAGGCAGAATCGCCACATCCTTCATCGCGATCCGCGTCGCCTCCCGCATCAGGTCCTCGCGGCGCTCCTCGTCGAGCTCATGCAGCGCGGCGAGGACCTTCTCATCGAAGGCTGGATTGGAGTAGCGGGCGCGGTTCACGGCACCCATCCCCCGGCTGCGGTCGAAGGTCCCCATCGTTGCCAGCAGGCCCGTCGCGGCCTCGCCGGTCGAACTGCCCCAGGAGACCAGGAAGGCGGAGAACTCCTGGCGCGATGCCTTGCCGATGAAGCTGGCATAGGGCGCGACATCCACCGCGGTGGGCACGCCGATGCGCGTCCACATCTGTGCCACCGCCTGTACGATGCGGGCGTCATTCTGATAGCGGTCGTTCGGCCCGTGCAGGGTGATGCGGAAGCCCTTCGGATAGCCCGCCTCCGCCAGCAGGCGCTTGGCCTCCTCAAGCTGCACCGCCGGCACCGGGATGTCCGGCGTGTAGCCGGAGGTGCCAGGGGGCATGAACTGCCCGGTGGGGGTGGCAATGCCCTCCATGACGCGGGAGGCAATCGCCTGGCGATCCACGGCCAGCGAAAGGGCCTGCCGAACCCGCTGGTCGCGCAGCGGGTTGCGGTCCAGCTTCTCGCCGCTCGGGCCGGTGACGAAGGGCGTGCCATCGGTGCGGAGATGATCGAAGGAGAGATAGACCAATCGCAGCGAGTCGATCGCGGCAAGCTTGACGCGCTCGTTGTGCCGCAGCCGTTCGACGTCGGTGGTGGGAACGGTGTCGATGACGTCGATGTCGCCCGCCAGCAGCGCGGCCGTGCGCGCGGCGTCGTTGGTCATCATGCGGTACTCGACCCGGCTCCAGGCCGGCTTCTCGCCCCAGTAGGCGTCATTGCGGGCCAGTACGACCAGGCTGCCCGGACGGTGCTCCACGACCTTGAAGGGCCCTGTGCCGATGGCGAGGCGCCCGCTGTTGAAGTCCTCCGTTGAGGCGCCCTCATGCGTCTGGCGGTCGAGCATCATGACCTGCGCCAGCTTGACCGGCACCAGTGGCGCGGGGCCGTCGGTGTGCATGCGGACCGTCAGCGGATCCACCACCTCGACCGAGCGGATTCCCTGGGTATAGGCGGTGAAGAGGCCCGGGCTGTTGGGGACGTTCGGCACCCGCTCCAGCGTGAAGGCCACGTCGTCGGCGGTGAAGTCGGAGCCGTTCTGGAACTTCACCCCGGGGCGCAGGCGAAACTCCCAGATGTCCTCGCCGACGGGCCGCCAGCTCTCGGCCAGCCCTGGTCGCGGACGGCCATTGGGGTCCGTCTGCACCAGCGTGTCGAAGACCTGCTGCCCAAAGCCGGTATTGGGCGAAATGTTGTGGAAATGCGGGTCGAGCGAGGTGACCTGCGAGCCCACCCCCATGCGCAGCGTGCCGCCTTCCTGGCTCCGCGCCGATGGCGCGAAGGCCAGGACCGGCGCGGCCGCGACCAGCGCGGCCCGCACCGTGTTGTGCAGGATCTTTTTCTTTCGCACGCTTTCCTCCCTTTCCTTGCTTGAAGCTCAGGTGAGCACGTAGGCAGCTCCGCTTCTCTCGCAGATCCCGCGGACATGGCGGTCCAGCGCCTCCGGAATGGGAATGCCGTTCTCCAGCCGCTCGGCCCGCGCCTGCTCCTCCGGATCGCCCGCGACCAGCACGGGCCTGGATGGATCGGCCGGCTTCAGGGCGTGCAGCTCGTCGATGACGTCGTCCAGGTCAGCCTGGAACTCACCGTCGTCGCGGAACAGCTTCGGGTCGATGGCCATGAAGAAATGGCCGAGGTCGTCGGGATCGCCCGGCTTCTGCGTGCGATTGCGGATCGGCGAGAAGGAGCCGCCCACCAGGGTGGCACCGAGGATGTGCACCATCATCGCGAGGCCGTAGCCCTTGTGGCCACCGGTCTCCAGCAGGCCGCCCAGCGGCGTCAGGCCGCCCTCCTGCCGCTCGTGCAGGATCTTCTGCCCCTCCGCCGCGTCGGTGACGCTGCGGCCCGTGCCATCCACCACCCAGCCTGGGGGCATCGGCTTCTCGTTGAGGTCGTAGACCTTAACCTTGCCGGCGGCGATCGTCGTCGTCGCCATGTCCAGCACGAAGGGCCGGTTGCGGCCCGCCGGGGCGGCGAAGGCGAGCGGGTTGGTACCCAGGATCGGCATCGCGCCGCCCGGCGGCACCATGAAGACGCCCCGCGTGCCCGTCGCGACCATGCCAAGCATGCCGCGCTGCGCGGCGATGCGCGCATAGACACCAGCAGCGCCGAAGTGGTGCGAGTTGCGCACGCCCACGCAGGCGATGCCGGTCTGCTGCGCCTTGTCCACGGCGAGGTTCATCGCCATGGCGGAGACGGGGTGGCCGAGCCCGGCCATGGCATCCAGCAGCGCGAAGGACGGACCTTCGCGCACCACGCGCGGCTTTACGCGCAGTTGCAGCCGGCCTTCCCGCAGCCCGCGCTCGTAAATCATCAGCATGGAGATGCCGTGGGAGTCGACACCGAACAGGTCGGTCTCGACCATCAGCTCCGCGGTCGTCGTGGCCATCCCCTCCTCCATGCCCCAGGCGAGCAGGATGTTGAGGATCTGCTGGCGGACCTTCCCGGCCGAGACCTTCATGCCCCGGCGCTCCCGCCACGGGCCGCGAAGGGTGCGCGCGCCACGTGGGGCACGACCTGTGTTCCGCGCATCTCAGCGCTCCTCTGCAATGAAGGGGTTGCGCAGCGTGCCGATGCCGGAGATCTCCACCTCGACGACATCGCCGGCCTTGAGGTCCGGGGAGGTGCCGTCGGTGCCCATCCAGATGACGTCACCGGGGTGGAGGGTGATGTAGCGCGTCATCGTGCTGATGAAGGTGGGGATGTCGAACAGCATGCTGTTGGTGCGGTAGTGGGTGGTCACCTGGCCGTTCAGCCGCACCGTGGTCTCCGCCGCATCGAGGTCCAGCTCGGTCTCGATCCAGGGTCCCATCGGCTTGAAGGTGTCGGCGTTCTTGGAGCGCCAGAAGGTGCGGTCGGAGCGCTGCCAGGTCCGCTCGCTGACGTCGTTCCCGATGGTGTAGCCGAGCACGCAGGACATCGCGTCCTCCTTGCTCAGGTGCTTGGCCTTGCGGCCGATCACCACCGCGATCTCGCCCTCGTAGTGCACCTTCTCCGTGGCGTCGGCGGGGATCACCACGGGCTCGTCATGCGCGATCAGGGCATTCACCGCGCGGTATCCCATGTCGGGCTTGGTCGGGATCTGTGGCGTCTCGCCGCGCCGGGTCGCACCTTCCTTGACGTGCTCGACGTAGTTCAGCCCGGCCGCGTAGAAGGTGCGCGGCAGGAAGGGGATCTCGATCTTCACCCGGGCCAGGTCGTGCACCTGGCCCGTCGCCTCGTATTCCCCGAAGGGGTCGCCGCGCACCTCGCGGATGCGGTCGCCCTCCAGGATGCCGTAGGCGGTCTTCCCCCCGGCCGTGAAGTTGATCCAGCGCATTGCCTGTCCTTTCCTCCGTGCCCCGAAGGGCGCGCCTTCTGCCCGCGCAGCGCCGGGGCCGGCGCGGGCTCACCGCAGCCCGAAGCCCATGGCCTGCAGCACCTCCCGCATCCGGTCGCGCCCGTGCAGCGCGGCGGCCGTGCCGGCACGGGCAAGCACGCGCGGGGTCCACTGCGTCTCCGCCATGCCCTGACGCCGCGAGAAGGCCGCCAGCGTCTCGTCGTAGCGGGCAATCGTCTCTGCCTCCGCCGCCGTGCCGTAGCCCTCCCGGTGCAGGACCAGGGATCGCGGCAGGCGCGGCTTCACCTCGGTCGGCACCGCCGGATCGGGGTGCCCGACGCAGAGGCCGAAGGCGGCCATGCAGTTCGGCGGCAGGCCAAGCTCCGCGGCCACCTCCAGGGGGCGGTTCCGCATGCCGCCGATGTAGACGGTGCCCAGCCCCAGCGCCTCAGCCGCAACGGCGGCATTCTGCGCGGCCAGGGCGGCATCGATCAGCGCCACCATGAAGAGTTCGAGGTGGCGCAGCCCTTCCATCGGCGCGTCCTTGGCGACGCCCAGCCGCTCCAGCCGCGACAGGTCAGCCAGGAAGACGAGCAGCAGTGGGCAGCCCTCGACGGCGCGCGGCGTTCCCGCGAGGCGCGCGAGCCGCTGCTTGCGCGCCTGATCCTCCACCGCGACGACGCTCCAGGTCTGCAGGTTCGAGGAAGTGGGCGCCGACTGCGCCGACGCCACCAGGGTCTCCAGCGTGCCCGGCGCGAGCGCCTGCGGGGAGAAGGCGCGGACCGAGCGGTGGGCAAGCAGGCCGAGGATCGCCTCGTTCGACGGTCCATCGCCGACAGGCTCCTCGCCGTAGCGCATCGCCAGCAGATCCTTGAAGGGGTCGCCCCTGTTCGCCGCGTCCGGCATCACGCGGCGCCCCCGGCCAGGGCGGAGGCGGCGTCCCGGCGGGTGGCGAAGCGTGTGGCCACGGCGGGGTTCACCAAGTGCGGCGGCAGACAGCCGGCCGCCGCAGCCGCAAAGGCCTCCGCCGCCATGCGCCCGGCGCGCTCCCGGCTTTCCGCGGTTACGCCGGCAGGATGGGGCGTTGCCACAACCGTGGGATCGGCGAGCAGCGGATGATCCCGCGGCGACGACTCGCGCTCCCCCACGTCGAGCCCCGCGCCGGCGTGCTGCCCAGCTTCCAGGGCCGCGAGCAGCGTCGCCTCAGACTGGTCGAGCGGAATGCGCAGCACCTCCACCTCCGGATGCTGCGCGGCGGTGACCAGGAAGGACTGGTGCATGGGCCCATCGAGATAGCCGACCCGGAAGCGTGTCGCGTCCATCCTTTCCTCCCCGGCCTAGCTCAGGCTGATGCCGGTGCGCCGGGCGATCTCGGTGACCGCCTGGGCCTCGCGGGCCACCATGGCGCCGAGATCGGCAGGGGAGCCGGTGCTCACCTCCAGCCCTTGCGCCGCCAGGGTCTCCTGGAAGTCGTGCTCCGCACCGAGGCCGCGGAGGGCCGTGTTCAGACGTGACACCGCCGCCGCCGGAGTACCGGCCGGCGCAAAGAGACCCTGCCAGGTGGTGTAGGCGTAGCCGCGGACCCCGGCCTCGGCCACCGTGGGCGCATCGGGCGCCGCAGGCGAGCGATGCGCCCCGGTGGTGGCGAGCAGGCGCAGGCGGCCTTCGCGGATATGGTCCATGATGCCGAAGAGCGAGGTGAACATCAGGTCCACGCGCCCGCCTAGCAGATCGTTGAGCGCCGGCCCGGCGCCGCGATAGGGCACGTGCACCAATTCCACACCCGCCTGCAGGCCGAACAGCTCGCCGGCCAGGTGTTGGCCGGAGCCGTTGCCCGAAGAGGCGAAGTTCAGCGTGCCAGGCGCGGATTTCGCCAGGGCTACAAGTTCATCGACCGAGCCGGCCTTCAGGCCCGACCGGATGACGAGGCCCAGCGGCTGAACCGCTACCAGCCCGACCGGCGCGAAGTCGCGCAGCGGATCGTAGGGCGGGGGCGCGCGCAGCACGGCCGAGTTCACGAAGGCATTGGTGCCGTAGAGCAGGATCTGCCCATCCGCCTCCGCGCGCTGGACAAGTTGCGTGCCGATCAGCGTGCCGCCGCCGCCGCGGTTCTCGACCGCCACGGGCTGCCCGAGCGCCGGCGAGATCCCGCGTGCCACGACGCGGGCGACAAGATCGGTCGCCCCGCCAGGCGCATAAGCGACAACGAGCTCGACCGGCCGCGTGGGATACCCCTGGGCCCTCACCTTGCAGGGCACGAGGCCAAGGGTCGTTGCAAAAACGCAGGCCAGCAGCAGGGGGCGCCGGCGGGCTACCGGAGTGGACATGGACGGAACTGGCAAGAGGCAGCTTCTCCCCCGGGCATCGCCATTTGTGGTGCCCTGCTTTTCTTGGACGTAAGAACTTTTCCCGATATGACATGGAAACGTCAATTCCCACTTTGTAAGATTTCATTGGATAAATTCCGCAGGAGGATGGGCGCACCAAGAAGCGAGGCGCAGGAAGGGCCGGGCGGCCTGTTGCCATTTCCGATGGTTTCGGCGATCTCGGCGGGATGACTCCCCCGCGACAGGACGCGCCTCAGTCAGATCAGGACCGCCCGCCCGACATCATGGCCAGCACCAGCGAGGATCAGGAGGAGGTGGCCACGCCTGCTGCACGGGGCGATGGCAGCATCGGTCGCATCTTCGACATCCTGGACCTATTCTCCGTCGATCTGCCGGTGCTGCGCGTGGAGGATGTCCTGGAGCGGCTCGGCTACACCAAGTCGACCGCCTACCGCTATCTGCGGACGCTCTGCGACGTGGGGCTGCTCGCCCAGGCCGGCAACGGCTTCTATTCGCTAGGGCCGCGCGTGATCGAGCTCGACCGCATGATGCATCTCACCGATCCGCTTCTGCAGGCCGGTCAGCGCATCATGCCAGGGCTGAGCAGCGCCCTGCCGAACAGCATCGTGCTGCTCTCGAGCCTGTACCGGGACAGGGTCCTCTGCGTGCACAAGGAAGGGCCCGAGCGGATCCAGGCCGGGAGCCAGTCCATTCAGATCCTCCGCGCGCGGGGCCTGCCATTGCCGCTCTTCCGGGGCGCCGCCTCCCTGGTGATCCTCGCTTCCCTTCCGGCCTACCGGATCCGCTCGCTTTATCTGCTTCGCCAAGCGGAGATCGTGGCGGCCGGCCTCGGCCCCGACTGGCGTGAGTTCCGGGGCGCGCTCGCCCGTCTGCGCCGGAAGGGACACATGACGACGGTCGGGCAGTTCAATCCGTCGCTGGCAGCGATCGCCGTCCCCGTGCTGTCACGCGACCGCTCGCAGGTGCGGGGCAGCCTCACGCGCGTCATGGCGCGGGGCGACTACAACGCCGCCATCGAGGCGGATCTGGTCGCCGATCTTCAATCCGCCGCCACCCAGATTGCCGCGCAGCTACCTTGATGGGCGAAAGACTTACCCTCCAAAGACTCGGGCGGAGCCCCGCTCCACCACAAGCCACTCTTCGCCCTCCAGGCGAAGGCGGTCACGGGACCGGCTGATCGAGAGCGGCGCGCCGAGCGGCGCGGGACCTTCGGCACCCGGCCCGGCATCGTGGCGATAGACCAGGGAATGGAAGCGGGCCTCGGCGGTGGTCTCGTCGAATAGGTCGATGACGAGGTTCTGCACGAGATGCGCGGTAATCCGCCCTGCGGGACGCTCGGTAAGCGCCGCGGCCACCTCCTCCGGACCCCGCAGGTGCTTGCCCTGTCTGTGCCAGACACCCTCTGGAGCCATCGCCGCCGCAACGGCAGCGAAGTCACCCGCGTCCAGCGCGCTGTAGAAGCGCAATACCGCCTGCTGGCAACCCAGGATCAGGGCCGCCTTCCGGGACTCGTCCATCGAGCCTGGCCTCCATGGTCATTGCGTTATGCTAAAGGCGGCGCCGGGGAACCCTCCCCTGGCGCCGCGTCGGACACCTGGGCGTCAGGCCGCGGCGGCCAGCGCTCCCTGGACGAACTCCGGCTTGAAGATGAGGTCCGCCATCACCTGGCAGCGCTTCATGAAGCGGAGCTCGTCCGGCCGGTAGTCGGGGATGGCGTTGTGCAGCGTGCCGATGTGATCCCACATCAGGACGTCCCGCTCCGTCCAACGGTGCGTGTACTGATACTTGGGCTGCAGCTGGTGCTCGAACAGATGCGCGAGCACGGCATCGCTCTCGGCTTCCGGCAGCTCGTTGATGCGGATCGCGTAGCCGGGATTGCAGTACAGCACCTTGCGCCCGGTGATCGGGTGGGTCAGGAAGACCGGATGGACCGAGGGCGGACGCTTCGCCCGCTGCTCCGGGGTCAGCGCCGGCCGGTGGCTGCCGGGCTGGTTGCGCATGTTCTCCCAGAACTTGTTGAAGTCATGCGTCGCGGTCGCGTCCTTCAGGCGGATCTTGAGGTCGTCTGACAGATCGTCGTAGGCCGCATGCATGTCGGCGAAGACCGTGGCACCAAGCGCCTTGCCGTCGCGGCGGGGCACCTTCAGGGCATAGAGGACGTTCGTGAAGCCGACCGTCTGGTTATAGGACATGTCGGTGTGCCAGTCCTGGCCGGCATCGGCGAGGCCGATCGGCTTCCCGTTCTCGACGATGTTCGAGAGATAGCCGACCTCAGGACAGTCGGGATCGACGAAGGTGCCCGTCACCGAGGTCTGCAACCGCCCGAAGCGCTCCGAGAACGCCTTCAGTTGTTGCGACGTCAGGTTCTGCTGGGGAAAGCGGAGCACGCCATGCTCCCCCAGCGCGCGCAGAACCTCGGCAAATTGCTGGTCGTCGAGCGGCCGAGACAAATCGAGTTCGAGCACATCCGCGCCCAGGATCTCGCCCGTGGGTTTGATTTTCATCGCTTCCTCCTCGCCTGAGCAGGTGCAGCCCACAACGCTGGACGAAAGCCCGCACGGGCGCGGCACCTGCCGCCGCAAAATCCATGGCATCATTGGGGAAAACGGTCAATTCCCAATATATGGCAATTAATCCCGATTTGCATGACAGTTCGCCTTCTCAGGGGCGGCCCTGTCCCGTCCTTCGCCCGCAGACACGGTCAGGGAGCGCAGCCGCGGTTCCGCCGCTTGGCAGCAGTCCGAAACCGGCGCGCAACAGCGTGCCCCGTTTCTGAAAGGGAGGGAGGGTTGCTCCGAGCGTCCTGGTCTGCGGCCGGAGCATGCCCGGCCCACCGCGCTCTCCCTGGAGCAGGTGCGCAGAGCCTGGGCCGGGGACGTAGCGACTTCCTTCAGAAGGCTTCCGATAGCTGCCCAGCAGAACCTCCACCACCGGAGCCGTCAGTGTGCTGACGATGCACGTCATGACGATGTACGAGGGAGCTCGGTGGAAGGCAGCCACAGACCACGATCTGCGTCACCACGGCAGCGTTGTACGGCAGACTGCCCAAGGTGCCGGCGCCGGTCACCCACCAGCGCCAGCGCTGCCAATGGCGCCAGCGGACCGCCCGCCGTCCGTTCCGCCACCACCGGGGCTCCTCTCCGCTGCCGAAGTCCTCGCCGGCGTGCCACGCCGCCTGGGTCCAGCGGAGCCACCACAGCCGACACCAACCATGATGACCAACGTGACTAGGCTGAGGCCCGGCACGGCAAAGGGGGGGTACCGAAGAAGGGCATCGGGATGGCGTTCTGGGTTGCCAGGACCCCTGGCATGGCCGGCAGGGTGAAGCGGGAGGCGCCGGGTGCACCGCCACCCCGCAGGCCGAGATCGATGAGGATCTCTTTCCGTCAAGTCGCCTTGAAGGCCTTCGCTGCGTCCATGGATGTCCCCCGTGCCACTGCTGGATCGCAGGACGCGCGCGATGACTTCGAAAGCTCCAGGTCACGGTTGTCCTCCTTGCCGCATTCGCTTGGTGACATCACGAAAGCCATGGAGGCTTCTGCGGAGAACTCTCGGAACGCGCCACGACGCGGCGCACCGGGTTCAAGGCGCGGTGGCGGCGGGTCCTGTGCTCGGCGTCTCCGTGCCACCAAGGTGCGGCTCATTGGAGCAGTCGCAACACGTCTGCGAGGGTGCCAGCCTCCCCGCGCTGCACCGGCGGCCTTCGCCGGGTGACCTCGCCGCCCCCCGAAAGTCCTGCCGCACGCACATCGCTCGGCGTGCAGCCGTACTCGCGCCGGAAGGTTCGGCTGAAGGCGGAAGGGTCGAAGAAGCCCAAGTTCTCCGCCACTTCGTGGATGCCGCGCCTGTTGGTGGAATCCGTGAGCACGCGATGGGCCTCGCGCAGACGTTCCGCCTGGATGTAGCGGGCCACACCGCCCATGGGTTCGAACATGCGGTAAAGCTGCGACCGCGACATGCCGACAAGGCGGCAGAGGTGCTTCGGCGTCAGCGTCGGCGAGTGCAGGTTCTGCCGGATCGCCTGGCGTGCGCGCTCCATCCGCACATGCTCGATCATCGGTGCCGCAGCCTCGCTTCTGCTGGGTAAGGGTTCAATGCAGGCCGCGATCATCGCGCGCGTTGCCGCGGCGAGGCGTGGCAGGTCAGCCTCCGTCATATCTGGAAGTTGAGCCTCGAGCACGTCCATATAGCGTCCGAGCAGTATGCCCAGGCTCCCGTCGAGCGGCATGTGCAGATGCTCGTCGATGACGTAGGTGAGGCCCGGGAAGGTTTCTCGGGACACGACGAGGCTGATCCAGTCGCTTTCCGGCCGCTCCACTTCAAAGGCGTTAGCGAGGGAGAATACGAATGGCAAGCCGGCCGGCACGGTGGCGAAGCCACGCGTCGTGCGCATGCCGAAACTGCCACGGCGCGCCAACCTGATCACCCAGTGATCCAGTGCGTCGCGCCGCACCTGGGCCGGGACGCGTCGGTAATGCGCGCCCTCAGCCGCCATGCCGCACAGCGCAAAGGAACCGAGCTTCCAGACGGTACAGCGCGCGGAGTAGCCGGAATCGCCTTTCGCTGGCGGGGTCACTTCCACGAATGATCCGCACTGCGCGCGCCAGGCGTCAAACTGGCGCGCAGGTTCCACGTCCAGCGTCGAGAAAACGTGCGCCGGGCGCAGTGCAGATTCAGACCGCTCCCTGCTAGGGAAAACCTTCTGCTCGTCGGGTGAGACAATCAGGCGTGGGAGGGCGGCCGTTTGCATTCCTGGTCGTCCGGGTATGTCTTCTGGATCACGCGGTGACGCCACAAGGGCCGACCAAACCAAGCCGGGCGGTTCGGTGCTCGGGCTGCCGTGATGCCTTATCGGAAGCCAAACCAACGAAGCTGAGCAAGACAAACCTTCGTTTTGGGATTCCTGGCGTAATCCGGGGATCTCACGCTCATCCATTCATGCGCATTTTTCCGCATTCTACGTCCTACCAGGCCGGGGCGCGGCCGCACCCTCCCTCTTGCGGAGGGGGTGCCCGAACTTCGGTGGTTCGCAGAAGGATGAATCCCATGGAGCTCCGTCCGTCGCTCGTCATCATGCCAGCTCTGGCGAGTTGCATTCTGGCTTTCGCAACCGATCCGGCCACCGCACAGAGCAGCATGGGCTCACGCGAGTTCCAGGCCGCCGAACTGAACGAACTGGCGCCCGACCTCCGGGCCGAGGTGTTGCGTCGCGTCAGCGGAGACAACACGCCCCGCGGTGTGATCGAGGTGATGTTGCTAAACGCGATGGAGCAGCGCTTTCCTGCCAGCCGCATCGTCGCGGTCGACATGGGCCGCGGCGTCGTCGTCATCCAGACCGCCGATAAGCAGCTGAAAGCACTGACCTTCAATAAGCAGCAGGACCTGCAGATCACGGGTGAGGTCATGATGCAGTAGCGGGACCGGTTCGGCAGGCCCGCATCGCGGCGGCACGTACCGATCCTGCGTGAGAGCGGGAGCGCCGCAGATACGAAAGCTGCTGCACTTTAGCGGGGCGGTCAGGCCGACGGCGGTGTCCACCGACCTGCTTCCGATAGCGGAAATCGCCGCCCCCTGTGTGCAGGCGATCGGGAAGCGCGGCTGTTCCTTTGCGGGAAGCAGGGTGGCCGTACTCTATCTGGACTCAAGGTGCGGTTGCGGCCTGGCATGGCGATCCCCACGGCTGCGGCCAAGCCTGCCCTGCAGCCGCCTCCCCCTGTCCATGATCCGCAAGAGCCAGGACCATCGAGCTTTGGCCAACCTTCTTGTTATCGCCGATCCGTCCCAAGCCCTGCTGCGGAAATGCGTATCCATCTGATGGCGATGGAGCGGGAGTAGCTGCCTGAGCTAAGCGAGGCCGTCATCGCTGTGAAATGCGCGCTGGGTGGAGCGGCGCGTGGCGGACATGCTGACGGCGCTGGAGCGCCGTTCTAACGGCGCACCCAGCTATATGCTGGGCGGAGAAATCTTCCGGGTCAGAACCGACCGGATTTGCTGGAGCCGCCGCTCGGTCGCTTACCCCTCCCCCTTTGGCCTCCGGTGCCGATGTGCAGGGATCGTGCTTTCATCGCCCTCTGCAGAACTGCACGTCATTGCCTCCCGTAAGCGTGCGACGTCGTTCGCCAGCAGTCACGCCCCCTTGGGCAGGCTCTCACACCCCGGCCCAGGCATGCCGTTCCTCCCGCGCGGCTCAGTAGGATTTCGGCAGTCCGAGCACCTTCTCCGCGATGAAGCAGAGGATCAGCTGCGGGCTGACCGGGGCAATGCGCGGGATCATCACCTCCCGCAGGTAGCGCTCCACCTGGTATTCCCGCGCATAGCCGAAGCCGCCATGCGTCATCACCGCCTGCTGGCAGGCCTTGAAGCCCGCCTCGGCGGCCAGGTACTTGGCCGCGTTCGCCGCCGCGCCGCAGGGCAGGCCCTGGTCGTAGCTCCAGGCGGCCTTCATCACCATGAGCTGCGCCGCTTCCAGCTCCATCCAGTTCTCCGCCAGCGGGTGCTGGATGGCCTGGTTCTGCCCGATCGGCCGGCCAAAGACCACGCGCTCCTTCGCATAGCCCGTCGCGCGGCGCAGCGCCGCATAGCCCAGGCCCAGCGCCTCGGCGGCGATCAGGATACGCTCCGGGTTCAGCCCGTGCAGAATGTAGTCAAAGCCCTGGCCCTCCTCACCGATGCGGTCCTCCACCGGCACTTCGAGCCCGTCGATGAAGAGCTGGTTGGAGTCCACGGCCTTGCGGCCCATCTTCTCGATCTCGCGCACCTCGACGCGGCGGCGGTCGAGGGTGGTGTAGAACAGGCTGAGCCCTTCGGTGCGCTTGCCGACCTCCTCGATGGGCGTGGTGCGCGCCAGGATCAGGATCTTCTCGGCCACCTGCGCGGTGGAGATCCAGACCTTCTGCCCGTGGATGACGTAGCGGTCGCCGCGGCGCTCAGCGCGGGTGCGGAGCTGGGTGGTGTCGAGCCCGGTGTTCGGCTCCGTCACCGCGAAGCAGGCACGCTCCTGCCCGGCGATCAGTGGCGGCAGCATGCGCCGCTTCTGCGCCTCCGTGCCGAAGACGACCACCGGGTTGAGGCCGAAGATGTTCATGTGCACCGCCGAGGCGCCCGTCATGCCGGCGCCGGATTCCGAGATGGCCTGCATCATGATCGCCGCCTCGGTGATGCCGAGCCCGGCACCGCCATAGGCCTCGGGCATGCAGATGCCGAGCCAGCCATCCCGCGCCAGCGCCTGGTGCAGCTCGGTCGGGAAACGGCCGTCACGGTCGCGCTCGGTCCAGTAGGCGTCGTCGAAGCCGGCGCAGATGCGCTCGACGGCGGCGCGTACGGCCTCCTGCTCGGCGGTGTGGCGGAAGTCCATTCGCTGCGTTTCCCCCTCTGGCGGCCCCTATCACGCCGCCGGGCGGGTCGCTCCCTCCTGCTGGCGGCGTGGCCTCCGCCCCGATTGAACCGTCAGGCCGCCTATGCGACAATTGAAATCTTCCGTCTCCATTCATAAAGACGCTTTATAGACTAGGCGCGGCGACCGCTCCTTCCCCGCCCGCCTCAAGGGAGGCTCATGACGTCCGTCACGCTGCGGCAGATGCGCGCCTTTCTTGCCATCGTTCGGCTGGGCAGTTTCACCGCCGCCGCGCGCCAACTCCATCTCACCCAGCCCGCCCTCACCGTGCAGCTCCGCCAGTTGGAGCAGGCACTGGGCGTGCGGCTGCTGGACCGCACGACCCGTACCGCCACCCCGACCCGGATCGGCGCCGAATTCGCCCGCGCCCTGGCGCCGCTGCTGGCCGAGCTGGATACGGTGCTGGAGCGGGTGCAGGATCACGCCACGCTGCGCACGGGGCGGGTCGATCTGGCCACCCTGCCCTCCCTCGCCTCCACCGTGCTGCCCGAGGTGATCGCACGGCTGCGCGTCTCCAGCCCCGGGCTGCGCGTGCGGATGCGCGAGGCGGTCACCGGGCCGGTGGGCGAGATGGTGCGCGCCGGGCTGGTTGACTTCGGCATCGGCGGCAGCGTCGCGGAGGATGGCGAGCTGGAGGTGCAGCACCTGTTCGACGACCCGTTGTTGCTGATTTTCCCGCGCGAACATGGCTTCGCGGCACGCTGCTCGGTCACGCTGCGCGAGCTGGGCGAGGTGCCTCTGCTGCTGCCGGAGGCGAACAGCGGCATCCGCCACGCGGTGGATCAGGCCTTCGCCGCCCTCGGCCTGCCGGTGCAACCGGCGCAGGAGGCGGTGAGTACGGGCACGCTGGTCGGCATGGTACGGGCGGGGCTGGGCCTGGGGGTGCTGCCCTCCACGGCGGTGGAGATGCAGGTGATTCCGGACCTGCGCGCGCTGCCGATCGGCGGGCCGCCGCTGACGCGCCCGATTGCGCTGGTGCGCCGCGCGGGCCGCTCCCTTTCACCGGCGGCGGAAGCCTTCCTCGCCGTGTTGCGGGAGTGCCTTGCGCGCCGTAGCGACCTACAACCCGTCAGCCAGGGCGATTGATAAAGAAACGCTATCAGTCGTACAGAAACTTTCAGTTGTCTTCCCGCGGCCTCTGCCCCGCAATTCCTCCGGAGAGCCGGGAAACCCGGCCATGCCGGGAGGAAAGCCACCATGTCCGCCGCGCCTGCGCGCCAGTATTTTGTTCTGCCTGAGGAGGTGGAGCCCTACAGCCCCGCCAACCACACCGGCACCGTCAACCGTCGGCTGATTGCGCCGGAGACCGTCGGCGCCACCCAGATGGAGGTGCTGCACGGCACCATCGCGCGCGGCAGCGGCGCCCTCCCGCATGCCCATCCCGGGCTGGAACAGGCCTGCTACATTCTCTCCGGCCGCGCCCGCGCCGAGGTGGGCGGCCAGTCACGGGAGCTTGGCCCGGGGGCCTGCTGCTTCTTCCCCGCCGGCGAAGAGCATGTCTTCACCGTCGTCAGCGAGGAGCCGGTGGAGGTGCTGGTGATCTATGCCCCGCCTTACGGGGAGGACCCGGCCAAGGTGATCCGCTCCGCCAGGGATCACGCCTGATGCGCCGCCGCGCGCTGATGGCCAGCCTGCTGGCCGCTACCCTGCCCCTTCCCGCCCTCGCGCAGGCCTGGAAGCCCTCCCGTCCGATCACGCTGATCGTGCCCTTCGCCGCCGGCAGCGGGACCGATGCAGTGGCGCGCATCCTGGCCCAACTCCTGACCGAGAGGCTGGATGGCGCCAGCGTCATCGTGGAGAACCGGGCTGGCGGCAGCGGCGTCATCGCCGCCGTCGCCGCCGCGCATGCGCCGCCGGATGGGCACACGCTCTTCGTCACCACCAACACCACGCATTCCGCCAATCCGGCGCTGATGAAGCACCTGGACTACGACCCGGTGGCGGATTTCGCCCCGGTCGCGCGCGTGGGCAACCTGCCCTTCATGCTGGTGGTCGGCGCCAAGTCGCCGGCCAAGGATGCCGCCGAGTTCTTCAGGCTGATCCGCGAACGGCGCGGCCAGATGAGCTATGCGAGCGGCAACAGCACGGGAATCGTCGGCGGCGCCACCATGGCGCGGATGGCCGGGACGGAAATGCTCCACGTCCCCTATCGCTCCACCCCGCCGGCCATGACCGACGTGATCGCCGGGCGGGTGGACTGCATGCTGGTGGACATCGCAGCCGGCCTTGGCCATGTGCGCGACGGTCAGCTCCGGCTGCTGGGCGTGACGACCAAGGAGCGCTCCGCCCTGCTGCCGGACGCGCCGAGCCTCCACGAGGCCGGGCTGACCGGCTTCGACATCACCTCCTGGAACGGCGTCTTCGCCCCGGCTGGCACGCCGCCTGAGGTCATCGGCGCGCTGAACGCCGCGATCCGCGGCAGCATCGCGCAGCCGGAGGTGAAGGCGCGTTTTGCCGCGATCGGCTTCGATGCCTTCTCCGGCACGCCCGACGAGCTGGGCGGCTTCGTGCGCGAGCAGCTCGTCACCTGGCGCGAGCTGGTGGACGCCGCGGGCATTCCGAAGGAATGAGCGAAGGCGGGAGGATGGGGCCTCTGGACGGGTTGCGGGTCATCGACGTCACCACCGTGGTGATGGGCCCCTATGCCACCCGCCTGCTGGCCGATCAGGGCGCCGAGGTGCTGAAGGTGGAGCCTCCGGGCGGCGACGTGATGCGCCGCGCCGGCCAGGGCGGCGCCATCTTCGCCCAGCTCAACCGCAACAAGCGGAGCGTGGTGCTGGACCTGAAAGCCCCCGCCGGGCAGGCGGCGCTGCGCCGGCTGGTGGCGGACGCGGATGTGCTGGTGCACAACATGCGGCCCGATGCCGCCGGACGGCTTGGCCTCAACCGCGCCACCCTCGCGGCGGTGAACCCGAGGCTGATCGTGGCCTCGGCGGTGGGCTACGGCTCGGGCGGCCCCTATGCCGCGCGCCCGGCCTATGACGACCTGATCCAGGCCGCCAGCGGGCTGGCCGACGTCATCGGCCGCGCCAACGGCACGGGCGAGCCGGCCTATGTGCCGCTTACCCTGAGCGACCGGGTGGTCGGCATCCATCTGGCACAGGCCGTCACCGCGGCCCTCCTGCAACGCGAGCGCACCGGGCAGGCGGCGGAGGTCGAGGTGCCGATGTTCGAGACCTTCGCCGATCTGGTGCTCGGTGACCATCTGGGCGGACTGGCCTTCGACCCGCCACAGGGCGGCCCGCACTACGCCCGGCTGATCTCGCGCCAGCGCCGCCCCTACCGCACGCGGGACGGCTATATCGCCGTGCTCCTCTACACCGAGGCGCATTGGCGCGCCTTCTTCCGCGCGCTGGGCCGCGAGGCGGAGCTGGAGGCCGATCCGCGCCTGCGCGACCATACCGCCCGGCTCGCCCATATCGACCACGCCTACGGACTGGTCGGCGCCGCGCTCGCCGAGCGCGAGACGGCGGCATGGATGCGGATGCTGGAGCCGCTCGACATCCCGGTGGCACCGGTCAACGACGTGGCGGCATTGCTGCAGGACCCACATCTGCGCGTCACCGGCTTCTGGCGGGAGGTCCCGCTGCCGGAGGGCGGCGTGCTGCGCAGCCCTGCGCCGGTCGGGCGCTGGTCGGGCACCGGTGCGGCGCCGCTACGCCCGCCACCGTCCCTCCCCCCGGAGGAGGCCGAGACAACGAACCAAGGATCGCGGCCAGGCAAGGACTGATCATACCCGTTCAGCCGCCAACGACGCGGCCAGGCAAACATCGAAGGGAGCGGACGCCATGACTGCGGATCGACCGGTTTTGCGGCATGTCACACCGACACGCCGGGCTTGGCTCAAGGGCGTGGCGGCGGCACTGGCCGCTCGCAGCGCCCACGCCACCACGGACGACTGGCCGACGCGCCCGATCCGGATGATCTGCCCCTTCCCGGCGGGCGGCACGAGCGACATCCTGGCCCGGGTTGCCGCCGACATCCTGGCCCAGGCTCTCGGCCAGCCGGTGGTGGTGGACAACCGCTCCGGCGCGGGCGGCAATATCGGCGCCGCGCAGGCCGCCCGCGCCGAGCCGGATGGCTACACGCTGCTGCTGAGCTCACCCGGGCCACTGGCCATCAACAGCTTTCTCTACAGCGATCCGGGCTTCGACGGGCTACGCGACTTCGTTCCCGTCACGCAGATCGCGGAGGTGCCCAACCTCCTCGCGGCGCATCCCGGCCTGGGTGTGAAGACCGCGGCCGAGCTGATCGCCCTGGCGAAGCAGAGGCGGCTGGCCTATGGCGAGACCAGCATTGGCGGCACCACGCATCTCGCCGCCGAGTTGTTCCGCATCCAGGCGGGCATCGAGGCCGACCACGTCTCCTACCGCGGCTCCTCGGCCATGATGCCCGATCTGCTCGCAGGCCGGCTCAGCTACGGCCTCGATAACCTGCCGTCGATCCTGCCGCATGTGCGCTCCGGCGCATTGGTCGGCATCGGCGTGACCGGCGCCAAGCGCTGGAGCGGCGCTCCGGATATCCCCGCGATCGCGGAGACCCTTCCGGGCTATGAGGTGACCGCCTGGTTTGGCGTGGTGGCGCCAAGAAACACGCCGGATGCGATCATCGGGCGCCTGCAATCCATCCTGGCGGCCGGGCTGGCGCAGCCGGCGACGGTGCAGAAGCTGGCTGATCTGGGCGCCACGCCGATCGGCGATGCGCCCGAGGCCTTCGGTGCGCGCATCCGCGCGGAACATGCGAAATGGGGGGCGGTGATCCGGGAGGCCGGCATCAAGCTCCAGTGACGGCGCGGCCTAGTGCCCACTGACCTTTCCAACGCAGCAACATGGACGGGCTTGCCTGATGCCGGACACCTACACGGTCAGCGACCTCATCGCGGAGTTCCTCGACGCCTGCGGGGTATCAACCGCCTTCGGTGTCGTCTCGGTCCACAACATTCCCATGCTGGATGCGATCTCGCGGCGGAATGCCGTGCGCTTCGTGATGGCGCGCGGCGAGGCGGGCGCGGGGCACATGGCGGATGGCCATGCCCGCGCCTCCGGCGGCCTGGGCTGCGTCTTCACCAGCACGGGGCCGGGCGCGGCCAATGTGGTGGCGGGGCTGGTGGAGGCGCGCTTCGCCGGCACGCCGCTCCTGCACATCACCGGGCAGACATCGACCCGCTTCGTCGATCGCGGCATGGGCACGGTGCATGACGTTCCCGACCAGCTCGGCATGCTGCGGTCCTCGGGAAAGTCGGCCTACCGCATCCGATCGGCGAGCGAGGCCCTGGGCGTCCTGACCCGCGCCGCGACCGATGCGCTGACGCCGCCCATGGGACCCGTGAGCGTCGAGGTGCCCACCGACATCCAGCGGGCAACACTGCCACGGCCCGCGACGCTTGATGGCTTTGTGCTGCCGTTGCCTCCGCCGCTCCCGCCAACCGAGGCCGCCCTGGAGCAGCTTGTCGCCCGCGTGCTGCAGGCCAGGCGGCCCATGTTGTGGCTCGGCCGTGGCGCGGCGCGCGCGGGCAAGCCTGCCTTGGCCCTGCTCGGGATGGGCTTCGGCATGGTGACCAGCTGGGCCGGCCGGGGCGTTGTTCCGGAAGACCACCCGATGAATCTTGGCGCCTTGAACGGCCAGGGCCTGAGCGGCGTTGAGGCCTTCTACGGCAGCGTCGATCTGATGCTCGTTGCCGGCTCGCGGCTGCGCGGGCACGAGACCGGCGACTTTTCAGTGCCCCTGCCGAAGAACCTGGTGCAGATCGATGTCGATCCTCTGGCGGATGGCCGCACCTACCCGAACACGCTGTTCCTGCGGGGCGATGCCGCATTGACGCTGGAGGCATTGGCGGCGCGGCTGGCTGGCCGGTACGAGGCCGATGCCGCCTTCGGCGAGGAGTTCCGCCGCCTGAAGCGGGACACCCAGGCGGCCTTCAGGGCCTCTCTCGGACCTTATGCGGGGTTCGCCGAGCAACTGCGCGCCGTGGTGCCGCGCGAGGCGGTCTGGGCCCGCGACATCACCATCAACAATAGCACCTGGGGCAACAAGCTCTTCGCCTTGAGCGACCCGAGGACGAACATCTACCCGGTCGGTGCCGGCATCGGGCAGGGACTGTGCCTGGGCATCGGTGCCGCTCTGGCCGCCGGGCGCTCGAAAACCGTGGCGATGACCGGGGACGGCGGCTTCTTCCTCAACATGGGTGAGTTGTGGACGGCGGTGCAGGAGCAATTGAACATGGTGATCCTGGTGATGAACGACCGGGGCTATGGCGTCATCCGCCATATCCAGGATGCCGTGGCGAGCGGCCGGCGGCGGTTCGACACCTTGGTGGCTCCGGATCTCGCAGGCGTCGCGGGACTTGCCGGGCTTCCATTCTGGCGGGTCAGCGATCCCGCGGCCTTCGGGGCTACGGTGTCCGAGGCCCTGGCGGTGCAGGGGCCGGCGCTGGTCGAAGTGGACATGACCGCCATCGGCGATCATCCCCCCTATTTTCCCTACGGCCCCAAAGTCGCCGCGCCAGCCGCACGAGGGTCTGCGACGTCCTAGCCGGCGCAGGTGCTTCAGCGCAGGCAACCCGGCCTCCCAGCGTCCTTTCCGAGGCGGCTCCGGCAAGAGTTCGCGGTGAACTCCTGAGGACGCGAGGTTGTCCCCTTCTTGCTCTCAACCTGAGCCTGAGCCTGAGCCTGAGCCTCTGGGCCGTAAGCGCCGGCGCAACCGCCAGTTTTTCGATACAGGTTGCGCTTCCGCTCCCGGGCAGGGTGCCGCATCACCGCTGCGGGATGGCCGCCAAACCGGTGCCGCGCCGGAGCAGGCCTGGCGGACCGGAGAAGGAGGGAACCCGGTGATGCAGCTTGCCACGAGACGAGGTCGCTGATGTCCCGCTTCTCCAGGAGAGGGTGCCCTCCCCTCCCCACCCGCCGTGCTCTGCTCGCTTTCGCCGCCGGCGGCGCACTGAGCACCAGCCTGTCCGGCTGCGCCGTTCCGACGCGGCTTGCCGCGGTGCCACGAGGGCAGGCCAGCGCCGCGACGGTGCTGGGGGTGCGAAATGAGCGCTTCTTCCCGACCGAGGCCGCTGGCCAGGCTGGGCTCCAGCAGGAGTTCGTGGCCGCTGCCGAGCGCCAGCTTGCCTCGCGTGGCCTGCCCACGACCGTGCCACTTTTGGACCTGGATCTGCTCGGCATCTCGGGCGGCGGTGAGAATGGAGCCTTTGGCGCTGGGCTGCTGAACGGCTGGACCGAGCGCGGCGACCGTCCCACCTTTTTCCTGGTCACCGGCATCAGCACCGGCGCGCTGAGCGCGCCCTTCGCCTTCCTCGGCAGCGACTGGGACGCGAGATTGAAGAGCGTCTATACCGACATCACCCTGGCGGACGTGCTCGTGCAGCGCTGGTACACGGCGGCGATCTGGAACGACGGCATGGCGGACAACACGCCGCTGTTCCGCACCATCTCCCGCTACCTTGACGAGATGATGCTCGCCGAGATCGCCAGCGCCTATGATGGCGGCCGGATGCTGCTGATCGCCACCTCCGACCTGGACGCGCAGATGCCGGTCATCTGGAATATCGGCGCAATCGCCAAGAGCGGGCATCCCAAGGCGCTGGATACGGTGCGCCGGATTCTACTCGCCTCATCCGCTATCCCCGGAGCCTTCTCCCCGGTGCTGTTCGACGTCACGCTGGACGGCCAGTCCTTCCAGGAGTTGCATGTGGACGGCGGCGCCTTTGCCCAGGTCTTCCTCTATCCTCCCAGTGTTTCGCAGTTCCGCCGGGAGCGGCTGTCGCGCCGGTTGCCGGTGGCGCGAGCCCGGGCCTGGGTGATTCGCAACGGGCGGTTGGATCCCGAATGGGCCTCGGTGGACCGCCGGACGATCGGCATCACCGGCCGTGCCATCACCGCGATGATCTCCGCCAGCAGCTACAACGACGTGCTGCGGATCTACGCCGCCGCCGAACGAGACGGAGTGGATTACAATCTCGCCTATATCGGGCGGGATTTCACCGTGGAGTATGACAAGCCCTTCGACCAGGCCTACATGCGCCCGCTTTTCGAGTATGGCCGGCAACATGGGCTGCGTGGCGACGCCTGGGTGAAGCGTCCCCCATTCCGAGGGTCATAAGGAGCGGGGAGATCGAGCCGGCGCACGGAAGGAGGCCGCCTAAGCCAGCCCCAACCCGGCCACGCGCGCGGAGGCCGAGCAAAGATCGGAATGCGAAGGCGGCCAGCGGTGGTGCTACGGCACCTCCAGCCGGTATCCCACGCCCGGCTCCGTGCGGATGAGCGTTCCCGCAGGACCGAGCTTCTGGCGGAGATGCCCGACATAGACCCGGAGGTACTGCGCGTCCTCGGCATGGGCAGGGCCCCAGATGGCCGTCAGCAACTGCCGCTGGGTAACGATACGCCCGGCCCCGGCGCGCGCAAGCGCCGCCAGAAGGTCCCATTCACGCGGCGTCAGGTGCAGTGGCTCGCCGCCTTCCACCCGCGCCACGCGGCGCGCCAGGTCCAGTTCCAGCGGACCCACCGTCACCTGCCCTTCGCCCTCCTCTGGCCGCGCACCGGCCGCCGCCCGGCGCAGCGCAGCCCGGACGCGCGCCAGAAGCTCCGCCAGCGCGAACGGCTTCTCCACGTAGTCGTCGGCGCCGGTGTCCAGCGCCGCGACCTTCTCGTCCTCCCTGCCGCGAGCGGACACGATGATCACCGGCGAAGTGGAGAAGGCACGCAGCCGAGCCAGCACCGCCTTGCCGTCGAGGTCAGGCAAGCCGAGGTCGAGCAGCACCAGTGCCGGGCTGCGCGTCGCCGCCAGCCGCAAGGCCTCCGCGGCCGTCTCCGCCCGCAGTGGCGCGTAGCCCGCCGCCTCCAGGGCGGGGCCCAGGAAGCGGTGGATCTGCGGCTCGTCATCCACGACCAGGATGCGGGGCGCGGGGCCACTCATGCCGGGAACCGCACAATCAGGCGGGCGCCGCGCCCAACTGCCACCGGGCTTTCCGCCTGGATGCGGCCGCCCATGGCATGCACCAGCCCATTGCAGATTGCGAGCCCGAGGCCGCTTCCGGCGGCGACACGGTCGGTCCGGCTGGCACGGAAGAACGGGTCGAAGATCCGCGGCAAGTCGGCCGGCGGAATGCCCGGCCCGTCATCCTCCACCAGGATCGCCGCCTCGGGGCCCTCGCGTCGCATCCGCACCGTCACCTTTCCCTCGGGCCCGGAGAACTTCAGGGCGTTATCAAGCAAGTTGGCGAGAATTTGGTCGAGCAGCAACGGATCGAGGCGCAGTTGCGGAACGCGACCCTCCGCCGCGATGCCGATGTGGCGCCGGGCCGCGCGCCCGGCGCGCTCGGCCGCCACTTCCACAGCCTCAGCAAGGTCCACCAGCTCCCGCCGCACCCGTACCTCGCCACTCTCGATCCGTACGATATCAAGAATATTGGCAATCCAGCGGGAGAGGCGCTCGGCCTCCTCCTCTGCGGTCGCCAGCAGGTCGGCGCGAGCCGCCGCCGATAGCGCTTCGCCAGAGGTGCGAAGGGTGCCAATGGCGCCGCGGATCGAGGTGAGTGGCGTCTTCAGGTCGTGCCCAAGCGAAGTGAGCAGTGCCGTGCGCAGCCGCTCCGTTTCGCTCCGCGCGGCATCGCGCGCGCGCTCCTCCATCAGGTCCAGCCGCTCGAACGCCACGGCCGCCTGATCCAGCATGGCGTTCAGCGCCCGGTCGGTCTCGGCATCGAGTTCGGCTGCCCCGTCCAGCCGGATGCCGACCAGCCCGACAACGGAATGCGCCGTGCGCATCGGGCGGAACTGCCAGGCGGTGCCGGCAGACAGCGTGTCGGTGCCGCGTCCGGTCGGTCGGCCCTGCGCCAGGGCCCAGCGGGCGGCGGCCATCGCGGCCGCATCCGGCTCGGCCATGACCGGCATGGCGGCGCGCAGCACCGGCTCCGGGGTGGTCTCGCCCGGCGCCGGGGGAAGCGGCATCAGCACGCAGGCGGCATGGTGCGTGAGCCGCTCAGCCTCGCGCGCCACCGCGTCGAGCAGGTCGCCGCGCGTCCCAGGCGCGCCAAGGCGGCGGCTGAATTCCACCAGCCGCCGCAAGCCGCGCAGCCGTGCCCGCGCAGCCCGCACCGAGCGGCCAAGCCCGCCCGTCGCCCCCGCCAGCAGCAGCGCAACGAGGCTGAAAACCACGGCACCGACGACATCCTGTGCGCCGGCAATGACGAAGGTGTGGCGCGGCGGCAGGAACAGGTAGTTCCAGCAGAGGAAGGAGAGCACGGCGGCCAGCAGGCCCTGCACAGCGCCGAAGCCGACGGCGGCGGCGACAATGGCGACGAGATAGACCATCCCCATCGCCCCTTCCGGCACAATGCCGTCGGTCGCATCGGCGACCAGCGTCGCGGCCAGGACCAGCCCCAGCGTCGCGCCCCAGCCGAGCAGGCGCGGCCATTCGCGCGGGCTGCGCGACGGCCGCACCGCCTCGGCGGGGGCCGGGACGACATGCAGCGCGAAGTCGCAGCCCCGCCGCAGCAGCGTGGCGGAGAGGGTGCGGCCGGTGAGCCGCCGCAGCGCCGAGGCATGGCCCCGGCCGATGACGAGGTGGCTTACGTTGCGCGCCCGGGCAACCTCCAGGATCGCCCGCGGTAACTCGGGGGCGACCACCGTCTCGGCCTCGGCACCCAACGCCTCGGCCAGCCGCAGCGCGGCGGCGGAGGCGCCGCCATCCTCCGGCGCGGCGGGGCGCTCGACATGCAGCGCCAGCAGCGGGGCGCGCAGCGCGTCGGCGATGCGGCGGGCATGGCGCACCACCGCCTCCGCACCCGGGTCCCCGCCCACCAGGGCCAGCACCCTCTCGCCCGAGGGCCAGGGGCCGGCAATGGCGTTCGCACGCATGTAGCCGGTGACGTCGGCATCCACCCGCTCGGCGGTGCGGCGCAGGGCCAGCTCGCGCAGCGCCGCCAGGTTGCCCTCGCGGAAGAAGCCGCGCAGCGCCCGTTGCGCCTGGTCCGCGCGATAGACCTTGCCCTGCCGCAGCCGCTCGATCAGCTCGGCCGGCGGCAGGTCGATCAGCTCCACGGCGTCGGCCTCGGCCAGCACCCGGTCGGGCACCGTCTCGGCGACGCGCACCCCGGTGATGCGCGCCACGGCCTCGGAGAGCCCCTCCAGGTGCTGGACGTTCATCGTCGTCCAGACCTCGATGCCGGCCTCGCGCAGCTCCTCCACGTCCTGCCAGCGCCGCGGGTGGCGGGCGCCAGGGGCGTTGGCATGGGCCAGCTCGTCGAGCAGCAGGATCTCGGGGCGGCGCGCCAGGGCGGCGTCGAGGTCGAACTCCTCCAGGTCCTGTCCGCGATAGGCGATGCGGGCGCGCGGCAGCACGGGCAGCGCGCCGATCTGAGCCGCCGTCTCGGCCCGGCCATGGGTCTCGACGATGCCGACCAGGATGTCGGCGCCGCCGGCCTGGCGGCGATGCGCCTCGCCCAGCATGGCGAAGGTCTTGCCCACCCCCGGCGCGGCGCCGAGGAAAACCTTCAGCCGCCCGCGCCGCTCGCGCCGCGCCGCCGCCAGCAGCGCCTCGGGGTCGGGGCGGCCGGCTTCGCGGTCGGCACGGGATTCGGATGGCGACATGGACCCAGCATAGCTCCCGGCGCGGGCGGCGGCGATGCGCCGCCCGCCGGTTCAGCGCAGCGCGTCGAGCGCCAGGTTCAGCCGCAGCACGTTGACGCGCGGCTCGCCGAGCAGGCCGAGTTCCCGCCCCTGGATCTGCTCGTGCAGAAGCGCGGCGACGCGCCCCTCCGGCAGGCCGCGCGCCGCCGCCACGCGCGCCACCTGCGCCGCCGCATTGGCCGGGCTGACATGCGGGTCGAGCCCGGAGCCGGAGGCGGTGGCCGCGTCGGCCGGCACCGGGCCGCCGCCCAGCGCCGCCACCCGCTCGCGCACCGCCGCCAGCAGCGCAGCGCTGGTCGGACCGAGTTGCGAGGCGGCCGAGGCGGCGCCGTTGTAGGGCGCCGCGCGGGTCTGGCCGGGGTGATCCGGGTCGGCCTCGGCGGTGGCCGAGGGGCGCGGGTGGAAGTAGCGGTCGGCGCTGAAGTCCTGCCCGAGCAGCGCCGAGCCGACCACCTTGCCGTCACGCTCGATGAGGCTGCCGTTGGCCTGCGCGGAAAAGGCCAGTTGCGCGACGCCGGTGAAGCCGAGCGGCACGGCGAGGCCGAGCAGCAGGGTGAAGAGGCCGACCACCGCGAAGGCGGGGCGAAGCAGGGCGAGCATGGTTCAGGCGATCCTGGTCAGGGTGAGCAGAAGGTCGATGAGCTTGATGCCGACGAACGGCGCGACGATGCCGCCGAGCCCGTAGATCAGCAGGTTCCGCCGCAGCAGCGCCGCCGCGCCCATCGGCACGTAGCGCACGCCGCGCAGCGCCAGCGGCACCAGCGCGGCGATGATCAGCGCGTTGAAGATCACCGCCGAGAGGATGGCGCTTTCCGGCGAGGCCAGCCGCATGACGTTCAGCGCGCTTAGCTCCGGATAGCTGGCGACGAAGATTGCGGGCAGGATGGCGAAGTACTTCGCCACGTCGTTGGCGATCGAGAAGGTGGTCAGCGCGCCGCGCGTGATCAGCAGTTGCTTGCCGATCTCCACCACCTCGATGAGCTTGGTCGGGTCGCTGTCGAGGTCCACCATGTTGCCGGCCTCGCGCGCCGCCTGGGTGCCGGTCTGCATGGCAAGCCCGACATCGGCCTGCGCCAGCGCGGGCGCGTCGTTGGTGCCGTCGCCGGCCATGGCGACCAAGCGCCCTTCCCCCTGGGCGTTGCGGATATAGGCGAGCTTGTTCTCCGGCGTGGCCTCGGCGAGGAAGTCGTCCACCCCCGCCTCGGCGGCGATGGCGGCGGCGGTCAGGCGGTTGTCGCCGGTCACCATGACGGTGCGGATGCCCATCCGGCGCAGCGCGGCGAAACGCTCGCGGATGCCAGGCTTGACGATGTCCTTGAGCTCGATGGCGCCAAGCAGCACGCCGTCCCGCGCCACCGCCAGCGGCGTCGCGCCCTGCCGCGCGATGCGGTCGATGGTGGCGGCCAGCGCCGGGGGCACCGCGGCGCCAAGGCTGCGCGCCAGGCTGTCCACCGCGCCCTTGCGGAAGGCGCCGCGCCCCGGCAGGTCGAGGCCCGAGATGCGCGTCTGCGCGGTGAAGGGCACCACCGCGGCACCTCCAGGCAAGGCGGGCGCGGCCATGCCGTGGCGCTCGCGGGCGAATGAGAGGATCGAGCGCCCCTCCGGCGTCTCGTCGGCCAGCGAAGCCAGCACGGCGGCCTCGGCGAGGTCGCGCTCCGCCACGCCCGGCGCCGGCACGAAGCCCGCCGCCTGCCGGTTGCCGAAGGTGATGGTGCCGGTCTTGTCGAGCAGCAGCACGTCCACGTCGCCCGCCGCCTCCACCGCGCGGCCGGAGGTGGCCAGCACGTTGAAGCGCACCAGCCGGTCCATGCCGGCGATGCCGATGGCCGAAAGCAGCCCGCCGATGGTGGTCGGGATCAGCGTGACCAGCAGCGCCGCCAGCACGGGCACGGAGGGCGGCTGGCCATTCCATGACGCCAGCCCCACCAGCGAGGCGACGGCGATCAGGAAGATGATCGTCATGCCCGCCAGGAGGATGTCGAGCGCGATCTCGTTCGGCGTCTTCTGCCGCGCGGCGCCCTCGACCAGCGCGATCATGCGGTCGAGGAAGGTGGAGCCAGGGGCGGCGGTGATGCGCACCACCAGCCAGTCCGAGACCACCAGCGTGCCGCCGGTGACGGCGCTGCGGTCGCCGCCGGATTCCCGGATGACGGGCGCGCTCTCGCCGGTCACGGCCGCCTCGTTCACCGAGGCGATGCCGGCGACCGCTTCACCGTCGGAGGGGATGAGGTCGCCCGCTTCCACCAGCACGAGGTCGCCAGGGCGCAACTCGGCCGCGGCGCGCAACTCCCAGAGGCTGCGGTCATCGGGGCGCAGAAGCCGCTTGGCCGCCGTCTCGCTGCGGGTGCGGCGCAGGCTTTCCGCCTGGGCGCGGCCGCGACCCTCGGCCACCGCCTCGGCGAAGGTGGCAAAGAGCACGGTCAGCCAGAGCCAGGCGGCGATGCCGGCCTGGAAGCCCCAGCTCTCGCCATGCCAGGCGGCCAGTCCCGCCAGCAGCGTGACCAGGATGGAGACGGCCTCGGTGACGAAGATGACGGGGTTGCGGATCAGCCGCGCGGGGTTGAGCTTGCGCAGCGCCTCGGCGCCGGCGCGCGCCAGGGTCGCCGGGTCGGCCAGTGCGGCGGCCGCGCGGCCGGCGCGGCGCGCCTCGCCCAGGGGCGGGACAGGAGGAGACATGTCGGGCATGGGTCGGGACCTCAGAAGGTCTTGCCGGCGAGCAGCACGAAGTGCTCCGCAAGCGGGCCGAGGGCGAGCGCGGGCATGAACTGCAGCCCGCCGAGGATCAGGATCACCCCGGCGAGCAGGCCGGCGAAGAGCAGGCCATGCGTCGGGAAGGTGCCGGCGCCGGCCGGTGATTTCGGCTTGGCCGCGATCGAGCCCGCCAGCGCCATGACCGGCACCACATAGGCAAAGCGGCCAAGCAGCATGGCGATGGCGAGGGTGGTGTCCAGCCAGGGCGTGTCGGCGGCGAGGCCGCCAAAGGCCGAGCCGTTGTTGCCCGCCGCCGAGGTGTAGGCGTAGAGCATCTCGGAAAGGCCGTGCGGCCCCTGGTCCTGAATGGAGCCGATGGCCGCCGGCAGCACCAGCGAAACGGCGGTGAAGCCAAGGATGGCGGCCGGCAGCACCAGCACCGCCAGCATGGCGAGCTTCACCTCGCGCGCCTGCACCTTCTTGCCCAGGTATTCCGGCGTGCGGCCGACCATCAGCCCGGCGACGAAGACTGCCAGCATGGCGAAGACCAGCATGCCGTAGAGCCCGGAGCCGACGCCGCCCGGCAGCACCTCGCCGAGCTGGATCAGGAACATCGGCACCAGCCCCCCCAACGGCGTGAAGCTGTCGATCATGGCGTTCACCGCGCCGCAGGAGGCACCGGTGGTGGTGGCGGTGAATAGTGCCGCCAGCGCCTGGCCGAAGCGGACCTCCTTGCCTTCCATGTTGCCCAGCATGGGGTCGAGCCCGGCGGCGAGGTGCAGCGGGTTGCCGCCGGCTTCGGCGGCGTAGATGGCGGCCGTGGACAGCACAACATAGGCCAGCATGACGGCCAGCAGCGCCCGGCCCTGCCGACGGTCGCCGACGATGCGGCCGAAGGCCAGCGCCAGGGCAAAGGGAATGACCTGCTGCGCCCAGATCTGCAGCCCGGTGGCCAATGCCGAGGGTCCCTCGAGGGGATGCGCCGAGTTCGCGCCGAAGAAGCCGCCGCCATTGGTGCCCAGGTGCTTGATGGCGACCTGGAACGCGGCCGGGCCAAGCGGGATAGTCTGCGCGCTGCCCTCCAGCGTCGTTGCCTGGACGTAGGCAGCCAGGCTCTGCGGCACGCCGAGCGCGACGAAAGCGAGGCCCAGCACCAGCGTGAGCGGCAGCAGCAGGTAGAGCGTGACGCGCACGAAGTCGGCCCAGAAATTGCCGATGTCCCGCAGGGTGCCAGTGGCGAAGGCACGCGAGACTGCCAGCGCCAGCGCGATCCCGGTCGAAGCGGAGAGGAAGTTCTGCACCGCAAGTCCGGCCATCTGGCTGAGGCCGCTCATCGCCGCCTCGCCGCTATAGGCCTGCCAGTTGGTGTTGGTGACGAAGGAGACCGCGGTGTTGAAGGCAAGCCAGGGTGAAAGCCCGGCGAATCCCTGCGCATTCAGCGGCAGCACGCCCTGCAGCCGCAGCAAGGCGTAGAGAAGCAGGAAGCCGGCACCATTCGCCGCCAACATGGCGAGGGTATAGGCGCGCCAACCCTGGCCACGCGTGGGGTCGGTGCCGCCCGCCGCGTAGAGCAGGCGCTCAACAGGGGCGAGGAAGGTCACTCGCCCCGCCGCGAGGGCGGCGATGTAGTGCCCCAGCGGCACTGCGGCAGCGAGCACGCTGGCCAGCACGAGAGCGATCTGCACCCAGCCGTTCCAGGTCATGGCGTCACAGATCTTCGGGGCGCAGCAGGGCCCATAATAGGTAAGGCAGCAGCCCGCCAGCGACGACGCCGCTCAGGAGGAGGTCGAGCACTGCTGGCGCCCTCAGGCCCGGTCGCAGGCCAGGACGTAGGCACCGAGCAAGGCGAACAGGCCGAAGCCCAGGGTAAGCAGAAAGATGTCGGTCATGATGCGCTCCAAGCGGACGCCAAGGTCCGTCACAGCGCTTCATGTCATCCTTTAGGATAAAGCCTCCATGTGAGATCCGGGGCCGCAGCATAAAGAGCGCGTAAAACTCCCCGCCTGTGCTGCCGGGGGGATGGATACCGGACTTTCCTGACATCTCACTGCGCCTGCTTCCGCTGCGGAATCCGACGCTTGCCCTGTCCGGAGGGAATTTGGTGAACAGGCAAACCTTCGTTCCACCCGGTCTGCTTCACCACGGCGATGACAGATATCGCGGAACAGCGAAGCACAGGAAGCGAAGGCGTCCGGAACGGGCCCGACGGTGAACATCACGGCGGCAACCCGCGCACTCTCGGCGTGCTCCGTCGCGATAGCGACGGACGTACCGAGGGCAATAATTTCTTCAGTTTGTCGAAGTTAGGGCAGGCCGCGCGAGAGCGGAGTTCCGACGCACTACAGGATATTCTTGCTGTCCGTTTGCATAATGGCCACCAGGGTACCCTTCATCGCAGCGAGACGCTCGGGAGGGAGCACCACTCCACCGAGGGTCACTTGGTCCGGCAGTGCCCGCGGCACGACGCTGTCCTCGCGAACGCGGAACGCCGGGCGAGCGCCACCCGGCGGCTCCCCCGACCGAGCACCTTCTCACTCCCGCAGAGCTTATTCAGAGGGTTCCATCAATTCGAGGAAGGATGACGTGGAAGCCCCCAATCCCTGGCGAACCGCCAGAGCCTCATCCAGCCAGCCAGCCCTGAGTTGCGGGACCGAGCTGATGAGCATTCTGGTATAGGGATGCTGCGGCTTGCGGAACACAGCACCGGGCTGCCCCTCCTCGACCACCATGCCGTGGCGCATCACCTTGACCTCGTCCGCCATGCCTGCCACGGCGGTGAGGTCGTGGCAGATCAGCACGATGCCAAGCTTGCGCTCCCTGCAAAGGGTGGCGATGAGCCTCATCACCCCTTCGGCGATGACCGTGTCCAGCGCCGAGGTCACCTCGTCGCAGATCAGCACGTCCGGAGCGGCGGCCAGAGCCCGTGCCAAATTGACGCGCTGCTTCTCACCGCCCGAGAGCTGCCCCGGCTTGCTGTCGGCATGCTCGGGCCGCAGATGCACCAGGCCTAGAAGCTCCCGCACCCGCGCGGCGCGCGCCGGCCGGTCCATGTTGAAGTAGAGCTTCAGCACGCGGCCAAGGATCTGTCCGACGGTGTGGCCCGGGTTCAGGGCGGTGTCTGCCGACTGGAACACCATCTGAACCCGCCGGCGCTCGTCGCGACTGCGGCGTTGGAAGCGGTCCGCCAAGGGAACGCCATCGAGCAGGATGCTTCCGGTCAGCGGGGCATGCAGCCCGACAAGGCTGTGCGCCAGCGTCGTCTTGCCCGAGCCGGATTCGCCCACCACGGCGACGATCTCGCCGGGACGTACGGTGAGGCTGGCGCGATCGACGGCGAGAAAGGCGGAGTTGCCGCGCCCGAAGCCGACGGAGACGGTCTTCGCCTCCAGCACCGGGGCGAGCCGGGTCGCGGCCCGGGGCGGAGTATCCTGTCCGCGCTGCCGCAGAGCCTCCAGCAGCGACCGGGTATAGTCCTGGGTTGGCGCCTCCAGGATCGCGCGTGCCGGCCCCTGCTCGACCACCCGCCCCCGCCGCATTACCACGATCCGGTCGGCGAGCTGCGCCACTACCGGCAGGTCGTGGCTGACGAAGATGGCGGCCGCCTGCTGCCCCCGCATGGCGGCGCGAATGGCCGCCAGCACCTCCACCTGTGTCGTCGGGTCAAGCGCGCTGGTCGGCTCGTCGAAGACGATCAAGCGCGGCTGCTCGATCATGGCCATCGCCAGCATGAAGCGCTGCAATTGGCCGCCGGAGACTTCATGGACGAAGCGCTCGCCGATCTTCTCCGGCTCGGGCAGTTCGAGGCGGCGGTAAAGCTCCACCGCGGCGGCGCGTGCCGCCGGCCGGGAGCGTGACCGATGAAGCCGCGCAGGCTCGGTGATCTGCGCACTGAGACGGAAGGCCGGATTGAAGGCCGCGGCGGCGCTCTGCGCGACATAGGCGACAATGCGCCCGCGCATGCGCCGCAGATCCGCTGCACCCGCCCGGGTCATGTCCACCCCATCCACCTGGACACTGCCGGCGCGGAAGGCCAGGCCGGGGCGCACATGGCCGAGGGCCGCCAGCGAAACGGTGGTCTTGCCGGAACCCGATTCACCGATCAGGGCGACGATCTCGCCCTCGGCCGCCGAGAAGGATACATCCTGCACGATGGCTGGCCCACCGTTCCGCGGACCGATGGTCAGCCGCTCCACCCGGACCAGTTCCCCACTCATGTCCGCATCTCCCCTGCCCCGCCGCTACTGCCCCAGCGGTCGACGAGCAGGTTAAGCGAGATGGTGACGCTCGCGATGGCAAGGGTCGGGTAAACGGCGGCCAGGGAGCCGGAGGCCAGCCCCTCCAGGTTTTCCCGCACCAGCCCGCCCCAATCGGCCATCGGCGGCTGCACGCCAAGCCCGAGGAAGCTCAGATTGCTCATGAAGAGGATGGAGAAGCTCATCCGCAAGGCGAAATCCGCCGCCAGCAGCGGCAACATGTTCGGCAACAGCTCGCCGAACATCACCCAGGCCATGCTTTCGCCGCGCAGGCGGGCGGCGCGGATGTAGTCGAGGCCGACAAGGTCGAGGGCGATCGCACGCGCGATGCGGAACACGGTCGCGGCATAGACGCCGGCCGTCACCAGGACCAACACAGTGGCCGAGGGGCCGACCAGCGCGATCACCACCAACCCGACAATAAGCTTCGGCAGCGACAGCATCACCTCCGCACCGCGCTCCAGCCCCGCGGCCAGCCAGCCGCCGCGCAACGCGGCCAGGATGCCCAAGGTGTCGCCGATCAGATGGGCGCCTAGCGTGGCCAGAAAGCTGATGAGCAAGGTGGAACGCGCGGCCGAGATCAGGCGGGCCAGCAAATCGCGGCTCAGATAGTCGGTGCCCAGCCAGGCCACCGCCGTGGGTGCCGCGAAGCTGTCGTCGGAGATGAAGTCGATCGGGCTGTGCGGCAGCAGGGCGGGACCCAGCAGGGCCGCTCCGATCCAGAAGGCCAGGATTCCCCCGGCCACTGCCGCGACGAGGGACGGGCGCCGGAGCGGCAGCCGCCATCGCAGCAGGCCGGTCGGTGCCGTGGTGGTGCTCATCGCGATCTCCGCAGGCGGGGATTGAAGGCCGTGCCGAGCAGATCCGCCGCCGCGAGAAGCAGGACGTAGACGCAGCAGAAGATCATGGCGCAGGCCTCGATCACCGGCATGTCTCGCGTTGAGACGGAATTGATCATGAGCTGCGCCAGCCCTGGGACGGCGAAGATTGTTTCCACCACCACGACGCCGCTGATCAGGAACGCGATGTTCAGGGTCACGATGTTCGCCAGTGGTCCAACGGCATTCGCCAGCGAGTGAACGAGAATCACGCGCAGCCGGGAAGCGCCCTTCAGATGTGCCATCTCGATGAAGGGGCGCTCCGCCAGATTCACCAGCGTCGCCCGCGTCATGCGGGCAATCTGCGCCGCGATGGCCAGGGAAAGCGTCAGGACCGGCAAGGCCAGAGCGCGCGCCGCCTCCAGCGGCCCGTTGGTGATGTTGAGATTGCTGATGGCCGGCAGCCACCGCAGCTTCACGGCGAAGATCAGCACCGCCAGGGTGGCAAGCATGAATTCCGGCATGGCCGAAAGCCCGAGCAGGACGACTGAAGTTCCCCGCTCGAACCGCCCGCCCGCGAAGAGCGCCATCAGGATGCCCAACCCCAGCGCGACCGGCACGGCAACCAGCACCGTCAGGACGGTCAGCAGGGCCGTGTTGGCAAGGCGGGGGGGCAGGATCTCGCTGATAGGCCGCCGAGTGGTGTAGGACACCCCCCAGTCGCCGCTGACCATTCCACCGAGCCAGTTCAGGTAGCGCTCCGGCGCCGGCCGGTCGAGCTGCAGCTGCTGGCGGAGCTGGGCGACAGCTTCCTGGCTCGCCCCCTCTCCCAGCATGAGCTGCGCGACATCTCCGGGCAGCGCCTCGCCGCTGGCGAAGACCAGCAGCGAAACGGCCAGCAGCACGACGGCAGCGCCCACCAGCCGCGTCAGGATCAAGCGGACCATCCCGCCGCTCATACGCTCAGCCAGGCGTTCTGGAGGCCGTTGAAGCCGCCGAGATAGCCGACCGGCACCGGCGTGATGCCATGCACGGTCTTGGCCATGCCGTCCACATAGCTCTGCATCGCCGGGATCACCTGCGGTGTCGCCTCGTGGATCAGCTGCTGCATGCGGAAGTAAAGCTCCTTCCGCTTGGTGGGATCAGTGCTGCCCCTCGCCTCGTCGGCCAAGGCGTCGAAGCCATCCGCCCGGAACTTGCACTTGTTGAAGGGAGCATCCGACTTCCAGAACAGGGCGATGTTCATGTCGTCCGAAGGGCGGGGCGTGACCTGGTTGTTGGTGAAGGGGTGCATGCCGGAGACATTCACCCAGTAGCCATCCGCCGGGACGCGCTTGAGTGCGACGTTCAGCCCGGCGCGCGCCGCCTCGCGTTGCAGGAGTTGACCTATGTCAATGCCGCCATTCGCCGCATCGGTCACATAGATCTCGATGGGAGTGGAACCGATGCCGGACTTCCTGAGGTGAAACTTCGCCCTGTCCGGATCCAGCGCGCGTTGCGGGAGCTCGGTGTTGAACAGGGGGCTGCCGGGCAGGATCGGCACATCGTTCGCGAGCACCGCCTGGCCACGCAGCACAACATCGACGAAGCGCCTCCGGTCCATCAGATGCGCCAGCGCCAGCCGCAGGTCGAGATTGTCGGCGGGCTTCATGTCCACTCGCATATGGACACTGGCGAATCCCGAGGTCGGCGTGGTCAGCAGGCCGGCAACGGACGAGTCACGCACCTGATCGATGCCGGCACCGCGCAGGTTCACTGCCAGATGCACGTCGCCCGAGAGAAGCGCATTGACCCGCGCCTGCATGTCCGGAAGCGGGATGATCTCGAAGGCATCGACGTAGGGGCGCTCGGGGTCCCAGTATTCCGGGTTGCGCACGCCGGCGGTGCGCAGGCCGGGCTGGAAGGTCTCGATGCGGAAGGGCCCGGTGCCGACCGGCTTGGAGAATTCGGTCGTCCCCTCCTTGATGATGGACATGTGCACCTCGCTCATGACGAGCGGGAAGCCCACTTCCGGCTTCGCCAGCGTGAACAGCACATGGTCGGGCCCGTCGGCGGCGACGCCGACGATGTTGGTGACGATGGAGCTGGCAAGCGACGGGCCGGTCTTGTGGCGCATGACCGAGTAGACCACGTCTGCCGGGCGCACGGGGCTGCCATCATGAAAGCGAGCGCCTTTGCGGAGCTTGAAGCTCCAGCGCATTGCTCTCTCATCGGATTCGAAGGACTCCGCCAGGTCCGGAATGGCGTTGGATTCGGCGTCCAGCCAGGTCAACGCATTGTAGGTGGCCTTAGCGCGCAGGTAATCGGAGCCCGAACGCGCCAGCGTCGGATCGAAGGTGTCGGTATTGCTCTGATCGGCGACTGCGACCCGCAACGTGCCGCCGCGCCGCGGCTTTGCCTCCTGCGCCCGCGCGGTCGCACGCCCCAGGGCGGCGGGTCCCAGCGCGGCGAGACCCAGGCCTGCTCCCGCCTGGAGCAGGTGCCGTCGCGGGAGAGCGAAGGGGTGGGCGGCTTTCACCTCAACCATGATACCAGTCTCCTTTGCTAGGGCGTTTCCCTCCGCAGGAATGCGGTTTTCTTGCTTTGCTCAGAGCGCGGTTTCCGACGGCCTGGGCCGGGGCCGCTCCGCGAAGCGGTCGAAACGGAAGGCGCGGGGGTCCACGCAGGGTTGCTCCCCCGTGACCAGCTCGGCCATCAGCTTCCCGGCTCCGGGGCCGATCCCGAAGCCATGGCCGGAGAAGCCAGTGGCGATGAAAAGCCCAGGCAGCGCCTCGACCGGCGAAATGACGGGCACGAGGTCCGGCGTGGTGTCGATCAGCCCGCCCCAGCGCTGCAGCACACGCGCCTCGCGGAAGATGGGGAAGGACTGCTGCAGCCGCCCCAGCGCGCCTTGCAGGCCGGGCAGGTGGGGCGCCGGATCAAGCGTGCGGATGACTTCAAAAGGCGAGGCGCGGTCCAGCGGCCAGCGCCGCGGCGTGAAGGCCTCGTGGATGCTGCGGCGGCCGAGGCGGATGCGCAGCTTGCTCCAGCTCCCCCGCGCGGCGGCCGCGAAATCCGGCAGGAAGCGGAGCGTGTCGGGCACGATCTCGCTGACCTCGCCGCCGAGATTGGCGATGGTGTAGCCCCCATCCATCCGCTTGCGGTAGCCGAAGCCATCCCCGCCGCCGGCCACTTCCGGCGCGCCCGCCAGCGGCGCAGTGCGCATGACGGAGGCGAGGATCTTCAGCTGCGGCAGGCGAATCCCGAGATTGCCACAGAAGAGCGAGGACCAGGCCCCTCCCGCCAGCACGACGGAGGCGCAGCGGATGGTGCCATGCTCGGTGACGACGTGGGAAACACGGCCGCCCGTGGTCTCGACGCCCCGCACGGCGCATCGAGTCAGCAGCGCGGCCCCTTTCACGGCGGCGGCGGAGGCGATGGCGGGGGCTGCGTGCTGTGGCTCCGCCTGCCCGTCCTGCGGCGTGTGGAGCCCGCCCGCCCACCGCCGTTCGGATTGCGGCAGCAGGGCGGAAACCTCGGTGGAGGAGAGCAGCCGCGTCCCGAGCTGGAAAGGCTCGGCACGCTGCAGCCAGCCCGCCATCCGCGCCACTTCCGCCTCGCTGCGGCAGAGATAGACGATGCCGTTGCGGCGATAGCCAGTCTCCCGGCCCAGCCTGGCATCCATCCCCGCCCATAGCCGCGCGCTCTCCATCATCAACGGTACTTCGCGGATGTCACGGCCGGTGTTCCGGCACCATCCCCAGTTGCGGCTGGACTGCTCGCCCGCGATCTGTCCCTTCTCGCAGAGGGCCGTGCGGATGCCTTTCTCCGCCAGGAACAGTGCGGTGCTGGCGCCGATGATCCCGCCCCCGACAACGGCCACCTCGACCGCAGAGGGCAACGCCGCACTCGGAGCGACCGGGTCCAGGGCCGGAGCCTGGGTAAGGATGGCCTGCGCAGGCATCACGGCCGGCCCGGTCATGCCGTCGCGTGGGCGGCTTCCTGGCGCTCGCGTGTATAGCGATTTACATGCGGCTTCAGGCCCAGATTCTCGCGCAGGGTGCGGCCCTCATAGGCGGTGCGGAACAGACCCCGGCGTTGCAGCTCGGGCGTGATCATCTCGACGAAGTCGTCGCAGCCACCGGGCAGGAGGGAGGGCGTGATGTTGAAGCCGTCGCAGGCTTCCTGCTCTAGCCAGTGCTCCATGACATCCACGATCTGCGCCGGTGTGCCAACCAGGTGGAAGCCGCCACCGCCCGCCTTCTCCTCATAAAGCTGGCGGATCGTCATCCGCTCCTCGCGCACCCGGCGGACCCACTGTTCGGAGAGGCTGCGGAGTTCCTGCGGGCCGAGCGCGTCCAGCGGCACAGGGCTGTCGGGGTCATGGCCGGAGAGATCGCCAAAGGTGCTGTAGAGGCGCTGCAGGCCCACCAACGGGTCGAGCAGCGCCTGCAGCTCGTCGAACTTCGCCTGCGCCTCCGCCACGGTGCGGCCAACAATCGGGCGGAAGGCGGGCATGATCTTCAGGTCGTTCCAGTCGCGCCCATATTTGGCGAGGCGCCGCTTCACATCGACATAATAGGCGCGCGCCGCCTCCAGCGTGTCATAGGCGGCGTAGATCACGTCGGCCGAGGCGGCCGCCATCTCACGCCCCGGCTCGGAGGCGCCGGCCTGCACAAGGATGGGGCGGCCCTGCGGCATCTCCCCCACATTCAGGGGGCCACGGACCCGGAAGTGCTTTCCCCGATGGTCAAGCACATGCATCCGGTTCTCGTCATAGAAGACGCCGCCGGCCTTGTCATAAAGGAAGGCGCCTTCCTCCCAGCTGTCCCAAAGGCCCGTGACCACCTCGACGAACTCCGCGGCGCGCTCGTAGCGCGTGGCGTAGTCGAGGTGTTCCTCGCGGTTGAAGTTGCGCGCCTCCGCCTCGGACCAGGAGGTGACAATGTTCCAGCCGGCGCGCCCGCCGCTGATCAGGTCGAGCGTGCCGAACTTGCGGGCGACGTGATAGGGCTCGTTGTAGGTGGTGGATGCGGTGGTCACCAGGCCGATCCGCTCGGTCCTGGCTGCCAGCGCCGGCAGCAGGGTCATCGGCTCCATCTCGATGATCTCGTAGCCGGAGCGGGCCAGCGCCCCCCGGGGCCGGTCATGCTCGCGGATGCCGATGCCGTCCGCGAAGAAGATCATGTCGAACAGCCCGCGCTCGGCCGTCTGCGCGTTCCGCAGGTAGTGCTCGAAGCGGACGGTGCCATTGGCCGGCACCTCGGGATGCCGCCAGGCGGCGGGGTGGTAGCCAAGCCCCCGCATGGACATGCCCAACCGCATCATTCGCCTTGCGCCCATGGCCGGGACTCCTGCTTCTGCTAGACTGAAGGTCGGATGTAATTCAGCTCTGCATACAGACGTTATGCTGAGGCCGGAACGTTATGCAAGTGTGTATTATGACTTGTGGACGGTGCTCAGAGGTGGCCGCGGCCTTCCTGTGCCGAGGAAAGGCGATCCGAAATCGCCGGAGGAGAACGCTGACATGAAGACTGCCAAACCCCCTCCCGAGGAAGGCGGATCGACGGGCCGCGTCTATGAACAGATTCGTCTCATGGCCATGACCTACCAGTTCCGTCCCGGCGAGCGGATCAATGAGCTGGAACTGGCGGAGCAGCTCAAGGTGAGCCGTACGCCTTTGCGGGAAGCGCTGAACAGGCTGGTCTCGGAAGGCTTCGTCACCGTCGTGCAGGGACGGGGCTTCTTTGGCCGCCTCCTGGATGCCGGGGAGATCTATGACCTTTACGAGGTCCGGGCCACGCTTGAGGAGGCCATCATCCGTCTGGCCTGCGAGCGAGCGACCGACGAGGAACTGAAGGACTTCGAGAAGTTCGCCGGCACGCGCCCGACCAAGGACCAGGGCAAGAGCCTGGAGGCGCTACAACACGATG
Organism: Roseomonas sp.; assembly: GCA_035556695.1. Lineage (GTDB taxonomy): Bacteria > Pseudomonadota > Alphaproteobacteria > Acetobacterales > Acetobacteraceae > Pseudoroseomonas. The sequence goes on from DATMFR010000014.1 coordinate 312,752, forward strand.
AGGAGTTCCACCTGCGGATCGCCCGCATGACGCACAATAGGGAGTATGTGCGTCTCCTGGAGAGCATCAATAGGCGCATCCATTTCGTGCGCTGGATCGACATGCGTCGTCGTCCTGCGCTCGACATGAAGAGTCATATGCGCCTCGCCAAACTGCTGCGCCAACGGGACGCCAGTGCCTGCGCGGCCGATGCCAGTACAGTCATCCGTCGCCGTTATGAAGAGATTGTCGAGGTCATCCGGACGGGCATCGCTGAAATCTATCTTAATCCAAAGGAGGAACTGCCCGGCGGCAGAAGCGGCCGACAATGACAGTCTGCTGCTCTAGCGGGCACACTGGAGGAGGCCCTTTACCTCGGGCTTTCCGAATGCTTCAGAACCAGTGCAAGCATTTGAGCGACATTGTCGAGCAGGCCCACCACGCCATCAAAAGGCCGACCGCATCCTCGGCCACAAGCGGGTCACCACCCCCGCTTGCCATGGCCATTTCAGCCGGGAACGCTGGGTTGAGGCAGCGAACACCGTCGGCCGCATCGGTCAGCCGGCGCGACATTCCCCTCGGCTGCGTCCCTTGTCGTGGAGTGGGGCCTGACCATCGCTGAGGCGGCGGTTGCCATGATGGACCGTGGCAGGGTTGGGTCGCTGGACCTCAACCCCTTGCCGGGAAGCGGCCAGGATCACCGGCGAGACGATAGCCCTTCAGGACCTGCTGAAGAAGTCTGCCGATGCGACCTCCCCGCGAACGATGATCGGCTTTACCCCACCAGCGGCTGATGGACATGGAGGTGGGCGAACTGACAGGCACGGCCCATGGTGAGCGCAGCCCGGACCGGCTGGTGCAGCGCGACGGCTACCGGGATGGGAATTGGCAGACCTGGGCTGGGACGGCGGATCTGCGGATCCCGTCCCGTCGGTCCGCAAGGGCCGGCAGCCTTGGCACGCGCCGCCTCTCCGCCTCCCCGATAACCAGGAAAGGCCGCCAGGGCCAACCACAAGGCGGCCACGGGCGGTCCCACCCAAAAGTGCCACTTGCGACTTAGTCGCGTTCGCCGGATAACGGTGGCAGCGGTCCTTGAAGGTCGAATAATGGTGTCTCGGCGCTCCTTCCTGCTTGCCCTCGGCACTCTGCCCGCGAGCGGCGTCGTTATCGGCAGCCGTGCCGTCGCGCAGGTCAGTGCCGACGAGGTCATTGTCTCGCAGTTCTCGGAGACGCGCGATCTTTCCTCCATCGACCCGATGCGCAGCCTGGATTTTACCATTCCCGGCAGCCTCATCTTCGACCCACTGCTTGATCGCAACGCCGAGGGCCATCTCGTCCCGGCACTGGCCACAGCCTGGGAGCGTGTCGCTCCCGATACCTGGCGCTTCACCATCCGCGGCGATGCCCACTTCCATGACGGCAGCCCGCTGACCGCCGCCGACTGCGCGGCCACGTTGAATTACATCGTGAACCCCGCCAACCGATCGGGCATCCGCCTCCAGGTCGCCCCACTCGCCAGCGCTGAGGCGCCTGACGCGACGACCCTGCTGCTCAAGACCTCGGTCCCCACGGGCCTGCTGCCGGACATCATCTCCGGCGCCATCACCCTGCCGGCGAAGCAGGTCGCCGACCCGGCCGCGCCTTTCCGTACGGCGCCCATCGGCTCCGGTCCCTGGAAGATCGACGAGATGCGTGCCGGCGAGCGCATCAGCTTCGTCGCGGCCGAGACTCATTGGCGCGCCCCGCGCCCGGCCTATCGCAAGGTCATCGTGAAGGTCGTGCCCGAGGCCTCGACCCGGGTGGCCGATCTGCTCTCGGGCGGCGCCCAGGTCGCGGCCGACATCCCGCCCGCCCTCACAGCCCGCATCGCCCGCGCCCGTGGCGTGAAGCTGGTGATCCAGCCCGGCGTGCGGACGCAGTATCTTTCCTTCAACTTCAAGCCGCCCCTCGACAACGCGAAGGTCCGCCAGGCCGTTTACCACGCGATCGACCGCAAGGCCCTGGCCGAGACCATCTGGGCGGAACTGGCCGAGGCCGCGACCGGTGCCGTGCCTGAGGGCTATGGCGGCTATGTCCCCGCCTTCCCGTTCGCCGACCACGACCCGGGCCGCGCCCGCGCCCTGCTGCGCGAGGCAGGGCTGAGTGCGCCCGTCGCCGTTGACCTCGTCGTCCCACCCATCGAAGCCCAGGCCGCGCAGGTGCTTCAGGCCCAGCTTGCCGCCGCCGGCTTCGAGGTCAGCATCCGCCCCGTGGAATCCGTCGGCGCGGTGCTCGACCCGAAGCGCATCGCGGCCGAGACGCGTGGCCAGCTCTGGATGATCACGGCGCTGGACAACCACATCCACGACGCCATCCGCCCCTATAACGCCTTCTACGCGCAGGGCGGCTTCCTGAAGTCCGGGCTTGGCTACCAGCCACCGGCCGAGATGGAGGCGCTGCTGCGCAGCTATGCCTCGGCCGAGGGCGAGGCTCCGCGCAAGGCGGCCACCGAGGCCCTGATGGCGCTCGCCAAGGCGGATATGGCGGTGATCTATCTTGCTTATCCGCACATGGCCTATGGCGTCGCCGATGCCGTGGACATGCCCCGGACCAGTCACGGCCGCTTTGACTTCATGACGCTTCGTCCGCGCTGAGGGGATCAGACGGTGGTCGCCTTGCGGCGCCTACTCGGTGGGGCAGTCACGCTGCTGATCGCGCTGCTCCTGCTCGGTCTGGCGGCCGAAGGACTTGGCGACCCTGCCGCACGCCAGCTCGGCCCCGAGGCGGATGAGGCCGCCCGCGCTGCCCTCCGCGCCGAACTGGGTCTTGATGCTCCGCTCTGGCAGCGGCTCTTCCTGCCCATCCTGGCGCTGCTGAAGGGCGATCTGGGGCAATCGGTCTGGCTGCATCGCCCTGTCGCGGCGCTGGTGGGGGAGGTTCTGCCTGTGACCCTGCGGCTGGCTGCCGCCGCCTGGCCCATCGGCCTTTCCCTCGGCATCACGCTCGGCCTGCTGCTGGCCTCCAGCCGTCCCGGCTGGGCGCGGCTGCCGCTGCTGCTGCTCTCCATGCCCGGTTTTGTGGCCGCGGTGCTGGCCGTGCAGATCTTCGCCGCCGGGCTCGGCTGGTTTCCCGCCGCCGGCTATCAGGGCTGGTACTCGCTGGTGCTGCCGGGCGCGCTGCTGGGCGGCGCGCTTGGCGTGAAGCTCGGCCTGATCCTGCAGGACCGCCTGCGCTCCCTCGCGCAGGAGCCATTCATGACTTTCGCCCGCGCCCGCAGCCTGGGCCGATTGCGCATGCTACTGGCCTATCGCCTCCTGCCGGCCGCCGGCCTGCTCGCCCGCTTTGGCGCCTTGCATGCGGGCTACCTACTGGGCGGCACCCTGGTGGTGGAAATGGTCTTCGGCCTTCCCGGCCTTGGCCGCCTTGCCGTACTGGCACTCACCAACCGTGACCTCGCCCTGCTACGCGGCTGCATGCTCGCAGCGGGCACCGGCTTCCTCCTCGCCCGCTTTGCCGCGGAGGCGTTGCAGAACTGGCTCGACCCTCGCCCCGCGGCCTCACAGACATGAGCAGCGCCCGCCGTCCCCTCGCCCTGCTGCTCCTGCTGGCCGGCCTCCTGGCCCTGGCCGTCTGGTGGCTGCCCGACCCCCTGACCCTTTCGCGTGACCGGCTCGCCCCCCCGGGCTGGGACCATCCCCTGGGCACCGACCCATTGGGCCGCGACATCGCCGCGCGCCTGCTGGCCGCCCTTCCCGGCAGCCTTGGCCTCGCACTGCTGGGCCTCGGCGCCTCCATCGCCCTTGCCCTGAGCACCGCGCTCACGGCCGCCTGGAGCGAGAAGCGGGCGTCCGGCTTCGTGGTGGACAGCCTTTCCCAGGCCCTGCTCTCCTTCCCGCCGCTTTGGCTGCCGCTGGTGGTCCTGGCGCTGCTCGGGCGGGGGAGCGCGGCGCAGGTGCTCTGCGTCGCCCTCGTTCTATGGGCCGACCTGCACTGGATCCTGCGCGGCGAGGCCCGCCGCCTGCTGGCCGAACCCTTCGTGGAAGCCGCCCGCGGCCTCGGCTTCGGCACCGTCGCCGTCCTGGGCCGCGAGGTGCTGCCCAACCTGCTCGGCGCCTGCCTCTGGCTCGGGCTGGTGAAACTGCGGGCCGCCATCATGCTGCTCGCCGCCCTCGCCTTCCTGGGCCTCGGCGTGCCTCCACCCGCGCCAAGTTGGGGCTCCATGATCGCGGACAGCCGGGACTGGTTCATCGACGCGCCCTGGCTCCTGATCGCGCCGACCGGGGCCATCGCTGCCAGCCTCTGGCTTGCGGCCTGGATCGCCGGGCGGCTCAGCGCCCGCCTGCGGCTGGACCGCATCCTCCATGTCTGAGCCGATCCTCGAAGCCTGCGCCCTGGAGGCGGCCTATGGCACCGCCCGCACGCTCCACGACGTATCCTTCACGCTTGCACCCGGCGAACGCCTCGCGATCATCGGCCGTTCAGGCAGTGGCAAGTCCACGCTCGGCCGTCTCCTTTGTGGACTTCCCCCGGCCGCGGCACGCGTCACCGGCCGTCTCCGCTGGCCCGGCGGCGAGGCACCCGTGGCCATGGCCCGCAAGGCTGGCCTCACCCGCCACGTCGCCTGGCTCCCGCAGGAGGCTCAGGCCTCGCTCCACCCCATGCTGCGCATCGGCAGCCAGGTGCGGGAGACCCTGCGCGCCGCCGGCACCGCCGGCGGCCCCGCCGAGGTCGCCGACCTGCTGGGACAGGCGGGCTTCGACCCGGCCCTGGCCCGCCGCTACCCCCACGAGGTTTCCGGCGGCCAGGCCCAGCGCGCCGCCCTTGCCTGTGCCCTTGCCCAGCGTCCTGCTGTGCTCGTCGCCGATGAGCCGACCAGCGCCCTCGACGGCACAACCGAAGCCGCCGTGCTCGAGACCTTGCTGGCACTCACACGGGACAACGGCCTCGCTCTGGTGCTGATCACACATCACATCGCCCATGCCGTCTCGCTTTGCCATCGCGTGATGGTGCTGGAGCAAGGCGTGGTGGTGGAGGAAGGCTGGGCCCGCAGCCTCGCCCAGGCGCCCCGCTCGGAGCCCGCCCGCCGCCTCGTCACCGCCGCCGGACTCCTCCAAGCCTCATGCTGAGCGGCGCCGACCTCGACCTGACCTTCCCCGGCGCCCCCCGGCCCGTCATCGCGGGCGCGGACCTGCATGTCGCCGCCCAGGAGACGGTCGCGCTCATCGGCGCCTCCGGCTCCGGCAAATCCACCCTGCTCCGCGTTCTCTCCGGCCTGCGCCTTGCCGATCGAGGCGAGGTTCGGCTCGACGGCCAGCCCATGCCGCCGCCGGGCGACGCCACCCGCCGTCTCGCCTGGCACCGGCAAGTGCTGCTGCTGCCGCAAGACACGGCTCGCGCGTTCAACCCCGCGCTCCGGCTGCGCACCCAGTTCCGCGCCGCCCTCGCCCTGCACGGCCAGTGCAGGGATGGCGCGGCGCGCGACGCCCTCGCCGCCGACGCACTGGCCCAATGCGGCGTTCCGCGCGACGCGCTCGACCGCCATGCCGACGAGCTTTCCGGCGGCCAGCGCCAGCGTGCGGCCCTCGCCCGCCTGCTCTGTCTCCGCCCCAGGATGCTTCTGCTGGACGAGCCGACCGCGGCGCTCGATCCGGCAACGGCGCTCGACCTGCTCGACCTCATGACCACGCTCCGCGACCGGCACCGTTTCGGCCTGCTGATCGCCACACATGATGAGCGGGTCATGAGCCGCGCAGACCGCGTGCTGCGCATGCGCGACGGATGCTTGTCGGCAGCCTAGGGCCGGCTTAACGACGTCACCGCGTCTCGGCCCTTGGCACGGAGAGCCGCTTCTGGGCGATGGGAAGCAGGCATCCAAGGTGCCACGGGAGGCAGCGCGATCCGCCGCGCGTCGTCCTTATCCTGGCTTGCGCCCGTGGAAGACGAAGCGGTCGTAAAGCAGCGTCCGCAACCGGTCGCGTAGTGCCGCTCCCTTGCGCTGCGCCCGCGCGATGGGCGCGTGCGGATGATGGGCGATGCGCTCGAACCCCACACCCTCGGCCATGGTCTTCAGCCGTCCGAAGGTGAGCCCCTGGCCGAAGGGAAGTTCCCGCATGATCGCCGAATGCCGGTCGCTGCCACTGTTCCAGGCCGGCGCAGGCGCGCCGTTCAAGCGGTCGATCCGCCCGATCAGCCAACGCGCCACACGGCCGGTAAGCCCGTCAGGCTCAGCAAAATTGCCGTCAAAGATCAGCACATGCCCGCCGGGCCGTAGCACCCGGAACCAGTCCCTCAAGGCCGCTTCCGGATCGGTCAGCGTCCAGACCAGATGCCGGCAGACCACCGCATCATAACTCGCATCCGGCTCACGCGTGTATTCAGCGTCAGCCAGGAAAAAGCGGGCACCCTTGTCGCCTGCATGTTTCTTCCTCGCCTGCGCCAACATGGCCTCGGAGAAATCGAGCCCCGTCACCTTGTGACCAAGCCGCCGCAGCGCGCCCGTCACCTCGCCCGTCCCGCAGGCCAGTTCCAGGACCTCCAGCGGCGCCTCGCCGAGACACTGCCGGATTGCTCCCTGCCATGCCTCGCGCTCAGGGCCGGGTGGCATGCGATGGCCGAAGGACTCGTCGAATGTCGCCGCGCGCGAACTCCAGTATTCCCGGATTTCTTCCTTAAGGGCATAGTTGTTCATCATGCACAGGCACCGGCAGGGCGTTGAACGCCACTCCGCCGGTTCGAGGCCCGCGTGCAGCGCAGCCGGACGCTACAGTCCTCCGGCATACCGCGCAACCGAGCCGGCGGAAGGCCGATGGCCTCCATTGGCACTGGAAAGAGCCCATCTTCCAGCGCTCGATCGGGAGGTCCCGTGCAAGGTGCTTTGGAAGCGGTCCGGAGGGTTCGGTCATTGCCGTGGCGGGGGACGCCATGACCGTTCCGAGCGATGTGTCGGCCTTCCTCAGGCCCAGTTTCCGGGTCTTCCCGGCCTTTTCCCTACCGCCTGAGGGCGGGCAGCAGAACTCGGTGCCAGCCGCCAGGCGTTGAAGCATTGGCGCTGGATCGTGCTTCGTCCGCCTCGGCCGTCCAGCCCTCCCCCACTGTCGCATGGAGGGTGGAGGGGCCCTCCTGAGCAAGCACGGTCATGCCCGTACGGCGGCCTGACTCGGCGCAGGGACCATCACTGCTCCCAACGCCCTTGTGGTACCGGGAACTCCGGACCGTACCGGATCTCCAGCGTCAGGGCCGTTCCGTGGTATCTGCGTGGGACAGTAAAGGCACCCTCTGTAATCGGGTCGGTCATTGGCCGACCCGATTACAGAAGCACGAAAGGCGCTGCACGGATGACGGTCTGCACGTCGTGCGCCTCAAACTCCCGTCGCCCCCCTCATTCCCCCGCGAGACAAGCGTACGCGGGGATGAATCAGACTGCCGCCTGGGCAAGCCGGGCGTATCCACATTTGTAGTATGGCTTGCAGTTGGGGCATGCTCGAGCACCAGCAAGCCATGGGACGCCCAGATGATGAGCTGGCATGATTGGAACGTGCTTGGTGACGCGGTGCTGCTCGCCGGATCAGTCCCCGCGGTGGTGGCATGAGCGCCGCGCAGGCCAGGCTGGCGGGGCGAGTTTGCATCGTCACCGGAGCCGCATCCGGCATCGGGCGCGCCATCGCGCGGCTGTATGCCCGGCAGGGCGCGGCGGTGGTGCTGGCCGATCTCGCGAATGCTCCGCTGGAAGGCGGCTCGCCGACATTCGACGTGATTCGCGCGGAGGGCGGCGAGGTCCTGAACTGCCCTACGGATGTGTCCGACGCTGCACAGATTCGCGCACTGCTCGCCGCAACCGTCGAACGGTTCGGCCGGCTGGACGTGCTGGTCAACAACGCCTGTATCCGGCACGCACGCCCGTTGCTGGAGATGGCGGAGGCTGACTGGGAGCGGGTGATGGCAGTCAACCTGAAGGGCACCTTCCTCTGCAGCCAGGCTGCCGTGCGGCAGATGCTGACGCAGCCGCCCAGAGGGGAAGTGCGCGGGCGGCTGATCAATCTTTCCTCACAGCATGGAATGATCGCCGCGCCCGAAGACCTCGCCTATGGCGTCAGCAAGGCCGGCGTGGACTACATGACCCGCCAGGTGGCGGTGGACTATGCCGCCGAGGGTATCGTCTGCAATGCCATCGCGCCCGGCAAGATCCAGACGGGCCAGCCCGGCCGCGGGATGGATCCGGCGGTGCTGGACCGGGCCGTGCGGCGCACACCCTGGCCGCGGCTTGGTCGCCCGCAGGATGTCGCGCAGGCGGCGCTTTTCCTCGCGAGCGACGAAGCCAGTTTCATCACCGGCGCCACCCTGATGGTGGATGGCGGCTGGATGGCCGCCTAAGCATCGCCCTGAAGCGCAAGGTGAGCCAGTCCGGAGGGCGATCGCCTCCGGACTGCCCGGCAGCGCCGCCTATCCGGTGTAGCCCATTGCGCGATCCACCGCTCGCGCGGCGTTGGCCCGCTCCGAGGCCGGGCCATAGCCGCCGCCGCCGGAGGTCTCCAGCCGGATGATGTCGCCGCGCTGCAGCCGCAGGTTGTTCACCTTGGAGCCGAGTGCCTGCCGCTCGCCGTCGCGGATCAGCCACAAGCGGCCTTCTCGGCCCGGCTCCCCGCCTTCCAGCCCGTAAGGGCGGAACTTGAAGCGTTCGCCATTGGCCGTGAAGACGGCTTCCACGCAGTCCACCCGCCATTCCCGGAACAGGCCCAGCCCGCCACGATGCCGGCCCGCGCCGCCGGAGCCAGGCAGCAGGCCATAGGCGGTGATGCTGAGCGGCAACTCGCTCTCGATCATCTCCGCGGGAATGTTGGAGTTGTTGTGCATCCCGTAGGTGTAGCCATTCAGGCCATCCCTGCCGGCATGGGCGCCGCTGCCACCAACCTCGATCTCCACCAGGACGCCGCGCTCGCCCGAGTCGGCAACGGTCTGGAAGGAGCAGACATAGCTCACGCCGTAATAGGCGGCAGGCACCCGGTCAGGCACAGCCTTGTGGAGCGCCCCCAGCAAGGTGGTGGCCAGGCGGTGCCCCACGGCGATGCGGTTCGCGACCGGCGCGGGATGCCGCGCATTCACCACGCTGCCTTCCGGAGCGATCACGCGGACCGGGCGATAGCACCCCGCATTAGGCGCGATCTCTGTATCCGCGATTGCCATGATGGCGAAGGAGACGGCGGAGCCGGAGGAGGCGAGCGTGGCGTTCACCGGCCCGAGCACCTGCGGGCCACAGCCCGAGAGATCCACCACGATCTCCTCGCCCCGCACTTCGACCGCCGCATGGATGCGGATCGGCTCGTCAGTGATGCCGTCATCGTCAAGGAAATCCTCGAACTCGTAGCGGCCATCGGGGATGCGGCCGATCATGGCGCGCATGGCGCGCTCCGATCCGTCGAGGATGCGGGCGCAGGCCTCCACGACGGTGTCGGCGCCGAAGCGTGCCGCGACCCGCTGGATATTGGCCTCGCCCACCGAAAGCGAGGCGAGCTGCGCCTGCAGGTCGCCCCACAGCATGTCCGGCCGGCGGACATTCTGGCGCATCATCGCCAAAAGGTCGTCGTTCAGCCTGCCCCGGCGCATGAGCTTCAGCGGCGGGATGCGAAGCCCTTCCTGGAACACCTCCGTGGCCGTTGCGGCATAGCTGCCGGCCGCCATGCCGCCCATGTCCAAATGGTGGCACAGCGTGCCCACGATGGCGACGCGCCGTCCTCCCACGAAAATCGGGCGGAAGGCCAGGATGTCCGGAATATGCTGGCCACCGCAGTAGGGATCGTTTGTGATGACCACATCGCCGTCTTCCCACTGCTCAAGCGGCAGGAAGTCCCGCACCACCGTCAGCAGCCCCGCGCTCATCGAGTTCAGGTGCTGCGGGATGCGTGCGGACTGTGCGACGTTGTAGCCGTCACGGTCGAAGATGGCCGTGGAATAGTCCAGCAGCTCCCGCACCACCGTGGAACGGCTGGTGCGCCACACCGTCACGTCCATCTCCGCCGCCACGGCAGTCAGCGCGTTGCGCAGGATCTCCAGCCCGACGGGCCCCAGTGCATCAGCCTTGCTCACGCCGCGATCCTCCGCGCGATCAGCGCACCCTCGGGGCCGGGCGCGCAGCGCCAGCCCTCGGCGACAAAGACGGTGGTGTATTCCTCCTCGATCAGCGCGGGACCTTCCACGGGGTCGCGAAGCTGCTCCCGCTGGTGCACGGCGACGCGCCGCACTTGGCCGGAGAGCCAGACATCGCGCGCCATGGTAGGACGGTCGGCGCCGGCACCAGGCGCGCGGCGCGCCTCGGCGCGCGGCAGCAGGCCTGTGGCGGTCAGGCGCAGGGCCACCAGTTCCACGGGTGCCTCTGGATTGGAGTAGGAGAAGCGCTTGGCGTGGATGGTGTGGAACGCCTCCAGCAGCCGCTCCAGCGCCGCCTGCTCGGCCGCCGCCTCCGGCCAGGGCACCACCAGTTCGAAGGCCTGGCCGCGATAGCGCATGTCGGCGGAGACGGTGAAGCGGCGCTGCGCGCCCGGCACCCCGTCAGCCTCCAGCAGCGCCTCGCCCTGGACACGAAGCTGCTCCAGGGCGGCGGCGATGCCGGACAGGCTTTCCGCCGCAGCCGGCATCACCCGGCTGCGCGCCACGTCATGCACGATGTCGGAATGCAGGATGCCAAAGGCCGAGAAGGTGCTGGCGTCAGCAGGGAAGATGACCTCCGGAACGCCCAGTTCCTCAGCCACCGGGATGGCATGCAGGCCGCCGGCGCCGCCGAAGGAGAGGATGGAGAAGGCGCGAGGGTCCAGCCCCTTCTCGAACAGGCTCAGGCGGGCGGCGGAAGCCAGCCCCGCATTGGTCACGGCCAGGATGCCCTCTGCCGCCTCGGCCGGCGTCAGCCCCAGGGGAGTTCCGACCTTTTGCGCGATGGCCTGCTGCGCGCCCGCTTGGTCCAGCGGCATGGTGCCCCCCAGGAAGAAGCGGGGATCGAGCAGCCCCAGGGCGACATTCGCATCCGTCACCGTCGGCTCCGTGCCGCCGCGGCCGTAGCAGACCGGGCCGGGACGCGAGCCGGCGCTGCGGGGACCGACGCGCAGGCGCCCGGCATCATCCACCGCCGCGATCGAGCCACCACCGGCGCCGATCGTGCGGATCTCGATCATCGGCAGCCGCACCGGAAGCCTGTCGATCTCCCCCTGCGTCATCTGGGCCACGGCGCCATCCTGCACCACGCAGATGTCGAAGCTGGTGCCGCCCATGTCCGCGCCAAGGAGATTGGGGCGATCCAGCGCCTGCGCCATCCGCAAGGTGGCGAGCGCGCCGCCACTGGGGCCGGAAAGCAGCAGGCGGGCCGGCTGCAGCGCCGCCACACCGGCGCTGCACACGCCGCCATTCGATTGCACGAGCAGCAGCCGAGCCTTTAGCCCCGCTTCCTCCATCCGTGCCGCCAAGCGCTCCAGATAGGCGCCGACCACCGGCATCAGCAGCGCATTCAAGACGGTGGTGGAGGTTCTCTCATACTCCCGGATCTCCGGGCTGATCTCCGAGGAGATGCAGACCGGCAGATCCGGCAGAGCGGCGCGTAGCCCTTCCGCCAGGGCTTCCTCATGCGCCGGGTTCACATGGGCGTTCAGCAGGCAGATGGCCACGGCCTCGGCGCCGAGGTCGCGCAGCTTCGCGACAATCCCGCTGACGGAACCGGCGGCCAGCGGCGTCTCGATGCTGCCATCGGCGCGTATCCGTTCCGCCAGGCCGATGCGGCGGTCGCGCGGGATCAGCGGCGGTTCGCTCCATGGCTTTAACGAGTAGATCTCCCGGCGGGTATGGCGGCCGATTTCCAGCACATCCTCGAAGCCCGCCGTGGTCACGAGAACACCGCGCGGCAGCCGCCGCTCCAGCACGGCGTTGGTCGCGATGGTCGTGCCGTGGAGCAGCAGGCGTATGTCGGACAGAGCGAAGCCAAAGCGCTGCGCAGCCTCGGCGATGCCCGTCATCAGGCCGATGGAGGGGTCCTCGGGCGTGGTGGGTGTCTTCAGGCTGCGTAGCGCGAAGCTGCGCTCGTCCAGGATCTGTAGATCGGTGAAGGTGCCTCCGATATCGATGCCGATCCGGATGAATGGAGTGTCTGACAAGGTTGTATATGCTCTCCGCAAGACGGTGGGCAGGGAACAAGAATGTCCGCAGCAAGAGATCCCCTCTTCCACCGCAGCGGAGCAGAATCACCGATTCCATCTCCAACGCATCTCGGCCGAAGCGACAGCGCGGGTCATCTCAGCAGCGGAATCATGGCTGGCGGAACCTGTCAGAAAACAGCCAACCGGGAATTCAGCAGATCTGTCACCAGCATGTGGCCAGGCGCGTGCGTGATGCAGAAGGACGGCCGGCAGGCGGCGACAACGGTTTGCGGCGTGACGCCGCAGGCCCAGAACAGCGGCAGTTCATCCGGCATCACGGCCAGGGGTTGCCCGTCGAGCAACACGTCCAGGTCCACTCCGATCTGCTCCGGCTTTCCGATATGCAGGGGCGCGCCATGCACGGAGGGAAAGCGGGAAGTGATCTGGATGGCCCGGATGGCTTCCGCCGGACGGAAGGCGCGCATCGAAACGGCCATCGGACCCTGGAACCGGCCGGACGGCGCGCAGGCGATGTTGGTGCGATAGACCGGAACAGGCGTGTTGTTCTCAATATGCCGCATCCCCAGACCATCGGCGATCAGCGCCTCCTCGAAGGAGTGCGAGCAGCCGATCAGGAAGGAGACGAGGTCATCGCGCCAATGGTCGTGCAGGTCATCCACCTCGGCGACCATCTCCCCATCCTTCCAGATGCGATAACGGGGAAGGTCCGTGCGGATGTCGATGTCGCGGCCCAGGGTGGGCAGGGCGGGGTCGCCTGGCTCGGAACTGGCGAGCAGCGGACAAGGGCGCGGGTTCAGGGCGCAAAAGCGCTGGAAATCCGCAGCATACTCCTTGGGAAGGATCGCGAGGTTTGCCTGGACATAGCCCGGCGCCAAGCCTTGCGTGACACCGCGCAGCGCACCTCGGCGCGCGCGCTGCCGGACTTCCCAACCCGTTTCACGCAACGATGCTGCATGGTCCATCGGGATTCCCCCTTTCGCCGACTGGCGGGACCGTCATGGCAGCTTCCAACCGGATGCATGTCTAATCTTCATTTTGGATCAGATGATAGATTTCCTTTATCAGACGCTGCCGCGGCATTCTCGATAGCCACGATTTGCGCAGCAGTTTCATGAGCCAGACCAGCCACCAGCCCGGCCAGATAGCTGTCGGGCTTCCGCAGATAGCTGACATAGAAATTCACCGGCGGCAGCGCGACGTCCTCCACCTCCAGCAGCCGGAGCCGTCCCTCCGCCAGTTCCTGCCGCACCATGACAGGCTGCAGCACGCTGATGCCGACACCATCCAGGGCTAGCCGCACCATGGTTGTCACGGAGGCGCTTCCCCAGAGGCGCAGGCCGGAGGTTCCCGCCCGCGCGAAGGCCTGCCGCAGCGCCGCGGAGACGGAGGTGTTGTAGGAAAAGCTGAGGACAGGCCAGCGTACTAGCTCGGACAACTTCAGGGGACGCTCCGGCAGGTCGAGGTCTGGCCGCGCGATCCAGCCGAGGGGAAAGCCGCAGAGCGGCTGGTTCACCGCCCGGGGGTCTTCCACCGGATCCACCAGCATGGCGATGTCGATGGCGCCGGAGAGAAGCTGCTCCCGCAGGGTCGGAGTGATGTCCACCACCATGTCCAGGACCAGGGACGGGTAAGCCGTGGCAATCCGCTCCACCAGCCGGGGCAAGAGGATATGGACCAGCGTCTCGGAAAGCCCAAGCCGAAGGACGCCCTGCACAACTGTTGGATGAGCCACTGATTGGAGCAGCTCGCCGCGCAGTTCCAGCATCTGCTCGGCGTAGCGCAGGACCACGGCACCCTCGGGGGTCAGGGTGGCGCGACGCTGGCGCGGCTGGAACAGCGTGACACCCAGATCCTGCTCAAGCTGCTGGATGCGGGCCGAAACGGCCGGCTGCGTGGTGTTGAGCCGGGCGGCCGCGGCCCGGAAGCCGCCAAGATGCGCCACCCAGACGAAGGTTTCGAGGGAGCGGAGATCGCGCATGAGGCAGCTTATGGCGCTCCCCAGAGACTGTAAATCTGGGTCATGCTCCTTGCCACAGGGTTGGTCGCGGGAAGCCGGCCCCCTCTCGCAGGAACAGCGCGCATGCCCGAGGGCGGGAGCGATCCCGGCGCCGCCATCGAAGCGTCCCGGCATGCGCGCGTGCTTCGCGTTTCAAACTCTCTTGCGTACTTCTCCGTTTAAGTGTCAGCTTTCCACTGCGCTCTGGCCGATTGCGGCCGGCGAAGAAGCTGCAACGAAAAACTTGATCACCACCGGGGAATGCTCACGTGAGAAAGCGTTTTCTGCTCGGCGCCGCGCTGGCGGCGCTCCTACCGTTGCTCGGGCGCGCCGCGGCGCAGGATCTGCCAAAGCTTCAATTCAAGGCGGTCGGCCTCAACGGCCCAACGGTCGCCTCCACCGTGGATGAGATTCCGTTCTGGCGGAAAACGATCCCTCAGGCGTCCAACGGTGCCATCACGGTCGACATCACGCCGCTGGATCAGATGGGCATCGACGATAAGACGATGCTGCGTCTCCTGAAGCTCGGCGTGATGGACTTCGCGAGCATGGACATCTCGAAGATGGCGGGCGACGACGCCCGCTTCGAGGGGTGCGACCTCGCCGGCCTAACGCTCGATGCCGACAAGGCGCGGGCGGCATGCAAAGCCTGGGCGCCTGTGCTCGACCGCCAGATGCAGAAGAACTGGAATGCCAAGCTCCTCGCCTTGGGCGGCAATCCACCCCAGGTCTTCTGGTGCCGTTCCGTCATCGGCGGCCTCGACGACCTCAAGGGTAAGAAGGTCCGCGTTTTCAACAACACCATGCGCGACTTCCTGCAAGGCATCGGCGCAACCTCGGTCAGCATGGCCTTCGCGGAAGTCGTGCCTGCCCTGAACAACGGCGTCGTGGATTGCGGCGTCACGGGGAGCCTCTCCGGGAGTACCGCCGGCTGGACCGAGGTGACGAAGTCGATCTATCCGATGTCGCTCGGCTGGAGCATCAATGCGCTGGCCGTCAACCTCAAGACCTGGAACGGCCTGGACCCGAAGGTGCAGACGTTCCTCCTCGAGCAGATCGCGTCCTACGAGGACAAGATGTGGGAGACGGTCAGGCAGGCGATTACCCAGGCCGATAACTGCAACACGGGCAAACAGCCCTGCACGATGGGCAAGCCGGCGAACATGACAATTCTGCCAGTGACGTCGCAGGAAGAAGCAAAGCGCAGGAGCCTCGTCGAAGGTCCCGTCCTCGCCAATTGGGCGAAGCGCTGTGGCCCCGAATGTGTCCAGGAGTGGAACGAGAAGGTCGGCCCCGTCGTCGGTCTGAAGGCGCCGGCGCGCTGACGTATCTCTGCGGGGCCAGCACGGCGAGTGGTCGCCGTGCCCGCCTTGATCCTGACCTGAAGGGAGGTGGCGCGTGCAGGCTGTGGTGAAAGGTGCCCATCACTTGGCACGGGCAGGCGTATGGCTGGGGGGCGTTCTGATTCTTCTTGCCGCCGCCCTGATCGGCCTTGATGTCGTGCTGCGCCAGATCTTCTCGACCTCGATCGGCGGCGCCGATGAGCTCGCCGGCTATGCGCTGGCGATCGGGACGGCATGGGCGCTGGCGGCGGCGCTGCTGGATCGCGCCCATATCCGCATCGACTCGCTCTATCTCATGTTCCCGTCGCGCTTCCGCGCGTTCTGCGACCTTCTGGGCCTGGCACTTATCGTTGGCTTCTTCGCTCTGGTCTGCTGGCACGGGATCGGCGTGGTGGAGCAATCCTGGATTTCCGGTTCCCGCAGCCAGTCGGCGCTTCAGATCCCTGTCGTCGTGCCGCAGCTTCTGTGGGTCATCGGCCTCGGAACCTTCGTCTTAACCGGAGCGGTGGTGTTCTTCCTGGCCCTGGGGCACCTCCTCAGGGGCGATCGCGCGAGCGCGGGGCGGCTGATCGGCACCCGCTCGGCCGAGGAGGAGATCAAGGAGGAGATGCAGTCTGCAGAGACGCGGCGGATGAAAGTGAGTGCCCAATGATCGCGACCACTCTCCTGATCCTGCTGACGCTGCTTGCCGCCGCCGTTCCGGTTGCCGCCGCGCTCGGCGTTCTAGGCCTGGCGCTCGGCGAGATCTATGCCCGGTTCCCGCTCTCCCTCGCCATGGGTGAACTGGCCTGGTCCACCTCCAACTCCTTCCTTCTTGTCGCCATCCCCTTCTTCGTCCTGCTCGGCGAGATCCTGCTGCGCTCCGGCCTGGCGGAGCGGATGTACGCCGCGCTCGTGCAGTGGATTCCCTGGTTGCCCGGTGGCTTGATGCACTCGAACATCGCCGCTTGCGGACTCTTCGCGGCGACCTCCGGTTCGAGTGTCGCGACAGCCGCGACGATCGGCACGGTCGCGCTTGGGGAGATTGAGCGGCGCGGCTACAATGAGCGGCTTTTCCTCGGCACCATCGCGGCCGGCGGCACGCTCGGAATCCTGATTCCACCCTCGATCAACATCATCGTCTATGGCGTGCTGACTGAAACCTCGATCCCACAGCTCTATCTGGCGGGGCTGCTGCCTGGTGTGGTGCTGGCACTTCTCTTCAGCGTCACGGTCGTCATTGCCTGCCTGCTGCGCCCCAGTCTCGATGGCTCCCGAATCGAAACCGACTGGCAGGGCCGCTGGCGCTCACTGCCTGACCTGGTGCCACCCATTCTCATATTCATCGCAGTGGTGGGGTCGATCTATGCCGGCTTTGCTACAGCGACAGAGTCTGCCGCCTTGGGTGTTCTCGCGGCCCTTGCCGTTGCCGCCTGGCGGCGGCGCCTGACGTTCTCGGTGATGCGCGAAGCCATCGAGGGAACGATGCGGACGACGGCGATGATCATGGCGATCCTCATCGCCGCCTATTTCCTGAACTTCGTTATCACCTCGATCGGTTTGACCGCGCAGGTGAACAGCTACATCACCTCCCTCGGTCTCTCGCCGATGGGGCTTCTCATAGTCGTTGTGATCTTCTACCTGATCCTCGGCATGTTCATGGAAACGCTTTCCATGATGGTCGCGACGGTGCCGATCATCACCCCGCTCCTGATCAATGCCGGCTTCGATCCGGTCTGGTTCGGCATCCTCGTCGTGGTGCTGATGGAGACCGCCATGATTACGCCGCCAGTAGGGATCAATCTCTACGTCGTTCAAGGCCTGCGCAAGCGCGGACGGATCGACGACGTCATCATCGGCACCGCGCCCTTTGTGCTGACAATGCTGGCCATGATCGCGGCGCTGATCTTCTGGCCGGAGCTCGCTCTCTGGCTGCCGCAGAATGCCGCGCGCTAAGGGCCGCCGCAGCGGGCGGTGCGCCTCCTGCGTTCCACGTCTTTCGCCAGCCCGCTGTCGTGATGAGGGTGCGTCACGACGCGCGCCCGCGTCGCGGCCAGGGAAGGCAGGGCCTCGTTGGCGCATCGTTTCTGAAGCGGCTTGACATCCCGTATTGCGGTGCGCCTACTCGGCTGTTGGTGCGCAGGGGAGAAGAAGAGATGCCGACAAAGACATCGGAACCGACCGCGCTTCCCGCGCACGTTCTGTCGGCCGAAATTGCCGCCCTGCGACTTTCCCCTGTTGACGTCGTTGATGCGTTCCTCGACCGCATCCGCGCCGTTGATCCGAAGCTGGGGTCGTTCGTCGAGGTCTACGCCGAGGACGCGCGGCTGGCGGCTGAGGCGGCCGCGAAGGCCATCCGGTCCGGCCATGCCGTCGGTCCGCTGCATGGCCTTCCGGTTGCGCTCAAGGATCTTGTCGAGGTGAAGGGCCGCGTCACGACAGGCGGCTCCATGGCATGGCGCGATCGCCGGTCCCAATACACGGCCACGCTGGCCAACCGTCTCATCGGAGCCGGCATGATCGTGCTCGGCAAGACCCACAGCGTCGAGTTCGCGCTGGGCCTCTGGGGCACGAACCAGCACATGGGCACGCCCCGCAACCCCTGGGATGCGACGGTGCCGCGCACGCCGGGCGGTTCGAGCAGCGGGTCCGGCGTGGCGGTCGCGGGCCGGCTGGTCCCCTGGGCGATCGGAACCGACACGGGAGGTTCCGTGCGCCTCCCCGCCTCCTTCTGCGGCACCACCGGCCTCAAGACGACCATAGGCCGCATCAGCACCTATGGTGTCCTGCCGATCAGCCCCACTCTCGACACCCCGGGGCCGATCACGCGCTCGGTTGAGGACGCCGCGATCCTTTACCAGCTCCTCCACGGGCCCGACCCACACGACCCTCGGACACTGGGCCAGCCCGTCGGCAACGTCATGCAGGGCCTGAAGCGCGGCATCAGGGGGATGCGTCTCGCGCGGATGCCGGAGGTCGAGCGGGAGGGCGTTTCCGCCGAGGTCCTGGCATCCTATGACCGCTCGCTGGAGATCCTGGCCGGCCTGGGGGCGCTGATCGAGGAGGTGCCGCTACCGCGCCGGCTGGACGATTATGCCGAGTTGACGAGCCGCATCCTGCTCGCGGAGGGCTATTCGATCTATGGGGAGGTCGTGGAGGACGACAGGCTCCCTGTTGACGAGACGGTTCGGCAGAGGCTCCGCTCGGGCGCAGGCATTTCGGCGCGGGAGTATCTTGCGGCGCTCCGGCTGCAGGGCGAGCGGAAGCAGGAATTCGCGGCGGCGCTGGCCGGCTACGACGCGCTTCTGACGCCAACCACCTGGACCGCCGCCCTCCCCCTGGATTCAATCGATCATGTGCCGGTTCCGGCGCGTTTCACGCGCTTCGTCAACCTGCTGGAGCTTTGCGGCATCTCCCTTCCCAATGGATTCACGGCTGAAGGGCTTCCAACTTCGCTGCAGATCGTCTGCCGCGGCCATGACGAAGCGACGGCGCTCCGCATCGGCTGGGCCTACCAGGCGGCTACGGACTGGCACGAGCGGTCCCCGCCAGGTCTCTAGAGCCGGCACACGGGCACGGCCGCTCGGCTCTCGGGGCGAGGCGGCCCTTCCGGCCTCGGTGGCAGCGCCTTCGGTCCTCATGATCCTCGGCGGAGCTGACAACAGTTCAGGGAGAATGCGTCCATGTACGTCCTTAAGCCACTTCCTCCGCAGGTTGGCGAAGAGCAGCTTGAACTTCTGCGCAGGGCCGAGCCGGCCACGATCGGGCACTTCCTGCATACCGGGTTCATGGAGCCTGGAATTCGGGGGCTGTTTCCGAACGTGCGGATCGCGGGAACGGCGGTGACCGTCCGGGCGCCGAGTGCCGATGGCGTCATGGTGCATCATGCCGTCGGCCAGGCCCGGCCGGGGGATGTCCTGGTCATCGACCGGTGTGGCGACCTCAAGCACGCCTGCATCGGCGGGGCGGTGGCCTATGCTGCGCGGAAGGCCGGCGTCGCCGGCATCATCGTGGATGGCATGGTCACCGACATCGGCGAGTTGCGGGACTATGGTGTCCCTGTCTGGGCACGTGGCCTGTCTCCCATCACCGTGAAGCTTCTGGGCCTCGGCGGCGATTTCTGCGTGCCGGTTTCCTGCGGCGGAACCATGGTGAACCCGGGCGACGCAGTCTTTGCCGACGAGAATGGCGTCCTCGTGCTGAATCCCACCCAGATCGAGGCTGCGGCGAAGCGAGCCATCGGGATGCAAGCGGAGGAGAAAAGAACGCTCGCGCGGATCGACGCAGGCGAGAAGTATCCGGATATCATCGGCTCTTCGGCCATCATCCAGAAGCACCTGTTGCCGGACTAGGCGCGCTGGGCCGGCGCCTCCGGGGGGCCGAAGGGCGAGCAGGCTGAAGTTCTCGCTGCGCCGCCCAGCTCAGGGCGGGCAACGGGCCGTCCCGACAGGCTAGATGCCACCTCCGCCGGGAGCGCCAGCAACTCAGCCTGACGCTGGAGACGCAGGACCATGGAATTCCGCACTCTGGAGGTCTTCCACGCCGTCGCGACGCTGCGGAGCTTCGCCCGCGCAGCGGACACGCTCTGCATGACGCAGTCGGCCGTCTCCCAGCGTATCGCGAGCCTGGAGGCCGAGGTGGGCGAGCGGTTGCTGGATCGCTCCTTTCGCGGTGCCTCCCCCACTGCGAAAGGCGAGATCCTGCTGCACTACGCCGAGCGTCTGCTGAAAACCCGCGCGGAGCTGATCCAGGCGATCGCGGCGCCGCAACCGGAAACCCGCCTGATCCGCCTCGGCGTGGCCGAGACTATCGCCCAGACCTGGCTTCCCAGCTTCATCGGCAGCGTCAACGCGCAGTACCCGTTCATTACCTTCGAAATCGAGGTGGATGTTTCCGCCAATTTGCGAAGCCGTGTGGTCCGGCAGGAGATTGACCTTGCCTTTCTGCTCGGCAAGGCGATTGAGCCCGGCATCACCAGCATCGATCTGTGCTCCTACCCCCTTCGCTTCGTGGCCAGTTCGGCGTTGTCCTTCCCCGAACGGCCGGTCCCGCTCGAGGCGCTGGGGCGGCACGCGCTGATCAGCTTTCCGAAATCCACTGTCCCCTACCGCAATCTTCAGGAGATGTTCCAGGAACGATCGCTCAAGGTGCCGCAGATTCACGCCAGCTCTTCGGTCTCCACCATCATCAAGATGACGCTGGACAGGATCGGCATCTGCGTCATCGCGCCGATCCTGATCCGGCAGGAGTTGCGCGACGGCCGGCTCGTGGTGCTGGAGACCGATATGGCGCTGCCGACGCTGGACTTCACGGCCAGCTTCGGTACTGCCGCGGGCGGGCCACTGATGGCCTCCGTTGCCCAGATCGCGCGCCGGACAGCGCAGCAATGGGCCTGACTCGATAAGTTATCCTAATTGCCCCGCTTCACGTTTATGGATTGGACAGATCAGCATCACCCTGCCCATCCTACGGCCTACCTCTGATAGGATGTCGGACACCGAAGCGTCAGCTGCACTCGCTCCAGTGGCGCAGCCATGGGTGGAGGCGCCTCACGCCGGATGCCCGGGCATTCATCTGGTAGGATGGAGAACGCATGCCCATGCAGGCCACCGCCTTCGATCCCTTCGAGTTTGAGCTGTTCCGCAATGCGCTGCTCTCGGTCGCAGACGAGATGGCGCTGACGGTGCACCGGACCACCTACTCCACGGTGCTGCGCGACAATCTCGACTACTCCACAGCCTTCTTTGACGAGCGGGGCCGGATGATCGCGCAGGGCTTCTCCCTGCCGTCGCATCTCGGCTCCATGCCGACCGCCCTGGCGGCGGTACTCCGGCGCTTTGAAGGCGAGATCCGCCCAGGCGACGTCTATGCCCTGAACGACCCCTTCCACGGCGGCATGCACCTGCCGGACATCTTCATCTTCAAGCCGGTCTTCGTGGATGGCGATCTGGTCGCCTTCGCCGGCACCATCTCGCACCACACCGATGTCGGCGGCCGCGTGGCCGGATCCAACGCGCCGGACTCGGTCGAGATCTACCAGGAAGGCGTCCGCATCCCGCCGATGCGGATCTTCGATGGCGGCAAGCGGAACGAGACCTTCTTCGAGCTGATGGCGATGAATGTCCGCGTCCCCCGCATGGTGATGGGCGACATCCGCGCGCAGCTCTCCGCCTGCCATGTGGCGGAGAATGCGTTCATTGAGCTCTGCCGCTCCTACGGCATCCCCAAGGTCCGCCAGCTCACCGACGCCATGCTGGACCACACTGAACGCCTGGCGCGCGCCGAGATCGCCAAGCTGCCTGACGGCACCTTCGCCTTCGAGGACTACCTGGACGATGACGGCATTGATGTCGGCCAGCGGATTGTGCTCAAGGTGACTGTCACCAAGAAGGGCGACGGCATCCTCTTCGACTGGACCGGCTCCTCGCCGCAGGTGCGCGGCGCGCTGAACGCCACCCTCTCCTTCACCAAATCTGCCTCCTATTGCGGCGTGCTCTCGGTGACGGAGAACCCGATCCCCAACAATGACGGCGTGTTCCGCGCCATTGAGGTGATCGCGCCCGAGGGCACCATCGTGAACTGCGTCCATCCCGCCTCGGTCGCGGCACGCGGCCTGACCGGATTCCGCATGGTGGACACGGTGTTCGGCGCGCTGGCCCAGATGGTGCCCGGCAAGGTCACGGCGGCCGGCGACGGCGGCAACACCAACATTTCGATCGGCGGCTACGACGCCGAGCGCAAGCCCTACATCTTCTGCGACTTCACCTGCTGTGCCTGGGGCGGCCGCGCCTTCGCCGACGGCATCGACGGCAATTCCCACATGTTCGCCAACATGGCCGGGCAGTCCTCCGAGGTGATCGAGGCGGAGCAGCCGCTCTTCGTCGAGTGCTACGAGTTCGTGGGCGACCGCGGCGGCGCCGGCAAATTCCGCGGCGGCGCGCCCTACCGCCGCGCCTACCGCTTCCTCGGCGACGAGGCGACCATCTCGATCCGCTCCGACCGCCGCGATGTCCGCCCCTATGGCCTGTATGGCGGCTATCCCGGCGGCGTCTCGATGAACTACCTCACCCGTGCCGGCGGCGAGACACAGGTCTATCCCGCCAAGTTCTACGACCGCCTGCGGCATGGCGACCTCTTCGTTCACGAGACGGCGGCCGGCGGCGGCTGGGGGGATCCGCTGGAGCGCGACCCCGAGCACGTGCTGCGCGACGTACGCAATGATTTCGTCAGCCGCCAGGCCGCGCTGGAGCTCTACGGTGTGGCACTGCTGCCCGATGGCCGCGCGGTGGACCGCCCCGCCACCGAGGCGCTGCGCGCCCGCATCCGCGCCGCCCGCGGCTGGCGCGAGCCCCCCTATGCTCTGCGCGAGCTGCCGCAGAGCCTGCCCAGGGCCGCCGAGTGAACGCGAAGCCAATCGGAGAACCGGAAATGAGCAAGATCCGCATTGGTGTCGATATCGGCGGCACCTTCACCGACATCTGCATCATGGATGCGGAGGGCGGCATCATCACCAAGAAGGTGTCCTCCACCGTGGACAACTATGCCCGCGCCATCAGCGAAGGGCTGGCCGAAGCCTTCGCTGAGCATGGCATCGGCGCCAGCGCTGTGGCCGAGCTGCTGCACGGCACCACGGTGGCTTCCAACGCCATCCTGGAGCTGAAGGGCGCCCGCACCGGCCTGATCACCACGAAAGGTTTCCGCGACATCCTTGAGCTGCGCCTGCTGCGCATGCCGCGCCTCTACGACCTGACCTGGGAGAAGCCCCCCACCCTGGTGGAGCGCAGCCTGCGCCTGGAAGTGGACGAGCGCATCAACGCCAAGGGCGAGATCGTCCGGCCGCTCGATCCGGCCGAGGTGGAGGCGGTGCTGGACCGGCTGCTCGCCGAGGGCGTCGAGGCGATCTCCGTCTGCCTGCTGCATTCTTATGCCAACGACGTGCACGAGCGCATGATCCGCGACATCATCCGGCGCAAGGCGCCGGAGATGGTGCTCTCCATCAGCTCGGAGGTGCTGCCGGAAATCAAGGAGTACGAGCGTACCTCCACCACCGTCATCAACTCCTACGTCAAGCCGGTGGTCGGCCAGTATCTGAAGTCCCTCTCCGCCGACCTGAAGCGCATCCAGCTGAACGCACCGCTCCTGCTGATGCAGTCCAATGGTGGCCTGACCCCGGCCGAGGTGGCCGCCGAGATGCCGGTGAACATCATTGAATCCGGCCCCGCCGCCGGCGTCATCGGCGCGCAGTCCCTCGCCCGCCGCGCCGGCTTCGACAAGGTGATCTCCTTCGACATGGGCGGGACCACCGCGAAGGCGGCTCTCGTCGAGAATGGCGAGGTCTCCCGCGCCGAGGAGTATTCGGTCGGCGGTGGCATCATGATCGGCTCCCGCCTGATGTCCGGCGCCGGCTACGTGCTGAAGGTGCCGGCCATCGACCTCGCGGAGGTCGGCGCCGGCGGCGGCTCGATCATCGCCATCGATGCCGGCGGCGCGCCGCAGGTGGGGCCGCAGAGTGCCGGCTCTTTTCCCGGACCGGTCTGCTACGACACCGGCGGCACCGAGCCCACCATCACCGACGCCAATGTCGTGCTTGGCTATATCAATCCGCAGCAACTGGCCGGCGGCAGCATCAAGCTGCATGCGGAGAAAGCCCGCGGCGCGCTGGAGGCGAAGGTGGCGGGACCGCTCGGCCTGCCGGTGGAGCAGGCGGCCTATGGCGCCCATCTGGTCGCCGCCGCCAACATGATCCGCGCCATCAAGGCGGTCTCCTCCGAGCGTGGGCGCGATCCGCGGGAGTTCGCCCTTGTCGCCTTCGGCGGCAATGGTCCGCTCTTCGCCGCCGCCATGGCCCGCTCACTCGGCATCCGTAGTGTCATCGTGCCGCCCCAGGCTGGGGTTTTCTCCTCGGTCGGCCTGCTGCACTCCGATGTCGAGTACCACCTCTCCCGCACCTATCGGCAGCCCACCGGCGCGCTCAACCTCGCCGAGTTGGTCGCCGCCTGGCAGGCGCTGCAGGAGCAGGCGCGCGCCAAGCTCGCCGCGGACGGCTTCCAGCCCGGGCAGATCCGGCTGCGGCGCTTCGCCAAGCTGCACTACCGTGGTCAGGCCTACGAACTTTCGGTGCCGATGCCCGAGGGACCAATCACCGAGGCGACCGCCGCCCGCCTGGACGAGGCCTTTGGCGACGAGCACGAGCGCACTTATGGCCACCGCGCCGAGCCGGGAGAGCCCGTGGAGCTGGTCAGCCTCAACCTCTTCGCCAGCGGCCGCCTGGACACGCCGGCGGGGGCCAGGCCCTCCGCCGCGCCGGTCGAGGCGGCACCGACCGAGCGCCTGGCCTATTTCGGTCCGGAGCACGGCTGGATGGCCACCCCGGTGCTGCGGCGCGACCATTTGGCTGCACGGGACTGGGTAGGCCCGGCGGTCATTGAGGAATATGACTGCACCTGCGTGGTTCCGCCGGGCATGCGGGCGCGCCTCGATCCGCATGGCAATATCGCCATCGAGACCGGTCTGGCGGCCTGACCCGGGACAGGTAGACGAGGAGAAGGGCATGAGCGGGACGGTGCTGGTGCTGGGTGCTGGGATGGTGGGGGTCAGCGTCGCCCTGCATCTCCGCCGCAGGGGCTTCGACGTCCTGCTGGTGGACCGCCGGCCGCCGGGCGAAGGCGCCTCCTTCGGCAATGGCGGGCTGATCCAGCGCGAGGCCGTCGCGCCGCATCCCTTCCCCCGTGCCCTCTCCGAGTTGCGGCGCATCGCCGGCAACCGGCAGGTGGACGTCTCCTACCATCCGCTGGCGCTGCCGGGCTATGCCGCGCCCCTGCTGCGCTACTGGTGGCATTCCGAGCCGGCGCGCTACCGGCGCACCGTCGTAGCCTATGAACGGCTGATCGCCACCTGTCTCGACGAACACCGCGCCCTGGCCGAACCGGCGGGGGCGATGCCGCTGCTGCGCCCGGTGGGCTGGATGCGCCTCTACCGCCGCCCGGAGGCACTGGAAGCCGCGGTCGCCGAGGCAGAGGCCCTGCACCAAGCCTATGGCATCAACTACGCCGCGCTGGATGGGCGCGCCCTCGCCGCCGCCGAGCCGCACCTGCTGGCCGAGCGCGCCGGCGCCCTGCACTGGACCGACCCCTATTCGGTCAGCGACCCGCATGCCCTGACGCTGGCCTATGCCGCGCTCTTCACCGCCGCCGGCGGCCGCTTCGTCCTCGGGGACGCCACCAGCCTGCGCCGGCAGGGCGCCGGCTGGCAGGTCACCACGGCGGAAGGGCCGGCCGAGGCGGCGCAGGTGGTGGTGGCGCTGGGTGCCGCGGCGCTGGAGGTCACCCGGCCGCTAGGCTACGCGCCGCCGCTCTTCGGCAAGCGTGGCTACCACCGGCACTTCGCCCTGCAGGGCAATGCCGTGCTGCACCGGCCGGTGATGGATGTGGAGAGCCGCTTCCTGCTGGCGCCGATGCGCGCCGGTATCCGCCTGACCACCGGCGCCGAGTTCGCCCGCCCGGAGGCGCCGCCAACGCCCGTGCAGCTGGCGCGGGCCGAGCCCGTGGCGCGCAGCCTGCTGCCGCTGGCGGAGCCGGTGGAGGCCACCCCCTGGATCGGCGTGCGCCCCTGCATGCCGGACATGCTGCCGGTGATCGGCCGCCTGCCCGGCCAGGCGGGAGTCTGGTGCGCCTTCGGCCATGGCCACCAGGGGCTGACGCTGGGCCCCACCACGGGGCGGCTGCTCGCCGAGATGATGAACGGCGAGCGGCCTTTCGTGGACCCCAACCCCTACGGGCCGGAGCGCTTCGCGAAGGGCCGCGTGGCGGCGAGCGCATGAGCGCGAGCGGCGCAAGGGTGATGGCCGGTCAGGCCAGCACCCGCTGATGCCTTCGATGCCGCCTCTATGGAACCCGCATGGGGCGCCCCAACGCGAAAAGCCCGGCGCGAGGGCCGGGCTTTTTCGGGGCCTCCTTGTTTTCCAAGGAGAAGATCTGGCGCGCTCGAGAGGATTCGAACCCCTAACCCCCAGATCCGTAGTCTAGTGCTCTATCCAATTGAGCTACGAGCGCTTGCCAGTGGCGGGGAGATAACCGACCGGCCCTCCCCGCGCAAGAGGCCTTTTTCGGTTGTTACGCAGCCAGCTTGTCCAGCTCGCGCAGCACGGCGTCGCCCATGACGCTGGTGCCGACACGGGCGGTGCCGGAGCTCATGATGTCAGCCGTGCGCAGGCCACCCGCGAGCACCTTCTCCACCGCCGCCTCGATCAGCTTCGCGTCCTCTTCCATGCCGAAGGACCAGCGCAGCAGCATGGCGAAGGACAGCAGCTGGGCGCAGGGATTGGCGATGCCCT
The DNA here is from genome assembly GCA_035556695.1 of Roseomonas sp. Classification (GTDB taxonomy): domain Bacteria; phylum Pseudomonadota; class Alphaproteobacteria; order Acetobacterales; family Acetobacteraceae; genus Pseudoroseomonas. The sequence continues at coordinate 339,491 of DATMFR010000014.1, forward strand.
TGCCAGCGATGTCCGGCGCCGAGCCATGGATCGGCTCGTAGAGCGCGCGGCGCCGGCCGGAGGCGTCGGGCGCGCCCAGCGTGGCCGAGGGCAGCATGCCGAGCGAGCCGGTGGCCGCCGCCGCCAGGTCGGAGAGCAGGTCGCCGAAGATGTTGCTCGCCAGGATGACGTCGAACTGCTTCGGCCGGGCGCAGAGCTGCATGGCGCAATTGTCGGCGTACATGTGCGACAGCTCGACCCCCGGGAACTCGGCCTTGCCGATCTCGGAGACCACGGCGCGCCAGAGGCGGCCGGACTGCATCACATTGGCCTTGTCCACGCTGGTCATCTTGCCGCTGCGGCCCTTGGCCAGCTCGAAGGCGACCCGCGCCACCCGGGCGATCTCGTCCTCGGTATAGACCTCGGTGTCCACGCCGCGACGCTTGCCGTTGGCCATCGTCTCGACGCCGCGCGGCTCGCCGAAATAGATGCCGCCGGTGGATTCTCGCACGATCATCAGGTCGAGCCCGCGCACCACGTCAGGCTTCAGGCTGGAGGCATCCACCAGCGGGTCCATCACCAGCGCGGGGCGCAGGTTGGCGAAGAGGCCCAGCTCCTTGCGCAGGCGCAGGATGCCCAGCTCCGGCCGCTTCTCGAAGGGCAGCGTGTCCCATTTCGGGCCGCCGACAGAGCCGAACAGCACGGCATCGGCGCCCAGCGCCCGCTCGACGGTGGAATCCGGGCAGGGCGAACCCTCGGCCTCCAGCGCAGCGCCGCCGACCAGGCCTTCCTCCAGCGCGAAGCTGACGTGGCGGCGGCGATCCATCCACTCGATGACCCGCCGCACCTCACGCATCACCTCGGGCCCGATGCCGTCGCCGGGCAGGACCAGCAGCCTCTTGTTCGCCGTCATATTCGCGGGTCGTCCTTCTTTCCTGGAGCGGCCCGCCGGCGGCGGGCCGGGCTTGGTGTGGGTCTCAGCGGTACAGCCAGGGCTGCGCCGCGCGCTGCTTCGCCTCGAAGCCGTCGATGGCAGGGGCCTGCTGCAGGGTCTGGCCGATGTCGTCCAGCCCGTTCAGCAGCAGGTGCCGGCGCAGCGGGTCGATCTCGAAGGGGATCTCCTCGCCGTTCGGCCGCACCACCACCTGGCGCTCCAGGTCCACGGTCAGGCGCGCGTTCGCACCGAGCTTCGCATCCTCCATCAGCTGGTCGCAGACCGCGCGCGGCAGGCGCACGGGCAGGATGCCGTTCTTGAAGCTGTTGTTGTGGAAGATGTCGGCGAAGTCCGGCGCGATGACGCAGCGGATGCCGAAGTCCAGCAGCGCCCAGGGCGCGTGCTCGCGCGAGGAGCCGCAGCCGAAATTCTCGTGCGCGATCAGGATCTCCGCCTGGCGGTAGGGCTCCTGGTTCAGCACGAAGTCCGGGTTCTCGCTGCCATCCTCCTTGTAGCGGAGGTTGGCGAAGAGCGACTTGCCGAGCCCCGTGCGCGCGATGGTCTTGAGGAAGCGCGCCGGGATGATCTTGTCGGTATCGACATTGGCCATCGGCAGCGGCGCGGCGATGCCGGTCAGCTTGGTGAAGGCGTCCATGGTCAGGCGATCTCCCGCACGTCGGTCAGCTTGCCGGTGATGGCGGCGGCGGCGGCCATGGCCGGCGAGCAGAGATGCGTCCGCCCGCCCGGACCCTGCCGGCCCTCGAAGTTCCGGTTGCTGGTGGAGGCGCAGCGCTGGCCGGGCTTCAGCTTGTCCGGGTTCATGCCGAGGCACATCGAGCAGCCCGCCTCGCGCCACTCGAAGCCGGCCTCCTTGAAGACGGCGTCCAGCCCCTCCTGCTCCGCCTGCAGCTTCACCAGGCCGGAGCCCGGCACCACCATGGCGCGCACGCCCTCGGCCACCTTGCGGCCCTTGGCGATGGCGGCGGCGGCGCGGATGTCCTCGATGCGGCTGTTGGTGCAGGAGCCGATGAAGACGACGTCCACCGGCAGCTCGGTCAGCTTCTGCCCAGGGGTCAGGCCCATGTACTCCACCATGCGGCGGAGCTGGGCGCGGCGCGCCTCGTCGGCGGCCTCCTCGGGGTTCGGCACCACGCCGGTGATCGGCAGCACGTCCTCCGGGCTGGTGCCCCAGGAGACCATCGGCACGATCTCGGCGGCGTCGAGGAACACCTCCTTGTCGAACACCGCGCCCTCGTCGGTCGGCAGCGTCTTCCACCACTCGACGGCGCGGTCGAAATACTCGCCCTTGGGCGCGAAGGGGCGGCCCTTGACGTATTCGAAGGTGGTCTCGTCCGGCGCGATCATGCCGGCGCGGGCACCCGCCTCGATGGACATGTTGCAGATCGAGAAGCGGCCGGCCATGTCGAGCGCGCGGATGGTCGAGCCGGCATATTCGATGACATGCCCGTTGCCGCCGGCGGTGCCGATCTTGCCGATGATGGCGAGCACGATGTCCTTCGCCGTGCAGCCCGCCGGAAGCGGACCCTCCACCGTCACGCGCATGTTCTTGGCGCGCTTCTGCAGCAGGGTCTGGGTCGCCAGCACGTGCTCGACCTCGGAGGTGCCGATGCCGAAGGCCAGCGCGCCCATGGCGCCATGCGTGGAGGTGTGGCTGTCGCCGCAGACGATGGTCATGCCGGGCAGCGAGAGGCCCTGCTCCGGCCCAATGATGTGCACGATGCCCTGCCGCGCATCGGCCAGCGGGATGTAGGGGACGTTGAACTCGGCGACGTTGCGCTCCAGCGTCTCGACCTGCAGCCGGCTCTCGGGATCCTCGATGCCGGTGAAGCGGGAGGCGTCGGTGGCGATGTTGTGGTCCACCACGGCCATGGTGCCGTCCAGGCGGCGCACCGGGCGCTTCGCCATGCGCAGCCCCTCGAAGGCCTGCGGGCTGGTCACCTCATGCACAAGATGCCGGTCGATGTAGAGAAGCGCGGTGCCGTCCGGGAGCGTCTCGACCACATGGGCGTCCCAGATCTTGTCGAACAGCGTACGCGGCTTCGTGGCCGACATGGTGCTTTCCTCTGGCAGATGGATCATCTCATCCGCATGGCGACGGGGCTTGGGGCCCGCAACCATACGGGCGTCGCTCTGGCATCACGGAGGGAGGCATCCCCCGGACCCTCTCCGGCCTGGCGCGCGGGGGGAGGCATCCCCCGGAGAGCGCTCCCGGTAACCTGGATGACCGGGGGGAGAGGCCTCCCCCCAGACGCTCCCGGCGCGCCAAGGCGCGCCGGCTTCGCATCAACCCCACGCAGCAGGAGGAGGCGTGAGCCCCCTCCCCGCCTGGCTCACGACTTCGGCGCGGCCTTCTCGGCGATGCGGGCGGACTTGCCCGTGCGGCCGCGCAGGTAATACAGCTTCGCGCGGCGGACCTTACCACGGCGCAGCACGGCGATCTCGGCGACGTTCGGGCTGTAGAGCGGGAAGACGCGCTCGACGCCCTCGCCGTAGGAGATCTTGCGCACCGTGAAGTTGCTGTGCACGCCCTTGTTGGAGCGCGCGATCACGACGCCCTCATAGGCCTGGGTGCGGGTGCGCTCACCCTCGACCACCTTCACCATCACGCGCACCGTGTCACCGGCGGCGAAATCGGGGACGGCACGGGCCTCGGCGAGGCGGGCGAGCTGCTCGGCGTCGAACTGCTGCAGCAGGTTCATGGTTCAGGTCCTCTCGTCAACTCGTTTAGGCGGCCGCGGCCGCCCGTTCAATCCTGTGTTCTCAGCCCGCCGCACGATGCCGGGCCCAGAGGTCCGGCCGCCGCTCGCGCGTGGCCGCCTCCGCCATCTCCCGGCGCCATCGCGCCACCGCCGCATGGTGGCCGGAGAGCAGCACCTCCGGCACCCGGCGTCCCTGCCACTCCACCGGGCGGGTGTAGTGCGGGTATTCCAGCAGCGGAGCCCCGGCATCGGAGAAGCTTTCCTCCTCCGCGCTCTCGGCTCCGCCCATCACGCCCGGCAGCAGCCGCACGCAGGCGTCCAGCAGCACCAGCGCCGCGGGCTCGCCGCCCGACAGCACGAAATCGCCGACCGAGACCTCGCGCATGCCGCGCGCCTCGATCACCCGCTGGTCCAGCCCCTCATAGCGGCCGCAGACCAGGATCACCCCCGGCCCCGCCACCAGTTCCCGCACCAGCGCCTGATCAAGCGGGCGCCCGCGCGGGGTGAGATAGACCATCGGCCGCGCCGGCCCGCCCTCCAGGGCGGCGGCGCAGGCGGCGTCCACCACGTCCGGCCGCATCACCATCCCGGCGCCGCCACCGCAGGGGGTGTCGTCCACCGAGCGGTGCTTGTCCGTCGCGAAGTCGCGGATCTGCAGCGTGTCCAGGCTCCACCGCCCCTCGCGCAGCGCGCGCCCGGCCAGGGAATGGCCGAGCGGCCCCGGGAACATCTCGGGGAACAGCGTCAGGGCGGTGGCGCGCCAGGTCACGCGGCACCTCCGCGCACGCCACGCGGGCCGATGCGCTTCGGCGCGTCCTGCCGGCGCGGCAGCGGATGCACGGGCTCCGGCGGCGCCGCCTCGGAAGCGGCCTCGCCGCCTTCCTCCGGCCGCACCACCACATCCTCCGGCAGCTCCACCACGATATGCCCGGCGGCCACATCCACCACCGGCACGACCGCCTTGGTGAAGGGCAGCAGCGTCTCGCGCCCCTGCTCGTCGATGACGGCCAGGAAGGCGCCGGCGCCGTAGTCGTCCACCGACCGCACCTCACCGAGCTCCCGCCCTTCCGCGTCGCGGACGGCGAGGCCGATCAGGTCGGCGAGGTAGAACTCCTCCTCCTGCGGCGGCGGCAGCTTCTCGCGCGGCAGGTAGAGCCGCGTGCCGGTCAGCTTCGCGGCGGCGTCACGGTCGGCGACGCCCTCGATGCGCGCCAGCCCGTTGCCCAGCCATTGCAGCGCGAACGCCTTGCCACGCTCATCCGAGAGCGGGCCATAGGCGGCGATATCCGCGGGCTCTGCGGTGAAGGACTGAATGCGGACCAGGCCGCGCACACCGTGCGGCCTGCCGATCTCCCCCACCAGGATGCGATCCTTGGGCATGACGGGTCAGCGCGCTCGCGGGCTTCCGCTCAGCCGGCGGCCGCGGCGGCCGCGGCGGCGCGCTCCTGCGCCTTCTTCTTCGGCGCAGACTGCTTGGGCTGCTCGCGATAGGTCGGCATCGGGGCCAGCTCGGCCTTGCCGAGGAACTTCGCCACGCGGTCGGTCGCCACGGCGCCGTTGCTCAGCCAATGCTTGATGCGCTCGCCTTCCAGACGGATGCGCTCGGCATGGTCGGAGGGCAGCATCGGGTTGTAGCTGCCGACCTTCTCGATGAAGCGGCCGTCGCGCGGGGAGCGGCTGTCGGCCACCACGATGTGGTAGTACGGGCGCTTCTTGGCACCGGCGCGCGCGAGACGGATCTTCAGGGCCATTGTGAGTTCCTTAGTTTGAAGGCTGTCAGTTGATCAGAAGGGGCGCTTGCCGCCACCCCCGCCACCGGGGAGGAGCGCGCCGAGCCCGCCGCGCATCAGCCCCTTCTGGCCAAGCTTGTTCATCCGCTTCATCATCACGGACATGTCGTCGAACTGCTTCAGCAGCCGGTTGACCTCCTGCACCGTGGTGCCCGAGCCCAGCGCGATGCGGCGCTTGCGCGACGCCTTCAGGATCTCGGGGTTGCGGCGCTCCTTCGGCGTCATGCTGCCGATGATGGCGGCCTGACGCTTCAGGATGGAATTGTCGAGATTGGCCCCTTCGAGCTGGGACTTCAGCTTGCCGATGCCCGGCAGCATGCCCAGGATGCCCGAGAGCGAGCCCATCTTGTTGATCTGCTTGAGCTGGGCCGCATAGTCTTCCAGGTCGAACTGACCCTTCTGCATCTTCGCGGCGAGCTTCTCCGCCTCGGCCTTGTCGATCGTCTCGGCGGCGCGCTCGACGAGGGAGACGATGTCGCCCATGCCGAGGATGCGGCCGGCGATGCGGTCCGGGTGGAAATCCTCCAGCGCGTCCAGCTTCTCGCCGGCGCCCAGCAGCTTGATCGGTGCGCCCGTCACCGCCCGCATGGAGAGCGCCGCGCCGCCGCGCGCATCGCCATCCACGCGCGTCATGACGATGCCGGTGACGCCGACCCGCTCGTTGAAGGAACGCGCGGTGTTCACCGCGTCCTGGCCGGTCATGGCGTCCACGACCAGCAGGCTCTCATGCGGCTTGGTCGCGGCCTTCACGGCGGCGACCTCGGCCATCAGTTCCTCGTCGATCGAGAGGCGGCCGGCGGTGTCAAGAATGACGACGTCGTAGAGCTCGCCGCGCGCCACCTGCATGGCCCGCGCCGCGATCTCCAGCGGCGACTGGCCCTTGATGATCGGCAGGCTGGTGACGCCCGCCTGCTTCGCCAGCGTCTCCAGCTGGAGCTGCGCCGCCGGGCGCTGCACGTCCAGGCTGGCCAGCAGGACCTTCTTCTTGTCCCGCGTCCGCAGCCGCAGCGCGATCTTGCCCGAGGTGGTGGTCTTGCCCGAGCCCTGCAGGCCGATCATCAGGATGGCCACCGGCGGCGCCGCGTTCAGGCTGAGGCCGGGGACGTGCTCCACCCCCTCCCCACCGCCGAGCGCCTCGACCAGGCAGTCGTTGACGATCTTGATAACCTGCTGCGCCGGGGAGACGGAGCGGATGACCTCCTGCCCCACCGCGCGCTCGCGCACCTTGTTGACGATGTCCTTGACGACGGGCAGCGCGACGTCAGCCTCGAGCAGCGCGATGCGGACTTCCCGCAGCGCCTCCGACACGTCCGCCTCCGACAGCGCGCCGCGGCGGCGCAGCCGATCAAAGACCCCGTTCAGCTTGCCCGACAAAGCCTCGAACATCGTGGCCGCGCCGTCCTTTCATGCGGATTGACACCCGCCCAAAACAAAACGCGCCGCTGCGCGAGCCTTCGCGGAGCGACGGAGCCGGACCTCCCGTGAGGCGCCGACCATCAAATCCCGGGCGTGACCCAGGTCAGCGCGATTTAGGGTATGGCGCCTCCAGGGTCAAGCATTGCGGCGCTTTCTGGCCTCGCCCGGGCACTGCACGAATCCGCTTGCCGGCCCGCCACCCGGCGGTCTATGGATCCACCCATGAACACGCGAATCCCTCCCCAAGGTTGGTGGTGGCCGCTCTCCTAAGGCGGCCCGCGTTTTCCTGTTTTCACGGCCGCCACGGAGTTCCGGGCGGCTTTTTTTGATCCTGCAGCCGATCGTTCCGGACCCCGTGGCAGCCCAGCCCGGAGTTCCCGATGCAGACGACCTACCGAACCGAAGGCGGCCTGACGATCCATCGTGAGGTGCGCGCGGCGGATAGCAGCCAGAGCGTCGCCGCCCTCGCCCGCCGGCTGGACCGGCAGCGCGGCGTGCTGCTCTCCTCCTCCTTCGAGTTCCCGGGCCGCTACACCCGCTGGGATCTGGGCTTCTCCGACCCGCCGCTGATGCTGGCCGCCCGCGGCCGCGACATCACGCTGCGCGCCCTGAACGAGCGCGGCACGCTGCTGCTCGCCGCCACCGTCCCCGCCCTGCGCGCCATGCCCGAGCTGGCCGCGCTTGAGGTCGGCGCAGACCGCATCGCCCTGCAGGTGAAGATGCCCGAGGGCCGCTTCGCCGAGGAGGAGCGATCCCGCCAGCCCTCTGTCTTCTCCGTGCTGCGCGCGCTGCGCGACCTCTTCGGCAGCCCGGAGGACCCGCATCTCGGCCTCTACGGCGCCTTCGGCTACGACCTGGTCTTCCAGTTCGAGCCGATGACGCTGCGCCTGCCCCGCGCCGAGGACCAGCGCGACCTCGTCCTCTATCTGCCGGACGAGATCATGGTCGTGGACCACATGCGCGGCGCGGCCATGCTGCACCGCTATGACTTCACCTATGAGGGCCGCTCCACCGTTGGCCTCTCCCGCGAGACGCCCGCCGACGCCTTCCGCCCCGGCAACGGCACCACCCCGCCCGAAAGCGACTACGGCCCCGGCGAGTATGCCGCCATGGTCGAGCGCGCCAAGAAGGCCTTTGAGCGCGGCGACCTCTTCGAGGTGGTGCTGGGCCAGACCTTCGCCACCACCTGCGCCGACGCGCCGAGCGAGGTCTTCGACCGCCTGCGCCGCGTGAACCCCTCCCCCTACGGCGCGCTGATGAACCTGGGCGAGGGCGAGTTCCTGATCGCCGCCTCCCCCGAGATGTTCGTCCGCGTGGAGGGCGACCGCATCGAGACCTGCCCGATCAGCGGCACCATCAAGCGTGGCCGGGACGCGCTGGAGGATGCCGCCAACATCCGCACCCTGCTCAACTCCACCAAGGAGGAGAGCGAGCTGACCATGTGCACGGATGTGGACCGCAACGACAAGGCGCGGGTCTGCGTCCCCGGCACGGTCAAGGTCATCGGCCGCCGGCAGATCGAGATGTATTCCCGCCTCATCCACACCGTGGACCATGTCGAGGGCACGCTGCTGCCGGAGATGGACGCGCTGGACGGCTTCCTCTCCCATGCCTGGGCGGTGACGGTGACCGGCGCGCCCAAGACCTGGGCGATCCGCCATGTCGAGGCCGAGGAGCGCTCCGCCCGCCGCTGGTACGGTGGCGCCATCGGGCGCATGACCTTCGACGGCAACATGAACACCGGCCTGACGCTGCGCACCATCCGGCTGAAGGAGGGCGTGGCCGAGGTGCGCGCCGGCGCCACCCTGCTGCATGACAGCGAGCCGGCGGCGGAGGAGGCCGAGTGCCGTCTGAAGGCCAGCGCCATGTTCGCCGCCATCCGCGGCGAGGTGCCGGCCGCCGCGAAGGCCAGCGTCGCGCCGCGCCCGACGGTCTCCGGCCTGAAGGTGCTGCTGGTGGACCATGAGGACAGCTTCGTCCACACCCTCGCCAGCTACTTCCGCGCCGCCGGCGCCACCGTCCGCACCCTGCGACCGGACCTCGCGCGCGAGGAGCTGCGGCGCGGCACGCCGCTGGACCTGGTGCTGCTCTCCCCCGGCCCCGGCCGCCCCTCCGACTTCGCCATGTCGGAGACGCTCGATCTCGTGGTGAAGCGCAACCTGCCGGCCTTCGGCGTGTGCCTGGGTCTGCAGGGAATGGTCGAGCATTTCGGCGGCGCGCTGGACGTCCTGCCGCTGCCGATGCACGGCAAGCCCTCGCTGATTCGCAACCTCGGCGGTCGCCTGCTCGAAGGGCTGCCCGAGCAATTCTCGGTCGGCCGCTACCACTCGTTGCACGCCCGGCGAGTAGCACTACCCGAAGAGTTGATTTCCACTGCCGAGACTGAGGATGGCGTGATCATGGCCATCGAGCACCGGAACCTGCCGCTCTCTGCCGTGCAATTCCATCCGGAGTCGCTGATGACCGACCCGGCACGCATCGGAATGCCGCTGGTGGCCGGTCTTTTGAGCCGACTGACGGCTGCTCCGGCTTCCGCCGAGTAGGAGAACCGTTTCACATCCACGTCAGAGGGGAGGGTCGGCTGGCGCCCTTCCCCTCCCGCGGCGCAGGTCCAGTTGTGCAGAAAAACGGCGAAGTGTTTGCTTCAGGCTGCTTTTTCGCCATTGTCCACTCTGAGGAGACCGGTCCCAGGAGCGTCTCCACGGCCGATTCCTCCCGCCCCTGTGAGTTGATCGGCCGCGGGAAGAGATAAACCCTCCCGTCCTGAGGCTTGGCAATCCAGGCCGCCCCCTCCCCCCGTGGACAACCACCATGAATGCAGCCTCGCCTGCCAGTGCCCTCACCCCCGCGACCCATGACGGGGCCTTCCTGCATACCCCCCGCGCAGCCGGCCGCTGGCCGCTGCTGATCTTCCGCTGGGGGAGCCTCGAAGCGGAGATTGATGGGCCGCTCTCCGGCTTCTTCCGGCTCGGGAGGCTGGAAACCTATAGCCGCTGGGAATCAACCAGCGCATGGCTCTGGCAGCGCGAGCCGGGGGCGCTTGAGATTGGCCTCGGGCGCTATCGCGTCACCGTCTCCCGCAGCCCAGAGCCCTAGGCGCGCCTTAGCGGCAGCCCTCCGAACTCAGCCAGCCCAGCGGCCGGCCATCCGCCGCCTGGATCGGCATCGCCGCGGCACAAGGGCGCGCGACGGTGAAGCGGCGCTCGTCCTCTCCCGGCAGGGGCGGCGCCATGCCGAGAGGTTTCAGGCTCTCGCGCCGTGCCGGCTGGCCGGGCGGCGCGAGTTCGGCGATGCATTCTAGCCGCTCCCCATCCGGCCGCGCCAGCCGCACGAGTGCCCGCCCATGGTTCATTGGCAGTGCCGCGCTGGCAGCGGCGCCCGTCTCACCTTGCAGGCAGGCCACCATCGCAGGCGCCAGATCGGGCAGGAAGCGGGTCCAACCCTCATCCTGCGCAGCCGCCGGCAGGGCGGCGACGGACACCAGCAGGGCGAAGGCAAGGCGCGGCGCGGCAATCATGCTCGGGCTTCTCCAGGAAAGCATTTCGTCAGGCCGTGCTTGGGGGAGGCAGAGCGGCTTGCCCAGCCGCCCCTTCCAGGGCCAGGCCTGCCGTCAACCGGTCGTGTCAATATGGAGGGTGGTCCGGTCCAGGACCCTCTCGTCCGGCCGGCCAAGCAGGTAGCCCTGCACCAAGTCACAGCCTTCCTGCTGGAGGAAGGCCAGTTGCTCCTTGTTTTCGACGCCCTCGACGCAGACAGTCATGCCCAGTTCGCGGCCAAGCCGCAAGGTGGCACGCAGCACCACCTCGGCCCGAGGCTCGCGGCCGAGGCGCCCAAGGAAGCTGCGGTCGATCTTCAGCACGTCGAAGGGAAAGCGCTCCAGATAGCCCAGCGAGGAATAGCCTGCGCCGAAATCGTCCAACGCCACACGCACGCCCAGCGAGCGCAAGGCCTGGATCTTGGCCAGCGCACGGTCGGCATTATCAATCAGCACCCCTTCCGTGATCTCGATCACCAGGCGATCCGCCGCGAGGCCGCTGCGGGCCAGTTCCTGCTCCACCAGATGCGGCAGGGTCGCCCCCGCCTGCCGCACCCAGTCGGCGGAGAAGTTCACCGAGACCCGCATCGGCTGCGACCAGTTTACGGCTGTGGCGCAGGCCTTGCGCAGCATGGCCACGTCAATGCGCCCGACCAGACCATCCTGTTCCGCCAAAGGAATGAAGCGGTCCGGTGGCACCGTCCCATGCAGCGGCCGCCGCCACCGCGCCAGCGCTTCATAACCATAGACGCACAGGGTCCTGGCGCCGACGATCGGCTGCCAGTGGAGGGACAATTCGTCGTTTGCCACGGCCCGCCGGAGGTCCTGCATCAGCGCCTGCCGCTCCTCACGGCGGCTCTGGTGCTCGGCGACCAGTTCCTCAATCTCGCCGGCGAGGCGGCGCAGCACGCCGTGCTGCTCGGGCGAAAGCTGGCCCGGCCGCTGGTCCAGGACGCAGAGCGCCCCGAGCGCCGCCCCGCCCGGCGCCCGGATCGGCTTGCCTGCGTAGAAGCGCAGCCCCAGTTCGCCTCGCACCATGGGAAGGCCGGCGAAGCGCGAATCATTCCGCGCATCCTCCACCACCAGAACCTCGTCAGGCTGGCGCAGGGCCTCGTTGCAGAAGGCCTGATCCCGTGGAACAGCCCCGCGCAGCTCGGGACTTCCAAAACGGGTAAGCTGGCGGCTCGCCTCGATCAGCGTCACCGCCGAGAAGGGGCGGTTGAGCAGCAATGCGGCGCGCCGTGCCACATCCTCGATGCGGGGGTCCGGCAGCGCAGCGGTCAGACCCGTCGCTTCCAGCGCGGCAAGCCGTGCCTGCTCCCCGTCCAGTACGGACGTCGCCATTATGCGATGTTCCCTGCCTGCTTCAGGATGAACTGGGCCATCAAGGCGCTGCCAGGGTCCGCAGCGGCGGAAAGCTTCACTGATGCTGCGCCCAATTCGCCGCCAGAAAAGTCAATATGCCAAGCCGGTGCTATACCTCAAAGTTGAACAAAGGCACAGAAAATTTGTCTTCCTTGATGTGTCTCAACTCCTGGCGGCGGGGCTGGGCCCTACCCCGCCGCAGGCCCGCTCAGCGCGCCGGCGTGCCGGCCTCGCCCAGGTCCCACCACATGCCAGCGAAGCCCGCGATACCCTCGCGCGCCGGCCCGATCAGCAGGTGCTCGTCGGGACCGTGCTGCTTGCAGCCGTTGTAGCTATGCGGCACCCAGACCAGCGGTACGCCGAGATGATCGACGAAGACGTCGCCCGGCAGGCCGCCACTGCTGTTGGGGATGATCTGCACGCGTCGGCCAAGGCTGCGCTCCATGCTGGCCTGCGCCCAGCGCACCCAGGGATGGTCCGGAGCGGTGCGGCTGGCCGGCATGCGGAGGCCGGCATTCTCGATCCGCACCAGGCTGAGGCCATGCGCGTCCAGGTGCTGGCGCAGCGCGCTCTCGAACTGGGCGGGATCGCTGTCCACGGTGTAGCGGATCTGGCAATGCGCCCGCGCATCCGGCGCCACGGCATTGACCGGGTTGGCCGGCACGCCGCTGGTCATCGCGAGTACGATGAAGCTGTTCCAGCCGTAGATCTTCTCGGCGGCGGTGAGGCCGGGCTCGCCCCATTCCGCGTCGATACTGGCGGCGCCATCCCCGCCGCCCACCGGGCAGCCCTCCAGCACCGCGCGCACCGCGGCGGGCACGGTGCCGCCGGCGGGCAGCCAGTTGCGCACCAGGATCTTGCCATTGCGGTCCATGATGGTGGAAAGCGCATGCGCCAGCACCACCGCCGGGTCCGTGGTCAGCCCGCCCCAATGGCCGGAATGCACCCCGCCCTCGCGCAGCCGGACCGTCAGGTCGAAATGGAAGGTGCCGCGGGTGCCGGTGGCGATGGTCGGCATCTCCGGCGTCACGCGTGGCCCGTCCGAGGCGATCAGCACGTCGGCCGCCAGCCGCTCGGCATTCCGAGCAACGAAAGCGCGCAGACCCTTGCTGCCACGCTCCTCAGCCATCTCCAGCACCAGCTTCACGTTGAAGCCGAGCTTGTTGCCCCGCTCGGCCAGCACAGCCTCCAGGGCGGCGATGTTCAGCGCGTGCTGGCCCTTGTTGTCGGCGGTGCCGCGCCCGTACCAGCGATCGCCGCGATCGGCCAGCGACCAGGGTGAAAGCCCTTCCGACCACTGCGCGTCGAGCCCCGCGACCGTGTCGCCATGCCCGTAGAGCAGCACCGTCGGCCGCGCCGAATCCTCGATGCGCGTGGCGGTCAGGATCGGCCCGAAGCCCGGCTCCGGGTTCTCGTGCAGGGTGATGGTGAAGCCGAGCCGCTCCAGCCAGGGACGGATGGCGGTTTCCAGGTAGCTGCCGAGCGCGCTGGCATGCTCCGCCTCCTGCGAGGTGGAGGGAATGGCCACCAGCTCTGCCAGGAGATCGCGGAAGCCGCCGCGGTCGAAGAACTCCAATGCGCGCCCGATCGCGCCCTCACGTGTGGCCATGCGCCCTCCCTCTCCTGTCACCGCCGCCCCAGTGAGCAGCGCCCCTGGCGAAAATGCCGCGGCAGAATGCGGCCCCACCGGGCCGGCGTCGAGAGGGGGAGAGGGGGATGTCAGCGGGTGCGGACGGGTCCCGAGCCGGAGCCGCTGCCGCCGCCTGCCACGCCGGCCCCCAGCAAGGCGCCCGCCGCCATGGGCAGGATCAGGCCGAGCGGCGCGGCCAGTCCCTGCCCGCCGGCCGGCAGTTGCAGCGGCGCGGGCTCCTCCAGTGCGGCTTCCGAGAGGGCGGCTGGCGGACGAACCAGCCGTGGCTGCGCCTGGCCACGCGCGGCGACGACCACGCCGGCCTCCGCGGGCACCGAGAGGCTGCGCAGTTGCGCGTGGGCGCCGCTGGCGGGCAGCAGCAGCACCAGGCCAAGCAGCGCGGCGACCCAGACCTGGGCAGGGTGGCGCCGGCGATCATCCGACATGCAGCAACTCCGGGTGGACGTGACGAAAGGCGGGCAGCGTCAGGCAGGCCGCCTCGGCCGCCAGCAGGCGGGGAAAGGCGAGATGGACGCCGAGCTGCCGCGCCACATGCAACTGTGGCACAAGGCAGGCATCCGCGAGGCCAGGCGCCGCGCCGAAGCAGAAGGGGCCGGCCGTATCACGCAGCATCGCCTCGCAGGCATCGAGCCGCTCGGCGTTCATCTGCCGCATCCAGCCTTGCGCCTGCCCTTCCGAGAGCCCGGCCGCCCAGAGGCGGGCTTGCACGCGGGCGATGTCGAAGGCCTGCACGTCACCGGCGATGGTCAGGGCGAAGGCCCGCACCCGCGCGCGAGTCAGCGGGTCGGGCGGCAGCAGGGGCGGGCTGGGCCAGATCTCTTCAAGCCATTCCAGGATGGCCAGGGGATGTGTCAGGAGGGTGCCATCGGGCAGTTCCAGGGTCGGCAAGGTACAGGGCGCACCGGGAAGCGCCTTGCCCGACGGGCAGCGCCGGAGATCCGGCAGCGGGCGCAGCGTCTCTGTCACCGCCAGCCCTTTCAGGGCCAGGGCCACGCGCACCTGCCAGGTCGCCGAAGACTGCGAATAACCGTGCAACCGCATCCATGATCCTCGCGCCCGAATAAGTTACACTTCCAACACTTTGTCAATATCAGCCGGGGATTATCGCTCTACGGTTGCATTACGCTGTGCAGTTGCGCTGTTCTCGCGCCCGCGGAAATGCTCCGCCAGAGATGGCGCGGCGGGGTTGCTCCAGCCCAGCACCACACCCGCCAAGGGATCGCAATGGACCAGACCGACCGCCAAATCCTCCGCACGCTGGCACGCAACGCGCGCGTGACCAATGCCGAACTCGCGGAACAGGCCGGCATCTCGCCCTCCCCCTGCTGGACCCGGGTGCGCCGGCTTGAACAGACCGGCGTGATCGAGGGCTATGTGGCCCTGCTGAGCCAGGCGGCGCTGGGCCTGCCCGACACGATCTTCGTTGAGATCATGATGGAGAAGCACGACGAGGCCGCGCTCACCCGCTTCGAGCAGGCGGTGCAGGACATGCCGGAGGTGCTGGAGTGCCATCTCACCACCGGGGAATACGACTACCTCATCAAGGCGGCGGTCAGCGGAACGGCAGGCTATGAGGCGCTGCTGCGCGAAAAGCTGCACCGGCTGCCCGGTGTGCGCCACACCCGCACCGCCGTCGCCCTGCGTTGCCTGAAGCGCAGCCTCTCCCCCATGCCCTGAGGCTCAGCCCGTCGCCGTGAGGCTCGACAGCGCCCGCAGCACGGCCTCGGCCGGCAGGTCAGCCAGTGGCGCATGCCGCAGCACCGCCACCGCCGGGCCGCGCGGCGCGCAGAGTTCGGGATTGCTGGCATCGCCGAACAGGGCCAGGGTCGGGCAGCCGGCGATGGCGGCCAGATGCGTGGGGCCAGTGTCGTTTCCGATGGCAAAGGCGGCACGACGGGCAAGGGCGCCAATCTGCAGCAGGTCGGTGCGCCCGGTGAGGTCCAGCGTCGCAGGTGCCGCCTGCCGGATCGTCTCTGCCAGCGGCTGCTCCGCCTTGCCCCCCAACACCGCGACCGGGCAGTCGAGCTGAGCAGCCAGCGCGGCATAGCGCTCCGCCGGCCAGCGCTTGCCCGGATGCTTCGGGGAGGCGCCGGGAATCAGCAGCCCGAAACGCGGCGGCAGGCCGAAGGCGGAGAGGTCGCTCTCCAGCCACGCCATGTCCGGCACCGGGAAGTCGGTGATGCCGGCGATGCGCAACTGCTCGCGTTGCCGCTCCACCGTGTGCATGCGGTCGCGCGCCGGGTTGTCGTGGCGGTGGCTGGCGCCCGGGGCGATGCCCGACCATTCCGGCCCGCGCCCCGTCAGCCAGCGATAGCGCGAGGAGCGGCTGGAGGTCTGCAGGTCATAGACGCGGTCGAAGCCGGGGTAGCGCAGCTTGCGGGCGAAGCGCCAGACCGCCGGCAGGTCGCCCCAGGAGGGGCGTCCATCCTCCCAGACCTGGTCGAACCATGGCGAGCGGCGGCCCAGCGGGGCGAAGGGAGGGGTGGTCAGCAGCGTGATCTCGGCGCCCGGATGGTGCGCCCGGATGGCGGCGAAGGGGCCGAAGGCCTGGATGAAGTCGCCCAGCGCCGAAAGCTTGATGACCAGGATGCGCTGCGTCACGCCAGCAGTTCCCGATAGACGGCGAGCGTCGCGCGCTGCATCGCCGCGGTGGTGTACTCGGCCCGCACCATGGCCTGGGCACGGGCGCCAATGGCGGCGCGCTCCGCCGGCGGCAAGGCGAGCGCATGGCGGATGGCGGCAGCCAGCGCCGCCGGATCGCCGGGCGGAACGCGCCAGCCGGTTTCGCCTTCCCGCACCGTTTCGCGCGGGGCGCCGAGATCGGCGGCGATCACCGGCCGCGCCATGGCCTGCGCCTCGACAATGGTGCGGCCGAAGGCCTCGGCATCGGTCGAGCAGTGCAGCGCCAGGTCGGCCAGCAGGAAGGCGGCGGGCAGGTCGTCGCTATGGCCGGGCATGGCGACGTCACCGGCGAGGCCGAGCTTCTCCGCCTGCTGGCGCAGCTCCTGGGCGAAAGCGCCCCGCCCGGCATCGCCGAGCAGCAGGGCGAAGGGGCGCGGCGCCGGAAGGCGGGCCAGCGCCTCCAGCAGCACGCCCTGCCCTTTCCAGCGCGTCAGGCGGCCGGGCAGCAGCAGAACGGGCCGCCCTTCGGGCACACCCCAGGCCGCGCGCAGCGCCGCCACCCGCTCGGGCGGCACAGCGGCCGGATCGAAAGCCTTCACATCCACGCCGCGCGGGATCAGCCGGATTCGGCTGGGATCGGTGCCGTGCCGCGCCTGGATCAGCTCGGCGATGAACTGGCTGATGGCGATGACGCGCTCGCCACGCGCCATCACCGAGTTGTAGAGCCGCTTGCCCGGGAAGCCCTCGTTGTAGGTGCCGTGATAGGTGGTGACGAAATGCGCGCCACTGCGCCGCGCGGCAAGCAGCGCCGACCAGGCCGGGAAGCGGCTGCGGGCGTGGAGGATGCGCACGCCCTCGGCGCGCACGAGGCGTTCCAGCGCGGCGGCGTTGCGCAACAGGGCAGCAGGAGACTTGCCCTGCAGCGGTAGCATGACGTGCTGCGCGCCCAGTTGCTCCAACTGCGGCACCATGCGGCCGCCCGCCGAGGCGACGAGCGAGCGGAAGCCGGCCTCGGCCAGGGCGCTGGCAATTTCGAGCGTGCCGCGTTCCACACCGCCCGCATTCAGCGCGGGGAGAACTTGCAGCACGGCGGGGCGGTTGTCGGCGGTCATGGCAGGAGCGGAATTAGCGCCTGCGCGCGCCGCTGTCAGCCTGCCCAGGGAATGGCGGGGTCCAAGGGGCACTGTCCCCCCCGGCGAGGAGTCCAAGGGGGCAGCGCCCCCTTCGGCCCCGCTCAGCCGCCCTTCACCCCGCCCGTCGTCAGCCCGGCGATGATCTGCTTCTGCGCCAGGAGCGTCAGCAGCAGCACCGGCAGGGTCACGAGCAGGGCGGCGGCTGCCAGCGGCCCCCAGGAGATCTGCTCGAAAGTGAGCATGTTGTTCACCGCGACCGGCAGGGTGCGCGTCTCCCGCCCCGCCAGCACCATGGCGAAGATGAAGTTGTTCCAGGAGAAGATGAAGGAGAGGATGACGGCCACCGTGATACCCGGCCGCGCGAGCGGGAAGGCGATGTGGCGGAAGGCCTGCCAGATGGTGGCGCCATCCACCAGCGCCGCCTCCTCCAGCTCGCCCGGCAATCCCTCGAAGAAGCTGATCATCACCCAGACTACGATGGGCACGGTGATGACGAGATGGGTGATGACGATGGGCACCAGCGTCCCCGTCAGCCCGAGCCACTGGAACAGCAGGAAGAGCGGGATGAGGTAGGAGAGCCCCGGGGTGATGCGGGCGATCAGGATCACCATCGCCGCTCGCGTCGCGCGCATCTTGGCGATGCCGTAGCCGGCGGGCACGCCGATCAGGATCGCCAGCGCGGTGGCCGAGAAGGAGACGACGACGCTGTTCCAGGTGTAGAGCAGGAAGTCGTTACGCGCGAAGACGGCGGCGAAATTGTCCCAGACCGGCGGATCAGGGATGAAGACCGGCGGCCAGGCGGTGTTGTCCAGCTCCGTCTTCAGCGAGAGCGAGAGCATCCAAAGGAAGACCAGCGCCGCCGGCGAGACCAGCACCAGCACGGCCAGCGTGAAGCCAAGCTTCTCCAGCAGGCGCATCATGCGTTCTTCACCCGGTCGCGCGTCCAGAGCAGCAGCGCCGCGAGGGAGACGATCAACGCGAAGAACACCACCACCACCGCGCTGGCATAGCCCATGTTGTAGTAGGCGAAGCCCTGCAGGTAGAGGAAGATGTTGATGGTCTCGCTGCTCGTCCCCGGGCCGCCCTGGGTGATGACGTAGATCGTGTCGAAGGCCTTCAGCGCATCGATGGTGCGGATGATCAGCGCCACGACGATGAAGGGCATCAGCAGCGGCAGGGTGATGTGGCGGAAGGCCTGCCAGGCGCTGGCGCCATCGATCTTGGCCGCCTCATAGGGATCGACCGGCAGCGAGGCGAGGCCGCCGAGGACGATCAGCATGACCAGCGGCGTCCAGTGCCAGACCTCGACGATGACGAGGGTCGGGATCACCGTGCTGGCGTCATAGACCCACATGCTCGGCGGCAGGCCCACCTGCGTCAGCAGCCAGTTCAGCACGCCGAGCTGCGGGTGGAACATCATGGTCCAGACCAGTGCCACCGCGACCGGCGTCGCCATCATCGGCAGGATGAAGACGGTGCGCGCCAGCCCTCGTAATGGGAAGCGGCGGTTGAACACCAGCGCCGCGGCGGTGCCGAACAACATCGGCAGGATGACCGCCAGCGCAGTGAAATAGAGCGTGCGGACCACCGACCAGAGAAAGCGCTCGTCGGTGAACAGCTTGCGGTAGTTCTCGAACCCCACATAGGCTCGCCCGCCCCCGATCTTCCAGTCCTGCACCGACATGAAGAGGGTGAAGGCCCAGGGAAACAGGATCACGGCCACCACCACAACGCCGGCCGGCACGATGAACCAGCCATAGCGGCGCGCGTAGTTGCGGCGGCGGCCACTCCCGGCCGCCGCTGCGGCTCCCCCCGGCAGCGCGGCGGCGGGGTTGCCCATCAGGTGCCGCGCTCCGACTGCTCCAGCACCGGCCGGAAGGCCTCGGTGGCGCGCTTCATCTCGGTGGCCGGGTCGGCACCGCCGATGGTGTTGGTCAGCGCCGCGCCGATGGTGTCACGGAACTCGGTGACGGGCACGATCTCCGGCAGGCCCGGCCGCGCGATGCGCGAGCTTTCCAGCAGCGTCGTGAAGAAGTCGCGCGGGAAGCGGCTGTTGGTAATCGCCTCCTCGTTGCGGAAGGGGCTGCTGCGCGCCGGCGCGCCGGCACCGGAGGTGAGGTAGCGAAGCTGGTTCGCCTTCCCCGTGGCCCACTGCACGTAGTACCAGGCCGCCCCCTTGCGGCTGCTCTGCTGGCTGATGCCGAAGCCGGTCCCGAAGAGGGCGCAATGGTGATGCGCTGGCCCCGCCGGCACCACCGCATAGCCGACCTTGCCGGCGACACGGGAGCGCGTCTTGTCCTCCAGCGGCGCGGCGAAGCCCACGCCGTCGATCCAGAAGGCCGCGCGGCCCTGCATGAAGGTGGTCTGGCACTCGTTCCAGTTGAAGCCGACATTGCCGGGCGGCGCGCAGTCGCGCATCAGCTTCTGGTACATCTCGGTGGCCCAGATCGCGTCCGGCGTGTCGGTCAGCAGCTTCATGTCGGGGCTGACGGTGTCGCGCTGCTGCGTCCCCAGCAGGAAGGAGGACCACAGCACCACATTGGCATTGCGCAGCCCACGCCCGACGAAGCCGTATTGCTGCTTCGAGGGGTCGGTCAGCGCCTTGGCCGAGGTGTAGAGCTCGTCGAAGGTCTTCGGCACGCCGAGACCCTTCGCCGCCAGCAGGTCCTTGTTGTAGTAGAGGATGAAATAGTCGGTGAACTCCGGCAGCGTGTCCATCCGGCCATCGGCCTGGGTGGAATAGGCCACCGCGCCTTCCCCGAAATCGCCGAAGTCGAAATCCGGCGCGGTCAGGGCGGCGTCCTGGATCAGCGGCTTCACGTCCAGGCACCACTTCGCCCGCCCGACCTGCCGCTTGTTCACATGCAGGCTGATGCCGACCACATCGAAGGACGGGCGCCCGGAGGCGAATTCGATGGCGAACTTCTGGCGGTGCTGCTGCTCCGGAATCTGCTCGGCGCCCACCTTGATGCCGGTCAGCTCCTCGAACTCCCGCTGGTGCTGGATCAGCAGGCTGGAGCGCGGGTTGGCGGTGAGGCTGGCCTCCACCTTCTCGCCCTTGAAGCGCTTCCAGTCGAAGGCCTGCTGGGCGCCGACGCGCTCCACCAGGGCCGGTGCCGCCAGCAGGCCGGCAGCCACGCGCAACGCGGTGCGCCGCGTGATCTCGGACATCGTCTGCACTCCCAAGTGCCGGGCTTCGCCGGCTTGTTCCGGTATGCTTCCATTCTCATGCCCCGGATGGCAAGCGGGATCGGTTGGGGCTAGGACGTAAGGAACACGCCGTGATGGAGGAAACCGCATGAGCACCCTCTCCACCGCCCTGCCCGCGGACTGGCGCGACGGGCATTTCGCGCTTCGCATCGAGGGCGCCGAGGGCCCCCAGGCGGTCGCCCTGGCCAAGGGCCGCGCCTTCGACATGACGCCGGCCTTCGGCACCGTCAGCGCCTGGCTGAACGCCGAGAACCCGCTGGGCGCCATCGCCGCGCGCGGCGAGCCAATGTCGCTGGACGTCGAGGCCCTGCTGGCCGGCACCGGCCCCGCCCGCCTGCTGGCGCCCTTCGACCTGCAGGCGCTGAAGGCCTGCGGCGTGACCTATGCCCGCTCCATGCTGGAGCGCGTCATCGAGGAGCGCTGCCGCGGCGACGCCACCCAGGCGGAGAAGATCCGCGCCGAGGTGCGCGGCATCATCGGCGACGAGCTTTCGGCGCTCCGCCCCGGCAGCCCGGAGGCCATGGCGCTGAAGGAGAACCTGGTCGCCCGCGGCTGGTGGAGCCAGTACCTGGAGGTCGGCATCGGCCCGGATGCCGAGATCTTCACCAAGTCCCAGCCGCTTTCCGCCGTGGGCGGCGGCGCGCGCATCGGCATCCACCCGGAGAGCGCCTGGAACAACCCGGAGCCCGAGGTGGTGCTCGCGATCGACGCGCAGGGCCGCATCCTCGGCGCCGCACTGGGCAACGACGTCAACCTGCGCGACGTGGAAGGCCGCTCGGCCCTGCTGCTCGGCCGCGCCAAGGACAACAACGCCGCCTGCGCCATCGGCCCGGCCATCCGCCTGTTCGACGAGGGCTTCACCCTGGAAGACATCCGCGCCGCCGAGATCCGCCTGACCATCGAAGGGCCGGAGGGCTTCCGCCTGGAGGAGGGCGGCAAGGTCGGCGCCATCAGCCGCGACCCGACCGAGATCGTGGATCAGGCCGTCAACCCGCACCACCAGTACCCGGACGGGCTGGCGCTGTTCCTCGGCACCCCCTTCTCCCCCTCCAAGGACCGTGACGCGCCCGGCATGGGCTTCACCCACCACATCGGCGATGTCGTCAGCATCGCCAGCGAGCGGCTGGGCGCCCTGGTCAACACGGTGGACCGCACGGATTCCTGCCCGCCCTGGCGCTTCGGCATCGGCGCGCTGATGCGCAATCTGGCGCAGCGCGGCCTGCCGCGCGCATGAATACCGAGGAGACCGGTCGCCTCGACCGCGGCGACGGCACCCACCTCGCCTGGGCGCGCCTGCCCGGGCGGGGGCCCACCACCGTCTTCCTGACCGGTTTCCGCTCGGATATGGAAGGCAGCAAGGCCACCGCACTGCGCGACGTCTGCGCCGCCGAGGGCCGCGCCTTCCTGCGCTTCGACTATTCCGGCCACGGCGCCTCCGAGGGCCGCTTCGAGGAGGGCTGCATCGGCGAATGGGCGATGGACGCCGCCATTGCCATCGAAAAGCTGACCGAGGGACCGCTGGTGCTGGTCGGCTCCTCGATGGGCGGCTGGATCGCGCTGCTTCTGCTGCGCCGCATGGCTGCAAGGGTGCAGGGTTTCATCGGCATCGCCCCCGCGCCGGACTTCACCGAGCGGCTGATGTGGCCTGCGCTGCACGAGGCGCACCGGGAGGCCATCCTGCGCGATGGCATGGTGCTGGTGGAAAGCCCCTATGGCCCGCCCGTGCCGCTGACCCGCAAGCTCTTCGAGGACGGCCGCAACCAGCTTGTCCTCACCACGCCGATCTCTTTTGCCGGCCCGGTCCGCATCCTCCAGGGCATGCGCGACAACGAGGTGCCCTGGCAATACGCGCCGGAGATCGCCCAGCGGCTCGAAGCGCCGGATGTGCGGATCATACTGGTGAAGGAAGGCGACCACCGGCTGGCGCGCGAGGAAGACCTCGCGCTGCTGGTCGAAACGCTGCGCGGACTGCCCGGGGAAGGCGCCGCCTCCCCCTGACCCCCACCGCCGGGGGGAAGTGTCCCCCCGGACCCCGCCGTCCGTCAGCCCGTGATGCCGATGATCCAGGGCGCGAACTCGTGCTTGCCGACGCCAAGATCCTCGCTCTTGGTCTGCTCGCCCGAGGCGATTCTCAGGATCAGCTCGAAGATGCGCTGGCCCATCTCCTGCAGGCTCGCCGTCCCGTCCAGGATCTCGCCGCAGTTGATGTCCATGTCCTCCTCCAGGCGGCGGTACATGGGCGTGTTGGTCGCCAGCTTGATCGAAGGCACGGGCTTGGAACCGAACATCGAGCCGCGCCCGGTGGTGAAGCAGATGACGTTGGCGCCGCCGGCGATCTGCCCGGTGGCGGAAACCGGATCGAAGCCCGGGCTGTCCATGAAGACGAAGCCCTTCGTCGTCACCGGCTCCGCGTACTTGTAGACCTCCATCAGCGGGCCGGTGCCGCCCTTCATCGAGGAGCCCAGTGACTTCTCGAAGATATTGGCCAGCCCACCCGCCTGGTTGCCGGGGCTGACCACGCCGTTGATCTGCGTGTCGCGCCCGACCGCGTACTCGTCCTTCCACCAGCGGATGCGCTCGACCAGCTTCTCGCCGATCTCCTGGCTGGCCGCGCGCCGCGTCAGCGTGTGCTCCACGCCGTAGATCTCCGGCGTCTCCGAAAGGATCGCCGTGCCGCCATGCCGCGTCAGGATGTCCATGGCATGGCCGAGCGCCGGGTTGGCGGTGATGGAGGAGAAGCCGTCCGAGCCGCCGCACTGCAGCCCGACCATGATGTGCTCGGCCGAGCAGGGCTCGCGCGTCACCTTGTTGGCCTCGGCCAGCATCTCCTTCACCATGGCGATGCCGGCCTCGATGCTCTTCCGGGTGCCGCCCATCTCCTGCATGCTGTAGTGGCGCAGGTGCGGGCCGCCCTGCAGCCCCTGCTCCGCCATCAGCCCGGCGATCTGGTTGCGCTCGCAGCCCAGCCCGATCACCAGCACGCCGGCGATGTTGGGATGGCGGATATAGCCCGCCAGCGTCCGCCGCAGCAGCTGCATCGGCTCGCCCGAAAGCTCCATGCCGCAGCCGGTCTGGTGCGTGAAGGCGGCGACGCCGTCCACGTTCGGATATTCGGCCAGACGCTCGGCGGTGAAGTGATCGGCGATGTTCTGCACCACCGTCGCCGAGCAGTTCACCGTCGAGACGATGCCGATGTAGTTGCGCGTCGCCACACGGCCATCGGCGCGCTTGATGCCCATGAAGGTGGCGCGCTCTTCCGGCGGCACCATGGCGAGCGGCTCGTAGTCCGCGCCGATGGCGTAGTCGCGGTCGAACTCGGTGAAGGCGATGTTGTGGCCGTGCAGCATGGTGCCGGCCGGCAGGTCGTCCGCCGCGAAGCCGATCGTCACGTTGTACTTCAGGATCGGCTCGCCCTTGCGCAGGTGCCGCGTGGCGATCTTGTAGCCCGGCTGCACCGCCTCCCGAGCCAGGATGTTCTCGCCGGGGATCGAAGTGCCGGGCTCCACCGGGATCCGCGCCACCACCACGTTGTCATTGGGGTGCAGGCGGATCACGGGCCCATTCAGACGCTTGGCGGAAAGGTCGATGATCGACATGGCGGCAGGTTTCCTCGGACGTTTTTTTCAGGTCAGTTCGGGAGTGGCTCGGGCAGGCGGATGCCCTGGCGCTCGGCGCGCGGCCGCAGCGCCTCCAGGATACCCTCGGCGAGCGGCACGCCCTGTGCCAGCGCCTCCTCGCGCAGTTTCAGCCCGCGCTCGCCCGGCAGGCGCACCGGCGGCTGGCCCGGGCGCGGCGCGGCGGCGCGGCAGGCGGCGGCGGTATGGCCGGTCTGCCGGGTGAAGGGGTCCAGCCCGGCGAAGGCGGCCGGATCGAACACCTGCAGCAGCACGCTGGCGATCATGCCCGAGGGCTTGTCCGCGCGGCCATAGCCGGAGAGGCCCTGGGTCAACGCCTCGGTGGCCAGCGCCATGGCATAGCCCTTCTGGCCATGATCCAGCCCGCCGGCCGGCAGGATGGTGCCGCCCTTGCCGATGACGGAGGGATCATCGGTGAGGTTGCCCTCCGCATCCAGCAGCCAGGGATGCGGGAAGCGCTGGCCGAGGCGGGTGAGCCGCTGGCTCATGTTGTTGGTGGTGATGGAGGCGCTGATATCGGTCACCACCGGCAGATCCCCTGTCGGGTAGCCCACCGAGACCGGGTCCGGCGCCAGCACCGCCTCCCGCGCGCCGAAGGGGGCGACGCTGGCGGTGCCGGGGGCGCTGCTGTGCAGCACGCACATCATCCCCGCTGCCGCGGCACGGGCCGGATAGACCGCCAGGCAGCCGATATGGTGGCTGTTGCCGATGGCGATGGTGCAGGTGCCATGCACCCGCGCCCGCACCGTCGCCACCTCCAGCGCCTTCATGGTCAGCCAGCCGCCGGGCAGCGCGCGCCCGTTCCAGGTGGCGCAGGCGCCGCGGTCGGCGATGATCTCCGGCTCCCCCTCGACCCGCATCAGCCCGGCATCGATCTCGTCGAGGTAGCGCGGCAGCAGGCCGAGCCCATGGGTGACATGACCCATCAGGTCCGATTCCACCAGCACCTCCGCCATCACCGTGGCCTTGCCGGCGGGCGTGCCATGCGCCTGGAAGAGGGCCGCAACGGCCTGCCGCAGGGCAGCGGCGTCGTAGCGAAGCCGCACAGCGGGCTGCTCCAGGACGGCGCTCACGAAGCAGGGCACCAGCAGGGGTTCGGCACAGGGGATCGACGCATTCCGGTTCCTTCCTCCAATTCGTACGATGATCGCATGAGGCGCTGCTTGCCGCAACGCGGTGGCGGAGCGTACGGCCTCCTGCTTGCGACCGAGGCCACCCCCCGATCTGAGCCCGATGTGCCGCGCCGTGAAAGGGGGCCGTGTGGTGCCCGGCCCTTCAACCGGCGCCGAACACCTCGCCCCAGGACGCCTTCAGGGCGCTGTCCACCTCCTCCATGGTCGCCGTGATGCCAAGCGCCCAGAGGCTGGTGACGCCGTGCTGACTGATGCCGCAGGGAATGATGCCGCCGAAATGGGAGAGGTCCGGCTCCACGTTGAGGGCGATGCCGTGCCAGCTCACCCAGCGCGTGACGCGCACGCCGATGGCGGCGATCTTGTCCTCCCGCCCTGTCGCCGTGTCGGCCACCCAGATGCCAACGCGCCCCTCGCGCCGCTCGCCTTTCACGTTGAAGCGGTCCAGCGCGCGGATGATCCATTCCTCCAGCCCGTGCACATAGGCGCGGATGTCGCGCGCCGGCACGGTGCCGTGCGGCCGCATGAGGTCGAGCATCACATAGGCGGTGCGCTGGCCCGGCCCGTGATAGGTCCATTGCCCGCCGCGCCCGGCCGCGTAGACGGGAAAGCGCGGGTCCACCAGCCCCTCGGGCGTGGAGGAGGTGCCGGCGGTGTAGGTCGGCGGATGCTCCACCAGCCAAACCCGCTCGGGTGCACCCTCGGCGCGGATGGCGGCCGCATGCGCCTGCATTTCCGCCAGGGCCACGGGGTAGTCGGTCAGGCCCTCGGCCACCCGCCAATCGGGGAAAGAAGAAATATCCGTCATAAACGTCGCTGGGGTTGTTGCTGTCTCTGAGATCATCGGCTATACGCCCGGCCCTGTCTGATACATCACCACGTGCGGTCGTGGCGGAATGGTAGACGCGTCAGCTTGAGGTGCTGGTGGGGGCAACCCCGTGGAAGTTCGAATCTTCTCGACCGCATTTTCTTTCCAAACAATCGCCCGGCCTGCCACCCGGTCCCGGTCCTTGTGACCAGACGCCGGCTCCGTCATCGTCCGGGGCCCGGAGGTGCCAATGGACGAGGATTTCCGCAAAGCAGCGCTCGACTACCACCGGCTGCCCCGCCCTGGGAAGCTCAGCGTGGAAGCCACGAAGCGCATGGCAACCCAGCGCGATCTGGCCCTTGCCTATTCGCCCGGCGTCGCCGCCGCCTGCGAGGCGATCGCCGAGAACCCCCGCGCCGCCTATGAGATGACCACCCGCGGCAACATGGTCGCGGTGATCACCAACGGCACCGCCGTGCTCGGCCTCGGCGCCATCGGCGCCCTGGCCTCGAAGCCGGTGATGGAGGGCAAGGCGGTCCTCTTCAAGAAATTCGCCGCCATCGATTCCATCGACCTGGAGGTGGACGAGCTGGACCCCGCCCGCTTCGTCGAGGCGGTGGCGGCGCTCGAGCCCTCCTTCGGCGCCATCAATCTGGAGGACATCAAGGCCCCCGAGTGCTTCGAGATCGAGCGGAGCCTGCGGGAGCGGATGAAAATTCCGGTCTTCCACGACGACCAGCACGGCACCGCCATCATCGTCGCCGCCGCCGTCCGCAACGGGCTGCTGCTGCAGGGCAAGAACCTGGCCGAGGCGAAGATCGTCACCTCCGGCGCCGGTGCCGCGGCGCTGGCCTGCCTCGACCTGCTGGTGGCGATGGGCGCCAAGGCCGAGAACATCACGGTGACGGACATCAAGGGCGTGGTCTATGCCGGCCGTACCGAGCTGATGGACCCCTACAAGGCGCGCTACGCCCGCGAGACCGACGCGCGCCAGCTGGCGGAAGTGTTGGACGGCGCCGACGTCTTCCTGGGCCTCTCCGCCCCGCGCGTGCTGAAGGCCGAGTGGCTGCCCCGCCTCGCCCCGCGTCCGCTGGTCCTGGCGCTGGCCAATCCCGAGCCGGAGATCCTGCCCGAGGCGGTGCGCGCCGCGCGGCCGGATGCCATCGTGGCGACGGGTCGTTCGGACTACCCCAACCAGGTCAACAACGTCCTCTGCTTCCCCTTCATCTTCCGCGGTGCGCTGGATGCCGGCGCCACCACGATCAACGAGGCGATGAAGGTGGCGGCGGTCGAGGCCCTCGCCCGCCTCGCCCGCATCGAGGCCTCGGAGGTGGTGGCCGCCGCCTATGGCGGGCAGGCGCCGGTCTTCGGGCCGGACTACATCATCCCCAAGCCCTTCGATCCCCGGCTGATCCTGGAGATCGCCCCCTCCGTGGCGCGTGCCGCCATGGAGTCCGGCGTCGCCACCCGCCCGATCGCCGACTTCGACGCCTATCGCGAGACGCTGGAGCGCTTCGTCTACCGTTCCGGCGACCTGATGCGGCCGGTGATCCATGCCGCCCGCAAGGCGCCCAAGCGCGTCGTCTACAGCGAGGGCGAGGATGAGCGCGTGCTGCGCGCCGTGCAGAGCGTGCTGGACGATGGCATCGCCGAGCCCGTGCTGATCGGTCGCCGCAGCGTCATCGAGGCCAAGGTCAAGGCCATGGGCCTGCGGATGGACCTCGCCGAAAGCGTGCGCCTGCTGGACCCGGCGGAGGACACCGCCGTCTTCGGCCCGCTGGTGGAGGTCTATCGCCAGAAGGTGGGCCGCCGCGGTGTGCCGCCCGACACCGCCGAGCGCGTCGTGCGCCTCCGTCCCGCCGTCGCCGCCGCGCTGCTGCTGGAGGCCGGCCATGTGGATGCCGCTCTCGTCGGCGGCCAGGGCGAGTGGATGCGCCTCTGGCACCAGGTCTATGACGTGATCGGCAAGAAGGAGACGGCCAAGCGCGTCTATGCGATGACCGGCGTGATCCTGCCGGCCGGCACGCTGTTCTTCGTGGACACCCACCTGCTGGTGGATCCCACGGCCGAGCAGGTGGCCGAGATGACGCTGCTGGCTGCCGAGCAGGTGCGCGCCTTCGGCCTGCACCCGCGCGTGGCGCTGCTCTCGCACTCCTCCTTCGGCGCCAGCCAGGCCCCCTCGGCCCGCAAGATGCGGGAGGCGCTGCAGCTCATCCGCACCGCCGCCCCCGAGCTGGAGGTGGATGGCGAGATGCATGCTGACGCCGCTCTGGTGCCGGCCATCCGCGAGCGGGCGGTGCATGACAGCCCGCTGACCGACTCCGCCAACCTACTGGTGATGCCGAACCTCGATTCGGCCAACATCACCTACAACCTGGTGAAGGCGGCGGCGGACGGGCTGCAGCTCGGCCCGCTGCTGCTCGGCATGCGCAAGCCGATCCACGTGCTGGTGCCGAGCGTCACCGCCCGCGGCATCGCCAACCTGACGGCGGTGGCCTCCACCCAGGCCTGATGAATTTCCCCGCCCGAGCCTTGTCTCGGGCGGGGGCGCTTCGCCATCTTCAGGGCATGGCGAACCTCCCCGACCGTCCCGCCTCGGCCGCCGTCGCCGCCTTCCTGAAGCAGGTGGAGAGCCTGCCGGCGGTGAAGCCCGGCCTGCACCGCCCGGGCCGGCTCCTCTTCGCCATCGATGCCACCGCCAGCCGCCAGCCGAGCTGGGACCGCGCCTGCCATCTCCAGGCCGAGATGTTCCGGGCCGCCGCCGCGCATGGCGGCCTCGCGGTGCAGCTCGCCTATTACCGCGGCTATGGCGAGTTCGCCGCCACTCCCTTCCTCACCGACGGCGCCGAGCTGGCGCGGCGCATGGCCGGCGTCGCCTGCCTCGGCGGGCGGACGCAGATCGGCAAGGTGCTCGCCCATGCCCTGTCGGAAACGGCCCGGGAGCGGGTGGCTGCCCTGGTCTTCGTAGGGGATGCGGTGGAGGAGGCGGCGGACCCGCTCTGCCACGCCGCCGGGCAGCTCGGCCTGCGCGGCACGCCGGTCTTCGCCTTCCAGGAGGGGCATGACCCCGCGGCCGCCTCGGTGCTGCGGCAGATCGCGCGGCTGTCCGGCGGCGCGCACCGCGCGCTGGACGAGGGCAGCGCCGCCGCGCTCGGCGAGCTGCTGCGCGCTGTCGCCGTCTTCGCCGCCGGTGGGCGGGAGGCGCTCTCCCGGCTGCCCGGCGCCGTGGCCCGCGGGCTGATGGCGCAACTCCCCGC
Organism: Roseomonas sp.; assembly: GCA_035556695.1. Classification (GTDB taxonomy): domain Bacteria; phylum Pseudomonadota; class Alphaproteobacteria; order Acetobacterales; family Acetobacteraceae; genus Pseudoroseomonas. The sequence continues at coordinate 368,676 of DATMFR010000014.1, forward strand.
CCCCGGACGATGACCCGGCGCCGATGAGCTGGCTGCTCGGCGGCCTGGCGCTGCTGCTCCTGCTGGCCCTGCTGCTCTGGGGCTTCGCGACGGCGAGCGTGGCGCAGGTGAAGCGCACCGGTGCGGTGCTGCTGGCGATCGTCGGCACGCTGGCCTTCGTGCTGATGCTGCGCAGCGGCCGGCTGCTCCAGGCCCTGCCGGCCCTGCTTCCGCTGCTCCCCCTGCTGCTGCGCGCCTGGCGGGGCTGGCGGGCCGCGCGCCGCTTCAACGCGCCCGGCGGTACCCCGCAGGAGACCATGGTTGAAACTGCCACGCTTGCTATGCGTCTCAACCTGGCAAGCGGCACATTGTCCGGCCGGGTGCGCCAGGGGCGCTGGGCCGGGCGGGAATTGGGCGAGATGCCCCTGGAGGAGCTCTTGGCGCTACGCGCGGACTGTGCCGCGACCGACCCGGAAAGCCTGCCGCTGCTGGAGACCTGGCTGGAGCGTGTCCATCCCGGCTGGCGGGCCGCGGCGACCGCGGCCAGCGAGGAGATGGACCGCGCCGCCGCCCTGGCGGCACTCGGTCTGGGAGAAGGCGCGAGCGCGGCCGAGATCCGCGCCGCGCACCGCCGGCTGATGCAGCGGGCGCACCCGGACCATGGCGGCTCGGCCGAGCAGGCCGCGCGCCTCAACCAGGCACGCGATGTCCTGCTGAGATGAAGTTCATCAAGAAGCTACCGGCGGGTCAATTGCCGTCCCCGTGCCTGCATGGCAATGCTTCGCCGAGAAAAGCCTTTTTTCTGCCGCCTCCGCATGGCGGAGTGCGCCGATGCCTTATCGAGACTTGGAGGAGCCCCGCGTGACGAAACCGCTGAAGAAAGCCGTGCTTCCGGTCGCCGGGCTGGGCACGCGCTTTTTGCCGGCCACAAAGGCCATGGCCAAGGAGATGCTGCCGGTCGTCGACAAGCCGCTGATCCAGTATGCGGTCGAGGAGGCCCGTGCGGCGGGGATCGACCAGTTCTGCTTCGTCACCGGCCGCGGCAAGACCGCCATCGTCGAGCATTTCGACGTCGCCTACGAGCTGGAGCGGACGCTGGAGGAGCGCGGTAAGCAGGACATCCTCGATGACCTGCGCCGCCAATCCTCGCTGCCCGGCAGCATCACCACCGTGCGCCAGCAGGTTCCGATGGGCCTCGGCCACGCCATCTGGTGCGCCCGCGCCTTCATCGGCGACGACCCCTTCGCCATCCTGCTGCCCGACGACCTGATGCTGTGCAAGACCCCCTGCACCAAGCAGCTCGCCGACGCCTACATGGAGACCGGCGGCAACGTCGTCGCCATCGAGGAGGTGCCGCGCGAGCGCGTCAACAAGTACGGCGTGCTGGACATCGCGGAGGACAAGGGTCGGCTGGTCTCGGTGAAGGGCCTGGTCGAGAAGCCGAAGCCGGAGGATGCGCCCTCCAACCTCACCGTCATCGGCCGCTACGTGCTGATGCCGGAGGTGCTTGCCCATCTCTCCAAGATGGAGCGCGGCGCCGGCGGCGAGGTGCAGCTCACCGATGCCATGGCCAAGCTGATCGGCACGCAGCCCTTCCACGGCCTGCGCTACGAGGGCCGGCGCTTCGACTGCGGCGACAAGGTCGGCTTCCTGGAGGCGCAGATCGCCTTCGCGCTGCAGCGGCCGGACATCGCCCAGGCGGTGCACGACTTCCTTCCCAAATACGTCTGAGGCCCTCACGATGCGCATCGTCATGGTCGGGGCCGGCTATGTCGGCCTGGTTTCCGGTGCCTGCTTCGCCGAGTTCGGGGTGGACGTGTGCATCGTGGATACGGACGCCTCGAAGATCGAGGCGCTGCGGGCCGGGCGGATTCCGATCTACGAGCCCGGCCTGGACCGCCTGGTGGCGGAGAACACCGCCGACGGGCGGCTGAGCTTCACCACCGATCTCGCCGCGGCGGTGCGCGGGGCCGAAGCGGTCTTCCTCGCGGTGGGCACGCCGACGCGGCGCGGCGACGGCCATGCCGACCTCACCTATGTCTTCGCCGCCGCCGAGCAGGTGGCGAAGGCGGCCGAGGGGCCGCTGGTGCTGGTCACCAAATCCACCGTGCCGGTGGGCACCGGGCGGCAGGTGAAGGAGATCGTCCGCCGGGTGCGCCCCGAGCTGGAGATCGACGTCGCCTCCAACCCCGAGTTCCTGCGCGAGGGCAGCGCCATCGGCGATTTCATGCGGCCCGACCGCGTGGTGATCGGCGTGGAGAGCGAGCGCGCGCTCAAGGTGCTGAAGCGGCTCTACCGTCCGCTCTACCTGATCGAGACGCCGGTGGTCGCGACCTCGATCGAGACCGCCGAACTCATCAAGTACGCCGCCAACGCCTTCCTGGCGGTGAAGATCACCTTCATCAACCAGATGGCCGATCTCTGCGAGAAGGCCGGCGCCAACGTGCACGACGTGGCGCGCGGGATGGGGCTGGATGGCCGCATCGGCCGCAAGTTCCTGCATGCCGGGCCCGGCTATGGCGGCTCCTGCTTCCCGAAGGACACGCTGGCCCTGGCCCGCACCGCGCAGGAGCTGGGTGCGCCGGCCACCATCGTGGAGCAGACCATCGCCGCCAACGAGGCACGCAAGGCGCAGATGGCCGAGCGCGTCATCGCCGCCTGCGGCGGCTCGGTGGCGGGCAAGACCATCGCGGTCTTCGGGCTGACCTTCAAGCCCGAGACCGACGACATGCGCGATGCCCCCTCGCTGGTGATCATCCCCCACCTGGTGGCCGCCGGCGCCAAGATCCGCGCCTACGACCCGCAGCCCGGCCATGCCCAGCAGGTGCTGCCCGCCGCCGTGCACTATGCCGACAGCGCGCTGGCCGCCGCCGAGGGCGCCGACGCTTTGGTGCTGATCACCGAATGGAACGAGTTTCGCGCCATCGCGCCCGAGAAGCTGCGCCGAACCATGGCCGGCCGCGTCGTCTGCGACCTGCGCAACGTCTGGGACCCCGCCGCCATGCGCGAATGCGGGTTTGAATACGCCTCGATCGGCCGACCGTAAGCTCAAGGAACCCCGAATGACTGCCTTCCGCCACGAGTTCCACCCCACCTCCCTGCGCGAATACGACATCCGCGGCATTGTCGGGAAAACCCTGTCCGGCGCGGACGCCTTCGCCATCGGCCGCTGCTTCGGCAGCATCGTGGTGCGCGGCGGCGGCAAGAAGGTGGCGGTGGGCTATGACGGCCGTCTCTCCTCGCCCGAGCTGGAGGCGCAGCTCGTGGCCGGCCTCGTCGCCTGCGGGCTGGAGGTGGCGCGCATCGGCTGCGGCCCGACGCCCATGCTCTACTACGCCGCCTATGCGCTCGGCGCCGATGGCGCCGCCATGGTCACCGGCAGCCACAACCCGCCGGACTACAACGGCTTCAAGATGATGCTGGGCAAGAAGCCCTTCTTCGGCAGCCAGATCCAGGAGATCGGCCAGATGGCCGCCGCCGGGGACGTGGTGCCGGAGGCTTCCGGCTCCTCCACCCAGGTGGACATCTCCGAGGAATACATCGCCCGCCTGCTGAAGGACTATGACGGCGGCGACCGCGCCCTGAAGGTGGTCTGGGACCCGGGCAATGGCTCCGGCTCCGAGATCACCCGCCGCCTGGTCACCAAGCTGCCCGGCGAGCACACCGTGCTGAACGGCGAGATCGACGGCACCTTCCCCGCCCACCACCCCGACCCGACGGTGCTGAAGAACCTCGAGCAGATCATCGCCGAGGTGAAGAAGCAGAAGGCCGACCTGGGCATCGCCTTCGACGGCGACGCCGACCGCATCGGCGCGGTGGATGGCGAGGGCAACATGCTCTTCGGCGACCAGCTCCTGGTGGTGCTGGCGCGGGATGTGCTGAAGGCCAATCCGGGCGGCACCATCATCGCCGACGTCAAGGCGAGCCAGGTGCTGTTCGATGAGGTCGCCAAGGCCGGCGGCAACCCGCTGATGTGGAAGACCGGCCACTCGCTGATCAAGGCCAAGATGGCCGAGACCAAGGCGCCGCTGGCCGGCGAGATGTCGGGCCACATCTTCTTCGCCGACAAGTGGTATGGCTTCGACGATGCGCTCTATTCCGCCGTTCGCCTGCTCGGCATCGTGGCGCGCGCCGGTGAATCCCTGGCGCAGATGCGCGATGCCCTGCCCAAGGTGATCAACACGCCGGAACTGCGCTTCAACTGCCCGGATGAGCGCAAGTTCGGCGTCATCACCGAGGTGAAGGAGCGGCTGGCCAAGTCGGGCGCCAATGTGCAGGACGTGGACGGCGTGCGCGTGCTGACCGAGGACGGCTGGTGGCTGCTGCGCGCCTCCAACACCCAGGCGGTGCTGGTCGCCCGCGCCGAAGCCAAGACCGAGGAGGGGCTGGAGCGCCTGAAGGCGCTGCTGGCCGAGCAGGTCGAGGCCTCGGGCCTGCAGGCGCCGGACTTCTCCGGCGAGAATGCGGGGCACTGACCCGCTTTTCCTCTACGGCACGCTGCTTGACCGCGGCGTGCTGACCCGCGAGGCCGGCGATGCCCGACTGCATCGCCGCGCCATCCCGGCCGAGGCGCCGGGCTTCCGCCGCGTCGTCCTGCGCGGCACGCCCTACCCCACACTGACGCCCGGCTCCGGCATCGTGGCGGGCCTGCTGATCCGGCCCACGCCGGCCACCCTGACCCGTCTGCGCGCCTATGAAGGCCCCTTCTACCGGCTGGTGCCGCTCCGGGTGCGCACGGCGCGCGGCGCGGTGCGGGCGTGCGCCTGGATGGCGCCCTCCTGGCGCGCCGCCCCACGCCCCTGGCCGTGAACGCCGCCTGGGTCGCCCGCCTGCTGGCGGAAACCCCGGCGCTGCACGCTCCCCTCGTTGCCCTCGCGGAACTCGACCTGCCCGATGCCTGGATCGGCGCCGGCTTCGTCCGCAATGCCGTCTGGGACGTGCTGCATGGCCGCCCACCGGGCCTGCGCCCCGATGCCGACCTCGACGTGGTGTTCTTCGCCGCGGAGGAGGCAGTTTCCGAAGCAGCCGTGGAAGCGGCGTTGCGCGCACGCCTTCCCGGTCTCGGCTGGTCGGCGCGCAACCAGGCCCGCATGCACCGGCGCAATGGCGACGCCCCCTATGCCGACACCGCCGATGCCCTGCGGCACTGGCCTGAGACGGCCACCGCCCTTGCCGCGCGGCTTGGTCCGGCCGGGGTGGAGATCCTCGCCCCACTTGGGCTGGACGACCTGACGGCGCTGGTGGTGCGGCCCGGCCCCGCCTTTACCGGCCGACCGGAGAAGCTGCGGATGGTGGAGGAACGCGTCATCCGGCGTGGCTGGCGGGCGCGTTGGCCCAGGCTGCGCCTGGTCGGCCTGTCCACCGCCGAAGTGCCAGAGTGAAGCGCTCGGCAGCAGCCTCCTCCGTTTCCTTCCGCGGAGGTCCCTTCACCCATCCGTTACAGCTCTCCGTGATGCACATCAGGGCGGCGGCGCCGCTGCCGCGCCGAAATCGGCGTACGAGCGGCGCCTGTCCTTGAGGCTCTCTCGTATGCCAACCGGATCTTGTCTTTCTGGAGAACGACCATGGCCGAAGGCTCGACCACGACACCGGAGAAGTCCGCCCAGCAGCCCAGCGCGCCTCCCCCCGCCGTGCGGCAGGACCCTTTCTGGCAGCCTCTTGCCAGTCTGCGCGAGGAGGTTGACCGGCTGTTCGACGGCTTCTGGCGTGGCCTCGGCCCAGGCCAGGTCCGACGCGGCGGGGCCGCTCCTGTGACGCCCTGGCGCTTCGACACCAGCTTCGGCATCGCGGCGCCGGCGATCGACGTGGTGGAGAATGACAAGGAGTTCCGCATCAGCGCCGAGCTGCCCGGCATGGGTCCTGGCGACGTGGAGCTCGGCATCTCCGGCGACCTGCTGACCATCAAGGGCGAGAAGAAGGAGGAGAAGGAGCAGAAGACCGACAACTACTACCTCTCCGAGCGCCGCTATGGCGCCTTCCAGCGCGCCTTCCAACTCCCCGAGGGTGTGGACCGCGAGAAGATCGACGCCAATTTCGACAAAGGCGTGCTGACCGTCGTCCTGCCCAAGACGGTCGAGGCGACGCAGCAGCAGCGCAAGATCGAGATCAAGGCGGCGCCCAAGTAGCCGGGCGGCCGGGAAGTGGGTCAGGAGGGGTTTGACGGCGGCGTGATGCGCCCTACCCTCCCACCCTTCCCTGTGCCGGAGACCCGCCATGCTGCAACCGCCCCCCGCCGAGCCGGGCATGCGCGAGGAGGAGGTGGACACCCCCGCCCTGATCCTCGACCTCGACGCCTTCGAGGCCAATCTCGACGCCATGGCGGGCTTCCTGGCCCCCACCGGGACGAAGCTGCGGGCCCATGCCAAGACGCACAAATCGCCCATCGTCGCCCTGCAGCAGATCCGCCGCGGCGCCGTCGGGCAATGCGTGCAGAAGGTGGCGGAGGCCGAGATCCTCGCCTGGGGCGGCGTGCCGGACATCCTGGTGAGCAACGAGGTGGTCGCGCCGCGCAAGCTCGCCCGGCTGGCCGCCCTGACGCGGCTCAGCAAGGTGGCGCTCTGCGCCGACAATGCCGAGGCCATTGCCCTGATCGAACAGGCCGCCGAGGCCGCCGGCATCCGCCTGCCCGTTCTGGTGGAAATCGACGTGGGTGCCGGCCGTTGCGGCGTCGCGCCCGGCCCGGAGGCGGTGGCGCTCGCCGAGCGGATCGCCGCCAGCCGGCACCTGACCTTCGGCGGCCTGCAGGCCTATCACGGCCGCGCCCAGCACATCCGCACGCCCGAAGGCCGTGCCGAGGCCATCCAGGGCGCCATCGAGGACACCCGCCGCACGGTCGAGCAACTGCGCCAGCGCGGGCTCGAATGCGGCATCGTCGGCGGCGCCGGCACCGGCACCTTCCGCCTCGAGGCGGCCAGCGGCGTCTTCACCGAGATCCAGGCCGGCTCCTACGCCTTCATGGACGTGGACTATGCCGCCAACCAGGAGGCGCCGCCCTTCCGGCACGCCCTCTTCATCCTCGCCCAGGTGATGAGCACGCCGAAGCCCGACCTCGCCGTGGTGGATGCCGGGCACAAGGCGGCGCCCACTGATTCGGGCTTCCCGCAGCCCTGGGAACGGCCCGGCCTGCGCTACGCTGGCGCCTCGGACGAGCACGGCAATATCCGCATCGAAGGCGGAAGACCGCCGAAGCTCGGCGAGAAGCTGCGGCTGGTGCCGGGCCACTGCGACCCCACCATCGACCGCTACGACTGGTTCGTCGGCGTGCGGAATGGACGGGTGGAGTGCCTCTGGCCCATCGCCGCGCGCGGCGCGATGGCGTGAGAAAAGGCTGGGGGAAGGAATTCCCCCAGACCTCAATCTTTCTTTTGTCAGCTTGGCGCGCCGCCTGCGGTCAGCGCAGGAAACTCGAAGAAAGAAGATGGGGGTTCGGGGGAATTCATTCCCCCGAGCTTTTCTTGTCTTTCCGCGTCAGGCGGAACAGTGCCTGTTCCCCGAACAGGTTCGCCAGCCGCACCGAGCGCTCCCAGGGCGCGCGGAGCCCCTTCTCATCCACCGCCAGCCATTGCTCAATGGCATAGCCGTCGGCCTCGCAGAGATCGAAGAAGTCCAGGATGGTGCAGGGATGGATGTTGGGCGTCTCGTGCCAGGGACGGCCCCAGGTCTCCGTCATCGGCATCCGGCCTGTGAGGAGCAGCTTCATCCGCACCTCCCAGTGCCCGAAGTTCGGGAAGGAGACGATGGCATAGCGGCCGATGCGCAGCATCTGCCGCAACACCTCGCGCGGCTTCTCCACCGCATGGAGCGTGCGCGAGAGCACGACATAGTCGAAAGCGTCGTCGGGATAAAAGGCGAGGTCGGCGTCGGCATCGCCCTGGATCACCGCCAGGCCCTGGGCGACCGCCGCGGTCGCCTGTGCCATGTCGATCTCCATGCCGCGCGCATCGGCGCCCTTCTCGCGCGTCAGATGGTCCAGCAACGCGCCGTCACCGCAGCCGATGTCGAGCACCTTCGCCCCGGGCACGATCATGCTCGCGATCAGCCGCAGGTCGAGACGCATGTTCTTGGCGACGAAGCGCACCGGTGCCGTGGTGTCAGGCAAAGCGGGAAATCCTGGCCGTGCGGAGGTCTTCCGGGAGCGATACTCCCTGCCCCGTCGCAAGGCAAACGCCGGAAACGCAAACGGGGGCCGTGAGGCCCCCGCTGGTCCGGTGCGTCGATGCGAGTGGCGCTCAGGCGGCGCGCAGCACCTTCGGCAGATCGGCCACCGCGGCGTCGATGAGCTTGGCATCGGCGGCGGTGTCCAGCTTGTCGGCGATCACGTCGCGGGCGGCGGCGGCAGCCACGGCAATGGCGGCGTTGCGCACCTCGGCCAGGGCACTGGCCTCGGCCGCCTGGATGCGCTCCATTGCCATCCGCTCACGGCGCTTGGCGGCGGCTTCGGCCTCCAAGGCGGTGGCGGCGGCGACACGCTCCGCCTCGGCCTTGGCGCGGGCGACCAGCGCCTCAGCCTCGGCCAGGGCGGCGGTGCGGTCGGCCTCGGCCTGGCGACGCATCGCCTCGGCCTCGGCGCGCAGGCGAGCCGCCTCGTCGAGGTCGGCGCGGATGCGCGCGGCGCGGGCGTCCAGCGCCTCGGTCGCCTTGCCCCACATCATGCGGCCCACCAGGGCCACGAAGATTACGAAGGAGATGGCGACCCAGAAAACCGGGTTGAGCCAGAAATGCTCGTAATGGTGCATGTCGCCCTCCTTTACGCCTTGCCCTGCACGGCCAGCTGGCGCTGCACGGCGGCGGCCGTGGCGGCTTCCTGCTTCAGGCCGGTCAGGCGGGTGACCATGGCATTGGCGGTATCGGTCGCCACCTCGCGCAGCGCGGCCATGGCGGTGTCGCGTGCCGTGCTGATGCGGGCCTCGGCGGCCTCGATCTGCTCGGCGAGGCGGGCGTTCAGCGCCTCGTTCTTCGCGGAAGCCTCGGCCTGGGCGGCCTGCAGGGCGTCGGCGATGGCGGCCTGGCTGTCGGCGCGCGCCTTGGTGGTGGCGGACTTGTAGGCGGTGGCGGCGGCATCGGCCTCGGCCTTGGCGGCGCGGGCGGCTTCAAGGTCACCCTCGATGCGGTGGCGGCGCTCCTCCAGTACGGAGGTGACGCGCGGCAGCGCCACGCTGGACAGCACGTAGTACAGGACGCCGAAGATGATCAGCATCCAGACCACCTGCGCCAGCATCAGCGGATTGGAGAAATCCAGCTGCGGCATACCACCGGAGGTTTCCTGCATGGCGCCACCGGCGGTCTCGGCCGCGTGCGCGGCGGAAGTCGCCAGCAGGGCCAGCATCCCGGCGAGGGGCATCGGCTTCATCATCTGCATCCCTGTCGTCTCAATCCCAAGCTTGGTGATGCGGCGCCGGCCAGAAGGCCGGCGCCGCATCGCGCGGCATCAGGTGAAGAGGATGAGGAAGGCGATCAGCAGCGCGAAGAGCGCGACGGCTTCCGTCAGAGCGAAGCCCAGAATGCCGATCGGGAACACCGTGTCGCGCGAGGCCGGGTTGCGGGAGACCGACGCGATCAGCGTCGAGAAGATGTTGCCGAGCGCCTGGCCAACACCGAACAGGGCAATCACGGCAAGACCGGCGCCGATCGCCTTCGCAGCAAGCACGATTTCCATCAGAGTAATCCCTTCGTTGGTCTGATGTTAGGTCCGCGAGACGCGGCCCCGCAGAGACGTGGCCCCTTTGTGAGGACTGACCCCGTCAGTGCAGGTGCACCGCGTCATGCAGGTAGACGCTGGTCAGGATGGCGAACACATAGGCCTGCAGGAAGGCCACCAGCAGTTCGAACCCGATCAGAAGCACATTGACCGTCAGCGGCAGCACCGCGAGGAACGGGCCGACGATGCCCAGGCCGCCCAGCAGCACGACGAAGGTGGCGAAGACCTTCAGCAGCACGTGGCCGGCGACCATGTTGGCGAACAGACGGATGGAGAGGCTGATCGGCCGCGAGAGGTAGGACACCACCTCGACCGGCACGATGATGGGCGCGAGCCAGACCGGCGCGCCCTCGGGGAAGAAGTAGCCGAAGAACTTCTTGCCGTGCAGGGCCAGCGCGATCAGCGTCGTCAGGATGAAGACGACGGCGGCCAGGCCGAAGGTCACGGCGATATGGCTGGTGTAGGTGAAGGCGTAGGGGAACAGCCCCGCCACGTTGCCGAACAGGATGAACATGAACAGCGTGAAGACGAACGGGAAGTACCGCTTGCCCTCATGCCCGACCTGCCCGATCACCAGGTTCTCGACGAATTCGTAGAAGGTCTCGGCCGCCGCCTGGAGGCGCCCCGGCACGATGGCGCGCGGCGCCATGCCGACCGTGACGAGCAGCACGATGAGCACCGCCATCGCCAGCATATAGGCGTTGGACTGGGTGAAGTTCACCGCCGCGCCAACCGGCCCGAAGGCGTGCGTCAGCTCGAACTGGCTCAGCGCGTCGATCGTTTTGCCTTCCGCGGCCACTGCGGCTCTCCCGTTATCCGGTGCTACTTGCGCGCGCCATTCCGGGGGTTGAACAGTCGATAGACGTTCAGAACCCCGGCGACACCACCTATGGCGAAGAACAGCATGAAGAGCCAAGGGAACGTGCCGAGCCAACGGTCGATCAGCCAGCCGATTCCGGACCCGGCGATCAGCGCCGAGACGACCTCGACACCCGCCCGCAGACCGATGCGCAAGGCGCTCGCGGGCAGCCCATCACGGCCTTCCCCCTCGGCACCCCGAGCGGTCCGTTCAAGGCCCTGGCGTTGCCGGGCCTTGCGCAGGCGCTCGTTGAAGTCGTCGCGTTCGTTCACTTTCGCTCCCGCGGTCGCCCCGCCGGTAGGCTGGACGGCTCGTAAGGGGCTGTTCATGTGGTGTCAAGGGCGTGGCCGCCTCCCACGCCCTGACGAGGCCAGGGGCGGCGCGGCATCCTCGGCGGCGCGCCATTCTTTCAGGCTTGGCGCCACTGTCCTTCTGCCCGAACGCGGAAAGGACCCCGCCGTTGCCAGAGGGCGATTCTGCCTAGGCGACCTGCCGCCCGGCCATGCCCGCGGTGCGAAACACCTCGGCCAGCGCGGCAGGCGCCATCGGCCGGCCGAGCAGGAAGCCCTGCGCCGCATCGCAGCCCAGTTCATGCAGCGCCGCGAGCTGGGCCGGGGTCTCCACCCCTTCGGCCACCACCTCGGCGCCCAGCCCATGCGCCAGCCGCAGGATGGTCTCGACGATCAGCCGGCTGCTGCTGCCCTCCGCCTGGAGGTCGCCGATGAAGGCGCGGTCCACCTTCAGCACGCCAAAGGGCAGTTGCTGCAGGTAGCTGAGCGAGGAGTAGCCGGTGCCGAAATCATCCAGCGCCACCCGCACGCCAAGCCGCTGCAACTGTGTCAGTGCCTCGCGCGCCGCAGCCGGGTCGCGGATGAACACGTTCTCCGTCAGCTCGATCTCCAACAGGTGGGGCGGCAGCCCGCTTTCCTGCAATGCCTCCTCGACCAGCCGCAGCGCCTGCTCACTCGCGAAGAGGGCCGCCGAGAGGTTCACCGCCACCGGCACCTCCAGCCCCTCCTCCAGCCAGGCGAGCCCCTGCGTGCAGGCATGCCGCAGCACATAGCGGCCGAGCAGGGCGGCCATTCCTGCCTCCTCCGCCACCGGCACGAAGCGCGCCGGGGAAACCGGCCCGCGCTCCGGATGGGTCCAGCGCAGCAGCGCCTCGCACCCGGCCGGCCGGTTGGTGCGCAGGCAGAACTTCGGTTGGTAGGCCAGGGTCAGCTCCTGCCGCTCCAGTGCCGCACGCAGTTCCGCCTCCAGCAGGCGCTGTTCCCGCCAGGCCGCCTCCATGCCCGCATCGAACATCACGGCGCAGCCCCTCCCCTGCGCCTTGGCATGGTAGAGCGCCTGGTCGGCCCGTTGCTGCAGCAGCTCCGGCGAGTTGCCGTGCTGCGGCGCCAGCACCGTACCGATGCTGGCACCACAGCGGATGACGGAGCCCTCGATGGTGAAGGGCTCCTCCAGCAGCCGCACCAGCCGCCGCGCCAGGCGCTGCGCCTCCGCCGAACTCCAGACGTCGCGCTGGATGACCGCGAACTCGTCGCCGCCGATGCGCGCCGCCGTGTCGCCACGGCGCAGACAGGTGCGCATCCGCTCCGCCACTGCCACCAGCAGCCTGTCGCCAACCGGATGGCCGAGGGTGTCATTGATCGTCTTGAAGCGGTCGAGGTCAATCAGGTGGAGGGCGAAGTCGGCGGTCATTCCGAGCTTCACCTGCCCAAGCATGGCGCGTAGCCGGGTGGTGTAGAGCACGCGGTTGGGCAGGTCGGTCAGGGCGTCATGCTCGGCCAGGTGGCGGATCCGGTCCTCGGCCTGCTTGCGCTCGGTGATGTCGAGCGAGATGACCATCACCCGCTCCGCCATGCCGGCGTCGTTCTTCACCGCCACCGCCGTGGTCAGGACGGTGCGCGGCTCGCCCGCGGCGTTGCGCAGGCTGCATTCCTGGAAGGGCAGCGGCCCGGATGCGGACAGCGCCAGCGACACCAGGGCCGGGATGTGGTCAGCCTCTTCCCTCCCTTCACCCTGCGGCGCGGCGGCCTCCCCGCCATGGAAGCTGGCATGCGCCTCGTTCGCGAAGAGGGAGCGGCTCTCCCGGTCCAGCACGCTGATCATCGCCGGCACGCTGTCGATCAGGATGCGCAAGGTGCGTTCGGCTTCGGACTGGCGTGCGGCGGCGGCCTCGGCTTCCCGCCGCAGGTGGAGGGCCCGCCGGGTCTCCGCCATCAGCAGGGCGATCAACAGTCCTGCCGAGAGCAGCAGCCCCGCCGCGGCGGCGATGAAGGTCCAGTGCAGGTTGCGCAGACCGGCGACGGCGTGGTCCGCCGCCTCCCGCTGATCGAGATGGAGCGTCCGCAGCGCGGCGGCGATCTGCACCTCCAGCTCCTGGCAGCCCGCATAGAGGCGCGGCAACACCGCAGCCTCGCCGCCGAGCAGGTGCTGGAGCGCCTCGTCCAGCCCATGCATGGTCGCCACAATCCGCGGCAGCGCCTCCCGCAGGCGCTGAATCTGGGTGTACTCGTTCTGGTCGTCGCCGCTGCCGAGCAGCTTGATGCGGCTATAGAGGATCTCGAAGCGCTGTTCGAGTTGCCAGCCCGGCAGGCCCTGCGCGGCGTACCGGCTGAGTGCCGCGTCGAAGCGGGCCGCCTCGAAGGCGGCCTGGGTGGCCATCCAGAGCCCGCTGCGCAGCAGCCGCGCCTCTCGCCGGTACTGCGCGCCGACATGCACCACGGAGACCCCGAGCGAGATGAAGAACAGCAGTGCCGCGATGCCCAGGGCCAGCTTGAACAACGGCCGCCCATGGCGCAGCCGGTTCCGCGACGCGGTTTCCTGATGGCCACCGCGGAATGGCACGGTTACCGGACCTCGATGCGCTGCAGCTGCCAGATGGACCGCTCATGATAGGTTATCTGGTCCAGCGCCGGCTGTTCCGACCAGGGATAGACGAGCCAGATCGGCCCCCGGTCACGAATGCGCATCGGACGCCCTTCCAGCCGGGTGGCCAGGAAGGCGCCATGCAGCCGGGCATCCTCCTCGGGGATGTCCACCGCGTAGTCGTTCAGGGCGACGGTGCGCAGCATCGTGCCGCGGGCGCCCACGGCCTGCAGCAGGCGGTTCAGCGGCACGCCGGAGAAGACCTGCGTGCCTGCCGTCCAGGGCGTGTTGGTCCGCAGTTCCTGCAGCCCGAGCGCTTCCAGCTCCTCCAGGCTGAAGCGCCGCGCGCCCCCTGGCGCGCCGGCGATCAGTCCGCTGACGAGAAGGACGGGGCGCGGCAGCTCCTCCGCAGCCTGACCGGCAGCCGGGCAGAGGCCCAGCAGGGCCGGCGGGAGCGCGAGAACTCGACGGCGAGGAAGCATGGTCCTTCTCCGGGCGGTCGGGAGATGTGCCGCCACGGAGTGCTAGACAACACAGAATGGTGAGGCGAGGATTAACGTCCCGCCTCGACCAGTTCCGTCGCCACCCCCAGATCCACCGAGAGCAGGCGACTGATTCCCCGTTCCTGCATCGTCACGCCGTAGAGCCGGTGCATCCGCGCCATGGTCAGCGGGTGGTGGGTCACCACCAGGAAGCGGGTGCCCGCCTCCGCTGCCATCGCGTCGAGCAAGCCGCAGAGCCGCTCGACATTCGCGTCGTCCAGCGGCGCGTCCACCTCGTCCAGCACGCAGACCGGCGCCGGCTGACAGCGGAACACCGCGAAGATCAGTGAGAGCGCCGTCAGCGCCTGCTCGCCGCCCGACAGCAGCGAGAGGGTGGCCAGCTTCTTGCCCGGCGGCTCGGCATAGATCTCCAGCCCGGCCTCCAGCGGATCCTCGCTGCCGACCAGCGCCAGATGCGCCCGCCCGCCGCCGAACAGCCGCCCGAACAGCGCGCGGAACTCGGCATCCACCCGGTTGAACACGGCGCGCAGCCGCTCCCGTCCCTCCCGGTTCAGATGGCCGATCGAGCCACGCAGCTTGGCGATGGCGGTGCCGATCTCGTCGCGGTCGCGGTCGATGGCGCCGATCCGCTCCTCCATCTCCGTCACTTCCTGCTCGGCGCGCAGGTTGACGGGCCCCATATCCTCCCGCTCGCGCGCCAGCCGCTCCGCCTTGCGGCGCGCCTTCTCCTCCGCCGCGTCGGAAAGGTCCTCGGGCGGCTCCGGCAGGGTCGCTTCCTCGCCGAGCCGCTCGACCATCCGGGCGCCGACCGACTGCGCGGCCGCCTCCGCCTGCTCGACGGCCGCCTGAGCGCGCACCTGCGCCTCGCGTGCGGCGGCGAAGGCGGCGTCGGCCTGCCGGCGCCCCTCCGCGGCCTCGCGGTCTTCCGTCTCAGCGGCCCTCAGCTTCGCGGCCGCGGCCTCATGCCGCGCCTTGGCCTCGGCCAGCACCCGCCCGGCGGCGGCGCGTCGGGCGGCAGCCTCCTCCGGCGCACCGGCGGCGGCCTCGCGGGCGGCGGCGGCCTCCTCGGCGCGGCGGTCCAGTTCGGCCAGGCGCGCGGCGGCGGCCTCGCGCCGCTCGGCCCAGGAGGCGCGCTCCTGCGCCACGGCAGCGAGCCGGCCAGCGGCCCGCTCCGCCTCGGCGGCCAGGGCGGCGGCAACATCGCGCGCCGCACCGGCCCGTGCCCGCCCGGCGGCCAACGCCTGCCGCGCCGATTCGACACCCTGCCGCATCCGCTCCAGGTCCGGCAGCGTGGACAGGGCGGCCTCGGCCTCGGCCTGCAGCCGCTCGGCCTCGGCGCGATCCTCCGCCACGCGGGCCAACTGCGGCGCCAGCGCCTTCAGCCGGCTCTCCGCACTGGCCGCGCGGCTCGCCAGCCGGGACTCCTCTGCCCGCGCTGCCTCCAGGGCCGCCTCGGCCTTGCGGCGGGTATCCCGCGCGGCGGCCTCGGCGGCCAGCGCGGCGCTTTCCTCCCGTGCGGCCTCCTCGCGTGCCGTGCGGGCGGCGGCGGCATCCGGTAGGGTGGCGAGCACCCCTTCGGCAGCCTCGCGCGCGGCCTGCGCCGCCTGCAACTCGGTCTCCAGCCGCTCCAGTTGCGGCCCGAGCGCCGCCAGGCGGCTTTCCGCCCGCTCGGCCTGGGCCTTGAGCCGCGCCTCAGCCTCACGGGCACGGGTCAGTGCCGTCTCGGCTGCACTACGGGCGGCGCGGGCCTGGGACTCGGCCCCGGCCGCCTGCGCCTCGGCCAGCTTGGCCGCATCGGCGGCGGCGGCGGCCTCCTTCGCGGCGGCCACCGCCTGCGCCAGCGCCTCCTCGGCGGCGCGCAGCCGGTTGCGCTGCGTCAGCCGCACCGCGCCGGGACTGGGCGCGCCGGCTTGGAGGCCATGCCCATCCCAGCGCCACAGCGCCCCCTCGCGGGAGACCAGGCTCTGCCCCGGTGCCAGCCCGGCCTGCAGCGCCGTGCCGTCCGCACCCTCCGCCAGCAGCCCGACCTGCGACAGCGCGCGCGCCAGCTCCGGCGGCGCCTCGACCAATTGGCCGAGCGGCGTGACACCATCCGGCAGCCGCCCCGGCGCCTCCAGCGGCGGCAGGCGGCGCCAATGGCGCGGCGCGCGCGGGTCGGCCGGGCTTTCGAGCCCCTCGCCCAGCGCGGCACCTAGGGCGGCTTCCAGCCCCGGCGGCACCACCACGGAGTCCAGGATCGGCGCCGCCGCACCCGGCTCGCGGGCGCGTAGCAGGTCGGCGAGGCCCTGCCGCTCGGCATCGGCGCGGGCGCGGGCAGCCTCGGCGGCGCTGGCATTGCCACGCGCCAGCACATGCGCCCCGGCGGCGGCACTGCGCGCGCCCTCCGCCTCGGCCAGCGCCTTCCGGGCCGCGGCGAGCTTGGCCTCTGCCCCGGCGGTGGCGGTGCGGGCCGCATCCAGCGCCGTGGGATCGGGCCGTTCGGCGGCGGCCGCATCGCGCTCGCGGCGCAGTCGGTCGCGCTGCTCCGTCACCTGCCGCGCACGATGCGCGGCGGCGTCGCGCTCGGCCGTGGCACGGTTGCGGGCGGCCTCGGCCTCCGCCGCCGTGCGACGGGCGGCGGCGTGCCGCTCCTGCGCGGCCGCGCGGGCGGTCTCGGCCTGTTCCAGCGCGGCCCGTGCCTCGGTGATGGCCGTCTCGGCCGCCTGCCGGGCGGCACCGGCGGCCTCGATCGCCTCGGGCGCCACATGCGCCGCCTCGGCCTCGCGCTGCTGGCCCAGCAGGGTCTCGTGCTGCTGGCGCAGCCGCTCCGTCCTCTGCCGGGCGGCGTTCGCCTCGCCGCTGGCCCGGGCCTGCGCGGCGGCGGCCTCGGCGGCCTGCTGCGCGGCATGGTCGGCCGCGCGCTCCAGCCGGGCCACGGCCTCCTCGGCCTCGGCCTGCTCGGCCAGGGCGGCCTCGCGACGCTGCGGCAGGGCGGCGACGATGCCTTCCAGCGCGCGCCCCTCCTCGCCCAGCCGCCCCTCGGCGGCGCCGGCATCCTCGACCAGCCGCTTCGCATGGCCGAGGTCGTCGCGGATCTGCGCCAGCCTTGCCTCGGCATCGGCCAGCGCGGCGCGGGCACGGCGTTCCTCGGCCTCCAGCCCTTCCGATTCGACGCGGTGCCGCTCCAGCGCGGTGCGCGCCTCCGCCTCCTCGACGCGCGGGGCAGGCAGCGCCCGCTCGGCGGTGAAGGCGCGCTTGGTCGCCTCCTCGGCGGCCTGTTCGGCGCGGACGGTGGTAGCGCGGGCGGCGGCATAGGCGTTGCGGCTGCCGGCCAGCGCCTTCTCCGCGCGGGCAACCAGCAGCGCGAAATACTCGGCCTCCGCCTGACGGGTCAGGCCGGAGAGGTTGCGGTAGCGCGCCGCCTGCCGGGCCTGCCGTTGCAGCGATTGCCGCTGCACCTCCAACTGGCCCTTCAGGTCGTCGGCGCGGGTCAGGTTCTGCTCGGCCTGACGGAGCTTCAGCTCGGCCTCATGCTTGCGGGCGCGCAGCCCGGCGATGCCGGCGGCCTCCTCCAGCACCTGCCGGCGCTCCTCCGGCTTGGCGGCGATCAGCGCCGCAACCTTGCCCTGGCTCACCATGGCCGAGGAGCGCGCGCCGCTGCCGATATCGGCGAAGAGCGTCTGCACGTCCCGCCCGCGCACCTCGCGGCCGTTGATGCGGAAGCCGGTGCCCTCGCCGCGCACGATGCGGCGGGTGATCTCCAGCTCGGCGGCCTCCTGGTGCGGCGGTGGGGCGAGGCCGGAGGCCTCCTCCAGCAGCAGCGTCACCTCGGCCTGGTTGCGGCCCGGCCGGCTGGCAGTGCCGGCGAAGATGACGTCGTCCATCTCGCCGCCGCGCATGGCGCGGGCATTGGTCTCGCCCATCGCCCAGCGCAGCGCCTCGACGACATTCGACTTGCCGCAGCCATTCGGGCCGACGATGCCGGTCAGGCCCGGCAGCACGTCGAGTGTGGTCGGCTCGGCGAAGGACTTGAAGCCGGCGATGCGCAGCCGCGACAGCACCGCCCGCAGGGCGGCGGCACGCGCCGCGGCCTCGGTAGCGGCATCCCGCGCCGGGGCATCGCCCTCCGGCCCGGCTTCGGAAGGAGCAGTCTCGGAAGAAGGGGCCTTTCCCTCCGTCGCGGCGCTCCGCGGCGGAGGATTCTCCTCGGGCGCGGCGCCCCCTTCCGGGGCGCCGCCTTTGGACACGACCTCGGTCAAGTGCCGGAGGCCTCCTGCACCAACTGGGAGAAGCGATCGAAGGACAGCTCGCCCGGCACCACCTTGCTGCCGAAGACGAAGGTGGGAGTGGAGTTCACCTTGTACTGCTGCTCGGCCTTCAGCCGCTCCTCCAGGATGGCGCGGCGCAGCCCCTGGTCGTTCACCGCCGCATCCACCTGCTCGCGGTTCATCCCCGCCAGCGCGGCGACCTTGGCGATCTCCGCGATATGGTCGGCATCCCGCGCGAAGGCCCAGCGCTCCTGGGTGGCCAGGAGCGCCTCGATGAAGCCCTCATAGCGCTCGGGCGGCAGGGCGCGCGCCACCTGGGCGGCGGCCAGGGCGATCTGGTCGAGCGGGAAGTCGTGCCAGACCAGCCGCATCTTGCCCTTTTGCACCAGCTCCTGCTTGACGCGGGGCCAGGTCTCGCGCGCGAAGGCGGCGCAATGCGAGCAGGTCAGCGAGAAGAATTCATGCACGGTCACCGGCGCCTGGGCCGGGCCAGCCGAGCGCTCGCCAAGGCGGGGGTCTGCACCCTGGGCAACGGCGGCGACCGGGAGCAGGACGGCCGGGGCCAGCATCAGTGTGCGGCGGGAGAGGGACATGGAAGCTCCTTCGGCTTGACGGCGGCGGTGCCCCGTGCGGGCGGGCGGCCTGCGCTGTCTCTACCGCAGAAACCCACCCCGAGGCGATCCCGCCGCAGATGGCCGGATGGCGGGCGCATGTCCATCCACCGTTGCACTTCGCCATGCAGGCTCAGCCGCGGCGGCGATAGACACCCTGCCCAAGGCGCGCCAGCGCGGCACGCAGTTCCGGGTCCGGCACCTCCTCCAGCGCCGCGTTCACCGCGGCTGGCAGCTTCGCCGGCGGCGGCCGCTTCGGCCGCGGCGCCGGCGGCGGCATGGCGCCCTGCACGAAGCGCAACCGCTCCACCACCCGCTGCCCCAGCGCGGTGTTGATCCGTGCGACAAGCTGCGGCGCCATGTGCTGCAGCTCCATCGCCATCGGGCCGGTGCAGCGCAGAGTCAGCGTGCCGCCGGTCATGCGCAGCGGCATGCTCTGCGCCGCCAGCGCGGGTCCGACGATCTCCGGCCAGTCGGTCATCAGATGCGCGGCGGCCGGGCTGCGGCGCTTGAACACCGGGCGCGTCAGCCGCGGCAGCAGCGCCGACAACGGGCGCGGGCCGAGATCCGCCCGCCAGGCGGGGGCGGGGCGCGCTGATTCTTTCTCCGGTTTCTCCGCCCGGGGGGTTGATCCGCGCGGCGGTTCGTCCTCTTCCTGCATCCGTGCTCCCCTCCGCTTCCGACCTGCTCGCCTGGTACGATCGCCACCGCCGCACCCTCCCCTGGCGGGAGGCGGCGCGCGACCCCTACCGCATATGGCTCTCCGAAGTCATGCTGCAGCAGACCACCGTCGCTGCCGTGACGCCGCGCTGGCGCCGCTTCCTCGACCGCTTCCCCAGCGTCCAGGCGCTGGCCGCCGCGCCCTGGGAGGCGGTGGCGGAGGAATGGGCCGGGCTCGGCTACTATGCCCGCGCCCGCAACCTGCATGCCTGCGCGCAGGCGGTGGCGGCGCGCGGCGGCTTCCCCGACACAGTGGAAGGGTTGCGCGCCCTGCCCGGCATCGGCGCCTATACCGCCGCCGCCGTGGCCGCCATCGCCTTCGACCGCCCCGTGGTGCCGCTGGACGGCAATGTGGAGCGCGTGACCAGCCGCGTGAAGGCCGTCGAGGAGCCGTTGCCGGGCGCCCGCCCCCGCCTCGCCGCCCTGGCGCAGGGCTGGATGGAGCAGGCGGCGGCGCACAGCCGCCCGGCCGATTTCGTGCAGGCGCTGTTCGACCTCGGGGCCACGATCTGCACGCCGCGCAACCCGGCCTGCGCCATCTGCCCCTGGCAGGCCGGCTGCGAGGGCCGCCTGGCGGGAATCGCCGGCTCCCTGCCCCGCAAGGCTCCCAAACCCGTGCGGCCGGTGAAATACGGCGTGCACTTCCTGCTGCGCGACGCCGAGGGGCGCCTGCTGCTGCGCCGCCGCCCGCCCAGCGGCCTGCTCGGCGGCATGCTGGGCCTGCCCGGCACGCCCTGGCGGGAGGAAGGCTGGAGCGCGGAGGAGGCGCTCGCCTTCGCCCCCGTCCCTGGCCTCGACTGGCGCCCGCTGCCCGGCGAGGCGAAGCACGGCTTCACCCATTTCGAGTTGCGCATGACGCTGCTGGCCGCGGTCGCGCCGCCCGAGCTGCGCACCGACGGCGAATGGTGGCCGCCCGAGGCCACCGCGCAGGCGCTGCCCGGCGCCATGCTGCGGTTGCTGACGCTTGCCGAGGCCGCCACCGGCGTGGCAAGCCCCGCCCACCGCGCGCCCGGCTCCGGGCCGCGGAAACGAACACAGACGGGACGCCCCGCATGACGCAACTGACCGCAACCCGCGCCCGCACCGGCCTGCAGATCGCCGGCTTCGCCCTGCTCGGCTCCGCCGCCCTGGCTGCCTCGGCGCAGATCACCCTGCCGATGTGGCCCGTTCCCGCCACCATGCAGACGCTGGTCGTGCTGCTGCTCGGCGCCCTCGGCGGCACCCGGGTCGGGGTCGCCGCCGTGCTGGCCTACCTGCTGGAGGGCGCGATTGGCCTGCCCGTCTTCGCCGGCGGTGCCGCCGGCCCGGCGGCGCTGATGGGCCCGACCGCCGGCTTCCTGCTCGGCTTCCTCCCCGCCGCCGCCCTGGCCGGCCTCGCCCGCGGCACGCTGCTGCGGCAGGCGGCGGTGCTGACGGCGGCGCATCTGCTGCTCTTCGTGCCGGGCGTGCTGTGGCTGGCGCAGTTCACCGGGCTGGAGAAGGCGGTGATGGTGGGCTTCGTGCTGTTCATCCCCGGCACGGTGGTGAAGACCGCCCTGGCCCTCGCCACGCTGCGCGCCCTGCGCCGCGCCTGAGATAAAGGGCAGAGCTGGGAGGCAGCGCCTCCCGGACCCTCCACCGGGAAGGTCCCAGAGGCCTTCCCGGACCCTACGGTTCATCCAGCCTCAGACCAGCCAGTCCGCCATCGGCAGGCCCGGATCGAGGATCAGGCTGCCATCGTGGTTGATGGCCGCGTGGAAAAGCAGGTTGCCCTCGGCATCCTGCAGGTCGGCGGTGACGATCCAGGGCTTCGCATTCGCCGCATCGTGGCTGAGCACCAGCGTCGCGCCCTCCCCCAGATCGGCGGTGCGCAGCACCACCTTGCCGTCGCGGCTGATGCTCTGCTGCCAGGGCACCGCGCCGAACAGCTCCTCCAGCGAGGCATCGTCGCGCAGGCTCAGCGTGCAGGCGAGGTCGCCATCGCCCAGAACGAACCGGGCCTGCACGCGCCAGGGCTCGGCCTCTGCCGCATCGTTGCGAAGCAGCACGCGGAAGCCGGCATCGAGTTCCACCAGCCCCTCCAGCGCCCGCCCCTCCCCGTCCCGGGTGACGGCGCAGGCCGACCAGGGCGCCTCTCCATTCGCATCCAGGAAGCGGTCGGTCCCGGTTCCGTCATCCCGCAGCACCTGCTCGTGCAGCAGCCGGCCGGCTGCGTCGTAGTCGCGCGTCTGCATCTGCCAGGCGGCGCTGTTCGCCACATCATGCCGCGTCACGCTGCGGCCGCCATCATCCAGGTTGACCGCCTCGGTGGTCAGGCGCCCCGCCGCATCCCAGGTCTGGCTGAGGCTGGACCAGGGCGCCGATCCATCGGCGTCGTAGGTGACGGTGACATGGCCACCCTGGTCCAGCATCTTGTCGAGACGGGTGCGGACGCGCGCAGCATCATAGGTGATGGCGAGCACGGACCAGGTCTCCGCGCCCGCCACGTCGTGATAGGTCAGGGTGCGGCTGCCATCGGCATGGTTCTCCGCCAGCAACTGCAGATCGCCCTGCGCATCGTAGGTGTAGCGGTTGGAGCTGCGGCTGCCATCGGCGAGACTGACGGACTCGGTGAGCAGATGCCCCGCCGCATCGTAGCTGCGCTGGATGACATCCCGGCCGCCGCCGTCATTCTGCGTTTCCTGCCGCGTGACCTGCCCGGCCGCGTTCCGCATGACGATCACCCGCGCCCAGGGCGCGACATCCGCGGCCTCGTAGGAGATGGTAACGGAGCTTCCGTCGTCACGTTCCTCGCGCGTTCCGTCGCGCCGGCCCGCCGCATCGTAGTGGACGGTGAAGCTCTGCCAGGCTTCCGCATCCGCCGGGTCGTAGCGCGTGGTGCTGTGCGTGCCATCGGCATCCCGCACGACAAGGGAAGCAAGCTGATCCGCCGCATCATAGACATAGCGTCGTGAGGCGAGGCCGCCATCGTCGTCGCGGACCTGCTCGGCCAGGAGCCGCCCGGCGGCGTCATGCGTCTGCGTCCGGCTCGCCCAGGTGAAGGCGCCGGCAGCATCGTAGTCAGAGGTCACCGAGCCGCCGTCATCCAGCATCAGCTCGCGCCGGACGAGACGGCCAAGTTCGTCGTAGAACAGTGTCTGGAATGCCCACGGCGCCGTGTCGGCGACATCCGTGATGACCCGCTGCCTTGCCATGCCGCGCTCCCCCGATGCTGGCGGTTCAACCGGGTGCCGCAGTCTCTCCTGCGATGTGAGCGCGTCTTGCGGCAGGCCAGGCAGTCGTGATGCTCGGCGGCAACCTCACCAAAACGTAAAGAGAGCTTGAGGGACTGTAAATAGGCGCCGGACGGGGAGAGCTTTCGCACCCTCCCCGGCCTGCGCTGCCCGCCCGATCAGGCCAGCGGCGACACGATCGTCTCAGAGAGCGTGCCGTTGTCGTAGATGCCGGCGGAATAAAGCGCGTCGCCATGGGTGTCGTACAGCACCGCATAGACGGCCCAGTCATGCGCATCGGCCAGGTCGTAGTCCACGATCAGCGTGGTCCCGTTGCCGAGTTCGGCCGAGCGGTGGGTCACGGCGCCATCGGCGTTGAAGACCTCCTGCCAGTCGGCGTTCCCGAAGTTCTCCCGCAGGCTGTGGTCGTCATTGATGGTGGCGCGATAGCCCAGCGTGCCGTCCGGCAGGTAGATCCGCGCATCCGCCGTCCAGGTCTCGGTGCCCGCGACGTCGTACTGCATGACCATCTGGCCGCCCGCGTCGAAGCTCACGGCGCGCTGCGTGACCGCGCCGCCATCGGCGTGGGAGATGATGTACTTCAACCATTCGGCCGCGTTGCCGGCATCGCGGAAGGTCTCGATGCCCGTTCCGTTGTCATACTCGATCAGCTGGCTCGCGAGCTGACCGTCGGCATTGTAGTTCAGCGTCACCTGCTGCCAGTCCTGCAGCCCCGCGACGTCGTACTGCACCGTGACGCGGCTGCCGTCGTCGTAGTTGGTGGCCTGGAAGGTGACGTGGTCCTGCGCGTCATAGGTGAAGCTCTGCTTGCTCCAGCTCGCCGAGCCGTTGACGTCGTAGTGGCTGATGATCTTGCCGCCGTCATCAAGCATCACATCGAGGCGGTAGCGCTGGTTGTTCGCATCATAGGCGACGGTCTGCGTCGTCCAGTTCTCGGTTCCGGCTGCGTCGTAGAACGTGTTGTTGTGCGCGCCGTCGTCGAAGGTGGTGTTCTTCGACTGGAGATGGCCCTCGGCATCGTAGGTGGTGATGATCCGCGACCAGTCCTGGGCGTTCGCGGCGTCGTAGACCACGTGCATCGAGCCGTCGTTGTCGAGGGTGTAGTCCCGCTGGATCAGCCGGCCCTCATCGTCATAGGTGATGGTCTGCACCGACCACGGCGCCGCATTGGCGGTGTCGGTAATCACGCGTTGGCTGGTCATCGCTGTCTCTCCTGATTCTTCTGGGCAGCGCAGGCCTGGGGCGCTCTCCCGGGCACAAGCGGGAAATAGCCGAGCCAAGGATTGCGGATCGAAGATGAGGCGAAGACTGCAGGCTGTAAAAACATCCTGAGTTGAAATCTTTGCGAGAGTTTAACGGGGGCGAGCTCGCGCAGATGGTGCGCCCGACGCTCCGCCACTCCCAACGAGGGGAAGGTCAGCCACAATTCAGAAGGTTAGAAGATGTTCAGGCCGCATGCCTGGCGAGCCCACGCCCTGATGTACATTCCATAAGAGGTTTATCAACAAAGCTTCAGCGCAACCCAAGACATCGCGGCGGCGCCTGGAATGAGCCGGCAACCTCCGGGGAGACGTGGCGTTCTTCCAGAACAGGCCGTGAACAGCGGCGGCCTCCATTTCCGCTTCCCTCGCGAAGAGACCTGCCATGAACGACAAGGCCAAGAACCCACCCGACAACACCGTGAAGGATCCAGCCGACTGGACAACCGGCGAGGAAAGCATGACCGGCGCACAGGCGAGCTATCTCAAGACCCTTTGCGAGGAGGCCGGCGAGCCTTTCGACGAAACGCTGACCAAGGCGGACGCCTCCCGCCGCATCGACGAACTCCAGGCGAAGACCGGCCGCGGCCGCGACCACTGAGGCGGCCTCGCCCCGCCCGCGGCACCGCGGGCGGGGCGAGGCATCAGGCCAGCCAGTCGCCCACTTGGCCCGGCGCCGTCGTCTGGTGCAGCACGCCGTCATCTCCGAAGGCCGCGACATAGAAGGCGTCGCAGCCGCAGGCGTTGCTGAGCGTCATCTGCATCGCCCAGTCCTGCGTGTGCGCCGTGTCGTAGTCGAGCGTCAGCAGGACGCCGTTGCCGAGGTCGAGGCTACGCTGCTGCACCGCGCCCTCCGCCGTCGTATCCACATGCCAGGCGCCACCGGCGAACCGTTCGACCAGGGTCAGGTCATCATTGAACTGCACGGAATAGGCGAGGTCATTGTGCAGGTCGGTCACGCGGACCTGTGCAGCCCAGGGCTCGATCTGGCCTGCCGACCAGCCATTCACCGGGTCAATCCGAGTGACCAGATGGCCGCCATCGTCGAAGTTCACCGTGAAGGTGCTGATCTCGGCGTTGCGGTAGCTGCCGGTCTGCGTCGCCCGTGACCAGGCATGCTGGTCGCCAGCATCGTACCAGGTGTCGAGCGAGTGCAGGTCGTCATATTGGATGGAGGTCGAAGTCAACTGGCCCGCGGCGTCGTAGCTCCGGCCATAGGATGTCCAGTCACGGTCGCCGCTGTCATACTGTAGCACCTCGCGGCTGCCGTCCTCGGAGAAGAACTCGGCCGTGTAGAGGTGATCCGCCGTGCCCTGCGTCGTGCGCGAGACGATCCGATTGGACAGTTCGTCACCGCTATAGGCCATGGTGACGGAATGCCCGTCATCGAACTGCATGACGCGGTTCAGGATGGTACCGAAGGCCGTGTAGTCGGTCAGAATACTGTCCCAGCTCTCGTTGCCTGCCGCATCGTGCATCATGACGGTGCGGTGGCCGTCATCCCAGTTGGTGGCCTCGCGCGACAGCCTTCCCTCCGCGTCATATTCGCGCGTGACCTTGCTGATCGCGAAGAGGTTCGCCGGGTCATACTGGATCTCGAAATGCCCGCCGGCATCGAGTTGCTGGTAGCGTCCCTCGATCTGTCCCAGATCATTGTAGAAGACGGTCTGCGACGACCATGGATGCAGGTCCGCGGTGTCGGTGAACTCTCGCTGGTAACTCACGGCATTCCCCTAGGATCAGCCGCGGCACTGCGAGCCGCCGCATGCCACGGACAGGCTCACGCTAGCGGAGCCTGCTACCGCCTATGTACGCGAGCAGTCGCGCGGGGATGATGCGCGGAAAGCGTGTGCCGACGGGCTTCAGGGAATGCTCACAAATTGTTGAGAAGATCCTATCCCTTCACAGTTGGGTTAGTTCCATCACCACAACCATCCCGCGCTTCCAGGCAAGCAGACACAATTCTTGAGTCCGCGCGCGACGAAATCCACCCGCGTCGAATGCGGCCGGATGTGCATCTTTCCGAATCGGAGGAAGGAGGAGAGCCGCAGTTAACCCATGCCGCGCGCCAGCTCGGCGCGCAGTTCGTCGAGCAGCCGCAGCGAACCGTCGCGTCGCTCGACATGCCAGAACAACCAGCCATTGCAGGAAGGCGCCTCCTGCACCGCCGCGCCGACCTGGTGGATAGAGCCCTGCGCCTGCCCACAGCGCAGCGAACCGTCCGCGCCGACATCGGCGACGAAGCGCCGGTGCCGGTCCACCAGCTTGGCGCCCGGCGGCACGAGGCCGCGCTCCACCAGCGTGCCGAAGGGGATGCGCGGCTGCTCGCGCTTGGTCGGCATGACCAGTGCGGCGCTTTCGGGAAGCGCCTCCACCGCGTCGATGCGTGCCCGTGCCGCGGCGGCGTAATCCGGATCGCGCTCGATGCCGATGTAGCGCCGGCCCAGCCGCTTCGCGACCGCCGCCGTGGTGCCGGAGCCAAGGAAGGGGTCGAGCACCACCTCCCCTGGCGCGGTGCAGGCGAGGATCACCCGGTGCAGCAGCGCCTCGGGCTTCTGCGTCGGATGGACCTTCTTGCCCTCCGCGTCGCGCAGGCGCTCGCCGCCGGTGCAGAGCGGGATGAACCAGTCGCTGCGCATTTGCACGTCGTCGTTCAGCGACTTCATGGCGGTGTAGTTGAACTTGTAGCGGCTCTCCTGCCCGCGCGCGGCCCAGATCAGCGTCTCATGCGCGTTGGTGAAGCGGCGGCCACGGAAGTTCGGCATCGGGTTGGCCTTCCGCCAGATGACGTCGTTCAGGATCCAGAAGTCGAGGTCCTGCAAGGCGACGCCAAGGCGGAAGACGTTGTGGTAGCTGCCGATCACCCAGATCGTGCCGTCCTTGCGCAGCACGCGCCGCGCCTCGGTCAGCCAGGCACGGGTAAAGGCGTCGTAGGTGGCGAGGTCGGTGAAGCGGTCCCAGGCGTCGTCCACGCCATCGACCACGCTCTCGTCCGGCCGCCGCAGCTCGCCCCGGAGCTGCAGGTTGTAGGGCGGATCGGCGAAGATCGCATGCACCGAGGCCGGCGGAAGCCGGCGCAGGGTCTCGATGCAATCCCCTTCGAGGATGCAATCCACCGGCAGATCCAAACCCGTACCCACGCCCGCGAAACCCCCAGCGACTCGAAGTAAGACAATGCGTTGGGTCGAGTCGCGCCGTCAAGGAAGCCGAGTCGGAGTTTTTTCAGGAAGTTCAGATCAGGGCGAGCTGGTCCACCGGCGCGAAGCCGCGGCGATGATGCGGGCTGGCGCCCAGTTGCAGCAGCGCCGCGCGGTGCTGGGGCGTCGGATAGCCGGCATGGCGCGCGAAGCCATAGCCGGGCCAGCGCCGGTCCAGCCGCGTCATGGCCCGGTCCCGCGTCACCTTGGCGATGATCGAGGCGGCGGCGATTGAGAGGCTCGTTGCGTCGCCCTTCACCACGCAGCGCACGACGCAAGGCAGGGCCGGCGCGGCGTTGCCGTCCACCAGCGCGAGGTCGGGCAGCGCCGGCAGCCGCAGGATGGCGCGCCGCATCGCCAGATGCGTCGCGCGGAGGATGTTGATGCGTCCGATCTCGGCGGCACTGGCGGCACCCAGCGCGAAATCCAGCAAGCCGGCGCGGGCGGCGGCGTGCAGCGCCGCACAGGCCGCCTCGCGCCGCGCCGCGTCGAGCTTCTTGCTGTCGTCCAGCAGTTTCGCGAGGTCCTCGGGCGGCGCGGCGCGAAACACCACCGCCGCGGCGACCACCGGCCCGGCGAGCGGCCCGCGCCCGACCTCGTCCACGCCGGCGACCCGGCCGCCCGCCTCACGCTCCAGCGAATAGTCCGGCATTCACCCCAGGCCCTTGGTTTCCAGCACGTCGCCTGGCGCCAGCAGTCCCGGCGCGCCCTCGCGCAGGAACTGCCGCGCCGCCGCATCCTGCCGCCATAGGGCGCGCAGGAAGGCGACGGCAAGCCCAGCGGTGCGCGGATGATAGGTGGCCTCCTCCCAGCGCGCGCCGGCCCCCGCCTCGCCGGCAAAGCTGGCATGGGTGGCGCCCTCCAGCACCGCCAGCACACCCGGCGCGGCGATGGCGTCGAAGGGGATGCGCCGGTCCGCCGCGCGGGTGCCATCCACCCAGGTGTCGTCCTGCGTTCCGGTCACATGCAGCATCGGCGCCTTCACGCGGGCGAAGGCAAGTTGCGGCGGCAGGCCGGCGGAGGGCACCGGCGAGAGGGCGATGCCGGCCGAGAGGCGCCGGTCGGGCAAAGCCAGCCCCCGGTCGCCGCCGGGGATGCGCTCGCCCAGCATGTGCTGCACCAGCCAGGCGCCGTAGGAGTGCCCGGCGATGCCGAGCCGCGCCAGATCCACCCGCCCGGCCAGTTCCGGGCGGCGCGGCAATTCGTCCAGCACGAAGATGGCGTCCTGCAGCCGGTCCAGCGCCCGCCCCGCGTCGCTGATGGCTGCGGCGAAGGAAAGGCGCCGGTCGCCCGCGCCGCGCCAGAGGCTGTCATCCGTGCCGGGGTGCTGGATGTGCAGCGCGGCGAAGCCGGACGCCGCCAGCGCCTCGCCGAGATAGGCCAGCCCCTCGCGCGAGCCGCCCAGCCCGTGCGAGACCAGCACCAGCGGCACCGGCCCGCCGGCCTCATCGGGCCAGCGCAGCAGCACCGGCAGGGTGCGATCGCGGGCGGGGTCGGTCCAGTCCTGCCGCTCGGCCTCCTGGGCCTGGACGGCGGTGGCGGCGAGCAGGAACGGGAGGGCGAGGGTCGTGCGGCGAGCCATCATCCCCAAGAGATGGCCCCCGCCCTGTGGCCTTGCGAGAGGCGCCCCTCTCAGCCCTCCAGCTTGAGGCCGAGCTTCTGGATCAGGGCACCCCAGCGCTGGCTCTCGGCCTGCACATAAGCCTCCGCCTCCTCCGGCGTGCCGGTCACCACCTCGAAGGCGGAGGCTTCCATCGCCTGCTGCGCCTTCGGCGTGGCCAGCGCCACGCGGGCCTCCTTGGCGAAGCGGCCGATCCGCTCGGCGGGGGTGTTGGTGGGCACGATCAGCGCTTGCCAGCCATAGGAGGGGGCGTCCGGCAGCCCGGCCTCGGCCAGGGTCGGCACATCGGGGAGCTGCGGCATGCGCTTGTCGGAGGTGACGGCGAGCGCCCGCAGCGAGCCCTCATGGACCTGCGGCAGCACGGCGGCGGCGGTGGCCACCGTGGCGCTGATGCGCCCGGCCACCAGGTCCAGCGTCGCCTGGGGGAAGCCCTTGTAGGGCACGTGCTCCAGCTGGATGCCGGTGCGCGCCTTGATGTCCTCCATCGCCAGATGCCCGCCCGAGCCGGCGCCCACCGAGCCGAAGGTCAGTTCCGTCGGGTGCGCCTTGGCATAGGCGACGAAGGCCGCGAAATCCTTCACCGGCAGCTTCGGGTTCACCGCCAGCACCTGCCCGCCGCGCACGAGCATCGAGACGATCTTCAGGTCCTTGATCGGATCGTAGGGCAGGCTGGGATAGAGCGCCGGGGCGGTGGCCAGCGGGCCATTGATGGAGAGGCCGATGGTGTGGCCGTCGGTCGCCTTGGCCACCACGTCGGTGCCGATGTTGCCGCCGGCGCCGGCGCGGTTCTCCACCACGAAGGGCTGGCCGAAGACCTCGCTGAAATGGGTTGCGACGAAGCGGCCGGTCAGGTCGGGCGTGGAGCCGCCGGGAAAGGGCACGATGAAGCGCACCGGCCGTTCCGGCCAGGCCGCCTGGGCGCGCGCGACATGGGGGACGGCGAGCAAAGCGGGTCCAAGGGCAAGCAGCGAACGGCGGGGCAGCATGGTGGCGGGTCCTCTACCTGGGCTTTGCCCCGCTTGCAGCATGGCGCGGCAGCCCCGTCCAGACCGATCAATGCCCTGCGAGCACCGACCTGCCATGCACGAAGCCCTCGGCCGGGTAGACCGTGCTGCCATACCCCCCAATCGGCGGATACCAGACCCGCACCAGCGACCAGTCATTGCCCGGCGAGACGTCCAGCACCGGCTGGTCCCGGGCGATGCGGCCCTTGAGGCTGCCGCTGGCCCAGTTGGCGTGATCCACGCGGATCTCGCGGGCGGAGAGCACCCGCGTCACCACGGAGAGGTGCCCATCGCGCAGCCGCCCGGCGCGGGCGAAGACCAGCACGCTGCCCGGGCGCGGGGCGTGACCGCGCTCGTAGAGCCCGGCGGCGGCATACCACCACTCCCAGGCATTGCCGCGCAGGTCCACGCCCGAGCGGGCGCGCGCATAGGGCACGCAGGTCACCGGCTCGCGCAGCGCGGCGGCGCCGAGCACCGGGCCGCGCGGCGTGCCGCCGCAGGCGGCGAGCAGCAACAGGGACAGCAGCAGCAGCCCGTTCAGCCGCATCCGCCCTTCCCGCCGCTCGTTCAGGCCACCATGCGGGCGGCGGGAACGCCACGCATGCGGCCGCCGGGCTGCCCGCCCGGCACCGCGGCGCAGAGATCGGCCGCCACCAGCAGCCTCGCCCAGTCCAGCCCGGTGGCGACGCCCATGCGGCGGAACATCCAGGCCAGGTCCTCGGTGGCGGTGTTGCCGGTGGCGCCGGGTGCGAAGGGGCAGCCGCCGAGGCCGCCGGCCGCGGCATCGAAGACGCGGCAGCCGACCTCGTAGGCAGCCAGCGCATTGGCCAGCCCCATGCCGTAGGTGTCGTGCCCGTGATAGGCGAAGGGATTGCCCCAGGAGGCCAGGGCGTGGCGGAACACCGTCGCCACCTGGTCCGGCGCCGCATTGCCGGTGGTGTCGGCGATGCCGATCTCCATTGCCGGGTCCAGCGAGAAGATCCGCTCCACCATGTCCAGCGCCTCCTCCACCGGCACCACGCCCTCGAAGGGGCAGTGGAAGGCGCAGGAGAGGTTGAAGCGCATCGCCACCCCGGCCGCCGCCCCCTCCCGCACCAGGGCGGAGAGCTCCGCCAGGCTCTCGGCGCGGCTGCGATTGAGGTTGGCGCGGTTATGCGCCTCGGTCACCGACATGAAGAAGCCGAGCCGGTCGGCACCCGCCTCCATCGCCAGATCGAAGCCTTTCCGGTTCGGCACCAGCACGGTGCATTCCAGGCCGGGAAGCTGCTTGGCTGCCTTCAGCACCTCCGCCGTGTCAGCCATCTGCGGCACGTGGCGCGGACTGACGAAGCTGCCCACCTCCATCCGCCGCACGCCCGCCTCGTAGAGCGCCCGCACCATGGCGATCTTGGTTTCCGTCGGCACGAAGGGACCGATGGACTGGAGACCGTCGCGCGGCGCGACCTCGCTGATGGTGACCGCCTCACTCATTTCGTCTCACTCCAAATCGGGCCGCAGCCTTGGCGAGGCCGCGGCAAACCGCAAGGGGCTGGCTGCCGGCCCCGACTTTTCCATGCCTTGCCAGTCCGCGGGAAACGCATTGTCAACATGCCCAGGCCAGAATGCCATCCGGGCTCCGCTCCCGAAGCCCTGTCTCTCCCGATCCGGCGCCGGTTCGATCCTTCCGGCGCCCCCGCACCGCCGTCCTGCCGGTGCGGTCCTTCCCTGGGCAGGTTCCTCCGCGGAGCCTGCCCATTTTTTTCATCAGCCCTGCGCAGTCGGGGGGTGGATCGGCGGCATCCGGCGGAGGAGGAAGCGGTTTCACCCCTTTGCCCCCTCCCCCGGATTTCCTCCCCATGATCCTCGACCATCCCCCCGCAACTCCGCGGCGCCCTGCCATGGAGGCCCGGCCATGATCCCCGGCCTGGCCACCCTGCTCTGCTGCCAACTCGTCGGCGAGGTACTGGCGCGCGCGCTGCATCTGCCGGTGCCAGGTCCGGTGATCGGCATGGCCCTGCTCTTTGTCGGCCTGCTGCTGCGCGATCAGTTCTTGCCCGCCGCCGCCCGCCCCGACCCCGGCGCCCCTGGCCTGGGGCGCGTCGCCGACACGCTGCTGAGCAATCTTGGCCTGCTCTTCGTGCCTGCCGGTGTCGGCGTGGTCGTCTACGGGCCCCAGCTGGCGCGGAGCTGGGCGCCGCTTTCGCTCGCCATCGTGGTGGGCACGCTGCTCTCCATCGCCTTCACCGGGCGGGTGGCGCAGGCGCTGATGCGGCGCTTCGGCTGATGGTCGATCTCGCGCAGATCTGGGTCTATCTGGCCCGCGACCCGCTGGCGGCGCTGACCGCCACCCTGCTCGCCTGGATGGCCGGGCTGAAGCTCGCCGCGCTCTGCCGCTGGCATCCAGCGGCCAACCCGGTGGTCTTCGCGGTGGTCATCCTGGTGGCGCTGCTGCTCGTCACCGGCGTCGAGTACCGCGCCTATTTCGAGGGCGCGCAGTTCGTCCATTTCCTGCTGGGTCCGGCCACGGTGGCGCTGGCGGTGCCGCTCTACCGGCAATGGGGTCATGTCCGTTCCTCCGCCCCGGCGGCGCTGATGGCGGTGGTCTCGGGTGGCGCGGTGGCCGCGGCGGTGGGTGTTGCGCTGGGCTGGGCCTTCGGCGCCTCTCCGGCGGTGGTGGCAAGCCTGGCGCCGCGCTCCGTCACCACGCCCGTCGCCATGGGCATCGCCGAGCAGATCGGGGGCCTGCCTGGCCTGACGGCCACGGTGGTGCTGGCCTCCGGCGTGGTGGGCGCCACGCTCGGCCCGCTGGTGCTGAACGCCGCGCGCATCCGTGACTGGCGCGCACGCGGCCTCGCCATGGGCACCGCGGCGCACGGCCTCGGCACGGCGCGGGCGATCTCGGTAAACACCACGGCCGGTGCCTTCAGCGGCCTCGGCATGGGGCTGAACGCATTGGCTACGGCGCTGCTGCTGCCGCTGGTCTGGCACTTCTTCGCCGGCTGATGGAACAGGCTAAAGGCCGGCACTCAGCCCCTCCAGGAAGGGGAGCCGGGGGAGAATGAATGCTCCCCCGGCTCCCCTCTTCTTCTTTTCTGTCAGTTTGGTCGCGCTGGGACTGAAGCAGTCACGGGCACAGCCATGACTGGAAACTGACAGAAGAAGGTGGGGGGGTTTGGGGGAGTTCACTCCCCCAAGCACTTTCTCTCTGATGCGTTCGTAAGGCAGGCCCGGCCTCCTCAGGCGGAGCCCGCCTCAGATGCCCAGCGAGCCATCCTTCGCGGCGGCATAGCGCTTGGCGACGTTGTCCCAGTTCACGACGTTCCACCAGGCGTTCAGGTAATCGGCGCGGCGATTGTTGTATTTTAGGTAGTAGGCGTGTTCCCACACGTCATTGCCGAAGAGCACGCGCTGGCCGTCCATCAGCGGCGTATCCTGGTTGGGCCGGGTGGTCAGCGCCAGCTTGCCGTCGCGATCCACCGTGACAAAGACGAACCCCGAGCCGAAGACGCCCGCCCCCGCCTTGTTGAAGTTGGCCTTGAACGCGTTGAAGCCGCCGAGGTCGCGCTCGATCGCCTGGGCCAGTTCGCCGGAGGGATTGCCTCCCTTGCCGCCCATCACCTGCCAGAACATCGCGTGATTGGCATGGCCACCACCATTGTTGCGGATCGCGGTGCGCACGGCCTCCGGCGCCTGGCCAAGATTGGCCAGCAGGTCCTCCAGCTTCATCTGCGCGAGCTGGCTGTGGTCCTTCACCGCGGTGTTGAGGTTGTTGACATAGGCGGCGTGGTGCTTGTCGTGGTGCAGTTCCATCGTCTTAGCGTCGATATGCGGCTCCAGCGCATCGAAGGCGTAGGGAAGCTGCGGCAGGACGAAGGGGCCGCTCGGCGTATTGCTCGCGGCCTGGGCAAAGACGCGGTGCGGCCTGGCGAGCAGGCCGGCGGCGACGAGGGACGCGCCGGCGGCCAGCATTCCGCGACGGGCGAGCATCGGCGTGGTCATGACGAAGGGCTCCCGGATGTGCCTTGCGCTCCAACACGCCAGCCTCCCGCCGGATGCGGAGCAGCTCTGGATACTACCGAGATGAGGCCTCGCCACGCCGGCGCAAGAGCGTCACCGCCAGCAGCAGCAGCACCGAGAGCAGCACCATCACCATGGCGGCCGCCATGATGGTCAGGCTGATCTGGTCGTTGAGCCCGGAGAACATCTGCCTGGGCAGGGTGCGCTGCGCCGGACCGGCGAGGAAGAGCGTCACGGTCACCTCGTCCAGGCTGGTGGCGAAGGCGAAGAGCGCACCCGCCGCCACGCCGGGCAGGATCTGCGGCAGGCAGACCCGCCGGAAGGCCCGCACCGGTGAGGCGCCGCAAGCCGCCGCCGCGCGAAGCTGCACCGGGTCGAACTGCTCCAGCGCCGCCAGCACCGTGACCACCACGAAGGGCGCGCCCAGCGTGGCATGGGCCAGGACCAGGCCGGTGAAGCTGTTGCTCAGCCCGAGCGGACCGAAGGCCAGCAGCAGCGCCACGGCGACGACGATCGCCGGCACCACCATCGGGGCCATCGCCACCGCCAGCACCAGCGTCCGGCCGGGGAAGCGGGCGCGCCACAGGCCGAAGGCGGCCAGCGTGCCGAGCGTGCCCGCCACCAGCGCCGCTCCGGTGCCGACGCGCAGCGAGTTCCACAGGGCCGGCAGCCAGAAGCTGGAGGTCCAGAAATCGGCATACCAGCGCAGCGAGAGGCCCGGCAGCGGATAGGAGAGGAACGAGCCGGCGGAGAAGGAGAGCGGCAATACCGCCAGCACCGGCGCCACCAGGAAGAGCAGCGCCAGCAGCCCGAAGGCCCAGAGCAGGATGCGCGCGGGCCTCATGCCGTGCGCATCCGCGAGAAGCCGACCAGCCGGCCATAGATGCCGACCACCACGGCGACGGCCGCCAGCAGCAGCAGCGAAAGCGCCGCCGCCATACCCCAGTTCACCGTGCGGGTGGCGTAGAAGGCGACGAAATAGGGGACCATCTGGTCGTTGGCGCCACCGAGCAGCGCCGGCGTGACGTAGAAGCCCAGCGCCTGGATGAAGACCAGCAGGCACCCGGCGCCCACCCCCGGCAGGGAGAGCGGCAGCGAGACGCGCCAGAAGGCCCGCCAGGGCGAGGCGCCGAGCGAGAGCGCCGCGCGCGGCAGGCGCCAGTCCAGCGCGCGCAGGCTGGCATAGATGGGCAGCACCATGAAGGGCAGCAGGATATGCACCATGCCCAGCAGCACGGCGCCACGGTTGAACAGCAGCGGCAGCGGCTCGGCGGTGAACTGCAGCGCCTGCAGTGCGGCGTTGATGACGCCTTCGCGCTGCAGCAGCACGGTCCAGGCGGCGGTGCGGACGATCAGGCTGGTCCAGAAGGGCAGCAGCACGCCGGCCAGCAGCCAGGGCACCAGGCGCGGCGGCGCCGTGGCGATCAGCCAGGCCAGTGGATAGCCGATCGCGAGGCAGATCAGCGTCGCCAGCACGCCGATCCAGAGCGTGCGCCAGAGGATGCCGAGGAAGATGGCCTGATCCGGCGGCGCCGCGCCGATATGGCCAGCGGTGTCACGCTTGAGGTCAAGCACGGCGAGCAGGTGGAAGTCCGAGACCGGCCCGCCAGCGCGGCGAATTGCCGCCCAGGGCGTAGGCGTGCCCCATTCCTCGGCGAGGTCGAGCAGCTTCTCGCGCGCCCCGCCCTCGAAGGGCGGGGCGACGCGCCGCGCCGTCATCGGCAGCAGCGAACGGAAGCCGGGCCAGTCGTTGTTCAGCCGGGCGGCGGCACGGGCCACCTCGCCCTCACCGCTCGCGCGATCCCGCTCGCGGGCGGCGCGGAGATCCTCCACCAGCGCGGCGAAAGCGGGCTCGCCCGGCGCCGCCCGGCCGTCCCAACCATCGAGCGCGGCCAGGGTGCGCGGCAGCACCGGCGGCACGTCCGGCTCCTCGACCGCGCGCAGCAGGAAGGCGCCGATCGGCAGCACGAAGACGGCCAGCAGGAAGAGAAGCAGCGGCGCCACCAACGCCGCCGCGGCAAGCCGTCCCCGCAAGTTACTTCGCGACCCAGTTGTTGAAGCGCTGGTTCAGCTTGTCCAGGTTGTCCAGCCAGAACTGATCGTTGATCTGCAAGGCGTCCTCGTGGTTCTCCGGCGTGGTCGGCAGGTTGGCCAGCACGGCCTGGGGGATGCCGTCCATCCCGCCTTTGGTGGTCGGGCCATAGGGAATGCGCTGGGCGAGCTGCGCCTGCCGCTGCGGCTGGGTGACGAACCGGATGAAGTCCAGCGCCTTCTGCCGGTTCGGGCTGTCCTTCATGACCACCCAGGAATCCAGCGTGAAGAGGTTGTTGGTCCAGGCGATGCCGAAATTGCGGTTGTCGTTCTGGTTGGCGGCGGTGATGCGGCCGTTATAGGCATCGGTCATCGCCACCTCGCCGCTGGCCAGAAGCTGCGCCGGCTGGCTGCCGCGCTCCCACCAGACGAGGTCGGACTTCAGCGTGTCGAGCTTGCGGAAGGCGCGGTCCACGCCGGCATTGGTGCCGAGCACCTTGTAGACCTCGCTGGGCTTCACGCCATCGGCCAGCAGGGCGATCTCCAGCGTGGTCTTCGGCCCGCGCCGCAGCCCGCGCTTGCCCGGGAACTTCTTGGTGTCGAAGAAGTCGGCCCAGCTCTTCGGCGCCTCCTTCAGCCGGTCCTTGTCGTAGGCGAGCACGAAGGAATAGAGGATGGTGCCGACGCCGCACTCGTTCACCGCGGCGGGGATGAAGCGATCCTCGCCACCGAGCGCGCTGTAGTCGATCTTCTCGAACAGCCCCTCGTCGCAGCCGAGCAGCAGTTCCTCGCTCTCCACCTGCACCACGTCCCAGTTGTTGGCGCCCGACTGCACCTTGGCGCGCAGCACGCCGACGCCGCCATCCCAGGTCTCCTCCAGCAGGCGGGTGTTCGTCTCCTGCTGGAAGGGGCGGAAGAAGATATCCCGCTGCACGTCCTGGTAGGCCCCGCCCCAGGAGACCACCGTCAGGTCGCGGCCCTGGGCCATCGCCTGGCCGCCCAGCAAAACCGTCCCCAGCGCCAAGGCGGCGCAAAAGCCTCTCCGCAGCATCATGCTCTCCCTCTGCGCCTTGTTCGGCGCTTCCCGCCGCGAGGGTAGTGCCGGGACGTGCAGCTTGCGAAGGGGGTTTTCAGGCGGCGAAGGCGAGCGCGTGCTCCGCCTCCCAGGCCAGCGCGGCCGGGCCGCCGGGGCTCGGCAACTGGCCGCCGCCGATGGCCCGCTTGACCAGCATCTCCCCCCCGTGGCCGAGCGCCAGCCGCAGCCGCACATGGTCGCCCTGGAAGATCGCCTCCTGCAGGGTCGCCGCCAGCGCGCCCTCGCCCAGCTCCTCCGGCGCCACCGGGGCGACGGCGACGCGCTCGGGGCGGATCGTCACGCAGCAGCGGCTGCCGGGCGGACCGCAGTCCACCGGGCGGGCGGAAACCTCCGGCCCACAGTCCAGCGCCACCCGCACCAGGCCGTCCTCCGCCGCCAGCACCTTGCCCGGCAGCCGGTTGTTCTCGCCGACGAAGCCGGCGACGAAGGCATTGGCGGGCCGCTCATAGATCTCGCGTGGCGGCGCGAGCTGGCGGATCAGCCCGCCCTCGAAGACCGCGATGCGGTCGGAGAGGGTCAGTGCCTCCGCCTGGTCGTGCGTCACATACATCATGGTCAGGCCGAGCCGCTGGTGCAGCGCGCGGATCTCGTACTGCATCTCCTCGCGCAGCGCCTTGTCGAGCGCCCCCAGCGGCTCGTCCAGCAGCACGATCGGCGGCTCGAAGACCATGGCGCGGGCCAGCGCGATGCGCTGCTGCTGCCCGCCCGAGAGCTGCGCCGGCCGGCGGTCGCCGAAGCCCTCCAGCCGCACCATGGCGAGCGCCCTGGTCACCCGCCCGGCGCGCTCGGCCTTCGGCACGCCGCGCACCTCCAGCGGAAAGCCGACATTCTCGGCGACGCTCATATGCGGGAACAGCGCGTAGGACTGGAACACCACGCCGATTCCCCGCTTGTGCGGCGGCAGGCGCGCGATGTCCCGCCCCTCCAGAAGGATGCGCCCCTCGCTCGGCTGCTCGAAGCCCGCCAGCATCATCAGCGTGGTGGTCTTGCCCGAGCCGGAGGGGCCGAGCAGGGTCAGCAGCTCGCCGCGCTCCACCGCCAGGTCGAGCTGCCGCACGGCATAGCCCGACGCCGCCGGCCCATAGGCCTTGCGCACCCCTTCGAACCGGACCAGCGGCTCCGCCATCGCCCCACTCCTTCGTCTCCCGCAGGCTGCATCGGGGCGGGCGGGCGGGGTTGTCAACCGGTCGCCGCGCCGCGAGGCTGGGCGCGAGGAAACCGGAGGACGAGCATGGCCGAGACGGATGCCACTTTGATCGCCACGCGCGAGGGCGCGGTGGGGCGGATGGTGATGAACCGCCCCCGCGCGCTGAACGCGCTGGACCTGCCGATGATCGACGCCATGGCGGCGGCCATCGCCGCGTGGCGCGACGACCCCGCCCTGCGCCTGGTGCTGCTGGAGGGCGCCGGCGACCGCGCCTTCTGCGCCGGCGGCGATGTGCGGCGGGTGCGCGAGCAGGTTCTGGCCGGCGATCACGACTCCGTCGCGGCCTTCTTCAGCCGCGAATACGCGGTGAACGGTGCCATCGCCGCCTTCCCCCGCCCCTGGGTGAGCCTGATCGACGGCGTCTGCATGGGCGGCGGCATCGGCATGGCGGTGCATGGCAGCCACCGGATCGTCACCGAGCACGCCATGCTCGCCATGCCCGAGACGGCCATCGCCCTGTTCCCCGACGTCGGCACCAGCTACGTGCTGCCGCGCCTCGCGGGCGGCCTTGGGCGCTGGATCGCGCTGACCGGCGCGCGGCTGAAGGGCGCGGAGGCGGTGGAGGCCGGGCTCGCCACCCATGTCGTCCCGCGCGAGCGTCTGGGCGACTTGCGCGCCGCGCTGTTGGCCGAGGGCGATGTGGAGGCCGTGGAGCGCTTCGCCGAGCCGGTGGCGCCCGGGCGCATCGCCGCCTTACGGCCGGCCATCGACCGCTGCTTCGCGCATGACGACCGCGCCGCCATCGAGTCGGCCCTGCGGAAGGAGGACAGCGACTGGGCGCGCGAGCAGCTCGCCATCCTGGAGCATGTCTCGCCGACCAGCGTGGCGGTGACGCTGGAACTGCTGAAGCGCGGCGCCAGGCTGGACCTGCCGGCCTGCCTGGAGATGGAGCTCTCCCTCACCCGCGGCGTCACCAGTCACCCCGACTTCGCCGAAGGCGTACGCGCCGTGCTGGTGGACAAGGACAACGCGCCGCGCTGGCAGCCGGCGACCGACCCGGTCAGCCTGTTCGGCTGAACCTTTCGCGCCACGCATCCGCCAGGGCGACCAGCAATGCCCCGGCGGAGAGGGCGAGGCCCGCCGCGAAAACGGCGGCGTGCCTGTCCCCGGTGGCCTGGAACAGCGCCGCCAGGGCGAAGCCAGTGCCGGACTGGGCCAGCGCGTAGATCGCGGTGGCCCGTACCCAGAGCAGCCCGGCGGCCAGCCCGGCCCGCTCGCGCGCATCGGCCAGCGCCACGGCGGTGACGCCGATGCCGGAAAAGCCGCAGACCGGCGCCGCCAGCAGCACCGCCGCGGCGCCCGGCAGCAGCGTGGCGCCCAGCGCCACCACCTGCACCGCCATCCAGGCCGCCAGCGTGCGCCGCCCGCCAAAGCGGCCGGCGATCCGCCCGCCCGTGAGCGTGCCGAGCACGCCACCGAGGCCGAACAGCACCCAGAGCAGCCCGACGGCCACGGCGCCCAACCCGCGGCCGCGCACGCCCAGATCGGCCAGATAGACCATCGGTGCCGCCATCCCGGCGGCGGAGAGTCCATAGGCCAGCAGCAGCCCGCCCGCGCGCGGCACCGGCAGGCCCTTTGGCAGGCGGGTGACCTCGGCGGCCGGCGGATCCGGCCAGAAGCGGCGCAAGATGCCCCAGATCAGCGTGGCCAGGACCGCGAGGCCAAGCCAGGTGCCGACGATTCCGGCTGGCCGCAGCGCCGGCACGGCAAGTGCGCCCAGCACCACCCCTGCCCCCACGCCAGCGACGACAACGCCGCCCGCCATGCCCCGCCGCGCGGGTGCGGTCACCGCCTGCACGGCCGGTCCGGCGAGCGCCATCAGCACGCCGCCCGCCATTCCGGCCAGCCCGCGCCAGACGCCGAGCCAAGCGACGCCCCAGGGAAGCGCGCAGGCCAGGAAGGCCAGCACCACCAGCGCCATGCCGGCATCCAGCGCGGCCGGAATGCCGAGCCGGCGGCCAAGGCCGCGCCCGCCCAGCGCACCGAGCAGGTAGCCGGTAAAATTGCAGGCGCCGAGCAGCCCGGCCTCAGCCCCGTCCACCCAGCCGGCGGCGACCAGGGCGGGGAAGAGCGGCACATAGGCGAAGCGGGCGAGCCCGATGCCGGCACAGAGCGCGCCCGCGCCGGCCAGCGGCGTGGCCAGCCCGGCGCGGCTCACCGGGTTGCCTCAGTCCGCGGGAATGGGGCGGGGGTGGTGCTGCGCGGTGCGCAGCGCGCGGCGCAGCTTGGCCACGCCCTGTCGGATCTGCCCGTCCTGGCAGAGCTGGACGCCCTCCTCCCCCAGGCGTCGCGCCGGCTCCTGCCGCCCACGCGGCAGAAGGGACAGGCGCTGCGCGAGATCCTCGCAATCCTCCGGGCCAGGGCCGAGCACGCGCAGCTCCTCCGCGCCGGCCGGGGCGGCGGCCAGAAGGGCGAGGAGCAGGCAGAGGTGGCACAGCGGCATGCCGTACACTCTGGTCCGAGCCCCCCTGCCCGGCGATGAGCGTGGCATGAAGCCTCGGTCATGCGGCGCCGGCGGGCAGGCGGAACAGCACGGCGAGCCCGAGCCGGCCCGGCGGGCCGCCGGCATCGGCGAACCAAATCGTGCCGCCATGCAACTGAACCACCGCCCGCACCAGCGAGAGGCCGAGGCCGGAGCCGGGCGTGGTGCGCGCGGTGTCGGCGCGGAAGAAGCGCTCCCCCACCCGGGCGCGGTCCTGCACCGAAAGCCCTGGCCCCTCATCGGCGACGCGCACCACCACCGCCTCCGGCTCCTGCGTGGCGGTGAGGCTGATGGTGCTGCCCGGCGGGCTGAACTTCACCGCATTGTCCAGCAGGTTGGCGAGCACCTGCAGCAGCAGGTCGCGGTCTCCGGTGAGCGGCAGCGGCGCGGGCCAGCCGGTCTCCAGGGTCTGGCCGCGCGCCTCGGCCGAGGCGCCGTAGAGTTCGGCGGCATCGTCCAGCACCTGCGCGAGATCGAAGGGCGCGAAGGCGGCGCGGCGGGCGCCCGCCTCCATCTCCGCGATGCGCAGCACCGCCTGGAAGACACGGGTGACGTTGTCGAGATCGGCGATGCCACGCTCGATGGCGCCGCGCAGCACGGCCGGCTCGTCGCTGTCGCTGAGCAGCGCCTCCTCCAGCCCGTTGCGGGCGCGGGCGATGGGCGTGCGCAGGTCGTGCGCGATGGCGTCGGAGACGCCGCGCACGCCATCCATCAGCTGCGCGATGCGGTCCAGCATGGTGTTCATGCTGGCGCCGAGGCGGTCGAACTCGTCGTCATGCAGGGAGAGCGGCACGCGCGGCGAGAGATCGCCGCCGGCGATCAGCGCCGCCGTGGCCGAGGCCGGGGCCAGGCGCCGCTCCAGCGCCCGCCGCATCAGCCAGGCGCCCACCAGGGCGAAGACCAGCGCGGCCCCGGCCGCCCAGTAGAGTCCGTCGGTCAGCAGGGCGCGCAGGCGCTGCTTCTCGCCCACCTCGCGGCCGACCGCCAGCTTGCTGCCATCCGAGAGGTCGAGCACGTAGAGGCGGCCCTCGCCCGGCTGGCCATCCTCATGCTGCAGGGTCAGGCTGTACCAGTCCGCCACGCCGGGGCGCTCCGGCGGCAGAGCCGCCAGGTTGCCGGCCACGCGCTTGCCGGCGGCATCCCGCAGCAAATAGAGGGTCTGCCCCTCCACATCCACCGCCAGCCGCTCCTCGATCGCGTCCACCAGCCCCTGCTGGCCGGCATCGTGCCAGCGGTCGCTCAGCGCATGCGCGTCGGCGCGGATGGCTGCGTCCGTCTGGCGCTCCAGCGCGCCCGCGGTGCCCCACCACAGCACCGCCGCGAAGGCGAGCCCGGCCATCAGGAACATCGCCGCGAAGAGCACGGCGAAGCGGAAACCGGCTGAGGAAAGAAGGCGCCAGAGCGGCCCGGGATGCTGCTGCCGCCGCCGCGTATGGGGCATCAGGCGCGCGTCACGGCTCGCCGCGGATCATGTAGCCGGCATTGCGGACGGTGTGGATCAGCGGCTTGTCGAAGCCCTTGTCCAGCTTCTGCCGGAGGCGGGAGACATGCACGTCGATGACGTTGGTCTGCGGGTCGAAGTGGTAGTCCCACACCTTCTCCAGCAGCATGGTGCGGGTCACGACCTGCCCGGCATGGCGCATCAGGTGCTCCAGCAGGCGGAACTCGCGCGGCTGGATGTCGATCTTCTTGCCGCCGCGCATGACGGTGCGGGAGAGAAGGTCCAGCTCCAGGTCGGCCACCTTCAGCCGGGTCGCCGGGGTGTCCACCGCCGGGCGGCGGCCCAGCGCCTCGACGCGCGCCAGCAACTCGGCGAAGGCGAAGGGCTTCACCAGGTAGTCGTCGCCGCCGGCCTTCAGGCCCTTCACCCGCTCGTCCACTCCGGCCAGCGCCGAGAGGAACAGCACGGGGGTGTGGTTGCCCTGGCCGCGCAAGGTCTCGACCAGGCGCACGCCATCGACCCCGCCCGGCAGCATGCGGTCGAGCACCAGCAGGTCAAAGCTCTCGCCGGCGGCCATGAACAGCCCGTCCCGCCCGCTTGTCGCGTGCTCGACGGTGTGACCGGCCTCCTGCAGCCCCTTCTTCACGAAGCGGCCGACCTCGGCATCATCCTCCACCAGCAGAATTCGCATGGTGCTACGCTCCTTGTGCCTGTGCGCCGCCTCCCGCGGGCCGGCAGGACGGAGGAGGCGCAGCCGGCGCCAAGATGCCTCGCCGCGCGCCGCCGCGCCAGACCAGCCCTTGCCGTTGCCATTCCCTGCAGGCGGGGCAGCTTCCCTTCCAGCCATGGTGTTCATGGATGAACGCCGCAACGCGCCCCTTGCTTCCGACTTCTATTTCGATATATCTAAATTAGAAAGATAGATCGGAGAAGAGCAATGCGAGGCTTCGGACGAGGCAGGATGGAGGGCCATGGCCGGCGCGGCCGCGGCTTCGGGCATGGCGGGTTGCGGCTGGTGCTGCTGCAGCTGATCGCGGAGAAGCCGCGCCATGGCTACGAGCTGATCAAGGCGATCGAGGAGCAGCTCGGCGGCGCCTACAGCCCCAGCCCCGGGGTAGTCTATCCGACCCTCACCATGCTGGAGGAACTCGGCTACGCCACCGTCACCCCCACCGAGGATGGCCGGAAGCTCTACGCGGCGACCGCCGCCGGCCTCGCCTGGCTGGAGGAGCAGCGCCCCGAGCTGGAGGCGGTGATGAGCCGGCTGAGGCGGGAGGAGCGGCACGAGCGGCCACCGCAGGTGGTGCGCGCCGTCGAGAACCTGCGCCTGGCGCTGCACCTGCGGCTGGAGCGTGGTCCCCTCGCCCCGGAACAGGCCGACGCGATCGCCGACCTGCTGGACAGCACGGCCCGCAGCCTGGAGCGGATCTGAGCATATGGCCACCGACACCGACCGCACGTCGCAGCGCGTCCGCCATCCAATCCGCCTGCGCCCGCTGGAAGTCCTGAAGACCGAGCGGCTGACACCGCGGATGGTGCGCATCACCCTGGGCGGTGCGGCGCTGGCGGGCTTCACCAGCCTCGGCTTTGACGACCATGTGAAGCTGTTCTTCCCCCGGCCGGGCGACGCCCTGCCGGTGGCTGGCCCCGAGGGCGTCAGCTTCCCCGAGGGCGCGCCACGCCCACCGGCGCGCGACTACACCCCGCGCCGGTACGACCCGGCGGCCGGCACGCTGGCGATCGACTTCGCCCTGCACGAGGCCGGTCCCGCCACCGCCTGGGCGGAACAGGCGGCGCCGGGCCAGACGCTGCTGGTCGGCGGCCCGCGCGGCTCCTTCGTCATCCCCCCCGCCTTCGACTGGCACCTGCTGGTGGGTGATGAGACCGCCCTCCCCGCCATCGGCCGCCGCCTGGAGGAACTGCCGGCGGGCAGCCGCGCCCTGGTAATCGCCGAGGTGGAGGGGCCGGAGGAGGAACAGGACTTCCAAAGCGTGGCCAGCTTTTCCGTCACCTGGGTACATCGCGGGGGTGCCGCGCCGGGCCAGCCGGAAGGGCTTTCCACCGCGCTGGCCGCCGCGGAGTTCCCGCCGGGCGACTTCCATGCCTGGGTGGCGGCTGAGTCGCTGGTGGCAAAGGCGCTGCGGCGGCAGCTGATCACCGAGAAGGGCGCCGATCCGCGATGGCTAAAGGCGGCGGGCTATTGGAAGCTCGGGCAGGCTGCGGTGCACGAGCAGCATACCGAGAACTGATCGCGGAGTCCCGGATTTCCAAAGGGGGGCGGCGCCCCCTTTGGCGTCAGGCCGGCAGTGGATCGTCCGCCAGCACCTGGAGGTGCCCGAGCGAGCAGCGCTCGACCCGCGCCGAGACGCCATAGACCTCCGCGAGCAGCGCGGGGGTGAGGGTTTCCTCCGGCGTCCCTTCGGCGCGCACCTCACCCCGGGAGAGCATCACCAC
Organism: Roseomonas sp.; assembly: GCA_035556695.1. Classification (GTDB taxonomy): domain Bacteria; phylum Pseudomonadota; class Alphaproteobacteria; order Acetobacterales; family Acetobacteraceae; genus Pseudoroseomonas. The sequence goes on from DATMFR010000014.1 coordinate 413,163, forward strand.
CCGGTCGGCGAAGCGCGCGGCGAGGCCGAGGTCGTGCAGCACGACCACGGTGATCAGCGCCTTCTCGCGGGTCAGCGCCCGGACGAGTTGCATGACGGCGAGCTGGTAGCGCAGGTCCAGGGCGCTGGTCGGCTCGTCGAGCAGCAGCACCTCGGGCTGGCGCACCAGGGCCTGGGCCAGCCCCGCCATCTGCCGCTGCCCGCCGGAGAGCCGGTCCAGCCCGACCAGCGCCAGATGGGCGATGCCGAGCCGTTCCAGCAGCGCCACCGCGCGGTCAGCGGCGGCGCGGGCGGAAAGGCCGGAGGTGCCGAAGCCGCTCGGGCTGGCCTTCAGCGCACCGACCAGGGCTTCCATCACCGTCAGCGCCACGCCCTGGGGCAGGCTCTGCGGCATGTAGGCGATGTGCCGGGCGCGGCGCTCCAGAGGGAGGCCGACCATCTCCTGCCCGTCCAGCTTCACCGAGCCGCGGGCGGGCAACAGGCCGGCGAGGCCGCGCAGCAGGGTGGACTTGCCGGCGCCGTTCGGCCCGACCAGCGCGGTGATCGCCCCCGCCTCCAGCGGGGCGAGGCTCGCCTCCCGCAGCACCGGGCGGCGGCCATAGCCGAGGGTAAGGCCCTTGATCTCCAGCCGCCTCATGCGCGCCGCCCCCGGGTGAAGACCAGCGCGATGAAGACCGGAACGCCGACCAGTGCGGTGACGATGCCGATCGGCACCAGCAGGCCGGGCACCAGCAGCTTGCTCGCCACCGAGGAGAGCGAGAGCAGAAGCGCGCCGCAGAGCGCCGCAGCCGGCAGGAAGAAGCGGTGGTCCTCCCCCACCAGCAGCCGCGCCGCATGCGGCCCGACCAGCCCGACGAAGCCGATGGTGCCGACAAAGGCCACCGAGACCGCGGAGAGCAGCGAGACGCGCAGCAGCGCGCCATCCCTGAGGCGGCTGGCATTGACGCCGAAGGAGAGTGCCCGCTCCTCGCCGAGGCGCAGCGCCGTCAGCTGCCAGGCGGCACGGGCGGTGAAGGGAATCACCACGGCCAGCGCCAGAGCGAGGATGCCGATCTTCGGCCAGGTGGCGCGCGCCAGGCTGCCCATGGACCAGAAGACGAGCTGCTGCAGCGCCTGCTCGGTGGCGACGAACTGCAGCAGCGCCACCGCGGCATTGAAGGCGAAGACCAGGGCGATGCCGAACAGCACCAGCGCCTCAACCCCGGCCCCGCGCAGCCGCGACAGGCTGCGCAGCAGCAGCACCGAGCCGAAGGCGAAGATGAAGGCATTGCCGGAAAGCAGCCAGGCCTGCGGAACCCAGGGCAGGCCCACGCCGAGCACGATGGCCAGCGCCGCGCCGAGCGAGGCGGCGGAGGAGACGCCCAGGGTGAAGGGGCTGGCCAGCGGATTGTTCAGCACCGTCTGCATCTCGGCGCCCGCCAGGGCCAGGGCGGCGCCGACCAGCACGGCCATGACGGCATAGGGCAGCCGCACATCCCAGACGATGACCCGCACCGGCCCGCTGGCCGTGGCGGGGTGCAGCAGCACGTCCAACACGTCGGCCAGGCCGAGGCGGGAGGGGCCGGTGGCGACGTCGAGCAACAGCGAGGCCGCGAGCAGCAGCGCCAGCACCAGCAGCAGCGCCGAGCGGCGCCAGAGCAAAGCGCGGTAGCCCTCGGCCGCGCTGGTGGCGGAGACGGAAAGGGCCGTCACTTCAGGCTGACCCAGAAAGTGCCTTCCAATGGCACGGCGAGGAAGCGGCGGTTCATTTCGGCGAGCGTCGCCGCCGGGTCGAGATCGGCGAAGAGGTCGGGGTGCAGCCAGCGCGCCAGGGCCTCGGCAGCCAGCAGGTTGTAGGGACTGTCATAGAAGTTGTGCCACAGCGCATGGGCACGGCCCTCCTTCACGGCGGTCAGCCCGGAAATGCCCGGCCGCGCCACCGTGACGCGCAGCGCCGCCCGCGCCTGCTCCTCCGTCACGCCAGGCCCCATGCGCGGCGCGGTGCCGTCGGCCGGGTTGGCACCGCCGGTGGCGACATAGAGCTGCGGATCCTGCGCCACGACATATTCCAGGTTCAGCGGCCCGAGCGGACCCGGGATCACCGCCGCGCCGATGTTGTCGCCGCCGGCAAAGGCGATGAACTCGCCGAGATTGCCGTTTCCCGGGGAGCCGCAGCACTCGCGGCCACCGCCGGCGCGCATCTCCATCAGAACGCTTGACGCCTTGGGCTTCGCGGTCGCCAGGGTTCGCCCGATGCGATCCAGGCGCTCCTGCCGCCAGGCGAGGAATTCCTCGGCCTGGTTCTCCCGCCCCAGGGCCTGGCCGAGCAGGCGCAGGCTCTTCGGCGTGTTCTCCAGCGGATGGGCGCGGAAGTCGATGAAGACCACCGGCACGCCGGCGCTGCGGAACTGCGCCACCACCGGGCTGTCCTTGTCCGGGGAATGGCCGCCGGCGGCGCTCATCACCACGAGGTCCGGCTGCAGGGCCAGGGCGCGCTCGACGGAGAAGCTCTCGGCGCTGCTGGCGCCCACCACCGGGATCTGCTCGGCGGCCGGGAAGCGGGCGACGACCTGCGCATAGCCCTGCGGATCGAGCCGCTTGAACTCGCCCATCCAGCCCGCGACGAGGGCGATGGGGTCCTGCCGCTCCAGCAGGAAGAGCGCCTGGATGAAGCGCCCCTCCCCCAGCAGCACCCGCTTGGCAGGGCCGGGCAGCGTCACATCCTGGCCGGCGAGGTCGTGCAGCGTGATCGGCTCAGCGCGGGCCACGCTGGCCTGCAGGACGCAGGCGAAGAGCAGCAGCGCCGTGGCGCGGAGCAGGCGGGGGAGCTTCACCAGGCAGACCTTCCAGCGGAACGGATGGAGCGGCAACCAATAATCAGTCGCAACTCGCAGACCAACCCCTCTGTTCGCTTCCCTGGCATGCCGGGCACGAAAAGGCCGGTGGGAGAGCTCTCCCCCCGGCCGTCTGCCGCCTTAACCCGCCGAACCTGGGCGGCGCCCGACCTGCACGGCCATTTCGCGCGGCCGTCCTTCCCGCGTCAGCGTCAGGCGGATGGTCTGGCCGGGTGGGGTGCCGGCCACGCCACGGATCAGCGCGCGCGAGGTCTCCAGGCGCTCGCCGTTCAGGGCCGTGACGACGTCGCCCTGGCGCAGCCCGGCCCGCGCGGCGGGGCTGTTGCGCTCGACATTCTGGATCTGCACGCCCCGGTTGCGCATGCCCGGCCCGGCCTCGTCGCCGATATCCTGCACGGCAATGCCCAGCCAGCCGCGCTCCACCCGGCCATCGCGCCGGAGCTGGTCGATCACGCCGCGCGCCAAATCGGAGGGCGTGGCGAAGCCGATGCCGGCCGAGGCGCCGGTGGGCGAGAAGATCGCGGTGTTGATGCCGATCACCTCGCCCGCCGCGTTGAACAGCGGCCCGCCCGAGTTGCCGGGATTGATGGCGGCATCGGTCTGGATGAAGTCGTCGAAGGGTCCGGCGCCAATCTCACGGCCCCGCGCCGAGACGATGCCCGAGGTCACGGTGCCCCCCAGGCCGAAGGGATTGCCCGCCGCCAGCACCCACTGCCCGACCCGCAGCCCGGCCGAGGAGCCCCAGGGCACGGAAGGCAGCGGCTTCGGCGCCTCCACCCGCAGCAGGGCAAGGTCGGTCAGGTCGTCCGTGCCGACGACATGGGCGGGCAGTTCCGTCCCGTCCTGCAGCGAGACCACCACCCGCACCGCGTTGCCGACCACATGGTTGTTGGTGACGATGAAGCCCGCCGGATCGACGATGAAGCCGGAGCCGGCGCCCTGCACCTGCTGCCGCCCCCGCCGCTCGCGGAAATAGCGCTCGAAGGGGGTGCCACGCAGCTCGGGCGGGATCTGCGTCGTGGTCTGCTCCGAGAGCACGGCAATGTTGACCACCGCGGGCAGCACCGCCTCGGCCAAGTCCGCGAAGTCCGGCACCACGCTGCGTGCACCGCGCTGCGCCATGGCGGTGGGCGCCTGGCAGGCGGAGAGCACCGCAAGGCTGAGCAAGCCGGTCAGGACCAGGCGGCGGGAGGCGGGGTTGGGGGGCGTCATTCCATCATCCATCGGCCGGGTTGCGGAAGTGCCGGGGGGCCTATGCGTTGCAGATTTGCAGTAAAGGCGGCGAAGGCAAGGCCTTAAGTGCCGCGCGCCGGGTCCTCCGGCCAGTCGTGCTTGGGATAGCGGCCGCGCATCTCCTTGCGCACCTCCGCCCAGGCACCGCCCCAGAAGCCCGGCAGGTCGGCGGTGACGGCGATCGGCCGCCCGGCAGGAGAGAGCAGCGCCACCTGGAGCGGGATGCGCCCCTCCGCCAGCGGCGGCAGCGCCGCGAGGCCGAACAGCCACTGCGCCCGCGCCTCCAGCCGCGGCACCTCGCCGGCATAGTCGATGGTGGCGCTGCGGCCATTGGGCAGCGCCACGCGCGGCGGCAGCGCGGCATCCAGCCGCTTCTGCAACGGATGAGGCAGCAGGCTGCGCAGGACGGCCGTGGCGTCCAGCCCGCGCAGCTCGGAAAGCTTCGTCATTCCGGAAAGCCAGGGGGCGAGCCAGGCCGCCTCCTCCGCCGCCAGCGCCGCATCCGAGACATCGGGCCATTCATCACCCTCGGTGCGGTGCATCCAGCCCATGCGGGCACGGGTCTGGCGGGCCGCCTCGGTCCAGTCGAGGTCACGGAAGCCACGCGAGGCGGCGGCGGCGGCCAGGGCGGAGGCCACGGCGGCCGGATCGGCATGCGGCAGCGTCGCCTCCTCCAGCACCAGCGGGCCGAGCCGCAGCCGGCGCCGCGCCACCACGGCATTGGCGCGCGGGTCGAAGGCGGCGCCCTCCTCACGCACCAGCCGCCCGGGGAAGGCGGCTTCCAGCGCCTCGCGGGTCAGCGGCGCGGCCATGCGGATGCGCGCCTCAGTGCCCAGCAGTTCCAGGTCCGCCACCGCCAGCAGCGGCGCCTTGCCCAGCGGGTCGGTGGCCGGCAGGCGGGCGCCCTGGCCGGAGGCGATGCGGAAGGCGCCCGTCATGCTGCCGCGCCGGGCGGCGATGCGGTCGGGGAAGCCGGCGGCCAGCAGCAACCCGGCATCCCCCTCCGCCTCCACCCCGCCGGGCACGCCGAGCCGGCGCCGGTGCAGGCTCACCGCGCGGCGGATGCGGCCCAGCGCGGCGCGATCGGCATTCGGGTCATCGGCACCGTGCAGCAGGTCCAGGCGCAACTGGATGTCGGAGGGCGCCTCACGGCCACGGATCGGGTCGCGCTCCTCCAGGAGGGCGGCGAGTTCGGCGGCCAGCGCCGCCGCCCCGGGCGTCTCCGCCGCCGCCATCATCCGGGCGAGGCGCGGGTGGGTGCCGAGCCGCGCCATGCGCCGGCCCGTCGGGGTGATGCGGCCTTCCGCGTCCAACGCGTCGAGGTCGCGCAGCAGGGCACGGGCGGCGGCCATGGCGCCGGCCGGTGGCGGGTCAAGGAAGGCCATCTCCGCCGGCTCGGCGCCCCAGGCGGCGCAGTCCAGCGCCAGGCCGGACAGCTCGCTTTCCAGGATCTCCGGCCGGTCGGCCTGCGGCAGGCCACGGTGCAGCGCCTCCGTCCAGAGCCGGATGGCGACGCCCGGCTCGGTGCGCCCGGCGCGGCCGGCGCGCTGCTCGGCGGCGGCGCGGGAGATGCGGACGGTGGCCAGCCGCGAGAGGCCGGTGGCCGGGTCGAGCCGCGGCGCCCGGCGAAAGCCGCCATCCACCACGATGCGCACGCCCGGCACGGTCAGCGAGGTCTCGGCGATGGAGGTCGCCAGCACCACCTTCCGCCGCGAGGAAGGGTTCAGCGCCTTGTCCTGCTCGGCCGGGGGCAGTTCGCCATGCAGCGGCAGGACATCGGCGGCGACGCCGCCCAGCCGCTCGGCGGTGCGGCGGATCTCGCCCCAGCCCGGCAGGAAGGCCAGCACGTCCCCGGGATGCTCAGCCAGCGCGGCGCGAATGGCGCTGGCCATCGCCTCCGGCAGGTCGCGTGGGTCCTGGATGTCGCGCGGGCGGTGCTGGAGGGCGACGGGATAGGCGCGCCCCAGGCTCTCCACGACAGGTGCATCGCCGAGCAGCCGGGCGAAGCCCTCCGTCTCCAGCGTCGCGGACATGGCGAGCAGCCGCAGTTCCGGCCGCAGCGCGCGTTGCAGGTCCAGGCAGAGCGCCAGGGCGAGGTCGGTGTCGAGGTTGCGCTCATGCGCCTCGTCGAACAGCACCGCCGCGACGCCCTCCAGCCCGGGATCGGATTGCAGGCGGCGGACCAGCAGCCCCTCGGTGACCACCTCGACGCGCGTGGCCTCCGAGACCGCCCGGTCCAGCCGGGTGACGACGCCCACGGTGCGCCCCACCGCCTCGCCCAGCAGCTCCGACATCCGGCGGGCGGCGGCGCGGGCGGCGACGCGGCGCGGCTCCAGCACCAGGATCTTCTGGCCTTCCGCCCAGGGCTCGTCCTTCAGCAGCAGCGGCACCAGCGTGGTCTTGCCGGCGCCGGGCGGCGCCACCAGCACGGCATTGCTGCCGCTGCGCAGCGCCTCCGCCAGGCGCGGCAGGGCCTCGGTGACGGGAAGCTCGGGCAGGGTCGCAAGCAGGTCCATGCGCGTCCCTCTAGCGCATCGGCAGGGGGTGCGCAGCCTCGGCCGGGCCGCCATGCCCGCCGCACGCGGCCACGCAACGCTTCGTCACCGGCGAGGGCTTTCCCCGGCAGGGGAAATCGGCTTTCAGTGCGCCATGCTGCGCGCGCTGATCCCCGTCCTAGCCCTGCTTGCCCTCGCCGGCCCGGCACGGGCGCTGGAAAGCGCGCCCGTACGCTCCGAGCGTGCCACCATGACCCTTGCCGCCGAGGTTGATTCGGTTGTGCCCGGCCAGCCGTTCCGCCTCGGGCTGCGGCAGGTGCTGGCGCCGGGCTGGCACACCTACTGGCGCAACGCGGGCGATGCCGGCGCCCCGCCGGAGATCAGCTTCACCGCCCCCGAGGGCACGCAGACCACCGGCTTCGACTGGCCGGCGCCGCAGCGCATCCCCTTCGGGCCGCTGGTGAACTACGGCTACGAGAACCACGTCCTGCTGCCGCTGACGGTGACGCCCCCCGCCAGCCTGAAGCCCGGCGAGGTCTTCACCCTGGAGGCGCAGGCCAACTGGCTGGTCTGCGAGCAGGTCTGCGTGCCCGAGGAAGGCAGTTTCCGGCTCGACTTCCCGGTGGAGGCCGCCGCCCGCCCCGATCCGGCGCTCGCGGAGGCTTTCCGCGAGGCCGAGGCCGCCCTGCCCCGCCCCTCCCCCTGGAAGGCCAGCCTCGGCTTCGAGGGCGAGAGTGGCGCCCTGCGGCTGGATGGCGCCGACCTGACCCCCGCCACAGTGCGCGAGGCCAGCTTCTTCCCCGCCGAACCGACCGTGCTGAACCATGCGGCGCCGCAGCCGCTGAGCCTTGCCGGAGGTGCCCTGCGGCTCGGCCTCACCCGCGGCGCGGCCCCTCTACCGCCTGGCCCGGTGGAAGGCGTGGTGGTGCTGACCGACGCCGCCGGAAGCCGCGGCGCCTACAGCCTCTCCGCGACGCCGGGCCCGGTGCCCGCCGCGCTGGAAGCTGCCGCGCCCGCGGGCCTCGGGCTGTGGCAGGCGGCGCTGCTGGCCGCGCTCGGCGGGCTGATCCTCAACCTGATGCCCTGCGTCTTCCCCATCCTGGCGATGAAGGCCATGGCGCTGGCTCGTCTCTCCGGCGCGGCGCGCGACGCCGTGCGCGGCCATGCCGCCAGTTACACCGCCGGCGTGCTGCTCTGCTTCCTGGCGCTGGCCGGGCTGCTGCTGGCGCTGCGCGCGGGCGGCATCGTGGCCGGGTGGGGCTTCCAGTTCACCGCCCCGGCTTTCGTGGCCGGGATGGGGTGGCTGATGCTGGCTGTCGGGCTGAATCTTTCCGGCGTCTTCCATGTGGATGGGCCAGTCGGGGCGGGCGCCGGGCTGGCGGCGCGCGGTGGCCATCTCGGCAGCTTCGGCACCGGTGCCCTGGCGGTACTGGTGGCAACCCCTTGCACCGCGCCTTTCATGGCCACCGCCATCGGCGCCGGCCTCGCCATGCCGCCCGCCGCCACCCTGGTGATCTTCGCCGCCATGGGCCTCGGCATGGCCTCGCCTTATGCGCTGCTGGCCGTGGCGCCGGGGCTGGCCGGTCTGCTGCCGCGCCCGGGCACCTGGATGGAGCGGCTGAAGGAGTTCCTGGCCTTTCCGATGTATGGCGCCGCGCTCTGGCTGCTCTGGGTGCTGGCGCAGCAGGTCGGGCCGGAGGGCCTGGCGGCGGCGCTGGCCGGGGCACTCGCTGTCGGCTTCGCCGCCTGGGCGCTGGGCGCGGCGCAGCGGGCGCATACGCCGGGCGGGCGCCGGCTCGGCTGGGCCGGCGGGGCGCTGGCGCTGCTGGCAGCCTTGGCCACGCTGCCCGGCCTCGCCACCGCGCCGACCGCCCGCGCCGGCGCGGTGGCGGCCGCTGACGACGGCGCCGAACCCTGGTCCGCCGTTCGCCTCGCCGCGCTGCGGGCGGAGGGGCGGCCCGTCTTCGTCAACCTGACCGCCGCCTGGTGCATCACCTGCAAGGTGAACGAACGCATGGCGCTGGACACGGAGGCGGTGCGCGCCGCCTTCGTGCGGCAGGGCATCGCCTACCTCAAGGGCGACTGGACGGACGGCAACGCCACCCTCGCTGCCGAGCTGCGCGCGCATGGCCGTGCCGGCGTGCCGCTCTACCTCGTCTATCCGGCCGGCGGCGGCGAGCCCGTCATGCTGCCGCAGATCCTGACGGAGGGCATCGTGCTGCGCGCCATCGGCGCCGGCCCGGCCTGAGGCGCAGCCGCGAGCCTCAGCGGGGTAATCCGGCAAGCCTTGGCAGGCGCCGGCAGGAGGTTAGCCCTGCGGCGGCATTTTGTCGGCGCATGATCGGGAACCCGGACTTGCCGACAGGCGTTGTTCGCCCGCGCAGTCTCCCCCCGGCCTGAGCCAGGCAGCGCCTGCGCGCTCCATCAACCAAGCGTGTCTTGCATACATCCGCGTCTGTATGTGACGGTTTCAAACGCCGGGACATGACGTGTGCGCTGAGTGACGAGGGTTCCAAGTGGCGGATCGAGAGCAGGGCGCGCAGACGGCGTCAGTCGCGGACAGGCGGCATGCCTTCGGGCGCAACACGCATGCGGGCCGCGCGGATGCCGCCCAGGCCAGCCCTGTCGCGGAGGATGCCCCGCCTTCCCGTGAGGCCCGCGAACAGGCGGATACCGAGCGGCGTCGCGACAGGCAGGCGGACGACACCGGACAGCAGGACAGGCAGGCGGACGAGCAGGACAAGGGCCGCCAGCGCCCGGGCCGCTGGCCGCTGATCATTGGCGGCATCGTTCTGCTGCTCGCGATCATCGGCGGCGCCTGGTACTGGTGGAGCCACCGCAACCTCGAATCCACCGACGACGCCTATACCGAGGGCCGCGCCGTCACCATCGCGCCCAAGATCTCCGGCTATGTCGCCGAGCTGGCGGTGAGGGACAACCAGTTCGTCCATGCCGGGGACCTGCTGCTGCGCATCGATGCCAGCGATCTCACCGCGCAGCGCAACCAGGCGCGCGCCAATCTCCAGCTCGCGCGCGCGCAGCTCGGGGCCGCGCAGGTGCAGCTGGAGGTGGCGCAGGTGCGCGCGCCCGCGCAGTTGCAGCAGGCCGAGGCGCAACTGAAGGCGGCGCAGGCCAGCCAGGCCCAGGCGGAGGCCGAGTACCGCCGCCAGCGCCGCGTGGACCCACGCGCCACCACCCAGTCCAGCATCGACACCGCCAATGCCCAGTTGCAGGCGCAGACCGCGAATGTCGCCCAGGCCGAGGCGCAGCTCCGCATCGCCAAGCTGACCGAGCAGGACATCGAACTGGCCCAGGCGGCGGTGGAGCAGCGCAAGGCGCAGGTGGAGCAGGCGGAGGCGCAGCTCAACGAGGCCGAGACCATGCTCTCCTACGCCGTGCTGCGCGCGCCGCAGGATGGCTGGGTCACGCGGCGCAACGTCGAGCAGGGCGGATTCGTGCAGCCCGGCAGCACGGTGATGAACCTCGTCACGCCCGATCTCTGGGTGACCGCCAACTTCAAGGAGACGCAGCTCACCGAGATGCAGCCGGGCCAGCCGGTGACGATCGAGGTGGACGCCTTTCCCGGCCTGGAGCTGCGCGGCCATGTGGATAGCATCCAGCGCGGCAGCGGCGCCCGCTTCAGCGCCTTCCCCGCCGAGAACGCCACCGGAAACTTCGTCAAGATCGTCCGCCGCGTGCCGGTGAAGATCATCATCGACAGCGGTCTGCCGGACAACGAGCCGCTCCCGCTCGGCCTCTCCGTCGTGCCGACGGTGAAGGTGGAATGAGCGGCGCCGCCGGCAAGGGCTGGCGGCCCGCCGCCAATCCCTGGGTCATCACCCTGGTGGTGACCATGGCCGCCTTCATGGAGGTGCTCGACACCACCATCGTCAACGTCTCGCTGCCGCATATCGCCGGCAGCATGTCGATCAGCAATGACGAGAGCACCTGGGCGCTCACCACCTATCTCGTCGCCAACGGCATCGTGCTGACCATCTCCGGCTCGCTCAGCCGGATGATCGGGCGCAAGCGATACTTCGTCATCTGCATCAGCGTCTTCACCCTCGCCTCGCTCGGCTGCGGCATGGCGACGGAATTCTGGCACCTGCTGCTGTTCCGCGCTTTGCAGGGCTTCTTCGGCGGCGGGCTGCAGCCGACGCAGCAGGCCATCATCCTCGACACCTTCCCGACGGAGAAGCGCGGCACCGCCTTCTCCGTCACCGCCATTGCCATCGTCGTGGCGCCCATCCTCGGGCCGGTGCTGGGCGGCTATCTCACCGACACCTATTCCTGGCACTGGATCTTCCTGATCAACGTGCCCATCGGCGTGCTGACGGTGTTCGGCGTGCTGCAGGTGGTGGAGGACCCGCCCTGGGTGAAGGAGGAGCAGTCCCGCCCCTTCCGCTTCGACTATGTCGGGCTTGGCTTCATCGTGCTGGCGCTGGGCGGCATGGAACTGGCGCTCGACCGCGGAGAGAACTACGACTGGCTTGCCTCCGACTTCATCCGCAAGGCGGCGCTGGTCTCCGCCATTGGCTATGTCGGCGGCGTGTACTGGCTGCTCTATTCGCGCAATCCCATCGTGGACCTGCGGGTCTTCAAGGACCGCAACTTCTCCGTCGGCTGCGCGGCGATCGGCCTGATGGGCTTCGTGCTCTACGCCTCGGCGGTGCTGATCCCGCAGATGGCGCAGCAGCAGCTCGGCTACAACGCCACCTGGTCCGGGCTGGTGCTGGCACCGGGGGCGGTGGTGCTGGTGATGCTGATCCCCGTTACCGGCAAGCTGATGAGCTTCATCCCGGCCAAGTACCTGGTGGCCTTCGGTGGCCTCTGCCTCAGCGCCGCGCTCTACTACTCGCAGGGCCTGACGCCGGATATCGACTATATGGAGCTGGCCATCATGCGCTCGGCGCAGACGGTGGGGCTTGCCTTCCTCTTCGTGCCGATCAGCACCATCGCCTATGCCACCCTGCCGCGCGAGCTGAACGGCGATGCCACCGCGCTCTTCACCATGATCCGCAACGTGTTGGGCTCGGTGGGCATTTCGGTTTCGACCGCGCTCGTCACCAACCATGAGCAGATCCGCCACGGCTACCTGGCCGAGTACATGACGCCGCTTTACCAGCCCTTCAACACGACGCTGCAGCGGATCGAGCAGGCGCTGATCGACCATGGCTACTCCGCCGGCGCCGCCGGGCAGCTCGCCATGGGGCAGATGGCGCAGATGCTGCGGGAGCAGGTGGCCATCCTGGCTTATTCCGACACGTTCCGGATCACCGCGGCGCTGGCGCTGCTGATCGTGCCGCTCGCCTTCCTGTTCACGGGCAAGAAGGTCCAGGGCGGCGGCGGGGGACATTGAGTTGCACCTGATGAGCTTTCGCGCCGCCTTCCCGCTTGTCCTGGCGGCCACCATGGCTGTCACCCTGGGCGCCTGCACCGTCGGGCCCGACTTCACCCCGCCACGCGCCGAGGTGCCGGCGGGCTGGAGTGACGCCGCCCGCAACCCGACAGCCGCCGTCTCCCTCCAGGCCGATCCGGACCCGCGCTGGTGGACCAGCTTCAAGGACCCGGTGCTGACCTCGCTGATCGAGCGGACGGTGGCGGGCAACCCGGGCCTGCAGCAGGCGGTGCTGCGCATCGTCGAGGCGCGGCAGGCCGAGGCGGCGGCGCGCGGCGCGGGCCTGCCGAGCCTGGCCGGCCAGGGCAGCTACACCCGCCAGCAACTCGGCCTGCGCGGCCTCCTGAAGTCACAGGGTGTCTTCAATTCGGTCGAGGGCCTGCGCAGCAGCCAGCAGCTCAACGGCCAGGAGCCCGGCCTCGGCAACCGCGTGGCCGATGCGCTGGAGGGCGCCCTGAACGGTGCCACCGGGCCGAGCAACCTGTTCCAGCTTGGCTTCGATTCGAGTTGGGAACTCGATCTCTTCGGCCGTGTCCGCCGCTCGGTGGAACAGGCCAATGCGCAGACCCAGGCCGCCGTCGAGGGCACCAACGACGCGCTTGTCACTCTCTTGGCAGAGGTGGCGCGGACCTATGCCGGGCTGCGTGGCGCGCAGGCCCTGGCGCGCAGCCAGCAGGAGAACGTGGACACCGCACGCGACCTGCTGCGGCTGACCGAGCGCCGCCGTGGCCAGGGCCTGACCACCGAGCTGGACGTGGCCAACCAGCGCGCCCAGCTCGCCAGCTACGAGGCGCAGCTACAGCCCTATCTCCGCGAGGCGCAGCAGGCGATGAACCGCCTCAGCGTGCTCACCGGCCAGCCACCCGGGGCGCTGGACCAGGAACTTTCCGTCACCGCGCCGATCCCGCCAACGCCGCCTTCCGTGCCGGTTGGCCTGCCCTCCTCGCTGGCGCGGCGGCGGCCCGACATCCGTCAGGCCGAGGCGCGGCTGCACGCCGCCACCGCCGGCATCGGCGTCGCCACGGCGCAGTTCTATCCGGACATCTCGCTGACCGGCAGCCTCGGCGTGCGCGCCATCGATGCCGACTACCTGACCAACTGGGCCAGCCATTTCTATTCCTTTGGCCCGGCCATCTCGCTGCCGATCTTCCAGGGCGGCCGGCTGACGGCCAATCTTCGCCTGGCCCGCGCCCAGCAGGCCGAGGCGGCGCTGGCCTATCGCAGCACCGTGCTCAGCGCCCTGGGCGAGGTGGAGGACAGCCTCGTCGCCTACCGCAGCGACAAGACGCAGCGGGAGTTGCTGGAGCGTTCCGTCAAGGCCGCCGAGACCGCCCTCTCCCTCGCGCGCAGCCGCTACGACAACGGGCTTTCCAGCTTCCTCGACGTGCTCGACGCCCAGCGCAGCCTCGTGGATGCACGCCAGCAGCGCGTGCGCGCGACGCTGGCGCTGACCACCGACCTCGTCTCGCTCTACAAGGCCCTCGGCGGTGGCTGGGAGGATGGGCTGGTGGCCTCCGTCGTCTCCATCCCGCCGCTGGAGGGCGGCAAGCCGGTGGAATCCTATTCCCTCGACAGCCTCGCCGGCGTGGACCCGCCGGGCAAGCCGGTGCCAACCACCGCCGGCGTCGGACCCTTGCAGCCCTCTTTCCCGGCGGTTCAGCCGGCGCGCCTGCCGCCCGCCGTACGGCCCTGAGGGGCGGCTCTGGACCTGCGGGCGCGGAATGGTCAGGCTGGGGGCATGGCCGCCCGCAAGCTCTACCCGCCCGATGTGTCTGATGCTCCCCGCCCCCCGCCTGCCCTTGGCCAGCGCCAGCCAGGACTGCACGAGTTGCGCCGCGCTGGGCACGACTGGCGGGCTGCTCCGGCTTTGAGGGGCGCAACAGCCCTTGGAGATCTCCGGCAGTGAAACTTGGCTTCATCGGTGTTGGCACGATCACGGCCGCGATCGTGGAGGGCCTGTGCAAGACTCAGCCGGAGATCGAGATCATCCTTTCCCCGCGCAATGCGGAGACAGCGGCGGCGCTCGCGGCACGCTACGGCAATGTCCGGGTCGCAGTGGGCAATCAGGCGGTGCTGGACGAGAGCGAGATCGTGGTTCTGGCCGTGCGCCCCCAGATCGCCGACGAGGTGCTGCGGGCCTTGCGCTTCCGCGGCGACCATCATGTGCTGAGCCTCATCGCCACCGTATCGCTTGACTATCTCCGCTCGGCGACGGCACCGGCGGGCCGGGTGACGCGGGCGGTGCCCTTGCCCATGGTGGCGATGCAGGAAGGCCCCACCGCGATTTTCCCCGGGGATGAGAAGGTCCGCTCGCTGTTCGAGCGCATCGGAACCGCCATCGTGCTGGAGAATGAAGCGGAGTTCGACGTCTTCACCGCGGCCACGGCGGTGATGGCGAGCTACTTCGCCTTCGCCGGCACCGTGACGGGATGGATGGAGCGCGGCGGCATTTCGCCGGAGAAGGCACGCGCCTTCGTGGGCCAGATGCTGCAGGGGCTGTCGCGGACAGCGCCCGAGCGCGACTTCGCCACCCTCGCGGACGAGCATCAGACACGCGGCGGAATCAATGAGCAGGTGGTCCGCCATGTCGCGCCCGGCGGAGTCATCCCTGACCTGGATGCGGCCCTCGACGCCGTGCTGGTCCGGCTGAAGTCAGCCCCGCCGAAACAACCGGATTGACTTGCCTGACGCATTGGGCAGGCACGGCGCGCAGGCCGTGATGCCCCATAGCCTGACCGCTGCCCATCCGCAGTTTCGTCACAGCCCCTGGGGACGGGAAACCGTCACGGAACCGACGCGGCGCTGTCAAACGGGCATCACGCGGAGATGCGAACACGTCGCCCGGACAAACGGGTGACCTGTCATGAAACTTCCTCGCCGCTCCCTGCTCGGCGCCGGCCTGGCGCTGCCCTTCGCGAGGGCGGCCACGGCGCAGGGTGACGCCCGGCCGGTGCTCCATATCGGCGTGCCTGAACTGCCGCCAACGCTGGAGCCGGCGCGCGAGCTGTCCAATGTCGGCACGCGCATCACCTATTCCATCTTCGACACGCTGATCCGGCGCGACTTCCTCGCCACCCCGGATGGCGGCGGCGCCGGGCTGAAGCCGGGTCTCGCGACGTCCTGGACGCGCAACGGCCCGAGCGAGCTGGTATTGACGCTGCGCGAGGGCGTCCGTTTCCACAACGGCGACCTGCTGGCGCCGGAGGACGTGGTCTATACCTTCACCTCCGACCGCATGCATGGCGCGAAGCCGCTGATGCCGGAGGCGACATCCTACTTCGCCACGCTGGCCAGCGTGGAAGCCGTGGGCGGCAACGCCGTGCGCTTCCGCACCCGCGTGCCGGACGTGCTGCTGGAGCAGCGGCTGGCCTCCTGGTGCGCCTGGATCGTCAACAAGCGCGCCTATGAGGAGCGCGGCTTCGACGGGTTCAGCCGCGATCCCGTCGGCACCGGCCCGTACAAGCTGCGCGCGATGCAGAGCTACCAGCGCATCACGCTCGACGCCTTCGACGACTACTGGATGGCCCGCCCCACCGCCCGGCAGGTGGCGTTCCGCCAGATCCCCGAACTGGCCGCGCGCGTCGCCGCCTTGCAGGCCGGCGACGTGGACCTGATCACCAACGTGCCGCCCGACCAGCTCGACACGCTGCGGCCCATCGAGGAGGTGGACATCCGGCAGGTGGTGCTGGCCAATGTCCATGTGCTGACCTTCGACGAGCGCGGCCCGGACATGGGCGACAAGCGCATCCGGCAGGCGCTCGGCCTGGCGATCGACCGGCAGCTTCTGGTGGACACGCTCTGGGGCGGCGCGGCGGTGGTCCCGCCGGGCCACAACTTCCCCGAATATGGGGACATGTTCCTGGAAGGCCGCTCCCTGCCCTACGACCCGGAGCAGGCAAAGCGGCTGCTGCGCGCGGCTGGCTACAACGGCCAGGAGATCATCTACCGCACCCTGCCGAACTACTACACCAACGCGCTGCGCGCGGCGCAGGTCATGGTCGAGATGTGGCGCGCCGTCGGCGTCAATGCGCGGCTGCAGGTGGTGGAGAACTTCCCCCAGATGCGCGCCGAGGGGCAGCAGATCGGCAACAACTCCAACTCCACCCGCCTGCCCGACCCGCTCGGCTCGCTCTGGATCTCCTGGGGCCCGTCGAGCTGGTTCCAGAAATCCGGCGCCTTCGCCAGCACGGAAGCCTTCAATGCCGCCGGCCGCGCGCTGGAAGGCGAGACCGATCCGGCGAAGCGCAAGGCGCTGTTCAAGGCGATGCTGGATGCCTGGGAGGATGCCGCGCCCGGCACGGTGCTCTACCAGCCCGCCGAGTTCTACGCCGTGCGCAGCGGGGTGAAGTGGCGCCCCTGCACCTTCTATTTCATGGACCTGCGGCCGGACAATCTGAGCTTCGCATGAACGACAACGCCCCGATCCGGCTGGTGCAGGTGAGCGACACGCATCTCTCGCCCAGCCATGGCTATTTCGCCGTCAACTTCGCCGCCTTCCGCGCCGCCATGCGGGAGGCGCCGCCCGACCTGATCGTGCATGGCGGCGACCTTGCCTTCAACGGCCCCGTGGCGCCGGAGGACCTGCGCTACGGTGCCGCCGCCATGGCGGCGCTCGATGTGCCCTGGCTGGCCATCCCTGGGAATCACGACATCGGCGAGGCGCCGCGCTTCTCCCGCCTGGAGCAGCCGCTGACGGTGGCCCGCATGGCGGCCTGGCGCCAGCATGTCGGCCCGCAATGGTGGCTGTGCGATCTCGGCGCCTGGCGCCTGATCGGGCTGGACACCGCGCTGATGGCCAGCGGCCTGCCCGAGGAGGTCGCGCAGCAGGACTTCCTCGCGGAGGCGCTGGCCACGCGCGGCAGCCGCCCGGTGATGGTCTTCACCCATATGCCGCCCTTCGACGACGACCCGGCGGACCGGCGCTTCACCACCTCCAGCATGCCCTACGAGGCGCGCGGCGCCTTTCTCGACGCCTGCGCGGCGGGCGGCGTGAAGGTCATCGCCTGCGGCCACCTGCATGTCTACAGGACGCTGCGGCATCGCGGCATGGACATTGTCTGGGCGCCGGCCACGGCCATGGTGGGGGCGAAACGCGGGCTGGAGCGGGACGGCCGGATGCCGCGTCCGGGCTATCTGGAATGGTCGCTGGAGGGCCAGTCGGCGCGCCACCGGCTGGTGGAGCCGCAGCGCATGTTCGTGATCGACATGACCGGCTGGACCGACGCCAATGGCGGCACCACCACCACCCTGCCGCCGATGCCGGACCCGGCGGAGCTGGTCACCGCCTGAGCGGCAGTGGGGATCGGGGAAGGCGCCGCCCTGCCCCGGTCGGTGCCGGCGGGAGGCAACCCTGCTTGCCTGGAGAAACGTGGAGCGGGCGATGGGAATCGAACCCACGACATTCAGCTTGGGAAGCTGACGTTCTACCTCTGAACTACGCCCGCGTCGGGGTCGGTTGTAGCCCGGCCTTGTGCGGGGGGCAAGCCGGGCGTAAGGTCCGCCCGCCTCATGAGAGGCGCTCGCGATTTGTCCGGCCAGCTTGCGGCGAGCTTAAACAATCGCGCTAAACGGCCGCGGCGGGGCTGCCGTGCCAGGCCCCCCGCCCGACCGGGCCGGTTTGTGTGATGCAAGCCCGAGAGTCGCCCATCCCATGGCAAAGCCCGCCTCAGACCGCCCCCTGCGCCCCGCCACCCTTCTGGTCCGAGGCGGACAGATGCGCAGCAACCTCGACGAAACCTCCGAAGCGCTCTTCCTGACCTCCGGCTTTGTCTATGACAGCGCCCGGCAGGCCGAGCAGACCTTCACCGGCGAGGTGCAGCACTTCCAGTACTCCCGCTTCGGCAACCCGACCGTGCAGATGCTGGAGGCGCGGCTGGCGGCCCTGGAGGGCGCCGAGGCCTGCCGCACCACCCCCACCGGCATGGCCGCCGTCAGCGCCGCGATGCTGTCGCACCTGAAGGCGGGCGACCGGGTGGTCGCCGCGCGGGCGCTGTTCGGCTCCTGCCACTGGATCGTCTCCACCCTGCTGCCGCGCTACGGCATCCAGACCGAGTTCGTCGATGGCGCCGACCTGAACCAGTGGGAAGCCGCCTTCAAGCGGCCCTGCCAGATGGTGCTGCTGGAGACCCCCTCCAACCCGATGCAGGAGCTGGTGGACCTGAAGGCCGTCTGCGACCTGGCGCATGCGGCCGGCGCGGTGGTGGTGGTGGACAATGTCTTCGCCACGCCGCTGCTGCAGAAGCCGATGAAGTTCGGCGCCGACGTGGTGGTCTATTCCGCCACCAAGCACTTCGACGGCCAGGGGCGCGTGCTGGGCGGCGCGGTGCTGAGCAGCAAGAAGTGGATCGAGGAGGTCCTGCAGCCCTTCACGCGCAACACCGGCGCGTCGCTCTCCCCCTTCAACGCCTGGGTCATCCTGAAGGGGCTGGAGACGCTGCACCTGCGCGTGCCCGCCATGTGCCGCAGCGCCACCACCATCGCGCAGATGCTGGAGGAACGGGCCGAGGTCGCACGGGTCTGCTATCCCTACCTCGCCAGCCATCCGCAATATGCGCTGGCCAAGCAGCAGATGTCGGGCGGCGGCACGCTGGTCAGCTTCGAGCTGAAGGGCGGCAAGGAGGCGGCCTTCCGCTTCCTCGACGCGCTGCGGGTGGTGGACATCTCCAACAACCTCGGCGACTCCAAGAGCCTGATCACCCACCCCGCGACGACGACGCACAGCAAGGTCTCGGCCGAGGAGCGGGCGCGGCTCGGCATCTCGGACGGTGCGGTGCGCCTCTCCGTCGGCCTGGAGGATGTCGAGGACCTGGTGGAGGACATCGCCGCGGCGCTCGACGTGGTGGCCGGCAATCCCGCGCCGAAGAAGAAGCCGCTGGCGCGGATGATGGTGGAGGAGAGCGTGGCCCCCACGCCGAAAAAGCCTGCGGCCCGCGCCAAGGCCAAGCCGGCCAAGGCGGAGCCGGCGCCTGCCAAAGCCAAGCCGGCCAAGGCGGCTCCCAAGGCCAAGGCGGCCGAGCCGGTCGCTTCCCTGGCCGCGGCGCCTGAGCCCGACCTGTTCGCCGAGCCGGCGCCCCGCCGCAAGCGCGGCTGAGGGGAAAAAGGTCGGGGGAAGGAATTCCCCCGAACCCCCATCTTCTTTTTATCGGTCTGGCGCTGCGCTTACCCGCAAGGACGGGCAACTCGAAGAAAGAAGATGGGGGTCTGGGGGAATTCTTTCCCCCAGACTTTCTAACCCGCCGCCGCCCGCCCGAAGCGGGCGCGATACTCCGCCGGAGAGGTTTCAAGCCGGCGCAGGAAGGCGCGCCGCATCCGCTCGTCGTCGCCGAAGCCGCAGCGGTGCGCAATTTCCGCCACCGCCAGTTCCCCCGCCTCCAGCAGGTGCCGCGCCGCCTCCACGCGGAGCCCCTCCACGGCATGGGCCGGCGTCTCGCCGGTCTGCGCGACGAAGGCACGGGCGAAGCTGCGCGGCGCCATGCCGGCGCGATCGGCCAGCGCCTCCACCCGCAGGTCCGCGGTCAGGTTGGCGGCCATCCAGCCAAGCAGCCCGGCGAAGTCGCCGTCACGGCTGCTGGCCTGGGCCGCCAGCGCGGCGCTGAACTGCGCCTGTCCGCCCGGCCGCTTCAGGAACACCACCAGACGCTGCGCCACTTCGAGCGCCACGGCATGGCCGAGATCCTCCTCCACCAGGGCCAGCGCCATGTCGATGCCGGCCGTTACCCCGGCGGAGGTCCAGAAGCGGCCATCGCGAACGAAGATCGGCTCCGGCCGCACGGTCACGCCGGGATGGCGCTGCTGTAGGGCGGCGCAATGGCGCCAGTGCGTGGTGGCGGCACGGCCTTCCAGCAGCCCAGCCGCCGCGAGAATGAAGGCACCGAGGCAGACCGAGGCCACGCGCCGCGCCTCACCGGCCGTGCGGCGCAACCAGTCGAGATAGGCGGCATCCTCCGCAGCGGCCAGGGCGCCGTCGCCGCCCGGCACGAGCAGCGTGTCCACTGGCGCATCCCCCAGGCTCGCCCAGGGCACGCTGTCCAGACCCACGCCCAGCTCCGTCGGCACGGGGCCGCCGGCCGCCGAGACAAGATGCAGCCGATAGGGAGCCTGGCCGCCTTCCCCCGCGAGGCGCGCGGCGGCGGCGAAGACCTCCGCCGGCCCCGCGACGTCGAGCAGCATCACGCCGGGATAAAGCGGCAGGACAATCTGGCGCGGTTTGGCAGGAAAGGAGGGCATGATGTCCTTCATGCCAGAATGGCCCTCCGGCAGGCTAGGGCCAGGAGAGCAAGGAAAGCCCCCCATGCCCACACCCATCAACGGAACCTGCCCCTGGTCGGGCAAGCCCACCACACCGGACGCCCTCACCCTCTGGCAGGGCGAGACGGTCGGCTTCTGCAATCCCGGCTGCCGCGACAAGTTCGCGACGGCGACGGCGCATTTCGAGGCTGCCGCGGCGGCCCTGCCGCCCCCACCCACCTTGCTCGACCTGGCGGGCGCACAGCCCTCCCCGGCCCGGCTGGCCGAGGCGGTGCTGGTGGTGATCGACGCGCAGGAGGAATACCGCAGCGGCCACCTGCCGTTGGACGGCATCGCGGCGGCCAGCGAGCGGCTCGCCGCCCTGCTCGCCCGTGCCCGCGCGGCGGGGACGCCGGTGATCCATGTGGCGCATCGCGGCCGTGCGGGCGGCCTGTTCGACCCCGCTTCCGGCGGCGCCATCCTGGCGGCGGCGCGTCCGGAGGCGGGCGAAACGGTCGTGGAGAAGGGCCTGCCCAATGCCTTCGCCGACACCGGGTTGCAGGCGCGGATCGCCGCGACGGGCCGGGGCAAGCTGCTGCTGGCCGGCTTCATGACCCATATGTGCGTCTCTTCCACCGCACGCGCTGCGCTGGATCTCGGCCTGCCGGTGACCGTGGCCGCCGACGCCACCGCGACCCGCCCCCTGCCCGACCCGCTCGGCGGCGCGCGCCTTTCGGCCGCCTCCGTGCAGCGCGCGGCGTTGGCGGCGCTCGCCGACCGTTTCGCCACGATGGTCCGCGTGGAGGCGGTGCCGGCATGAGCGCGACGCTGTTCCATGGCGCCGCCCTGCCGGGGGGCGCCGCCTGGTCCGGCCCGGATGTGGCGCGGATGCCGGATGCGGTGGTGAAGCTGCGCTGGACCGACCAGCCCTATCGCTGGCATGTCAACACGGGCCAGGAAGTCTTCGCGGTGCTCGCCGGGCGCGTGGCGATGCATCTGCGGGAGGATGGGGCGGAGCGGGTGGTCACGCTCGGCCCCGGCGACGTGCTGCATCTGCCCGCGGGCGCCGAGCATGTGGCGCATCCGCTGGGCCCGGCCTGCCTTCTGGTGGTCGAGCAGGCCGGCAGCGATTAGCTCACTTGCGCGGCGGGAAGAAGCTCTTGCCGTCCAGGTAGCCCTTGCGCCAGCGGGAGATCTGCACGCGCTCGAACAGGCCGACCTTGCTGAAGGGGTCGGCGGCGATGAAGGCCTCCGCCTCCGCGCGGGTCTCGACATCGACGATGTAGAGGCCGCCGCCGGCATCGCTGCCATCGTCCTTCAGCTTGGCGCCGCAGGCGAGGAGCTTGCCCATGTTGGCGTCAAGGTAGTCGAGGTGCTCGTCGCGCGTGGACTTGCGCAGCGCGAGGCTGTCCGGCTTGTCGAAGGTCTCGATGATGTAGGGCATTGGGCCGCCGTTCCTCCAGGCTTATGGCTGTGGCCAGCCTAGCCTCTGGAATGGTCGGCGCCATCCCCCCGCGATTGCGGAAGGAAGGGCGCGGACCGGGGCCTGCACGCCCTGCCCGCGTGCAAAGTCAGTCCCCGGCGGCCCCCCCTTCGGGCGCCGCGCGGTTGATCGGGCGGTTCGCAAGTCTGCGCCCGATCACCCCGGTCCGCTTCCGGTGCCGGCCTCCCCTGCAGGCCGGCACAGGATCCCGCAAGGCAGTGGGGGCTGACGGATCCGGGGGAGAATGCGGGACCCGATGCGCGGTGGGACGGTAGTAGCCGCGTCCGCCAGCCCTCGCTGCAATTGCGAGTTATTCGCAGTTAAGGCGCGCGGCCTTCCCCCGTCAAGCATGCATTGCACGGGAGACAGAAAAAAGCCGGCGGGGCGATTTCCGCCCCGCCGGCAGCCTTCAGATCACCAGCTCGATCAGGAAGGGCGCGTTCTGCGCACAGGACTGCGCCAGCAGGTCGCCGCACTGCTCCAGCGTGGTGGCGCGGGCAGCCTCCACCCCCATGCCGCCGGCCAGCCGCAGCCAGTCGAGGTCGGGGTTGCCGAGGTCGAGCATGCTCATCGCCGTCGGCCCCGGATTGGCGCCGACGTTCTGATACTCGCCGATCAGGATCTGGTACTTGCGGTTGGAGAGGATGATCGTGGTGACAGGCAGCTTCTCGCGCGCCTGGGTCCACAGCGCCTGCAGGGTGTACATGGCCGAGCCGTCGGCCTGCAGGTTGATGACGCGGCGCTGCCCGCCGGCGCCGATGGCGGCACCCGTGGCCAGCGGCATGCCGCAGCCGATGGCGCCGCCGGTGATCTGCAGCCAGTCATGCGGCGGCGCGGCGTGCGTCTCCTTGAAGAAGCCACGGCCGAAGGAGACGCTTTCATCCGCCACGATGCTGCCCTCCGGCATCAGCGCGGCCAGGGTGCGGGCCAAGCCCTCCGGACTCGGCGCGCCACGGGCGGCCTCGGGGCGCGGCCCTGGATCAGGCATGGCAACCTCCGGCGCGCCCAACTCCTCCACCAGCGCCCGCAGCGCGGCGATGCCATCCTCCTCATAGCGGGAAAGCACATGGACGCTGGCGGTCTCGGGGTAGTGGCGGCTCGGCTTGCCGGGATAGGCGAAGAAGCCGACCGGCGCCTTGGCGTTCACCAGGATCAGATGCTCGACCCATTTCAGCGACTCGACGGCCATATCCACCGGATAGGGCACGCGCTCCAACTGCGGGCGCCCGCGGCCGCGCTCGGTGCGGGCGTTGGACATCTCGGCCATCATGCGCTGCCCGGTGGCCTGCGCGGCGCGCCAGGCGAGCGCCTGCGCCTCCGCCCGCAGCCCGATGCCGCCGAGCAGGATCAGCACGTTCTTCTTCTCGCGCAGCACGCGCGCAGCGGTCTTCACCGCGTGCGGATCGGGCGCGGTGGCCGGCGGCACGGGCAGCGCCGCAGCGGGTTCGGCACCCTCGTTCCAGGCGGTGTCGGCCGGCAGGATCAGGGTGGCGATCTGCCCAGGCGCGGTGCGGGCGGCCTGCACGGCCACGGCGGCATCGGCGCCGACGCGCTTGGCGTCCATCGCCGTGCGCACCCAGCCGGAGACGGGCCGCGCCCAGCCTTCGGTGTCGGCGGTGAGCTGGGCATCGAGCGGGCGGTGATAGGTCGCCTGGTCGCCCACGATGTTGACGATGCCGCTGCGTGCGCGGCGGGCGTTGTGCAGGTTGGCGAGTCCGTTGGCGAGGCCCGGACCGCAATGCAGCAGGGTGGCGGCGGGCTTCTCGGCCATGCGCCAGTAGCCATCGGCCATGCCGGTGACGATGTTCTCCTGCAGGCCCAGCACGCAGCGCATGCCGGGAATCCGGTCCAGCGCGGCGACGAAGTGCATCTCGCTGGTGCCTGGGTTGGCGAAGCAGGTATCCACTCCGCTCTTCAGCAGCGTATGGACCAGACTCTCGGCGCCGTTCATCGGCCGTCCTCCTTTGAAGCAGCCGCGAAGGGTGCCGCCAAAAGCGGGACGGGCCAAGTGGGGTGAGAGCGGAATGGAGGGTTCCGGGGTGGCACGGCCACCCCGGCGCGCTTCGCAGGGGGGGGTGAAATCCCCTGCCCTTTCAGGCCAGCCAGTGCGGAACCGGCAGCCCTTTCCCACGCAGGAACTCGGGATTGAACAGCTTGGACTGATACCGCGCCCCGCCGTCGCAGAGGATGGTGACGACGGTGTGCCCCGGCCCCAGCGCCTTGGCCACGCGCACGGCGGCCGCCACGTTCAGTCCCGCGCTGCCCCCGACCGAAAGCCCTTCCTCGATCAGCAGCGAAAACACCCACTGGAGCGCCTCGGCATCCGGGATGGTCTCGGCGCTGTCGATCGGGGCGCCTTCCAGGTTGCCCGGCACCCGGGCCGCCTGCCCGATTCCCTCCGTGATGGAATTGCCGGGGGTGGCCTTCACGATGCCGGAGTTCACCCAGGGCGCCAGCGCACTGCCCTCGGGGTCGGCCAGCACGATGCGCACCCCCTCGCTGCGCGCCTTCAGCGCCAGGGCCACGCCGGCCAGCGTGCCGCCGGTCCCGCAGGAGCAGGTGAAGGCGTCCAGCTTACCCTCCGTCTGCTCCCAGATCTCGCGGCCGGTGTAACGCTCATGGGCACGGCGATTGGCCAGGTTGTCGAACTGGTTGGCCCAGATGGTATGGCCCTGCCCAGCCTGCATCTCCTCCGCCAGCCGGCGGGAGACATGCACGTAGTTGCCGGGATCCGCATAGGGCTTGGGGGGCACCAGCCGAAGGTCGGCGCCGATCATGCGGAGGAAGTCGAGCTTCTCCCGGCTCTGCGTCTCCGGCACGACGATGATGCTGCGCCAGCCCCGCGCATTCGCCGCCAGCGCAAGCCCGATTCCGGTATTGCCGGCGGTACCCTCGACCACCGTGCCCGGTTGGCCCGGCACCAGGAGCCCCTGCTCGACGGCGTCCTGCAGGATGCCCAGCGCGGCGCGGTCCTTGACCGAGCCGCCGGGGTTCATGAACTCCGCCTTGGCCAGGATCTCGCAGCCAGTTTCCTCGGAGGCGCGACGCAGGCGGATGAGCGGCGTGTTGTGCACCGCACCCCAGAAGCCGTCGGCGATCGGCAATGCCGGCATCAGGAATCCTTCAGTTCAACCCAGCGGAGATAGGGCTTCTGCGCCTCCCAGCCCTGCGGGAAGCGCTCCTTCGCCTGATCGTCCGTCACGCTGGGGACGATGATGGCGCGGTCGCCCGGGCGCCAGTTCACCGGCGTGGCCACCTTGTGTTTGTCGGTCAGCTGCAGACTGTCGATAACCCGCAGCACCTCCTGGAAGTTGCGGCCGGTGGAGGGCGGATAGGTCAGCATCAACCGCACCTTCTTCTGCGGATCGATGACGAAGACCGTCCGCACGGTGACCGACGGATCCGCCTCCGGATGGATCATGCCGTAGAGCTCGGAGACCTTGCGGTCCTGGTCCGCGATCATCGGGAAGTTGACCGCCGCGCCCTGGGTCTCGGCGATGTCGGCCTCCCAGCCGGCATGGCGGTCCAGCGGATCGACGGAAAGGCCAATGACCTTGGTGTTGCGCCGGTCGAACTCCGGCTTCAACCGGGCGGTTTCGCCCAGCTCGGTGGTGCAGACGGGAGTGAAGTCCTTGGGATGGCTGAACAGTACAACCCAGGAGTCGCCGGCCCAGTCATGGAAGCGGATGGTGCCAGCGGTGGTCTCGGCCGTGAAATCCGGGGCAGTTTGCCCGAGTTGGATGGTCATGCGGCGTCCTCCTTTCCTCGGCCGGGAGGAAATCACGCCGCAAGAAAGTGGTCAATCCAAGCAGGCTGGCGAGGGCGGGGGCTTAAAGGCCCGTTCCCTCGCGTAAAATTGCAGCCTTAGCGACAGACGGGCGGGGAGCCTGCTACGCCATGCTTTCCGGATGCCGCAGCAGCCAGAGCCGCTCATGCGCCGCGACAAGGCTTTCCATGCTCTTGCGCCGGTTCTGATCGGGCATGGTGGGACGGCGCGTCACCATCTTCTCCAGGACCAGGAGAAGCTCCTGCGCCACTTCGAGATCCCCTTGATCGCAAGCCTGGTGGAAGGCGATCAGGATCTTATCGGACAGACGGCGGGTATGGCGGGGCGTTGCAGGGGTGTTGCGCGACGCATCATGCCCTGCGGGGCCGTCTGACCACTCATCCGCCATGTCGCCCATGCTCCTCATCCTCACCAGCGAATTGCCAGTCGTTCACACTCGTAATGGATTCCGTCGCACCCTCGATGGTTGCGGCGAATCGCATTTGTATGAATTTACCGGACGATGCCCCGGTTAACCAAGCCGCACAAGGCGAGTACGGCCTCTGGATCCTGACTTCCAGAAGGTTAACGCCACGTCAATAGGGGGATCAGGGCCTTCCGAGCTGAGCCCGGATCGCCGCAACGATCCCTTCGGGCGGCGTCTGCGGGCGCAGCAGCGCCACCACCTTCCCTCCCTCGCCAATCAGATAGATGAAGGAGGAGTGGTCCATCAGGTACTCGCTTATCTCCGGCCGCTCGACCTTGGCGTAGAACACGCGGAAGCGCCGGGCCACCTCGGCCACCTGCTCCGGCGTGCCGGTCAGCCCCACCATGCGCGGGTGGAAATTGGTGACATAGGCCTTGAGCTGATCCGGGGTATCGCGCTCGGGGTCGATGGTGAAGAGCGCCGGCGTGACCCGCGCCGCCTCCTCGGGCGTCAGCAGGTCCATGGCGCTGGCAATGCCGCCCAGCTCGGTCGGGCAGACATCGGGGCAGAAGGTATAGCCGAAATAGGCCACCATGAGCTGGCCCTTGAAGTCCGCCTGCGTGACGTTGCGGCCGTCCTGGTTCACCAGGGTGAAGGGGCCACCCAGCGACATGCTGCCGGGAAGCTGTACGCTGCCGGGGGTGGCGGGCATGGGCGTCTCCCGGCCGGTCAGCCGGGCCACCTGCCGGGTGAAGGCATCCGTGAGCGGCTCGCCCGGCTCGCGGCCGAACCAGGCGATGCCCCAGAGCGCGGCAAGGCCGGCGATCAGGACCAGGACCAGGATGCGGAGGGCGCGTTGCATGGTGCCCTGCTTAAACCATCCTGCGCCGCTTGGTCAGGGGGTGCGGCCCGCGCGACCGGCCGCACCGTGTTTCATTGCGTAACCGCCGCGGCTGGCGCGGTTCGGCCATCCGCCTCAGCCGGGCAGGATCGCGCCTTCCGGCTGCTTGTCGGAGAAGATGCCATCGGCGAAGGCCTCCTCCCAGGTGCCCTGGGTGCTGGCCTTGGAATACTCGGTCGCACGGCCCTCGAAGAAGTTCATGTGCTCGACCGCGTTCAGGATCTCGTCCAGCCAGGGCAGCGGGTTCTTTTCGATACCGTAATAGGCGTCGAGGCCGAGCTGCTGCAGGCGACGGTCGGCGATGAAGCGGATGTACTTCTTGATGTCCTCCGGCGTCATGCCCTGCACGCCGCCCAACTCGAAGGCGAGGTCGATGAAGGCGTCCTCATGCTCGACGATGGTGGTGCAGATCTCCGTCAGCTCCCGGCGGAACTGCTCGGTCCAGATCTCCGGGTTCTCCTGGACGAAGGTGCGGAACAGCCGGATGACGGAAAGGCAGTGCAGCGTCTCGTCGCGCACCGACCAGGTCACGATCTGCCCCATCCCCTTCATCTTGTTGTGCCGGGGGAAGTTCAGCAGGATGGCGAAGGAGGCGAAGAGTTGCAGGCCCTCGGTGAAGGCGCCGAAGGCCGCCAGCGTCTTGGCGATCTCCGTCTTGCTGTCCACCGTGAAGGACTGCATGTAGTCGTACTTGTCCTTCATCTCCTTGTACTTGAGGAAGGCCTGGTACTCGGTCTCCGGCATGCCGATGGTGTCGAGCAGATGCGAGTAGGCGGCGATGTGCACCGTCTCGATATTGGAGAAGGCCGAGAGCATCATCAGCACTTCGGTGGGCTTAAACACCTGGCTGTAATGCTTCATGTAGGCCGAGTTCACCTCGACATCCGCCTGGGTGAAGAAGCGGAAGATCTGCGTGACGAGGTTGCGCTCCACGTCCGTCAGGTTCTTCTGCCAGTCCTTCACGTCATCGGCCATCGGAACCTCTTCCGGCAGCCAGTGGACGCGCTGCTGGGTCAGCCACGCGTCATAGGCCCAGGGATAGCGGAAGGGCTTGTAGACGGGGTTGGAGGTCAGCAGGTCGAACTTCTCGGGCGCGCTTTCGGCGGTCGCGGACATGGCGGGATCTCCGGCATTCAGGCGCAGGGCTGCCGCCCCGTCCCCGGAGGGGACAGGCGGCGCCACCGCGGGTCAAAGAGAGTCTGTGTGAGGGGCCGGCGCCTGCCTCACTGGCAGGCGAGGCACTCCTCGTAGTTCGTGGCGTTCTCGCCGGCCACGGCACGGGTCGGGCGGGCCGGCGTGGTTGGCAGCACGGCCTCGACGCTGATTCCGGCCACGCCCAGCGCCGGCTGCGCCGCCACCTTCTCGCTGATCGCGTCGGCGCGCTGGATCGAGAGGCTGCGGCAGTAGTAGAGCGACTTCACGCCCTTCTTCCAGGCCTGGTAGTGGATCTGGTGCAGGTCGCGCTTGTGCACGTCGGCCGGCACGAAGAGGTTCACCGACTGGCTCTGGCAGATGAAGGGCGTGCGGTCGGCGGCATGCTCCACCACCCAGCGCTGGTCCAGCTCGAAGGCGGTCTTGAAGACGGCCTTCTCCTGCTCGTCCAGGAAGTCCAGGTGCTGCACGCTGCCCTTGTTGACCGTAATGGTGGTCCAGGTTTCCTCGTCGTCGCGGCCATGCTTCGCCAGCACCTTCTTCAGGTACGGGTTGCGCACGATGAAGCTGCCGGACAGCGTCTTGTGGTTATAGACGTTCGCCGCGATCGGCTCGATGCCCGGCGAGGCGCCGCCGCAGATGATGGAGATGGACGCCGTCGGCGCGATCGCCATCTTGTTCGAGAAGCGCTCCATCGAGCCGTATTCGGCGGCGTCCGGGCAGGGCCCGCGCTCCTCGGCGAGCTGCCGCGAGGCGGCGTCGGCCTGCTCGCGGATGTGCTTGAACATCCGCTTGTTCCAGACCTTCGCGATGACGCTCTCGAACGGCACGTTCTGCGCCTGCAGGAAGGAGTGAAAGCCCATCACGCCGAGGCCGACCGAGCGCTCGCGCGCCGCGCTGTACTTCGCCCGCGCCATCGAATCAGGCGCGTTGTCGATGAAGCTCTGCAGCACGTTGTCGAGGAAGCGCATCACGTCGGGGATGAAGCGCGGCTCGTCCTTCCACTCGAACCAGGTCTCCAGGTTCAGCGAGGAGAGGCAGCAGACCGCGGTGCGCTCTTCGCCGTGCTGGTCGCGACCAGTGGGCAGCGTGATCTCGGAGCAGAGGTTGGAGGTCTTCACCTCCAGGCCCGCCAGCTTGTGGTGCTCCGGCCGCGCGCGGTTCACGTGGTCGGAGAAGATGATGTAGGGCTCGCCCTGCTCGATGCGCGCCATCAGGATGCGGATCCAGAGGCCGCGCGCCGAGATCTTGCGGATCACCGCGCCGTCCTTCGGCGAGGTCAGCGCCCACTCCTCGTCATTCTCCACCGCGCGCATGAAGGCGTCGGGGATGAGGATGCCGTGGTGCAGGTTCAGCGCCTTGCGGTTCGGGTCGCCACCGGTCGGGCGGCGCATGTCGATGAACTCCTCGATCTCGGGGTGCGAGGCCGGGAGGTACACCGCCGCCGAGCCGCGCCGCAGCGAGCCCTGGCTGATCGCCAGCGTCAGGCTGTCCATCACCCGGATGAAGGGGATGATGCCCGAGGTCTTGCCGTTCTGCCCGACCTTCTCGCCGATCGAGCGCAGGTTGCCCCAATAGGAGCCGATGCCGCCACCCTTGGAGGCCAGCCAGACATTCTCGTTCCACAGCCCGACGATGCCGTCCAGGCTGTCATTCGCCTCGTTCAGGAAGCAGGAGATCGGCAGGCCGCGCGTGGTGCCGCCATTCGACAGTACCGGAGTCGCCGGCATGAACCAGAGGCGGCTGATATAGTCGTAGATGCGCTGCGCATGCGCCGCGTCATCCCCGAAGGCGCTGGCGACGCGGGCGAACAGGTCCTGGTAGGACTCGCCCGGCATCAGGTAGCGGTCACTCAGCGTCGCCTTCCCGAAGTCGGTGAGCAGCGCATCCCGCGAACGGTCAACATGCACCTGACCATGCCCGGCAAGCTGGACGTCATCGGCAAGCTGTACGGCATCGAACACGGCGAGAATCCCTGATTCGCTTAGGCGGTGTGGGGCGCACCTTTGCACCCTGCCGCCGCCGGCTTCAACCCACATCTGGTGGGTAGGATGCATGGCTGACCGCTACAAATTGGTCCGCCCACCTGCTGTCCACAGGCACCTCCGCTCCCCGAATCCCGGAAAAATCTGGCGAAGCCAAGGTTATCCACCGCCCTGTTCAGGCGGCTTCGCAAGGCCGGCCGACGTTAAAATTTTTCACCCGGTGGCGGGAATGCCGCACCTCCGGAACACCCGCGGATTCGGCTGCGGGATGTGGGGCGCCCGCAGCCCAGGGGGGCGGCCGCGCCCCGCCCCCTCCGGGTCAGCCGGCCTTGCCGCCGACGCGCTACTCGACCTTCTGCCGCAGGTCGTCCCCCGTGGCCAGAACCTGCTTCGCCGCCTCACTGGCCTTGCCCTTGTTCAGGGTGAGGGGCTGCGAGAGCCTGAAGAGATCCTCGCGCACCGACCTCTCGGCCTTCTCGCACAGCGCGTGGTCGCGCAGCTCGCGCGGGGCGCGGAGCATGGCATTGTGCGCCCGCTGCGCCGCCCTCTTCACATCCATCTGCGCCAAGGCGCCCCCTGCCAGGCCCATCGCTATCGCCAGAACAGGCTTACGGATCGGCATGCTTCTCCTGCGGGCGTGGGCTTCGGGAGCCTGGGTACCGGTGGCGCCAGCACGGAACGGAAGCCTGTCACCACCGGCAAGCAGCGCTGGCAGGGCCGCCTGCCAGCCAGCGATCAGCAAGGCCAACGACCTGCCGCCGAGCGCAGCGCCTTCCCCGCCACCTTCTCCGAGGCAGGGGAAGGCTTGCACGCCGCGCCGGCCGGCGCATCTTCTCCCCGGCATGCTCCGCTTCACCCTTCCCGCCACCCTGCTCGCCCTCGCCGCCATCCTTGCTCCCGCCGCCCATGCGGCGGAACGCGACGGGGCGCTCTGCCGCCAGGCCATCGCCACCATCGCCCCCTCCGCCGGGGTGCCGGCCGGGCTGCTCGGCGCCATCGCGCTGGTGGAGAGTGGCCGGCCTGACCCGGCCACCGGCAGGCCGGTGCCCTGGCCCTGGTCCTACAATGTCGAGGGCGAGGGCTTCGCCGCTCCGAGCAAGGCGGCCGCCATCGCGGCGGTCGAGAAGCTGCAAGCGCAGGGCCTCCGCTCGATCGATGTCGGCTGCATGCAGGTCAACCTGCTCTACCACCCCAAGGCCTTCGACGATCTGGCGGAGGCTTTCGACCCCGAGGCCAATACCCGCTACGCCGTGCGTTTCCTGCGCAGTTTGCAGGCGCAGCACGGCGATTGGGGCAGCGCGGTGGCGCATTACCACTCAGGCGAGCCGGAACGCGGCCTTGCCTATAGCCGCCGCGTCGCCCTCGCGCGGCTGGGCGCCGCGTGGAATGGCGGCGGCGCGGCGCCCCTGCCGCCCAAGCTGGTTTCCGGCCTCTGCGCCAGTGGGCGCGTTCCGGCGCTGCGCTTCACCGGCGCGCGGGGCGGACAGCGCCTCGCCACGCCGCGCCTGGTCTGTATAAGGTCCGGCGGGCGGTAGCAGCAGCAGAGTAGATCGCCGCGCACCAGGCGTTCTCAGCCGAAGTTGGCAAGTTCCCGCGCCGAAACCGCACTTTCCGCGGCGCGTTGAATTTCCAGTGCCAACAATAGGAAGCGCCATGCTCAGCAATGCCAACTTGAGAGGTCTTTTCGAGCCAGCCGAGCACGTCGTTTCTGCCTACCTTCCGCTTGATCCTGAACAGCGCGACGTCCGGATGCAGCAGGCACGCCTGCGAGAAGCCCTGCAACTGGCGGAAAAGGGACTGGAGCGACGTGGCCTTGGTGACCGCCAGAGCGCAGCGATGCTGGCTCCACTCAAGGAACTGGCCGCCAGCCTCGACCTCGCCGAGCACCGGGAACCGGCTCTCGTCTTTTTCCTGCAAACCAGCGGCGTCCGGATGTTGCCCCTGCCGCAGGCGGTCCCCTTCCATGTCACCGTGGCGCGGCATGCCTGCATCAAGCCCCTGCTGCCAATCATGGCGCGTCATCGCCGCTTCTGGCTGCTTGCGCTCAGTGCCGGCCGCGCCCGCCTCTTCTCCGTCACGCCTTTTGAGCGCAGCGAGATCCCGCTGGAGCTGGAACAGCCTCCCGTGGATGCGCCGGATCAGCCGAAGCTTCGCGAAGAGGCGCCGACGCCCACTGGCTTGCTCGACGAGATCCAGCGCGTCGCGGAGACGGTGAAGGCGCGGCTGACCGGCGATTCCGCCCCCGTACTGCTCGCGGCCGAGCCGAAGGTAAGTGGCCATTTCCGCAAGATGGCGCAGTTGCCGCAACTGCTGCCCGATGGCCTGACGCTCAACCCGCACGCCTTTTCTCCCGCGGAGCTGCAGGAACGTGCCCTCGCCGTCATCCGCCCGCTGCTGGAAAGCGAGACGCAGGAGCTGATCGAGAAGATCAACGCGCGTCTTGGTACGGCCGACAACACGGTCGCGATCCGGCTGGAGGAGATCCTGCGCACGGCGGAGGAAGGTCGCATCGATGCCGTCGCGGTGGCGTCCGACAACGCCGCCTGGGGCCGCTTCGACCGGGAAGGCGGCCTGGAGGTCCACGGCACCGCGACCGGCATGGATGAGGACCTGCTCAATCAGGTGGCCGTCAGCACGCTGCGCAATGGCGGCCGTGCCTTCGCCCTGCCGCATGAGCGCATCCCACGCGGCGGCCTCGCCGCGGCGCTGCTTCGCTACTGACTGTCCGAAAGGAGAATTCGATGGACCGCCCGCTGGATATCGCTTTCCACAACATGCCCTCCTCTTCCGCGCTGGAAGCCGAGATCCGGCAGGGCGTGGACAAGCTGGAGAAGCGGTATCCGCAGATCATCGGCTGCCGCGTCTCCGTGGAGGCGCTGCACCAGCAGCACCAGACCGGCAATGTCTATGAGGTGCACATCGTCCTTTCCGTCCCCGGCCGCGAGCTCGCCGTCTCGCGCGAGCCGCAGCGGGCCAAGGAGCGCTATGCCAATCCGGACGTGCGCACCTCCCTGCGCGACGCCTTCAAGGCCGCCGAGCGGCAGCTTGAATCCTTCAAGGGCAAGCAGCGGGAGGACACCAGCAAGCCCAGCGCCGGCGCCGTGGCCGGCCAGGTGACGCTGATCGAGCCAGGGCAGGACCATGGCTTCATCCTGACCAATACCGGCACGCAGCTCTACTTCCACCGCGACAGCGTGACCGACGGCCGCTTCGAGGACCTGCAGGAGGGCGACCGCGTCCACTATGTCGAGGAACAGGGCGATGCCGGCCCCACCGCGACAAAAGTGCGCACCGTCTCCGCCAAGCCGGCGGCCTGAGCGCAGCGCGCGGGGCATCCGTCACGGTTCCTTCCCGCAAGCGTCACAAAATCGCAGCCCTCGCGGCCTAGAAGCGCCCGGCATTGCACCGGGCGCCAGGGGCGCGGCCGGGGCCGGGGGCGCTGCTCCTGCAACCCCGCCGATACCCTGATCGCGTCCGGTGACGCCTCACGGCAGCACCAAGGACGGCCATGACCGATACCCGCCGCGCGCGCCCGCTTCTCGGGGCCGCGCTTCCCCTCGAAGGGCTCCGTATGCACCGGGGCTGGCTTCTCGAACGGCAGCGCGACCTCGAACTGCAGGACTTCTATGAGCCGGATGTCCTGAGCGGAGACTGGCGGCCGCTCGCCGGGCAGATCAAGGCGCTGCTCGACGGCTATCGCGGGCGGCTCGGCCTGCACGGCCCCTTCCTCGGCTTCCGCCTGGATTCCGAGGATCCGGAGATCCGCGTCATCGTCGCCCGCCGGATGGATCAGGCGCTCGACGTCTGCGCCGAGCTCGGCGTCACGCAGATGGTCGTTCACTCCCCCTACACGACCTGGGCCCACAACAACCTCGACAACCACCGCCACGCCCGCGAGCGGCTCACCGAGCGGGTGCACCAGACCCTGCGCGCCGCCGTCGCCCGCGCCGAGGCGATGGGCTGCGTGCTGGTCATCGAGAACATCGAGGACAAGGACCCGCATGCCCGCGTCGCCCTCGCCGCCTCCTTCGGCAGCCCGGCGGTGCGCGTCTCCATCGACACCGGCCATGCTCACTACGCCCATGGCAGCACCGGCGCCCCGCCGGTGGACTACTACGTGCACGCCGCCGGCAACGCCCTGCAGCACGTCCATCTGCAGGATGCCGACGGCTTCGCCGACCGCCACTGGCACCCCGGCGAGGGCACGGTGCGCTGGGAGGCGGTCTTCGCCGCGCTCGCGGCGCTGGAGTCGAATCCGCGGCTGATCCTGGAGGTGCGGGAGCCCGCCGGGCTGCGCAAGGGCGCGGCGCATCTGGAGCGGCTTGGCCTGGCGGAGTGAGGCCCAGGGCCGGGGAGCAGGCTTCCCCGGCCCGCCTGCCTTGACCCGTCGCGGCGCTTCTTTACGCTTCCCCGGCAAGCAGGGAGCGGGCGCGCGACATGACGCTGGCGATGAGCTGGGACGAATGGGCGAGGCATGATGCCACGGCGCTGGCCACGCGGGTGAAGGGGGGCGAGCTGACATCCGCCGAGTTGGCCGCCCAGGCCGCCGCCGCCATTGCCCGCACCAATCCCGCCACCAGCGCCGTGATCGAGGTGTTCGAGGACGTGGTGGCCGATCCGCTGAAGGACGGCATGGACCCGCGCGGCACCTTCGCCGGCGTGCCCTACCTGATGAAGGACCTCGGCCCGACGCTGAAGGGCCGGCTGCAGGAAATGGGCTCGCTGCTGATGCGCGGCAACCGCGCCGCGGCGGACAGCTACCTGACCGGCCGCCTCCGCCAGGCCGGGCTGAACATCCTCGGGCGCACGACCACGCCCGAATTCGGCCTCTGCAGCTCGGCCGAGAACCCGGCCGTCTACGTGACGCGCAATCCCTGGGACACGAACTACACCACCTGCGGCTCCTCCGCCGGCAGCGCGGCGATGGTCGCCGCCGGCGCCCTGCCCATCGCCCATGCCACGGATGGCGGCGGCTCCATCCGCATCCCCGCCGGCGTCAACGGCGTGATCGGGCTGAAGGCCTCTCGCGGCGTCTTCTCCATCGCGCCCGGTGCCTCGGACCTGACGGGGCTGGTCTCCACCCAGGGCTGCGTCACCCGCTCGGTGCGCGACATGGCCGCCTTCGTGGACAGTTGCCGCGGGGGTGCGCCGGGCGAGTTCATGCCCTACTGGACACCGCCCGAGCCCTATTCGGACCTGATCCGGCGCGATCCCGGCCGGCTGCGCATCGCGCTCTCGCACGAATGGGGCGACTACCGCGCCACGCCCGAGCGGGTGCAGGCGCTGGCGGAGGCAGGCCGCTTCCTCGAAGGGCTGGGCCACCATGTGGAATGGGCGCTGCCGGCGGTGGACTTCCGCGCCGCCTTCGCCGCGCAGACCACCTGCTACATCAGCAACTTCGCGCAGACCATCAACAACCTGCTCGCGCCGCTCGGGTTGGAGCGTCCGCCCGCCGACCAGGTCGAGCCGGTCTGCATCCGCGTCTGGGAGAAGGGGCTGAACATCTCCTACACCGAGCGGGCGCGGATGCAGGCGGCGTTCAACACGACCTCGCGCGGCTTCGGCGCCTTCTTCGAGGACTGGGACATCATCCTGACGCCGATCACCGCCCTGCCGACGCCGCGCATCGGCACGACGGAATACCTGACGATCAGCGACAATCCCTCGGTGCTCGACTGGTTCGGCAATCTCTGGCGCAACTTCGCCTATACGCCGCTGGCCAATCTCTGCGGCATCCCCGGCCTTTCCCTGCCGCTGGCCATGCAGGAGAACGGGTTGCCGCTGGGCATCCACGCCCTGGCGCGGCAGGCGAATGACGGCCTGCTGCTGCAACTCGCGGCGCAGATCGAGCGCGCGATCGGAGGGCAATGGAACGCCGGGCGGCAGCCAGGCGTGCACGTCACGCGGGGCTGAGGCGGCTTCATGAGTCACACCATCTGGCACTGCCACGTGGCCGTCTCGCTGGACGGCAAGATCGCCCGGCCGGACGGCTCGGTCGAGGACTGGCTGGCCACCGATTACCCGGCCGAGGACTTCGGCTTCGACGCCTTCTTCGCCGGCGTGGACGCGATCCTGATGGGGCGCGGGACCTACGACGCGGTCCGGCGCTTCGGCGACTGGCCCTACCCCGGAAAGCCCACGATCGTCCTGACGGCACGGCCGCTCGACGATCCGCCGCCGGCTGGCGTGGAGGCACGTTCCGGCGACCTCGCCGCGATCGCCGCCGAACTCGAAGCGCGGGGGTGCCGCCGCGTCTGGATCGAGGGCGGCGGCCAGGTCATTCGATCCATGATCGCGATCGGCAAGCTCGACGTGCTCGAAATGGCCGTGATCCCAATCATCCTCGGCGACGGCATTCCGCTCTTTCCGCAGGGCACCGAAGAGTTGAAGCTCCGGCTGACCCACTGCGAGACCAGGACGAAAGGCGCCCTGCACCTGGTCTATGAGCGCATCAACCGCGCCGGGCCTGAAGCCGGCGCCTAGAAGCTCGGCATCCCCGTCGGGTCGGTCGGCCGCTGGCTGGCGTTCTCGGTGTGGGCTGGCTGGCTGATCGGCGCGCGCGTCGCCTGGTCGGCGAAGACCATCGCCAGCAGGAAGCCGATCCAGAGCAGCCAAGCGCCGCCGGAGAGCCGCAGCAGCGGGTCCGGGCGGCGCAGATGCATGAAGAACACGCCGACCAGCACCATCTTCGCCGCCGCGATCGCCAGGCTCACCGCCATGTTGAACCCGCCCATCGGCACATAGGCCAGCGCGCAGCTCGAAAGGGCCAGAGCGATCAGCGCCACCCAGACGGGCACCGTGCGCCACAACATCGCACGAAGGGTTCTCGGGTCGCCCTCGCCCAGGGAATGCCCGCTCATGAGGAGGTCCGCCCCTGCAGGTAGATCAGCGGGTAGAGAAAGATCCAGACCACGTCGATCAGGTGCCAGTAGAGCCCCGCCGCCTCGAAGGCCGGGCTGCGCAGCGGCCGCTTGCCACGCGCTGCCTCCCAGGTCAGGAAGCCCACCGTGCCGAGGCCGCCGATCATGTGCAATCCATGCAGCGAGGTCAGCACCCAGTAGAAGCCCCAGAACAGCGCCGCCCCCGGCTGCTCCATCGGAAAGCCGGGGCCGGGGAACATGTTCTTCTCCAGGTCCGAGCGCCACTCCATGATCTTGAGCCCCAGAAAGACGAGGCCAAGCGCGAGGGTCAGGCCAAGGCTCCAGAAGCTCAGCCGCCGCAGCTCGGCGCGGGTGGCGTGGGAGGCGACCGCCATGGTCAGGCTGCTGGTCAGCAGCACCAGCGTGTTCACCGTGCCGTAGACGACCTCCGCCTCGCGTCCGGCGGCCTGGAAAGCCTCCAGGTGAAAGAAGCGAGTGGCGAAGAAGGCGGTGATCAGCCCGCCGAAGAGCAGCGCCTCGCTGTTGAGGAACAGCCACATGCCGAAGCCGGCCGCCTCGCGTTGGCGCCGCAGGCTCTCCCAGGGTTCCCGCAGGGCCTCGCCGCCACCGCTCATGCGCCCCTCCCCTGCCGGTCATGCGGCTCGCGCTCGGTGTGGTGCGGCCCCTCCGCCTCGGGGTGGTAGAGGTAGGGGCCCTGGTCCACCACCGGCATGCGCTTGAAGTTGTGGGGTGGCGGTGGCGAGCTGGTCCGCCATTCCAGGCCGGTGGCATTCCACGGGTCGTCGGTGGCGCGCGCGCCGCGGAACAGCGACAGCGTCAGGTAGCCCATCGGCAGGAGATAGGCCGCCGCCAGCAGCACCGCGCCGGAGGAGGCCATGACGTTCCAGATCTGGAACTCCGGCGGATAGGCGCCGTAGCGGCGCGGCATGCCGGCATAGCCCATGATGAACATGGGAAAGAAGGTGAAGGCGAAGCCGAAGAACATCAGCACCGCGGCGAAGCGTGCCCAGCCTTCCGGATACAGGCGCCCGGTGATCTTCGGCCACCAGAAGGAGAGCCCGCCATAGAGCGCCGTCACCGCGCCGCCCACCATGATGAAGTGAAAATGCGCGACGACGAAATAGGTGTCGGTGACATGGATATCGATCGGCACCGAGGCGAGGAACAGACCGGTCAATCCGCCCAGTGTGAACAGCCCGATGAAGCCGAGCGCGTAGAGCATCGGCGCCTCGAAGGTGATCTGCCCGCGGTAGAGGGTGAAGCTCCAGTTGAACACCTTGATCGCGGAGGGCACGGCGATGACGAAGGAGAGGAAGGAAAAGATCAGGCTGGCGAAGAGCGACTGGCCGGAGACGAACATGTGGTGGCCCCAGACCAGGAAGCCGATCACCGCGATCCACAGGATGGCGTAGATCATGAAGGTGTAGCCGAAGATCCGCCGCCGCGCGAAGCAGGTGACGATCTCGCTGATCACGCCGAAGGACGGCAGGATCATGATGTAGACGGCGGGATGGCTGTAGAACCAGAAGAGGTGCTGGAACAACAGCGGGTCGCCGCCATGGGCAGGGTCGAAGACCGGCAGGCCGAAGCCGCGCTCGGCCACGATGAGCAGCAGCGAGGCGGTGAGCACCGGCGTCGCCAGCACGATGACAAGCGAGGTGGCGTAGAGCGCCCAGACCAGCAGCGGCATGCGGAACCAGTGCATGCCCGGCGCGCGCAACAGGTGAACGGTGGCGATGAAGTTCACCCCCGTCATGATGGAGGAGAAGCCGACGAGCACCACGGCGAGCGCCGCCAGCAGAACATAGCCGTTGGAGAACATGGTGGAGAAGGGCGTGTAGAAGGTCCAGCCCGTATCCACGCCCCCCAGCAGCAGCGAGAACAGCAGCAGCAGGCCCGCGCCGTTGAACAGGTACCAGCTGGAGAGATTGAGGCGCGGAAAGGCGACGTCCCGCGCGCCGATCATCAGCGGCAACAGGAAGTTGCCGAGCGTGTTGGGGATCGACGGCACCAGGAAGAACCACACCATGACGGTGCCGTGCAGCGTGAACATGCGGTTGTACTCGTCCGCCGTCATCACGTCCTGCGCCGGGGTGAACAGCTCCAGCCGGATCATCACCGCCGCGAAGCCGCCGATGATGAAGAAGATCAGCAGCGACGCCATGTAGAGCAGGGCGATCCGCTTGTGGTCGGTGGTCGTGAGCCAGGAGCGGATGCCCTGCTCGGCCGTCAGGTAGTTGTCGTGCCAGGGTTCCGTGGGAGCCTCGGCGGGGCGGACGCGCTGGGCGGCTAGATCGCTCACGAATTGCCTCCCTGCCGCAGGGACATGAGGTAGGCCAGGATCTTCTGCAACTCGTCCTCCCTCAGGATGCCCGCGAAGGTCGGCATGATCGGTGCATAGCCAGCGACGACGTCGCGCCGTGGCTGCAGGATGGAATCCCGCAGATAGGCTTCGTCGGCGCGCACCGTGCGGCCATCCGCCAGGTTCACTAGGCGGCCATAAACCCCGGCGAGGTCGGGCGCATGCACCGGCGAGGCCGGCGCGTGGCAGCCGGAGCAGCCGACGGTGCGGAACAGCGCCTCGCCTTCCTTCGACTGGTCGTCCTCCTGCGGCTGGGCGGCGCGCCAGCGGATGTAGTCTTCCGGCTTCATCACCACGACCTTGCCCCCCATGCGCGAATGCAGCGTCCCGCAGTATTCCGCGCAGAGAAGCGGGAACTCACCCTCCTGGGTCGGCGTCAGGCTGAGCTGGGTTATGCGGCCAGGGAGCACGTCCTGTTTCTCCCGGAAGGCCGGCACGAAGAAGCTGTGGATGACGTCCTGCGACTGCATCAGCAGCCGCACCGGCTCGCCGAGCGGCAGGTGCAGCGTGTTGATCTCGCGCGCGCCGTTGGGGTGCCGCGCCTTCCACATCCATTGCCGCGCCTCGACATGGATCTCCAGCGCATCCGCCTTCGGCTTCTCGGCCGTGAGCACGGTGATGCTGGCCCAGCCGAAGAGGAACAGCGCCAGGAAGAGCGTCCCGGCGGTCCAGCCGACCTCCACCTCCTTCTGGATGAACTCCGGCAGTTGCCCGCGCTTCGCGTCGGACCCGCGGCGGTAGCGGATGGAGAAGCCCA
This sequence comes from Roseomonas sp., assembly GCA_035556695.1. Classification (GTDB taxonomy): domain Bacteria; phylum Pseudomonadota; class Alphaproteobacteria; order Acetobacterales; family Acetobacteraceae; genus Pseudoroseomonas. The sequence goes on from DATMFR010000014.1 coordinate 453,062, forward strand.
GGATCAGCCCACCGACCAGCAGCACGATGGCGCTGCTGATCACCAGGAGGGCGATGACGATGGCATCCACCCGCGTGGCAATGGCGGAGGCCGCTGGCGGCCAGAAGGCCACCCCGCTCATGCCCGGCGCTCCCGCCAAAAGGCCCAGGCGAGGAAGCTGCCGAGCAGCAGCACAGTAATCGTGGTGCCGATGGTCAGCACGCGCTCCACCCAGGCGTTGTAGATGCCCCGCGCCGCGTCGAAGCCGTAGCAGAACAGCCGCAACTGCTCGCCGAGGCTGCCGATCCGCCCCTGCCCCGCCTCCACCAGCGCCAGGCGCAGCGTGGGCGGGTCGATCTCCAGTCCGCTCAGCACACGGGAGACCGCGCCATCGGCGGTCAGCACCAGAAGGCCGAGCGGATGCGCGTAGCTGTCGGTCTCGGCGTCGTAATGCGCGGTGTAGCCGAGCGCCGCCTCCGCCCGCTGGATGCCCTCCGCATCCGCGACCAGGAAGCGCACGCCCGCCGCCGGCGCCTGCGGGAAGTGCGCCGCCTGCATCGCCGCCGCCTCGGCCGGGCCGTCCTTGGGGTCGATGCCCAGGGCCATGAAGGTATAGTCCGCTCCCGCCCGCAGCTTCATCGTCTCCAGCGCCGCCGAGGCCAGGCCAAGCTCGGTGCCGCAGAGCACGGTGCAGGTGTAGTCGGCCAGCACCAGCACGGCGGGGCGGCCGCCCTGCGCCTGCGCGGGCGTGGTGGCATGGCCCGCGGCGTCATGCAGCGCGAGGTCGGCCGGCAGCCGCGCCCCGGGTGGCGGCGCCAGCGTCACCTCGGAGAGGGTCGCCTGGGTCAGCGCCGCCCGCGCGGGGCCGGCGGCAAGCAGCGCCAGGAGTAGCAGCCCGGCGCGCCTCACCGGACCGCCTCCGGGCGCACTGGCAGGGGCGCCTCGGGAGGCGCCTGCAAGGGCGCATAGGCCTGCGTGCCGCGCCGGGCGATGCGGGCCATTGCCTCCTCGATGGAAAGCTGCACGGTGCCGTCCGGCTGCCGTCCTCCCTTCAGCTCTGCACGCTGCGCTTCGCGGAAGGTGGCGAGGTTGGCGGCCGGATTGGTCTCCAGCCGCGGCTGCGGGAACTGCTGCGGCGGCTCATAGTGCATCGGTGCCTGGGTCCAGCGGTAAAGGAGGTAGAGCCCGCCCATGGCGAGGGCCAGGAAGGCCGCCGTGCCCAGCCCGACGCCCAGGATCAGCCAGGAGCGCAGGTCGATGCGGGAGCGGCGTTCGGTGAGGTCGTTCGGCATGGCGTCAGGCCCCCGCTTCGGTGGCGCGGATGAAGCGGCCGGCGATCAGCCCATAGGCCAGGCCGAACCACAGCCCGCCCACCGCCAGAACCGCCAGCGCCGCGACCGGCAGCGTCCAGAAGCCGGCGCCGGGCGCCACCAGCCAGGCCTGGTGCAGCAGGATGCCACCCAGCAGCCAGGGGGCGAGCTGGGCCAGCGCCGCGGGGCTGCCGCGCACCGCGCTGGGCAGCAGCACGACCAGCGGCAGCAGACTGGAGAGCAGCAGCGCGAGCAGTTCCAGGCTGAGCCAGCCCCAGTGCTGGCGCAGCACATACCACTCCACCTTCTCCGGCAGGTTGCCGTACCAGATGACGAGGTACTGGCTGAAGCCGAGATAGAGCGAGCCCAGCACCGCCGCCAGCAGCATCCCGCCGACATCCGGAGCCGCCTCGGAGGGGGTCGGGCGCAGCCGCGTCGCCCAGGCGAGGCAAGCCATCAATTGCAGCACCAGCGAGGCCATGCCGAAGGAGGTGGAGTGGAAATGCGGCTCCAGCGACTGCACCCAGTCGAAGCCGAGGAGGGTGATCGCCACCATGTGGAAGACCAGCCCGAGCGCCGCCACCATCTGCCGCAGCCCGCCGGCGCGCATCCCCACCAGCAACAGGGCCAGCGCGGACCATACGGCCAGCGCCACAAGGCCGCGCAGCGTCGCGCCCGGCAGGTTGAGGTAGCGCTGCGCCACGATGCTCCGGGCGGCATGCTCGGGATCGGGAGCCCAGGGATAGAGCGTGCCCAGGCCGACGACGAGCGGCAGGATCAACAGCAGGAAGAGCGGCAGGCTCGCGGCCGCCGGCGCCAGGGCGGGCCAGAGGGCGCGTCCCCACTGGCCGCCAGTCAGCGCGTGGGTGGCCAGCAGCACCAGCGCACCGAGCGCGATGCCCAGCCAGAACAGCAGCCCGATCAGCCAGCCCGCGGCCAGGATCTCGCGCGCCTGCGGCAGCACCAGCAGCGCCGCCAGCAGCAGCGCCGTGCCGCCCGCGCCGCCCAGCAGCGCCAGCCGCACCCGTCCGGGCCGGGCGTGTAGCGCCTCGGCGCTCATGGGCTGCCCTCCCCCGCCTGGGCCAGCGCCGGCGCCCGCGTGAGCTGCAGCGCCCGGATATAGGCGACAATGGCCCAGCGATCCTCCGGCGCGACACGGTCGCCATAGCCGTACATGACGCCGTAGCCGTTGCTGATGACGTCGAAGAAATGCGCGGCCGGCGCGGCGCGCAGGCGCTGCGTGTGGTAGCTGGGCGGCTGCGGAAAGCCGCGCTGCACGATCATGCCGTCGCCCAGGCCGGCAGTGCCGTGGCAGGGTGTGCAGTAGATCTCGTATTCCGCCTTGCCGCGCGCCAGCAGCGCCGGCGTGGCAGGCGGCGGGTTGGCCGCGGCGGCATCGCGCGCCAGGTCGCCCTGCGCCACCACGCCCTCGGGCAGCGGGCGTGCGGCGGAGCCGTCCGGCCAGAGGTCGCTGCGCTCATAGGTGTTCAGCTTGCGCTGCTGCTTCATGTCCAGCTTGCAGCCGGCGAGCGCCAGCAGCGCCGCCGCGCAGGCGAGCGCGCGCCTCACTGCGCCACCTCCCGTACCGAGACGGGCCCGAGCCCGTCCAGCAGCAGCGCGAGGCGGCCCGCATCTACCTTCGGGTCCTGCACGGCGAGGAAGAAGGCGTCCTGGCTGGCGCGGTCGAAGTCGCGCGCGGCGAAGAGCGGATGGTGCAGCCGCGGCAGGCCGCTGAAGGCGAAGAAGGCGACGAAGCCGGCCAGCGCGGCCGCCAGCACGCCCGCCTCGAAGCAGAGCACGAGGAAGGTGGGCCAGCTGTTCAGCGGCCGCCCTCCGAGGTTGAGCGGATAGCTGATCACAGCGCTGTACCAGCACAGCGCGAAGGTCAGCACCGCCGCCGCCACCCCCGCTCCCAGCATGATAGGGCGGATGCGCGCCGGTGGCAGGCCGAGCGCCTCGACCAGTTCCGGCACGGCGAAGGGGGTATGCGCGTCGAGCCCCTTCCAGCCGGCCTCGCGGGCGCGGCGCGCGGCGGCGATGAGCGTCTCGGGGTCGCGGAACTCGGCCAGCAGCAGCGCGGTCATGACTCCTTCCTCCGCTCCCGCAGCAGCTTGCCGAGATCATGCATCGCCACCGCCGGCAGCAGGCGGGCGAAGCAGAGGAACATCATGGCGAAGAAGCCGAGCGAGCCGGCCAGCACCAGCCAGTCGAAGATGCTCGGCCAGAACACCGACCACATCGAGGGCAGGTGCCCGTGCGAGAGCGTGTTCCAGATGATCAGGATGCGCTCCAGCCACATCCCGACGTTCAGCACGATCGCCACGCACACCACGACCAGGATGTTGCGCCGCGCCTGCGGAATCCACAGAATCTGCGGCGCCAGCAGGTTGCAGGCGAGCATGGTGAGGTAGAGAGGGGTGTATTCCCCGCCGAACAGCTTGTGCAGATGCACCAGCTCCGCCCGGCTGCCGAGCGACCAGGCATAGAACCACTCGGTGGCATAGGAGAGACCCATGCCGATCGAGCAGGCCAGCACGATCTTGCCCATCACCTCGAAATGGCGCGGCGTGATGACCGCCTGCAGCCCCAGCCCGAGCCGCACCAGCGCGGTCAGCACGATCACCATGCCGAAGCCGGAGAACAGCGCGCCCACGACGAAGTAGGGCGGGAAGATCGTCTCCTGCCATCCCGGCATCAGGCTGGCGGAGAAGTCCATCGCCGCCACGCTGTGCACGGAGACGACGAGCGGTAGCGCCATCACCGCCAGTGCGCGATAGACGGCGTCATGCAGTTGCCAGTGCCGCGCCGAGCCGCGCCAGCCCATCGCCAGCACGCCATAGGCCACCTGCCCCAGCCGCGTCCGCGCCCGGTCGCGCAGCGTCGCCATGTCCGGAATCAGGCCGAGATACCAGAACAGCAGCGAGAAGATCAGGTAGCTGATGATGGCCGCGAAGTCCCAGACCAGCGCGCTGCGCCATTGCGGCCAGAGGCCCATCACATTTGGATAGGGTGCCAGCCAGTAGGCGTATTCCGGCCGGCCGAGATGCAGGATCGGGAAGAGCCCGGCGATGGCGACGGCGAAGATCGTCATCACCTCGGCGAAACGGTTGATCGCCGCGCGCCAGGGCTGCCGCGTCAGCAGCAGCGCCGCCGAGATGAAGGTGCCGGCATTGCCGATGCCGATCCACCACACATAGTTGGCGATCGGGAAGCCCCAGACCACGGCGGTGTTGTTGCCGAAGATGCCGAGCCCGCGCAGGAACAGCCAGGTGACGCAGCCCGCCAGCATCAGCGTCATCGCCAGCGTCACGCCGAAGGCCGCATACCAGCGCCAGCCGACATTGCGGCGCATCAGCGCGTCCGCCACCAGCCCGACCAGCGCGCCATAGCTGGTGCTGCGCGGCAGCAGCCCTTCCGTGCCCCCTCCCCTCGGGCTCATGCCTCCGGCTCCTCCAGCGCGGGGTTGGGGTTGCGCACCTGCGCCAGGTAGGTGGTGCGCGGACGGGTGCCGAGATGGCCGAGCAGCGCATAGTGCTGCGGCTCGTGGCGCAGCCTGCTGACGGCGGCCTCCGCCTTCCGCAGGTCGCCGAACTGGATGGCCTGCGCCGGGCAGGCGGACTGGCAGGCGGTGCGCACCTCGCCCTCGGCGATCGGGCGGTCCTCCTTCTCCGCCTGGCGCCGCGCGGCGCTGATGCGCTGCACGCAGTAGGTGCACTTCTCCATCACGCCGCGGCCGCGCACCGTCACGTCGGGATTGTAGTGCGCGGCGACGATGGGCTCGCCCTGGTTGGCGTATTCCTGCCCGTCGGCATAGCCGTGGAAGTTGAAGCGCCTGACCTTGTAGGGGCAGTTGCCCTGGCAGAAGCGGGTGCCGATGCAGCGGTTGTAGACCTGCACGTTCAGCCCCTCGGCGTCATGCACCGAGGCGGCGACGGGGCAGACCGGCTCGCAGGGCGCGGCCTCGCAATGCATGCAGGGTACCGGCTGGAAGCCCGGCCGCGGCTGCGCCTCCGGACCATGCCAGTAGGTGTCGATGCGCAGCCAGTGCATGTCGCGCCCCTTCGCCACATCTCCGGGCCCGACCACCGGAACGTTGTTCTCCGCCTGGCAGGCGACGACGCAGGCGTTGCAGCCCGTGCAGAGCGTGGTGTCGATCACCATGCCCCAGGCGACCGGCGCATCCGGCTCCAGCGGCTTGAAGATGCTGGCCGGCGGCTCCTCCGGCTCGGGCTCCAGCGGATGCTCCAGCAGGTCGGTGAAGGCGCGTTCGGGCAGCAGTTCCTGCGCCTCGCCCTCCAGCCGGTGCATCTCCTGCAAGCGCAGGATCTCCTCCCGCCGCCCGGCCGGCACCAGCCGCAGCCCCGGCAGTTCCCAGAGCGCATCCTGCCGGCGCAGCGCATAGGCGTTGGCGCCGAGATCATTGCCGATGGCCCCGGCCTGCCGCCGCCCATAGCCGAGGCTCAGCATCGCCACGCCCGGCGCCATGCCGGGCAGCGGCAGCACCGGCGCCTCCAGCATCCGGCCGCCGGCATGCAGTTGCACCACATCGCCCTCGCGGAGCCCGTGCCGCTCCGCCTCGGCGGGCGCCATCAGCGCCGCATTGCCCCAGACCTGCCGGGTCAGCGGCTTCGGGCATTCCTGCAGCCAGGGATTGTTGGCGTGCCGCCCGTCCCAGACGGTCGGGTCCGGGCGCAGCAGCAGGGTCAGGCCGGACTCCGGCGCGGGCGGCAGCGCCGGGGCGCGGGCGGCGGGCCGCGGCAGGGGCGTCGCGGCGCTGTCCGGCACGATGCCATCGTGCAGCACGCGCCGCCAGGTCGCCTCGAAGCTTTCCGCCGGCCATTGCGCCGCCCAGGTCTCGCGCACCGCGGCATAGGACTCCAGCGAGAGCCGCCCGCGCATCAGGCCCAGCAGCCAGGCGGCGGAACGGGTGGCGTAGAGCGGCCGGATCAGCGGCTGGGCGATGCTGGCCGTGCCGTCGCTGGCGCGCAGGTCGGCCCAGTCCTCCAGAGGATGATGCTGCGGCAGGTGCCAGCGGCAGAGCGCGCCGGTCTCGCCCCGCCAGGGGCCGAGATGCACGGTGAAGGCGTCCGTGTCCCGCAGCGCGCCGGCGAAGTCGAGGTCCGCCGGCGCGTCATAGGCCGGGTTGGCGTCGATGATCACCAGCGTGTCCATCGCGCCGCCGCGCAGCGCCCCGGCCAGGGCGGCGAGATCCTCCGGCTGCCCGGATGGCGGCGGCAGATGGTCCACCGGCGCTTCCAGCCGGTCGTTGATCCAGTGGACCAGCGCCTGCATCTCGGGCGGTGCCCAGGATCCGGCCAGCACCAGCGCCGCGCCACGCGCGGCCTGGAGGTCCTGTGCCACCGCGTCCAGGAAGCGCGCGGCGGGCTCAGGCAGCGCAGGCACGGGCAGGTCGGCGCCCAGCCGCACTGCCAGGGCCACGGCGAAGTCCCGCAATCCGGCCGGCGCCAGGGCCAGCCGGTGGTCGGCCTTGGCGCCGGTGTTGGAGAACACCGGTTCCACCGCATAGAGCCGCGCGAGGCCTCCGGGATTGTCACGCCGGGCGGTGCGGATGGCGGCGAAGGCGCGGTTATGGCGGATCTGCTCCGGCCCTGGCCCGAGCGGGTCGGCATCGAGCGTCAGGATCACCCGGGCCCGCTGCAGGCGCGGCAGGACGGTCAGGGGCGTGCCGAAGGCCAGTTCGGCGCCCCTGCGTGCCGCCGTCTCGGCAACCGGTTCGTGCACATGCCAGTGCATGGCGGGGAAGCGCTCGCGCAGGGCGCCGATCAGGCGCAGCAGCGTCGGCGAGGTCAGATGTCCCGTCAGCAGCCGCAGCCCTTCGCCGCCATTGGCCTCGGCCGCAGCGAGGCGCGGCAGCAACGCCGCCTCGAACCTCTCCCAGGTGTCCACCCGCCCCTCCCGGCGCAGGCTGCGGGAGCGGTCGGGGTCGTAGAGGGAGAGGATCGCCGCCTCGGTGAAAAGGTCGGTGGCGCCCTGGCTGGCGGGATGGCGCGGATTGCCCTCCAGCTTCACCGGCCGCCCCTCATAGGTCGTCGCCAGCACGCCGCGCGCATAGCCGCCCATCGGCAGGCTGGTGGCGAAGCGCTGGGAGACGCCCGGCGTCAGCCCGTCCGGCTTGTTGACATAGGGGAGGATCTCCTCCTCCGGCTCGCCGCAGGACGTCAGCGTCAGGGCGGAGGCGAGCAGGCCAAGCGCGGCCTGGCGGCGTCCGAGCAGGGGCGTCATCGGTGGCACCGCGAGCAATCCGTCAGGTTCTTGGTTTCGATCAGGTAGTGCTGGATCAGCTTGCGGCCGCGCTCCTCCTGGTCGGCGGGCGGCGTCCAGTTCATGTCGAGGATCTTGTCCTCCGGCCGCAGGAACTGCGCCGGGTCCCGGTGGCAGTCGAGGCACCACTGCATGGTCAGCGGCTTGTCCTGCCAGACCTGCTGCATGGTGTGCACGGGGCCGTGGCAGGTGCTGCAGCCGACGCCGTTCTTCACATGGACGCTGTGGTCGAAATAAACGTAGTCCGGCACCTGGTTGACGCGCTGCCAGGGGATCGGCTTGCCCTCGCCCAGGCTGCGGCGCACCGGCGCCAGCATCTCGGCATTGGTCCAGAGCTGCGAGTGGCAGGTCATGCAGGTGTGCGTCGGCGGCAGGCCGGCGAAGGCCGAGTTCTCCACCGAGTCATGGCAGTAGCGGCAGTCCAACCCGAGCCCGCCGACATGGTGGGCATGGCTGAACTGCACGGGCTGCTCGACGATGCGGTTCTGCGAGGTGGAATAGGCGGTGTAGGGCCGTATCAGCAGGACGGCCAGAAACGCCACCACCATAAGGGCAGCGCCCGCGAGCGCCGCGCGCAGGATGGTGTCGGCGCTGGGAGAGAAGTGCTGCGCCATGGTGGCTCAGCCAGCGTGCCGCGGAACGGGGGCGGAGCCGCCTGCGCGGCAGCGAAGCAATGGTTGCGCTGCGGCTCGGTGCTTCAAGGCTCCGCCCTCCGTTTGATGCCCCCCGCTTGGACAAGCTAATCTTGGCCTTCCGGCATGGTTGCCCAGCTTGTTGATTCTTAATGTTCAGCCGGAGCAGCGGGGCCTCCGGCGTTCAGCCCGCCGGGTTCAACTCCACCTTCACCCAGCCGGGCTTGCGCAGGTCGAACTGCTTGTAGGCCTCGATCACATCCGTCATCGGCTCGTGCTGCGTCAGGATGCTGGCCGGGTCCACCGTTCCCGCATCCACCATCCCGATGAGCCGCGGGATGTAGGTGCGGTGGTTGCAGTTCCCCATGTTGATGGTGAGGTTCTTGTTCATCGCCGCGCCGATCGGGAAGAACAGGTCGGTCTGCGGATAGACGCCGATGATGCCGAGCGTGCCCGCCTTGGCCAGCGTCTGCACCGCCCACTGGCTGACCTGCGAGGGCCCGTCGCCCGGCTTCCACAGCGCGCCCTGCGGCTTCGCGTCGGGGGCGATTTTCGCCACCTGCTCGTCGAACTGCTTCGCCTGCGCGCCGCTCACGGCCGCAGGCCCCTGCTTGGGCCGCTCGGAATCCACGCCCACCGCGTCGATGGCACGGTCGGGGCCGATGCCGCGCGTCAGTTCCTTGATCGCCGCGACCGGGTCCTCCTCGTTGAAGTTGATGGTTTCCGCGCCCAGCTCGCGCGCCTTCTCCAGCCGGTCGGCATGCCCGTCCACCGCCAGGACGCGGTGCGCGCCGCGCTGGAAGGCGCTGAGCACGGCGAAGAGCCCGACCGGCCCGCAGCCCCAGACCGCCACCACGTCCCCCGCGCCGACCTCCGCCAGCACCGCGCCGAAATCGGCGGTGGGATAGATGTCGGAGAGCAGGATCGCCTGGTCGTCGGAGACGTCGCGCGGCAGCCGGATGAGGTTGTGGTGCGCGTAGGGAATGCGGGCATACTCCGCCTGCAGCCCGTCGAAGGGCCCGGTCATCTCGGGACCGCCGAAGAAGGAGGTGCCGGCGGTGGGGCCGTTCGGATTGGCGTCGTCGCACTGCGCCGAATAGCCGGAGCGGCAGTAGGAGCAGTTGCCGCAGCCGATGGTGGAGGGAATCACCACGCGGTCGCCGCGGCGCAGGTTGCGCACGCCGCGCCCGACCTCCTCGACGATGCCCACGCCCTCGTGCCCGAGGATGGTGCCGGGCTTCATGCCCGGCAGGGTGCCGCGGATCATGTGCAGGTCGGTCCCGCAGATGGCGCTGGCGGTCAGCCGGACGATGGCGTCGGTGGCGTGCCGGATCTTCGGCTCCGGCACCGTCTCCAGACGGATGTCGCCGATTCCATGGAAAACGACAGCTTTCATGCGGGGAAATCCTGTTCTCGGGGCGGGGCAGCCGCGGCGATGCGGCGCCCGCCGCTTCATGCAATGCGCAGCCGCTCGTCGCCGCACCTGTGCCGGAAACCCGCAGGGCAGGGCGCGGTTCCGCCCGTCACGGCATTGCGTGGCGGGCCTCCGGGGCCGTTGCGCGCCGGCCGGACCTTTTTGTGGGCTTGGCGCGTTAGGATGGCTTGCAGGGGCGCCGCGACGGACCGGCGCCCGGAGACAGGACGACGCGATGGATCTGGAACCCGAGGGCCTGCTGGCCGCGCAACTGGTGGAGCGGGCCGAGGAGAGCGGGAGGGCGGGGCTGATCCATCTGGCGCGCTCGGACGCGCGCGCCGCCCGGCTGCACCATGCCGTGCGGGCGCTGGCGCCCGGGCTGGAGGTGGTGCTGCTGCCGGGCTGGGATTGCCTGCCCTATGACCGCATCTCCCCCTCGCGCGCCGTGATGGGCAGCCGCATGGCGGCGCTGGCGGTGCTGGCCCGGCCGGCGCGCGGCCCGCGCCTGGTGATCGCCAGCCTGGCCGCGGCGATGCAGCGCCTGCCGCCGCCTGCCGCGCTGGACGGGCTGACCCTGCGCACCGGCGAGGCGCTGGACCGCGAGGCGCTGCACGACCGCCTCCTGCGCCTCGGCTATGTGCTGGACGAGCGGGTGGACGAGCCGGGCGAGGCCGCCCTGCACGGCGCGGTGCTCGACATCTTCCCCGCCACCGAGGACGCCGAGCCCTGCCGTGTCGAGCTGGAGGAGGGGCGCATCGGCGCCATCCGCCGCTACGACCCGCTGACCCAGCGCAGCGTGGCGGAGGTGGAGGCGGTGACGCTCGGCCCCGCCTCGGAGATCGTGAACCCCGAGGGCGAGACCTTGCCACTGCCGCCCGGCACGGAACATGCCCTGGCCGAATTTCACTCCGAACTCATCAGCCTCTTCGACCTGCTGCCCGATGCCCGGCTGGTGGAGGAGCCGGAGGTGGAGGAAGGCCGCGTCCGCCGCGAGCAGGAGGTGGCCGAGGCCTTCCGCACCCGCCTCAGCCTGGACACCGGCGAGGAGACCGCGCCGCGCCTGAGCGAGCCGGCCGCCCTCCATCTCGACCGCGCCGCCTGGAAGGCTGCGCTGGCGGGCCGCGAGGTGACCGTGCTGAAGGAGGCTCCGGAGGAGCCGCCGGGCCACCTGCCCCGCTTCGCCGGGGAGGAGGAGCCGGAGGAGGCCTTTCTCGACTTCCTGGAGACCGAGCGCGCGGCTGGGCGCCGCGTGGCACTGGCCGGCCCGCCCCGCGCCGCCCGCGCCCTCTTGCGCCTCGCCGCCGAGCGGCTGGGTGCGCCGGCCGAACCACTGTCCGGCTGGCTCGCCCTGCGCGCCGCGCCGCCCGGCATCTTCGCCCGGCTGGATGGCGCGCTGGCCAGCGGCTTCCGCAGCGGGGAGGCGACGGTGGTCGCGCTGGCCGATGTGCGCCCCGCCTATGCGCGCGAGCGCGGCCTCCCCTCGCCCGAGCTGATCTTCGGCGCCGCGCAGCTCCAGATCGGTGACGCCGTGGTCCATCTGGAGCACGGGCTCGGCGCCCTGCGCGGCGTGGAGACGGTCGATCTGGACGGCGTCGCGCAGGACTGCCTGCGGCTCGAATATGCCGGCGGCGCCACCGCCCTGGTGCCCGGCGATGAGGTGGAGCGCGTCTGGCGCTATGGCGCCGAGGCGGAGAGCGTCAGCCTCGACCGTCTGGGCGGCGAGGCCTGGCCGAAGCGGCGCGCCGAGGTGGAGGCGCAGATCGCCGAGACCGCGCACGCCATGCTGGCGCTCGCCCAGGAGCGGGAGGCGCGCAAGGCGCCCGTGCTGCGCGCGCCGAAGGCCGCGTACCAGCGCTTCATCGGCGGCTTCCCCTTCGCCCCCACGCCGGACCAGGAGGCGGCCATCGAGGCGACGCTGCGCGACCTCGCCGCCGGCCGGCCGATGGACCGGCTGGTCTGCGGCGATGTCGGTTTCGGCAAGACCGAGGTGGCGCTGCGCGCCGCCGCCGCCGCCGTGCTGGCCGGCTACCAGGTGGCGGTGCTGGCGCCGACCACCGTGCTGGTGCGGCAGCACCTGGAGACCTTCCGCCGCCGCTTCGCCGCACTGGGCACCCGGATCGAACTGCTCTCCCGCCTCTCCTCGCCCGCCGAGGCGCGCGCCACCAAGGCGGGGCTGGCCGCGGGCGAGGTCGGCATCGCCATCGGCACCCAGGCGCTGGCGGCGAAAGACGTGCGCTTCGCGAAGCTCGGCCTCGTCATCATCGACGAGGAACAGCGCTTCGGTGCCCGGCAGAAGGCCATGCTGCGCCGCCTCGGGCAGGACGTGCACTGCCTGACCCTCACCGCCACCCCCATCCCGCGCACGCTGCAAGCGGCGCTGATCGGTCTGCAGGCGCTGAGCGTCATCGCCACCCCGCCGGCCCGCCGCCAGCCGATCCGCACGCTCCAGGCCCCCTGGACCGACAGCATGGTGAAGGAGGCCCTGCAACGCGAGCAGCGCCGCGGCGGCCAGAGCTTCATCGTCTGTCCGCGCATCGCCGACATCGCGCCGATGCGTGCCCGCATCCGACGCCTGCTGCCGCGCCTGAAGCTGATCGAGGCGCATGGCGACATGCCCGCCGAGGAGATCGACGCCGCCATGGTGCGCTTCGCCGGCGGCGGGGCGGATGCGCTGCTCTCCACCAACATCGTCGAGACGGGGCTGGATGTCCCGCGTGCCAACACCATGCTGGTCTGGCGCGCCGAGCTGTTCGGCCTGACCCAGCTCCACCAGTTGCGCGGCCGTGTCGGGCGCAGCCGGGCGCGCGGCAACATCCTGCTGCTGACCGACCCCGAGGCGCCGCCGACCGCCGCCGCCGAGCGCCGCCTGCACACCCTCCAGGCCTTCGACCGCATCGGTGCCGGCTTCGCCATCAGCGCGCGCGACATGGACCTGCGCGGCGCCGGCGACCTGCTGGGCGAGGAGCAGGCCGGGCATGTCAAGCTGATCGGCATCGGCCTCTACCAGCACATGCTGGATGGCGCGCTCCACGCCGCGCGCGGCGAGGCGGCGCGGGAGGAATGGTCACCCGCCGTGGCGCTTGGCATCAGCGCCGCCATTCCGGAGGACTATGTCGCCGAGGACGCGCTGCGCATCGAGCTGCATGCCCGCATGGGCGAGCTGCTGCGGCAGGGCAATGCCGGCGCGCTGGAGGAGCTCGCCGAGGAGATCGAGGATCGCTTCGGCCCGCCACCGCCGCCGGTGCGGCACTGGCTGGATATCGGGCGGCTGCGGCTGCGCTGCCGGCGCCTGGGGGTGCGGCGGCTGGAGGTGGGGCCGCAGGGCGCCGTGGCCCAGCTCGAAGGCGAGCGGCTGGTGCTGCGACAGCCCAGCGACACCCCGGCGGAGCGCCTGGCCAATGCCGCCCGCCTGCTGAGCAACGTCCGCCGCCATATCCGGCAGGCGGCTTAGCGGCCGCTCGATGCCGATCGGTGGCGGCGGCTCATCGCGGCCGAGGCTTCCGCATCGGCACGCGCGCTGTGCCAACAGCCCCGCCGCGGACCGGCAGGCGGCGGCCGACCCGGCTCGCCAGTCAGTTCCGCTGGCACGCCCCGGAAAGCGCATGTTATTTTAATGACGAAACGATCATCCAGCGCCCTCGCCGTGGCTGAAAATCCGCCCCCGGAGTGTGGAGCTGCGATTGGCCTGCACATCGCTTCGTCCCAGGAGGGCAGTCCATGGAAGTCGAACGATCCGTCGAGCAGCACTACACGCACGGCTCGCTGGAGCAGGCGGTCCTCCACGCCCTTGCCAGTTCGGGGAAAGACCTCCACCACCTCACGCCTGCCGACCTCGCGCCGGTCGATGAGTTCCACATCGGCGGGCGGCAGGCGACGATCGACTTCGCGGACCAGCTGGAGACAAGGCCGGGCCTCGATCTGCTTGATATCGGGTCAGGGTTGGGCGGGGCATCCCGCTACTTCGCTTCCGAACGTGGCTGCCGGGTCGCCGGCATCGATCTCACGGAGGAATACGTCCGGCTGGCCGAGACCCTGGCGCGGCGCGTGGGGCTGGAGGGCCAGGTCTCCTACCGGCAGGGCAATGCGCTCGCCCTCCCCTTCGCACCCGGCACCTTCGATGGCGCCTACATGCTGCATGTCGGCATGAACATCCAGGAGAAGGGGGCGCTCTTCCGCGAGGTTCGCCGAGTGGTTCGCGTTGGCGGGCTCTTCGGAGTCTATGACGTCATGCGCGAAGGGGAAGGCGAACTGAGCTTTCCCGTCCCCTGGGCATCAAGCGCCGAGACGAGCTTCGTCGAGAGTGCCGCCACTTACCGGCGCCTGCTGGAAAGCGCGGGCTTCGCGGTCCGGAAGGAGCGCAGCCGCCGCGACTTCGCCATCGCCTTCTTCCAGCAGATGCGCACCCAGAACGCCCAGACCGGCGAACCGCCGCCACTCGGCCTGCATCTCCTGATGGGCGCCTCGGCCCCTCAGAAAGCCGCCAACATGATCGGCAATCTGGAGCGCGGCCTGATCGCGCCCACAGAGATCATCGCGCAGGCGGTCTAATGCTCCTGCGCCACCCAAGCCTGCGCCGCCCTGTCCGCGCCCGAGGGCAGCGGTGCCACCGGGTCCTGCATCCAGGCCAGGACGTCGGCCGCCACGGTGGCGCGGTTCTTGTCGCGCAGCAGCATATGGTAGCCCTGCGGGTAATAGGCGCCACGCTGCTGCGTCGGGTCGGGCAGCAGCCGCAGCAGGCTCCGCACCGGGTCGGCATTGATGATCCGGTCCTCGCCGCCATAGAGCACCAGCAGGCGTTGCCGGACATGCGGCGCGGCCGCCACCGCCGCATCCATCAGCCCGACCAGCCCGAACACCGCATCCACCCGCACCTCCTTGTAGGTCAGCGGATCACGGCCCCAGCCGCGCATCGCCTCCTCGTCGTCGGTGGGAGTGAAGCCGGGGGCGGAGTTGCGGATCTCCAGCAGCGGCACGGTATGCGCGGCGAAGTCGAGCAGGCCGCGCGTGAGCCAGGACATGCTCGCCCGCCCCTCCACCGCCGGCGCCACCAGGATGATGCCCTCCACCGGCGGCGGGTCGGCCGAGGCGGCGGCGGCCAGCGCCACCGCGCCGCCCATGCTCTCGCCCATCAGGTAAAGCGGCACGCCGGGATTGCGCTCGCGGATCAGCCGCGCCACCCGCGCCGCGTCCTGCACCAGCCCCTCCACCCCCGGCCAGACGCCGCGATGCGGCGCACCGCCGAAGCCGCGCTGGTCATAGGCGTAGAAGGCGACCCCCGCCGCGGTGAAGGCCTGCGAGGCGCGGGCGAAGGCATTGTTGGCGGTGTCCCCGAAACCGTGCAGGCCAAGGATGATGGCGCGCGTCGGCCCCTGCGCCGGCCAGGAGCGCAGCGGCAGCGCGGCGCCATCCGGCATGGTGACGGCTTCCGCCGCCATGCTGGCCGGCATGATCGCGGGACCCGGGCCGATCATGCGCGGCGCGCAGCCGGCCAGCAGGGCGGTCAGCACTCCCAGGGGAAGGACGAGGCGCAGGGGCTTCATGACAGGCAGCGGCAAGGGAAAGGCCAGGGGATGGAGCTTAGCGTCGCGCTCCGCGGCAAGGCGAGCGGCATTGCCTCCGCCAGAAGGATGAAAAAGGCCGGGGAAGGATTTCCCCGGACCCCAATCTTCTTTCTGTCCGTTCTACCGATGCCCTTCGAAGGCGAGCCGCGCCGCCAGGCCGGCGAAGACCGTCCCCAGCAGAAACTGCGGCGCCCGGCCCAGCCGCCCGCCGGACAGCGTGCGGCCAATGCGCCCGGCCGCCAGGATCACCGCCCCGTTCACCGTCGCGCCGATCACGTTGAGCACCGTCGCCAGCACCAGGCTCTGCGCCAGCACCGAGCCCGCCTCCGGCCGCAGGAACTGCGGGAACAGCGCCAGTACGAAGAGCGCCACCTTGGGGTTGAGCAGGTTGGTCAGCAGCCCCTGGCGGAACATCGCACCCACCGGGGCGCGGCGCAGCCCGGGCGGCGCGCTGGCCGCCGGCGCGGGGGCGCGGATCGCCCTCCAGGCCAGCCAGAGCAGGTAGGCCGCGCCCGCATAGCGCACCACGTCATAGGCCAGCGGCACCAGCACGAAGAGTTGCGAGAGCCCCAGCGCCGCCGCCAGCGCATGGCCATAGATGCCGACCTGGATGCCCGCCAGCGTCGCGAAGCCCGCCGCCCGCCCCTGGCTGAGGCTGCGCGAGGCCACCAGCAGCATGTCCGGCCCGGGCGTGATGGCGAGCGCCAGGCAGGCGGCGGCGAACAGCGCGAGGATCGATGGCTCCGGCATGTCTCGGGCTCCTGAACGCCGCGCAGGTTAGGACATTCGCCGCCCGGACGGAATGCGGCCGCCGCTTCCCGCCGGGCGCCGGGCAGGCTAGCAGGGCGGCATGAGCGCGACCCTCCGCCCGATTCCCGTCCAGGACCTGACCGAGGCCCAGGCCGCCGAGGAGCTTGCCGCCCTCGCGCGCGAGATCGCCGCGGCCGACATCGCCTACCACCAGGAAGACGCGCCGGAGATCACCGACGCGGAATACGATGCCCTGCGCCGCCGCAACACCGCCATCGAGGCGCGCTTCCCGGCGCTGAAGCGGGCGGACAGCCCGAGCGAGGCCGCCCCCGGCGCCCCCGCCGCCGCCGGCTTCGCCAAGTCCCGCCACCGCACGCCGATGCTGAGCCTGGACAATGCCTTCGCGCCGGAGGATTTCGCCGAGTTCGCCAAGAGCATCCGCCGCTTCCTGAAGCTGCCGGAGGACGAGACGCTGCAATTCGTGGCCGAGCCCAAGATCGACGGGCTCTCGGTCAACCTGCTTTACGAGGAGGGCCGCTTCGTGCGCGGCGCCACCCGCGGCGACGGCACGGTGGGCGAGGACATCACCCGCAACCTCGAAACCTTCGACGAAGCCATCCTGCCGCGCCGTCTCCCCTCTCCTCACCCCGCCAGCATCGAGATCCGTGGCGAGGTCTTCATGAGCAAGGCGGACTTCCTCCAGTTCCAGGCCGAGCAGCAGCGCCTCGCCGAGGAACGCGAGGAGCGCCGCGAACGGGGCGAGAAGGTCGGCCCCGAAATCCGCATCCCCGCCAACCCCCGCAACGCCGCCGCCGGCTCGCTGCGCCAGCTCGACCCTGCCATCACCGCCAGGCGCCCGCTGCGCCTCTTCGCCTATGCCCAGGGCGAGTCCAGCGAGCCCGTGGCGGAGACGCATTCCGGCTATCTGGACCGGCTGCGCGGCTGGGGCTTCGCGGTGAACCCGCTGTCCCGCCCGCTGCCGGACGAGCACGCCGCCGAGGCCTTCCAGGCCGAGATGGCGACGCAGCGCGCCGGCCTCGCCTATGACATCGACGGCGTGGTCTACAAGCTGGACCGGCTGGACTGGCAGTCCCGCCTCGGCTTCGTCGGCCGCGCGCCGCGCTGGGCCATCGCCTGGAAGTTCCCGGCCGAGCAGGCCATGACCACCCTGCTCGACATCCAGATCCAGGTCGGCCGCACCGGTGCGC
The DNA here is from genome assembly GCA_035556695.1 of Roseomonas sp. GTDB lineage: Bacteria > Pseudomonadota > Alphaproteobacteria > Acetobacterales > Acetobacteraceae > Pseudoroseomonas. The sequence continues at coordinate 470,198 of DATMFR010000014.1, forward strand.
TGACGCCGCGCGCGGTGATGCAGCCGGTCAGTGTCGGTGGCGTCATGGTGCAGCATGCGACGCTGCACAACGAGGACGAGATCGCCCGCAAGGATGTCCGCATCGGCGACACCGTCATCCTGCAGCGCGCCGGCGACGTCATCCCGCAGATCGTCGGCGTGGTGCTGGAGAAGCGGCCGGCGGACAGCCAGCCCTTCGCCTTCCCCACCCTCTGCCCGGCTTGCGGCAGCCATGCCGTCCGTCCCGAGGGCGAGGTGGTGCGGCGCTGCACCGGCGGCCTGATCTGCCCGGCGCAGACGGTGGAACGGCTGAAGCACTTCGTCAGCCGCAACGCCATGGATATCGAGGGGCTGGGCGAGGAGAACATCCTCAAGCTGCACGACGAGGGGCTGGTGAAAAGCCCCGCCGACATCTTCCGCCTGGCGCAGCACACCGACCGCATGCGGCAGTGGGAAGGCTGGGGCAAGTCGGCCAAGGGCACGGCGACGAAGAAGGTGGCCAACCTGCTCGCCGCCATCGAGGCCCGCCGCCAGGTGCCGCTGGAGCGCTTCATCTTCGCCCTCGGCATCCGCCGCATCGGCGAGCAGAACGCCAAGCTGCTGGCGCGGCACTACCATTCCTTCGCCAACTGGCGGGCGCGGATGCTGGCCGCCACCACCATCGGCTCCGAGGCGCGGGAGGAGCTGGGCTCCATCCAGGGCATCGGCCCGGCCATCGCGCAGGAGCTGGTGGAGTTCTTCGCCGAGCCGCGCAACCTCGCCGCGCTGGACGACCTCGCCCGCGAGGTGACGCCCGAGGAGGCCGCCGGCTTCGCCGAGGGGGACAGCCCCTTCGCCGGCAAGGTCATGGTCTTCACCGGCGCGCTGGAGCAGACCTCACGCGACGAGGCCGAGGCGGTGGCCGAGCGGCTCGGCGCCAAGGTGACCAAGAGCGTCTCGAAGAAGACCGACTTCGTGGTGATCGGCGCCGATGCCGGCTCGAAGGCCAAGAAGGCCACCGAGCTCGGCATCCGCACCCTCAGCGAGGCCGAGTGGCGGGAGATGGCGGGCCTCTGAACCCGCCTGCCTTCAGGGCCTCGCTTCCAGGATCATGTTGAAGGGCGTCTCGGCGGCGCGGCGGATGCGGGTGAAGCCCGCCTCCTCCAGCACCCCGCGCAGCCGCGCCTCCCCGGCCTGGGCGCCGAGCGCCAGCCCGACCTCCTGCGACAGCGAGGCCGGCGTGCAGATCATGGTCGAGGCCGAGTAGTAGATCCGCCCCACCGGGTTCAGGTTGTCGGCCAGGCGGTCGCGCGCGAAGGGCTCGACCAGCATGAAGGTCCCGTCCGGCGCCAGCGCCTCGTGGATGCGCCGCGCCGCGCCCACCGGGTCGCCCATGTCGTGCAGGCAGTCGAAGGCGGTGATCAGGTCGTAGTTCGAGCCGCGGAAGGCCTTGGCCGAGGCGACGTCGAAATGGAGATTGCCCAGCCCGCTCGCCTCCGCCGCCTTGCGCGCGCGGCCGATCGAGCCGTCATGATAGTCGAAGCCGAAGAACCGGGCGTTGGGAAAGGCGCGCGCCATCAGGATGGTCGAGGCGCCATGGCCGCAGCCGACATCCGCCACCTTCGCGCCCTTCTCCAGCTTGGCGACAACGCCTTCCAGCGCGGGCAGCCATTCCTGCACCAGATGCGCCGCGTAGGAGGTCCGGAAGAAGCGTTCCGTGCCCTGGAAGAGGCATTGGCTGTGCTCGTGCCAGCCGACGCCGCCCCCGGTGCGGAAGACCTGCCGCACCTTCGGCTCGTCCATATAGGCGGCGGCGATGATGTCGAAGGCGCCGGCCACGAAGACCGGGCTGTCCTCCCGCGCCAGGGCCATGGCCTGCTCGGGCGACATGGAGAAGCGGCCGGACTTCGCGTCATAGGTCACGTAATCCGAGGCGGCCTGCGCGGCGAGCCATTCGCGCACGTAGCGCTCCTTGGTGCCCGTGCGCTCGGCGAGTTGCTGGGCGGTGAGCGGCCCATGCTCCGCGATCGCCCTGTAGAGGCCGAGCTTGTCGCCGATCAGCACGAGCGCGCCGCTCATCGCCGCGCTCATGTCGTCGAGCATCTTGCCCATGAAGGCCTGCATGCGGCCCTCATCGACCGCCGTTGCGGTGGACATCTGCGTTCTCCCCTCAGGCGGGGCCCGCAGGCGCGCCGCGTGCGGCCGGACCGGGCCGCGGGCACGCGGCGGCGTCCTGGGCTCCTGCCGCCGTGCCAGGGCCGCGCTCCGGAGGCGCGATCAGATGCGGCGCGCCGGTGCACGCGAAGGCAGCGGCGGAACGGGCGCAGCTTGCGGCAGCGCCCGCCTCCCAGGGAAGCGAATCCCCGGCCCTCCCGCCGGATTGAAGCCGGGGCTCGAGCGGCCCGGCTTCGGCCCCGCCTCAGAGCGGCGCGCAGGCCTCCGCCAGCCAGGTCCGCACCGCCGGCTCCACCTGCTCGCCAACCTCGGCCAGCACGCGGGCGTGGTAGGCGTCCACCCAGGCACGCTCGGCGGGGCTCAGCAGCGCCACGTCGATCAGCCGCCGCTCATAGGGCGCCAACGTCAGCGTCTCAAACTCCAGGAAAGGCTTCACCTGGTCCGGCTGCTCGGCCGCCGCGCGGGCCAGCAGCAGGTTCTCGATGCGGATGCCATAGGCGCCCGGCAGATAGTAGCCCGGCTCGTCCGAGAGGATCATGCCTGCCCGCACCGGAATCGGCCGCGCCGCCCGGCTGATGCTGACCGGCCCCTCATGCACCGAAAGGAAGCTGCCGATGCCATGACCGGTGCCGTGGTCATAGTCCAGCCCGGCCTGCCAGAGCGGCGCCCGCGCCACCGCGTCGATATGCGGCCCCGCCACGCCCTGCGGGAAGCGCAGCGTGGCCAGGGCGACATGGCCGCGCAGCACGCGGGTGTAGCGCTCCACCAGGTCGGCCGGCGGTGTGCCGGGGCCGGTCCAGAGGGTGCGGGTGATGTCGGTGGTGCCATCGGTGTACTGGCCACCGCTGTCCACCAGGTAGCATTCATTGGCGTGGACGGTGCGGTTGGTCGCCTCGGTGGCGCGGTAGTGGACGATGGCGCCATTCTCGCCGGCGCCCGAGATGGCCGGGAAGCTCTCGGCGCGGAACATCAGCGCCTCGCGCCGGAAGGCCAGGAGCTGGTCGGCGGCGCTCATCTCCGTCACGCCGCCCTTCGGCGCCTCGGCGGCGAACCAGGCCAGGAAGCGCGCCATGGCCACGGCATCCCGCCGGTGGGCGGCGCGGGCGCCCGCCTGCTCGACCGGGTTCTTGCAGGCGCGCGGCAGGCGGCAGAGGTCCTCGCCCGGGCGCAGCGTGGCACCGGCCTCGCGCAGGGTGGCGGCGAACCAGGCCGGCGTGCTCTCCGGGTCCACCCGCACCGTCTGCCCCGCCAGCCCCGTCAGGATGGCCGGCAAGGCGCCCGGCGGATGCACCACCACCGCGTTGCCGAGATGCGCGCGCGTCGCCTCCGGCACCTTCGCCGCGTCCATGAACAGGTCCACCGTGGCGTCGCTGTGCAGCAGGGCGAAGCCCAGGGCGAGCGGGGTGTACTCCAGGTCGCCACCGCGGATGTTCAGCAGCCAAGCCAGGGAGTGCGGGTCGGCGAGCACGGCCGTGTCCTCGCCGGCCTGGCGCAGGATGGCGGCCAGCCCGGCGCGCTTCTCCCCGGAACCCTCGCCGGCGAACTCGGCCGGATGCGGCACCGCCTGGGCGTGCGGCGGCGCCGGGCGGTCATGCCAGACGGTGTCCAGCGGGTTGGCCGCCAGCGGCACCAGCCGCGCGCCCGAGCCGGCCAGCCGCTCGATGGCGGCCTGCGGGTGCAGCCAGGGATCGTAGCCGATGCTGCGCCCGGCCGCGTGCTCGGCCAGCCAGTCCTGCGGCGGCTGCTCGATGATGTGGCGCCGCTCCCAGAGGGCGGGATCGGTCTGGCTGGCCACCTGGGTGGTGTAGCGCCCGTCGGTGAACACCGCCGCCCGCTCCGCCAAGACGATCGCCATGCCCGCACTGCCGGTGAAGCCGGTCAGCCATGCAAGGCGCTCAGTGCTCGGCGGTACGTATTCTCCCAGGTACTCATCGCTGCGTGGGACCAGAAACCCGTCAATGTCCAGGCTGGCGAGCTCCGCACGGAGTGCCGCGAGGCGTTCGGCATGTGTCACTTCGGTTAGTATCCCGTTAAAGGTATGTTTCCAGAGGTTTCAATGCGCCTTGCGCATGGCTCCGCTTCAATCGCTGCGCTCCTGTTCGCCAGCGTAAAGGACTACATCACGGCCAACGCGCCAGGGACGGGTGGTCGACGGCACGAGCGGGTCCCACGGACCGCCCCGACGCGAAAATGGAACGCTAGACAATGAACGCCCGTATCACCAAGCCGGAGTTCGACTCCGCCATCCCCAGCTGCGCCAACGTGCTGAGCAACGCCGAGGCGATCCGCCTTGAGGCGACCCGTATGCGGGATGAGGCGATCGGCCGCTGGATCCGCAATGCTGCCCGTGCCCTGTTCCGCGCCGTTGCCGAGTATCCCCGCCGCCGCCGGGTCTATGAGGAGCTGGCCACCCTCTCCGACCGCGAGCTGGCCGATATCGGCCTGAACCGTGGCGACATCACCCATGTGTTCGAGGACGAGTTCCGCGCCCGCGAGCGGCTGGCCGCCAACGCGCCGGCCAAGGCCCGCCCGGCCAACGCTGCCTGAAAATCGAGTCCTGGCCTGCAACCCGCAGGCCGGGCCGAGGTTATCCGGATACAACAAGCGGAGCGGTGCCTCCTCCCCCCCTCCCCCGCCGCTCCGTTGCAAGCCGCCCCGCATCTTCCCCCGATGCGGGGCGGTTTTCTTTTTCCGCAGCGGCCGGGAAAGCCTCCGCCTCAGCCGCGGCGGCGCAGCACCAGGGCCGACCAGGCACCCTGGTTGATGCGGCGCTCCAACACCAGCCCGGCGCGGCGATGCGCCGCCAGCACCATCCGCACCTGCGTGCCCAGCAGCCCGGCCAGGATGGCGGTGCCACCCGGCGCCAGATGGTCCGCCAGCGACTTGGCCATGGAGCAGAGCGGCCGCGCCAGGATATTGGCGAAGACCAGGTCATAGGTCCCCGAGCGCACGGCCCGGTGGCGCCAGCCATCGGCGAGGCGCGGGCGGATCAGGTTGCGCAGCCCGTTCATCCGCGCGTTCTCCTCGGTGATCCGCACGCTCCAGGGCTCGATATCGGTGGCCAGCACTGGCCGCTTCAGGTGCTTGGCCGCCGCCATGGCCAGGATGCCCGAGCCGGTGCCGATGTCGAGGATGCGGCGCGGCCGACGATGCGCCATGCCCTCGAAGCCGATCAGGCAGCCGCGCGTTGAGCCGTGCTCGCCCGAGCCGAAGGCCAGCCCGGCATCCAGCCGCAGCACGATGCGGCCATAGGTATGCGGGTTGGGCAGGTGGGTCGGGCGGATCAGCACGCGGGCGCCGATCTCCTGCTCCGGGAAGGATTGCAGCGTGCGGGCCAGCCAGCCCTCCGCCTCCACCGGCTCCCGCTTCAGCTCCGGCGCCTCGATGCCGGACAGCGCGGCGGCCAGCACCAGGGCGGGGATCAGTTCCTCATCGCCCACACCCGTCTCGCGCACGGCCTCCAGGCGCCAGGTATCGGTGGCATCGTCGCGGAAATAGCCGACGCTGGGGCAGACGGTCTGCAGCGCGGATTCGAAGGCCGGCACCGCCTCCTCCGGCAGGCCGTCGATGCTCAGGGTTTCCAGCGTCTGGGGGTGGCGACGGTTCACGGTCAGGCCTTTTCCACGAAAGTGTCGAGCACGCGCTTGCGGCCCGCCTTCTCGAACTCGACTTCGAGCTTGTTCTCGTCGGCGGCCACCACGCGGCCATAGCCGAACTTGTTGTGGAACACCCGCGTGCCGACCGGAATGCCTGCCGCGCGCGCCGGGCGCTCCGCCACCTCCCAGGCACCGGCCTCGATCACCCGCGGCTTGCGCGCCACCAGCGGGAACTGGTCGGGGAAGGCGGAAGGCTGGCTCATCATCCGCGCCCGCGCGGCCCCGGCGCCACCCTCCACCTCGACCTGATCGGGCGGCAGCTCGTCCAGGAAGCGGCTGGGAATGGCGCTGGTCCAGTTGGCATAGATGCGCCGGTTGGCGGCATGGCTGATGATGCAGTGCTTGCGCGCCCGGGTGATGCCGACATAGGCGAGGCGCCGCTCCTCCTCGAGCCCCTTCTCGCCCCCCTCGTCCAGCGCGCGCTGGTGCGGGAAGAGCCCCTCCTCCCAGCCCGGCAGGAAGACGGTGTCGAATTCCAGCCCCTTGGCGGCGTGCAGCGTCATCAGGCTGACCCGCTCGCCCTCGGCATTCTCGTCATTCTCCATGACGAGCGCGACATGCTCCAGGAAGCCCGCCAGGCTCTCGAACTCGCCGAGCGCGCGCAGCAGCTCCTTCAGGTTCTCCAGCCGCCCCGGCGCCTCGGGCGACTTGTCCTGCTTCCACATCTCCGTATAGCCGCTCTCGTCGAGCAGCGTGCCGGCGACGACGACATGCCCCTCGCGCGGCAGCATCTCGCGCCAGCGCGCGAAGCCTTCCAGCAGCTCGCGCAGCGCCTGGCGCGGCTTGGGGCGCAGCGCGCCGGTCTCGATCAGCCGCCAGGCCGCGACGATCAGCGGCTTGCCCTCGCTGCGGGCCATGTCGTGCATGGCGCGCAGGGCGGTGTCGCCCAACCCGCGCTTCGGCGTGTTGACGATGCGCTCGAAGGCGAGATCATCCGCCGGCTGGTTCAGCACGCGCAGATAGGCCATGGCGTCGCGGATCTCGGCGCGCTCGTAGAACTTCAGCCCGCCGACGACGCGATAGGGCACGCCCAGCGTGATCATCCGCTCCTCGAAGGCGCGGGTCTGGAAGCCCGCGCGCACGAGGATGGCGACCTCGGAAAGGTTGTGCCCGGCCCGCCGCGCCGCCTCGATGCGGCTGCCCACCATCCGCGCCTCCTCCTCCGAATCCCAGAGCGAGACGACGCGCACCTTCTCGCCCTTGGCGTCGTTGCGCCCGGGGCGCAGCGTCTTGCCGAGGCGCCCGCTGTTCTTCGCGATCAGTCCGGAGGCGGCGGCCAGGATCGGCGCGGTGGAGCGGTAGTTGGATTCCAGCCGCACGATGGTGGCGCCGGGAAAATCCTTCTCGAAGCGCAGGATGTTCTCGATCTCGGCGCCACGCCAGGAATAGATCGACTGGTCGTCATCGCCGACGCAGCAGATGTTGCGTTCGGCCGGGTCGGGCCGCTGCGCCAGCAGCCGCAGCCAGAGATACTGCACCAGGTTGGTGTCCTGGTACTCGTCCACCAGGATGTAGCGGAACATGCGGTGGTACTGCGCCAGCACCGCCTCCTGCGTGCGCAGGATCTCCGTCATGTGCAGCAGCAGGTCGCCGAAGTCGCAGGCATTCAGCGCCTTGAGCCGCTCCTGATAGGCGGCGTAGAGCGCGCGGGCGCGGTTGTTGGCGTAGTCGGAATCCTCGGCGGGCGTGACCCGCGCGGGCGTCAGGCCGCGGTCCTTCCAGCGCTGGATCAGCGCCATCATGCCCTGCGGCGGCCAGCGCTTCATGTCGATGCCGGCGGCCTCCATCACCTGCTTCAGCAGGCGCATCTGGTCGTCGGTGTCGAGGATCGAGAAGTTGCTGGAAAGCCCGACATACTCGGCATGCCGCCGCAGCATCCGCGCGCAGAGCGCGTGGAAGGTGCCGAGCCACAGCCCCTCCGCCGGCTGGCCAAGGATGCTGGAGACGCGCTCGCGCATCTCGCGCGCCGCCTTGTTGGTGAAGGTGACGGCCAGCACCTGGTTGGGATAGGCGCGGCGCGTCATCAGGATATGCGCGAAGCGGGTCGTCAGCACCCGCGTCTTGCCGGTGCCGGCGCCGGCCAGCACCAGCAGCGGCCCGTCCACCGTCTCCACGGCGGCGCGCTGCTCCGGGTTGAGGCGGGAGAGATAATCGGGCGCGCGGGGCGCGGTCGGAAAGTTGCTCACTGGCAGATCCCCACGGAACCGGCGGCGCAGCGCTTCTTCCCATCCACCCAGCGGGCGCCATCCAGCGTTGCGGCGGCGAAGTCGGCGCCGGCGATCTCGGCGCCGGTCAGGTCGGCATCGGTCAGGTCGGCGCGGAAGAAGCGGGCGCGGCGGAGGTCGGCCCGCACCAGCTTGGCGCCGACGAGCCGGGTGCGGGTGAAGTCGGCGCCGCGCAGGGTGGCGCCGGAAAGGTCGGCGCCGGTCAGCTCGGCGGAGGTGAAGCGCGCCTCGGGCGCCTCCGCCCCCGTCAGCTTCGCCTGCTGCATGCGGCTGCGGCCGAAGCTGGCATCGTTCAGCACGGCGTTGGAAAGGTCGGCCTGACGGAGGTCCTGCCCATCCTGCAGGCAGCGGCGCCAGTTCACCTTCGGCGCGGGCGCGTCGGTGCAGGCGGCCAGGGCCGGGATGGTTCCCAGCAGCAGCGGCAGGAACAGGGCGAGGAGAGGAAGGATTGGCGTGCGCACCGACCGGATATAGAACGGGAGGCGAACGCGGCCAACCTCCCGCCGCTCCGCCCCGAGGACGTTCCGATTCTCCGCCTGCCCATCCGCCTGCTCGAATGGTCCGCCCGCCAGGGCAGCCTGCTGCTGGCCATCGGCATCTTTGCCGGCCTCGCGCTGCCGCCCCTTGCGGCGGCGCTGCGGGACGTGGTCACGCCGGTCGTGGCCCTGCTGATGACGCTGGTGCTGCTGCGGGTCGATCCGGCACAGGTGCTCGGCTATTTGCGCCGCCCCCTGATGGTGGCGGCGCTGCTCGGCTGGCTGCTGCTGGCCTGCCCCCTGCTGACCTATGCTGTCGTCCACCTGCCCGGGCTGGCTCTTGGCGAGTTCGCTCCGCTCGGCGCGGCGCTGGTCATCATGGCCACTGGCTGCGCCGCCACCTCCTCCCCCGCCTTCGCGCGGCTGGTCGGGCTGGATGGCGAGATCTCCCTCGTGGCCGCCCTGCTCTCCACCCTGCTGGTGCCCTTCACCGCGCCGCCGCTGGCGCTCGGCCTGCTGGGCATGGACCTCTCGCTCTCCATCGGCTCGCTGATGGGGCGGTTGGCGCTCGTGGTCGGCCTGCCGCTGCTGGCCTCGCTGGTGATCCGCCGGCTGGCGGGGCCCGCCCGCCTGCACCGCTGGGGCCCGGCGGTGGACGGCGCCGTGGTGCTCTCGGTGGTGCTCTACGGCTTCGGCGTGATGGACGGGGTCCTGGCGAAGCTGCTGGCCGATCCGGGCTTCGTGCTGGGCGGCATCCTGCTGGCCTTCGCCGGCAGCTTCGCCCTCAACCTGCTGACGGCGCTGGCCTTCCTGCCCGCGGGCCAGGGGCTCGCGCTCTCCGCCGGGCTGCTCTCGGGCAACCGCAACATGGCGCTCTACCTGGCGGTGCTGCCCGCAACGACCGACCCCCGCATCCTGCTGTTCTTCGCGCTCTGCCAGTTCCCGCTCTTCCTCAGCCCCTTCCTGCTGAAGCCGGTCTACAACCGGCTCCTGCAGGGGCGCTGAGGCAGCTGCGCTCAGTTGATGACCGGCGTCGGCTTGGCGAAGCTCGGCGCGGAAACATCCAGCGGGTTGCGCATCACCAGTCCGGGATTGGGATAGTAGTCCACGAAGAGGTTGATCCGGTCGCGCTTGCCATTGTTGCGCACGGAATGACGGACACGGTTGTTGAAGTCGTAGGCGTGCCCCTTCAGCATGGTGAACTTGCGCCCGTCGATCTTGTACTCGACCGAAGGCGTGCTGCTGAGGGAAAGATGGATGCGGTGCGCGCGCGCGGCCATCGGGTGCCCGTCGGTATGCGGCGCGACATGCGAACCAGCCCGCAGCCGCACCAGCGCCAGCCGGGTGACCACGCCGCGCGGCTGCTTCAGCGGCGCGATGACCTGCTCCACGACAGGGGCGAGCACATCCTTGTAGCGCAGCCAGTCCGGCAGGGTGAAGACCGGCCAGAGGTCGGTGTCCTCCCGCG